>CAWGKA010000008.1:0-293766 GCA_963823045.1 uncultured Alphaproteobacteria bacterium | reverse complement strand
ATCCTCGACGCCGACAAGGAAGGGTTCTTGGCGTTCGGAGACGAGCCTGATCCAGACCATCGGCCGCGCCGCGCGCAATGTCGACGGCAAGGTGATCCTCTATGCCGACCACATGACCGGCTCGATGGAACGCGCCATCGCCGAGACCGACCGCCGCCGCGAGAAGCAGGTCGCCTACAATGTCGAGCACGGCATCACGCCGGAGAGCGTGAAGAGCAATATCGGCGACATCCTCGCCTCGGTCTATGAGCGCGACCATGTCCCGCGTCGACACCGGCCTGGAAGAGGACGGCATCCTCCCCGTCGGCCACAATCTCCCGCGCCACCATTGCCGAGCTTGAAGCGCAAGATGCGCGACGCCGCGGCCGATCTCGACCCCGAGGAAGCCGCGCGCCTCCGCGACGAGATCAAGCGGCTGGAGGATATGGAGCTGACCGTCGGCCCCGACGCGCTCGCGGGCGAGGGCGGATCTTACGGAGCAGCGGGGGACAACAACCTGACCGCAGGTCGGAGCACGCAAGCGCGCGCCGCCCGGTCAGGGCGCTCCCGCGAAGGCCGTGAGCCGGGAACCGGCGAACTGGCCTGAGCGAAAGAGACCAGCCGAGCGGCAAGGTCAGAAAAAATGCGCTCGACGAAATGACCGTGGGCCGGACCGAGAAGCCGATGCCGCCGCGCGGCCGCTCGATCGGCGGCCGGCCTGGGTCTCAGGCGGGGAGAAGGGGGAGGCGTTAGCCTCACCGATATATCTGTTCGCTGCTGGCGAACTTATGTTGTCTTTAGCGAACGAATTAGCCATGCTGACCTCGTGTTGGCAGGTTGATGCCTCAAATTGGGCGGTTGTCGCCCTAGGAGCCATGGTGGCTCTCCAAATCCGAGACACAGGAGTGTCAACGACTTAGGCGTGCATCAGAAGGCATGATGCACGCTGGGACACTTAGAAGTTATTCCGTTCGGGGACGTCTTTCCCAAAGGCACTGAGGTAATTCCTCGGTGGGAAAGGAGTAAAGCGATGAGTTCGCCCCCCAACGTCGGACGGAAGACTGGTTGGCTGAGGTCGCATCTGCACATTGCGTTGCGTATCCTAGTCAACAGAAGGACGCTTCTTATCACTATTCAGGTCGTTAGCTTATTAGCGCGGCTGGAAATGGTGCTTAGGCGGTTCTTTGGAAACTTCTAAGTGAGTTCCCATAATGCTTTTGAGGGTGTCTTACTTATGTACTCGCGTGCTCTGAGACTTATAAGGCAATATCATCGCCTGTCGCAGTCTGAACTCGCGCGCGGACTTGATCTTTCTCGGTCTTTTGTGTGTGAGCTGGAGAAAGCTGATGGCAAACGGCCTAGCGTCGACGTCTTGGAACGGTATGCGAAGTTCTTCAGAATTCCGCTTTCATCTCTGATGTTTTTCGCAGAAGGCGCAGAATTCGATGGCCACAAGCGCGGTCTGTCGATGAGGGCCGCTGATAAAGTTCAAAGATGCTCGACTGGATACAAGTCAGTTCAGACGTCGAAGACGCAGCGGACGAACTGCCATGAAAGCAATTCCGCGCCGTGACCTACCGTTGAACCAATGCTGGCTCTACGCCATTGATTTAGTGCGCGATTTGGCGCGACGGCTGTCGACTAGGACCATGGTCGTGACCGAAGCAATGCTGCGCGATGCTGCAGGTGGCGGTGGCTATAGAATTTTCGAAATAGAAACGAATGGAAAGCGTCGAGGTGTTCAGGAACCGAAAGAACTACTTCAGCGCCTTCACCGCCGAATTGCAGAGCTGCTCAGAAGGGTTGCCTGTCCAGAGTATTTGCATTCTGGAATACGCGGGAGATCGTATCTTACCAATGCTTTTTCACACGATATTTCTGTTCCGATAATTAAGCTCGACATTCGGAAGTTTTATCCGTCGACGTGTAAGCCTGCTATTTACAAATTCTTTCATGAGACAATGCATTGCAGGCGTGATGTCGCAGGATTGCTGGCGGACCTCCTAACGTACCACCATCACCTCCCGACGGGCAGCGGGGCCAGTCAGGTGATTGCCTACTGGGTCTTTCGACAATTGTTTGACGAGATTAGCTTGCTTGCGAGGGCGAATGACTTGGTGATGACGTGCTACGTGGATGACATAACAATTAGCGGGCCTTCAGCTGGGAAAAGGGTGCTACGTGAGGCCCAGTTGATAATTAGCCGATATGGTCTCAGGTCTCACAAGGCGAAGGCATTTGCGGCCATGGAGCCCAAGGTTGTCACCGGCGTCTGTATCACACCCGCAGGACGGAAAGTGCCAAACGCCTTGCTGCTAGCAATCAAGCGAGGGTATCAGGGCATGGACTTGGGTGATGAGGCCGCAAAGCGGAAGGCCGCGAAGTCGTTACTTGGGCGATTGCAGGCGGCGGGTCAGATTGAGCCGATCTACATGGACCGCGCGAGGGAATTCGGGAGTTGGTACCGTGACCTCCTGCACCCAAGATAGGCAGTGCACGCGGAGTGGCAGCGTCCACGCCGTCGCCCTGCACTTCCCGGCGTGCATCATGTTCAGCAAGAGCACCCGCCGACGCATCTCCCCTTGCGTGCGTGAGTTGAGCGGTTAGGCTGCCCTGAGAGGCCAGACTTCGCCGGTCATGGGCCGCAACAAGGGGGCAGCTTTGAACATCAACCGAACGACACTCAACGGCCTGGTCTTCGCCGTCGGCCGTGCTCGGCATGCTCGGCTGAAGCGGCCGCGCCCAGATGTCGTTTAACACTGAGCACCATGGCCACCAGTGACGATCTTCGCCGTCTCGCGCTCGCGCTTCCCGGCACCACTGAGGCGCCGCATTTCGAACGGGCCGCGTTCAAGGTGCAGCGGATCTATGTGACGCTCGCGGCTGACGGTGCCACGGCGAACTTCAAATTCACGCCCGACGAACAGGAGATGAAGGTGATGCTGCAGCCCGAGGCATTCGCGGCGGTCGCCAACGCCTGGGGAAAGCAGGGCTGGACCACCGCCCGTCTCGACAAGCTCAGCGAGGCCGACCTCGCCGCCGCCCTCGGCGACGCCCACCGCCACGCGGTTGGGAAAGCGCGGCGGTGATTTATGGCATGCCGCGCCTCATCCCGCCCCCGCCATCATCGAGACGACGAGCTTCCCCTTCACATTGCCGTCGCCGATTTGGCTCAGCGCTTCGGGCGTGTTGGCGAGCTTGAAGGTGGTGTCGACGGGAACGCGGATCTTGCCGGCGACGACGAGCGCGCCGAGCTCCTCGTAGTCGGTCGGCTCGGGCTCCCACATCAGAAGGCCGATCGTCTTGCCGCGCGCCACCACACCGGCCATGGTCGAGCGGAGGATGGCGCTCATCGATCCGCCGACGATCACCATCACGCCGCCGGGGTTGAGCGCGTGGGCGTAGGTTCGCATCGACCGCGTCGCGACCATGTCGACGATGAGGTCGTAGCTGTCGCCGGTGCTGGTGTAGTCCTCGCGCGTATAGTCGATGACATGGTCGGCGCCGACATCCACCATGAAGTCGAACTTCGTCGGGTGATCGACGGCGGTGACTTCCGCGCCATGCATCTTTGCCAGTTGCACCGCGAACGCGCCGACCCCGCCGCCGGCGCCGTTGATCAGCACCTGGTCGCCGGGCTTGATCTCACGCTTCCGTATCGATTGCAGCGCGAGCGACCCGGCCTGCGGGATCGCCGCCGCGTCGACATAGGAAAGGCCCTCCGGCATCCGGGCGAGGAGACCGCTGGGTGCGGTGGCGTATTCGGCGAAGGCGCCCCAGCCGGAGGTCGAGAGATCGCCGAACACCGCTTCGCCCGGATGGAAGCGGGTGACGTTGCCGCCGACTGCTTCGACCACGCCCGCAATGTCCGCGCCGAGGATCTTATGCTTCGGCCGGAACGGGCCTTCGAAGCGCGTCATCGGCTTGCCGGTGAGCTTGTCCCAGTCCCATGAATTGACGGAGGCGGCGTGGACCTTGACGAGGACTTCGTCCGCCTGCGGCTCGGGCTTGGGAACGTCGCGGAGATGCAACCGGTCCGGCTGGCCGTAGCGGCGATAGACGACAGCCTTCATGGTTGAGCGAGCCCCCGTTCCCCTCAGGAGGGGAGAGGTGACAGCAACGAGGCGCAAGATCAACGGGAAGCTGGTTATGCCGAAACGCGGATGACAACGTTGCCGATCTTCTCCGAGCTTCCGGCATAGCGGTGCGCCTCGACGATGTCGTCGAGCGCGAAGGTGCGGCCGATGACGGGCTTCACCTTCCGCGTCTCGATCAGCTCGCCGATCTCGCCGATCGCCTCCGGCGTGTGCCGGGCCTGGCCGACGATGACGCGCTTGCCCGAGAAAAGCCGCGTCAGCGACCCGGCGAGCATCATGCGGAGGCTCGGATTGGCGCTGACATAGCGGCCGCCGCGGCGAAGGGCGCGGATGGCGGGCCAGAAGGTGGGCAGGCCGACAAGATCGAAGGCGACGTCGAAGCCCGCCTCGCTCGTATCGTCATTGGCGGCGATGGCGGTGGCGGCGCCGCGCTTGCGACGCGGGCGGTAGCGCGAGTTGGCGGCATCGAGCACGAAGTCGGCGCCGATCTCCTTCAGCATCGCGTGCTTGGCCGGCTTGTCGACGGCGGTGACGACCGCGCCCGCCGCCTTCGCCATTTGCACCGCATAGGTGCCGATCGAGCCGCCGGCACCGATAATCAGGATCCGTTCGCCCGGGCGGAGCGCCGCCTTGGCGAGGAAGTGCCATGCCTCGAAGGCGGCGAAGGGAACGGCCGCGGCTTCCTCGGCGCTGAGCGAGGCCGGGCGCGGCGCCAGCATGCCGTCGCCCGGCGTCTCAGGGAGGATGGCGTATTCGGCCTGGCCGCCGAGCCTCATGCCGGTGGCGGCGAAGACCTTGTCGCCGGGCCTGAACTTGGTGACGCCTTCGCCGACCGCATCGACGGTGCCGGCGAGTTCCTGGCCGAGCGTCCTGACCCGCTTCGGCCGGCGCCAGCCGACGAAGAGGCGGAGCGCCAGCGCGAAGTACCAGGCGAAATGAAGCGCGCGCATCTCGCAGTCGCCGGTGGTGACGGTCGTTGCTTCGACGCGGATGCGCACCTCGCCCCGCTTCGGCTCCGGCGTCGGCACGTCCTGTACCTCGAGCACGTCGGGCGGTCCGTATCGCGTCCAGATCGCGGCCTTCATTTCGGCGTTCCCCGTTTCCGCGCCCGATCCTATGCGGCGTTGGCGATGGTGGCCAAACCCGGCATGTCCGCCGGCTCCGACAGGATGACGACGGCGCCGGTCTTGTGGCCGGTGTCGACATGGGCGTGAGCGTCGGCGAAGCGGGCGAAAGGATAGGTGCGATCGATAACGGCCCGCAGTTCGCCGGCCTCGGCGAGGTCGCGGAAGAATGCGAGGTCCTTCGCCTTCTCGGCCGGCTTGCGCAGACCCATCGCGCCGAAGATCGCCTTCCGCGATCCGGCGACCGAGGTGCGCAGCATCTGCATCATGCCGCCGAGCGACGGCACGGTGGTGAGGTAGCGGCCGCCGGGCTTCAGCACGCGCCTGGCCTTGGCGAAGGCGCTCTTGCCGACGGCGTCGAAGATGACGTCGTAGCGCTCGCCGCCTTGCGTGAAATCTTCGCTGCGATAGTCGACGACATGATCGGCGCCGAGCGAACGGACAAGGTCGGCATTGGCGCTGCTCGAAACGGCGGTGACCTCGGAGCCATAGTGCTTGGCGAGCTGGATGGCGATGGTGCCAATTGCGCCCGAGGCGCCGTTGATGAGCACCTTGTCGCCGCGCTTGATGCGGCCCTTGTCGCGCAGGAAGGGAAGGGCGGTGAGGCCGCCATCGGCGATGCCGGCGGCCTCGGCGAACGACATCTCTTCCGGCATCGACGCCAAAGCGGCGTCTTCCGGCAGGGCGATGTAGTCGGCATGCGCGCCCATGCTCGGCCCGGCCGAACCGAAGACGCGGTCACCGACGCGGAAGCGCGTGACGCCCGCGCCAACGGCTTCGACCTCGCCAGCGAGCGCGTCGCCCAGGACCTGGTGGCGCGGCTTCAGAGGGCCGGCGGCGAGCCGCGCGACGAAGGGGTTGCCGGAACGAAACGCGGTGTCGGACGGCGTGACGGCGGCGGCGCGGATGCGGATCAGCACCTCGCCGTCCTTGGGCTCGGGCTTGGCAGTATTGTCGAGCTTCAAGACGTCGGGCGATCCGTAGCGGGCGTAGGTGATGGCTTTCATTGTCGCTGCTCCTTGCTTTGTCTTCTTCTTTTCTTCGGCCAGAGACTAGGGGCCTTCGTCGAAAGTAAATATCTCCTCAAGTGACTTTCCGAATACGCGCGCAATCAGGAAAGCTAGCTCAAGAGACGGAGAGTAATTCGCTTTTTCGATTGCGACGATCGTCTGCCGCGTCACTCCGACCTTATCCGCGAGTTCTTTCTGCGTCATCTCGTTTGCATCGAAGCGCAGGCGGCGGATGTTGTTACTGATCTTCGCCTTCGCCATGTCAGAAGCCCCTCCGATAGAAGCGAAGCCGCGTCGCGTTGCCGATGAAATCCGCGACGGTCATGGCGGCGATGATGATCTGGAAGGTGACGAAGACCGACGATCCCCAGGCCATCGCGGCCATCGCGCCGAGGATGCCGACGCCGGTGAGGATGAATGAGACGCGAAGCGCGCGTAGCTCGATCAGCTTGTCGCGTTCGTCGGTGATATCGGGCTCCTCTCCGCGCGTGACGATGGCGTGGAAGATGGTGGCGAGGATCTGGATGATGATGGTGGCGACAATCTGTGCGCCGATGAGGATGAGGACCGATTGTCCGATCAGCTTGGTGGCGCCCTCGCCGTCAAAGCGGCCGTCGGCCTGCATGCCGAGGACGATGATGAAATAGGCGGCGAAGATCGCGAGATTGGTGACGATCGTCGCGATGAGCCGAGTTTCCTTCAGCGACATTTTTCTCTCCGTGCCGGTGTCCGGTTTTGCCGACGGTGTGTCAGCGATGTTGGACGCGATGTAATCGTAGACAGACATAATGTCAAGTATTTTTTACATGGTGTCGGGCAGATTGGTCACGACGGCGCGCCCGGCCGGCGTTGTGAACGGACCTTGGAGGGGATTCGGGGAGGGCGGTCAGCCCTGCAGATCGTTGAAACGAAGCTTGTTGCCGAATGGATCGGTGATGTTGACGCAAATGCCGCCGGCATGACCGGGACCGATGCCCGGCCGGGCAAACTTGTATTTCTTGGCGAGGAGCTCGGCGTGGAATTCGTGAAGGCCGGTCATCTCCAGGTAGACCGCGGAGCCGGGCAGGGCGTCGCCGAAATGTTCGCTGATATGCAGCGTCAGGCCATCACGCGACATGCCCATATAGAGCGGCATGTCCGGCTCGAAGCGATGTTCGAAGTCGATCGAGAAGCCGAGAAAGCCGACGTAGAACTCTTTGGCCTTGGCCTCGTCGAGAGAACGGAGAATGGGAATGGTGCGCGTGAACTGGATCATGTGACGGGCTCCCGGGATGGGCATCACTTTCCCGCGGTCGGGCCCGCGGCGCAAATCGGGAACGCTGATTGAGACCCGATACGGCCTTGACCGTTGCCGGTCACAGGGGGAGCATCCCGCGCAAGGAGCCGCTGCCATGTCCAAACGCTTTCTCCGATGGATCGACATTTGGATCGAGGACCATGTCGCGTCGGGTTCCGGGGGCGATCTGGAGGCCTATGACGTCCGTGCAGCGCGGCTGGCGAAGGAGCTTCTCGCGGATGCGGAGAGCCAGGGGTTCCGCCCGGCCGAGATCGACGAGGAAGCAGGCAAGGTCGCCGGGCTCATTGAAACGAAGCTGTCCACAAAGCCCGAATTCGACCTTTCCTCCTTCGGCGCCGCGCCGGAAGACTGAGGGCCGTCAACCCATGTCGGAACGCTTTCGTCATTGGCTCGACATTTTCGATGGTCGGAATCGCTAGCGAGCTCTCCGGCGAGTTCGACAGCCGTCGAGACAGGGCGATCCGGATCGCCGACGAGATTCGCGCCGAGGCCACACGGCAGGGATTCTCGTGGGAGGAGATCGACGCGGAATCCGAGACGATCGCCAAGCGGGCCTAGGCTACGTACCCGTCTTCGCCGTTCGGCTTCCTTCGGGCCATCTGGCCGTTCTGGTAACGGTGGGGGGCGGCAACGGCGATGGCCGCATAGGTCTCTCCTGATCTGCATTGGCGTGTCTTCACCGCGTGAAACGAGACGGCTAGGGTGCGCGGCGAAACACGAGTCCGGCCCATGTCGCTTCGCCCGCCCGCCTCAGCTTCGTCCATTCCCGCGCGCCAAGCCGCGCTAGGTGCGATCGATAGCGAGATTGTCGCCGAGCAGGCTTCCTCGCTCGGTCGTGCCGGTCGCCGGCTTGAGGCCGCGCTCGCCGATCTCAGCGCGTTCGATGCGGGGACGCTGCGCCGGCGGCGCGGCCAATCTCAAGCCGACCGGCCTTCACTGCTCGCCGAAGCGCGGCAGGCGCTCTGGTATCTCGTCGTGCAGAGGGAAGCGTGCGGCATGCGCAACAATGCAGAGCTCCTGTCGGTGTATTCCGTTCCCGCGGAGGTGAGCAGAGGCATCGCGCTGGCACCGATGACGCCCTACCGGCCCCGGCGCCGCTGAGGCAGGTCAAGGCTATACGCGTGCAGCGTGCCACGATCCGGGCTACAATCGCTTTGATCGAAGTCGGTTCAGACGGGGGCTCAACGCCATGACGAAATCGCGTCTCGTTCCACTCGGCCTGACCTTGGGCCTAGTGCTGTTGCTCGCCGCCTGTGCGGCGGGGCTCAATCCTTATGTCGACACGGCAAATCCGGACGGCATCACGGCCGGGTTCTGGCGCGGCCTATGGCAAGGGATCATTTCGCCGATCACCTTCATCATCTCGCTGTTCACCGAGAACGTGAACATCTACGAGGTGCACAATTCCGGCGGCTGGTACGATTTCGGCTTTGTACTCGGCGCTGGCATTCTGTTTGGCGGCGGCTTCCTTGGGATGTTCCGCGGCAGCCGCAAGAAGTGGGACTGAGCTAGCCGCTCATTTGCGGTGCGAAGTGCACCGCCAGCCAGATCGTTGGCGCGCCGGGGTCAGTCCAAGAAACGCGGTGGCGGCAATGCGCCGGCAGCAGAAGGTGATCACCGGCGCTGAGAGCGTATTCGCGCTCTCCGGCGATCTCGATGCGCGCCGCCCCGGCGACAAGCATGACCCATTCGTCGTCATCCTGGTCGTACCAGAAGCCGGGCGCTGAGACCTGGCCGGTCGAGACGATGCGCTCGATACGGAGATTTGGCCGGGCGAGGAGCGTCGTGATGTCTTCCTCGGCCGCTTGGCGGTCGATCGCCGAGAAGAGATTCCCGCTTGTGGTCTTTGTCATGGGATTAACCAGTGTGAGGCAAAACGAGTTAAGTTGAACGATAGCGCCGCCAGTATTTCTCGTTGCGTTTCTGCCGAAAAGCAGGCACACTATGACCTGCTCGGGCAGGCGGGCCCTGGAGACTGGAGCTAAAGGCGCGAGGCGGTTTTCGTAATTGATACGCCCACGCAGGCGTCGGCAAGGGAGCTTATGTCGACGCAGACGATGATGCCATTTCCTTTCCTCTGTTCACCTACCGTGCCCCAACATCTCGCGGACGATGTGCGTCCGCACTTTGACCAACGGGAAAGGATCCCACGACTATGCGCCAGACTGGCACTGTGAAATTCTTCAACACCACCAAGGGTTTCGGGTTCATCACCCCGGACGACGGCGCGAAGGATATTTTCGTGCATGTCTCCGCCTTGCAGCATTCCGGCATCCCGCATCTGCAGGATGGCCAGAAAGTCTCCTTCGAGACGGAGCCGGATCGTCAGGGCAAGGGCCCGAAGGCCGTCAATCTTCAGCTCGCCTAAGCGAGCAACATGAGAGCGGCGCCTGGGCGCGGCTCTTCGAATTAGCCGCCGGTTCTGCCGGCGGCTTTTTTGTTTTGGCGATCGAGGCGGCTTGCTTGGCGAGCAGGGCTGGCATTCGTCCTGCATCCTTGCCTAAAGTGAGGTGCGCACTTAGTTTCCGCGCCGCTCCCGACCGCAATGGAGATTGCTGCGAATGGGGTTCCTCGCTGACTTGCTCGCGCGGATAAAGCCGTCCGCGACGATTGCCGTTACCACCAAAGCACAAGAATTGAAGGCCGCCGGCCGCGACGTTATCGGACTGGGCGCGGGCGAGCCGGACTTCGACACGCCGGACAATATCAAAGAGGCCGCGATCAAGGCGATCCGCGACGGCAAGACGAAATACACCGCGGTCGACGGCATGCCGGAACTCAAGCGGGCGATCGCCGAGAAGTTCAAGCGCGAGAACAAGATCGACTATTCGCCGAAGGAGATCACCGTCGGCACCGGCGGCAAGCAGGTGCTCTACAACGCGCTGATGGCAACGCTCAATCCGGGCGACGAGGTGATCATCCCGGCGCCCTATTGGGTGAGCTATCCCGACATGGTCGCGCTGGCCGGCGGGACGCCCGTCGAGATCAAGACGACGATGGCGGATCGCTACAAGCTGAAGCCGGATGCTCTGGAAGCGGCGATCACGCCGGCGACGAAGTGGCTGATCTTCAACTCGCCATCGAACCCGACCGGCGCGGCCTATACCGCCGCCGAGATCAAGGCGCTGACGGACGTTCTCATGCGTCACCCGCATGTGTGGGTGCTGACCGACGATATGTATGAGCATCTCGTCTATGACGGCTTCCGCTTCGCCACGATCGTCGAGGTCGAGCCCGGGTTGCGCGATCGGACGCTGACGGTCAACGGCGTGTCGAAGGCCTATGCGATGACTGGCTGGCGTATCGGCTATGCCGGCGGGCCGGAGCACCTCATCAAGGCGATGGCGACGATCCAGTCGCAGTCGACATCGAACCCGTCGTCGATTTCGCAATGGGCCGCGGTTGAGGCGCTCACCGGACCGCAGGATTTCATCCCGACGAACGCCGCGCTTTTCCAAGCGCGCCGCGATCTCGTCGTCGGCATGCTGAACCAGGCCAAGGGGCTGACCTGCCCGAGCCCGGAAGGCGCGTTCTATGTCTATCCGTCATGCGCTGGCGCCATCGGCAAGACGAGCGGCGGCGGTCGACTGATCGAGGACGACGAAGCCTTCGTCACGGCGCTCTTGGAAGAGGAGGGGGTTGCCGTGGTGCAGGGGTCGGCGTTCGGCCTTAGCCCCGCCTTCCGCGTTTCATACGCGACGGCGACTGAGACGCTTGAGGAAGCGTGCAGCCGCATTCAGCGCTTCTGCGGTTCGCTGCGCTGAAGGTGCCGGACCGCCGGCCAGTCGGCGGCCCGGCCTTGTCACTTACTCCGTAGCTGCGCAGCGCACGAAGTTGGTGGTGATGTCACCCATGGTGATGGTGATCGCCGTGAAGGGAGCGTCGCCCGTCCCGGTGACCGTCCAGGTCGCCGCTTCCGGCTCGGCGCCTTCAACCGGGCACAACAGCGTGACGGAGAGGCCGTCAGCGCCTTCCTCGGTGCCCGTCACGATGCAGGCGCTGTCGCCTACAGCGATCGCATCCGGACCGATGGTCATGGCGTCGGTGGCGCACGCATCGGCCGTCTCAGCCCACAGGCCGACGATATCGTCGAGCGTTATTGCGCCGGTGACCGCCGCCTCCATCGCCGGAGCTGCCGCTTCCATAGCGGGCGCGCCGGCATCCATGGCAGGGGCACCGGCATCCATGGCAGGCGCACCGGCATCCATGGCAGGGGCGGCACTCTCAGTGGCCGGGGCCGAAGCCGTGCTCTCGGCCGGCGTCGTTTCATCGTCCTTGCCGCCGCACGCGGAAAGCATCAGCGTTGCGGCGATAGCAGTAGTGAACGCAATCGATTGAAGTCTCATGATCCAAACCTCCCGCAGTCTGGTCGGTTGAGTTTCTGAGGGCGCAGCAGGATGCCCGCGGTCCCCGATCAAATGCCGGGCCATCTCTTGGGGATGAGCCGGTTATGCCGTTTGTCGCCGTACCGCGTCGCCTGCGGTTAGGTCGACCGTGCAGAAACTTCCGGCGGAACCTAGCCGGTGCGCGAGACCGAACACCACTTCACGCCAGCGTTGCGCTGGGGTGGCAACGGTCGCAGTGCCAAAGACAAAGTCGCCTATTGAGGCAACAATATGCCATAGGCTCACGACAATGTATCCGGGCCAGCGGGGGCGAACGGTGCGGAATGCGCCGTATCGTGGCGGTTTTGTCACGCTCCGAGGCCGGTCGCCAATGCCGCCCGGGGTTGCGGGCATCACAATGATCACCAAGTCTTTGCCGTAAGTGATGCCCCGTCCACCTTGATCACAGGCCGACGCATTTCCTACATAGACGGCCTACGTACGATATTGACCGCACAGTCCCCGGAGGGGACGTTTCCCCAACGCGGCCAAACGAGTTGGCCTATGCACGCCAAAGTAATGATCATTGGATCTGGTCCGGCCGGCTACACTGCCGGCATCTACGCCGCGCGCGCCATGCTCGAGCCGGTGCTCGATTGCCGGCGTGCCGCAAGGCGGTCAGCTGACCATCACCACGGAAGTCGAAAATTATCCCGGCTTCGCAGAAGCCGTGCAGGGCCCTTGGCTGATGGAACAGATGCGCGAGCAAGCCGAGAATGTCGGGACCACGATCGTCCACGACATGATCGTCGAGGCCGATCTCTCGCGGCGTCCGTTCCGCCTCGTCGGCGACAGCGGCAAGACCTATACCGCCGACAGCGTCATCATCGCCACCGGCGCCCAGGCGAAGTGGCTTGGCCTTCCGTCCGAACAGCACTTCAAGGGCTTTGGCGTTTCCGCCTGCGCCACCTGCGACGGCTTCTTCTTCAAGGAGCGTCCGGTGGTCGTCATCGGCGGCGGCAACACGGCGGTCGAAGAGGCGCTGTTCCTGACGCGCTTTGCCTCCAAGGTGACGATCGTCCATCGCCGCGACTATCTTCCGCGCCGAGCGCATTTTGCAGGAGCGGCTGGCCAGGTCGCCCAAGATCGAGATTGTGTGGGACAGTGCCGCCGAAGAGGTTCTCGGCACTGAGGGCATCCCGCCTCGGGTTACCGGCCTCCGCGTTCGCAACCTCAAGACCAACGAGACGCGCGACATCGAGGCGGAAGGGATCTTCGTCGCCATCGGTCATGCGCCGTCCGTCGAGGTCTTCCGCGATCAGGTCAAGCTGAAGCCGTCAGGCTATATCTGGACGGCCGCCGACTCCACGGCGACGTCGATCCCTGGCGTCTTCGCCGCCGGCGATGTCACCGACGAAACCTACCGGCAGGCCGTGACGGCGGCCGGAATGGGTTGCATGGCCGCCCTTGAGGTCGAGCGTTTCCTTGCCGAGTTGGAGGAGACGCTGCAGACGGAGGCGGCAGAATAGCCGCGCCCGCCCTCTCCGGCGCGGCGATGGATTGGGACAAGATCCGGGTCTTCCATGCCGCCGCCGAGTCGGGCTCGTTCACGCGGGCCGCGGAGACGCTCGACATGAGCCAGTCCGCTGTGAGCCGGCAGGTGAGCGCGATCGAGCGCGATCTCGGCGTCCCGCTTTTTCACCGCCATGCACGTGGTTTGATGCTCACCGAGCAGGGTGAGATGCTGTTCCGCGCCGCGCATGACATGCTGATGAAGCTGGAGGCGGTGCGTGGCGAATTGCAGGAAGCGCGCGACAAGCCGTCCGGCACGCTGCGGGTGACGACCACGGTCGGGCTTGGCTCGACGTGGCTTACCGATCGGCTGCATGAATTCGTCGAGCGCTATCCCGACATCAACCTGCAACTCATTCTGGAGAACGAAGAACTCGACCTGTCGATGCGCCAGGCCGATGTCGCGATCCGGCTGCAGAAGCCGACGCAGCCCGATCTCATCCAACGCCGTCTCTTCACCGTGCATTTCCATGTCTACGCGGCGCAGAGTTATCTCGATCGCTTCGGCGAGCCGACGTCGCTCGAGGAGCTCGACGCGCATCGCATCATCACCTTCGGCGTGCCGGTGCCGCTGTATCTGCGCGAGATGAACTGGCTTGAGGCCGCCGGTCGGCCTCGTGGGACGCCGCGGACGCCGCTGATGCGTATCAACAATGTGATGGCGATCCGTAATGTCGTCAGGAATGGCGTCGGCATCGCGACGCTGCCGGACTACATGATGGAGAAGGTGGTCGGGCTGGTGCGCATCCTGCCGCAGGCGGAAGCTCCGAGCTTCACCTGCTATTTCGTCTATCCGTCAGAGCTGAGAAATTCTGCGCGAATTGAAGCATTCCGCGACTTTCTGCTTGAAAAGGCCCAGACGTGGTCGTTCTGACCTTGGAAGAATTGTGGGGAAAAGGCGTACGACTTCAGCTTATGGTTGCCAGCTGTCATCGGCCCGATAAGATCGTCGGTAGTTTCTGATTCGCGGTGGTTCCTCCCTGAGGGTTGTGTCGCCTTTGTTGCGTTGAGGTAACAGGCGACAGGCTGAGCCCCACCTGCCGGGCCGTATGCCCGGCATTTTCTTGCCCGGACCTCATTCCTTTCTTTAGGCGGCGCTGGCCTGCGCAACCGCTTCGTCGGCGAGACGGCCGGTCAGCTCCTGCAGATGATCGAAGCGGCTGGTGAAGGTGCCGACTCCTGAGGTGGCGGAGCGCAGCTCGACGATGAGGTCTTTGATTTCCGCCTGCGGGATCGTCGCCTCGACAACGTCCCAACCCGGCCAGTCCGGCCGCGCGTCGAATCCCATCAGCTGACCGCGACGCTGCGAGACGATGGCGTTGACCTTGGCGGTCGCGTCTGACGGAACGGCCACTTCGACATACAGGACCGGCTCGAGCAGCACCGGCGTGCATTGCGCCAGGCCCTCGCGCATCGCCAGCTGTGCCGCCATGCGGAAGGCCTGATCGGACGAATCGACCGTGTGATAGGAGCCGTCCGTCAGGCAGACGCTGAGATCGACGACATTGAACCCCAGCGGTCCGCGCTCGAGGAAATCGGCGACGCCGGCTTCCACGGATGAGATGTACTGGCGCGGAACAACGCCGCCTGAGATGCGTTCGGAAAACTCGAAGCCGGTCCCGCGTGGGAGCGGCTTGATCTCCAGCACGACGTCGCCGAACTGGCCGTGGCCGCCCGATTGCTTCTTGTGCCGGCCGCGGACCGTGGCCGAACCGCGGATCGTCTCGCGATAGGGGATGGCGGCGTTGCCGGTCATGAGTTTGACGCCGTGACGGTTGGTGAGCCGTTCCAGGGCGACGCGGAGATGCATCTCGCCCTGGCCGGCAAGAACCGTCTCGCTGCTCTCGGCATTCTGCGTGACGGCGAGGGAGGGGTCTTCTTCCACGGCCTTGGCGAGCGCAGTGCTGAGCTTGACGTCGTCCTTTCGCTCGGCAGCGGCCACCGAGTAGCTGAGCACCGGCTGCGGTGGTTCCAGGGCCACCAATTGCCTCGGCGCTGTCTTGCCGGCGGCGAGGGTCGTTCCCGTCTCCGCGTCGTCGAGCTTGCCGAGGCCGACCGTCTCGCCTTCCACGGCCTCGCTGCGCTTGGCGAGTTGCTGACCGCTGATGTCGAAGATGCCGGAAACGCGGCCTGCCGGGCCGTTGGGTCCGGTGAGTTCGCTACCATCGCCGACCGTTCCCGAAAGCACCCGCGCGACCGAGACCTTGCCGGCATGCGGCGGGTTCAGCGTCTTGACGATCTGGACCACCGTTTCGCCCTTCGCGTCGAGACCGAGCCGGTCGCGCGTTTCGGCGATGCTGGGGCTCTCATGCCGGATCGCCTTCAGAAGGCGGCCGATACCATGGCCGTGCTCGGCGGCGCCGATGAGGACGGGGCAGACGAGCCCATTGCGGAGATCGGCGACGAGATCCTGGAAGACTGACGTCGCGGTTCGGCTCGATGTCTTCCAGGAGCTGCTCCATCAAGCCGTCGTCATAGTCGGCGAGCGTCTCCAGCATCGATGTACCGCGCTTCCTTCTCGCGCGTCAGATCGTCGGATGGGACCTCGACCAAGGCGCTTGCGGCGTGCTCGCGATAGACGAAAGCCCGCTCCAGGGCGAGGTCGATGAATCCGGTGACGACGCCGGATTCGCGGATCGGAATGTGCCGCAGAAGGAGAGGGACGTTGGAAGCGGCCTGCAGCGTCTGCAGAGCGTCGCGCACGCCGAGCGCTTCCCTGTCGACCTTGTTGAGGAACATCATATGCGGGATGCCGCGATCCTCGAGCGTCTTCAGGATGACCTGGAGCGCCGGCACCTTCTTTGGGTCGGCCTCGGCGACGACGATGGCGAGATCGACCGCCGGCAGGATCGGCTCGGCCTCGAAGGCGAATTCGATCGAGCCGGGGCAGTCGAGGAAGGTCAAACGATCGCCCATGAAGTCGGTCGTGGCGATGTTGACCTCGACGCTCATCTGATGCGAACGGGCCTCGGGCGAGGCGTCGCCGACCGTATTGCCCTCAGCCGGTGTGCCCTGGCGATTGATGGCGCCTGTTCGCGCCAGGATGGCTTCAAGGAGTGTTGTCTTGCCGCTGGCGAACGGACCGACGAGCGCGATCGCGCGCGGGCCGGCAATCCTGCCGCTGTTGTCGCTCATGAGCTTTGCCTCCCCATACCTAACCCGCCCCGGCGGAAACCTGCGGCCGGGAGGCGGGCGCGGTTTTGTGGCGGGATCGTCTCAAGGATTGTGACGGGTGGCAAGAGGGAGCCCCAGGCCGCGGTTCCCACGCCGGGGACAGGGAGCTACAAACACGCAATGAAGTCCGGGCGACGGAGGACGGAGAGGTCCATGCTTGCGGCCTACAAAATCGCCGAGACTACCCTTGAGGTTTTGCCGACGTCCCCCGATGGGGAGGTCGAGGGTCCGCGCTGGGTCGATCTCTTCAACCCGACGCAAGATGAGAACCAGGCCGCGATGCGGATGCTTGGCGCTCCGATGCCGACGCGCGAGGAAGCGGTGGAGATCGAATCCACGAGCCGCTTCTTCATCGAGGACGGTGCGACCTATCTCAACCTCGCCGTTCTGATCGGGATCGATGCCGAAACGCCCACGCTCACCCCGCTCAGCTTTGTGTTGAGCGGCGGGTCGGTGGCGACCGTCCGCTACGCGGATTTCGCGGCGTTCAAACAGTTCCATGCCCGCGCCACCAAGGCGAAGAGCGCCTGCAGCAGCGCGCCGGCGGTGGTTTCCTTCCTCACCGAGGCGATCATCGATCGCGCCGCCGATGTCGTCGAGAAGATCGGCGCCGATATCGACCGCATCAACAACAACATCTTCAAGGGGCGAAGCGGCGAGTTCCGCGGGGGCGAACGCGCGAACGCCGCTTGGAGGAGTTCCTGGAGAAGATCGCCTATCAGAACGACATCATGTCGAAGGCGCGTGAAAGCCTGATGTCGATCGAGCGCATGTTGCAATATCTGGCCGGCGGCGAGTCCGGCTGGCCGGATCGCAAGGTCGACCGTGATCGGCTCCATCTGATGGGGCGGGACGTCAAATCGCTAACCGACCAACTCGCCTTCCTGTCGAGCAAGACAACCTTCCTGCTCGACGCCACGCTCGGCCTCATTTCGGTCGAGCAGAACGACGTTATCCGCGTCCTCACCGTGGCGGCGACGATCCTCCTGCCGCCGACGCTTATCGGCACGATCTACGGCATGAATTTCGTCTCGATGCCGGAGCTGAAATGGAGTTTCGGCTATCCGCTGGCAATCGGCGCTGATGGTTGCGGCCGCCGTCGTCCCCTACCTGATCCTGAAACGACGCGGCTGGTTCTAGAGGTCTTGGCCGCGATCACCCCGAAGCGGGTTCTGTTCCTGGCCAATCGGTCGGCGAGTCACGGCGCGGCGGCGAAGAACGCCTGCAGGCCGCCTTCGCGAGGCCGGCATCACCGTCGTCGAGTTGTCGCCAGGCCGCGAGCAGGTGCCCCAGACGATCACCACCCATGCCGGCGAGGTTGATGCCGTCGTGGTGGCCGGCGGCGACGGCAGCATCAACGCGGCGGCCGCAGGCCTGATTAAGAGCAAGTTGCCGCTCGGCATCATTCCCGCTCGGCACGGCCAATGATCTTGCGCGAACGCTCGGCATTCCGGTCGACCCCAAACGCGCCTGCGATGTCATCGTCGCCGGACATCGCATGCCGATCGACGTCGGTACCGCCAACGGCAAACCGTTCTTCAACGTCGCCAGCGTCGGCGTCAGTGCCCGCATATCGCGGGCGCTGCGTGGCCGGCAGAAGCGAACCTTCGGTCCATTCGCCTACGCCATGGCCGCGCTGCAGGTGCTGGGCAAAGCACGCTCCTTCCATGTCGAGATCGAGGCCGATGACGGCACGATCCTGCGCAGGCGGGCGATGCTGGTGAGCATCGGCAATGGTCGCCGCTATGGCGGGCTTTTGACGGTGCATGCGACGGCCGCCCCGAATGACGGTCTGCTCGACGTCGTCGTCATCGAGCTCGACAAGGGCTGGCGCTTCTTCCCGCTGCTGCCGGCGCTTATTCGCGGCCGATATCGCAACTGGCAGCCGATCACCGCCTTCAAGACGCGCCGCGCGAGGCTAAGGACGCGCATTCGCAAATCGTCGATCTCGATGGCGAGATGCTCACGTACACGCCGGCCGATTTCGCTGTGCTGCCGCTGGCGATCGAGGTGTTCGTGCCGGCCTGACCCTTCGTTGCTTGCTTCCGCTGCGCACGCCTTTAGCAAGGCCGCGGTCGCCGCGTTGGGGGTTGGCGCCAGGGGAGGGCGAAATTTGACCAAAGGCGTTGTCATTATCGGTGGTGGGCATGGCGGTTCGCAGACTGCGGCGAGCCTTCGTTCGGAGGGCTATGAGGGGCCGATCACGCTGATTTCGGCCGAGCCGGACATTCCCTATCAGCGGCCGCCGCTGTCGAAGACCTATCTGAAAGAGCCGGAAAAGGGGCTGCAGGAGCTGCGCCCCGAGGCCTTCTACACCAGCCACAATATCGACCTCCGCCTGTCGACCGAGGCCGTTTCGATCGACCGCCAAGGCCAGACCGTGGCCCTCAATGACGGCAGCGAGGTTCCCTACGATCATCTCGTGCTCGCCGTCGGCTCGCGGCCGCGCATTCCGCCGATCTCCGGGCACGGCGCTCGATGGCGTCTTCGTCCTCCGCGATGCCGCAGACACGCGGCGTCTGCATGACCGCTTCCTCAAGGCGGAGTCCGTCGTCGTCATCGGCGGTGGCTTCATCGGCCTCGAACTCGCGGCGACGGCACGCCAGCTCGGCCGCACCGTGACCGTGGTCGAGGCGGCCGATCGGCTGATGGGCCGAGCCGTGGCGCCGGAAATCTCGCAGCATTTCCTCGATCTCCATCGCGGCTGGGGCTCGACCGTCCTCCTCAACGCGATGGCGGAAGGCATTATCGGCGACGCCAAGGAAGAAGCGGTTGCCGCCGTTCAGGCCGGCGGTGGGGCGCCGATCGGCGCCGATCTCGTCGTCCTTGGCATCGGCGTCGTGCCCAATGTCGAGCTGGCGCAGGACGCCGGCCTCACGATCGACAACGGCATCGTCGTTGGGCGGGACCTTCGGACCTCCGATCCCACCATCTTCGCCATCGGCGACTGCGTGCTCTTCGATGAGGTCTCGGTCGGCCAGAAGATGCGGCTGGAATTGGTGCAGAATGCGGTCGACCAGGGCAAGGCCGTCGCCAAGACGATCACCGGCAAGGGCGAGCCCTACAAGTCGATCCCCTGGTTCTGGTCGGACCAGCAGGACGCCAAGCTGCAAATGGTTGGCCTCGCCAATCTCGCCACCCGGCGCGTCGTGCGCGGCAAGCCCGAGGACGGTGCCTTCTCGGTGTTCCAGTATGCGGGAGACCGGCTCGTCGAGATCGACTCGGTCAACAAGCCGGGCGAGCACATGTTCGGCCGCCGCATGATGGATCAGCCGGCCAATTTGCCGACGCCGGAGCAGGCAGCCGATGAGAGCTTCGATCTGCGGGCGCTGATGAAGCGCTAGGGTGGGTGGCCGCCGCCGGGCTGGGCCGGCGACGGCAATGGCGATTGGTGCCTAGGCGGCCAGCGCCGCGTCCGGCACGAGGATGGCGGTGGCGATCACCGTCAAATCCTCGTCGAAAGCCCGCTCGTCTTCCAGGATGGCGCCGAGGAGGCGCTTCTCATCATGACGGCCAAGGATCTTCGCGTATGCGGCGAGGGTGCCGAAGGTTGCCATCAGATAGTGCTGGATGTGCTGCAATGCCCCGATCATGGCGACGTCGCGGATCGCGCCGCGCTCGGTCGCCGGAATGGTGCGCAGCGTCTGGGTCACCAGGGCCAGCATCGCGTCGTTGTCGACGAAATCGTCGCTGCTATGCGTGGCGCCCATCTGGCCCAGGCCATCGACCTGACGCGACGTATCGTTGATATGAGCGCGGAGGGCGTCGGCCAGTTCCCGGTCGTCGGTTGCCATGGCCAGCTCCGAAAGAGCCCCGATCAAGATGCGCGCATCGTCGCGGGCCCGGCCAAGTTCGCTGCGGTAGATGGTCTCCAAGTCGCGTATGGTCATAGCGATCTCCTGTTCCTCAAGTCCGCCCAATCTCTACAGAGTCGCGGTATTGCTGAGCTTCCAGCGGGGTCGGGGCGATATTGGGGCGCCTCGGCGTCGAGACTGTGGTCTTTTGGGGCAATGCCTTTCCCCTTCTGCCACAATCGCCTATAAGCCGCCTCCAGCCTGATCTTTCGTGATCGTTGGAGCCCCGGGCGGCCCGCCGCGCCGGGGCTTCGTTCGCCGCCGAGCTTGTGATGCCGAAACGGACTGACATCCAGTCGATCCTGATTATCGGGGCAGGGCCGATCATCATCGGCCAGGCCTGCGAATTCGATTATTCCGGCACACAGGCCTGCAAGGCGCTGAAAGCCGAGGGCTATCGGGTCATCCTCGTCAATTCCAATCCGGCGACGATCATGACCGACCCGGACCTCGCCGATGCCACCTATATCGAACCGGTGACCCCGGAGATCGTCGCCGAGGTGATCCGCAAGGAGCGCCCAGACGCGCTGCTGCCGACGATGGGCGGCCAGACCGCGCTCAACTGCGCGCTGTCGCTGAAGCGGATGGGCGTCCTCGACGAGTTTGGCGTTGAAATGATCGGAGCCAAGGCGGAGGCGATCGACAAGGCTGAGGACCGCCAGCTGTTCCGCCAGGCGATGCATCGCATCGGCCTTGCCACACCGCGGTCGATGCTCGCCAACGCCTCAACGGCGAAGGAGAAGGCGCGGCAGCGGCGCCGGGACGAACTCGCTCGCATCGCTTCGCTTCAGGTCTCGGACGACGAGAAGCAGAAACTGCACGACGCGTTCGAGCGCGAATGGGAGGCCGAACGGCCGGCGCGCGCGAAGATCTACCAGGAAGCCGCGCTGGTCGAAGCGCTGGAGGCGCTGCAGGAGATCGGCCTGCCGGCGATCATCCGCCCGTCCTTTACGCTCGGCGGTACCGGCGGCGGCATCGCCTACAATCGCGCAGAGTTCCTTGAGATCGTCGAACGCGGGCTCGACGCCTCGCCGACCAGCGAAATCCTGATCGAGGAGTTGGTGCTCGGCTGGAAAGAGTTCGAGATGGAGGTCGTCCGCGACAAGGCGGACAACTGCATCATCGTCTGCTCGATCGAGAACGTCGATCCGATGGGCGTGCATACGGGCGATTCGATCACGGTCGCCCCGGCGCTGACGCTCACCGACAAGGAATATCAGATCATGCGCGACGCCTCGATTGCAGTGCTGCGCGAGATCGGCGTCGAGACGGGCGGTTCGAACGTGCAGTTCGCGGTCAACCCCGCTGACGGGCGTCTCGTCGTCATCGAGATGAACCCGCGCGTGTCGCGCTCCTCGGCACTCGCCTCCAAGGCGACCGGCTTCCCGATCGCGAAGGTCGCGGCCAAGCTCGCCGTTGGCTATACGCTCGACGAATTGGAGAACGACATCACCGGCGGCGCCACGCCAGCGTCGTTCGAGCCGACGATCGATTATGTCGTCACCAAGATCCCGCGTTTCGCCTTCGAGAAATTCCCGGGCGCGGAGCCGCTCCTCAGCACGTCGATGAAATCGGTGGGCGAGGTCATGGCGATCGGGCGGACCTTCGCCGAGTCGCTGCAGAAGGCGTTGCGCGGATTGGAGACCGGGCTCTCCGGTCTCGACGAACTCGACATTCCGGGCCTCGGCGTCGGCGACGACAGAAACGCCATCAAGGCGGCGCTCGGCCGGGCGACGCCGAACCGGCTGCTGGTTGCGGCGCAAGCCCTGCGGCACGGGCTGACGGTCGAGGAGGTGCACGAGACCTGCCGCATCGACCGCTGGTTCCTGGAACAGCTGGTGGCGATCCTCGAGACCGAGGAACTCGTTCAACGGCGTGGTCTGCCGGACGCGGCGGCACCTCTACGCGGCCTTAAGGCGATGGGCTTCTCCGATGCGCGGCTGGCCGCCCTCGCCGATTGCAGCGAGGCTGAGGTGGCGGCGGAACGGCTCCGGCTCGGCGTGCATCCCGTCTATAAGCGCATCGACACCTGCGCTGCCGAATTCGCCTCGCCCACGGCCTATATGTATTCGACCTATGAGGTGCCGTTTGCCGGTCATCTCGCCAACGAGGCCGAACCCAGCGACCGCAAGAAGGTCATGATCCTCGGCGGCGGTCCGAACCGGATCGGGCAGGGCATCGAGTTCGATTATTGCTGCTGCCATGCCGCCTTCGCGCTCGGCGACGCCGGCTATGAATCGATCATGGTCAACTGCAATCCGGAGACCGTGTCGACGGACTACGACACCTCGGACCGGCTCTATTTCGAGCCGCTGACGGCCGAAGATGTGCTCGAGATCGTGCGCGTCGAGCAGTCGAAGGGGACGCTCGCCGGCGTCATCGTCCAGTTCGGCGGGCAGACGCCGCTCGGTCTCGCTGCCGCACTGCAGGCGGCGGATGTGCCGATCCTCGGCACGTCGCCTGACGCGATCGACCTTGCCGAAGACCGCGACCGCTTCATGCAACTCCTGTCGCGGCTCAATCTTCGCCAGCCGCAAAACGGCATCGCCCATTCCATCGCCGAAGCGCACCAGGTCGCCGAGCGCCTGGGCATGCCGCTGGTGGTAAGGCCGTCATACGTTCTCGGCGGTCGTGCCATGCAGGTGCTGCGTGATGTGGATTCGCTGTCGGCTTATCTACAGCAGACGCTGCCGGAGCTCGTGCCGCACGATATCCGGTCGCGGAACCGCGGCGACAAGATGGCCCAGATGGACGCGCTGCTGGCGCGCAACCCGCTGCTGTTCGACCGCTATCTCACCGACGCGATTGAAATCGATGTGGACGCACTTGCCGACGGCGACGACGTTTTCGTCGCCGGCATCATGGAGCACATCGAAGAGGCGGGCATCCATTCGGGGGATAGCGCCTGTTCGCTGCCGCCGCATTCGCTTTCGCCGGATCTGATTTCCGAGCTGAAGCGTCAGGCGACCGAGTTGGCGCAGGCTCTCGACGTCGTCGGACTGATGAACGTGCAGTTCGCCTACAAGGATGGAGAGCTCTTCGTCCTCGAGGTCAATCCGCGCGCCTCGCGGACTGTTCCCTTCGTCGCCAAGACCATCGGCGTGCCGATCGCCAAGATCGCCGCGCGGGTAATGGCGGGCGAGCGGCTGGCCGACTTCACCCTCGATCGTGGTCCGCTGAAGCATGTTGCCGTGAAAGAGGCCGTGTTCCCCTTCGCCCGCTTCCCGGGCGTCGACACGGTGCTCGGTCCGGAGATGAAATCGACCGGCGAGGTCATGGGCCTAGACTGTGATTTCGCCATCGCTTTTGCCAAGAGCCAGCTCGGTTCGGGCACGGCGGTCCCGACCAAGGGCACGGTCTTCGTTTCGGTGCGTGATGCCGACAAGCCGCGCATGGTCGAGCCTCTGAAGCGTCTGCAACGCCTCGGTTTCAACGTCATCGCCACCGGCGGAACCAAGAATTTCCTTGAATCTGAGGGTGTTGCCTGCGGCCGCATCAACAAGGTGCTTGAAGGGCGGCCAAACATCGTTGATGCTATGCAAAACGGTGAGGTGCAGCTGGTCTTCAATACGACCGAAGGTGCCCAAGCTCTCGCCGATAGTCGATCGCTCAGAAGGGCGGCACTGCTCCACAAGATCCCGTATTACACGACGGTCGCAGGAGCCGTGGCGGCAACGCTGGGCATCGAAGCCTACGGCAAAGGCGACCTCGAAGTGCGGTCGCTGCAGTCATATTTCGCGGCGGCCTGACCGGCGCCGACCTTAAACGCAGAGGATAGAGCAACGGCCGCCCGTCGGCCGTGCTTAGCAGGATTTGGACGATGGTTGAGAAAGTGCCGATGACGGTGACCGGTCACGCGGCCATGGAAGAGGAGCTGAAGCGCCGGACGAGCGAGGAGCGTCCGCGCATCATCGAGGCCATTGCCGAGGCGCGTTCCCATGGCGACCTGTCGGAGAACGCCGAATATCACGCCGCCAAGGAAGCGCAGAGCCACAATGAGGGCCGCATCGCCGAACTGGAGGATCAGCTGTCGCGTGCGGAAGTGATCGACGTGACCAAGCTTTCCGGCACGTCGGTGATCTTCGGTGCCAAGGTCAAGCTCGTCGACGAGGATACCGACCAGGAGCGCGTCTATCAGATCGTCGGCGATGCCGAAGCAGATGTGAAGGAAGGCCGGATTTCCATCTCGTCCCCGATCGCACGCGCGCTTATCGGCAAGTGTGTCGGCGACACTGTGGAGGTGACGGCGCCGGGCGGCTCGCACAGCTACGAGATCCTGGAAGTCGCCTTCGACTGACGCCGCGCACGACCGAGCCTCGCGACTGGTCATGCCTAACGGCCGGTAAATCGATTCCCGACATACAGCGTTGTCGCTTAACGCTCCGTCGCAGATTTCACCCTTATGGCTGATTACGGCGCTTGCAGCGCCTGCAAGACATCGGGGGTTGGAGAATGCGGGACGCCATCACGCGGTTCATGCGAAATCAGGACGGAGCCACGGCCATCGAATATGGCTTGATTGCCGCCCTTATCGGCATCGCTCTCGTTGCCGGTGCCACTGCGTTGGGCGGCGGTATCAACGGCATGTTCCAGGGCCTCGCCGACGACGAGGTGAACTACGGCGGCTAGCAAGCCGGGCCCGTCGACTGGTTCTTGTCTTCAAGGCGCCCGCCCATCGCCGGTGCCCGGAAGGGTGCTGTCGCCGCCGCGATGGCGATGAGTTCGCTCTGGCCTTCAATCGCGCCTTGCGGCAGAATCGAAGCGTCGAGAGAGGCGTATTTTCGCAACGACGCAGGGGCGCCGTTGCGAAGCAGCACGATCCCCGTGGCAATCGCTGGGCGGTGATCGCAGTGAGGTCGACCGGTGGCGACAGAGACGGAGCCTGTGGCTCCGACCCGCGGCCCAGGCAAGAAGCGCGATATCGGCGAAGAGACGGTCGATCGGATCGCCCGGAGGCATCGGCTCCGTTTCCACGTGCCGATCCGGCAGCCACTGGTGATCATTTCACAGGTGCAAAGGAGCGGCGGCACGCTCATGACGCAACTCCTCGACGGGCATCCGCAATTGCACGTCCTGCCCATCGAACCGCATCTCGCCAGACCCAAATGGCATTGGCCGCGCTACGATCTGAGCGAGCCGCCGGGGCGTCTGTTCCGCCGTTTCGGCAGGCGCTCGATCCTTCAAGCGGCCGTGGATGGTTTTGCCAAGCTGGGCGAGCCGGTGCGCTCGTCGGGCGTAGGCGAGCGATATGTTCTGCCATTCATCTTCATGCCGAAGCTGCATGGAAGACTGTTCGTGCTCTGTCTGGAGGAGGCGGGGACACCGACGCAACGTGCTGTCGTCGAGGCCTATTTCACATCGTTCTTCAACGCCTGGATCGACTATCAGGCACTTTACGGACCGGAGGACGCGGTCCGCCATGTCGTCGCCTTCATGCCACGTCTTGTCGGCACGGAGGGGCAGTACGATGCCTTCGCCGAGGACTATCCGGACGGCAAGGTGATCGTCCCGCTGCGCGATCCGGTGAGCTGGTATGCGTCCGCCTCGCGCCATTCGGAGGCCTATCAGGACGTCGGGGAGGCGATCGCGCTGTGGAACGAGCTGAACCGACGGACGCTGGCGTTGGCGAAGGCTAATCCGGATCGGTTCCTCGTCGTCGCCTTCGAGGCCGTCGTCAAGGAAACCGAGCGTACGATGCGCAGGGTCGCCGAATTTCTCGGCATTACCTATCGGCCGTCCATGCTGGTGCCGACGTTCAATCGCATCCCCACCGTTTCCAACTCTTCCTTCGAGGCGCATGCAGGCATTGATGCCGGTGCCGCAAAGCGGCGCGATCTCCTGGAGGCGCCGTTGCGCGAGGCCATCGAGACCGGGACGGGTGAGGTGTATGGAGCATTGCGGGCGCTGGCCTACCGCTGAGCAGTAGGGCCGGGAGAACGGCGTGGGCGGGGTGTCAAATCAGCTGGCGGCGCAATGTCGCCGGCTGCCTAGTCCGCCTCGGCCGTCGCGGAGAGGATGCCTTCCCTGATGGCGCGATGGTGCGCGGCACGCGTGGGTTTGCCGCCGAGAAAGTCCATCCCTGAACCCATATCGATGGCGACGCCGCCACGTTCGCGGATCCACTGGCAGTAGACGAGCGACCACGGTCCGGCGCCCATGAGGCACAATGTGCCGGCGAGATCGCGTGGAATCTCCTTGAGATACTCGCTGAAGAAGAACGGAACGCTCCTCGTCTTGCGATGCTCGTCGCGACGGCCGACGCGGATCATCGAGATCGCCTTGTCGGGGTAGCGTTGCCGCATCTCGGCCAGGAGGTGCTCGTGGCCGGTCATGAGAAGGATCGACGAAGCCGCTTCGACCAGCTCGTCGAGGTATTCGACATAGGCGAGATAGAGGTGGTTGGAGGCGATGATCCGCCCGT
The DNA here is from genome assembly GCA_963823045.1 of uncultured Alphaproteobacteria bacterium. Classification (GTDB taxonomy): domain Bacteria; phylum Pseudomonadota; class Alphaproteobacteria; order Rhizobiales; family Kaistiaceae; genus JADLGL01. The sequence continues at coordinate 266,913 of CAWGKA010000008.1, read as the reverse complement.
CCAGCAACCCGGCCCTGGCAAGGGCGGGCAAATAGGTGCGTCCGCGCCAGTCGCCGTAGAGGCCACGAGGCCATTCGCGGAACTCGCCCTTGTACTTGTCCTGCTTCTTGTTGAATGAACGGGCGGGGCCTTCCTGCTGCCAAAGACCTGGAACGCCGACGACGTCGGCGCGTGCCATGGACCCGAGCATGATCTCCCGAAACGACAGGAGCCAGGCCGGCGTGATGATGAAACTGTCCATCTGCTTGCCGACGCTGGCGCGAGCGCAAAAGAAATCCAACGCGGGCGTTTCGTCGAAGGCGCTGTAGGAAATGACGGTCATCTCGCCGTCGCTGACGCGGATGACGGCGAAGGGCCGGCGTTGCAGCAGGGCCTCCTTCGTGATGTCCACCAATGCGCGCGCCGCGGGATCGGCAATGACGCGAAGCCCGCATTCCTCATAGGCCGCGACGAGTTTCTCCGAGTCGTAGGCCTCGGGAGCGGCGAAGATATCCGCCAGCGCCTTGTCTATTTCTGTCGGCGGCAGTTTCTGCACTCTGGCCTTGACCACGGTCGATACCTTGCTCCTGTCGCGCTGGGCTTTCGTCGCGGAAATGGAAGGCTGTAGGACTTACGCTACTTGGTGGTGGACGCAGTCTGCTGCGAACCAGTCTCCGGTGTCCCCGATTTCCCATTTCACTGGGAATCTGCAGGGAATATACGCGAACTAGCGGGCCTGTGCGGGAAACTGGATCCCTGATGACCGCAGAATATCCAATGGGTTAAGAGCCAATTCCCTGCGCAACTGATCAGGGAATTGGCTCTGTCAATCAGGGAGGTTAATAGCTCGGAGCACGAAATCACAAACGAGCAAATGCTGGTTATGGCCGCCCAGCAGAAACGTTGGGGAATGACCCGCCAATCGTTCGCGTTCCTCGAGAAGTCGTCCTACCGCAAAGCATCCTTCGCGTGTCGTGCGATTGCAGGACCGAATGCGGTTAGAACCGGGGTTTCTGTTGGCTCGGAGGCCTGATCGGCAAGGGCCTGTCTGATCGACATAGACGAGCTTGCTGACGTCGAAGCCGGCGGCGGCGGCCTCTGCTACCAAGCGGTCGAGCGTGGCTTCGCTCATTTGTGGGGTCCGAGACAGGACCCAAAGGTAGTTGCGATCCGATCCTGCCACGACGGCGTACCGGTCAGCACGAAGGGGGACCTGCGCGACCTTTACCTATAAATCAGATTGACGGGCCAAATGCAGAGAGAACGCAACGGCCGTGTGCCTCGTATTTGATATGTCTGGTCAAGGCGCTCATCCTTTGCTGCCTCGAACGCATTGTGGTCCGGCGCTCTGGGCCCGACCCAGCTTCAAGATCTTCGTTATGGCTTGGCGGAGACGGGCGTCGCTTCAGCCGTGTCCGGGCCGGGTCTCGTCGCCTTTGACTGGCGTCGCCTCGCTCGCCAAGGCTGGCGTACCGTCCGCTGGGGGCAGCTGTGTCATCGCTGGCACGTCCGAGGCGGGCGGCGCATTCTCGTCGGGTTGAGATGTCGCGCTGCGGCGCATCGCCTGCGGCGCATTCTGCAAGTCGCGCATGAAGTCGTTATTGGTCTGGCGGCTGATCTGCTCTACCTGGCGGCGGATCTCGGGCAGCTCGTCGACGCGCGCTGCATCCTCGATCTCGCGCTGGAAATCGCGCATCACGCGTCGCGCCTTGCCGACACCGCGCCCGACGTTGCGCATCAGCCCCGGCAAATCCTTGGTCGGCACCACGAGGATCGCGATCGTTGCGATCACGAGTATCTCTGTCCACCCAAGGCCAAACATCGCCGTGCCTCGTCAGTGCAGGTAGCCAGCCGCAATCAGCGGCGGGCGCCGCGTCAGCTGGCGGTCGTCCGCTGATCGCTGCTGGCGGTGTTGAGCGGCTCGGCGGGCTTCTCCTCGATCGCGGGCGTGGTGCCCGACTGATCGTCGTCGGCCAAGCCCTTGCGGAAGCTCTTCATTCCCTGAGCGACGTCGCCCATTAGGCCGGACACTCTTCCGCGCCCGAACAGCAAAACGACCACCCCGAGAACAACGATCCACGGCCAAATGCTGCCGAAACCCATACTCATATCCTCCGTTACAAGCGCCGTTTTCCGGCGTTGTTATTGCCTTTGGCAGTCGGCCGAAACGTTAGCCCTTTTCCAGTCCGTGGCAAGACCTTCGCATCGGCGGCCGGTTTCTAGCCGAACATCTCGCCGGTGATGTTGTGATACCAGGACGCCGCATAGGCGTACTCGGCCGCACGTACCGAGGCCGGCGCGTCGAGCGGGCTCGTGGCCTTGGTGCCTTCGATCAAAGCGATATCCGACCCTTCCGGCCGGAAGGATTCGACGATCGAAAAGGCGTAGTCTTCGGCGACCGAGCTGTAGCAGCAGTTGGTGAACACCGGATCGCCGGGTGTGGCCCCATTGAGCAAGGCGGCGATCGCGCGAGCGCAGACCTTTGCCTGGCTGTTCGCAGCGAAGCCTGATTTCGGCATTGCTCCGGCCAGGGTCGTGTCGCCAACGAGATGGATGTTCGGCACCACCGTCGAATTCGAAGGTCAGCGGATCGATGGGGCAGAAGCCGAGGCCCTGGTCGAGACCGAGCGAAAGAGCGATCTGGCCGCCCTTTTGCGGCGGGATGATATTGGCAACCGCCGGATTGAAGGTGTCGAAATCGGTTTCGACCGTCATCGTCGCCGGGTCGACGGAGATGACGCGGCCGGACTCCGAGGCCGGATGCCATTCGATCATGTCGGGATAGAGCGCAGCCCAGGCTTCCTGGAACAAATCCTGTTTGGCGAAGCCTTCCTTGGCGTCGAGGATCAGCACCTTCGAGCGCGGCTTGTTGTTCTTCAGATACCAGGCGATCATCGAGGCGCGCTCATAGGGCCCCGGCGGACAACGGAACGGATTGTCCGGCGCGGCGATGACGACGAGCCCGCCATCCTCCATCGCCTCGAGCTGGCTGCGCAGCAGCGCCGTTTGCGGCCCCGCTGTCCAGGCATGCGGCATGATTTCGGAGGCTGCCTCGTCATAGCCCTCGATGCCGTTCCACACCATTTGGATGCCCGGCGACAGCACGAGGCGGTCGTAGGGGAGGGTGGTGCCGTCGGCGAGCGAGACGGATTGCGACACCGGATCGATGCCGGTCGCCTCGCCCTGGATCACGGTTACGCCGGCGTTGCGGATTCCGTCATAGCCGAAGGTGATGTCCGAGATCGTGCGAATACCGCCGAGCACCGTGTTGCTGAACGGGCAGGTGACGAACTGCGGATCGCGCTCGACCAGCGTCACCGAGATGCTTGGATCGACGCGGCGCAATGTGCGCGCCACCGTCGCGCCGCCGAATCCGCCACCGATAATGACGACGCGCGCCGACGACTGGGCGCGAACTGAGAAGGGAATGACCGCTGCAGTCGTTGCTGCGGCAGCCCCGACCAGGATTGTCCTGCGAGAGATGTTTGTCATGGCGGTCACCGTTGCGAGAAATAGTCAGCGATCATCTGGATCTCCGCGTCGCTGTAAGCTTTCGCGACCCAGCCCATGACCGTGGCCTGACGTGTGCCGTCCCGGAACGCCACAAGGGCGTCTACGATCTGGTCGGCCGGCAGGCCGCCGATCTGCGGAATAGCGCCCTGGCCGCGGCCATCGGCGCCATGACAGCTGGTGCATGTATTGGCGAGGAGAGCCGCTTCGCCGTTCTCCCCTCCGCTCTGCGCGAATGCGACGCCGGCAACCAGCGCCGCCGCGATCGTGACCCCGCCAAGAGACCGTTGGATCGGAGTCCACTTTCTGCGCTCGCCTTTGGGCGGCGCCGTTGATTCCAGATGTGCTTTTCGCACTTTCTCCTCCCCCGTGAGTTCAAGTGACCCACTTGTCCGTCAGTTTATTGGCGTCTCGCGAGAGCCAAGCGCCTCGCGATGAAACCTCCCTAGACCCAGTCGCCGCTTGCCGCGGCCATTTCGTCCGGTGTGTCGAGATCGTTCAACACGGCGGGACCGGCTTCCACCCAGGCCGCGACGTCGCTGTTGGAGCGGATGAGATCACGCGCTCCCTTGTCGCCTTCGAGCGCCATCAGATCGGCGAAGAAGCGCCGCGACCAAAGCACCGGATTCCCCTGTCGACCCTTGAACGTCGGCACGACGACATGGGTGCCCGAGTCCGGATCGAACTCCGCTGCAACTGCATCAATGTCCGTTGCCGTGATGTCAGGCATGTCCGCCAACAATACTACGGCGGCATCGCTGTCGCCAGGCAACGCCGAGATGGCTGTGCGAATTGAACTCGATAGACCGGCGGCATAAGCACGGTTTTCGACGATGTTCAAATCGAGTCCGTGCAAGGCCGAGCGAACTTCCTCCGCACGGTGACCGACGACGACGGTTACCGACGCCACGCAGCTCGCCAGCGCCTCTTCCGCAACGATGCGCACGAGAGGGCGGCCATTGATCCGCGCCAGCAATTTGTGCCGATCGCCCATGCGTGACGACGCGCCTGCGGCGAGGATCACAGCATCGATGCGGCGATTGCCGCGCGCTTCGACGATGCCGGAGAAAGGCTTGTACCGCTCCTTCGCCAGGACGCCGCCCAAGCCCATTCGGGCGATGTCGGCGGCCGAAACGGGAATGCCGGCGAGCAGACGCTGCAACACCCAGTCGAAGCCGCTCGCCGCAGGGCTGCGGGCGCAGCCGGGAGCACCGATCACGGGGACGCCGTCGACTTCGCCGAGCACGAGGAGATTGCCGGGATCGGCCGGCATGCCGATCCTCAGCACGCGACCGCCGGCGGCTTCGATCCCCGCGGGCACGACGTCCGCGGCATCGGAGGTTGCAGACGCACCGAAAATGACGAGCAGGTCGTAGTCGCCGGCGCGCAGCTCTCGCAGCGCCGCGCCAACTGTTTCGGCATTATGTGCGGTGCGTATTTCCTCCCCAACCACGGAGCCCGATGGCTGCAGACGGCGTTCGAAAACACGGCGCGTCTTGTCGAGCACGGACGGCTTCAACGTCGGTGCTTCCGTGGCCACGACGCCAACGCGCTGCGCTTGGAATGGCGCCAGTCGCAGCGGCGATGAACCGACGGCCGCCTCGACCGTTGCCACAGTTTCGGCCGCAACGGCGAAAGGCACGACCTTGATGGTGGCGACGATCTCGCCGGCCTTCGCCACCGCGAATTCAGGCAGCGTCGCGAGTTGGATGGCCTGCTGCGCAAGGTTGGCGCGATCGATGGCGTCACGGTCGATGACCACGATGCCGGTCGCTTCGGCAATCAGATCAGTGCGGCCATTCACCGGGACCACGGCCTTCAGATTCTCGCCGGCGATCAGGGCGGCGACGCGTTCCGCCGCTTCGTTCTCCGGCACGTCGCCGGCGTCCGGGCGGGCGACGACGAGGTCTTCAATGCCCGCCGCGGCAAGCTCGGCCAACAATGCGCTTGTGATGACGGTGCCTTTTTGCAGCAAGCGGTCGGCATATCGTGCGGCATGCGCGGCAATCGCGCCCTCGGCCTCCGACAAGGGGACCCGCGCGAATTTCACGGCGATGTCTCGGCCGCCGTTCGCGGCGCTGCCTTCGCCTGGATCATCTCGGCGAGCACAGCGACGGCGATCTCCGCCGGCGAGTGAGCACCGATGGCGAGCCCGATTGGAGCGCGGATACGCGCCAGCGCGTCCTCGTCAATACCGCGTTCGCGCAGACGTTCGAGCCGACGCCCATGCGTTTTCCTGCTGCCGAGCGCGCCGACATAGAAGCAGTTCGCGGCCAGTGCCGCTTCGATCCCGGGATCGTCGATCTTCGGGTCATGCGTGAGCGCGGCGAATGCCGTGAAAGGGTCGAGGCCGATTTCGCCCAATACGTCCTGCGGCCATCCGGCGAAAACGCGAATGCCGGGCAGGCGCTCCGATGAAGCGAACGCACTGCGCGGATCGATGACGACAACTTCAAAACCCGCCGCGTCGGCCATCGGCGCCAGCGCCTGAGCGATATGCACCGCGCCGAGAAGGATCATGCGCGGCGGCGGCGCGTAGCTGGTGATCATCACGCGACTGGACGGCAGTTCGACGAGGCCAGAAGTTCCACTGCCCAGTTGTTCGGCGATCGCGCCATGCGCAGCGATATCGGCGTCGCCGACGATTTCGCACCGCCCGGTTTCGACATCCGTCAACAGCGCAACGCGCTCGCGATTGCGGCGCGCGGCGTTGATTGCCGCGAGCAGCGGCCCGGCGCTGCCGGGGGCGTCGGCCGCCGTCTGCACCAGCACGCTGATGCGCCCGCCGCAGGAAAGGCCGACACGCCAAGCCGTTTCGTCGGCCACGCCAAAGCTGAGGAGCTTCGGCTTGCCGTCGGCGATCACGCGCTCGGCTTCGGTGATGACTTCGCCTTCGACGCAACCGCCGGAAACGGAGCCTTCGAAATTGCCTTCATCGTCGATGATGAGATGGCTGCCGATCGGGCGCGGCGCTGACCCCCATGTTTCGGCAACCGTTGCCAGGGCGAAGCGACGGCCTTCATTGCGCCAAGCTTCAGCCAGCTCGAGAAGGTCGAGTTTGTTGGAAATGCCGGGCGCGACGGTCATCCGCTCTCACCCGCCCGTGACGCTCATATGCCGCTTCAAGGCCGGTGCCGCGCCACGGCGCTCGATGACGAAATCATGCCCCTTCGGCTTGCGATCGATCGCCTCGGTGATCGCCGCCTGCAATTCCTCATTCGATGCGGAGCGGCGCAGCGGTGCGCGCAGATCCGCGTCGTCGCCCTGGCCGAGGCACATGAACAGCGTGCCTGTGCAGGTGACGCGAACGCGGTTGCAGGATTCGCAGAAATTATGCGTCAGCGGCGTGATGAAGCCGAGCCGGCCGCCGGTCTCCGCGACACGTACATAGCGCGCCGGCCCGCCCGTTCGCAGCGGAATCTCTTCCAACGTCCAGCGCCGCGCCAGCGAAGCACGCACCTCGGACAGCGGCAGATACTGGTCGGTGCGATCCTCCTCGATGTCGCCGAGCGGCATGGTCTCGATCAGCGTCATGTCGAAGCCTTCGCCATGCGCCCATTCGATCATCGACGGAATCTCGAATTCGTTCGTCTCCCGCAGCGCCACCGCGTTGATCTTGACCGCGATGCCGGCCGCCTGCGCGGCGCGAATGCCCGCAATGACCTTGTCCAGATCGCCGATGCGCGTGATGGCGCGGAACTTGTCCGGGTCGAGCGTATCGACCGAAACATTGATACGCCTGACGCCGCAATTGGCGAGCTCGTCCGCCACGCCGGCGAGCTGCGAGCCATTGGTGGTGATGGTGAGTTCGTCGAGCGCGCCGCTATCGAGATGGCGTGATAGCGAGCGGATCAGCTGCATGATGCCGCGCCGCACAAGCGGCTCGCCGCCGGTCAGGCGCAGCTTGCGCACGCCTCGGGCGATGAATGCGCTGCCCAGCCGGTCGAGCTCCTCCAGCGTCAGGAGCTCCTCCTTCGGCAGGAACGTCATGTGCTCGGACATGCAATAGACGCAGCGGAAGTCGCAGCGGTCCGTGACCGACATCCGCAAATAGGTAATCGCCCGCCCGAACCGGTCGACCATCGGGTCGACGGCGCGTGCGTTATCCGCGCGGCGTCGCGCAACTTGCGGTTCGGCGGTGATCTCCGCCTCAGGCGTCATGCTGTTCCCCTCCCGAAGGTCAAGCGGTCCGCGCCTCTTCCCGGCAAGTTATAGCCGCAGGGTGTTGAGCGCAATTGCGACGATCGGAAGAACTTTCGCCGATCGCCTAGGAGGCACCGTCGGCGGGAGTCTTCCGCTTCTCGATTTCGTTCAGCGCGGCGACGACCGCGTCGAAGGCAAGCATTGTCGCCGGGTGGCGCGCCGGATAGTCCCGCACCGGCTCGAGGAATTTTAGCTCGGAGAAGCGGCCCGAAGGCGGCGGCCCGCCCTGGGTAAGCATCGCTCGCATCGCGGCGCGCACATCTCGCAGCTCCGCGCTCGTCGCGCCGACGATATCGCGGGCGAGGATCGAGGCGGCTGCCTGTCCGATGGCGCAGGCGCGGACTTCCTGAGCGAAGTCGGTCACGACGCCTTCTGTCACCAAAAGGTCGACAATGATAGTCGAGCCGCACAGGCGCGAATGCTCTGTCGCTGTGGCGTCAGGCGACGCAAGACGGCCGATATGCGGGATGTTGCCCGCAAATTCGAGGACCTTGCCATTGTAGAGCGATTCGAGCCCGGCGGCTTCAGTCATGTCGGCGGTCTCCGTCATTCGCAAGTGGATGGTCTACACGACCGTGATGGCCTGCGAACCGTTGTAGATGGTGCCGTCGTCGTCGATCCAGGTGAATTCCAAGACGCCCGTTTCCGCGGCGATGGTGTAGAACTGGAAGAACGGATTTGCCGCCTGCGCAGGATGCATGTTCGCGCGGAACACCTCGACGCCGTTATAGGTGACGATGAAGGTGTTGATTATCTTGCGCGGGATCAGATGGCCGTTCTGGTCGTAATTGTAGCCGTTGTCCATCGGGTGGGAGATCAGCGTGCGGATCTCGATGATCTCGCCGCGTTGCGCCTGTTCCGGCATGTTGATGCGGTAATCGGCCATGTTCTGTCTCGATCAACTCCCGTCGCGATCAACCACCGCCTGCGGCGTTGGCGTTGAGCAGGCGCTCGCGCTCGCGCTCCTGAATTGCCTGCAGATCCGGCAGGAAGATATCGTCGATGCAGGCGCCGCGCGTCACAGTGATGTGGAAAGTCGCGCCCCAACGCGATCCGTCTGACATCAGCGCCCCGGCGACGACGGTTTGCGTGCGCGCGACGCGGACGCGCGTCGAGACTTCGGCGCGGCCGGCCCGCGGCCCCATAATGTAGTCCGCCAGAACGAGTTCAGGATTGCCGGGCGCAAATCCCATTATGCGCTGGACATGGTCATCCTCCGTCATCGGCGATTCGACGCTGAACGTGATCGGCACCGAAAGGCCCGTCTCCGCTATCACCGGCAGGTCGAGGTGAACGCGTCCGTCCTGCAATTCCCAGCCGCCGAAGGCTTGCGTGATGAGCGGCTGAATGAGTTCGGGGACGGCAACGCCGCCGTCCTGCGCCGCCAGCGGCGTCACTCGAACGATCGACAGCATCACCGCGCCGCCGCCCACAAGGCGAAGGAATCTTCGGCGTTCTGCGTCAGTGTCACTAGTCATCATTCATATTTTCCTAGTCTAGCTTACTAGACGCCAGATCACCCCACAACAAGCCATCAGGAATTGCACCGTCGCGCTGCGGCTGCACTCCGAGGAACTGGCGCCCATCGCTCAGGTGAAGCGTCTTGCTTTCTCCCTGAAGTTGAATTTGCACCCATTCCAAAATTCGGCATAGCGACGCACGATTTTGTGTTGTACGGTGGGCATCATCGTAGCCTGCAGTGGGGGAGACATTGGCATGGCATTGACACTCAACGTAAACGGGGAGAATCTCACGGTTGATGCAGAGGGTGACACCCCGCTGCTGTGGGTCCTTCGCGACACAATCGGCCTGACTGGCACCAAATTCGGTTGCGGGATTGCCCAATGTGGCGCCTGCACGGTTCATGTGGACGGGACCGCGGTTCGCAGCTGCCAGTTGGCGGTGAGCGCCGTTGTTGGTCGGCAAATAACGACCATCGAAGGCATCTCGGATGGTGACAACCTCCATCCGATCCAGGAAGCGTGGGTCGAGGAGGATGTTCCTGACTGTGGCTACTGCCAGTCGGGTCAGATCATGGCTGCCGTCGCGTTACTCGCGCGTAATCCGAACCCGTCCGACGCGGACATCAACGCCGAGATGACGAACATCTGCCGGTGCGGCAGCTATGCGAGAATTCGCAAAGCGATTCATCGCGCTGCTGGCCAGGGTTGAGGGGGGCATTGATCATGACAAAGATGGAAGTTTCACGTAGGCAATTCATGATCACGACGGCTGCCGTTGGCGGCGCCATGGTGGTCGGTTTTCACCTCCCGGCGAACGCCGCCGAGATGACGGGCAATCGTCCTTGGTACGGCGGATCGACGCCGGAGGGGGCCGAGATCAACGCCTGGATCGTCGTTTCCCCTGACAACAAATGCACGATCCGCGTCGGTCAGTCTGAAATGGGCCAGGGCGTTATGACCTCCCTGCCGATGCTGGTTGCCGAAGAGCTCGAATGCGGCTGGGACAACGTCCTTGCCGAATACGCCTCGGCGAACCGCTCGATCAAGCAAGGCAACGTCTATGAGCGCATGGGCACGGGCGGTTCGGGTGCTGTCCGCAATTCGCGGCCTTACTTGCAACTCGCAGGCGCGACGGCGCGAGAGCGTCTGAAGGAAGCGGCCGCCCAGGCTTGGGGTGTGCCGCGCTCCGAACTCACGACCGAGAACGGCGTTATAAGCCATTCCAGCGGGCAGACTGCAACATATGGCGAAATGGCGGCCGCAGCGGCCGAACTGTCCTTCGACGAGGAAGTTGCGATCAAGACGCCGGATCAGTTCACTTTGTTGGGCACGCCTCTTCCGCGCCTGGACCGTGAACTGAAGTCGACGGGCAAAGCCATCTACGGCATCGACGTCAAGGTGCCGGACATGCTGTACGCTGCCACGGCGGTGTGCCCGGTCATGGGTGGCTCGGTGGTCAGCTACAACGCAGATGCCATCCGCAATCTGCCGGGCGTGGTTGACGTCGTGGAATTTGGCGCGGGCATCAACAACCCGCTCGGTCTTCGCAACGGCGTCGCCGTCGTTGCCGATACTTGGTGGCGCGCGAAGACGGCACTGGGGCAAATGCCGATCGAGTGGGACTACGGCCCGGGCCGTTCCGTGAACTCGGCCGATCTTCGTGCCGGTGATATTGCCGCGCTCGACGCTGCCGATCCCGGCGGGGTTGCTGATGGTGGAGCGGGCGACGTAAATGCCGCCTTCGCTGCAGCACAGACCGCAGATCCTGAAGTGGCGGGTGCCGGCATCATAAGCGCCGACTATTGGGCGCCGTATCAGGCACACGCCACGATGGAGCCGCTCAACTGCACCGCGCAGGTGACTGGCGATCGCATCGACATCTGGATGGGTACGCAGAATCCGCCGAATGCTCTGGCGGAAGCCGCGGAGACCGCCGGTGTCGATCCGGAGAATACCTACGTCCACACCTGCTTCCTTGGCGGTGGGTTTGGTGGCCGCATTCGCCCGGAGACGGCTGCCGCGGTGGCGATCGCCAAACAGATGAACGGGCGTCCGGTCAAAGTGGTGTGGAGTCGCGAGGACGACATGGCTCGAGACTGGTACGATCCGCGTATTGGCACGCGGTTCAAGGCCACCCTTGGTGCGAACGGCCTGCCTTCCGCTCTGTATTCGCGGTCGACCGGTGACTCGATCTTCGGTTGGACCAACCCGAATGCGGTTGCCAACGGCGTTGACTTCATCGCCATCTGGGGCATCAACAATATGCCCTATTCGATCCCGAACAAGCAGTTCGAGTTCACGATGCGCCAGAGCCATCATCCGGTGCATTTCCTGCGCGCTCCCGGCCACAACCACAACATCTTCATGGTCGAGGGCTTCATCGACGAGCTGGCCTATGCGGCCGGACAGGATCCCGCTGAATACCGGCGCCAGATGCTGTTCGATCTGCCGGAATGGCAGGCGGTGCTCGACGCCGCGGTGGCGAATTCGAACTGGGGCCAGGCGACTTATCCGGGCTTCGGTCGCGGCATCGCCATTGGTGAGGCATTCGGGTCCATCGTGTGCTCGGTGGCCGAAGTCTCGGTCTCCCGGCGCGGCCAGGTTACGGTCGAGCGCATCGATGCGGCGGTCGACTGCATCAACGTCGCCAACCCACAGACGGTCAAGGCACAGACCGAAAGTTGCGTCGTCTACGGGTTGTCGATGGCGCTCAACACGGAGATCACGTTCAACAACGGTGAAATCCAGCAGCACAATTTCGATACCTATCCGGTGCTGCGGATGGCCGAAATGCCGGTCGTCAACACCCATCTCGTCCCGCGTGGCGGAGACGGCTGGGGTGGCATCGGCGAAGTGACGCTGCCGCCTTCGGTGGCCGCCGTCACCAACGCGATCTTCAGCGCTACGGGCAAGAGGGTTCGCGAGTTGCCCGTGCGGCGCACGGACCTCAGCTGGGGCTAGCGTCATGACCTCGGCCGGAGCCGATCCAGCACCGGCCGAGGCCTGATCGCACACGCCCGGGCGTTCCCCATGAAGACGGGCAAACTCATCCCGGCCATTGCGACTTTGACAGTCGCAGTGGCCGTTTTCACGCCGGCCCGCGCCGACGAGATCAGGGACTGCGAAAACTGCCCGGTGCTCGTCACGGTGCCCGCGGGCGATTTCGTGCGCAGCATCTATGCCGACGCACCGCAACAAGAGGTGAGCGTCGGCGCGTTCGCGATCGGCAAGTACGAGGTGACAGTCGGCGAGTTCGCGGCCTTCGTCGAAGACACCGGCTATGAGGTCGCGCCGGGGTGCGCGATCTACACCGCACTTGGCATGACCGACAGAACGGAAGCCGACTGGCGGGCGCCAGGTTTCGACCTTCCCGACGATGCGCCGGTGGTGTGCGTCAGCTGGGCCGACGCCAACGCCTACGTCGCCTGGCTCAGCGAAGAGACTGGCGAATGGTACCGCCTGCTCAGTGAGGCGGAATGGGACTACGCCGCCCATGCGGGCCGAGAAAACAACCTCGCCTATTTCCTCCGCGCCGGGCTCGGGCGGCTCGACGCCAACTGTTCCGATTGCGGGGGCGTTGACCTCATGGGCCACGACGATCTTCTCTTTCCGATGGCGGTCGGCGGCTTCCCGTCCAATCCTTTCGGCATCGATGTCATGTTCGGCAACGTCGCCGAGTGGGTGGCCGACTGCTACAACGCCACCTATGACGGTGCCCCGACCGATGGCGGGGCGTGGCTGCAGGGCGACTGTAGCCGCAGGATCGCCCGCGGCGGCGGCTGGCACAGCCTGCAGGCCGAGCTAGCGGGCTTGCGGCAGGCAGCTGGTCCCGACTACCGCGACAATGCCATCGGCTTCCGGGTCGCGCGCGATCTCAACTAGCGGCGGACGCCCGGCGCCTCGATGAGAAGGCCGCGCCCGCGCCAGGCGACGTAGAGCTCAAGGTTGAGATATTCGTCCGAGCCGTAGGGATACGGTTCGGCTCGCACCGCCTGATTGCACCATTCGAACATGCGATGCGTCGAAGCAATCGAATCCCAGATCAGCCGGAACATGGGGAAATCGTTGATCTGCCCCTGGCTGATCGTATCGCCGCGCAGCTTCAGCCCGGCGCGGTCATCGTGGCATTGGGAGCACGATAGGTCGAGTTGACCGCGACGTTCGAAATAGAACTGCTCGCCGGCCTCGAAGAAGGGCTGCGCAGGGCCGGCGATGTCGACCGTCCGCGGCATGCCCCGTGACTGGTAGGTGATGAACGCTGTGAGGGCGAGCAGTTCCTCGCTCTCATATTCGTAGGGCGCAGCGCCCATGCGCTGCTCGCGCTCGCGATTGATCATTAGTTCGAGATTGATGACGCCGTCGCGCTCGGCGTCGTAGCGTGGATAGCGCGTTGCGACCCCAACCATGCTGTCTTCGGCGGCGCCGTGGCAAGACGCGCAGGATTGCCCGGTTGTGCCGTCCGGCGTGTTCCAGAGTTCGGCGCCGTGATCAACCGCGAACATGCCGGGGTTGAGGAAGTCGTCGTCCTGCAACGCGCGGGTCTGGTCGCCGAGGAAGAGATATCCCGACTTCCGCCCGTCAACCTCATAAGCGGAAAGATCCCGGCCCTGCGCCCAGGCGACACCGGCGGCGACGACCAACATCGCGCCGACGATTGCAACTCGGCGGGCGGCGGGCCGCATCAGGGAGCCTCCGTCAGCGTCAGGAGATAGGCAAGCACATCCTCGATATCCTGCGCCGAGTAGATCGTCTGGCCTGCATAGAGCGTCTGCACACGATTGAGATTACTGAGGCTGTAATAGGCCGGCATCACCGTGTCCGGATTGAGCGCCTTCGGGTCGACGAGGCGAAGGCGCAGCTGCGCCGCTGTGTAGCGATTGGCGACGCCGGCAAGGTCGGGCCCGAGATTGCCCTGATCCGGTTCGTCCGGGATCGGCATGTGATGGCAGATGAGGCAAGTGGCGTTGCGCGCATCACGCAGCACCACTTCGCCGCGCACCGGGTCGCCCGGCCGGTCTGTCAGCGGCTCGGGAATTCCCTGATCGACGATCCGGTAAGGCACCAGGCCGGACTGCGCCCACACGGCGCCAACGGCAACAATCGACGCCAGAACCGTCGTGATCGCAGTTTTGCGCATAGCACCGCCCGACCGTCAACGACACGCTTGCCGATGACGGCTTCCATCTCCCTGTCGGAACTGGATGATACTACAAGCCGTGCTCAATGCCGAAGACGCACGATTCGCCGCCCGGATCAAAATGCGGCCACGTGTGGATTTCCGGTGCTCGTCGGCGCGCCTTCCAGCGGCACGCGGTGGCGATGGTTGCGAGACCCGCATCAATGTCGGAGCATGCCCCTTGGAGGCCAACCTTAGTTGCCTTGCCGAATGGAGGCCTGACGCAGGTGAAGCGCCTTTTACTGCTTCTGACTGGAGTCTTTGCCTTGGCGCCCGGCGTTGCAGTCTTCGCCGAAGATAGGCCAGAGACGCAGCCCGACCCGATGTCGGTTCATGTGCGTCAGCTGATCGAAACCGGCGCCTGCGTCGGTTGCGATCTGCACAGCGCCGACCTCGCTCACGCCAATCTTGCCGGAGCCGACCTGACTGGCGCAAATCTTGTTCGCGCCGACCTGACCGGCGCCGATCTCCGTGGCGCCGACCTTTCTGGGGCCAACCTCATGGAGGCTGTCCTCGAAGGGGCCAACCTTACCGGGGCCGTCATGATTGGCACGGACTTCTCAGGCGCGAGGATGCTGACGACAGTCGTCGTACCGCGCGAGATGTGGCATGCGATCATCTGCTACACATGGCTGCCAAACGGGCAGATGTACCTATTGCAGCAGAATTGCCCGTGATCGGGGTGGCAAACTGGCGTCGCGCCCGACCAGCGCGGACAACTGATCGACGGCGCTTTGCGTATCGCCGAAAGTACATTTGCGCTATCCATCAAACTGACGACGGATAGCCGCCGTCGCGTCATCCGCGGCGGGAGAGACGATGCGGGATCGAACATACAGACTTGCGGTCGTGCTTGCCTGCGCAACATTGGTCGCTCACGGCGCCGCGCTTGCGCAAGGCGCGTCCGGCGGCGATGCCTCACCTATCCACTATCGGACCTGCGCTCTCGGCATCGTCGACGTCGAGGCCCGTCAGATCATCATTCCCTACGGAAGCTCGCCGCACGACAACCCCTACTTCATCGGTCTCACCGAGGTCTGTGAGACGGGAGGCTTCGACGGCACGAATGTCTACTTCTATCCACTGCCCGAGCAGGTGCGGGCGAAGAACAACGGCAATGGTGAGAACCAATTCGAACCGACGGGCACCTATTGCGGGCGGTTTGGCGTAGCGGCCGTAGCGACGCGGCAATCCGATTGGCTGGCGCGGCTCGACGACTTCACAGCCGGGCGACAGGCACAGTGCGAAGCCGGGAATTGGCTCTTCTGCGGCGGCGTCATGTTCGTGGCGCGAACAGAGCCGATCCCGCCGCCGGACATAAGCTGTCCCGTTGGTCGGTAGCGAAGTCGTCGCCACCAGCGCCGCTTGCAGCTCTGGAAAGCGGATAAGGCCGGCTTTGCTACTCGGGACGGCTCACCTTGGGTATCGTCGTCAGTAGTCCTGCCGCCGGCGATCTCGAGACAACTCCTCGGCTGTTGGCCGCCGGCCAATATTGTTCCCGTTCAGCTCCAATGCTAGCTTGTTTGCGAGCACGCGGACAGTAGAGCGGGAGGATAGGATGCAGTCGCTTCTACGGAAGATCAAAGCTCGGCACAAAATCTCGGCGTTGGCCATCGTGGCCGCGGGCGCGGTTGCTACCGCGGCCGTTGCGCAGATGCCATCGGTGGATGCCGCCCGCGCACTTTTTGTGTCGACTTGCTCCGGATGTCATGCCGCTGGCGGGGAAGGCGGCTACGGCCCGCCCCTGACCAACAACACGTTTGTCGAGCAGCCGGAGAACATGATCCATCAGATGCTGCATCCGCGCGAATTGATGCCGCCCTTTGCCAGTCTTTCCGACGAGGACATTGCTACGCTTGTGAATTTCGTTCGAACTGTCTTCAACAACTACACGGATCTGATCGACGCGACCTTCGTTGCAGCGCAACGGTGAGCAGCGGTCGGCGACTAGGCGCCGTCCACGCTCAAATTGCCGGCGCGGCGCCGCGTCGCCCGTGACAAAATCAGACCTTCGCGCCTTCGGCGGCTTCCTTGGCGGCCTGGGTCTGTGCCCGTCGCTTCTCGACGACGCGCACGGCGAAGATCGAGATTTCGTAGAGGAAGATGGTGGGGATCGCGAGGCCGAACTGGCTCGGTATATCGGGCGGCGTCAGCACCGCGGCCGCGGCGAAGGCGGCGACGATGGCGTAACGCCGGCCTTTCCGTAGGCCCTTGGCGTCGACCAGGCCTGCCCTCGCGAGCAGGATCAGCACCACCGGCAGCTGGAAGCAGAGGCCGAAGGCGAAGATCAGGATCATGATCAGGCCGAGATACTCGCTGACCCGCGGCAGCAGCTCGATCGTCGCCGTGCCCTCGCCGCCCGGCTGCTGCATGCCGAGGAAATAGGTCAGCGCCAACGGCATGATGAGGAAGAAGACGACCATCGCGCCGATCACGAAAAGTACCGGCGTCGCGAAGAGGAACGGCAGGAAGGCCTTGCGCTCGTTCTTGTAGAGGCCGGGCGCGGCGAACTTGTAGATCTGCGTCGCGATGACCGGGAATGCGAGGAACAGCGCGCCGAAGAAGGCGAGCTTGATCCGCGTGATCAGATATTCCTGCGGCGCCGTGTAGATGAGGTGGATATCGCTGTTCGCCCCCGACGCCCACTCAAACGGGATCAGCAGGATATTGTAGATTTTGTCGGAGACGGCAAAGCACGCGACGAAGGCGACCAGGAAGAACAGGATCGACTTCATCAACCGGCTGCGCAGCTCGACGAGATGCGTGAGCAGCGGCGCGCGGCTCGCTTCGACCTCGTCGTCCTGCTCGGTTGCGGCTTCCGCCGTCTCGTCGGTCATGATTTGGCGGCGGCCGGCTGCTCGTCAGCGGGAGTGGCGCTGGCGTTTTCCGCAAGCTGCGTTGATGACTCGGTTGGCGCTTCATGCGGTGCGCCTTTCGGGGTTGCATCGCTCCGGCAAATCGATTGCGATAGGTCTTCTGGTTTGCTCGCGAACTCGGCGTTTACCCACCGGCCGTTGTTTTCGACATGATGCCAGTGGGCCAATAGCTCTTCGGCACGCGCGGCCTCTTTTATCTTCTGGGCGAAATCGATGATGACGCCGTCCTTCACTGCGACCTCGACTGTGACGGACGAGTTGCAACGCTTGAAGTGCTTCGTCGCCGTGCCATGGGGAGCTTCAGGCCGACTGATCTACGGTATATTGTGCGCCAATTCGAGGATTTGGCTATCGCAGAGCGCTTCCATGCCGGCGGTGCTGGTCATTGATGATCCCTCATTCAGGCCGCGGCGAGGCGTCCTTCAAAGCCGGATGATAGTACAGACAGCCCCCATTGCCGAAGGCCCGGCGTGAGCGGGCCGGATCAGAAGGCAGTCGGCTTGTGCCAAGACGCCTAGCAAGGCGGAATCCTGCGCAGGCATGGGAACGGCGTGTGGCAATCCGCTCGCGTCTTCCTGCAGCGTTGCGCGTAGATAAGTCGTCCGCTCACCATTTTCAGGAACATCCGCCCCGAGTAGGGCGGCTTCGTGATGATCGTTGCGCGGCAGGTCGAGCAGGGCGCCGATCAACGGCCTGAGGAACACCAGCCCGCAGACGAAGCTCGACACCGGGTTGCCCGGCAGGCCGAGAACGGACGTCGCGCCGAGCCGGCCGAACACCAACGGCTTGCCGGGCCGCATTGCGATACGCCAGAAATCGAGCTCCATGCCGGCGGCGGCGAGGCCCGGCTTGGTGACGTCATGGTCGCCGACGGACGCGCCACCGATGGTGACGAGAATGTCGGCGTCGATCGTCTTGCCGATTTCGGCGACGCGATCGGCCTCGTCCGGCACGATACCGAGATCCTCGGCTTCGGCGCCTGCCTGCCGCGCCAGTTCGACGATGGCGAAAGCGTTGGTGGCGATGGTCTGGTCCGGCCCGAGCGGATTGCCCGGCAGCACAAGCTCGTCGCCGATCGACAGCACTGCCACGCGCGGCTTGCGGCGGACCGGAACCTCGGCATGGTTGGCGGCGGCGATCAGCGCGAGTTCGCGTGCCCCAAGCTTTCGTCCAGCGGGCAGCAGTTCCGCGTCGATGTCGAAGTCCGATCCGGCGGGCCGGACATGCTGCGAGACTTCGACCGGCCCGCTCATCACCAGTTCGTCGCCCTCGACGGTGGCGTCTTCCTGCATCAGCACGGTGTCGGCGCCTTCGGGCAGCGGTGCGCCGGTGAAGATGCGCACCGCCTCGCCGTCGCCCAGCGGCTTGCCATAGCCCTCGCCAGCCGCGGATTCGCCGACCAGCTTCAGCCGTGCGCCGGCGACCGTATCGGCGCTCCGGAAGGCGTAGCCATCCATCGCCGAGGCCTTGAAAGCCGGCTGGCGGCGGAGGGCGACGATCGGTTCGGCGAGGATGCGCCCGCCGGCCTCGGCCAGGGCGACGCGCTCGCCGGGCAGGGCGCTGACCCCTTCCAGCACGCGATCGAGCGCGGTTTCGACGGGAAGCAGGCTCATTCCTCTGATCCATCCGAGACTTAGCGGCGTCGGCCGGTTAGCAATATCGGCTCGCTCCGGCTTTGAACAGCGCCGGCATCGGCGTATCGTGGGCCTCGGAGCGTGGCGCCAGCGCCACGGCAGGAGGATGGTTTGGCGTTATCCGCGGACGAAATCGAGCGCTATGCGCGGCATCTGGTGATGCCCGATATCGGCGGCCCCGGTCAGCAACGTTTGAAGGTCGCCGGCCTCCTCGTCATCGGCGCCGGAGGCCTCGGCGTGCCGGTTCTGTCCTATTGCGCCGCGGCAGGTGTCGGCCGTATCGGCGTCGTCGATCACGACGCCGTCTCGCTCACGAACCTGCAGCGCCAGGTTCTCTATCGCACCGCCGATGTCGGTCAGCCGAAAGCGCGGCGTGCCGCCGATGAGATGACAGCGCTCAATCCCAATGTGGCTGTCGAGGCGTTTGAAACCAGGGCATCCGCTGAGAACATCGCCTCGCTGATCGAGGGCTACGATATCGTCGCCGATTGCACCGATAATGCGGACGCGCGCTACGCCATTTCCGACGCCTGCTTCCATGCCGGCAAGACATTGGTGACGGCGGCGGTGATGCGCATGGACGGCAATGTCACGACGCTGAAGCCGCATGAACGCGGCGCCGACGGCGAGCCCAACCCGACCTATCGCTGTCTCTTCCCCAATCCGCCGGCAGACGGTGCGGCGCCGGTCTGTGCCGAACTCGGCGTGCTCGGCGTCATGACCGGCCTCCTCGGTTGCGATCCAGGCGCTGGAGATCATCAAGGAACTCGCCGGCATCGGTTCGAGCCTGGTCGGCCGCCTATTGCTCGTCGACGGTCGCGACCTCCGCGTCGAGACGATCGACTATCGCTGGAACCCGGAGAATATCCTCAACGGCCGCAGCGCCATCACCGTGGATGCCTGACATGTCAGACCTGACCCATATCGACGACAACGGCACCGCGCGCATGGTCGACGTCTCCGACAAATCAGAGACTGAACGCACCGCGCGCGCCGAGGGCGCGGTGACGATGCGGCCGAAGACGCTCGCCGCGATCCTCGCGGGCGAGGCCAAGAAGGGCGACGTCATCGGCGTTGCCCGCATTGCCGGCATCATGGCGGCGAAGCGCACCGCCGATCTGATCCCGCTCTGTCATCCGCTCGCGCTGACCAAGATCGACGTCGAGATCGAGGGCGACGAGAAGCTGCCGGGCCTCCGCGTCACGGCGATTGCCAAGCTGACCGGCCGCACCGGCGTCGAGATGGAAGCGCTGACCGCCGTCTCCGTCGCCTGCCTCACCATCTACGACATGGCCAAGGCGATGGACCGCGGCATGGCGATCACCGGCATCCGCTTGTCGAGAAGGCCGGCGGTCGCTCTGGCCATTGGCGCATCGCCGATAACGTCGGCTGAGGCTCAGCTCGGCGGCCGGAAGGCTTTGCCGATGCCCGGGTTCAGCTCCAGGCGCGGCCCGCCGATGAGATCGACGCAATAGGGCGTCGCCACGATCACGGCATTCATGCAGGTGCGGATCGCCGCCGGCCGGCCTGGCAAATTGATGATCAGGCTCGATCCGCGGGTCGCCGCGATCTGGCGCGATAGGATCGCCGTCGGCACTTCGGCAAGGCTCGCCAGCCGCATCGCTTCGCCGAAACCCGGCATTAGGCGATCGCACACATCCATCGTCGCCTCCGGCGTCACATCGCGCGGGGCGGGGCCGGTGCCGCCGGAAACGAGGATCAGCGGGCAGTTCTTCTCGTCGGCAAGCTCGATCAGCGTCGCCGCGATCGTCTCGCGCTCGTCCGGGATGAGGCGGAACTCCTGGTGCCAGGCGTCCTTAAACGCCGCCTCGACATACTCCGCCATGGCGGGACCGCTGAGGTCCTTGTACTCGCCGCGGCTGGCGCGGTCGGAGACGACGACGATGCCGATCGGAATGGACTCTGCCATGCTATTGTCGATCCACGGGTTCATGCAGCGAGGCTGAGACATAGCCGTTGCCGGCGCCGACCGGAAGGGATCGCGTTGACCGCGCTTTGGGCCCGAGGCACCTTTCGGACGCGAGCGCAGTCGCGGAAACGATGAGCACCGCGGTGAAGACAAAAATTGCGGTGCAGACCGAGCCGTTCGACACGGCGGCGGAAACGGCAGGTCTGATCGAAGGCCTCGACGATGTCGGCGCCATCGTCACCTTCGTCGGCGTCTGCCGCAGCGAGAATGGCCGCCTGGCAGCGCTGGAACTCGAGCACTATCCCAACATGGCCGAGGCGGAACTCGCCCGCATCGCCGAGGAAGCCGCTGCGCGCACTGGCCGCTGCAAGCGCTCGCCGTCATCCACTGCACCGGCGCGCAGCCGAATACGTCATGGATTTTCTCAAGACCGAGGCGCCGTTCTGGAAGAAGGAGCACACGGTCGACGGCTCCGCCACGCAGTGGGTCGAGGCCAAGACCTCGGACGATGATGCCGTCGCCCGCTGGCGCGAATCCACCGAAGTCACGAGCGACGATCAGTAGCCTTCGACCGCCACTGCCTTGATCAAGGCAGTGACCTCGGAGCCTTGCGTCAGCGCCAGATCCTGCACCGCATCGGCCGTCAGCCGCGCCAATAGCGGTTCGCCGCCAACGTCGAGGCGGACATCGACGCCGTTTCCATGCATTTGAATTTCGCCGACCGTGGCCGGGAGTCGGTTGCGGATCGAAAGCCGCCCTGGTTCGCCGACGGCGACGGCGACATCGCGTGCATGGACGCGCACGCGCACCATCGCGCCGACCGGCGCAGTGAGCGCCGGCACCATCATCGGTCCGGCCGCATGGATGAGTGTCGCCACGCCGCGCGCTTCATCAATAGCCGACACTTTGGCGGTGAGAATGACGCCGGCTTCGGCGTCGTCGAGCGGCAGAAGATCGAGGCGCGAAAGGATGTCCGCCGTGGCGCCGGCGGTGGTGACCTTGCCATCGTCGAGGACGATGATGGTGTCGGCGAGGCGCGCGATCTCTTCCACGGCATGGCTGATATAGACCAGCGGGATGTTCGTCTCGGCGCGCATGCGATCGAGATAGGGCAGGATCTCGGCCCGTCGCGCCTGGTCGATCGCCGCCAGAGGCTCGTCCATGATCAGCGCGCGCGGCCGCATCAGCAGCGCTCTGCCGATGGCGACGCGCTGCTGCTCGCCGCCGGAGAGGTGGCGCGGTGTGCGTTCGAGCAGGGCGCCGATGCCGAGCAGGTCGATGACTGGTTGCGGATCGCCACGCCGCTCCGAGGCGGGGAGGAAACGGCGGCCGAAGAGGAGGTTCTGCCGCACCGTCAGATGCGGAAAGAGTCGACCTTCCTGAAACACCACGCCGATGCGCCTTTTCCGCTGCGGCACGAACGTGCCTGAGGCGGTGTCGACCAGAACCGCGCCGTCGAGCGCAATGCGCCCTTCGCTCGGCTTTCTCAGGCCGGCGATCAGCCCCGCAAGTGTCGATTTGCCGGCGCCGGAGCGGCCGAACAGGGCCGTCACGCCCGGCTTCGTCGTGAAGCGCGCATCGAGGGTGAAATCACCCTGGCGATGGTGGAGGGCGACCTCGAGGCTCATGGCCCGGCGATCCTCCGTCGCGTGCGCGCCGCCAGCCATTCCGAAGCGACCAGCGCACAGACGGCGATGACGATGGCGATCAGCGTCAGGCCGACAGCGCTGTCCTCGCCGCCGGGCACCTGCAGTTGCGTATAGATCGCGGCGGGGAGGGTGCGCGTCTCGCCCGGGATGTTGGAGACGAAAGTGATGGTGGCGCCGAACTCGCCGATCGCCTTGGCGAAGCCGAGCACAGCGCCGGCGATGATGCCGGGCGCGGTCAGCGGCAAGGTGACGAGGCAGAAGGTCGCGATCCGTCCCGCACCAAGCGTTCCCGCCGCCTCCTCGAGCCTCTCGTCCACCGCCTCGATGGCGAGGCGGATCGCCCGCACCATCAGCGGGAAGCCCATCACCGCGGCGGCGAGCGCCGCGCCGGTCCAGCGAAAGGCGAAGACGATGCCGAGATGATCGGCGAGGAAGGCGCCGATCGCGCCCTGCCGGCCGAACAGGATGAGGAGGATGTAGCCCGTCACCACCGGCGGCATCACCAGCGGCAGATGAACGAGGATGTTAAGCGCGGAGCGCCCCCAGAACCGGCCGCGCGCCAGCGCCAGGCCGATGAGGACGCCGAAGGGCAGGCTCACGATCGTCGCAGTTCCCGCCACTTGCAGGCTCAGGCGGACGGCGTCCCATTCAGCGTCGGTGAGGCCAAGCATGGCAGGTAGCGGCGGCTGAGGGGGAGTTTCAGCCGCCGCTGCCGCAAGATACCGGCGGCGCCGGAGCGCCGTCGGCCGCGAAGACGGTGAAGCCTTGCGCTTCGAAAATGCATTGCGCCGTCGGCGATCTGAGGAAGGTCAGGAACGCCGCGGCCGCAGGATTGTCGCTGCCGGCGAGGATCGTCGCCGGATAGATGATCGGCGGATGCGTCTCGGCGGGAAAGGTGCCGATGGCCTCGACGCGGGGGTCGGCGACGTCGTCGGTGGCGTAGACGATGCCGAGCGGTGCTTCGCCGCGTGAGACGAAGGCAAGGGCGGCGCGGACGTTCTCGGCCTCGGCGAGATGGCCGGCAACGCTGTCCCACAAGCCGAGCGATTCCAGCGCCGCACGGGCGTAGCGACCGGCGGGAACCGCGGCCGTATCGGCGACGGCAAGACGGCCGCCATCCAACACGCCGGCGAGGTCTATTTCCGGCGTTATTTCAACGGGTTGTTCGGCACCGGCCGCGGCAACGAGGACAATGCGATTGCCGAGCAAGTTGGTCGTCGTGTCCGGCTGAGCAAGCTCGCGCTCGGCGAGATAGGCCATCCAGTCGAGATCGGCCGAGATGAAAATGTCGGCCGGCGCGCCCTGTTCGATCTGGCGGGCGAGGGCCGAGGTGGCCGCGTAGGAGACCACCGCGTCGCCACCCTCCTGTTCGTGCCAGGCGGCGGCAACGGCATCGAGTGCCGTTTGCATCGAGGCCGCCGCGAAGACGGTGACGTGCATGTCCTGCGCCGCGGCCTGTGGAGTCGCGAACGCAGCGGTGGCGAGGCCGACCCCCAGCGCAAGCGCAAACCTTCCGCGCAAACCGAAAGCCATGTCTCCTCCCAGCAGCTTCGGCGATATGTTTGAAGCACCATATCGCGACGTGCGGGGATTGGGAACCCGTTATCGTCGGTCGACATATCGGGTGGGAATCTTACCTTTCGCGCTTGGCGGCGAGGGTACGGATCGTGGCCACGTCCTTGGAGCCGTCCAGCCCGGACATGATCCTGCGATAGGCGGAAAGAACCGCCTCGCCGGATTCGGTAAGCGCGGCGCCGCCCTGGGCGCTGCCGCCACGCGAAGTGGTTACCAGTGGTTCCACGAAGCAGTCATTCATCGTCGCCACCAGGAGCCAAGCACGCTTGTAGCTCATGCCCATCGCTCGCCCCGCGGCCGCGATCGAGCCAGTGTCGCGGATCAGTCCGAGAAGGTCGGCCTTGCCGGGGCCGATGGCGATATCGTCGCCGAAGACGAGGCGCAAGCTTATGCGCAGCCCATGCGGGTCGAGGGGTTCCCTTGGTTCCCGGGAACGGCGAATTTTCGGTTTTTGCGCCATCGCCGGGCTACAGCAGTCGTCTTAGCCGCCAGTCATCATGGGGAAGATGGCTATCTCGGCGGCTCCGCGCACCGGCGTTTCGGCTGTTGCGTGAACGCGGTCCACTGCGGTGCGAATGGCCAGACCGTCGTCGAGTGCGGCCGCATATTCTGGGCCGCGGCCGCGCAGCCATGCCAGGAAATCGCCGACAGTTGCGATCTCGGCGGGAATCTCCACGACTTCCTGTTCCTTACCGACACCTTCGCGAACCGATGCAAAGTAAAGCACCTTTGCTGAGGTTGATTGAGCAACTGCATCGATTGCCATTCCCGATTTTCTCCCGAGCGGCAGCTTGGAATCCCTATTTTAGGGAAACCAGGCAAGCGGGCACAAGCGTCCATGCCGACCCGTGATGCGGGACGCGTATTGCACAGCGTGCGGCGTTCAGCTGATCCTGAAGGTCCGATAGAGCGCGCTGATGATCTCGGTCACTTCGGGCCGAGCAATCGAATACGCCAACTCAATTGGCGGCTTCGGCCGGAACAGAATCAGTGAACCTGGGTTACGCGCGAGATTCGTTAGGCGCCGATCACGACCCTCGCATCGGCGCCCAGATCCGTCGCCCGGGACACGGCGGCGTTGGCCGCCTCCAGCGCGGCATCTTTGGTCGGGAAAGGACCGAACTCGCGGCCGCTGAACTCAACCCTCCAGGCACCATCATGAACGACTTCAAGGTCGTATGACCGTTTCAAGGCTTCGCTCCCCTTATGCGAAGAAGAGAAGGGCGGCGACGGGAGGGTGCTCCCCGATGGTTAACGAACTCTTGCCAGCAACGGACCATCACAGCGGCTATCTTCAGTGCGGTCGCCAAAGCAAGGAGCCGATCGGCAAAGTGCGACCGGCTCCTTGCGGGGTGTTTTGAGGCTTGGGCGATCACGCCAACTGCAGTTTGGTCGGTGTCCGCCTCCCTGTCTTGCCGGAAAAACGCCTGCCACCCCAGCAGGCCGGCACGAGCGATTCCCTCGCAACCTGCTGTGTGAGTCAACTGTGCATCAGAGCGGCGGTGAACAACTTCGCTCTCCCGTCATCCGAACGCCGAAACTCTCCGATCAATCAGTCTCTGCTGGGCGCTCCGTCGCAGACCGATATGGTCGTTCGACAAGGCGTTCGAGAATGGCTTCAAGTTGTTGTCGGCCAAGGGCACTGATCTGAGGATCAGCGGCAAAGGCGGGCGAGCGCAGCTCTTGCGGTATCCGGGCCATTCGCGCGTCGGCAATCGCCAGACCGTAGAGCCCGGCCGATAGACACGCTATGCCATTGGCGAGGAACGTCTTGTTCCAGTCGTCCAACTCGAGCTCGAAAAGGCACCGAGCAATTTCCCATTGCGCCAGTGATCTTCGCTCGGATCGTTCTGTGTCGGACTCGTTACTCATTGTCGTTCGACCGCGGTCTTCGGGCTACACCCCCGTTGAGGGGCAACCGTGCCAGATGTCCGGTCAATAGGAACGCAACAATTACTGACGTTGTGAACGGTTAGGGATAACTGGCGGGCAACTAGGTCGGGATATGCTCTGAACAATTCCAGCCTTGAGCGTGTTTGCTCGAAATGACCTACCAGGCGTCGAAACAGACCGATGCGGGCGCCTGGTGCCTTTGCTCATGTGATTGCCGTGGAGCTTGAGATCGCCAGCAGGCCTGCCTCGGCAGCCTATTCATCCTTGCCGACAACTGATTCGCGCAAGTCCGATTGGCGCCGTCACCGGACATATGCAGTGCCCGGGCGCAAGGCCTGCTTTGCGCCACCTGCAAACACGAGCCGGGCTGGTAACAGAAGGCCGCTCTATCCAATAGCGGCCAGACATGGCGATGACCGCTCTGCGCGAACTTCGAGCGGCCCCGCTCCGCAGGGAGCCTCGCTTTCGCCGAAACCTTGACGCTCCGGCGAGCCCAATTCGCCGGTGGGCTCGGTTTGTAGGCCTACCTAGGCACCAAAGCCGCATATGAAGCCGCCGGACGTCGGCAGGCAGTTGGCATTCGGTGGAGCAAGACGCATCAACGTACCGACGGTGCCGTATCGACAGACGAGGATGCGTGCCCCATCGGCCGCGATGATTGTGGCCTCGGTGACGCCAGCGGCGGCAGCGAACTTCAGAAACGAATTGGTGCCGCCATTGTTGGTCCACCAGCCCCCTGGAAGGTTGGCCAAGCCGACAGCGGGCACGTCGGTAAGCGGGCAGGCGATAATACTGGCATCCTGCGCGGGCGCCGAACCACAACTCAGCAGAAGCGCGGCCGCCGCCAGCAATCGCTTCATGGCTCCTCCCTCAATGTAGCTTCTCACTGCATCAATACCCCATCCCATCAATCCGGACAGCAGCCAAAGGCGCTGCGCGCACCACAGCAGTCGGATCAAGGCGGCCAGCCGAAGAGGTGGAGGAGGACTTGAGGCCGAATCAATGAAGGCGCATCGGGAGGAGTCACCCGAACGGGGTGTCAAGGTTACGCCGCTGGCATGCCGCTTGGGCGTCGACCGCTACTACATTCGCGTTGCGCCGGCCGAAGCGATCGAAGATCCGGACGCCCGACTGGAGGAGTGTGCTGCGCCTGAAGATGTGTGTCCAGCGCATCGAACTGCATCCCGATCAACTCATCATCACGATTGACCGTGTGACGGTGGCCGAGATGTTGGCGAGCGAGCCGGTCGATGTCTCGCAGACAAATATTAACTCGATCGCGACCATCGAAATGCAGCATCAGATGAAGCGTCGTGGCATGGAAGCGAAGATCATCATCGGCGATTCCGGTTCCAGAACGGTCGGCCCCGATCGGGGCCTCGAAGCGCTGATCGCCAAAGGAAATCGCTGGCTGGAAGAACTCACCAGTGGAGGGGTCGTTTCGATCATTCCTGCATCAGTTGGCCAGACGTCTGGTCCCCAAAAACTGCCCATAGACGAAGTGGGGTATTGGCCAATATCAGCGCCGGACCTTCGTCTCCCGACCAGACCAGCGCCACGAAACTCACGTGGAATGCCTGAAAGTCGCGCTTCTTGCCAAGCGTCGGATAGATGCCGCCCACACAGGGGACTGAGTGGTGGGCCCGGCAGGACTCGAACCTGCAACCAGACCGTTATGAGCGGTCGGCTCTAACCATTGAGCTACGGGCCCTGCCGAACGCATGAAGCAGCCGGCTTCGATGTCCTTATACGTAGCCGGCCAAAGCTCCGGCAAGAAGCCATGGCCGCAATGCGGTCGCAAAACGCTGGCAGCTTGCGCCGTCGGGGGAAGAACGGGATAACGCCGACACAACCGGAGTTTGAAACCAGATGAAGCGCCTTGCTCTGATTGCCTCCTTGCTCGTATTCGCGGCGACGCCGTCCCTGGCGCAGAACGCGCCGGAAACGGCGACGCTCACAGCCGAGGGAACCGGCGCCGTTATGGCCACGCCGGACATCCTTGTCGTCAGCATCGGCGTCACCACCCGTGGCGATACGCCGAGCGAAGCGCTCAGCGCCAACAGCGCCGACATGCAGAACGTCATCGACGCGATCCTCGCCGCTGGTGTCGACCAGGCGGATGTCACGACCTCCGGCTTCTCGATCAATCCGGTCTATGCCGAGCTTCGCCCTGCCGACGACCAGACGCAGCGGATCATCGCCTACAACGTCAGCAATCAGGTGACGGTGCGCATTCGCGACATCAACGCGTCGGGCGATATTCTCGACCAGGTCGTTACTGCTGGCGCCAACCAGATCAACGGCATCAGCTTCGACATCGCCAATCCGCAACCGCTGCAGGATGAGGCGATTCAGGCCGCCATCGCCGATGCGCAACGCCGCGCCCAGCTGATGGCCGATGCCGCCGGTGTCCGCCTGGTGCGGGTGCTGACGGTATCGACCTACGCCAACAACCAGCCGCAATTCGACATGGTGCGCGCGATGGCCGTGCCGATCGTTGCCGGCGAGCAGGCAATTACGGCCAACGCCACGCTGGTCTACGAGATCGCGCCACAATAGGCGTTTCCCGGGGCCGGCGGCCGCTCCTTGTGGCACCGGCCCCCGCCGATATAATCGGCGCCCACCGCCAATGAGGTGGCGCCGAGGGGTGGCAATGGGTTTTGCAACGCGCTGGGTTCGCAAGGGTGTCGTCGTCATCCTTGCCGTCCTGTGGGCCGCAGGGGCGGCTGCGCAGGAGCCGGACGGCAGCCGGGTCGCGCTGGTTATCGGCAACTCCGCCTATGAATTGGTGCCGCGCCTCGACAACCCCATCAACGACGCGCAGGCGATCGCCGAAGCCTTCGATCGAGTCGGCTTTGACGTCACGCTCGTGCTCGATGCCGATCAGGTCTCGATGCGACGGGCGCTCCAGGAATTCGAACTGAAGGCGGCTTTGGCGAACGTGGCGGTGGTCTACTACGCCGGCCATGGCATCGAGGTCGACGGCGTCGACTATCTCATTCCGACCGATGCCCAGCTGCTGCGCGATACCCATGTCTATGACGAGGCCGTGCCGCTCGACCGCGTCATGGTCGCGGTGGAGCAGGCGCATGCGCTCCGCCTGATCATCCTCGATGCTTGCCGGGACAACCCCTTCGCCTCGCGCATGGAGCGGAGCGGGACGACGCGCTCGGTCGGCCGGGGCCTCGCGCGCGTCGACGATGCCGGTTCGACGCTGATCGTGTTTGCCGCCGACGCCGGCCAAGTGGCAGACGATGGCGACGGCGATCATAGTCCGTTCACCGCGGCTTTCCTGGCGCATATGGAGACGCCGGGCCTCGAGGTCGACGGCATGCTGCGGCTCGTCCATGACGACGTCTTGGACGCGACAGACGGCGCGCAGCAGCCGGTGTGGAACGCTTCGCTCGGTCGACAGGCGGTCTACTTCGTGCCGCCGCCGCCGACGCCGACACAAACGACGACCGTTGCCGACACGACCGATCAGGCGGACATCCGCGCCGATTATCAGGCGGCGCAGGCTATCGACACGATCGAGGCTTGGTCGGCATTCCTCCGCTACCATCCAACGGGCCTTTATGCCGAGCTGGCCCGCGCTGCGCTGAACAAGCTGCGCGGCTTGTCGGAAGGCGGGGCCGTGACGACGGCGGAAGGCGAAACGCCGGCCGCGCCCGACGCCCCTGTGTTCGTTTCGCCCGGCGGCGGCGCCGAGCCCGCTCCGGCTGGGGCTGCCGAGGGCGGGGGCGCGGAAGTCGCTGCGCCGGCCGCGGATGACGAGCCGGCCGCGCCGCCGGTGGAAGAGGCCGTCGCTCCGGCCGCGGCAGAGCCGGCGCCGGTTGTGGTCGACACCAACGATGCGGTCGCCGTCTGCGACAGCTATGCCGCCTATCGCTACGATCCGGACCGGCCTGACGCGGTCACGCCCGTCACCGATTATGTGCTGCAGCACAACACCCGTCCGGCGCTCACGGCCTGCCGTACCGCGGCCGAGGAAAACCCCGATGATCGCCGCGTGCTCTTCCAACTGGCGCGCGTGGCGTTCCTGGCCGGCCGGCCGGACGAGGCCTATGACGCGGCGACGCGAGCCGCCGATCTCGGCAGTGCCGCGGCGATGACGCTTGTCGGCGTGCATTACGAATATGGGCGCGTCGTGCCGCAGAGCTATGCCGACGCCATCAGCTGGTATCGCCGCGCCGCCGATGCGGGCAGCAGCGATGCGATGCTGTTCCTCGGCTATCTCTATGACGAGGGCAATGGCGTCGCAGCCGATCTCGACGAGGCCGGGCGCTGGTTCCAGATGGCGGCCGATGCCGGCAATGCCGGCGGCCTGCGCGCTCTCGCCTATCGGCTCGAGACCGGCCGCGGCGTGCCGGAGGATCTGGCGGCGGCCCGGACGATGTACCGGCAGGCGGCCGAAGCCGGCGACCCGTTCGCGATGCAGGCGCTGGCGGCGATGTATGAGTTCGGCAATGGCGGCGAGGTCGACTATGCGCAGGCGGTCGTCTGGTATGAGGCCGCCGCCGATCAGGGCAATGGCGTGGCGATGGGAAGCCTTGGCTATCTCTTTGAGCTGGGACTTGGCGTCGACGTCGATATCGATGTGGCGCGCCAGTGGTATGAGCAGGGCGCGGCGAACGGCGAACTCGTTCTCGATGTACTCGCTCGGCCGCATCTATGAGGGCGGCGACGGCGTTGCACAGGACTATGCCGAGGCTGCGCGCTGGTACACGCAGGCCGCGCTCACCAACGACATCCCCTATGCGCTGGTCCGCCTCGGCGTGTTCTACGATCAGGGCCTCGGCGTCGAGCAGAACTCCACCACGGCGCGCACGCTGTGGGAGCAGGCGGCCGCCGCCGGCGAGCCCGACGCCTTGGTCCAGCTCGGCTATCTGTATGAATTCGGCCGTGGCGTGACGCGCGATCTCGCCACCGCGAGCGACTATTATGTGCAGGCTCTGTCTGCCGGCAGCCCGCTCGCCGTCGATGAGTTCCTCAACCACGCCGACGAATATCCGATCGAGGTGCTGACGGCGGTCGAGCGCTATCTCGTCGGCGCCGGCCTCCTTGCCGGCAAGGCAGATGGCGTCTTCGACAGCGCGACGCGGCAGGCGCTGGCTGAGCTCGGCCCGGCGTGACGGGCGGCGTCATTCTGTCGTGATCGCGGACGGAATGCGCTGCCGGCTTTGTCGCTCAGCGCGTACAATGGCGGCGTCCAAGCCTATGTGAACGTCATAGAAGTCACGGAAGCGACGCCGGCCTCGGCCGGTCAAAACAGGGAGGGAAGAATGCCGAAATTCATGTTCCTTTATCGCGGGCCTCTGCCCGACATGAGCGCGATGACGCCCGAGATCGGGGCGGCGGTCATGGAGCAGTGGAACGGCTGGATGGGTCGCATCGGCGCGGCGCTGATCGACGGCGGCACGCCGCTGATGCCGGGCGGCAATGTTTCGCCGAGCGGGACGGGCGAGAAGCCCGCCGACGTCAACGGCTATTCCATCGTCGAGGCGGCGGATCTCGATGCCGCCAAGGCGCTGCTCAACGGCCATCCGCATCTTGCCGACGCGAAGAACTCCGTCGACGTTCTGGAGCTGATGCCGCTGCCGACGCAGTAGCGCCGGCCTGCAGCAGTCATCATTGGTCCGGGGTCGCGAAGCGGAACCCGGACCTCGCCAGGATTTTTGTCTTCGTCATTCCGGATCGGCCCTTGGCCGTCCGGAATGACGGTTCGCTATGCAGCGCGTCCAACCACCTGGCGGGCGTCATCTTCACCCAGCCGCCGAGACCACCGCCGTCTTCGACGCCGGCAACCTCATCCAGATCGCGCAGATGGGCCAACGGACTTGTGTTTCTGAGCCCCTTACCCGGCCTAGCGCCGTGGGCGGACTTTCTTCTGCAACGAGGAGGCCGGGCAGGCGACTTTTGGGTTGCATTGCATGTGGGAAGCGCGTTTTCATTGATGGTCCCCTTGTCCGCACAACCAAGCGACCCCAATGAAACTGATAGCGCTGCAAGTCAAAAACTTCCGGTCGGTAGAAGACAGCGGCAACTTCGGCATAGAGGAAGATATCACCTGCCTAGTCGGCAAGAACGAGGCTGGCAAGTCTGCTGTTCTTCAGGCACTGGCTGGGTTGAACGCGCACAAAGCAACCCCCTACGGATACGACCAGGGAGCGAGATTATCCGCGCCGATTTCTGACGCGATATAAGGAACGCCATCCAGACGGTCCGGGCCGATCGCCGTCACGAAATGGCGGATCAACGGCGAAGAGCGCAAGCTGCTTGAATCTCGACTTTGGCAGCGCCGCAGTTACCGGAAATGAGCTGACCATCACCGGGCTTTATGACAGCGGACCGCACTGGACTGTACCGCTCGATGGTGCAGAGGCGCTAAAGCATCTAATCGGGGGTGCGAATCGTAGACGCGACTGAATTGAGAAAGCGCGCGCTTGCAGCCTCAGACCCCAGGAATCGCAGAGAACCTTCTGCAAGGTCAGCCTTCGGAGAAACTCAAAGCGCTCGCGGTCAAAGTGAAGGCCACCCGAACTTCTCGGTGTACGGTCGCGTGCGCGAGGTGTTGGAAGCGCTACCTTCCGAAGTTCATGTATTTTTCTAACTATGACGGAATGGCCGGCGAAGTGCAGATAGAGCTTCTAAACAGTCTAAAACTCAACACATCCAACGACGAACGAAGGTCGATGCAACTATTTACAGATTTCCTACATTACGCAGGCACCTCTCTTGAGGAAATCCTGGCACAGACACCTACGAGACCTTCAATGCCCAGTTGAAGTCTGCGTCAAACGCGATAACCGATGAGATATTTGAATACTGGACTGAGAATCCATTCCTTTCGGTCGAAGTGACTGTCGGGCCAGCCATGCCAGGGACCGCCCGCCGCTCAACCAGGGCACCGATTGCGCGAGCGCGGATCGAGAATAGCATTCACCGAGTTGACGTACCGTTTTCGGAACGGAGCGCGGGCTTTGTTTGGTTCTTTTCGTTCTTGGTGAAGTTCTCTCAAGTCAAAGGAGACAAGGTCCCGGCCATCCTCTTACTGGACGAGCCTGGCTTAACTCTTCACGGAAAAGCGCAATCGGACCTTCTTCGCTTCTTCAGCAGAAACTGGCCACGAGAAAGGGCACGAAGTTGTGTATAGCACCCACTCGCCATTCATGGTCGATCCTGAGCGGCTTCTGTCGTCCCGAATTGTCGAGGACGCGGTGACCCTGATCCGTCCCGGGAAGTACGAGTTGAAGGGCACCAAGGTCCGTGAAGACGTCCTGAGCCATGACCCCGATACGGTATTTCCTCTCCAGGGAGCATTGGGCTACGAAATCACGCAATCGCTCTTCGTGGGAAAGCACACGCTGTTGGTTGAGGGGCCAAGCGACATCCTTCACCTGAAGGCTCTGTCGTCTGCTGCGTCTCGATCTAATAGAGAGGGCCTAGACCCTAAATGGACACTCTGTCCGACCGGAGGAATTGGAAACATCAAAGCCTTCGTGTCTTTGTTCAAAGGCAACGAACTCAATGTTGTTGTGTTGGCAGATTACGCCTCTGGACAGAAGAAGAAGCTAGAAAGTTACTAAACTTGGAGATTCTTGAGAAGGGTGCGGTAATCACACTCAACGAGGTGACAGGAAAGGCAGAGGCTGACGTTGAGGACTTGTTTGAACCTGATTTGTTCGTTGACCTCGTCAACGAGGCCTATTCACTAGATGGCGGTCATCGACTGACTGCGCAGAGCCTCGATGAAGCTGATCAGTCCACAGAGCGATTGGTGAAGAAAGCCGAAGCGTACTTTCGTACGTTGCCGGAGCAAGTCCCAGAGTACGACCATTTTGGGCCTTCTGAATGGCTTCTCCAACACCCCGAGTTTCTGAAGGCGGAGCGAGCGGGCGTTGCTCAGACGCTCGATCGAGCGGAGGCCTTGTTTCGCCAACTGAACGCGTTGTTGAAGTGATCACCTATCCAAGGGGATGTCCTGCCCATAACACGGACTATTTCGGCAGGTTGTTGCCACCGATCCGGTACTCACCAGGGGCGATGTCCCACGTTTGAAAGACAAAGTGAGTGCGTCTATAGGCTGGCAGCCTTGCACCTAGAAAGAAGCTGCCAACGACCCCCATGGTCTCCAGTGTGAACCAGCCGTTTGAGCGAAACTGCTCAAACAACTCGGCGCCGAAGGCAATTCCGACGTTGGCATCCCTTCCAGCCAACTCGTCATCGAGTTGCTGCCGGATCGCGTCAAGCGGGTTTGCTTCCACGGCCATGCGTCGGTTTTTTGTATCTTAGTTGTCGAGGAAGCTCCGCAGCTTCCGTGACCGCGACGGGTGCTTCAGCTTGCGCAGGGCCTTCGCCTCGATCTGGCGGATGCGTTCGCGCGTCACCGAGAATTGCTGGCCGACTTCCTCCAGCGTGTGGTCGGTGTTCATGCCGATGCCGAAGCGCATGCGCAGCACGCGCTCCTCGCGCGGGGTGAGGGAGGCGAGAACCCGCGTCGTCGTCTCGCGAAGGTTCGACTGGATCGCGGCGTCGATCGGCAGGATCGCGTTCTTGTCCTCGATGAAATCGCCGAGATGCGAATCCTCCTCGTCGCCGATCGGCGTCTCGAGGCTGATCGGCTCCTTGGCGATCTTGAGGACCTTCCGGACCTTCTCCAGCGGCATCGCCAGCTTCTCGGCGAGCTCCTCCGGGGTCGGCTCGCGGCCGATCTCGTGGAGCATCTGGCGCGAGGTGCGCACGATCTTGTTGATCGTCTCGATCATGTGCACCGGGATGCGGATGGTGCGCGCCTGATCGGCGATCGAGCGGGTGATCGCCTGGCGGATCCACCAGGTGGCGTAGGTCGAGAACTTGTAGCCGCGGCGATATTCGAACTTATCGACCGCCTTCATCAGGCCGATATTGCCTTCCTGAATCAGATCAAGGAACTGCAGGCCGCGGTTGGTGTATTTCTTCGCGATCGAGATGACGAGACGGAGGTTCGCCTCGACCATCTCCTTCTTGGCGATGCGGGCTTCGCGCTCGCCCTTCTGCACCATGTGGACGATGCGGCGGAACTCGGTGATCTCCAGGCCCGTCTCGGTGGCGAGCTGCTGGATGTCGCCGCGCAGTTCCTTGATGCGGTCGCCTTCGCTCTTGATGAAATCGCGCCAGCCCTTGCTCGTGAGGTTGACGACGCGGCGCAGCCAATGCGGGTCGAGCTCCATGCCCTGATAATGCTCGAGGAAATCGTCGCGCTTGACGCCATAGCTCTCGGCGAGGCGGAGCAGGCGGCCCTCGAAAGCGACGAGGCGCTTGTTGATGTCGTAAAGCTGCTCGACGAGGGAATCGATGCGCGCCTGGTTGAGCGACAGCGACTTCACGTCGGTGACGATCTCTTCCTTCAGCTTCTTGTAGCGGCGCTCCTGCGCCGGCGACAGGCGCTCGTTCTTCAGCCGGTTCTCGACCAGCTGATCCTGCAGGCGGCGCAGCTTCTTATATTCGGACGCGATGCGGTCGAAGGTCTCGACCACCTGGGGCTTCAGCTCGGCCTCCATGGCGGCGAGGGAGATGTTGTTCTCCATATCGTCGTCGTCATCGTCGTCGTCGAGCGAGCCGGCGGGGCGGCTTTCGCCGTCGGCATCGTCGGAATCGCCATTGGGCGCGGTCGGCGGTGATGCGGTCTTGGCCTCGCCGTTGGGCTGGCCCTCGGCGGCCTCGCCATCGGCTGGCGCAGCTGGCGCGGCCTTGGCGTCCGGGCCGGCATAGGTGGCTTCGAGGTCGATGATGTCGCGCAGCAGGATCTTCGTCTCGGCCAGCTCGTCGCGCCAGATGATGATGGCCTGGAAGGTGAGG
Organism: uncultured Alphaproteobacteria bacterium; assembly: GCA_963823045.1. Lineage (GTDB taxonomy): Bacteria > Pseudomonadota > Alphaproteobacteria > Rhizobiales > Kaistiaceae > JADLGL01. The sequence goes on along the minus strand of CAWGKA010000008.1, from coordinate 231,188 downwards.
GGGCTCTCGCACAGGCCCGCGATCATCGTCTCGCGGCCGGCCTCGATGCGCTTGGCGATGGCGATCTCGCCCTCGCGGGAGAGAAGCTCGACCGTCCCCATTTCGCGCAGATACATGCGCACCGGGTCGTCGGTGCGGTCGGTCGGCTCGCGCGCCGTGGTGGTCTTGGCGACGGCGGTGCCAGAGGTCTCGACGAGGTCGGTCGATTCTTCTTCGTCGGCGGCGCTCTCGCTGTCGTCGGCCTCTTCGGCGTCGTCGGAATCGACGACGTTGATGCCCATGTCGGACAGCATGGCGAGCACGTCCTCGATCTGCTCGGAGTTGACCTCCTCCGGCGGCAGGACGGCGTTCAGCTCTTCATTGGTGACATAGCCGCGCTTCTTGGCGGTCTTGATCATCTTCTTGACGGCGGCGTCGGAGAGGTCGAGCAGCGGGCCATCCTGGCCTTCGGTCTGCGCGGCGTCCTTCTGCTCCGGTTCTTTCTCTTTCGTGGCCATGCTCACCTGCTTCTGCCGGGCCGGGTCAAAGCCCGGCCGATCAAATCATTGCCTGCGAAGGACGCGGGCGCCCCTGTCTGACCTGCTTCGCGTTAAGTCGCGATTAACCGCGTTCGCCGCGGCCTGACTACCATTCCCGGGCTTGCCGGCCGGAGGATCGCCCAAAGCCGTCGATCGACGCCTCGGTGCCCTCGGCATTGGACAATTGCCGCTGAATCTCGATCATTCTGGCGAAATTTGGCTCGCTCATGTCACCCGCATAAGCCGCCTCCGCCTGCGCAAGCTCTTTATGTAACGCCCGCGCGCGCCGGTGCAAGGTGATTGCCTGCACCCAGCCATGCTCTGCGTCACTATCGTCGGCGCCCTCCAGGGCCTGCCAGACGCCGCTGCGGCGGACGATCTGATCGAGTCGGGCGAGCGTGTCGCCATGTCCGGCCTCGGCCAGCTGCTCGGCAAGCGGCCGTCCGCCCCGATCGTCGGCTGCGGCGACGACGATGGCGTGGCGCAGGGCGTCGAGATCGCGATGGCTGAGCTCGACGGTGAGGAAGTCATCCAAATGGCGGTCGAGCAGGGAATCGTGATGGACGATTGTGACCAGCAGCATCGCCTCGGCGAGGGAGGGCTGCGCCGAATTCTTGCTGCGGACGGAACGGCTTAGCTGCGGCGAGATCCGTGGCGCCTCGGCGGGTTGATAGCGCGGCGTCAGCGGCCCGCGGTTCTGGGCGCTCCGCCAATCGTCGAAGCCGCGACGAAAGGGCTGGCGCGAGGATGGGCGGCCGCTGCGGGCGGGGGCGGGCCGGTCGCCGCCGAAGAAGGCGCGGAGGCGTTCGCCAAAAGCCTCGCGGTAGTGCCGCCGAATCGAGTCGTTGCCGATGGTTGCGACGACTTCTTCGAGCCGCTTCTCAAGGCCGGCGCGGCGTTCCGGCGTGTCGAAGCGGCCTGACGCCGTCTCGCGCTCCCACAGCATGTCGACCAGCGGCAGCGCCGCGTCGAGCACCTGCTGCATCGCTTTCGGGCCCGATGAGCCGATGAGGTCGTCCGGGTCGACGCCTTCCGGCAGGAGAGCGAAGCGGAGCGTGTGATCGGGCTGCACGAGCGGTAGCGCGAGATCGATGGCGCGGTGGGCGGCCCTGAGGCCCGCGGCGTCGCCGTCGAAGCAGAGGATCGGTTCGGGCGCCATGCGCCAGAGAAGCTGCAGTTGCCGGTCGGTCAGGGCGGTGCCGAGCGGCGCCACGGTGTTCTCGAAGCCGGCCATGGCCATGGCGATGACGTCGACATAGCCCTCGACGGCGATCACGGTCCCGGCGCCATAGGCCGCGGCGCGCGCGTTCTGGCCGTTGTAGAGGAGCGAGCCCTTCTGGAAGAGAGCGGTTTCCGGCGAGTTCAGGTACTTCGCCTGCGCGTCTGGCGACAAGGCGCGGCCGCCGAAGGCGACGACGCGGCCACGGAAATTGGTGATCGGGAACATTACGCGGTCGCGGAAACGGTCGAAGGAGACCGGAATGTCGTCGCCGGTGATGAGGAGGCCGGCCTCCACCATCATTTCCTGGCTGATGCCCTTGCCGGCGAGATGCTCCTTCAGCGCGTTGCGGCTCGGCCCGGCATAGCCGAGGCGGAAGCGCTGCTGCGCTTCGCGGCCCATGCGGCGGCGTTCGAGATAGGCGCGGACGCTTGATCCGCGCGGTGACGCCAGCTCGGCTTCGAAGAACTTCGCCGCCGCCTCCAGCACATCGGCGAGGCTCGCCTCCCGCTTGTCGCGCGCCTCGGCCTCCGGGCTCTGCGCGGGCAGCGGGACGCCGGCTTCGCTCGCCAGCCGCTCCACCGCCTCGGGGAAGCTGATCCCCTCGGTCTCGGTGAGGAAGGTGAAGATGTCGCCGTCCTTGCCGCAGCCGAAGCAGTGATAGCGGCCGCGGCGATCGTCGGCGTGGAAGGACGGCGTCTTCTCGCCATGGAACGGGCAGCAGGCCCAGAAGTCGCCCTTGGCGGCGTGGGTCTTGCGCTTGTCCCAGGACACGCGCCGACCGACCACCTGCGACAGGGGCAGGCGGTTCCGGATCTCTTCGAGGAGCGCAGTCGAGTATCGCATCAGGTGATTCGCGAAATCCGCTTGGAGCGAATCAGTAGCGCATCAATGCGGCGGAAAGCGATTCGGCGGTCGAGTTGTGCCGGGAATTCACACGCCCCGGCCGGGTCGGTGGACGATCATGTCCGCGATCGCCACGACGACGCCGATGCCGATCAAGCCGTAACCCAGCCAGCGCGGTTCGTCGCCGAAGATGATGCCGGCGAGGACGAAGGCGAATGCGACGCCGGAAAGCGGCGAGAGCGGTTTCGGCCCGTGCTTGCGGATGACGAAGAACCACAGCGCCGCGATCGCTGCGAGCGTGACAATCGCGATGAGGATGAAGATTTGCGAGGCGTCCATGAAGCCAGTCTCGCTGTCGGAGCTGGCGGGCGCTTTGATCTAGGTCAGTCTATTGAAGCTTCTGCTTCACGATCTGGATGGCTTTGCCGAAATCCATCTGGCCGGGATAGCGCCGTTTCAGCGCCTGCATACATTTGCCGAGGTCACGGAGGCTGTGCGAGTCGGTGTCTTTGATGGCCGCGGCGCAGACATTCTGAATTTCGCCTTCTTCGAGCTGCCGCGGCAGGAGCGATTTGATGACGGCGATTTCTTCCATTTCTTCGTGGGCGAGGCTGTCGCGGCCGCTTTCCTTGTAGGCCTTTGCCGCTTCGAGGCGCTGTCTGATCATCTTCAGGAGGATCGCCATTACGTCGTCCTCCGTTACGCCTTCCCCGCCGGCGATCTTGGCGGCGCTGTCGCGGTCTTTGACCGTCGTCTTGATCAGCCGCAGCGTGTTGAGGCGACGGCGATCGTGGGCCTCCGCGGCATCTTTAAGAGCGGCTTCGATCTGTTCACGCATTGCCTTCTCCATAACCGCCGGACGCGGCCGGACAGAATTCATCTGCCCAACGCACAGGGGTCCAGCCGAAGTGCTTGTATGTCAATGGGTTGGAACCACGCCCACGGTTCATGTTGCGAACGTCGCAACGTACCTGTAACAGCGTCATCACATCACTCATCGAGCGTTTGGCGGCGCCGAAAAGCGGCATTCGCAAGGCCAAACTGCGATCAGGCGGACCGATATGGTACAGGGCGCGCCCGAAATCAAGACTGCGGCGGAAACATGGCCACAACTTAGGCCTAGCGCCGTTCTCGTCCTGGCCGACGGGACCGTGATCGAAGGTCACGGCGTCGGTGCGGAGGGAATTGCCGTCGGCGAGGTCTGCTTCAACACCGCCATGACAGGCTACGAGGAGATCCTTACCGATCCCTCATATGCCGGTCAGATCATCACTTTCACCTTCCCGCATATCGGTAATGTAGGAACGAACGAGGAGGATATCGAGACGGTCAATATGGCCGCCTCCTCCGGCGTGCGCGGCTGCATCATCAAGGCCGACATCACCGACCCCTCGAACTACCGGGCGACGCGACACCTGGACGCATGGCTGAAGGCGAGGGGAATCGTCGGCCTTGCCGGCATCGATACGCGGGCGCTGACCAGCCTCATCCGCACCTCCGGCATGCCCAACGCCGTGATCGCCAACAACCCGGCCGGCGTGTTCGATCTGCCGGCGTTGAAGGAACAGGCCGCGGCTTGGCCGGGCCTGGAAGGCATGGACCTCGCCAAGGAGGTGACGACCGCGCAGAGCTACAGCTGGGACGAGACGGCTTGGCGCTGGGGCGAGGGATACGGCCATCTCGATGAGCCGCGTTTTCACGTTGTGGCCATCGACTTTGGCGCCAAGCGCAACATTCTGCGCCGGCTGGCCGAGGTCGGATGCGCGGTGACGGTCCTGCCGGCGACGGCGACGGCGGAGGACGTGCTGGCGCGGAAGCCGGACGGCGTCTTCCTCACCAATGGTCCGGGCGATCCGGCGGCGACGTGCGGACTATGCGGCGCCGATGATTCGCGGCGTGATGGAGGCGGGCGTGCCGATGTTCGGTATCTGCCTCGGCCATCAGCTCCTGGCGCTCGCGGTCGGCGCGAAGACGATGAAGATGAAGCAGGGCCATCATGGCGCGAACCACCCGGTGAAGGACCTCATCACCGGCAAGGTCGAGATCACGTCGATGAATCACGGCTTTGCCGTCGAGACGGAGACGCTCCCCGCCAACGTCGAGGCGACCCATGTGTCGCTGTTCGACGGCTCCAATTGCGGCCTTCGCCTCAAGGACGGGTCGGCCTTCTCGGTGCAGTATCACCCGGAGGCTTCGCCCGGTCCGCAGGACAGTCACTACCTGTTCACGCGCTTCGCCGAGATGATGGCCGCCAGCAAGGCCCACTCCGCGTAGCTTCCGAGCACCTTTGCCTGCGTTTGACCCTCGCCGTGCCGCGCCGGTTTGTGCAAGACTGGGCCGCTGCGGGGGCGGCGAGGGAAGCAGGAAGGCACCATGTCCGCAGTCGAAGTGTCGGTTTTGCGCGCTATCGGCGCGGTTTGGGTCGCTCTTGTCGCCGCGACGCTGATTGCGATTACACCGGCCGCGGCTCAGCAACTCACCGCCAACGACGCGGTCGCGCGGCTGTTTCAGGAAGAGATTCAGGCCGACTGGTTCGACGAGGCCTTCCTCGCGCAAGTCCCCGTCGAGCAACTCACGACGATCGTCGCCACGCTGACCTCGCAGTTCGGACCGCTGGTCGAAGTCACCGGCGACGACGGACAACTGACGACGCGGCTTGAAAACGCCACCATGGCGACGCAGATCGCGCTCGATGCCGATGGACGGATTGCGGGCCTCTATTTTGGGCAGCCGGTTCCGATCCAAGCCAGCATTGACGATCTCATCGCCGAGATCGCCGCGTTGCCCGGCGAGACGTCGGTGTTGGTCCTGACCGACGGTGTGGTGGCCGCCGAATACAATGCCGATGCATCCCTGGCTGTGGGCTCGGCGTTCAAGCTCGCGGTCCTTGCCGCCCTTACGAATCAGATCGCCGCGGGCAACATGGCGTGGGACGATATCGTGCCCTTCGATCCCGCCTGGCGCTCGCTGCCGACCGGGATCCTTCAGGCGTGGCCCGAGGGCACGCCGCTGACGCTGGCGACGCTCGTCAACCTCATGATCTCGATCAGCGACAATACGGCGACCGATGCGCTGATTGCGATCGTCGGTCGCGAGAATGTCGAGGCGGCCAGCCCGCGCAACACGCCGTTTCTGACGACGGGCGAGCTATTCCGTCTCAAGTCTCGCGGTCATGATGATCTCGCCGCCGCCTGGCTGGCCGCCGAAGACGATGCGGCGCGGCGCGCCATCGTCGCCCAGCTTGATGCTTTGCCGCTTCCGTCGGCGGCGCAGCTCCAGGCTGCTCCCAACAACGAGATCGAATGGCACTTCACCGCGGGTGAGCTTTGCGCGCTGCTGGCGGAGGTCGGCGACAATCCCGCCTTCGCCATCAATGCCGGCGTCGCCGATGCGAGCGATTGGGCACATATCGCCTTCAAGGGTGGATCGGAGTCGGGCGTGCTCAATCTGTCGACGCTGGTGACCAGCGCCAACGGCACGACGCATTGCGTCGTCGCCACCTGGAACGACGACACGACACTCGACGATCAGGCGCTGGTGACGCCCTATGCCGGCATTCTGGCGCAACTGGCGGGCGTCGATGCTGCGAATGCCGCGTCGGCGCCGGCGAACTCTGCCGCCTATACGGACGGAACGATCACCGTGCCGGTGCCTGCGGACTTCACCCTGGTGACGCCGCCGGACGGGATCGACACGGCGACCGTCATTCCGCCCTGTGACGAGAACTATGACGCTTGTCTCGTCTATTCGGGCGGCGCGTATGACGGCACCAATTTCGAGGTCGCCGGCATGCGCGTCTTGCGGCGCGCCGACCTCACGACGGCCGAAGCCTGCCTCAACACTCAGCCCAATGGCTACAGCGGCATTGTGCCTGTGGTCGCCACGGGAGCCGACTACGCTACGAGCGTGTTCTCCGGCCTCGGCGATGGCGGGGCTGGCCACTACGCGTCCGGTGTTCTCTACCGGCTGGCGATCGAGGGCGCCTGCTACGAATTCGAGACGCGCATCGGCGAGACGGCCTTTGCCAACTACGATCCGGGAGCAATCGGTGAGTTCACCGACGAGAATCGAAACGCGCTCAGAGCGGCGTTTGCGGCCATCGTCGGCGGCATCACATTCGCTGGTGGTGAGCCGGTGAACTTCCCGGCGCCGACGAGTTTCTGAGGCGTTCAGACTGCAGACAGGTTCCGGTGGCAAATGGCCCGCCGCGCCGGGAGTTACCCGGCGTAATACCCACCGGAGTTTTTCATGAAAATCGGAATGAAACTGTCCGCACTCGGCCTCGTGGCCGGGCTGGTTCTGCTCGGCAATTCGGCCATGGCGGAGGAAACGATCAACGTATCTTTGTGGGACCGCCCAGGCGTCGCCATGTCGATGGGGCACGCCATGGGCAGGAACGCCGACCCGGCCACGGCGTCGATGGGCATCACGGTCGACATGGCCAATGTTGCGGCGGGCGAGGTCACCTTCAACGTCACCAATTCATCGGCAAACATGATCCACGAGATGGTCGTCGTGCCGCTGGCTGCCCCCGGTGCGCCGCTTCCCTATGACGCGACGGCGATGATGGTCGACGAAGACGCAGCCGGGGCCATCGGCGAAGTCGCCGAACTCGATCCCGGCGCCACCGGCACGGTCACTCTGCATCTCGATCCCGGCACGTATGCCCTCATCTGCAATGTCCCCGGTCACTATGCCGGCGGCATGTGGACGACGATAACCGTCGCTCCGTAGCGGCGACGGCGCGACCGTGCGGGAAACGGGGAGGGTCGCGCACCCGCTGCGGCGGCGCTGCAAAAAAGCCGGGCGAAACGCCTCCATCAGCTTGCTCAATCGACAGAGCGCCGCCAAAACGGCCCGGGGCCTTGCAACAATTGAGGTCAAATTCTCGGCGGGCAACAACAAGGAGGACCCTATGAGCGAAGACGACAAAGCGAGTGATCCGAAGCCCGAGAAGGCGAAGATGTCTTGGTTCATAGGCATCGGCGCTGGCGTGGGGGTGGCGACGATGCTGATCCTCAATTCGGTGACGGACGGATCGGTGCCCGGCGGCGCAGTGGGCGGCGCGATCGGGGCGGTCGTCGGCATTATCGCCGGTGCGCTCGTCGAATGGATGGTGACGGGGAAGCGGCCGCGTCTGATCTGACAAACGTCGCGTTTCCGACGCGCCCGATCGGCTGCTTGTTGCAAGCCGGGGCGGCTTTCGCCTAGAAGGCCGCCAACACTCTCCCGATATAGGCGGTGGTGCGCTCCTGGCAGATTGCCTCGGGCGGCCCCTCGGAGTCATTTCATGGCGCGTCAATTCATCTACCACATGCAGGGCCTGTCGAAGGCCTATTCCGGCGGCAAGAAGGTGCTCGACGGCATCAATCTGTCGTTCTACCCGGACGCCAAGATCGGCGTGCTCGGCCCGAACGGCTCGGGCAAGTCGACCTTGCTCCGCATCATGGCCGGCACGGACAAGGAGTTCACCGGCGAGGCCTGGCTCGCCGACGGCGCGACCGTCGGCTATTTGCCGCAGGAGCCGCCGCTCGATCCGACCAAGGACGTCATGGGCAACGTCATGGAAGGCGTTGCCGCCAAGAAGGCGATTCTCGACCGCTACAACGAACTGATGATGAACTACTCCGACGAGACCGCCGACGAAGGCGCGAAGCTCCAGGACGTCATCGACAGCCAGAATCTGTGGGACCTCGAAAGCCAGGTCGAGCAGGCGATGGACGCGCTGCGCTGCCCGGCCGGCGATGCCGATGTGACGCGCCTGTCAGGCGGCGAGAAGCGCCGCGTGGCGCTGTGCAAGCTGCTGCTGGAGCAGCCGGACCTGTTGCTGCTCGACGAGCCGACCAACCATCTCGACGCCGAGACGGTGCATTGGCTGGAGGCGCATCTGCGCAGCTATCCGGGCGCCATCCTCATCGTCACCCACGATCGCTACTTCCTCGACAACGTCACCGGCTGGATCCTCGAACTCGATCGCGGCCGCGGCCTGCCCTATGAGGGCAACTACTCGGCCTATCTCGACAAGAAGGCCAAGCGCATGGCGCAGGAAGGGCGCGAGGACGCGGCGCGCCAGCGTGCCATCAATGCCGAGCGCGAGTGGATTTCAGCTTCGCCGAAAGCGCGGCAGACCAAGTCGAAGGCGCGCATCAAGGCCTATGACGAGTTGGTCAAGCGCAGCGAAGAGCGCCGTCCGGGCGACGTGCAGATCGTCATCCCGGCTGGCGAGCGGCTCGGCCAGAATGTCATCGACCTCGAGGGCGTGTCCAAGGGCTTCGGCGATCGCCTGCTGATCGACAATCTCACCTTCAAGCTGCCGCCGGGCGGCATCGTCGGCGTCATCGGTCCGAACGGCGTCGGCAAGACGACGCTGTTCAAGATGATCATCGGCGAGGAGAAGCCGGATTCGGGCGACATCAAGATCGGCGAGACGGTGGATCTCGGCTATGTCGATCAGAACCGGACGCTCGATCCGAACCGCACCGTTTGGGAGGAAATCTCCGACGGGCAGGACATCATCAAGCTCGGCAAGCGCGAGGTGAACTCGCGCGCCTATGTCGGCGCCTTCAACTTCAAGGGCGGCGACCAGCAGCAGCCGGTGGGCACGCTCTCGGGCGGTCAGCGCAACCGCGTCCACCTCGCGAAGCTGCTCCGCGCCGGCTCCAACGTTCTCCTTCTCGACGAGCCGACCAACGATCTCGACACCGAGACGCTGTCGGCGCTGGAGGAGGCGCTGGAGGATTATGCCGGCTGCGCCGTCATCATCTCGCATGACCGCATGTTCCTCGACCGCATGGCGACGCACATGCTGGCCTTCGAAGGGGACAGCCATGTCGAATGGTTCGAAGGCAATTTCGCCGACTATGAGGAAGACAAGAAGCGCCGCCTCGGCGAGGATGCGGTGATGCCGAAGCGGATCAAGTACAAGCAGTTCTCACGGGCCTAAGGGCAGGGGATGCCCAGTCAGTTGCTATGCCAGTTCCGCATGATTTCGGGTGGCATGGCTATCTCGGCCACCTCTCGGTAGTCGGCGTCGTGCTCAGCTGTGTCCGGAGAACGAAGGAAGACGAGTGCGTCCGGGCGCGCAACGATTATCTCCGTAAGGTCGTCGCTGCGAACCGGGCTCATATGACGGGCGCCGCAATGGGGGCACTCGTCATCGCACATACAAGACCAGGGGTCGCTCCAATCACCTCCGCACTCGTCGCACGAATAATGGTTCAAGTACCACGCCATGGTCTTGGCGCCTCCACGCAGCTTGGTGCCTAATGAAGGAGGCGGTACGCGCCCCTTCCCAAGAACTCCAGGTACCCACTGTCCCTCAAGACCTGAAGCTGTTGCCTGATCTTTGGCTTAACGTGCCGGTTGTCTGGGTACGCCCTGCTAAGATGTTGCTCGAAGGCGTAGACGTCTTCAAGGGTAACTGCGGCTTGCCAATCGATTCCACGCATTTCATGACCTCGACCAGCCAGCCTCGCAACTCCTTGCTCGTCCGCCGTAGGAACAGCGTCCGCTTCCACGCGGCGAGCACTGAGGTCTTTTGTTCAGGCTTGCCCCTTTGGACTAGGAATATCTTGGCGGAGTGAGGGAGTTTGTCCAGCAGGATGTTCGATCCCACCCACCCCGCCCGCCGTGCCGACGTCGACAGGGGCCGTCTGCGCTCAATAATGTCCATCGAGAAGAAGTGCTTGGGAACGACGCAGAGATCGACCACCGAGCGTGCCCCGACATCATATCTTAGAAGAAAGAGGTTCGGATTGGTGCTGGCCGACAGGCGCTCGCATTTTGCCTGATATGCGCCGTCCAGAATCTTTCGTCCGAGCGGCGCGCCTTGTGACTCTTAAGCTCGTACTGTTCTTGGCAGGCCGCGCAAAAGAAGTCGGCGACCGGGAGGTTGGGCGCGAACTGGGTAAGCCCCGTGTTGCCGCAATTGGGGCAGTACCCCCAATCGGCCATCCAACGCTCGGTCAGTACTCGTGCCGTCTGTGACGCGCTACTGAACTGACGTTGCTCTTCTTCGAAGCCCAGCTTCATGTGCGCAACATCCACGCTAGGCGGTGCGGTTGTCCAGCCGAAATGGGCCGGGGCCTAGGCCGCGGCGGCGACCAGGAGAGACAGGATGGCGAGGGCGATCACCAGCGGCGTCATGGTGAAGCGCTCGGGCAGGCTGCGCGAGACGCCGTTCATGACGATGCCGAGGGTGAAGAAGGCGACGATCGCCCAGGTGAGGATGGCGATGGCGTCGTCGGCGTCGAACATCGACGTCACTTCGGCGCGCTCCAACAGCACGATGGCGATCGCGAGATAGATGAGGATGGCGATGGCGCTGCCGATGCGGAAGGCCGCCGGCAGGATGCGATGGCGACCGCCCCAGGCGAAATGGCCGAGCGGCGCACCGCCGGCGAGCGCCGCCTGGAACAGGGCAAGCGCGGCGAGGAGCGCGGCGGCGATGATGGCGGCGGTTTCAGCCATGGGCCCTCACGCGGTGCGGCGGCGGAGCGTCACCGCGCCGAGCGCCAGGGCGACGACGATGCAGCCGAGGACGATACCGAAATCGCGCCACATCGTTCCCGTCGCTTGTGCGTTGGCGCCGACCTGTTCCAGCGCTTCGACGGCGTAGGTGAGGGGGAAGGCGTTCGACAGGCCTTGCAGCCAATCGGCCATCTGATCGCGCGGGACGAAGAGGCCGCACAGGAGCCCCTGCGGGAACACGACCATCGGCATGAATTGCACGGCCTGGAATTCGGTCCGGGCGAAGGCGCTGAAGAAGAGGCCCATGGCAACGCCGAGGACGGCGTCGGCCACGGCGATCATGACGACGAGTTCGGGGGCGCCGGCGGTGTCGAGACCGAACAGCCAATAGGCAAGGCCGGTGACGACCGAGGCCTGTACCGTCGCTGCGATGGCGAAGGCGATACCGTAGCCGAAGAGGAGGTCGAGCTTGCTGATTGGCGAGACCATCAGCCGTTCGAGCGTGCCGGTATTGCGTTCGCGCAGCATGGCGACGCTCGTCACCACGAACATCAAAATGAACGGGAAGATGCAGAGCATCAGCAGGGCGACATGGTCGAAGATCTGCGGTAGCGGCGAGCCGTCCGGCGGGGCCGGGAACATGTAATAGAGGAGCGTCATCAGGATCGTCGGCACAAAGATGAGCAGGGCGAGCGTCTGCTTGTCGTGAGCGAGCTGACGCAGAATGCGCAGGCTCGTGGCGGAGAGGGCGCGCGGGTTCACGCCGCTTCTCCCTCGTGCTGCCTGATGAGATGCAGGAACGCCTGTTCGAGATTCTCGGCCTTGGCCTCGGCGCGAATCTCGACTGGCGTGCCGGACGCGATGAGTTCGCCGCGGCGGACAAGCAGCAGGCTGTCGCAGCGATCGGCCTCGTCCATGACATGGCTGGAGACGAGAAGCGTCGCGCCGTTGGAGGCGAGCTGGTGGAACTGCGTCCACAAATCTTCGCGCAGGATCGGGTCCTGGCCGACGGTCGGCTCGTCGAGCACGAGGAGGTCGGGCTTGGCGATGATGGCGCAGGCGAGCGAAGCGCGGCTCATCTGCCCGCCGGAAAGATTGTCGACCAACTGATCGGCGGCGTCAGTCAGGCCGACATCGGCGATGCCGCGTTTCGCGGCGGCTGCGCCGAGGCCGTAGATCGCGGCGAAGTAAAGCGCATTCTGGCGCACGGTGAGATCGCCATAGACGCTCGGCGCTTGCGTCACATAGCCAACGCGGCGGCGAAGTGCCGGCGAACCCGCGGGCAGACCGAGAACTGTGACGCTGCCGGAGGTGATGATCTGCGCGCCGACGATGCTGCGGAGCAGCGTTGTCTTGCCGCTGCCGCTTGGGCCGAGAAGACCCGTGACGCTGCCGGCAGTGACGGCGCAATTGAACCCGTCGAGGACCGTCTTGTGACCGCGCCTGACGACGAGATCGGTCACCGTGATCGCGTTGTCCATCGAGCCTCGCGGGGAAGGTCTGCGCAGGAAGTGCAATCCTAGGCCATTTGCTCGGATTTGGCGAAAGATCCATGTGGACAGAGAGAATCAATGCCTCAAAATAGCCCGGCTGGAGAGCAAGCTTTTCCCTGACGCGATGGTTATTGCGGCTGCAATGGCGGCCGATTTCGTGCACACTAGGCAAGACCAGAAAAGGGGGCGGCGCCGCGATGGCGGGCCGCGGCGGGCGCGAAGAAATGGCCGTCCTGGAGAGGGCAGACGACGATCTATTCGAGTTGATCGACAAGATCGGCCAATCGCAGAAGCTTATGGAGGGCCATGAGCTTCTGAGGTCGGCGCTCGCCGCCTACGGCCTGGAGCATGTCGTCTATATCGCTGTGAATTTGCCGACGGAGCGGCGCGCCACGCCGCTGGTGGCGATGACCTACTCCGCCGACTGGCAGAAACACTACGCACAGAACGACTATGTCGACATCGACCCGGTGGTGCGCGCCGGCATCGGTGGCATTCTCCCCGTCGATTGGGCATCCCTCGACCGCAAGCATTCCACGGTGAAGCGCTTCTTCGGCGAGGCGCAGGAATTCAAAGTCGGTGGGCAAGGCCTATCGATTCCGGTGCGCGGCCGACATGGCGAGTTCGCCCTGTTCAGCGTTACGTCACAGATGGCGCCCGCGGAATGGGAACGGTTGAAGCATCGCTACATGCGAGACTTCATGTTGCTCGCATACAACTTCCATTCATTCGCCCTCAATGCGGAGCATATCGAGGAGGGCGACGAATATCGTGACAAGCTCTCGTTCCGCGAGGTTGAGAGCCTGCGCTGGACCGCGATGGGCAAGTCGGCCTGGGATGCCGGGCAGATCATGGGCGTGTCGGAGCGGACGGTGAAATTCCACCTCGAGAACGCCCGCGCGAAGCTGCGCGCGATGAATACGACACACGCTGTATCAAAGGCCGTTAGCCTTAATCTGATCACGCTGTTCTAGCTGGCCAAAGCCCTAGAATTGGCGGCATTCCGCTAATCCTTTCTTTGCAACGTTGGGGTTTGTTCACCACCGGCCGCGAGTCGTGGCGTTACCTGCCCTTTCGGACAGGTGGCCGCGGTCTGCGCACGTACTAGTGTCGGCTTCAGCGCTGGACGCGGCGGAAAAGGGTATCGAGTAATGATCAGGCTGATCCAGGGCCATCAGCGGGCGATGTTCGCCAAGGACATCGAGGCGATGCACCGGTTGCGCCGGAAGGTCTTTCACGACCGGATGCGGTGGGATGTGTCGGTGATCCGCGACTGGGAGATCGATGGGTTCGACGCATTCGACCCGCTCTATCTCCTGTCGATCGACGAAAGGGGAAGGACCGTCGGCACTCTGCGCCTGCTGCCGACGACAGGCTTCACGATGATCAATGACGTGTTCTCCGAGATACTGCCCGACGGCGAGCCGATCGTAAGCCCGTTGATCTGGGAATCGAGCCGCTTCGCCGTCGATCGCGACGCCGATGTGCCGATCGGTCCCAACGGCGCCAGCCGTGCCGTGGTCGAGCTCGGCCTGGCGATGAACACCATCGGTATGCGCCTCGGCCTAACGCATATCGTCACCGTCTATGATGCGCTGGTCCACCGCGCGTTGAAGCGGGCGCAATGCGCCGGCGAGCCGATCGCGCCGCCGAAGAAGCTCGGCGGAACGCTCAGCTACGCCGTGCTCTATGAAGTCGGTCCCGAGACGGACCGGCGCGTGCGGGAAGTCAGTGGAATAACCGGCGACGTTTTCGAGCCGAGCAATGCCGAGCTCCAGCTTGAGGTCGCTTGAAATGAACGGGTACCGCATTCCCGTGCAGGATGCCCGTTCACCTAACCCTGGTGGGGTCGTGTCGGCAGATTGAGGCCACGGCCGCTGACCCGAGTCCCCTCTCGGAGTTGTGCCGGCTGCCGCGCGACCCTGCCAGGACCTTCTTAGACGGCCCTCGATGCCAGTCCGGGCGTCGAGGGACTGGCGTCGGTCGGGCCGCAGTCAATTTCCCCCATCGTCGGGCCTTTGTGGCAACGGTAACGCTTTCGCGCTAAACACGCGGCCGTTTTTCTCTGCGGTCGCCTGACTGATTCCAGCCAGGCGAGCGCTTCAGTGGCGAGGCTCCGCCCGTGCTCCCAAGGCTCTGGCCTGCCGTCCTAAGCCTCGGCTGGCTCATCCTTGCCGTCGCCGCGGCCGAGGCTTTGATGGCCGGCGTCGGCTGGGCGTCGAATGACGGCGCTGGCCAGGCGTTCGCGATCGGCGCGGCGATCACCGCGGTGATCGGCGGCTGCGCAGTCCTGTCGACCAAGGGCCGGCAATTTGAGTTCAGTTTCCGCGATGCGGTGATCCTGACCGTTTCGGCCTGGTTCGTCCTGCCGCTCTTCGCAGCGCTGCCGCTGCTGATCGATCCGATTGGCCTCCACTTCATCGATGCCCTGTTCGAGATGGTGTCGGCGGTGACGACCACTGGTTCGACGGTGCTGGTGGGGCTCGATCACATGCCGGCCTCGCTGCTTCTGTGGCGCTCGACGATGCAGTGGCTCGGTGGTTTCGGCATCATCGGCCTGGCGCTCGTCGTGCTGCCGTTCCTGAAGATCGGCGGCATGCAGCTCTTCAAAATGGAATCGTCTGAGGCCGGCGAGAAATACCTTCCGCGGATCCGCTCGCTCGCCCGCGCCGTCGCGCAAATCTATCTCGTCATTTCCGCGTCCTGTTTCGCCGCCTATCTCCTCCTCGGCATGACGCCGTTCGACGCGCTGAACCACGCATTCACCACCGTCTCGACCGGCGGCTTCTCCACGCATGACGCGTCCTTCGGCTATTTCGAACGGCCGCTGCTGCGCTGGGTTGCGGTGATCTTCATGATCGCAGGGGCGGTGCCGTTCCTCGCCTATCTGCGCATCGGCCGGCGGGGCAGCCTGCGCCAGCGCGTCGAACCGCAGATCATCGTCATGCTGGTGGCGATGGGCGTCGCGAGCCTGGTCGTCATGCTGTGGCTGGTACTCACCGGCCGGGAGGGTTTCGCCGAGGCCGCGACGGATAGCGTGTTCAACGTCGTGTCGGTCATCACCACCACAGGCTTTGCCTCAGCGGACTATTCGCAATGGGGCACATTCGCGGTGATGGTCTTCTTCCTCTTGATGTTCCTCGGCGGTTCGACGGGATCGACCGCTGGCGGCATCAAGATTCTGCGCTATCAGATCCTTCTCGCGACCCTTTTCCAGCATGTGCGCCAGACCATTTACCCGCACATCGTCCAGCCCGTGCGCTATGGCGGACGCGCCGTCGGCAATGATCAGATCGTGTCGGTCGGGGTGTTCGTGTTCCTGTACGTCGCCACGTTCTCGTTGGTGGCGGCGATCCTCGCCATCACCGGCCTCGACACGATCACGGCCTTCTCCGGGGCGGCGCAGGCGCTTGGCAATGTCGGTCCGGGCCTCGGGCCGATCATTGGCCCCGCGGGCAATTTCGCAAGTCTCGACGGCTTCCAGAAGCTCGTGCTGGCCTTCGGCATGATCCTGGGCCGGCTCGAAATCCTGAGCGTGCTCGTCCTACTCATGCCGAGCTTCTATCGCTGAGGCGTGTCCCTCAGACCGCCCCGAACAGCACTGCGCCGATAAGAAGGAATGCGGCGCCCAACACAATCAAGCGAAGCGAGATAGTGGCTGTCATCGATTCCGCCCTTGGTGGTCACGATGGTTTGGAAGTTATCTCGGCACGAGAGCTTCGCGAAGCATAATTAGCGGGCAGGCGCTGCCTCGGTTGAATACCCGAATCCAACTGATTGACAGGGAAGCGAATTCCGGCTGACCCGGTCGGGGGGACGCTGTGGACAAGGGGCGGCGGATGCGGCGCGAATGAGCAGTGATGTGTCGCCAAGGCGCTTGCCGCGCCGACCGCCTTGACCTAGGGCGTGGAGCGGGATTTCGCACATGCCCGTTTCAGCGAGGGGCACTCGTGAACCAGACGATCAAAATCGCCGTGGGGAGCCTCATCGTCGGCGTTGCGGTGCTGGCGATCAAGTTCGTCGCCTATTTTCTGACGGGCAGCATCGGCCTGTATTCCGACGCGATGGAAAGCCTCGTCAATGTCGGTTCGGCGGCCGCCGTCATTGCGGCGATCTGGGTCGCAAGGAAACCGGCGGACGCCAACCATCCCTACGGGCACACGAAAGCTGAGTATTTCTCGGCCGTCGCCGAGGGCGTTCTGATCATCATCGCTGCCGGCCTCATTCTGAGCGAGGCGTTTCGCGGCTTTCTCGAGCCGCCTGTGATCGAGGCGCCGACAGTCGGCCTCTTGGTCAATCTGTCGGCCACGGTGCTCAACGGCATCTGGGGATGGGTGCTCATCAGCCGCGGGCGACGGCTCGGATCGCCGGCCCTCGTGGCCGATGGCCGGCACCTGTTCGCCGACGTCGTCACCTCCGTCGGCGTCGCGATCGGCGTCGTCATCGCCCTTGCCACCAATATCCCAATCATTGACCCGATCGTCGCGTCGCTGGTTGCCCTCAACGTGCTCTGGTCCGGCTGGCGGCTCGTGAAGGAATCGGTGTCGGGGCTCATGGACGAGGCGGCGCCGGCCGATCAGGTCGAGCGCATCCGCGAGATCATTTCCAAGAATGCCGAAGGGGCGATCGAGGCGCATGACCTTCGCACACGGAATGCAGGTGCCCTCACCTTTGTGGAATTCCATCTCGTCGTTTCCGGCCAGATGACGGTGACGGCGTCGCATGAAATCTGCGACCGCATCGAGATGGCCGTCCGCGATCAGTTCCCCGATACGCGCGTCACCATCCATGTCGAGCCGGAGGAGAAAGCCAAGCACGCGGGCGTCGTCGTCGTGTGACCGGCCGGCAGGGTTGAGAATCCCTTAAGACTTCACCCGGCATTTGTCGGGTCATGTTCCGTCGTGTTGCGTATCTGGCGGTTTCCGCGATCACTCTGGCGTCAGCTCTGACGAGCTGCGCGACGTTCAAGTATGAGCCCCGCGAAGCGTGGCGGGCTCAGGCCGAGCGTTCCTGCATGTCCGAGCATCCGTTCCGCCGCGACCCCAATGTCGAGGAGATCGGGCGCATTCGCGATCATCTCATCTGCGGCATGATCAAGCCGCTCTCCGTTTCGGCGCTGGCTGACGGCAGCGTTGCCATGACGCCCGCGGCGACGATGGACTGCCCGATGGCGACCACGCTTGAGGATTGGCTCGCCGGCGCGGTGCAGCCGGTCGCGCTCGCCCGGCTCGGCTCGCCGGTTGTCGCGATCCACGATTACGGTGCCTATTCCTGCCGGCCGGTGAACAACCAGCGCGGCGGCAGCCCGTCCGAGCACGCCTTCGGCAACGCCATCGACATCGCCTCCTTCGAACTGGCCGACGGCCGGATCATCAGCGTCGCGGGCGACTGGTACGGCGGCACGCAGGCGGAACGCGAGTTCCTTCGCGATATCGAAGCGCGCGCCTGCCAGTATTTCCATACGGTGCTCGGCCCCGGCTATCCGGAGCACGACGATCACTTCCACCTCGACATGGCGCAGCGGACGACGGCCTACTGCAATCCATCGCCGACGATCCCGCCCTATCGGGCGGCTGAGGCGGATACCGGCGCGGTCGACATGACGCCGATGGCCTATGCCGAAGGCGAGGTTCCCGCGACGATGTTCGCCACGCCCGAAACGGCGGGCGAAGCGATCGGCCAGCTGATCGGGGCGCTGACGCGCTAGGTCGGCCGCCCTGTGTGACAAGACTGCGTCGACCGTTCATTTGTTGTAGCGCCCTCAAAGAATCGAGCGTAATTCTTCTTGCCCTCTCAAGTGAGGGGTCGGGCTCGCACTCCCGTTTCCAAATAGTGCCTGGAGGAAGACCTTGCCGACAGCGAAGACCCCTGCCAAGAAGGCTGCCGCCAAGCCGGCGGCCAAGACCGTGAAGCCGGCGGCCAAGACGGCCGCGAAGCCGGCCATGAAGAAGGCGGCTGCTCCCGCGAAAAAGGCGCCTGCGAAGAAGGCTCCCGCGAAGAAGGGCAAGTAGCCCTTGCACGACCCCGGCGGCCGCGGGGGTTTCGCGGCCGCCCGTTACTCGCGCTCGCCGTAGCCGCCGCCTGTGGGCGTCGTCACGATGACAGCCTCGCCGGCGCGCAGCACCGTCTGATCCGAACCAGCCAATTCTTCGACGGCGCCGTCGCTGCGCCGGATGCGCGTCGCGCCGACTTGGCCCGGGTCGCCGCCGGCGAGACCATGCGGCGGGACGCGGCGATGCGACGCCAGGATGGCGCAGTCCATCTCCTCAAGAAACCGGATCGTCCGCTCCGTGCCGTCGCCCGCGTTCCAGCGGCCGCGGCCGCCCGAGCCCTCGCGGATATGGAAGTCCTCGAGCAGGACCGGGAAGCGGAGCTCCAGCACCTCGGGATCGGTAAGGCGCGAGTTGGTCATGTGCGTTTGCACCGCCGGCGTGCCGTCGAAACCGGGTCCGGCAGGCGAGCCCGAGGCGATCGTTTCGTAATACTGATAGCGGTCATTGCCGAAGGTGAGGTTGTTCATCGTGCCCTGGCTCGACGCCATGGCGCCGAGCGCGCCGAAGACGCAGTCGGTGACCTGCATGCTGGTCTCGACGTTGCCGGCCGCGACGGCCGCGGGATAGCGCGGCCGCAGCATTGAACCATCGGGGATAACGATGTGGAGCGGCCGTAGGCAGCCGGCATTGATCGGGATCGAGCCGCCGACCATGACGCGGAAGCAATAGAGGACGGCGGCGCGGGTGACCGGTTCGGGGGCGTTGAAGTTGTTCTTCTGCTGGGACGAGGTGCCGGCGAAATCGAGGGTCGCTTCGCGCTTCGCCTTGTCGACCGAGATGCGGACGCGGATCGTTGTGCCCTGATCCGTCTCGACGGCGAAATCGGAGTCCGTCAGGGCGTCGATGACGCGGCGGACCGCTTCCTCCGCATTGTCCATGACGTGTCCCATATAGGCGTCGACAACGGCGTCGCCGTATTCGGCCACGAGACTGCGAAGGCCGGAAGACCCGCGTTCATTGGCGGCGATCTGGGCGCGAAGGTCGGCAAGGTTCTGGGGCAGGTTGCGGACGGGATAGGCGTGCTCGGTGAGGAGCGCCGCGGTCTCGGCTTCGCGGAAGTCGCCGTCTTCGACCAGCTTGAAATTCTCGATGAGGACGCCTTCCTCGTCGACGGTTGTCGCGCGTGGCGTCATCGAACCCGGCGCGAGGCCGCCGATATCGGCATGGTGGCCGCGCGAGGCGACCCAGAAACGGATGGAGGTGTTCGCGTCGTTGAAGACCGGCGTCACCACCGTGATGTCGGGGAGATGCGTGCCCCCGTCATACGGGGCGTTGAGGGCGAAGACGTCGCCGGGGCGGACCTTGCCGGCGTTCTTGCGGATGATAGTCTCGACTGAGCGATCCATCGAGCCGAGATGGACGGGGACATGGGGAGCGTTGGCGACGAGCTCGCCGGCAGCGCTGAACAGCGCGCAGGAGAAGTCGAGCCGTTCCTTGATGTTGACCGACTGGGCCGTGTTCTGCAGCGCTACGCCCATCTCCTCGGCGATGGCCATGAAGCGGTTGTTGAAGAGTTCCAACATGACCGGATCGGCGTCGGTGCCGATCGCATGGTGCGCCGCCCTGGCTTCGCTGCGCGTCAGGAGGACGTGGTCGCGCGCGGTGATCTCGGCCTGCCATCCCGCGTCCACGACGATCGTCTGATGCGGCTCGATGATGAGGGCGGGACCAGCGACGCGGTGACCGGG
This sequence comes from uncultured Alphaproteobacteria bacterium, assembly GCA_963823045.1. GTDB lineage: Bacteria > Pseudomonadota > Alphaproteobacteria > Rhizobiales > Kaistiaceae > JADLGL01. The sequence continues at coordinate 210,902 of CAWGKA010000008.1, read as the reverse complement.
TCGGAGATCGCGACGAACGTAGATCGGCGCGTTGTGCCACATGCCGTCGGCGTAGAAGCGCGTCTGGTCGTGGGGGACCGGAGCATCCGTGGCCGGCGGCTGCTCGGCCTCGGCGATATGCGTGTCCGTGATCGACGCCTCGACCTCAAGCGTCTCCAGCACGATCGCCTTGCCGGCGAAGACGAAGCCGAACTGCCGGCGATGCTCCGCCTCGAACGCGGCGACGATGTCGGGGAGGGGAAGAAGGCGTTCCTTTAAACCTCCCCCCGGACGGGGGAGGTCGGCTGCCGAAGGCGGCCGGGTGGGGGTGCTGTCCCGTTCACCCCTCCCCGACGCTTCGCGTCGACCCTCCCCGTCGAGGGGAGGGTTGGAAGAAATCGTCAATGGCAAGGTCGCGTCGGAGCCGTCATAGCGGAGATGGGCGCGGACGGTGATGTCCGGTTCGGCGGCGCCACCCAACTGTGCCGACACTTCGGCTGCTGCTTCTGCGGCCAGGCCGGCAGCGGCCTCGTGCATGCGGTCGGCGGCGTCAGCTGCATCAAGCGAAATCAGCACAGCCTTGCTGCGGTTCGCCGACACCGGGGCTAGGCCGATGCCATAGGCGGAGAGGACGCCGGAAAGCGGATGGATGTGGATCGTCGTCATGCCGAGCGCGTCGGCGACGGCGCAGGCGTGCTGGCCGCCGGCACCGCCGAAGCATGAGAGCGCGTAGCGGGTGACGTCGTGCCCGCGCTGCACCGAGATCTTGCGGATGGCGTTGGCCATGTTTTCGACGGCGATCTTGAGGAAGCCGTCGGCGATGTCTTCAAGCGACCGGCCGTCGCCGATCTCAGCGGCCAGTTCTGCGAAGCCTGACCGCACGGCCTCAGCGTCGAGGGGCTGATCCTGGTTCGGCCCGAACACGGCGGGAAAGAAATCCGGGTTGAGCTTGCCGGTGATAACATTGGCGTCGGTCACGGTGATCGGGCCGTCGCGGCGATAGGCGGACGGCCCGGGATCGGCGCCGGCGGATTGCGGCCCGACCTGGAAGCGGTTGTCGTGGAAGCGGAGGATCGAGCCGCCGCCCGCGGCGATCGTGTGGATGCGCATGACAGGCGCGCGCAGCCGAACGCCGCTGATCTCCGTGTCGAAATCGCGCTCATAGGCGCCGGCATAGTGCGAAACGTCGGTGGAGGTGCCGCCCATGTCGAAGCCGATGATCCGGTCGAGCCCGGCCATCGCGCTTGTTTCGACGGCGCCGACGACACCGCCGGCCGGGCCGGAGAGGATCGCGTCCTTGCCGCGGAAATGGTTAGCCTCGGCGAGGCCCCCGGACGACTGCATGAAGAGCAGGCGTGTGGTCTCCCCGATCGCCGCGGCGACGCGATCGACATAGCGGCGGAGGATCGGAGAGAGATAGGCGTCGACGACGGCGGTGTCGCCGCGGCCGACGAACTTCACCAAGGGCGAGACTTCGTGGCTCGCCGAGACCTGGCTGAAGGCGACTTCGCGAGCGAGGCCGGCGACGAGGCGTTCATGTTCCGGGAACGCCCAGGCGTGCATGAAGACGACCGCGACGGCGTCGATGCCGGCTGCCCGCGCCTCGTCGAGCGCGGAACGGATGGCGGCCGGGTCGGGCTGCTGCTCCACCGTGCCGTCGGCGTGAACGCGCTCGTCCACCTCGACGACGCGCTCATGGAGCATCTCCGGCTTCTCGATGACCTTGGCGAAGATGTCGGGTCGGGCCTGGTTGCCGATCTTCAGTGCGTCGCGGAAGCCGCGGGTAACGAGGAGGAGGACGCGATCGCCCTTGCGCTCGAGCAGAGCGTTGGTGGCGACCGTCGTGCCCATCTTGACCACGCCGATGGCGTTGTCGGGGATTGCCTCGCCGTGCGCCAAGCCGAGCAAGCGGCGGATGCCCTCGATCGCAGCGTCGGCATAGGCCGAACTCTCAGACAGCAGTTTCGCGGTCTGCAGCCGCCCGTCCGGATCGCGCGCGACGATGTCGGTGAAGGTGCCGCCGCGGTCGATCCAGAAATCCCAACGCTTTGCCATGGGCGAAGAATGAAACGTGCCCGCCCGTCAGGGCAATGGCCGCGCTAATAGACTCCCGCCTCCATCAACATGCGGAGGAAGTCAGGCTGTTGGTCCGGCTCGATCTCATCGATCATTGCGAGCGCCTGCTCCACCGAGGCCCGCGCCTCATCGAGCATGCCAAGGCGGCCGTAATTTCTCGCGATGATGGCCGTAGTCAGAGCGACGAAGGCGGGCGGGGCGCCCGGGATTGCGTCTAGCGCCTCCTGCGCCGCGGCGATCCGCGCCGCACCTAGCTCGACGCCGCCGGCCGTGCCTTCGGCAGCGGCGGCCTCCACGGCGTAGATCGGCCGGAGCTGAGCGATCGGATGCGTCTCGGCGATGGCGACGACCGAAGCCGCTGTGGCGAGCGCCTCCTCCGTCATGCCTGCGCGGGCCTGGAACCAGCCGAGATCCGACAGATAGGGTATCCGAGCGCTCTGGCTTTCAATCGCGGCGATCTCGTCGGCTAGCGCGGCGATGTAGGGCGCCGCCATCTCCGCGGTGCCGAAGCGCAGCAGGAAATCGGCCATGTAGCGATAGGCGTAGAGACGGGGGAGGCCAGGATCCATCTCGGCGATATGCTGGTTGGCCTCGGCGATCTGCTCTTCGCTTGGATCCCAAGTCGGCGTCCCGAGCGGTGTCGGCCGGCCGTAGGGATTGAACACCAGATCGAGGATGTAGATGACGAAGTCGATCTGGTCGGAGTTGGTGAACTGGTCGTAGTAGCCGGGGTCCGGCGGATAGAGCCTGATGTCGTCGTCGCTCCGATGCGTCAGATATTTGCCGACGAAGGCGAAGAGCGTCGCCTTGTCCCGCGCGACGCTCCGTTCCAGAGTCCCGACCAGCGCGAGAAGGCGCCGGTCGATGCAATAGTCGAGCGCCGGGTCGAGTTCGCACCAGACCTCTTCAAGATTGAGAAGCTGAGCCGGTGCTTCGACCGGGCTCGCCGCCAGGCCGCCCAAGGTGACGGCGACCGAAAATGCCGCGCCTCTGCTGCGCCGTGCCAATGCTGCAGCGGTCATCGCCGTCTTTCCCGGTTTCCCCTGCGGGATTTGGTAGCATCGTCGGCTGAGATCGGCCAAATGGCGCGGCGAGGGCAGGAAGCCGCTTCGCCTGTCTCGGTCGCTGCGCTAGGCTAGGGCCATGAGTTTGTGGCAGCGCTTCACCAGGTTTTTCGGCGATGGCGTCGAAGCGATGGGCGGCCTTTTTGACCGCCTCTCAGCGCGTCTCGGCGGCGACCCGGAAGACCGCAAGCAGATGGCCTTTTCCATCGCCATCGTCGCGCTGGCGGCGAAAATGGCGAAGGCTGACGGCGTCGTGACCTTCGATGAGATCGCTGCATTCAAGCGGCTGGTCGCCTATCCGGAGAACCAGGCGCGCCATGTCGAAAGGCTGTTCGATCTCGCTCGTCGCGACGTCGCCGGCTACGAATCCTATGCGGCAAAGATCGCGGCGCTCTACGACGCGAACGATCCGATTTTCGTCGATATTGTCGACGCGCTGTTCGAGATTGCCGGCGCGGACAACTTCATCCACGAGGCAGAGCTGTCGTATCTCGCCGGCGTTGCCAGCGCCTTCGCACTGACGCCTTTGCAGTTCGAGCGTATCAAGCTGCGTCACACCATGCCTGAGGAGGGGGACCCCTATCTCATACTCGGTGTCGACCGCACGCTCGACTATGACGAATTGCGCAAGCGCTACCGCGCGCTCGTCGCCGAGAATCATCCCGACCGACTGCTGGCGCGGGGCGTTCCGTCGGAATTCGTGGCTGTCGCCAACCGCCGGCTCGCGGCGATCAACGTCGCGTGGGACCGGATCGAGACCGAGCGGCGGCCGGCTTAGGGCGCCGCGCGACGATTGGTTTGCTCCCAATTGAAGACGACAGCGCCGCGCCGTCGGGGATTGAACGACAGGCTGGGGCGGTGCATGGCGAAGGGCAGTTCGGCGTAGGTGCGGCGGTAGGCAATTTCCCCCTGCGCGGTCGGCAAACGCTGGATTCCGCTGGCCTCGCCCGGATCGAGCGCTTTGGCTGAGATATCGGGGGTCGGCCGTGCCGAGACGCCGTCTTCCGGCAGGGCCGGGCCGACGCATTGCAAGTCGCTGATCCGGTTCAGAACGTTTGCAAGGACGTCGAGAAGGTCGGAGCGCGTGCTGCCTATGTCGACTGCACAGTCGGCGACGACATAGGGCACAGGCTCGGCCCAGCGGTCGAAGAAGGCTGCGATCGACTTCGCAACGAATCTGAATAGTTTTTCGTCGGCTCCGTCGGCCTGGCGACCGACCGCGGCGCTGCCGAAGAAGGACCCGATCGCCTTCCGCAGGAATCTGGGTGAGGGCTTGTCTCTGGTTTTGCGGCGGCGGCGATAGACCGTCGTGCCCGCGCGCTGCAGATTGGACAGGGTCGCGAGCGTGCTGCTGTCGTCGCTGCCTAAGTCGATGACAACAATCTCGCATGGCGTGGCAAGCGCTCGCACCGAGGCAATCGACTTCAGGAGCGCCCGGGGCTGATTCAGCGATATGACGAAGACCGGCACCGGTCGCTGCCGGCACGCTTTGAGCGAGATGAACCTGGGCGGGGGCTCGGTTTCGCGACAGGCGTCGAGTACGTCCGGAGTGAGTGCGGCTGCAAGTTCCGACCGGTCGATGCGGCAGTCGTGAAGCGCGCAATGGCGGGCCAGTGCTTCCGGTTTCTCCGCGCCGGTTACAGTGACCGCCGTCGCCTGCGGCGCGTCTGTGGTGGTGAACCAGTCGCGATATTTGAAGTCCGCTCGAGGCAGCCCGTGTTCGAATTGCACCCAAAGGTTCGGGATACCGAGCGCTTCGGCGAAGATCAGGCCGTGCAGGGACGAGCCGATCACCGCCTGACAGGACGCGAGCGCCCGGAAGTACTGGTCCGGCGGATCGGTGGCGTCGATCAGGGTGACGCCGGGTTGCCTGCACAAGGCGCGGACGGCCGGAAGTGCGGCGTCGACATAATGCGCGGCGATGCCGAGGCGCAGCGGCCGATCGCCGTTTGATCGGCGCAGCGCTGAGGGCACTAGAAAGCCCGGGTCGCCGAGCGGCATGTCGGGCAGCCGGCCTCGCTGACGTGTCAGTGCCGCATGGCTGAGCTTGCCGCGTAGAGCGACGATCTGAGCTGGCATCACGCCGCTCAGGTCCAGTTCCGGGTCCATCACGCCGGAGCCCCACACGAAGCTGTTGGGCCCGGCCGAGCGAAGCACGCTGCCGACCGCGAGTAGATGCTTCTCCGGACCCTTGCGGTACCACATCGCCTCGCGACCGCTCGTTTCGCTGACGATGACGGGCGACATCCGGTCGCCGATGTTGTTGACCTTGAGAAAATATCTGACGCGGGTGATGGGCCCCGCTGGCATACTTTCGGTCTTCGTGTTGATCACCGGTGCTCCCGCCGGCGACTGCTACCGTGCGCCTGCGGTCGGGCAGGTCACGAAGATGTCCAAGGTCCAGTTGTCGGTGGTGCCGGGATCGTCGGCCGGCGGGCCGTTGACGAGCGTGCCGGTCGCGCCGGCAAAAGCGCCGGTGCCGCCATTGATCGACCAGGTGATCGGCGCCCGGTTCGATTGCTCCGTGTCGGCGGCATTGGCGATCGCATTGATGACAGAAACCTTGATGTCGCCATTGGCGAAGACGACGTGGCCTTCGGCCATCGCGATGTCGCCGGTATCAGTGACGCGCAGAACGGTGGTGACGACAAAGAAGGTGCCGATGCGCTCGCCGCTCATGTCCGTGACGGCCCAGCGCAGGATACGCCGATCGCCGGCATCGACGCCTTCGGCCCCGGTGTCGATGAACTGGATCTCTTCGGCCGATTGCTTCAGATGCATCTCACCGCAAACAGGCGAGGCTGCGTCCTGGGCTATCGCGCCGGTGGCTGGGGTAAAAGCAAGGGCGGCAACAAGCGCCGCGCCAACTCCTGGATGTCGCATATGATCGCCTCCTCACGGACCTCGTTCGGGAGGTCATCCGTCCGGCGGTTGCAAGACTGCCGGCTTTCGCGTCGGTCAACAAGCATCCCTTTGCTTGACCCGCCATGCCGCCTGGCCACATATCCGCCAAGCGCCAGCTGGCCGGACGGCCGCTCCCGCAAGGCTCGAAAGGGCGCGGGAGAGGAAAGTCCGGGCTCCATGGAAACACGGTGCCGGGTAACGCCCGGCGGGGGTGACCCCAGGGAAAGTGCCACAGAAAGCAAACCGCCGCGCAAGCGGTAAGGGTGAAAGGGTGGGGTAAGAGCCCACCGCGGGACCGGTAACGGGACCGGCATGGCAAACCCCACCGGGAGCAAAACCGAATAGGGACGGTGCGAGGCTCCGGCCTCAGGCGTGTTTCCGCGTCAGCCGTCCGGGTGGGTTGCATGAAGCGTCCGGCAACGGGCGCTCGAGAGGAATGGCCGTCGCGCGGCTTCGCCGTTGCACAGAACCCGGCTTACAGGCCAGCTGGCGCTACCTTCATCTGACCTCAGGCTACCGATTGTTAAGCCTAACAAGAGGATACTGACGGAATCCGGCTGCGCCATCCGTGCCATGGGATTCCATTGACGACCATTTGCTTACCATGCTATCCCATGTCGTCCCGTCCGGTCTTGCGGAACGATGTTCCGCTGCCGCGATGGGATCGACCAAAAGCAAGCATTTCCCCGGCTTCTAGTGAGCCGGGACGGGGCGGCGGGGCTGATGGACGAGTTCGTTTCGACCTTCACGAACCGGCTGGACTCGAAAGGCCGGGTTTCGATCCCTGCGCCATATCGTCTGGTGCTGGCGCGCGACGGCTTCGACGGCCTCTATTGCTGTCCGACGTTGGACGGGAAGGCGGTCGATGCGGGCGGCAACCAATTCCGCGAGACGATCAGGCAGAGCTTGGCGCAGTTCGAACCGTTCTCCGAGGAGCACGAGCAATTGGCGACGACGCTTCTTGGCGAGAGCGAGATCCTGAAGATCGACCAGGACGGCCGCGCGGTGCTGACGGACACGATCAAGGAATGCGCGGGGGTGAGCGACCGCGTCACCTTCGTCGGTCATGGATTCAAATTTCAGATCTGGCAGCCGGAGCGCTTCGCCGCCTATCGCGAGGAGGCGAAGGAGCGGGTGCGCGCGATACGCTCGCGTCTCGGAAGCAACGGCGTGGCGGCAAAACGGGGCGAGGGATGATGGCCGGTCGCGGCAACAATGCTGTCGCAGGCGGACCGGCCGGCCACATTCCCGTCCTCCTCGACGAGGTGGTGGAACGCCTCGATCCCAAGCCCGGCGAGGTCTTCGTTGACGGCACTTTCGGTGACGGCGGCTACAGCCGTGCGCTACTTGCCGCTGGCGCCAGCGTCGTCGGCATCGACCGCGACCCGGACGCCATCGCCGACGGCAAGGCACTCTCCGCCGCCGCGAAGGGAAGGCTGACGCTTGTGCGCGGTCGCTTCGGCGCGCTGGACTGGATTGCCCGCGGCGCCGGCTATGAGGCTGTCGACGGCGTGGTGCTGGATATCGGCGTGTCGTCTATGCAGCTCGATCGTGCGGAGCGCGGGTTCTCATTCCTGCGCGATGGGCCTCTCGACATGCGCATGGGCAAGGAAGGCCCGTCCGCGGCCGATCTCGTCAACACGCTCGATGAGCGCGGACTGGCTCGCATCCTCGCCATTTTCGGCGAGGAGCGGAGGGCGACGCATATCGCCCGCACCGTCGTCGAAGCGGCACGACAGAAGCCGCTGACGCGCACAAAGGAACTCGCCGATATCGTCGAGCGCGCGATCGGCCGCGCCCCGCGCGATCCCATCCATCCGGCGACGCGGACGTTTCAGGCGCTGCGCATCGCCGTCAATCAGGAACTGGACGAACTGGCCGACGCCCTCGGTGCAGCCGAACGCATCCTCAAGCCGGGCGGGCGCCTCGTCGTCGTGACCTTCCATTCGCTCGAGGACCGCATCGTCAAGAAGTTCTTCGCCGATAGGAGCCGTGAACATGCGATCGGCTCGCGGCATCTGCCGGCCGAACCTGTCGCGCCGCCCACCTTCCACCTCGAATCCCGCGGGCCGATCCTGCCGACGGAGCACGAACTGGACGAGAATCCGCGAGCCCGGTCCGCGAAGCTCCGGGTGGCCGCGCGTACCGAGGCTTCGTCGCGACCGCTCGACCCCGCCGCAATTGGCGTGCCGTTGGTGCTTGGCCATGGGGGGGCGTCGTGACGGCGATATTCCATCCGCGCCGGCTGATGTTTCCGTTCGTGCTGCTGGTCATGATTGCCGGCGCCGCATGGACCTTTCAGACCAAGGACGATGCGGTTGCCGCGGCGCAGCATGTCGCTGATCTTCGCGATGAGATCACGCAGGAGCAGGTGGCGATCTCCCTCCTGAAGGCCGAATGGAGCGAGCTTACCGAGCCGGGCCGGCTGCAGGCTCTCATCGATCAGTATCCGCAGGTTTTCCCATTGCGGTCTTTCGGCATCGATCAGATGGTGCGCATTCGCGACATACCGATGGCGCCGACCGAGCAGCCCGACCTCATCGCTGACATCCTCGCTGGGGGGACGCGATGAGGGTTACGACCGAAGGGGGCGATAGCGGCGTTGTCGGCTTCGAGCCGAAATGGTTGGCGCCGCCGCCGGCAAGGACGAAAACGCGGGACGTCTCCCGCATCCGTCTTTGGTTGGTGATCCTTGCCTTTGTCGGCCTTTACGGCGTCATCGCCGGCCGGCTGATCATGCTCGGCTTCATCGAGCCGGCCGTGGCGAACAACCGCCAGGGCGCCGAAGCCGCGATCGCTGCCGCCCGCCCCGACATTGTCGATCGCAACGGCGACATCCTCGCCACCGACATCCGCACGGCGTCGCTCTATGCGGAGCCGCGCCGCATCCTCGATGTCGACGAGGCGGCGGAAGGAATCCACTCGGTCTTGCCCGAGCTCAGCATCGAATGGCTGCGCGACCGGCTCGACGGCAATGAAGGCTTCATCTGGCTTAAGCGCGAGATCACGCCGCGGCAGCAGGACGCCATCCATCGCCTCGGCATTCCCGGCATCGGCTTCCTCGCCGAGAACCAGCGCTTCTATCCAGGCGGGCCGGTTGCCTCTCACATTCTCGGTTCGGTGAATGTCGACAATCAGGGCATTGCCGGGATGGAGAAATATATCGACGATACCGGCCTTCGCGATCTGCAGGAGTTCGGCTTTGCCGCCGGTACCGGCGCCGATCTCGAAGCGGTTCAGCTGTCGATCGACCTGCGCGTCCAATACATCCTGCGCGACGAACTGGCCCAAGCGGTCGACCGCTACAGCGCAGACGCGGCGGCGGGCGTCATCCTCAATATCCACACCGGCGAGGTGATGGCGATGTCGTCGCTGCCGGACTACGACCCGAACCAGCCGGCGCAGGCGCTCGATCCCGATCGGCTGAACCGTATCACCAGTGGCGTGTTCGAGCTGGGATCGGTGTTCAAATCGCTGACCATCGCCATGGCTCTCGATTCCGGTCTGGTCCATTTGGGCGACATGTTCGATGCCTCGCAGCCGCTCCATGCCGGCGGCTTCACCATCAACGATTTCCACGGCCAGCACCGTCCGCTGAGCGTTGCCGAGGTCTTCACCTATTCGTCCAACATCGGCGCGGCGCGCATGGCGCTGACGGTGGGCACCGACGGGCAGCAGGAGTTTCTCGCTCGCCTCGGCATTACGTCTCGGGTTCAGACGGAGCTACCGGAAACAGCCGCGCCCGCTCGTGCCGGGCCGGTGGACCGATCTGACGACGATGACCGTTTCCTTCGGCCACGGCCTGTCGACGACGCCGATGAACCTCGCGGTTGCCGCGGCGGCCCTGATGAATGGCGGCTATCTCATCCCGCCGACCTTCCTGACCCGCACGCAGCAGGAGGCGAGCGCCGTGGCGGTGCCGGTGATCAGCCCGGAGACGAGCCAGGAGATGCGCTACCTCTTCCGTCTCAATGCGGTGGAGGGGACTGGTCGGAACGCCGACGTTCCCGGCTATTTCGTCGGCGGCAAGACCGGCACGGCGGAAAAGATCGTCGACGGCCAATATTCCTCGACGCTGGTCTTCAACTCCTTCCTTGCCGCGTTCCCGATGGACGATCCGCAATATGTGGTGCTCGTCATCGTCGACAATCCCGCACGCTTTGCCGGGCGAGGGCACGACCGCCGCCTACAATGCAGCGCGCGTCGTCGGCAATGTCATCAGCCGGTCGGCGACGCTGCTCGGAGTGGCGCCCCGGTTCAATCCGTTCGATTATGCCTCACTTGAGTCATATCGATTGGACAGAAATGGTCCGTGAGGGACCAGACGGCGACGCGACGCATTCACTGATGCAGCTAGACGAATTGGTGCGCGACCTGCCCGTGGAAGTACCGGCGGGGGCGCTCGACATCACTGGTCTGACGGCCGATTCCCGTGCGGTGAAGCCTGGCTTCCTGTTCGCGGCGTTGCGTGGTGTCACGGCCGACGGCGCGCGCTTTGCCGGCACGGCCGTTGCCGCGGGCGCGGCGGCGATCCTCGCCGACGATGAGGCCGAGCTGGGCGACATCGCCGTGCCCGTGATCCGGGCGCATGATCCGCGGCGGGTGCTGTCGCTGATGGCGGCGCGGTTCTTTCCGCATCAGCCGGAGCAGCTGGTGGCCGTCACAGGCACCAGCGGCAAGACATCCGTGGCGGTCTTCGTGCGCCAGATCTTCGAGCATGCCGGAAAGACGGCGGCGAGCATCGGCACGATCGGCGTTGTCGGCCCGAAGGGTTGGCAGCCCGGCAGCCTGACGACACCCGACCCGGTGGCGCTGCATCAAATGCTCGACCGTCTCGTCATCGAAGACGGCGTCACGCATGCCGCAATGGAGGCTTCGAGCCATGGCCTCGACCAGCGCCGTCTCGACGGCCTTCGTCTGACGGCGGCCGGTTTCACCAATCTCGGCCGCGACCACATGGATTATCACGCCGACGTCGCCGCCTATCTCGGCGCCAAGCTGCGGCTCTTCCGCGATATCCTGCCGACGACGGGGACGGCCGTCGTGAACGCCGACAGCGACGTTGCGGTCGAGGTCATCGCCGCCGTCAAGGAGCGCGGCGCCGCAACTCATGCTGGTTGGCCGGGCCGGCGCCGATTTGCGCATCGTTGCCGCGACGCCGGACGGCCTCGGCCAGCAGCTTGTGCTAGAAGCGGCCGGTCGAAGCATGGAGGTCGTCCTTGCCGCTCGCGGGCGCGTTTCAAGCCGACAATGCGGTGATGGCCGCCGGCCTTGCCATCGCCGCCGGCATCGCGCCGCAAACGGCGATGGAAGCGCTGGCGAAGCTCAAAGGCGCGCCAGGGCGGTTGGAGAAAGTGGCAGAGACAGCGGAAGGCGCTGCGATTTTCGTCGACTATGCGCACAAGCCCGAGGCGATAGAGGCCGCTTTGTCGGCGCTTCGCCCGTTGGCGACGGGGCGGCTGATCGCCGTCATCGGCGCCGGCGGCGATCGCGATCATGGCAAGCGGCCGTTGATGGGCGCCGCCGCGGCCAAGCAGGCGGACATCGTCATCGTCACCGACGACAATCCGCGCAGCGAGGACCCCGCGACGATCCGGGCCGCGGTTCTCGCCGGCGCACCTGATGCGATCGAAATCGGCGACCGCCACGATGCGATCGCCGAGGCGGTGGCCATGCTGCGTGCCGGAGACGTGCTTTGCGTCGCCGGAAAGGGGCACGAGACCGGGCAGGAGATTCGCGGCGAGAAGCGGCCGTTCTCGGATCATCAGGCCGTTGCCGAGGCGGTTTCTGCGCGATGAGCGAACCGCTGTGGTCGCCTCAGGCCCTTCTCGAATTGACCGAGGGCCGGCTGATTGGGCCGGAGCCGAAGTCGATTGACGGCATCTCGATCGACAGTCGGACGACGGCGGAGGGCGATGCCTTCTTCGCGATCCGCGGCGAGCGGTTCGACGGGCATAGCTACATCGCTTCGGCCGTGGCGCATGGCGCGTCGCTGGCGGTGGTGGCGCAGACCCGGCTTGCCGCGCTCGGACGCGTCACCGCCCCGCTGATCGTGGTCGAAGACGTCGCCGCCGCGCTTCGCCGTCTTGCCGTCGGCGCGCGGGCGCGGGCGACCAGCAAGATCGTCGCCGTCACCGGCAGCGTCGGCAAGACGACGACCAAGGACATGCTGCGTGCGGCGCTCGGCCGTTCCGGCACGGTGCATGGCGCGCCGGCATCGTTCAACAATCATTGGGGCGTGCCGCTGACCCTGGCGCGGATGCCCGCCCATGCCGCGTTCGGCGTGTTTGAGATCGGCATGAACCATCCCGGCGAGATCGCGCCTCTGGCGGCGATGGTGCGCCCGCACGCCGCGATCATCACCACGATCGAGCCGGTGCACCTTGGCGGCCTTCGACTCGGTCGAGGAGATCGCCGACGCCAAGGCCGAAATCTTCACCGGCATCGAAGCCGGCGGTGCGGCGATCCTCAACCGCGACAACCCCCATTTCGAGCGCCTGGCGCTCGCTGCGGAAAAGGCCGGGGCGGCGCGGATCATCGGCTTCGGCCGGCATCCGGATGCCGATGCCCGACTCGAGGACGTTTCGATTGGTCCGGCCGGCTCCGCGGTACGCGCCCGCATTGACGGGCGGCCGATGAGCTACGCCGTCGGCGTCGCCGGCATGCACATGGTGATGAACAGCCTGGCCGTGCTGGCCGCGGCGCTGTTCCTCGGCGCGGACCTCGATTCGGCCGCGGCGGCGCTGGCAAGCTTCACGGCGGGCAAGGGCCGCGGCGAGCGATTCTCGCTCAAGCTGTCGAGCGGATCAGCCGTCCTCATCGACGAAAGCTACAACGCAAATCCCGGCTTCCATGCGCGCCGCAATAGCGGTTCTCGGCCGGATTCCGGCAGGCCGGGAAGGGCGGCGTGTGGCCGTTCTTGGCGATATGCTGGAACTGGGAAAGGACGAGCTCGCCCTGCATCGTGACCTCGCCGAACCACTCGAAGCCGCCGCGATCGACCGCGTTCATCTTGTTGGAGAGCGCATGGCAGCGCTCTGGGAAGTCTTGCCGCCCGACCGCCGGGGCGTCTATGCCGAGACGGCTGACGGGCTTGCCGCTGCGCTTGCCGCCGAGATGCGGCCCGGCGACGTTGTTATGGTCAAAGGCTCCAATGGCATTCGCCTCGGGGCGCTGGCGGAAGAGCTGAGGCAGCAATTCGGGGCCGCCGGAGAACAGCGGCAAGGGGCGCATTAATGCTGGTCTTTCTCGCCGAGCTGCTGTCCGACCTGCCGGGCGGCAATGTCGTCAGCTACATCACCTTCCGCACCGGCGCGGCGGCGATCACCGGACTGTTGTTCGTTGCTCTTTTCGGTCAGGCGATCATCGCGGCCCTGCGCGTACGGCAAGGGCAGGGCCAGCCGATCCGCGCGGACGGACCGCCGACGCATCTCCTGACCAAGCAGGGCACGCCCACCATGGGCGGGCCTGATGATCCTGTCAGGCCTTATCGTTTCCACGCTGCTCTGGGCCGACCTTCGCAACGTCTATGTCTGGGTTGTGCTCGGCGTGACCGTCGCTTTCGGCCTGATCGGCTTCTACGACGACATGCAGAAGATCCGCCGGCACAGCAGCAATAGCGGCTTTTCCGGCGCACGCCGCCTGATCCTGGAATTCCTCGTCGCCGGCATCGCTGTGTTCGTGCTGATGCAGGAGGGAACCGGCGAACTGGCGGACGGGTTGGCTATCCCGTTCGCCAAGCAGTTAGTGGTCGATTTCGGCTGGTTCTTCGTGCCGTTCGGCGCCTTCGTCGTCACTGGCTTCGGCAATGCGGTGAACTTCACCGACGGCCTCGACGGCCTGGCCATCGTGCCGGCGATGATCGCGCTCGCCACTTTCGGCCTCTTCGCCTATCTCGTCGGCAACTCGGTCTATGCCGAGTATCTGCAGATCCACTATGTCGTCGGCACCGGCGAACTCGCCGTCCTGTGCGGTGCGGTGCTTGGCGCCGGCCTCGGCTTCCTGTGGTTCAACGCGCCGCCCGCCGCCATCTTCATGGGCGATACCGGCTCGCTGGCGCTGGGCGGCATGCTCGGTGCGCTCGCCGTCGCAACCAAGAACGAGCTCATCGCCGTCATCGTCGGCGGCCTCTTCGTTCTCGAAACGGTGTCGGTGGTCCTGCAGGTCGTGTCGTTCCGATTGACGGGAAAACGCATCTTCCGAATGGCGCCGATCCATCACCATTTCGAGCAATTGGGGTGGACCGAATCCCAAATTGTGATTCGATTCTGGATCATCGCGGTGGTGCTGGCGCTGCTCGGCCTCTCCAGCCTGAAGCTCAGGTGACACCATGATCCCGGTGCACGGGTTCGAAGGTCGTCGTGTCGCCGTGTTCGGGCTCGGCGGTTCCGGTCTTGCTGCGGCCCAGGCGCTCGCTGCCGGTGGCGCCGAGCCGATCTGCTGGGACGATTCGGAATTGGCGCGCGAAAACGCAACGGCTGCGGGCCTCACCGTCGCCGACCTCGCCGCCGCCGATTGGCACGAATTCGCGGCGCTCATCCTGACGCCCGGCGTGCCGCTCACCCATCCCGCGCCGCATCCGATGGTGCTGCTTGCCGAAACGGCGAACGTGCCGATCATCGGCGATATCGAGCTCTTCTTCCGCGAGCGGCGGCGACAGGCAGCGAACGCCCCGGTCGTGGCCGTCACCGGTACGAACGGCAAGTCGACCACCGTCGCGCTGATTGCGCATCTCCTCACCGCCGCCGGCCGTGACGCCCAACTCGGCGGCAATTTCGGTCCGGCGGTGCTGACGCTGGAGGCGCCGTCGCTGGCGCGGACGCATGTGCTCGAATGCTCGTCTTTCCAGATCGAGCTGACCCCGAGCCTGAAGCCGACGGTCGGCGTTCTCCTCAATCTCAGCCCCGATCATATCGATCGCCACGGCACGTTTGACCGCTACGCCGAGATCAAGGCACGCCTCCCGCGCGAAGCCGACCAGGCGGTTATCGGCGTCGACGATCGGCGCTCGGCGCTGATCGCGGATCATATCGAGCAGGCCGGCGGGAAGGTGGTGCGTGTCTCCGTGCGCAGCGCCTTTGCCGACGGGCTGACGCTGCGCGACGGTTTCGTTGTGCTGACCGCTGGCGGCGCCGACACGCAAATCGCCGACCTTTCGGGCATCAAGACGCTGCGCGGTCTCCACAACGCACAGAATGCCCTGGCGGCAGTGGCGGCGGTGAGGGCGCTCGGCGTGCCCGACAAGATAATCGCGACCGGCCTTCGCACCTTCCCCGGATTGGCGCATCGCCTGGAGGAAGTGGGGCGGCGCGGACGCACGCTCTTCATAAATGATTCAAAAGCGACCAACGCGGATGCCGCCGGTAAGGCGTTGGCAAGCTTTAACCATGTTTACTGGATCGCAGGCGGTCGCCCGAAGGAGGGCGGCATCGCCGGTCTGGAGCCGTTCTTCCCGAGGGTCGAGAAGGCGTTCCTGATCGGCGAGGCAGCCGAAGAGTTCGCCCGGACTATGGAGGGTACCCTGCGATACGAAATCTCAGGAACGCTGGAAGCGGCGGTGAAGGCGGCGGCCAAGGCTGCGGCCGATGATCCCGCGCCGGAAAGCGTCGTTCTCCTTTCGCCGGCCGCGGCCTCTTACGACCAGTTCAAGAACTTCGTCGCGCGCGGTGAGGCCTTCCGTCTCCTCGTCAACGAGGTTACGGGCCGGGGAGTGGCCGCTTGAGCGTCAGTCGCGCCGACCGCAGTGCGTTCACCGAATGGTGGTGGACGGTCGACAAACCCCTTCTCACATCCCTCGTCATCCTGCTGGTCGCGGGCGTCGTCCTGTCGTTGTCCGGCAGCCCGGCCGTGGCGGAGCGCCTCGGCTATGACGACAGCTTCCACTTCGTGAAACGGCACCTGATCTTCCTCATCCCGACGATCGGCCTGCTGATCGGGACGTCGTTCCTGACGCCGCGCCTGGCGCGCCGCCTCTCGCTCATCATGCTCGCCGGTATGATCGGCCTGTTGATGCTGACCATGGTGATCGGCGTCGAGGTCAACGGTTCGAGGCGTTGGATCGACGTTGCCGGATTCTCGCTGCAGCCATCGGAATTCCTCAAGCCGGCCTTCGTCATCGTCTGCGCCTGGCTCTTCACCGAAAAGGGGCGGAACGCCGAGGTTCCCGGCGCCTTCATGGCCACGATGCTGCTGGTGCTCGTCGCCGGTCTCCTCATCCTCCAGCCTGACTTTGGCCAGACGATCCTCACCAGCGTGTCCTGGGGCGCGGTGTTCTTCCTTGCCGGCATGCCGTGGATGTGGATCTTCGTCATCGCGGGCTGTGCCGCGGTGGGTGTCTTCGCCGCCTATTCGACGATCCCGCATGTTGCGGTGCGCATCGACCAGTTCCTCAATCCGGCCGCCGGCGACACCTATCAAATCGACACGGCGCTGAACGCCTTCGTCAATGGCGGCTGGCTTGGTGTTGGCCCGGGCGAGGGCACCGTGAAGCGCGTACTGCCCGACGCCCACACCGACTACATTTTCGCTGTCGCAGGTGAGGAGTTCGGCATCATCGTCTGCCTTGCCCTGGTTACGGTCTTCGCCTTTGTTGTCGTCCGCGGTTTGTCGCGGAGCCTTAAGATCGAGGATCCGTTCGCCAAGGTGGCGGCGGCCGGCCTCATCATCCAGTTCGGCGTCCAGTCGGTGATCAACATGGCGGTCAATCTCAACCTGATGCCGTCAAAGGGCATGACGCTCCCGTTCGTTTCCTATGGTGGCTCGTCGATGTTCGCGATCGCCATCGGCATGGGATTGGTCCTTGCGTTGACGCGCCGGAGCCCCGGCACTGTGCGCAGCCGGAGACGCGTCTTCGCCAGGGGCGTCCCCGACCTCGCCTGAGCGGCCGATGGCCAAAACCATTCTCCTTTGCGCTGGCGGGACGGGCGGGCATCTGTTCCCGGCCCAGGCGGTCGCTTCCGTCCTGGAGGCACGCGGCTGGCGTGTCGAGCTCGCCACCGACCACCGCGCTCGCGACTATGGCAGCGACTTTCCGGCCTCAGCCGTCCACATTGTGCCGTCGGCAACGCCGTCGGGCCGAGGTATCCTCGGCAAGCTTGGTGCGGCGGTGAAGCTTTCCTGGGGCGTGCTGCGTACGCTCTTTCTCGTCGGCAGGATCAGGCCGGCGGCGGCCGCCGGTTTCGGCGGCTACCCGACGGTGCCCCCGATCATGGCCGCGACGCTCCTTGGCGTGCCGACCATCATCCACGATCAGAACGCCGTTCTCGGTCGCGCCAACAGACTTCTGGCGCGGTTCGCCCGACGCATCGCCACGGCGAGCGATCGGTTGAAGCTGTCGCCCAAATCTGACCGCCAAGGTTGAGTTCACCGGCAATCCGGTACGGCCGGCCGTGCGCGATGCGGCGGCCGTTCCCTATGACCCTCCGGTGCCGGAAGGGCCGATCCGGCTGCTCGTCTTTGGCGGTAGCCAGGGAGCGCGCTTCCTTTCCGACGTCGTGCCGAAGGCGATCTCCAATCTTCGGCCCGATCTCCTCGGCCGGCTCACGATTGTGCAGCAATGCCGGCCCGAGGATATCGCCGAGGTGGAGGCGCTTTATCGCGGCCTCGGCGTCGAGGCCGAATGCGCCACATTCTTCTCCAATCTACCGATGATGATGGCGACGAGCCATCTGGTGATTTCGCGCTCCGGCGCGACGACCGTGTCCGAACTCGGCGTCATCGGTCGCCCGGCGATTCTGGTGCCGCTTCCCGGTGCCATCGACCAGGATCAGCGCGCCAATGCCGAGACGCTTGCGGTCGTCGGCGGCGGTTGGGTGTATGAAGAGAAGACGCTTGGTGCCCGCCAATTGGCGGCGACAATGACAGATCTGTTCGATCATCCGGAAAAGCTGGCGCAAGCTGCCAAGGCGGCGGCCGGCACGGCTCCGGCGGATGGGGCCGAGCGGCTCGCGGATCTGATCGAATCAGTGGCGCGGAACGGCGAGCGAAAGTCCGCCGGCGCCGCAGAGAAACCGAAAGGGAAGGAAGCAGGCGCATGAAAATGTCCCGCGATCTCGGGCCGATCCATTTCGTCGGCATCGGCGGCATCGGCATGAGCGGCATAGCCGAGGCACTGATGACGCTCGGCTACACGGTGCAGGGCTCGGACGTCGCCGAGAACGCCAATGTCGCGCGCCTTCGCGAGAAGCACATCAAAGTCGCCATCGGCCACGCCGCCGCCAATCTCGGAGACGCCGAAGTCGTGGTCGTCTCCTCCGCGATCAAGCGCGACAATCCCGAACTCAAGGCCGCGCGCGAGCGTCTGCTGCCGGTCGTCCGCCGTGCCGAGATGCTGGCGGAGCTGATGCGCCTGAAATCAGCGATCGCCGTCGGCGGCACCCATGGCAAGACGACGACGACATCGCTCGTCGCCGCGCTCCTCGATGCGGGCGGTCTCGATCCGACCGTCATCAATGGCGGCATCATCAACGCCTATGGCTCCAATGCGCGTATGGGCGCGGGCGATTGGATGGTGGTCGAGGCCGACGAGTCCGACGGCACCTTCGTCAAACTTCCGGCTGACATCGCCGTCGTCACCAATATCGATCCGGAGCATCTCGACCACTACGGCACGTTCGACAACGTGCGCGATGCTTTCCGCCAGTTCGTCGAGAATGTGCCGTTCTATGGTTTCGCCGTGATGTGCGGCGATCATCCCGAGGTGCAGGCCCTGATCGGCCGCATCGAGGACCGGCGCATCATCACCTATGGCGCCAATCCGCAGGCCGATGTCCGTTTCACCGACCTCCGCACAGAGGGCGCATTCAGCCGCTTCAACGTCGTCATTCACGACCGCAACAGCGGCGACGCCATGCGCATCGACAACATCAGTCTCGCCATGCCGGGCGAGCACAATGTGCAGAACGCGACCGCGGCGATTGCCGTGGCGCTATCAGCTCGGCATCGGCGGTGAAGCGATCCGCTCCGGGCTTTCGTCCTTCGCCGGCGTCAAGCGCCGCTTCACGCGCACGGGCACCTGGAACGGTGTGCAGATTTTCGACGACTACGGCCACCATCCGGTCGAGATCGCCGCCGTGCTGAAGGCGGCGCGCGCCGGGACCGACAAGAAGCTGATCGCCGTCGTCCAGCCGCATCGCTATTCGCGGCTGCACGACCTCTTCGATTCCTTCTGCACCGCGTTCAATGCAGCCGATACGGTCCTTGTTGCGCCGGTCTATGCGGCCGGCGAACAGCCGATCCCCGGCATCGATAGCGAAGCGCTGGTCGAGGGCATGCGCCTTCGCGGCCATCGCGACGCGCGCGCCATCAGCGGTCCGGAGCACTTGGCCGAGACGATCGCGGCCGAAGCCTCGCCGGGCGATTTCGTCGTCCTGCTTGGCGCCGGCAACATCACGCAATGGGCCAATGCGCTGCCGGGCGAATTGGCGGCGTTCGACAGGCAAGCCGTCGGGAAGTGATGGCGAAGCGCTGCCTCGTCTATCGCCATGTCCCCTTCGAAGACCTCGGCACGTTCGCTCCGGTCCTCGACAAAGCCGGCTACGCGCCTCTCTATCGTCGAGGCCGGCGTCGATGCGTTCGCGGTCAATGAGGCGGTAGCGGCAGATCTCTTGATCGTCCTCGGCGGTCCGATCGGCGTCTACGAGACGGAGCACTACCCGCATCTTGGCGCATGAGATTGAAGCGATCCGCGCCCGCCTCGAATCGGGTGGGGCTACGCTCGGCATTTGTCTCGGCCTGCAACTCATCGCGGTCGCCCTGGGCGGCCATGTCGGGCCGGGGCGTGACCAAGGAGATCGGCTGGGGGCCGGTACGGCTGACCGATGAGGGCAGGGCGTCCGTCCTGGCGCCGCTCGCCGATCTGCCGGTGCTGCATTGGCATGGCGATCTGGCGACGCTGCCGGAAGGAGCGACCCGGCTGGCGGAAACGGATGTCTGCCGCAATCAGGCCTTCGCCGTCGGCGATACCTCCTGGCGCTGCAGTTCCATATCGAGGTCGATCCAGCGCATATCGAGCAATGGCTGATCGGCCATCGTGTCGAACTTGGCGGCGCCGGCATCGCCCGCTGACACGATCCGGGCCAACACGCGGCGCTACGGCAAGCGGGCGGCAAAGGCCGGTGGAGCCGTCCTTGGCGACTGGCTGCGCGGGCTTGAGGCGACGGAGCATCGCGCGCGTGCCTGACAAGGTCATCCCCGCCGAAGCTGTTGCCGCCGTCACGGCTGTCGCACGCGGGCGGCTGACGCCGGACGCTCCGCTTGCCGCGGGCACATGGTTCCGCGTCGGTGGTCCGGCCGAGCTGTTGTTTCAGCCCGCCGATGAGGACGATCTCGCAGCCGTTCTGGCGGCCTTGCCGGCGTCGGTTCCGGTGACGGTGATCGGCGTCGGTTCGAACCTCTTGATCCGTGATGGGGGCATCTCGGGCGTCGTGATTCGCCTGTCGGCCAAGGGCTTTGGGCAAATGGCTGAGGAACCGAATCAACGCATCCGCTCAGGCGCGGCGGTGCTCGACAAGCGACTGGCGGCTTTCGCGCAGGAAAAGGGCATCGGCGGCTTCGCCTTCTTTCACGGCATACCCGGCGCCGTCGGTGGCGCAGTGCGCATGAATGCCGGCGCCAATGGCGCGGAAATTCGCGAGCGCCTGGTGGAGGCGATTGCGATCGACCGCAACGGCGTTCGCCATCGCCTCAGCAATGCCGATCTCGGCTTCACCTATCGCCACAGCGCCGCGCCGGATGATTTCATCGTCACCGAGGCGCTGTTCGAAGGCGTGGCGGAGACGCCTGAAGAGATCGCCGAGGCAATGGCGGCTGTGCAGCACCACCGCGAAACGGTCCAGCCGATCCGTGAGAAGACCGGCGGCTCGACCTTCAAGAATCCCGATCCGCCGGGAACGCCGAACCAACGCCGCGCCTGGGAACTTGTCGATGCTGCGGGCTGCCGCGGCCTTTTCATCGGCGACGCCGAAGTCTCGCCGATGCACTGCAATTTCCTCATCAATCGCGGCATGGCGACGGCCTATGACCTCGAACTCCTCGGCGAGACGGTGCGTTCGCGCGTGCTGGAGACCAGCGGCGTTCGTCTCGAATGGGAGATCCGCATTCTTGGCGAGTTCGTTCCGGGCAAGTCGGTGGAGCCCTTCCTCGGCCGCAGCTGATACGGGGGACGGCGGGTTGCAGGCGGAAGCGCCAAGTGGCGGGCGGACGGTTGGGGCAGCATCGGCCTGATCGCCAATATCGAGATGCCGTTAGCTGTGCATAACTTGCCGGAAATCATCGTCGAGCCTGTGTCGCATCAGCCCTGAACACCCGTTCAAGAGGCCTCCCATCTGCGCGCCCTGTGCGATTGGTGATTCCCGTCCGCTGCACCCTGGTTCGCACCACCCAAATCGTTAACGCGCCATCGCGCAGACACCTTTGAAACGGCGGAAAGCCGCGCGTTTCTATGGTTAACCATTCGTTACCCAATCGCCTGCTATCGCTCAGATGATGGTTGCGTCAGACGAATCAGAATCCGGCCAAGGCAAGCACGTTGCGGTGCTGATGGGCGGCTGGTCGTCAGAGCGCAAGATTTCACTCAGTAGTGGCGAAAACTGTGCGAAGGCATTGGAACAAAAAGGCTATCGGGTCTCACGCGTCGATGTCGACCGTGACGTCGCCGCGGTCTTGGCCGCGCTCAAGCCCGACGTTGCCTTCAATGCGCTGCACGGACCCTTCGGCGAGGACGGGACGATCCAGGGCCTCCTCGAGATTCTTGCGATTCCCTACACGCATTCCGGCGTGCTCGCTTCGGCGCTCGCCATGCACAAGCTTCTTGCCAAGACGATCCTCGAGGCAGCCGGCGTTCCCGTCGCGGAGTCCATCGCCGTGACGCGCGAAGAAGCCGCCCGCGAACATCCGATGGCGCCGCCCTATGTCATCAAGCCGGTGCAAGAAGGGTCGAGCCTCGGAGTTGTCATCGTTCGCGAGGGCGCCAATGCGCCGGCGACACAGCTTCTTTCCGAGGAGTGGACATATGGCGACGAGCTGATGGCGGAGCGTTTCATTGCTGGCCGTGAGCTTACCTGCGCGGTCGTGGCCGACGAGCCGACCGATGTCCTGGAGATCGTTACCGACGCCCGCTTCTACGATTACGACGCAAAGTACGCTCCGGGCGGATCAATTCACGTCCTGCCAGCAAAAATTTCACCACTTGTTTACCAAAATGTACGGATGCTTACCCGACGAGCTCATCAGGCACTCGGGTGCCGAGGAGTCAGCCGCGCTGACTTCAGGTTCGATGAACGTGCCGACGGGTCGGGCGAACTCATCTGCCTTGAAGTCAATACCCAGCCGGGAATGACGCCGACATCGCTCGTGCCGGATATGGCGGCCTATGCGGGAATGGATTTCCCCTCGCTGGTCGCTTGGATGGTGGAGGACGCGTCTTGCGATCGGTAGGGGCGATCATTCTGAGGGGCTACCAAGCCGAAGAGCCGGTCCGGCTCCGCGTGCCCGTGCCCGATTTCGTCCTGCCGCGGCCGCTGCGGCGGCCGGCGCGCTTCCTTGGCCGCATTGATATCGCGCTGCCGCGCCGCTTTGGCGTCAAGGCGTTTCTCACGCTTCTGCTCATCGTGGGCGTCTATGGCGTCGTCGCCGGCAATCATGTCGGCGCGCTGTTCGGCAATCTCACGGCGGCCGCGGGACTGAAGATCGACGCCATCCGCATCAGCGGCCAGAGCGAGACGGCCGAACTCGACGTTCTCAACAGCCTCGCCATTCCTGAACACGCGTCGATGGTGACGTTCGACGTCAACGCCGCGCGCGAGCGCATCGAGCAACTCCCCTGGGTCGCGAGCGCCACTATCCGCAAGGTCTATCCCGACTCCCTCGAGGTCGAGATCACGGAGCGTGAGCCCTTCGTTCTTTGGCAGCGCGACGGCCAGGTGGCGGTGATAGACGCTGCCGGCAACGTCCTTAGCGACTATGTCGCGCCGCGTTATCGCGATCTGCCGATGCTGGTCGGCGCGGGTGCTCAGTCGCAGGCGACCGAGATCCTCGACCTCATTGCGCAGTTCCCCGACATCCATTCGCGCCTGAAGGCGGCGACGCTGGTTTCCGACCGGCGCTGGAATCTGACGCTCAACAACGACGTCGTCATCATGCTGCCGGAGGAAGACCCGGTGCCGGCGCTGATCCAGCTGGAGACGCTCGACCAGAGCCAGCAGCTTCTCTCGCGCGACATTCTCAGCGTCGATCTGCGTCTGCCGGATCGCGTCGTCGTGGCGCTCGACGAGGTCCGTTTCGAAGAAGTCCAAACCGCCGTCACTCGTGCGAGAGGCAACTGATGAAGCTCCTCGGTGTCTTCGATAATTCCCGTAAGGGCCACGCCGTGCCCGGACGCAGCACCGTTGTCAGCGTGCTCGATATCGGCTCATCCAAATTCACCTGCGTCATTGCCAAGCTGACGCCGAAGCAGGCCGGTGAAGCCATCCCGGGCCGGACACATGATGTGCAGGTTCTCGGCTTCGGGCACCAGCGGGCGCGGGGCGTCAAGTCTGGCGTCATCATCGATCTCGACGCGGCCGAGCGCTCGATCCGCCTGGCGGTAGATTCCGCTGAACGGATGGCGCGGATGACGATCGACCAGCTGATCGTCAACATCTCCTGCGGCCGTCCGTCGAGCGACACATTCTCGGCAACCGTCAATGTCTCCGGTCCGGAGGTCACGACCACCGATATCGGCCGCGTGCTCGCGGCGGGCAGGGCGCATTCGGTTCAGGACGGACGCGAGATCATTCACTCGCTGCCCATCGGCTACGGCCTCGACGGCCATCGCGGCATCAAGGATCCGCGCGGCATGATGGGGCAGCAGCTCGGCGTCGACATGCATGTCGTCACTGCCGACGAAGCGCCGATCGACAATCTCGAACTGTGCATCAATCGCTGTCATCTCTCGATCGGCACGACGGTCTCCAGCGCCTATGCCAGCGGCCTGTCGACGCTCGTCGATGACGAGGCCGAGCTCGGCGTCGTCGTTGTCGACCTCGGCGCTGCGACGACGACCATGGCCGTATTCCTCGATGGCCAGTTCATCCACACCGATGGGATCGCGATCGGCGGTCACCACATCACGCTCGACATCGCGCGCGGACTTTCCACCAGCGTCGAGGCGGCCGAGCGGCTGAAAGTTCTGAACGGCAGCGCGCTCGCCAACGCTTCCGACGAGGCCGAGCTGATCCTTGTGCCGCCGCTCGGCGACGAAGACCGCGAAACGCCGAACCGCATGCCGCGCTCGGTGCTCAATCGCGTCATCCGGGCTCGCGTCGAGGAGACGCTCGAGCTGGTGCGCGATCGCCTCAATGATTCGGGTTTCTCAGCTCTGGTTGGACGCCGCATCGTTCTCACAGGCGGCGCCAGCCAGCTCAACGGCATGACCGAAGCCGCTCGCCGCATTCTGGCGCGCAATGTCAGGCTCGGACGGCCGCTCGGCGTTTCCGGTCTGCCGGAAATCGCCCGCGGGCCGGCGCATGCCACAACTGCCGGCATGCTGATCTATCCGCAGATCGGCGGCATCGAACGTGTCAGCCGGCGGCAGGAAGTCTATCGGGCCACTGGAACGGGCGGTCGTTTTGGTCGGTTCGGGCGTTGGTTGCGGGACAGTTTTTAGTGCGTCAGGCGGGCAGGGGACAGCGCGACGGCGCCCGCAAAAATGAATTGCACGACCGTAGTCGCGAACGGTCGGAAGGGGTCGAGACGAGGAAAGACAAATGTCGATCAATCTGAAAGCACCGGACATTCAAGAACTGAAGCCAAAGATCACCGTCTTCGGTGTCGGCGGCGCCGGCGGCAACGCCGTGAACAACATGATCCGCTCCGGTCTTGCCGGCTGCGAATTCGTGGTCGCCAACACCGACTCTCAGGCGCTCATGTCGTCGGAGGCGGAACGCCGCATTCAGATGGGCGTTGCCGTTACCGAGGGCCTCGGCGCCGGGTCGCAGCCCGAAATCGGCCGTGCCGCGGCAGAGGAGGTGATCGACGAGATCATCGACCACCTCACCGGGGCGCACATGATCTTCGTCACCGCCGGCATGGGCGGCGGGACGGGAACGGGCGCGGCGCCGGTTATTGCCCGCGCGGCCCGCGAGGCCGGCATTCTCACCGTCGGCGTCGTCACCAAGCCGTTCCAGTTCGA
Organism: uncultured Alphaproteobacteria bacterium; assembly: GCA_963823045.1. Taxonomy (GTDB): domain Bacteria; phylum Pseudomonadota; class Alphaproteobacteria; order Rhizobiales; family Kaistiaceae; genus JADLGL01. Next base: position 185,711 of record CAWGKA010000008.1, on the reverse strand, counting down.
GGGCGCGCGGCGCATGCGCGTCGCCGAGGCGGGCATTGGCGACCTGCAGGAGCATGTCGACACGCTTATCGTCATCCCGAACCAGAACCTCTTCCGGATCGCCAACGAGAAGACCACCTTCGCCGACGCCTTTGCGATGGCCGATCAGGTGTTGTTCTCCGGCGTCGCCTGCATCACCGATCTGATGGTGAAAGAGGGCCTCATCAATCTCGACTTCGCCGACGTCCGTTCGGTGATGCGCGAGATGGGCAAGGCCATGATGGGCACCGGCGAAGCCTCCGGCGAAGGCCGCGCCCAGCAGGCGGCCGAGGCGGCGATCGCCAATCCGCTCCTCGATGAGACTTCGATGATGGGCGCCAAAGGGCTCCTCATCTCGATCACCGGCGGTCGTGACCTCACCCTGTTCGAGGTCGACGAAGCCGCCACCCGCATCCGCGAGGAAGTCGATCCGGACGCCAATGTCATTCTCGGCGCCACGTTCGACGAATCGCTGGAGGGCGTCATCCGCGTGTCTGTGGTGGCCACGGGCATCGAGGCCGACGCAGAGGCCGCTTTGCCGACGCCGACGCGTTTGAGCGATGCGAGCCAGCGGCTCAAATCGGCGGCCGCAAGCAGCCTTGCTCCGAGCCGTGCTGCCGAGGCAGCTCGTCCCGCCGCTGCCGCCCAGGCTGCCCGCATGACGCCGCCCCCCGCCGCTCAGCCGGCCCCGGCGCCAGTTGCAGCCGCTCCCGAACCGGCACCAGCGCCGCAGCCGCGGCCTTCTGCCACCGATCCGGACGTCACCATCACCCCGCTCAATATCTCCAGGGCGGATTTCGGTGGCGAGGCAGAAATCGACCCGGAGCCTCAGGCGCCGGAAGATTCGCTCCCGGACGAGGCTCCTTTCATGCCGCCGGCCGCGGAAACGCCGTCGAGCCGGATTCCGAGAATCGAGGATTTCCCGCCGGTCGTGCAGCGCCAGCTGACGCCGCGTCGGGCTCCCGAAGAGGAGCGTGGTCCTCGCAGCCTGCTGAAGCGTCTCGCCAATGTCGGTCTCGGCCGGCGTGAGGACGAGCGCGACGAAGGGCATCACGCCGAGCCACCGCCGCTGCCGCGTCAGCTGCCGAACACGGCTTCGCATGAAGCGATGCAGACGGCGCATGGACCGATGCGGGCACAGCAGCCGCGGCCGATGCCGCAGCAGCAGCCGACCCACCGCCCGCTTTCGGCTCCGGCCGAGGCACCGAGGGCCGAACCGCAACGGGCTACCGCCAATGGCGGCATGTATCAGCCGCGGCGCGGAGACCTCGATGCGCATGGCCGGACCATCCCGCGCGACACAAGGCTCGATGACGGCGAGTTGGAAATCCCCGCCTTCCTTCGCCGCCAGGCTAACTGACCGTCACATCTCGTCGCGACCCCGAAAGCCCGCCCGACACATTGTCGGGCGGGTTTTTCTTTGCCGGTATCGCTGTCGGTTCAGTAACATGGTGTCACCAAGCGTGATTTGGCCGGTCAGGTGGGCGCGCCTATTTTCTAGGCGCTGAGAAAGACTCACATATGCCCGATGCTCCCAAGCCGGGCAGGGATCGGCGGAAATGAAATCTGCGGCTGTACGCCAAACCACCCTGGGTGGGGTGGTCGGTCTTAACGGCGTCGGCGTCCACAGCGGCGAACCGACGACGATGACGATCGGCCCCGCGCCGGCGAATAGCGGCATCGTGTTCAAGCGCGCCGGGGATCCGGCCGCGCGGATTCGCGCCGAGATCGCCAATATCGGCGCCACGGAGTTGTGCACGACCCTGGTCGGCAATGGCTGGTCCATCTCCACGGTCGAGCATCTGCTGGCGGGCTTGTCCGGCCTTGGCATCGACAACGCCCTGGTTGAGCTGGATGGCGGGGAAGTGCCGGTGATGGACGGCAGCTCGGCTGCCTTCATCGAGGCGATCGACAGGGCGGGCATCGTCGAACTTGCGGCGAAGCGCAGCTACATCAAGGTTCTGCGCACGATTCGCGTGGAGATCGGGCAGTCCTATGCCGAATTGCGGCCTTGCAGCGGCAGACGACTCGAGATCGAGCTCGACTATGCCCATCCTATCGTTGGTCGGCAGAGCTACGCCGCCGACGTGACGCCCGAACTTTTCCGCAGCGAAATGGCTTCGGCCCGCACGTTCGGTTTCCTTGGCGAGGTCGAAGGCCTGCGGGCGCGCGGCCTGGCTCGCGGGGCTTCGTTGGAGAACGCCCTGGTGATCGGTGACGAAGCGGTGATCAATCCTGAGGGCCTGCGCTTTTCAGATGAGTTTGCCCGCCACAAGGCTGTGGATGCGCTTGGCGATCTCGCCCTTGCCGGCGCGCCGATCATCGGCTGCTACCGGTCCTATCGTGGCGGCCATAGCCTGAATGCGCGCATGCTTGAGGTGCTGTTCGCGACGCCGAAGGCGTGGCAGCGAATTGAGATGCCTGCCCAGCGCGCGGTCGAGTATGAGGCGGAGTTGATCGCGGCCACGGCCTGATCACGGCAATTTTTTGCGGTCGCTGCGCCTTTTCGCTGCCATCAATGCATGTTGGAACTGGCGAGCCTGCCGAGATGATTTCGGTGGGGTCAAACGGGGCCGGGCGGCATAGCCTCATCGGCAGCTTTGCGCTACAAGCCCCGAGGAATCGTCACCGCAATTTTGCTTGGTACCGGCAACCCTCATGAATCACCTCCCAATGACCGCTGCAACGATCCGCCCGCACAGACGCGCCGCGGTCGCTTTTGTTCGTGCCGCTGCCCTCTTGGGCGCCCTGATCCTCGCCGGCTGCGCATCGAACAGGCAGGCTGAAGACTTCACGCTGATCGATGCCCGACCGGCGGCCGAGATATTCAATGAGGGGCTGGCGTATGTGCAGGCAGGCCGCTACGGCAACGCGATCGACAGCTTCCAGGAGCTCGATCAGTATTATCCCTATTCGACCGATTCGAAGCGCGGCATGGTGCTGACGGCCTTCTCCGCCTATCAGATTGCAGAATTACCAACTGACGATCGACACGGCGCACCGCTATCTGCGCGCCTATCCGACCGAGGACGATGCGGACTACATGCTCTACCTCCTCGGCGAGGCCAATCTTCGTACGGTGCCGGATGTCACGCGCGACCAGGAGCCGGCGCGCAACGCGCTTGAGGCGGATCAGGAGCTGCTGACGCGCTTCCCGAATTCCGAATATGCCGATGCGGCGCGGCTCAATGTCGTGGCTATCCGTGATCAGCTGGCGGGTCAGGAAATGCTGGTCGGCCGCTATTATCAGGAGCGTCGCGAATACACGGCAGCCATCAACCGCTTCAAGACGGTGGTGACCGACTATCAGGATACCCGCCATGTCGAGGAGGCGCTCTACCGCCTCACTGAGACTTATCTCGCCATGGGGCTGGTCAACGAAGCGCAGACCGCTGCGGCCGTTCTCGGCGCCAACTTCCCTGACAGCGAATGGTATCAGCGCGCCTATGATCTCCTCAGTGCCGACGGGGCGTCGCCGCACAATGGCGGCGGTTGGCTGTCGCGCCTGTTCAGAAACAACTAGGAGCAAAGCCGGGCGGTCATGCTCGCGGCCCTCGCCATTCGCGACATCGTGCTGATCGATACGCTCGATGTTGCGTTTGCGCCGGGGCTGACGGTGCTGACCGGTGAGACCGGCGCCGGCAAGTCGATCCTCCTCGATGCGTTGTCGCTGGCGCTGGGGGCGCGGGGCGACGGCGCCCTCGTGCGGCATACGGCCGAGCAGGGCCAGGTGACGGCCGTCTTCGAGCTTTCCTCCGATCATCCGGCCTGGGCCGTCCTGCGTGAGAACGGACTTGCCGACGAGGGCGAGATGATTCTTCGCCGGGCTCAGGGTCGGGATGGCCGCAGCCGAGCCTTCATCAACGATCAGCCCGTCAGTGTGGCCCTGCTACGTCAGGTCGGCGCCATGTTGATCGAGGTTCATGGGCAGCATGACGACCGCGCCCTGATCGACGCCGCGGCGCACCGGCAACTGCTCGATGCGTTCGGCGGTCTCATCGGCGAAGCGGCGGGCGTCGGCCAGCGCTTCTCGGCATGGCGGCGCGCAGAAGCGGCGGTCGAGGAGCAGCGCAAGCGTATCGCTTCGGCGCGGGCCGAGGCCGACTATCTGCGCGCGGCGCTGGACGAATTGACCGAACTCGACCCGAAGGCCGGCGAGGAAACCGACCTGTCCGACAAGCGCCACCGCATGATGCGCGCGGAGAAGATCGCGGAGGACGTGACCGACGCGTTGGAGACGGTGGCGGGATCGGCGTCGCCGATTCCGACGCTGGCGAGCCTGGCGCGACGGCTGGAGCGTCGCCGAGACGCGGCGGCAGAGCTTCTCAATCCGGCGATCGAAGCGATCGACCGGGCGTTGACGGCGCTGGACGAGGCCGGCGCGGCGCTCGAACACGCGCAAGGCGAGGCGGCTTTCGACCCGAAGGAGTTGGAGATGACGGAGCAGCGCTTGTTCGCTCTCCGCGGTGCGGCGCGAAAATACGATGCGCCGGTGGATCTCCTCGCCGACCTTGCGGCCCGCATCGCCGAAGATCTCGATGCGCTCGAGACCGGCGAAGCGAAGGTCGGTGAGCTTACCGAGGCGGCGAAGACCGCACGCAAGGCGTATGACACCGCCGCCGCTGCGTTGAGCAAGGCGAGACGGAAGGCGGCGAAGGAGCTGGAAACGTCCGTCGAGGGCGAACTTCCGGCGCTCAAGCTCGATCGGGCGAAGTTCATCGTCGAGATCGTGTCGGAAGCCGACGATCCCGGCGAAACAGGCATCGACGACGTCTCTTTTGTGGTGCAAACCAATCCCGGGTCGCGGCCCGGGCCGTTGGGCAAGATTGCCTCCGGCGGCGAGCTGTCGCGATTCCTGTTGGCGATCAAGGTGGCGCTTGCCGATCGGGGATCGGCGCCGACGCTGATCTTCGATGAGGTGGACACTGCCGTCGGCGGTGCCGTATCGGATGCCATCGGCGTGCGCCTCGGTCGCCTCGCCGAGACGGTGCAGGTTCTGGCGGTTACGCATGCGCCGCAAGTGGCGGCGAAGGCGCGGCAGCATTGGTCGGTGGCGAAGGTGCCGCATGAGTTTGAGGAGCGGATGGTGACGTCGTTGAGTGAGCTGGACGAGGCGCGCCGCCGCGAGGAGATCGCGCGCATGCTCGCCGGCCGCGTCGTTACCGACGAGGCGCGCGCGGCGGCCGATCGGCTGCTTGCCGGCGCCGTGGAGCGAGCGGCGCAGAAGGTGACATGACGCCGTCCGGGTCGCGGACGAGCGTTGCCGTTCTTCTCGTTACGCTGACTATCAACATGATCGGCGTCGGCCTGTTGATGCCGGTGTTGCCGAAACTCATCGAAGAGCTGGTGGGTGACATCAGCTCGGGCTCGATCAGCTATGGCGTGATCGTCGCGCTCTACGCCGCGATGCAGTTCATCTTTGGTCCGCTGCTCGGAGCTCTGTCGGACCGCTTCGGCCGCCGGCCGATCATTCTCTTCGCACTCGCCGGCCTCGGCGTTCACTATCTGCTGCTCGGCCTCGCGCCGACGCTTGTCTTGATCGCCATCGCGCGCGCCATCGGCGGCATGATGGGCGCATCGGTGAGCGCCGCCTCGGCCTATCTCGCGGACATCACGCCGCCGGAGCGACGTGCCCAGAGCTTCGGCCTCATCGGCGTCGCCTTCGGGCTCGGCTTCATTATCGGACCGCTGATGGGCGGTTGGCTGGGCGAGATCGGCCTCCGCTTGCCGTTCTATGTGGCGGCAGGGCTGTGCGCGGTCAATTTCGCGCTGGCCTGGTTCTATCTGCCGGAGTCGCTGCCGGTCGCCAATCGGCGGCGCTTCAGCTTTCGCCACGCCAATCCGGTTGGGGCCTTCCTGCTCGTCAGCCGCTACGGCGCCGTTGTGGCGCTGATGGTCGTGTTCGCTTTCACCCAGCTTGCAGAGCGGGCGCTGGAGAGCACATGGGTGCTGTTCACCGATTTCCGCTATGGCTGGGGTCCGGCCGAGGTCGGCATCTCGCTCGCCGTTGTCGGCCTGCTGATGGCGTTTACCGAGGGCGTCCTCGTACGCATTTTGGTGCCGCGATTGGGCGAGGCCCGCATGCTGCATATCGGCCTCGCCATCGGCGGCCTGTGCATGGTGGCTCTCGCCTTCGCGACCGAGGCCTGGATGGCCTATGTCGCCATCGCGCTCTACATCATGGGCTGGGGCGTGGTGGGGCCGGCGGCGCGGGCGATGGCGAGCCGCACGGTCGGCGCGAATGAGCAAGGGATCCTGCAGGGCGCGCTCACCAGTTTGACGACGGCGACGGGCATCGTCGGCCCGCCGGTCGCCGCCGGGCTGTTCGGCTATTTCATTGGCCCGTCGACTCCGGTGGAGTTCCCCGGTGCGCCGTATATTCTGGGCGCGCTGCTCTTCGTCGTCAGCCTCGTGCTGTCGCGCCAGAGCCGCATCCGCCGCGCTATCGAATCCTCGGCAACGAGCAGGTGATCCTTCTTCGTCATTGCCGGACTTGATCCGGCAATTCATTGTGCGGCGCATTGTGGACCACCGGGGCAAGCCCGGTGGTGACGAGCCGGCAAGTAACGTAGTGACGATGGCAGACGAACGTGTCTTCGAGAAACCGGTTGAGGCGCTGAGTTCCGACGAAGCGGCGGCCGAGCTCGAACGGCTGGCGCGCGAGATCGCCGAGCACGACAAGCGCTACTATCTCGAAGACGCACCGGCGGTTTCCGACGCCGAGTATGACGCCCTGCGCCGGCGCAACCAGGCGATCGAACAGCGCTTCCCCGATCTCATCCGCGCCGAACTCGCCGAGCAAGCGCGTCGGCGCTTTGCCGGCGAGCGGCTTCGCCAAGATCACGCACAAAGTGCCGATGCTGTCGCTCGACAACGCGTTTGCCGATGAAGACGTCGTCGAGTTCCTGAAACGCGTGCGCCGCTTCCTGGGCATGAATGACACGGCGGAGGTGGACGTCGTCGCCGAACCGAAGATCGACGGGCTGTCTCTGTCGTTGCGCTACGAGCATCGGAAGCTCGTTTCGGCCGCGACGCGCGGCGATGGCTATGAAGGCGAGAATGTCACCACCAACGCCAGGACGATCGGCGACATTCCCGACGCGCTGCCGAAGGATGCGCCGGACGTTGTCGAGGTGCGCGGCGAGGTGTTCCTCAACAAGGCGGATTTCGTGAAGCTCAATGAGGGCTTCGCCGAAGCGGGCAAACGCACCTACGCCAATCCACGCAACTTCGCCGCCGGTTCGCTGCGCCAGATCGATCCGTCGGTGACGGCGTCACGGCCGCTCCGCTTCTTCGCCTATGCCTGGGGCGAGATGTCCGAAATGCCGGCCGATACGCAAAGCGGTGTGGAAGCGGCGTTCGCCGAATGGGGCTTGCCGGTGCAAGAGCGCATGCGGCACTGCAAGACGATCGGTGACGCGCTCGACTTCTATCGCGGCATTGCCGCCGACCGCGCCAAGCTCGCCTATGACATCGACGGCGTCGTCTACAAGGTCGACCGTCTCGATCTGCAGGAGCGGCTTGGCTTCGTCTCGCGCAGTCCGCGCTGGGCGATCGCCCACAAGTTTCCGGCCGAGCAGGTGCAGACGGTTCTCAACGGCATCGATATCCAGGTCGGGCGCACCGGCGCGCTGACGCCGGTGGCGCGGCTTGAGCCGGTGACCGTCGGCGGCGTCGTCGTGCAGAACGCGACGCTGCACAACGAAGACTACATCAAGGGCATCGGCAATGACGGTGAGCCGATCCGCAACGGCAGGGATATCCGCATCGGCGATACGGTGACGGTGCAGCGGGCAGGGGACGTCATCCCGCAGATCGTCGACGTCGATCTCTCGGCGCGGTCGCCCGATGCAAAGCCGTATGCGTTTCCGACGGTGTGTCCGGTCTGCGGCAGCCACGCGGTGCGCGAGGTGCATCCCGAGACCGGGCGCATGGATTCGGTGCGGCGCTGCACCGGCGGGCTCATCTGCGACGCGCAGGTTGTCGAGAAGCTCCGCCATTTCGTTTCGCGCCTCGCCTTCGACATCGAGGGCCTCGGCGACAAGCAGATCACCGCGTTTCACGAAGAAGGCCTGATCAAGCAGCCGGCCGACATCTTCCGCCTCAAGGATCAGCGCGGCGATCTCGTCGAGCGTGAGGGCTATGGCGAGCAGTCGGTGTCGAAGCTGCTCGCCGCGATCGATGCGCGGCGCGAGATCGCGCTGCATCGGCTGATCTATGCGCTCGGCATCCGCCATGTCGGCGAGACGACGGCGAAGGTGCTGGCGCGGAGCTATGGCAATTGGGCAGGCGTTCGAGACGGCCATGCGCGCGGCCGCCGACCGCGACAGCGACGCCTGGCACGAACTCGACTCGATCGACGGCATCGGCGTCGTGGTCGCGACCGCGGTGGTCGACTTCTTCGCCGAGCCGCACAACATCGACGCGTTGAAGGCGCTGCTCGAGCGAGATCACGCCGCTCGCCGACGAAGGCGTGCAAGCGGAAGGGTCGCCGGTCGCCGGCAAGACGGTGGTGTTCACCGGAACGCTGGAACGGATGACGCGCGACGAAGCGAAGGCGATGGCCGAACGCCTCGGCGCCAAGGTGTCCGGCTCGGTGTCCAAGAAGACCGATATCGTCGTCGCCGGACCCGGCGCCGGCTCGAAGGAGAAGAAGGCGAAGGAACTCGGCGTCGAAGTCATCGACGAGGACGGCTGGTTCGATCTGATCGGAGGGTGAGGTCAGGCATTGCCGTCAGGCGGACAGAGTTCAACTAGCGGCGCCGGCAACCGCTCTTTTATGGACGCGCTATGATCCGATAGTTGCCAGAAGCCCCAAGGGGTCCCAATCACCGTTCTTCGTCCAGACGCGATCGTCTCATGCCGACCGTCCCAGAGCTGCATCTCCTCGATTGTACCCAGGAGACCATCGTATGACCCAGCCTCCAAGTAGGTCCAGTTCGGGGCAAATCCCAAGGCGTCAAGTTCATCATTGAGCGGTGCGGTCGCTTCTTCGGGCTCATTCGTAAAAACGCTAAGGACCCTGCCGCCCAGGCGGTTGTTCATCTCGACCTGATGCTCATGCCCGGGATCCTTGATTGGGCCTGGCGATGATCCGCTAATCGAGAAGCCGCTCGAACTATCAAAGGATACCGTCCATGACATCGGAGGATTGGCGCTAAACCGACCCACAATCGTCTTTGGAGGATCGAACGACTGGGCGGACAAGGCGTTGTATTCTCTAAAGAGCTGAAAGAATCCGACCCCGATCTCGATGGAGTTGCCCACTTCGTCGAATGGCAGCTTCGTCGGGGAACCACCGTTCCGGTTTCGCAGGCGAAGGCCATCATTCCAGATTATGTAGTCCGCGTGGCTGACTGCGTTTCTAACGTCGTCTCGAAATGTCTGCTCAAGCAGCGATGACAGGCCAATGAGGCCCACACGGGAAGCAGATGTCGCGAGCGATCGAAACGTGGCATTTGCGTTCGGACCAATTACTCGACGCGGTGTACCTCGAACGTGCACCAGTTCCTTGAACGGCCACATCACGTACTCGTCGAGGGAGATGATGCCGAACAAGTTCTTCAGCGTTTCGTACGCCCCTCCCGATTCCGCCAGTTGGCAGTAAAGCATCAGTGCAATTCGAAGTTCTGCGACTGATTGAAAGATGCTGCCGCTGCGGGCAACCAGTTCTTCGTAGACCTCATCGGCAGTGATCGTTGTAGCCCACCCAGCATCTTGTGCACCGCGGAACTCACCGCCTAACGAGACGGCGAAATCGAGTTCGTTTATTTGCCGCGAGAACGCATATAGGTAGCCCAGCTGCGTATTGAGTTCCGCGAGGTAGTCGGCTGAGTTCATGCGCCTTGGATAGATCGCTCGGGGGAGATATGCCAGCACCACTTACGGTCAATGCCGTTCGGCCCTGATGTGCGGCCAATGCGCGAGTAAGAGACAACAAAGCCTGAAGAGGTGACGGATTCGAAGTCAGTCGGCTCTACGGCGCCACGCCAGCACCGCCGCCGGTGAAGCTGAGAGCGACTTCCGTCTCGGCGCCGTCGGGGTCGATGACGAGGAAGAGGTCGCAGCTGACGGCGTAGGGGTTGCCGGTGCAGAAGGCTTCCATCGCCTGCTGCAGTGCTTCCTGGCTTGGCGCACCGCAGATGATCTGCGTCGAATGGAACTCACCGAGCCAAACAGTCATCAGCCCGCCCCATTGCGCCGGATAGCACCAGGCGGTGCGATAGCAATCCTGACCGCTCGCGCCGGCGACGCAGGCTGCGCGGGCGCAATCGAGCGTCGCGACGGTGTTGTCGCCGCGGCAATACCAGGTGCCTTCCTCGGCCTGAGCGAAGCCAATACCGACTGGGCCCGACTGGGCGATTGAGGGTTGCGGCGCGGCGAACGCGGCGATGGCGAACAGAACCGCGGCCAAACGGGAGACGGGATTGCGCATCTTCGAATAGCCTCTCTCTCCGCGCCATCGGACACCAAAAGCCGGATCGCGGCAATCCCCGATGCGGTCGGTATGGTTGACGTGTATCAAGGCGAGGCCGTGCCGGTCGTGTTTGCTGCCGATTTCGAACGCGGCGGAGCCCGCACTCCAAGAACGAGGTGTGAGATGGACGAGCAGGACAGTGTCCGCGAGGCCGCGATCAAGCGTCTCAAGGACAAGCGTGATTTCAGAATGCATGTGGTGACCTATGTGGTCATCAACGCCATGCTGATCGGCATCTGGGCGATAACCGGGCAGGGCTATTTCTGGCCGGTCTGGGTTCTCGGCGGTTGGGGCGTCGGGCTCGTGCTCCACGCGTGGACGACCTTCTTCACCAAGCCGATCACCGAGGCCGAGATCCAACGGGAGATGAGCAAGGCCACCAACCGAAGCGCCGACTGAAACAAGGAGGCTGGGATGGACGAGCAAGAACAGCGCAAGGTCGCGATCAAACAGCTGAAGGCGAAGCGCGACTTCAAGATGCATCTCGGGACCTACGTCATCATCAACGCGATGATGATCGCGATCTGGGCAATGGGCGATCGGACGGGCTTCTGGCCGATGTGGGTGATGATCCCCTGGGGCGTCGGCTTGGCGTTCCACGGCTGGAACACATACTTCAACAAGCCGATCTCCGAGGCGGAGATCGAGCGCCAGATGCGTCGCTAGGCGACGGGCGCTCTCGCCGCTATCCGAGGGACGAGACCAACTGTCCCGCGAAGTCGCGGACCTGAGGGACAAGAAGCGCGATCAAGGCGAGCGCCTGCAACACAACGATCAGCCGAAGGCGCGTCCTGAACGGCTCCTTCCTCGTCTTGTGACGCAGGACCGATGAGGCGACCAACGCTCCAATTGAGCCGCCGATGGCCGCCGTCGTCAGCAGCGTCGATTCCGATATCCGCCACGCGCCGTTGCGGGCACGCCTCTTGTCGGCGGCAAACAGCAGGAAGGCGATCGCGTTGATCGCGATGAAATAGGCGGCAATTTCCAGAAGCATTTGGTTTCGCCCTAGAGAAGCGCGGTTGCCGCTTCCAGCCAGGCGCGGTCGCCGTCTGCGAGCTTCGGCCCGACCACGTCGCGTATGCGTACATGATAAGCGTTTAGCCAGTCGCGCTCGGCGGGCGAGAGCAACGATATGTCGACAAGTCGGCGGTCGATCGGCGCGAGTGTCAGCGTCTCGAAGCCGAGCATGGGCCGCTCGCCGCCTTCAACCTTCTCAGGCTCGGTGACGACGACAAGGTTCTCGATGCGGATGCCATAGGCGCCGGGCTTGTAGTAGCCAGGCTCGTTGGAAAGGATCATGCCCGGCTCGAGCGCGACGGTGCCGGTCTTGGAAATCCGCGCCGGCCCTTCATGCACCGACAGGAACGAGCCGACGCCGTGTCCGGTGCCGTGATCGTAGTCGAGGCCGGCCTGCCACAGCGCCATGCGCGCGAGCGTGTCGAGCTGCGTTCCGTTGGTGCCGACGGGAAAGCGCGCGGCGGAGACGGCGATGTGTCCCTTGAGCACTAGCGTGAAGCGTGAACGCATTTCATCGCTCGGTGTGCCAATCGCCACTGTGCGGGTGATGTCCGTCGTGCCGTCGGGATATTGCGCGCCGGAGTTGATGAGGAAGAGCGAATTGCGGTCGAGCACGCGGTTGGTGTCGCGCGTGACGCGGTAGTGTACAATCGCGCCGTTCGGTCCGGCGCCGGCGATGGTGTCGAAAGAGATGTCGACAAGCTCGGTGCCGTCGGCGCGCGCAGCCGCAGCACGGAAGTTCTCCAGCGCTTCGACGCATGCGATCTCGTCGAGATCACGCGCCGGGGACTCGCGATCGAGCCAGGCGAGGAAGCGGGTCATCGCGACGCCGTCGCGGATATGGGCGCGGCGTGCGCCGGCAAGCTCGGCGGCGTTCTTGCGCGCCTTGAGCAAAGTGACGGGGTCGTCGGTCTCGACCACCTTGCCGCCTTCGCCTGCGACGACGGTGGCGAATTCAGCGGAGGATGAGGACGGATCGATCTGGATGCGCGCCGCGGTTTTTGCCAAGCGGCGGAGGTCGTCATCGAGGCGCGAGGGTTCGGCGATGTCGGCGTCGTCGCTTAGCGCATCGCGGACCGAGTTACTGAGTTTCCGCCCGTCGACATAGAGCGTTGGCTTGGCGTCGGCGTGGATAAGGGCGAAGGCGAGGGGCGCCGGATTGTGCGCAACGTCGTGACCGCGAATGTTGAACGTCCAGGCGATGGAGTCCGCTTGCGTCAGGAGCGCGGCATCGACCTTTGCCTCGGTGAGGATTGCCTTGATGTCGGCAAGCTTGTCTCCGGTGCTGCGGCCGGCGAATTCGATCGGGTGCAGCCGGACGGCCGCACTCGGTGGGGCGGGCCGGTCGGTCCAAAGCGCATCGATGAGGTTGCCGGTGACGGCGACGAGTTCCCCGCCAGCTTCCTGGCACGCAGTATCGAGACGCTTCACTTCGGCCGTGGTGAAGAGCATCGGGTCGTAGCCGATGCGCGCGCCGGACTTGAGATTGCGGCGCAGCCATTTCGATGGCGCCGCTTCGGCGATGTCGACAACGTGAAAGACATTGCCGTCGACCTCATGCGGCGCTTGCAGCGTGTAGCGGCCATCGACGAAGAGAATGGCGTGATCGGCGAGAACGATCGCGGTGCCAGCCGATCCGCTGAAGCCGGTGAGCCAGGCGAGGCGCTCAGCGGAGGCCGGAAGATATTCGCTCTGATGCTCGTCGGCATGCGGAACGACGTAGCCGGTGAGGCCGTCCTGGCGCAGGCGCGCGCGCAGCGCGACGACGCGCTCGGCGCTCTTTTCCTTCGAGGAGCGGGTTTCGAAATTCTGGAACATAGCGGCTTCTTAGGCTGGCGCGCGTTTGGCGGCAATCACCGAACGCGCTCCAGCACAAGCACGAGCCAACCGTCGCGGATGGCGGCGCGGCGAACGATGAGACCGCGGGCGCGATAGGCGGCCGCGATCCAGCGCTGCTGCGTTGGCAATAGGCCCGAAAGCACGGCAATGCCGCCGACCGACATCGCGGAAGCGATGCTGCCGGCGAGCTTCGCCAGCGGCCCTGCGAGGATATTCGCAACGACCAGATCATATGGCGCCGATTGGCGAATGAGCGGATGGCCAAGACCGTCTGCGACGGCGGTACGCACATAGCGGGCGACGCCGTTGAGATGCATGTTTTCGGCGGCGATGGTGAGGGCGACCGGATCGATGTCGGTGGCCACGACCGGGATACGCCAGGTCTTGGCAATTGCGATGGCGAGCACGCCGGAGCCGGTGCCGAGATCGAGCGCCTTGCGGAAGGTACGCCGCTTGGCGAGGTCGGAGAAGGCGGCGAGGCAGCCGGCGGTGGTGCCATGGTGACCGGTGCCGAAGGCCTGGTTGGCTTCGATCTCGATGGCAAGGTCGTTCGCCTGGCGCGTGCCGCGATCATGCGCGCCATGGACGAGGTACCGGCCGGCGCGGACGGGGGCGAGCGCGCGCAGGCTCTTTGTTACCCAGTCTTCGTCCGGCAGGTCGGTGATGGTTGGCTTGACCTCGCGGCCGAGAGCGCTGCGGGCAATGCGCTTCAGGCCCGCCGGGTCCGGCGCCGTCTCGAAATAGGCGATGACGGTCCAAAGGCCGTCGCTCGCTTCCGTCATGTCGGCGGCAAGCGTCTCGGCGTCGGGGAGCGCATCTGTCAATGCCAGGGCCTCTGCCTCGGCAAGGACCCAACTGGCGGTTACCGTCATTGCGTCGGCTCGGCCCCGGACTGAGCAGTATCGGCATGTCCGTGCTCGCGCTCGGTCGGGCTGGGCGTCGCCTTGCCGAATCCGACCACGACGTCGCCAGGCTCGCCGCTCGGCTTGTTGGCGTCGGTGAAGAAGGAAATGCGGCCGCTCTGTCGTCGCAACATGACGGGGATGAAATCGCCGCCATGGCCGGCGATGATCTCCTCCAGGCCGCGTTCTTCGCCGATCTTCGGGGCAACGAAGGTCCAGCCGACACGCGCGCGATCGACGATCTCCCAGAAGCCGATGTCGTCGAAGATGGCCTCGCCGCGGAAGGCCGGCGTGTAGCCACCGCCCTTGCTTTCCTGGTTCGGCTTCAGCGTCAGGACCTTCGAACGGCCGAGTTCGGGGCCGAAATCGGCAACGACCAGCGCGTTGTAGGCATCGTCGTCGGTGACCGCGAGCATGGCGTCGAATTCGTTGAGGTCGATCGTATGCTCGGCCGCTTCGGAGAGGATGTCGCCACGATAGGTCCGGAGCCCGGCCATGCGCGCGCGACTGAGACGGTTCCAACTCGCGTCGGCGATCATCACCGGTACTTCCAGTTCCGCGAGCTTGCCGGCGAGCGCCGTCGCCCAGGGCGACGCGCCGACGAACAGGACGCCCGGTTTCTCGGCGGAAACAAGATCGAGGCGGCGCGCGACGAAGGGCAGGCTGAAGCCGTGCATCAGGATGGTTGCGAAGACGACGAGGAAGGTGAGAGCGACCAACTCCTCGCCGCCGGCGAAGCCTTGCGCCGTCAGCTTCGCGCCGAAGAGCCCGGCGACGGCGACGGCCACTACGCCGCGCGGCGCAATCCAAGCGACGAAGGTGCGTTCCTTCAGCGTCAATCCGCTGCCGAAGGTGGTGAGAAACACCGTCAGCGGCCGGACGATGACGAGAAGGGCGGCGAGGAAGGCGAAGGAACGCCAGTCGAGGAGGGCCAGCGTGCTCCCGGTGATGGTCGCCGTCAGCAGGATGAACACCGCCGAGACGAGGAGAACGGTCATGTACTCCTTGAAGCGGCGGATCTCGTCGAGGCTGGCCAGGCGGGAATTGCCGATGACGACGCCCATGGCGGTGACTGCGAGCAGACCGCCTTCGTCGAGGAAACTGTTGGCCGCCTCGTAACTCAGAAGCACGGTCGCCAGCAGGAGCGGCGACTTCAGGAACTCCGGCACCCATCCGCGCCGGAACGCCTCGACGACCGCGAAGCCGACGGCAACGCCAATGGCGGCGGCACTGAAAGCCAGGCCGAACAACTCAAGGATGAGAAGGCTGTCGGAGCGCTGATGCGTGGCGACGAAGACCTCATAGGCAAAGACGGCGAAGAGCGCGCCGATGGGATCGTTGATGATGCCTTCCCAGCGCAGCACCGAGGCGACCCGCGGCTTCAGCCTCGCATTGCGGAGAAGCGGCATGATCACAGTCGGCCCGGTAACGACGAGGATGCCGCCGAAGATCGTCGCCGTTTCCCAGGGGAGGCCGGCGATATAGTGAGCGGCCGCGGTGCCGAGCGCCCAGCTGAGCGGCCCGCCAACCAGAATCATTCGGCGGATGGCGACCGAGGTCTGCCGGATTTCATGAAAATTGAGGGTAAGCCCACCCTCGAACAGGATGATGGCGACGGCGATGGCAATCGCCGGCTGGAACAGATCGCCGAAGTCGGCATGCGGGTCGAGTAGGCCGGTGACTGGGCCGATGAGAATGCCGGCGAGCGCCAGAAGCACGACGCTCGGCAGGCGGAAGCGCCATGCGATCCACTGCGCGCCGATGCCGAGGCCGCCGATCAAGGCGATCTTGAAGACGATGCTTTCCACCCGCGCCCCTTAGCAGGGAGCTGGGCTCCTCGACAAATCGCCAAGGCCAGTCAGTCAGGCAACCGGTACTTCTGGGCAAGGCCGTCGAGGATCGCCTGCAACCCAATATCGAAACGCGTTGCCGGCGCCAGAGCAGGGCCGAGACGATCGAAAGTGGCTTTGGGGTCGTCGCCGACAAGGGCCGCAATTTGTGGGAACTTGCCGGTGGCGACCTGTTCCATCGTCAGGGCGAGCATGGCTTCGGTCGCAACCTGCTCGTCTTCCGGCGCCCAGTTGCGCGTTACCGTGCTCCGCATCACATGGCCGAAGACGTAGTCGTCCACGGTCATGATCACCATGAACTTCTCGGGCGCGTCCAGCTTCGTGTCCTTGAAGGCGGACAGCGATTGCTCGAAATGACGGACGCCATTGGGACCGGGTCGACCCTGCATCAGCGCCGTCATCGCCCACGGGTGCCGCGAAAGCGTAACGTTGGTGCGCTGCGCGATCATGGTGATCGCGCCTCGCCAGTGTTCCGGCAGCTGTCCGGGCGAGACGAGGACTTCGCCCATGATCGCATCGTCCATCAGGGCGAGAAGATCGTCCTTGGTTCGCACATAGTGATAGAGCGACATGGTGCCGGAGCCGAGAACGGTGGCGATCTTGCGCATCGAGACGGCTTCGAAGCCCTGGGCGTCGGCGATGGCAAGGGCGGCGGCGGCGATCTGCTCGCGGCTCAGCTTGGTACCCTTCCGTCGATCGGCGGCCGCGTGGCGGGCGAGGTGCTTGTCGATGGCGCCCAATCGCTTGGCGACGGCGCGCGAGACATCGCCCGACACGCGATCTGCAATGCCGGCCCCCAGTCCCTCGCGCAAAGACATCGCCTTGTCCATGCGGCGTTCCCTTAGGCCGGGACCTTTGTGCTTGCGGTCGTTACTTGACATTCGTACACCGTACGCTTAGAGCGCTTCGTACATCGTACTGGAGTCGGTGGCGGCAAGCCAGCGGCGCGGTGCATTGGCATTTTGGATAACGCGGGCCGGAACGGCGGGTACAACCCCGAAGACAGGCTTGTTCTTTATTTGTTCACGTCGACGGATTGTTCTGCTACACGTCTTAAAAGTGGCATCGCTGTCGACGATATAGGGAATCAGCGCGGGGCTTCGGTCTCCAGTCGTGAGGTGTCCGCGTGAGTGAGACAACAACTTAAGGGGGCAGACATGCTCGAACTCGTCTGGTCGTGTCGGGGACGGTGGCGATCTCGCCGTCGAAGCTCATGACCTTCGCAAGACCTACGGTGAGACCAAAGCCGCCGACGGCATCAATCTGACCATTCCACGCGGCAGCGTCTTCGGATTGCTGGGGCCCAACGGCGCCGGCAAGACGACGACCGTCCGCATCCTGACCACGCTCCTCAAGCCGGACAGCGGCACCGCCCGGGTGGCCGGGTTCGACGTGATGGAACAGCCCACCGAAGTACGCCGCCGCATCGGTCTTGTCGGCCAGTATGCGAGCGTCGACGAAATCCTGAGCGGCCGCCAGAATCTCATCATGATCGGCCGCCTGCACGGCATGAACACGGCCCAGGCGAAGAAGCGGGCGGACGAATTGCTGGAACGCTTCGATTTGCTGGAGCCGGGCAAGAAGTCGGTGAAGACCTATTCAGGCGGCATGCGACGCCGGCTCGATCTTGCTTCCAGCCTGGTGGTTTCGCCACCAATCCTCTTCCTCGATGAGCCGACGACCGGGCTCGATCCCACCGGCCGCGCGGCGACTTGGGATGTCATCTCGACGATGACCAAGGGCGGGACGACGGTGCTCCTGACGACGCAGTATCTGGAGGAGGCCGATCAGTTTGCCGAACGCATCGCGGTGATCGACCACGGCAAGGTCGTGGCCGAGGGGACGCCAGCACAGCTGAAGTCGCGGGTGAGCAATGCGACCCTCGTCGTCCATCTCAGCGAAACCATCAGCGAGATCGAGGTCAGGAGCGCCGTGAGTGACTATGCTGCCGGCGAGCCGCAACTGCGCGGCAAACAGGTCGTGACCCCGTTGCGCGATCTCGGATCGACCGCGGAAATCGTCAAGGCGCTCGCCGCCGCGGGCGCGACGCTCGACCAGATCCACATCGCCAAGGCAACCATGGATGACGTCTTCTTCGAGCTGACCGGACGCGCGCCGGAAGCCGAGACCGTCGAAGCGGAGCAGGCATAATGAGCAGTGTTGCAGCAACAGAGCCCTTTGTCGGCAACCGCAAGAGCGGCCTCGGCAAGGTATTCGACGAGATCCGCGTCATCGTCTGGCGCAACCTCGCCCACGTTCCGCGGGTTCCCGAACGGCTGGCCGACGTCACGATCCAGCCGATCATGTTCGTCATATTGTTCGGCTACGTCTTCGGCAGCGCGATCGCCCTGCCAGGCACCGACATCGGCGGGCCGGAAGCTTCCGCAGCCTATCGCGAGTTTCTGATCGCCGGCATCTTTGTGCAATCGATGGTGTTCATGTCGATCACCACGGCGGTCGGCGTCTCGAACGATATGCAGGAAGGGGTCATAGACCGCTTCCGGTCGTTGCCGATCAGCCGGCTTTCGGTGCTGGCGGGCCGCGTCGTGGCGACGCTGGTCGAAGGATCGCTCGGCATCACGGTGATGGCGCTGTGCGGCCTCGCCGTCGGTTGGGGCGCCCATGCCGGCTTCGGCAACGCCGTTGGGGCATTCCTGCTCCTTGCAGGCATCGCCTTTGCGATGATCTGCATCGGCACGTTCATTGGCCAATTGGTGAAGAACTCAATGACGGCGCAGACGATCGGCTTCGTCGTCGTGTTTCCGCTCACCTTTGCGTCGAACGCCTTCGTGCCGACGGACAATATGCCGGGCGGCCTCAAGGCCTTCGCCGAGTGGAACCCGGTGAGCGCCATGGTCCAGGCGATCCGCCAGTTGTTCGGCAATCTGCCGCCGGGCTATCCGGAGCCGACGTCGTGGTCGCTGCAGCACCCGGTGATCTATTCGCTCGTCTGGGTGGTGATCATCGGTGTCGTCGGCATGTCGCTGGCCGTGTGGCGCTACTCGAAAGGCAGCAGTCGCTAGCGGAACTCGATTGGCCGCGGCCGTGAAAGGCCGCGGCCGTCGGGCCGTTGCTGTCAAACAACGGTAGACTATTTCTTCCGTTTCTCCACCAGTTGCTGTTGCATTGTTGACGCGAACGGCCCATATGCGGCGGAGTTCGACTTTACCGATTGCTTGTTGGCTTCGGCCTTCCCCAATGCACCGCTGGAGTTCGACCCGCCGATGCGATGGTCGCATCGGCATATCATCGCACGCTTCAGCGTGTTTTTTTCTAAGGAGGCCAACAATGGCCACAGGTACCGTGAAGTTCTTCAATACGACCAAGGGTTTTGGTTTCATCGAGCAGGAAGGCGGCGGCCCGGACGTATTCGTCCACATCAGCGCCGTTGAGCGCTCGGGTCTGCCGAACCTGGTCGATGGCCAGAAGGTCAGCTTCGACATCGAAACCGACCGTCGCAGCGGCAAGTCGGCTGCAGCCAATCTGCAGCGCCTCTAGCCTAACGGCGTGAGCGTTTGCCCGGCCTGATCAGTCAGGCCGGGCATTTTTGATTCTGTGCGCCGGGTGGTGTAATCCGGCCCACAAACGCCAACTGAAAGGAACCTCGTGCAGGTCATCGTCCGCGATAACAATGTCGATCAGGCGCTTCGCGTCCTGAAAAAGAAACTTCAGCGCGAAGGTGTCTTTCGCGAGATGAAGCGGCGTCGGGCGTATGAGAAGCCTTCTGAGAAGAGGGCGCGCGAGAAGGGCGAGGCTGTGCGGCGTGCGCGCAAGCAGGCACGCAAGCTGGCGCAACATGAGGGGCTTCTGCCGCGGCGTCGCGCCAAGGCCCCCGCCGCCAGAGGCGGCCGCTAGGCCGTACGCAGCGACCGGCCGCTATGCGGCCGGGCTAGATATGCCATTCGATATGAGCGCCGCGAGGCGGCTGGTCCGCCGACTGGCGCTTTGAATTGCTCTCCTTCGCCCGTTTCTGCTGATACATGAAGCCGTCCGCCAGCGTCATCGCATGGTCGAGGCCATTTGCGTCGGCTGTCTCGAGCACGGCGAAGCCGGTGCTGTAGGACACCTGGAACGGCAGGGACCGATCGGCGTTCGCCCGCCGGGTTGCGACCGCCATTCTGTCGACAAGCGCCAAGGCGCCCTTCCGATCAACCGTTGCCAGCACAACAAACTCGTCACCGCCGACGCGGGCGATAATGTCGGACCGGCGGAACGTTTCGTTGAGCAACGCGCTGAAACGCTTGATCAAATCCGATCCTGCCGAATGGCCGAGCGTGTCGTTGATTTCCTTCAGCCCATCCAGATCGAAGTAGAACACGGTTAGCGGCGAATCGAGGCGCCGGGAAGCATGAACGAGGTGGTTGCTGACCGTCGAGAAGCCACGACGGTTGAGAACGCCGGTAAGGTCGTCGGTGACGGACTGGCTGCGAAGCGACGTCTCCAGCTGATTGATGCGAACGCTCATCCAGCCAATGATGAAGAAGACGAGGATGACCACGAGCGGCGCGAAGGCGGCGCGAGTGAAGCTGGCGGGCAGGGTGCCGCTCTCATAGAGGTAGCCGACCAGTGCGAAGACTGCGAAGGGCAGCACAACGATCACCCCGGTCACGTTCCGCAGAATGCGGCTGCCTAGCCCGCTGTTGATCAAGACCGAGAAGATCGAACCCTGAAGGGCGACGCGGCCGACCACGACGAGCGCCAGCAGGAAAAACGAAAACAGCGTCTGCGGGGCAACAAGGCGCCCGTCTGGGACGGCGTAGAAAGACGCCGCGTGGAAGATATGTCCGCCGATCATGAACAGGACCATCGCCCACAGGATCACGATCGCGGTGTCGGTGGCGAGGCGGAAGCTGCGGGTCCAAAGCAATATGGTGCAGGCGCCGAGTATCAGGAAGGTTCCGCCGGTCTGTGGAGACGGCAGCGCATAGCCGCCGACTATATTGATGCCTCGCGCATTGAGGATGAGAACGCCGACGCCGATGCCGATCACCATGGCGGTCGCGATTGGGCCCGCCTGCTGTGCTGTAGCGCTCGCCTTCGGTCCCGTCAGCGCAAGGCTGCCCGCCGAGAGCAGCAGGCCTATCGCCGCGTAGATCGACATTTCGGACCATGCGGATGGGGCCCATCGGTCGAGACCGGGAAGCAGCCACAGGCCGAGCTCGAGTGTTGAAAGGAGCGCGACGGCGGCGAGCGCATAGCGCTCGATCCACCGGCCGAGTTCGATCGTCTTCAGATCTGGTTCGTTGGCGTACCGGAACACGGGATTTCTCCGTTCCGGCGCATCCTATGGGCTGGCCTCTAATTTGAGTTATTTACCGCGCAATCGAATTGGCCCGATGGTTAGCGCCGCCTTGCCGAACTGCAGCCGACTTTAGGCGCTTGCGCAGAGGCCGACGGCCTCAGTGCCGCTCGACGAAACTGTCGATGACGCGCTTGGTGCCGGCCTTTTCGAAATCGATGGTCAGCTTGTTGCCTTCGATTGCGGCGATGCGGCCGTAGCCGAACTTCTGATGGAAGACGCGCTCGCCGAGCGAAAAGTCGGACGAGGGGGTGACGCTCTTTGCCACCAGTTCTCCGTCGATCTCCAGCGGTCCGCCGGGGCGGTTGTGGCGCGCGGTCGAGCGGTTGCCGCGGCGTCCGCCGCCGAACATGTCGCCCTGGCCGGCCCGGTTGCGCTGTGCGCGCTGCCAGCCCGGCGTTTCATAGGTGTTGGTGAAGGGCTCGGCCTTGTCGAAACGGCTCATGCCATAGCTGCCGCCCATGCCGCCGACTCCGTAGCCGCCATAGCTCGGGCCTTGCTCGACGATCTCGATCTGGTCGGCCGGCAGCTCCTCGATGAAGCGGGATGGAACCGATGACTGCCACAGGCCGTGGATGCGGCGGTTGGAGGCGAACCAGATGAGCGCACGGCGCTTGGCGCGCGTGAGGCCGACATAGGCGAGGCGGCGTTCCTCTTCGAGCGAGGCCTTGCCGCCTTCGTCGAGGGCGCGCTGATTGGGGAAGACGCCTTCCTCCCAGCCGGGCAGGAACACGGTTTCGAATTCCAACCCCTTCGCAGAATGCAGCGTCATGATCGACACCTTGTCGGCGTCGCCGTCGCTTTCGGTATCCATCACCAGCGAGATGTGTTCGAGGAAACCGGCCATGGTCTCGAACTCCTCCATGGCGCGGACGAGTTCCTTCAAATTCTCAAGCCGGCCCGGTGCGTCCGCCGAGCGCTCGTTCTGCCACATCTCGGTGTAGCCGGATTCCTCGAGGATCAGTTCCGCCAGTTCGGTGTGCGGCAGGTGGTCGAGCTCGGAGCGCCATCGCGCGAACATCATCAGCACGTCGCGGAGCGCCGAGCGGGTGCGGCCGTTGATTTCCTCAGTGTCGCAAAGCTCGGCCGCCGCCTGCATCAGCGGGATGCCTTTGGCGCGCGCATAATCGTGCAGCAAGCGGACGGTGGTGTCGCCGATGCCGCGGCGTGGGACATTGACGATGCGCTCGAAGGCAAGGTCGTCGGCCGGCTGCGCTACCGCGCGGAAATAGGCGACGGCGTCGCGGATTTCCTGACGCTCGTAGAAGCGCGGGCCGCCGATGACGCGATAGTCGAGGCCGAGCGTGACGAAACGCTCTTCGAAGGAGCGCATCTGGAACGAGGCGCGCACCAGGATAGCGATGTCGTTGAGGGCATGGCCCTGGCGCTGCAGCTGCTCGATCTCCTCGCCGATGGCGCGTGCCTCTTCTTCGGAGTCCCAGGCCGAGGCGAGGCGAACCCGTTCGGCGTCCGGATGCTTCTGGTCGGTGAAGAGCGTCTTGCCGAGCCGGCCTTCATTGTGGGCGATGAGATGCGACGCGGCGGCAAGGATCGGGCTGGTGGAGCGGTAATTTCGCTCCAGCCGGATCACCTTGGCGCCGGGAAAGTCGTGCTCGAAGCGCAGGATGTTATCGACCTCGGCGCCGCGCCAGCCATAGATCGACTGATCGTCGTCGCCGACGCAGCAGATGTTCTTGCGGCTCTGAGCGAGTAGGCGCAGCCAGAGATATTGCGCAACGTTGGTGTCCTGATATTCGTCGACCAGCATGTAGCGGAACTTGCGGTGATATTCGCCCAGAACGTCCGGCTGCTCGCGGAAGAGGCGGAGACACTCCAGCAGCAGATCGCCGAAATCGACGGCGTTGAGGACCTTCAGCCGCGCCTGATAGGCAGCGTAGAGTTCGGCGCCGCGACCATTGGCGAAAGCGCCGCCTTCGCCCGGCGGCAAGTCCTTCGGCGACCAGCCGCGGTTCTTCCAGTTGTCGATGATGTTGGCGAGTGCTCGCGCAGGCCAGCGCTTCTCGTCGATATTCTCGGCCTGGATGATCTGCTTCATCAGCCGGATCTGATCGTCGGTATCGAGAATGGAGAAGTTCGGCTTGAGGCCGACCAACTCGGCGTGGCGGCGCAGGAGCTTCACGCCAATCGAATGGAACGTGCCGAGCCATTGCATGCCCTCGACGGTGCCGCCGATGAGCTGGCCGATGCGCTGCTTCATCTCGCGCGCGGCCTTGTTGGTGAAGGTGACGGCGAGAATCTCCCAGGGCCGCGCCTTGCCGGTGGCGAGAAGGTGGGCGATGCGCGTCGTCAGAACCCGCGTCTTGCCGGTGCCGGCGCCCGCCAGCACCAGAACCGGACCGTCCGTGGTTTCGACGGCCTCGCGCTGCTCGGGGTTCAAGCCGTTGAGGTAGGCGGTGCCGCGCGCGCCCACCGCCCGGGCGGCGATACCGCCGACGCCCGCTTGCTCTTCCTCGAAATGTCCGTTTGACGGCAGCGCCGCGCTTGCCTCGCCGGTCGTCATCGCCGGGTCACTTCACTCGAATCCATGGATGAGAACACTATAGCAACAAATGGGATGATGCGAGCGCCGATACCAGAGGCTGGTCAGGCAACCGCCATCTCGGTCTCATCTTGCGGCAGATCGGCAAAAATGGACTCCGCGGCTGACGCATCGCCGGCCACGAGCGCGGGGATCAGGCCGTCAGCCAATCCGGCCCTAACAATTGGCAACAGGATGTTGTGGTTCTGGTCGGCAACCGGGATGCGCCGGACCGGTCGCGTCATGGCAACGAGATCGGCTCCCTTGACGTCCTCGGCATTCCCGGCGGCATAGAGGAGCAGGAGTTCCGGTCCGGTCGGGCCGCAGGCACAGAGCATCTCGAAGGCAGGGATTTCGCGGCGGTTGGGGTCAATTAGGCGATCGATGTGCCAGATCGGTTGGCCGCCGATGGAAACGGCAAGATCGGCGCCGATCAGGGTGCCGCCCCTGAGAGCGGGCAGGCCGCCCATCGAGGTGCCCAGCGTTACAACCCTGTCATATCGCTCGGCCGAGAGGTCCGCTCGCAGCCGTTGCATCAGGCCGAGCAGGGAGTTGGCGTAGTCGGGGATGCCGTGCTCGAAATGATGGCGACCGGGATCACGGATAAGGACGACGTCGTGGCTTTCGGCAGGCAGCGACTGCAGCACGATGCTCAAGGGCAACATCAGACGCATTGCGGCACCGGCGAAGGCCACGAGCAGCGTCTTCGGCTGCGAGCCGGTGCCCGGCCCCTGATAAAAGAAGACATTAGGGCTCAGTTCCGAGCGCAGATAGGGCTCGGGCGTCTTCTTCGTCACGTGCCGGATGACGAACGACTTCTTGAGGATGCGATAGGTCTCTATCGGCAAGAGACGCTTCATCTCCATCGCGGCGGCGAATTCCGCCGGCGTGGCATATTCCTCAAGCCTTCTGATGGCTGTCTTCACGGCGCGCCGCTCGCCGATGCCGGTGAGGCGATCGACGACGAGGCTAGGGGGCATCGCCCCGGGCGCGTTCGGCAACAAAGGCGGACAGCGTGTCGATGGAGGGGTTGGCGATGAAGTCGGCGATGTCGCAGGCATAGCCGGTCTCATCTTCGATCAGCATCGAGATCTCCGCGGCGGCGAGGCTATCGACATCGAGATCGGCAAACAGGACGTCCTGCGCCGGATCGGCAAGCCGTTTGGAGAGTTGCGGCCGGTCGGCCGCCGACACCCACTCATTGACGCCGCGAATGATGATGGCTCTGACTTCGGCAGGCGTCATGCAACACGAACCTTGAGATGATCGGGATAGATGAAGAGGTAGTCCTGATCGCGCAGCCGCGATCCGCAGAACTCGACCTTGCGGTCGATCGCGCGCAAACGCTCAGTCAACGAGCGCCACAGTTCGATCGCCACCGGCCGGCCGACGCAGGTGTGGATGCCGGCGCCAAACATATGCGCTTGCTGCTTCGGGTCGTCGGAATAGGCCGAGCTCTGCAGCGTCACACGCAGGCGCTGACCTTGCCTTATCGCAGCGCCGCCGAATTCGAGATCCTCCTTCGCCGTGCGCGCGACATAGGCGACGCCGGTCTCCGGCGGATTGGCGGGAAAGGGCATGGCACCGAGCGGCTCGCCGATGTGTTGTTCGAAGATCGAGCGCAGGCTCTCGCCGAGTGTGCCGATCATTGCGTCATACCCGAGAATCCAGAGGGATAGTGCTGCGCCGACTTCTTCCTCGCTCATGGCATCGCCGTGCGCTGCCTGGAGGCGACCGCGCGCCTCGCCGATCTCCCGATCGGCCGCGACGTGCCGGCGCGCAGACCCCAGCCGATCAAACAGGCGCGACATGGTTGCGGCCGGTTCGTCGCCGTTCGTGGGGACGCCAACGACGGCGCCCATAACGGTATTGACGACCGGCACGACAACCTCGCTCATCACCTCCAGTTCGCCGGTCCTGTCGAACCGGGAGACATATCGGTCCAATGCCGATGCCATCGCCGCCTCCATGTCTCGCCGGTGATTTGCCAGATGGCGAGCCGTGGCCTTCCTTTGCGTGACGTGGAGGTTCCCATCGCGGGAGATCGGGTTATGCGCCAGCGCGAAGTCGCTGTGGAGGAGGTCGGCGCCAGCGATGCGCGCGAGATCCTGGTTCGCCTCGCGGTAGTCGATCTGGGCGAAGTTCTTGGATCGGTCAGCGCCGATGCCGCGAGCGCCGGATCAAGCACGATCCAGCTGTTCAGCGCGTCGTCGAACACGATCGCCTTCTGGTTGGCGCGAAGATAGTCACGCCGGCCCGGCGAACGGTGCAAAAGCGTCAACGTTGGATTCTGGTACATAACGCGCTTCCGCGGTGCTCGGCACCGTACAAAAGCAGCTACATCGCGCCAAATCAACCTGCACGCGCAGCGCATAGCTTGGCGAACGAGGCTGCAAGAGGACCGGTTTCCTGATAGTCGAGAGGGAAGGGACCGAAGAACGGAGGAGGGAGATCTGGGCCGGCTCTATTTGATCGTCGGTGGGTTGATCATTCTGGTGCTGATGACCGTGCTCATCGGCCCGTTCTTCGTTGACTGGAACAGCTTTCGCACCACGTTCGAGAGCCGCGCCTCCGACATTGTCGGACAGCCCGTGCGCATTCTCGGCGATATCGACCTTTCCGTCCTGCCGACGCCAACGATAACGTTGAACGACGTCGAGGTCGGCGATACCGAGGGGCAGCCGATGGCGAGGATCGACCATCTGTCGGTTCGCCTGGAATTGCTGCCGCTGATCAGCGGGCAATACAATGTCACCGAGCTGGTGCTCGATCATCCTATGATCAACGCCACGGTCGACGACACCGGAACGCTCGACTGGATGATGCGGCCGGAAGGCGTCGGCTCGATCGACCCGGAGCGCATCAGATTGGACCAGGCCGTCATCAATGACGGCATCTTCAATTTCTATGACGTCCGCAATGGCGGCGCCTTCACGCTGTCGCAGATCACGACCAACCAGATAAGGGCGAGTTCGCTGGCGGGGCCATGGCAGGTTGACGGCAATCTCGTGTGCCAGGCCGTGGTACTGTGCGGCGACGGTCTTCCGGTGTCCTTCAGCCTGTCGAGCGGGCGCACCAATCCGGACGGGTCGGTTCGCGTCAATGCGCAGGTAACGCCGGCTTCCGCCGACCTGGCGGGTACGCTGCGCAGCGAAGGAACGGTGCGGCGGGAGGACGGCCTGCTCGCCTATGAAGGAACGTTCCAGTTCGACAAGCTCGCAGTCCCGCCGCCGGCAGTGTCGCCACCGCAGACACTCCAGGATGCATGGTCGATTGCCGGCGGTTTCCGGCTCGACTCGGAGGCGCTGACGCTCACTCAATTCACTTGGCAGACAAGCGATGGCGTGTTCTCGGTCGGCGGCGATGCCGGACTGACGCTCGGGCAGGGCGCGTCCTTCACGGCGACATTGGTGTCGAGGCAAATCGATCTCGACGGAACGCTTGGAGACGGCGAGGCAGCGAGCGTCGCAGAGGCGGGCGATGAAATCTGGCGACGCATCTCCGACTTCGTGCCGCCCATCCTTCCGGGCCATGTGAGCCTTGCCATACCGGCGGTGATCGTATCGGGCTCGGTCCTTCAGAACATGCAGGTGGATGTGCACGCCGATGGCGATCACTGGCGGTTCGATTCATTCCAGGCCGATCTACCGGGGCAGACCAGTGTGACGTTTGCCGGGCGTTTCGATCCTGGCGAGGCGCCGACGCTCGCCGGCACGCTTTCGGTCAGCTCTCAATTGCCTTCGGTGTTTGCGACTTGGTGGCGCGGCGCCGACTATTCCGATCTCGCCCTGGCGCCTTTTTCACTGACGACCGGGCTTGAGGTGACCCCGACTACAACCACGCTCAGCGATGCAGAGCTTGGCATCGGCGACTCGACCCTGACCGGCATGCTGGCATGGGGACAGGCGACCGAGGATGAGCCTCGCATCCTCACCGCCAACCTCGCGACCCAGAGTTTCGATCTCGATCAGCTGCGCGCCGTGGCTGATCTTCTCCTCGGCGCGAATGGCGGTGCGGGCGAAGGGACCGCTCAGAGCTACGCGATCCAACTTGCGGCCGATCGCCTCCTCGCCGGCGATGTCACGATTGGCGACGTCACTATCGATGTGGGCCTGACACCGAACGCGATCACGATCAACGGGCTGTCGATCGGCGATCTCGATGGTGGCGCGATCAATGCGACCGGCACGATCAGTGAGCGCTCGAGTGAGGCGCCGCGGGGAACGCTGACAGCGACATTGCAGGCGCAGCAACTCGATGGCGTCGTAGCGCTTGCGCAGCGTCTCGCCCCCGACGCCGACTTCACCGCATGGCTGACGCGCAGCGCACCGGCGCTTGGGCCGGTCGACCTGCAGGCGACCATCACGGCGCAGAGCCCGGGCGCGGCCGGATACTACGTCAACGTCAATGGTACGGCGGCCGGCGCGACGCTGCGCGTCGATCTCACCACCGAAGGCGGCGCGAGTGATTGGACGAACAACAATGCCGGCCTCGAAGTCGAGATTGACGCGCTCGATGGCGCCGAATTGCTGCGGCAGTTTGGTCTCGCCGATGCGACGATGGATGGCGCAGGGCGAGCGACGATCGACGTCAACGCCAACGGCATTCCGGCCCAGGGCATGGCGGCGCATCTGACCGCGACAATTGCAGGCGTACTGATCGCCAGCGATGGCACGCTCACGCTGGCGGCCGGTGCGGCCCCAGCCTTCGTTGGACCGATCACCGCGCAGGGTGACCTCGATCCGCTCGCGAGACTGCTCAACCTCGCGCTGCCTGGCGGTGGAGTGCCGATGCCGGCCGTGCTCGACGCGCAGCTCAGCGTGGAAGGGACGGTGGCGACGATCGACCTCAGGCCGAGTTCGCTCGATGAGCGTGCGGTTGAAGGAACGCTTCGGATCGCGGCCGAAAATGGCGGTTGGAATGTTACCGGCCAGCTCAATCTGGAAGAGCTGGACCTCGGCTGGCTCGCCACCTGGCCGCTGGGCATCGACCCATTGCCGGCGGGTGGCACGACGGCGCCTTGGTCGACGCAGCTGATCACCGGCGCGCTGATGGACAACATCGCAATTGATGTCGACGTTGCCGCCGATCGCTTCGTGCTCGGCGACAGCGTGACGATCAACAACGCTGATCTC
Organism: uncultured Alphaproteobacteria bacterium; assembly: GCA_963823045.1. Lineage (GTDB taxonomy): Bacteria > Pseudomonadota > Alphaproteobacteria > Rhizobiales > Kaistiaceae > JADLGL01. The sequence continues at coordinate 156,635 of CAWGKA010000008.1, read as the reverse complement.
GGTTTCACATATGGCGATCAGCAGGCGCTGATCGATCTCCGCAACGGTTCCCTCTCCACCGGCCTGGTGCGATCGCGTCTGTCTCTCGCCTTCCAGGACGGACAGGTCGTGCTCGACGGTCAGCTTTTCCTCGCCGATGTGCCGATGGCGGCGGTAGCGTGGCGCCGCGACGGGCAACCGGTTGCGGACGGCGTCGTCGGCCTCAGCGCCGAGTTCAGCGCGATTGGGCGATCTCCGGCCGGCCTGATCTCGACCCTCAGCGGGCGAGGGTCATTGGACATCGGCCAGGGCGTTTTCCACTTCATGGGCGCCGACGCGTTCGACCTCATCATCCGCTTCGCCGACGAAGGAGACGCGATCACGGAGGATCTGCTGCGGGAAACGTTCACCCGATTCCTCGATGCCGGCACACTCGATTTCGGCGACGCCACGATTCGCTTCGACATTGCCGCCGGCGTCATCACGCCCGACCCGGCCATCAAGGAAACGGGCCCGGTGCAGGTCGTGATCCGCGGGCCGATCGATCTGACGCATCTGACGCTCGACAGTTCCTGGGAGCTGACATTGACCGAAGGAAGGGGCGTGGCAGACGGGCCGCAGGCGCGCGCCTATGTGACCTTTACCGGACCGATCGCCGCGCCCGTCCGGCAAGTGAATGTTGCGCCGCTCGCAGGCTACCTCAGCCTCCGACGCCTCCGGGAGACGGAGCAACTGCAGGCGGACGTCCTTGAGCGCGAGCGCTTCATCCGTCTGATCGATCAGATCGAGGCCGAGCGAGCGGCCGCGGCAGCAACCGTACCAACGCCCGCGCCTCAGCCCGCCCCGGCCGAGCCGGCGCCGGCCGCGGAACCGGCTCCGGCCGTGGAGACCCCGTCGGCCGGGCCCGCGCCGGCGGGAGGGCAGCCATTGGTGATTCCGCCGGCGATCGTGCCGGGCGGTTAGTCGGACAGCGCCGACCGGCGACGATACCAATCCAGCACGAACAGCCTGACAGACGAGGAAAGCCCGGCTTCGGGCGCGCGTGTGCGGTCTATCTCGGCGAGAAGGGCGGACAAGCTCTGCCCGTCGACGGTAGCGATCTGCTTCAAGGCGTCCCAGAACGGCTGCTCGAGCGAGATCGACGTGCGATGGCCGGCGACGGCGATTGATCGCTTGATGACGGGGGAGTGCGGCGCCGGCTCGGCGATGACTTCGTCACCGGTCGTCATGAGGCGCACCGTTGCCTAGCTTGGACCGACCATCTTCTTCGGATCGACGATAGCGTCGAATTCTTCGGCCGTGACATAACCGCCATCGACGGCCTCTTCCTTCAACGTCGTGCCGTTGGCGTGCGCCGCTTTGGCGATCGCCGCGGCCGCATCATAGCCCAGCTGCGGCGCCAGCGCGGTGACAAGCATCAGCGAGCGCTCGACGTTGTCGCCGATATTGTCCTCGCGCGGCACGATGCCGGCGATGCATCTATCTGCGAAGGAGCGCGCAGCGTCTGCCATCAGGCGCACCGATTGCAGAATGTTGTAGGCGATCACCGGCATGTAGGCGTTGAGTTCGAACTGGCCCTGGCTGCCGGCAAAGGCGACGGCGGCGTTGTTGCCGAAGATCTGCACGCAGACCTGGGTCATCGCCTCGCACTGGGTCGGATTCACCTTGCCCGGCATGATCGACGAACCGGGTTCGTTGGCGGGCAGGGCGAGTTCGCCGAGGCCGGCGCGCGGACCCGAGCCGAGCAGGCGGATATCGTTGGCGATCTTGAACAGCGACATCGCCACGCCGTTGATCGCGCCATGCGTGGCAACCACGGCGTCACGAGCGGCGAGCGCCTCGAACTTGTTCGGCGCTGGCGTGAAGGGAAGGCCGGTAAGGGCGACGATGTGCTCGATGACGCGGTTGCCGAAGCCGGGGGGCGCGTTGGCGCCAGTGCCGACCGCCGTGCCGCCCTGGGCGAGTTCCATCAGCGTCGGCAGGCTCGCCTCGATGCGTGCGATGCCGTTCTCGATCTGCTGCGCGTAGCCGGAGAATTCCTGACCGAGCGTCAGAGGAACGGCGTCCTGCGTGTGCGTGCGGCCGATCTTGACGATGTCGGCCCAATCCGCCGCCTTCCCGGCGATCGCGTCATGCAGATGGGAGAGAGCGGGGATGAGGCCACGAACGATCTCCTCGGCTGCGGCGATATGCAGGGCCGTAGGATAGGTGTCGTTGGACGATTGGCCGAGATTGACGTGATCGTTGGGATGAACGGGTGTCTTCGAGCCGATCGTGCCGCCGAGGATCTCGATCGCGCGATTGGCGATGACCTCGTTGACGTTCATGTTGGTCTGCGTGCCCGAGCCGGTCTGCCAGACAACGAGCGGGAAGTGATCGTTCAGCGTGCCGTCCATCACCTCATCGGCGGCGGCAACGATCGCTTCGGCCATCTCGGCGGGGATGCGACCGAGTTCACGGTTCACTTCGGCGGCGGCGCGCTTGACGAGCGCGAGTGCGCGGATGACGGGGATGGGCTGGCGCTCACTGCCGATGCGAAAGTTGCCGCGGGAGCGCTCGGCCTGGGCGCCCCAATAGCGATCGGCAGGGACGGCGACGTCGCCGTGGCTGTCTGTTTCTGTGCGTGTCTGGCCGGCGCTGTCGGACGCGCGCCTATCGGAGGCCGGTCCTTTGGCGGCGATTCGCGCCGGTCAATTCTTCTTGCGGAAGGCGTCTAGGCTGACGACCTCGGCCTGAGGTGAGGCCTCGTCTTCATCGCCCTCGGTGTTGCCTTCTTCCTTCTCCTGGGCCACGAGCGGAGCCGGCGTCTCGGCGGCCTTGGGGCCGGGCACGATCTTCGCCGGCTCGGCCGCCTCCTCGCCGTCTTCTTCAACCGCTTCGGCCGGCGCTGCCGTCGGCTCGAACTGCAGCGCGAACTGGACCGAAGGATCGACGAACGCCTTCACGGCGCTGAATGGGATGAGCAGCCGCTCCGGTACGCCGTTGAACGACAGGCCAACCTCGAAGGCGTGCTCGGTGACGGTGAGGTCCCAGAACTGGTGCTGGAGGACGATCGTCATGTCCTCCGGATACTGGTTGATCAGCCGCGTCGAGATCCTGACGCCAGGGGCCTTGGTGGCGAAGGTTATGTAGAAATGGTGCTCGCCGGGAAGGCCGGTCTTGGCCACTTCGGAGAGCACTTTGCGCAACACGCCGCGAAGCGCGTCCTGCGCGAGGATGTCATATCGGATCAGGTCTTCCGTCATGCCTTCGACTGCCTGCGGCCCTTTGGTCTTATCCGACCGTGAGGAAAATCAAGTGGGAGCTTCTGTTGCCAGGTGCTCCCGAACCCCGCCTTACCGATGCGAACCGGCAAGGGCTTCATAGATGAGGTTGCGTTACCGCTTACGCAGCAATGCGAGCCTCGGCATAGTTGTTGTCATTGGCAACTATGATTATGGCCCGATGTCGGTGGTACCATGCCGAGCGAAAGTCCACCCTTTACGCCCTCGTCGATCCTATTTCGCCCCCGCCGAAACCCACTGAATTTGTCTGTGGGCGGTGGGTTTTGGTGGAGGCGCCGGGTACTGCCCCCGGGTCCGATGGGTTTATTACGATGGCAGTTTATCGCCATATCCGGCCGAAACCGGCAGTTCCTATATAAGCACTTGTCCATGCGGTGAAAAGGCGGCTGTCCCCCCATTGCGGTGTTTCCACCTGGCATGAGGGAAGGCGGCAGAATCGGCTAGACTGAAACGATGCGCCAATATCTCGACCTGATGCAGCTCGTGCTCGACACCGGCTTGGTCAAATCGGACCGGACCGGGACGGGCACGAAATCGATCTTCGGTCACCAGATGCGGTTCGACCTTGCGGACGGCTTTCCGCTGGTGACGACGAAGAAGCTGCATCTGAAGTCGATCATCCACGAACTGATCTGGTTCCTGAGGGGCGAAACGAACATCGCCTATCTCAAGGACAACGGGGTACGCATCTGGGATGAATGGGCCGACGAGAACGGCGATCTCGGTCCGGTCTATGGCGCGCAATGGCGCTCCTGGCCGACGGCCGATGGCGGGACAATCGATCAGATCGCGCAAGTGGTTGAAGGGATTCGTTCAAATCCTGATTCACGTCGCCACATCGTCACGGCTTGGAACCCGGCCGAGGTCGACAAGCAGGCGCTGCCGCCGTGCCATGTCCTGTTCCAGTTCTACGTCGGCAATGGCCGGCTGTCGTGCCAGCTCTATCAGCGCTCGGCCGATATCTTCCTCGGCGTGCCGTTCAACATCGCCTCCTATGCGCTGCTGACGATGATGATGGCGCAGGTGACCGGGCCTGAAGCCGGGCGAGTTCGTCCACACGCTCGGCGACGCGCATCTCTACCTCAACCATCTCGAGCAGGCGCGCGAACAGCTGTCACGCGATCCTCGGCCGCTGCCGACGATGACGCTCAACCCGGCCGTGACCGGGATCGACGGCTTCCGCTACGACGATTTCACGCTGTCAGGCTACGACCCGCACCCGCACATCAAGGCGACGGTGTCGGTCTAGGCGATCGGCACGCACAGCCTCGTCACCACCGGACACGAACCGGTGGGCTAAAATGCTCCGGGTGTGCATTGCGGCTACGCGATGGATTGCCGGGTCAAGCCCGGCAATGACGATCGCGGGGGCCTTTGTCGGCTACTTCGCCGGGATCTTCTTGGCCGGAGCCTTTTTCGCCGGCTCTTTCTTCGTCGGCGTCGCCGCAGCCTTGGCTACGGTCTTCTTGGCCGCCGGCTTCTTCGCTGCTGCCTTTTTCGGCTTGTCCGGCGTCACCATCGACGGCGAGGCGAAGACTTCCTGCATCGCCAGCATCCAGAACTCGTCCGAACGGCCCTCGGGCCGGCCGGCGCTTTCCCAGAGCAGATAGGCGCGCTCGCGGACCTTGGCCTGGGTATCTTCGGTAATCTTCATTTCGGAAGGCCTCCTTACGCCCTGCAGTCGCGGCCCCTAGGCTCGGGACCCCGTCAAACCGACTGCAGAAGACGAATTGTCGTCATCTCAGCAAGAACTCATGCCGCAAACCTGTGACGGTTTCGCGGCAGGACCTTCACCGAAATGCCCGCCGCCGCATTGACCTTCGTCAAAACGGCGGCGCTGGAGGCCTAGTTCTTGGCTTTGTCGACGAGCTTGTTGGCGCCGATCCAAGGCATCATGGCGCGGAGCTTGGCGCCGACTTCCTCGATCTGATGCTCGTCATTGAGGCGACGGATCGCTTTGAAGCGGGGGAGGCCGGCCTTGTATTCCTGCATCCATTCCGAGGTGAAGACGCCGGTCTGGATATCCCGGAGGATGCCCTTCATCGCCTTCTTGGTATCGGGGGTGATGACGCGCGGACCGGAGACATATTCGCCGAACTCGGCGGTGTTGGAGACCGAGTAGTTCATGTTGGCGATGCCGCCCTCATAGATGAGGTCGACGATGAGCTTCACTTCGTGGAGGCACTCGAAATAGGCCATTTCCGGAGCGTAGCCGGCCTCGACCAGGGTCTCGAAGCCGTTGCGGATGAGCTCGACGAGACCGCCGCAGAGAACGGCCTGCTCGCCGAAAAGATCGGTCTCGCATTCCTCGCGGAAGGTCGTCTCGATGACGCCGGTGCGGCCGCCGCCGATGGCGCTGGCATAGGAGAGGGCGATGTCATGGGCGTTGCCCGAGGCGTCCTGCTGAACGGCCATGAGGCAAGGAACGCCGCCGCCCTTCTGATATTCGGCGCGGACGGTGTGACCCGGGCCCTTCGGCGCGATCATGATGACGTCGATCGTGTCCTTCGGCTCGATGAGCGCGAAGTGGATGGCGAGGCCGTGGGCGAAAGCGATGGCGGCGCCGTCGCGAAGGTTCGGCCCGATCTCGGCCTTGTAGAGGTCGGCCTGCAACTCGTCGGGGACGAGGATCATCAGCACGTCGGCCCAGCCGGCGGCCTCGGCGACGGTCATCACCTTGAAGCCCGCGCCTTCGGCCTTCTTCGCCGTCGACGAGCCGGCGCGGAGCGCGATGGCGACGTCGGCGACGCCGGATTCCTTGAGGTTCAGCGCGTGGGCGTGGCCCTGGCTGCCATAACCGACGATGGCGACCTTCTTGGTCTTGATGAGGTTGAGGTCGGCATCGCGATCATAATAGACGCGCATCGGCGTGATCCTTCGACAAAAAGAACGAAAAACAGGCCGAACGGGCGCAAAGCCCTCGGCCGAGAAACCGCGCGCTTTCTATCGGGCGGGGGCGGGCGGCGCAATGGCGGAGGCTAGCGATCAGTCGGCCTTGGTGGGGCGTGGCCGCGCGAAGACCGCGCCCTCGACGTCGGTCTCGCCGTGGAGGACGCGTATGACCCGATCGACCGAGCGGGCGACGCTCTCCGGTTTCTGCAGGCGATTGAGGTAGCGAAGGATTTCCTTCTGCCGCGATGGCGAGAGGCCTTCGAAGGCGTGCGCGGCGGCCGGGTTTTCCGCCAACGCCGCCGCCAACTCCGGGCGGATGGGCTCGATCCTCGGCGCCTTGTCCAGCGAAAGCCCGATCGTCACGCGGTCGCCGACATCCTTGCCGGCGGCCTTCCGCATGACGCCATTGAGGTAGAGCCGGAAACGGCCTCCGCCCAAGGGCACCAGGTTTGCCGCGAAGGGATGGCCGTCGATTGTCATCGCAACCGGGATATGCCGACGGCCGCCAAGGTTGCGGCTGATAGGTTCGGGCACGTCGACATATGGGTTGACTCCAGTGATGCCGATCGTCGCCGCGAACCGATGCGCGGCGCCGGTCACCGCAGCGCCGCCCAGCCCCAATCGAGGAGGGGGCGGGCGCGTTCGGCGAATTTGACGATGGCGTCGGGGAGCTTCTTGCCGGTGACGGTCGCCTCGGAGAGCGGCTCGGCGGTGGTGAATTCCTTCCGCCGGATCGCCGCCTCGACGGGGCTGCCCTTCATGTCCTCGAAGCCGCGCGGCATGCGGGTGAGGACGCCCTCCGCGTCGAGCTCGAGCTTCGCCTTCTTCAGCGCCTCTTCCATGTCCTGAAACGCCTTGGGCTTACGCCGGATCGAATTGCGGAAATGGCCGAGCATGGTCGGGTCGGGATTGTGGAAGCCTGCGGCGAGGAAGCTGCCGCCCGGATCGCTACGCCAGCTTTGCAGCTCAGGCGCGGTGATGTGGACGTAAACGAGGCCGGGGTCGCCCTTGGTGCCGTCCGGCGTCAGCACGGCGCTGACATGGGTCTGGTAGGGCCGCTTGTCCTTGGAGAAGCGGACGTCGCGGTTGATGCGGAACATGCCGCGCTTGTCGCCGCGAAGCGGAATGCCGGCCTTGGCGAAGCGCTCGGTGAGTTCGTCCAGTAGCGCCAGCATCGGCGCCTTCACTTCGGTTTCGTAGAGCGCCTTGTTGTCCTGGAACCATTCGCGGTCCTGGTGAAAGGCGAGCGCCTTGAAGAAGGCGAGGGCGGTCGGCGAAAAGCCCGGAAAGGTCGGCATACGGTTTCCCCAGATCTGTTTGCCCATCTCTAGCAGAGCTCGGCCTTGCCAGAAACAAAAAGAGAACGCCCCGAAGGGCGTTCTCCAAAGTTGCGCGGTCTGAGGGAGGCTAGGCTGCGCCGGTGACCGCCGGTGCGACGGTCGTCGGCTGGCTCGAGCGGCGGCCGGGGATGAGCGCCGCCATGATCGCGGCGATGGCCACGATTGCGGCTCCGACCCAGATCGCCGGCACCATGCCGTCGACGAAGGCCTGGCCGGAGACATAGGAACCCTGGCCGGCGAACACCGCGGCGAGGATGGCGACGCCGAAGACGCCGCCAAGCTCGCGGATGGCGTTGGTGGCGCCGGAGGCCTTGCCTTCTTCCTCGGGCTTCACCGACGACAGGACGACGGCGGCGACCGGGGCGAAGAAGAGGCCCATGCCGATGCCGGCGAGGACAAGCGCTGGGACCTGCGCCGAATAGGCGACGTCAGGGGAGGCGATGGCCGCGAACCAGCCGAGGCCGACGGCCATCAGCGATAGGCCGGCGACGAGCAGCGGGCGGCCGCCGATCCGCCCGGCCACGGCGCCGGCGATCGGAGCGACGAATACCGGCATGCCCGTCCAGGGCAGGGTCCTTAGACCGGCCTCGAAGGGTGAGTAGCCCTGCGCGAATTGCAGGAACTGGGTCATGAGGAAGACCGCGCCGAAGACGCCGAAGAACATCAGGAACGACGCTGCGTTGGCGAACAGGAAGGTGCGGTTGGCGAAGAAGCGGAGCGGCAGCATCGGCGTGGCCGACCGCGATTCCCACCACAGGAACGCACCAAGGATGGCAAAGCCGCCGACGATCGGACCGAGGACATTGAAATCACCCCAGCCCAGTTCATTGCCGTGGATGACGCCCCAAACGATGCCGACAAGGCCGACGCTGGCGAGGCCGAGGCCGACGAGGTCGAGCTTCTTGTCCGGGCCGAAGGATTCATTCAGCCGGTAGGCCGCGGCAATCGCGGCGACGATGCCGATCGGGACGTTGATCCAGAAGATCCACTGCCAGGACAGACCCTCGGCGATGGCGCCCCCCACGAGGGGGCCGATGGCGATGGCGAGGCCGCCAATGCCGCCCCAGGCGCCGAGCGCCAGTGCGCGCCGCTCGGGCGACACCGCTCCGGAGAGTATGGTGAGCGTGAGCGGCATGATGACCGCGCCGCCGACGCCCTGCAGGGCGCGCGAGATGATCAGCATCTCGGTGCTGCCCGACATCGCCGCAAGGGCGGAGCCAAGCGTGAAAAGGCCGATGCCGATCACGAAGACCCGCCGCCGGCCGAAGCGGTCGCCGAGCGCGGCGCCGGTCAAGAGCAGGACGGCGAAGGTGAGGGTGTAGGCATTCACGATCCATTCGAGCTGGGAAAGGCTCGCGTCGAGTTCGGCGCGGATCACTGGCAGCGCGGTGGTGACGACGAGATTGTCCAGGGCCGCCATGAACAGGACGACCGAGGTGATGGCGAATGTCCAGCCGACATTCTTGCGAGGCGCAACTTCCGTCGACATGTCTGTGTCCTTTCTAGTGAGTAGTCGATAAGTTGTTGAACGTGCAGAATGATGGCGTGAGGCCGGGTGTCGGCTGGCCTCAAGCGCTGTGCGGTTTGGTGCGAGTTGGGTGCGGCGGCTTGCCCTCGACCGGGCCAAGCTGCGACAGGATGATATCTTCGCCCTTGTCGACGAGATCGGGAGCGATGGCGGCGATCGTGTTCAGGAGCATGCCGCGGGCGAACCAGTTCTCGACCGTTTCGGGGTCGGCGCCGGAGATGGAGGCGACGCGCCAATAGAGATCGGAATATTGCTTGCGCACCGCAGCACGGATCTCATCGTCGGCGCAGGCGGAATAGGCATGCATCTGGCAGCGCAGAAGCTCACGGTCGCGCAGAAGGGCGCAGTAGGATTCGCCCATGGCGTAGAGGATGCCTTCGGGCGAGGGGTCGCTGGCCCGCGCATCCGAGGCGGCCTTGTCAAAAAGCTGCCAGGTGCGGGCGAAGACCTCGTTGGTGGCGGCGATGAAGAGCTCTTTCTTGCTGCCGAAGAGCTGGAAGAGATAAGGCTGGGAGACGCCGGCGCGGCTGGCGATCGCCTCGGTGGAGGTGCCCTCATAGCCGTGCTCGGAAAATTCGGTGATGGCCGCGGCAATGACAAGCGGGCGGCGCTCCTCGGCCGAGAGGCGCTGGCGGGGCTTGGCTGTGGTGGCGGTTCGTGTCATGGCGGCGTTACTTATCGAGCACTAAGTTAGTTGTCAAGCGTCCGCTGTGAGAATGAAAAGGCCCCGATATCTCGCCCTTTACGGCACGTTGCGGCGCGGCGAGGCGGCTCACAAGCGGCTCGGTCTCGCGGCCCGCCTGAAATATGTCGGCCCATGCAAGCTGCGTGGCCTCCTGTTCGACCTTGGAGACTACCCGGCGCTGGTGCCGGGCGAAGGCGTCGTCGTCGCGGAACTTTACGAGATTCGCGGGCAAGGCGCTTTGGCGATGCTCGACGCCTATGAGGGCGCTGCCGCGAAACGCCCGGAACGCGGCCTGTTCGTGCGGCGCGAGGTCGAGTTGCTCGAACCGCAGGTCCGGGCCGATGTCTATTTCTACGGCCGTGGCGGACTGCCGGGCAATGCGCGGAGAATCGCGTCTGGCGACTGGAAGCGACGTGAACCGCTGCCATCGGTTGACCAATAGGGGTTCGCCGCTAGACTACCGGGCAAGACACGCGCGGAAGGGAGGGTCGCCTATGCGACGCCGCGGACTGGTCTTTGTCGCCATGATTGTCGGTGCTTGGCCGGCGGGCGCGCAGGAACTGGATTGGGATGCGGAACTCCAATCCAATCTCGCGACGGCGACTGCTGCCTTTGCGGAGGCAACCGAGTCGCTCGACCGACTTTCGGCCTTCGGAGGCGTTCAGACGACGCTGGAGGCGGCCGGCGATGCGCCCGGCGCCGCGCTGATGCTGAAGCTGACCGGCGCACAGGTCGGCGGCGAAGCGGCCTTGGACGACCTTCAGGGTGTTGTCACCGCGCTCGGCAAACAAGGTGCCGGCGCTGGGCTGGAAGAGCAGGCCGCGGCGATTGCCGGCGCCATTGCGGCGCTCCATCCGGAAGACCCCGAAACCGCGCCTGTGATGCCGTCGACAGTGTTGTCGTTGTCGGAGGCGATCGCGACCTATGATGCGGCGGCCGAGGAAGCCGGGTTGCCGAGCCTTCGCGAGACGGCGCTGAGCCTGCTTCCGGAGGGCATCCGCGAGCGCGTCTCCGGTGTCCTCGACCGCATCGATCAGGCGGCCGCCTTTGCGCGCGATCTGGCCGACCTCGCCGCCGGCGACGAGGAAGCCGCTCGACGCGTTGCGGATGGCTATTTCTCGATCTTCCCGCCGAACCCAGCGCTGACCGGGCACCAGGTAGCGATTACCGATTTGCTGGCCTGGGATGCGCGCATGTATGGCGCATCGGCGGACGCGCTGAACGTCGTGGCAAACGCCATCGAGACCGGACAGGTCGACACCGAAGCGCTGCGGCAGATCACCGATCGGCTCAACAATCTGTCGCGCGGACCGTGGGGCATCGAGACGTTGCAGCGGCTGATGCGCACTTTTTGCGGTCAGCTGCCCGTTCTTGCCGATCTTTGCGAGGCGGTCGGCGGCGCCGTGATCGCCGATCCGGCTCTGGCAGGCTGGGAAGGCACCTGGCAGACCGGGTGGGGAGAATGGGATATCGGCGCCTGGGCCGGCGGGCTGAAAATCACCGGTCCCGATGGCGGCTTCCTCGATCGCTGGGACATCACGCTTATCGTCACCGCCGCCACGCCCGACATGATCGGTGGCGCCTATATCCACGGTGCTTTCGGTTGGCAGGGCGCGTTCTCGTTCCAACTCAACGGCGACGGCTTCAGCTTTACCGGGGAACTGACGGGCGAAGCCGCGCGCGTTATCAACGGCGCCAGGCTCAGATAGACGGCGTGAACCGCTAGAGATCCAGGACAAACAGCGAGGCCGGGCCGAGTTCGCCTTCGATGGCGGCGGTGAGCTCGAAACCGGCCCGCAACAGCACGGCGATCGAGGGACGATTGTCGTCGAAAACGCGGGCGGTGAGTTGGCGGACACCATGCCCGCGCGCGAAGCCGATGAGAGCGTCGACCGCCTCGGTGGCGTAGCCATGGCCCTGCGCGGCCGGGACAAGTGAAAAGAAGATCTCGATGACGTCGTCGGAGTTGGTCGGGCTGAGGCCGATCGAGCCGAGATAGCGGTCGACGCCGAGCAGCGTGATCGTCAGCGAGAAGACCGGCGCTTCGCTGTCGTAGAGCTCGGCGACGTCGAGCAGCGAGGCGCGTGCGCCGGCGGGGGTACGCTCATCGTCGTCGAGCGGCAGATAGCGCGTCGCCTCCGGGTCGGTCATGAAACCCTGAAAGGCTTCGATGTCGCCCTCATGATGGCGCCTGAGACGCAGGCGCTTAGTCAGGATTTCTTCGGGAACGGCAATGGGCGGCGACATGTTCCGGTTTGCCTTCCGCGGTTGGGCGTAAGGCAAACCGGATAGTGCCTTGGCGGCCTCCGGTCAAACCGGGCTCTGCATTCTAGGTCGCGTGGCTATGGGCGCGCAGGCGGAAGGCGAAGCCGACCAGCATCAGGCCCGCGACGACGGCGTAGGCACCGATCAGCCAGAGAAGGGCGAGCGCACCCGCACCGGGCGCTATGAGGACGACGGCACCGAAGAGAACTGAGAGCGCGCCGGCGGCGACGAGCATCCACTCGTTTTCGATATGCTGGCGGATGGAGAGGGCACCGACGATCTCAAACAGACCGCGGACGATCGCCCAGATGCCTATGAAGGTGAGCAACACAAGCGCCGTCACGTCAGGCCAGGCGACGGCGAGGACGCCGACGGCGATGCCGGCGAGGCCGACAATGGCAAGCCACCAGCGCGGCGCCATGGTGCCGCCGGTGATCGCGGCGCCGATCGAGAAGATGCCGTCGACGAAGGCGAAGACGGCGAAAATCCAAATGAAAGAGATGAGGGCGACACCGGGAAGAACAAGCGCGATGATGCCAAACACGATCGCGAGCACGCCACGCAGAAGGATCAGCCACCAATTCTGGGCGAGTGGCCGAAGCAGCGGCGACATCATTCCAAGGGGGGAAGGTTCGGCGTTGGTCATCAGTTCGCTCCTAGCGAAAACGATTCCTCAGCACGTCGAATTATAGCACGACGGGAGCGCATTGGCCTCGGCCGCGCGTATGCCGTGTCTTCGCAGAATGTCGCCGTTTCCGCCGCCACCGCGAAGAATTGCTGTTGATTACGTCGCGATTGATTCATGTTCGCGACCGAGGATGGGCCCGTCGGCCCAAACGGAGGAAGAACGACAATGCAGATCAGGCACGCATTGGCCGGTACGGCTTTTCTTCTCGCCATCGCCGCCGGGCAAAGCGCGGCGCAGGCGGCGACGGTCACCATCGATGTGCCGAGCGCAGCGACGGTCGACACGACGACCGTGCGCTATCGGTGCGGCGCGATGCCGGTGACGGTCGACTACATCAATTCGGGGCCGGTCTCGCTGGCGGTGCTGCACCTTCCCGACGATCTCGTCGTTGCCGCCAATGTCATCTCCGGATCTGGCGCGCGCTACGCCGGAGCGCAGTACATCTGGTGGACGAGCGGCTCCGGCGTCACCCTCGCCAATTTGATGGAAGGCGGCGAGGATTTGCCAACGCAATGCACGGAACTGAAGTAGGCGCGGCGGCCGGCGTCTATTCCGGCGCCGGCTCCGAACCGCGGCTGACGGCGGCGATGCCAGTGCGGCAGACTTCGGCGAGGCCGAGTGGCACCATGATGGCGATGAACTGCTCGATCTTCGACGTGCGGCCCGTGATCTCGAACACGAAGTGATCGACATTGGCGTCGATGACGCTGGCGCGGAAGGCGTCGGCGAGGCGGAGCGCTTCGACGCGCTTGTCGCCGGTGCCGATGACCTTGACGAGCGCCAGCTCGCGTTCGAGCGGCTTTCCTTCGGCCGTGAGGTCGCGGACGGAATGCACCGGCACCATGCGCTCGAGCTGATGCTTGATCTGGACGATGACGTCCGGAGCGCCGGTGGTGACGATGGTGATGCGGGACACATGCTCGGCGTGCTCGGTTTCCGAGACCGTCAGGCTGTCGATGTTGTAGCCGCGGCCGGAGAAGAGGCCGATGACCCGGGCGAGGACGCCGGGCTCGTTGTCGACGACGACGGAGAGCGTGTGCGTCTCTTCGCGGTCGTCGCGTTCTTGGATGAAATAGGGCGAGGCCGGCTGGTTCATTGTTCGTGATCCGGTTGGGAAGCTAGGGCGTCGTGGTTCTGGTGGTTGTCCTCGCGGCGATGGCGGCTCTCGCCAAGGTCGAGGAACCAGAGGGCGCCGGAGATGAGGATGATCGCGACCGGCAGGATGAGGATGCTCCAGGCGAACTCGCTGCCGGATTCGACGACGACGCGGGCGAAGATGACGATGAGGACGACGATGACGACTTCCGCCAGGATCTGCTTGAGTTGGCCGACCCCCTCAATCTTCATCCAGGCGGGCAGGAACTTCGCGATGTGCGCGGGAAGGCGGAAAACGAAGCCTATGGCGATGCCATAGGCGAAGATGACGAGAACGACGCCGAAGAGGAAGGAATTGACCGCCTCTAGGATCGGTACCGTCACCTGCACGTCGGAGTGGCCCTCACCGCTATGGCGCAGGATGTCCCAAGCGTCACCGACATAGCGGAAGCCCTGCCAGAACATCAGGATCGAGCCGACGAAGGCGCCGGCCGACCCGGCCAGCATCACCACGCGGAGGCCGAACAGGATGCGGAGGAAGAGCAGAAGGCCTTGCTCCTCGCGAGGGTCGCGAGGCTTGCTGAACGGGTCGGCGCCCATGTCTGGCTCCTGTGCCATCGGCTAGACCAGCTGCCTGCCGGGCTCGTCAATCGCCGTCGCCATCATCTCGTCGGTGGCTTCGTCCGGCAGCAACATCTCGTTGTGTGCCTTGCCCGACGGAATCATTGGCAGGCAATTGGCGAGGGCGGCGACGCGGCAATCGAACAGCACCGGCTTGTCGACGGCAATCATCTCGGCGATCGCGCCGTCGAGATCGCCGGGCTTGTCGACGCGCATGCCGACGGCGCCATAGGCCTCGCCCAACTTCTCGAAGTCAGGCAGCGATTCCATGTAGCTGTGCGAGATGCGGTTGCCGTGCAGCAGCTGCTGCCACTGCCGGACCATCCCCATGTACTGATTGTTGAGGATGAAGATCTTGACCGGCAGCTCGTGCTGCACGGCGGTCGACATCTCCTGCATCGTCATCAGCACCGAGGCGTCGCCGGCGATGTCGATGACAAGCGCGTCGGGATGGGCGGCCTGGGCGCCGATGGCGGCGGGGAGGCCGAAGCCCATCGTGCCGAGACCGCCGGAGGTGACCCAATGGTTCGGATCCTCGAAATGGAAATACTGCGCCGCCCACATCTGGTGCTGGCCGACTTCGGTGGTGACGTAGGTGTCACGCCCGCGCGTCGCCGCGAACAGCCGCTCGATGGCGTATTGCGGCATGATGACGTCGGGGTTGGTCGAATAGGCGAGGCTGTTGCGTGAACGCCAGCGGTCGATGCGCGCCCACCAATCCTTGAGCGCTTCCTTGTCGACCTTCGGCTTTTCCTCCTTCCAGACATGCAGCATGTCGGCGAGGACGTTGGCGACGTCACCGACGATCGGGATGTCGACCCGAACGTTCTTGTTGATCGAGGATGGGTCGATATCGATCTGGATCTTGCGCGAATCCGGCGAGAAGGCATCGAGGCGTCCGGTGATGCGGTCGTCGAAACGCGCGCCGACCGTGATCATGACGTCGCAATCATGCATGGCGTTGTTGGCTTCGTAGGTGCCGTGCATGCCGAGCATGCCGACCCATTGCGGGTCGGATGCCGGGTATGAGCCGAGGCCCATCAGCGTCGTGGTGATCGGGAAGCCGGTCGTGCGGACGAATTCACGCAGCAGGCGGGAGGCCTCCGGGCCCGAATTGATGACGCCGCCGCCGGTATAGAAGATCGGCCGCTTGGCTCCGGCGATCAGCGCCACCGCATCGCGGATACGCGCAGCGTCGCCCTTGACGCGCGGGTGGTAGGTCTTGTGCTCGACATGCTCGGGGCCGGTATAGACGCCGGTCGCGAACTGGACGTCCTTCGGGATGTCGACGACGACCGGGCCGGGGCGTCCGTGCGTGGCGACATAGAAGGCCTCGTGCAGGATGCGGGCGAGGTCGTTGACGTCCTTCACCAGCCAATTGTGTTTGGTGCAGGGCCGCGTGATGCCGACCGTGTCGCATTCCTGGAACGCGTCGGAGCCGATGAGGTGCGTGGCGACTTGGCCGGTGATGCAGACGACCGGGATCGAATCCAGGAGCGCGTCCGTGAGCGGCGTCACCATGTTGGTGGCGCCGGGGCCGGAGGTCACCAGCGCGACGCCCGGCTTGCCGGTCGAGCGGGCATAGCCTTCGGCTGCGTGGCCGGCGCCCTGCTCATGGCGGACGAGAATATGGCGGATGTCCTCCTGCTCGAAGAGGACGTCATAGATCGGCAGGACAGCGCCGCCCGGATAGCCGAAAAGATCGGTGACGCCGTGGTCCTTCAGCGCCTGCAGCACCATCTCGGCGCCTGTCATTGTTCGTTCCTGCATGGCTCTCTCCAGCCGTTTCCCCAGTCCAAGTAACAAAAAAGGGCCTTAAGGCCCTTTAACAACACGCACCATCAATGGCGACGGCAGGTCATGCCATCGTGATGGTGCGCTCCGGTACTACGAGAATGTTGGTGTTCACGGGTCTCTCCGTGGGCTCGCCTGTTGGCAGCAACAAATAAGCGCGGCGCGGGGAGGGGTCAAGGGAATTGGCGTTAGCCCGCCTTGCGGCCGGCGATCACGCGCTCGAAATGCGCCGAGACCTTCTCGGCGCTGGGCATGCTGCCGGTGATGATGCGCGGGCTGCCGGCCTCTTCCGTCTCGGCGGAAGCGGCCGATTTGAGCGCTTCGCGGGCCTTGTCGATGGCGGCGGGGTCGAGGCCGGCGGTGCCGAGTTCGCCGAGGCGCGAGACGGCGGCATCGAGGACATCGAGGTCCTGCTCGCTGGAGATGAGGTCGAGGATCGCCTTCGGATCGTCGAGTTTTTCGGCCGCCGCCTGACGGGCGAACCAATGGTCGCTCTTAAGGACGCCGCGGATGAGCGCCTGATCCGTGAGCCGGTCGATCGCCGTACGGGCGAGGCGCTGGTCCTCGACGCGTGTCGCGATCTTGGCGAGGAGGGTGGGGTCGGCGATCTTTGCCAGGGCCGCATCCTGGCCGGCGCGCATGACGAACTGGTCGCCGAGAAGGTCGGTGCTGACATCCATCTTGTGCACGACGATGCGATAGAGCGTGTCCGGCCGGTCGAGCTCGGCGACGGCGGCCTCGCGCGTCGCCTGGTCATGGTCTTCGGTCGCCAGCTTCACCAGCAGCGAATCGTCCGGCGCTGCCCCGGCGGCAGCGAGGCGAACCGAAGCGTCGGCATCGTTCGCGGCGATGGCCGCGAGCTTCTGGCCGTTGGTCAGGCGAGCGGCGGCTGATGCCCTGACGGAAGCGTCGGGATCGCTTTCGGCGAGCTTGGCGAGCTGTGCCTGATCGGTGAGCGCCTCGATCGCGGCGAGGCGAATCGGGCGCGGATTGCTGGAAGCGATGACGGCGGTGAGGAAGGATTGATCGGTCATCTGCCGCACGGCCGCTTCGCGCACGCGGATATCCATCGCCGCGGTGGCGATCCGGGCGAGGATGCCCTGGTCGGTCAGTTTGGCGAGGGCGGCGAGATGAACGGGCGAGATCGCTCCGGTGAGTGCGATGCGCGTCAGCGTCTCGGTATCATCGATACGGGCGATGGCCGCTTCGCGGACGCGGTCGTCCTCGTCCTCGCGGGCGACGCGGGCGAGCGTCGCCGGGTCGGTGAGCTCGGCGACGGCGCGCAGCCGTGTGTCGGCGTCGCTGTGACGCCATTTCGGACGCATGAGATCGAGAAGACCCACACCTGCCTCCCCAGGCTTTGCTGCGCGGACAATAGTCGCGCCGGTCGCGAACGCCAATTGCCGGCTAGCGCTGACGCGCTTCGAGGATCGCCTCGATGTTGTTCTCGGCCCAATGGCGCACGGGATCGAGCGTCCTGCTGAGGCTCTTGCCGAGCGGCGTCAGCGCATATTCGACCGTGACGGGAACAGTCGGGAAAACGGTGCGGCTCACCAGGCCATCTGCCTCAAGACCGCGCAGCACCTTGGTCAGCACCTTCTGCGACAGGCCGTCGACCTGCCGGCGCAGCTGATTGAAGCGCGTCGGGCCTTCGCGAAGCAGGCCCATGATGAGCACGGTCCATTTGTCGGCGATGCGATCGAGCACGACGCGGGTGGGGCAGTCTGCGGAATAGGGGTTCCACTGCGAGGTGGTTTCCATTGGGTACCTAGCGCTCAGAAAGGTGCCTTCTTGCGAAAAGGACTGTAGGCGCTCAGATGGGGTGTGTAAACGCCACAACAAGGAAGGCCATTGCCATGTCGACAAACGCCCACGCCCTTTCGAACAATCCGATCGCCAATGCTGCGGTCGACTTCCTCGACCTCGCTTTCAATCAGCAGAAAGTCACCGAGGCGCTCGATCGCTACGCCGCACCGCCCTATACGCAGCATAATCCGCAGGTTCCGGACGGGATCGACGCCGCAAAGACCGGTCTCGCCGGCCTGCTCCAGCAACTCCCCGGCTGGCGCTATGACTTCAAGCGCGTGCTCGTCGACGGCGATCTCGTGGCCGTGCATTCGCACGTCACGACGGCCCCAGACGATCGCGGCATGGCGGTGGTCGATCTCTTCCGCGTCGCCGACGGCAAGTTCGTGGAACATTGGGACGTCATCCAGCCGGTGCCGGAATTGGCCGCCAACGCCAACACGATGTTCTAGGCGAGCCTGCCGAGTAGCTCTTCGGCGGCGGGGTAATCCGCCGTCGGCCAATCCGGCATCTGATTGCGGAACCATGTCAGCTGCCGCTTGGCGAAATTTCGCGTTTCGGTCTGAGCGCGGGCGATCGCCTCGTCGAGTTCGATCTCTCCGCGCAGATGCGAAAGCAGGGCCGATAGCCCGATCGACTTCATCGCCGGCAAGTCGGGGTTGAGATTGAGGGCCGCGACCTTGCGGGCCTCATGAAGGGCTCCGGCCTTCATCATCGCCAGGAAGCGGCGGTTGATGCGGTCGTAGAGATCGGCTCGTGGCGGGGCGACGATGATGCGTTCGGCGTCCTGCGGCTGGATCAGCGCCGCGCCGGCCGCTTCGTCCTGCCATTCCGGCAGGGTGCGGCCGGTTGCGTCGATGACCTCGAGGGCGCGGAGGATGCGGCTGCGGTCATTCGGGCCGACGCGCGCCGCCTCGGCAGAGGAGCGCTTGGCGAGGATATCGTGGAGTTCGGGCGTGGAGAGCGTCGCGGCACGCTCGCGCCAATCGGAACGCACGGATGCCGGCACGTTGGGCACTTCGGCGAGGCCGCGGGTGAGGGCCCGGAAATAAAGGCCTGTGCCGCCGACGATGATCGGGCGCCGCTTCTCGCCGCGCGCGTCGAGGAGCACGGAGGCCAAATCGCTGATCCAGCGGCCGACGGAATAGGCCTGCGAAGCGGGAACATGGCCGAACAGGCGATGCGGCACCGCTTCGAGTTCGGCGTCGCTCGGCCGTGCCGTCAGGACACGGAGCTCGGTATAGACCTGCATCGAGTTCGGCATTGATGATCATGCCGTCGACGCGCTTGGCGAGCTCGAAGGCGAGGCGCGACTTGCCGGCGGCCGTTGGGCCGGCGATCAGGATCGGCTTTGCCATAGGCAACCGGTTTTCAAATTCGGGCGACTTCGATTGGACGGCGGATGGCGACACGGCTATAGGCGACGAGCCGGGCCGCGCTCAACTGCATTCGAGTCATGCGCTTCATTCTCAGCCTGATTTCCAACCCCGCCGAACCGTCGCTCGACGCTGATCTCCTTGCCGAGGTGCGGGCGATGCTGGTGCTTCGCGACATGCCGCGCTGGCTGGCCGACGGCGTTGCCGCCGAAGCCGAGGTCGACGCTGCTGACGCCGTCGAGGCACGCGCGATCGAAGCCCGAATCCGCGGCCACGTAGAAGGAGCGCCGATTGACGTGGCGGTTCTGCCTGATGGTGCCCGCCGGAAGAAGCTCCTCGTGGCCGACATGGATTCGACCATCATCGGTCAGGAATGCATCGACGAACTGGCCGACTATGCCGGGATCAAGCCGCAGGTCGCGGCGATCACGGAGCGCGCGATGCGCGGCGAACTGCCTTTCGAGGCCTCGCTTCGGGAACGCGTCGCCCTGTTGAAGGGCGTGCCGGTCTCGGTGATCGAGGAAATTCTGGCGACACGGATCACGGTGAACCCCGGCGCGGAGACGCTGGTGCGGACGATGCGAGCCCATGGCGCCCACACCGCGCTGGTCTCAGGCGGCTTCACGCTGTTCACCGGACCGATGACCGAACGCATCGGCTTCAACGAGCATTTCTCAAACGTCCTCGTTGTCGAGGATGGTCTGCTCGCAGGGCGGGCGGAGGAGCCGATCCGCGGACGCGAGGCAAAGCTCGATGCGCTGCTTCGGCTACGCGACCAGCTCGGTCTAGCGATGGCGGAAACCCTCGCCGTTGGCGACGGCGCCAATGATCTCGGCATGATCGAGGAAGCTGGGCTCGGCGTCGCCTATCGCGCCAAGCCGGCGGTTGCGGCCGCGGCGGATGCCCGAATCGATCATGGCGATCTGACTTCGCTTCTGTATTTGCAGGGCTATCGACGCGAGGAGTTCGCGGCGTGACGCCGCTGGTGACGGAGCGGCTGATCCTCAGGAGCTGGCGCGACGAGGATCGGGCGCCCTTCGCCGCGATGAACGCTGACCCCGAGGTGATGCGCTACTTTCCGGCGACGTTGAGCCGGGAGGAGTTGGATACGCTGGTCGATCGACTGATCGAGGCCGAGAAGACCTTCGGCATGACTTTTTTCGCCACCGAGGAACAGGTGACAGGGCGCTTCATAGGGCTGATCGGCATGCGGCCATCGCCGGAGTTCCTGCCGACCACGCCGGACGTCGAGATTGGCTGGCGGATCGCCAGCGATATGTGGGGAAGGGGTCTCGCCACCGAGGGCGCGCGGGCGCTGCTTCGCGTCGGTTTCGAGGACCTCGGCATCGGACGAATCGTGGCGTTCACCTCGCGGGCCAACGCCCCGTCACGCCGCGTGATGGAGAAGATCGGCCTCAAGCGCGAAACCGAGGGGGACTTCGATCACCCGAAGATCGCGGAGGGCGACCCGTTGCAGCGGCAGGTTCTCTACGCCACCGACCGCAAGGCGTGGCTAGCCTCGCTGCCGGCGACGGTCGGAACCTAGCCTACGGTCCGGCGGCCGATGCTGGCGCCGCCGCCGATGCCGGCGCCACAGCTGAGACGGGTGCTGCTGCCGATGCCGGCGTCTCTACGGCTGGCGTCGATACCGGCGCGGCAGCCCCCTCTGCGGGAAGGAGTACTCCCGGCTCGACCTCCGGCACTTCAGGCAGCAGGTTTGGATCGAGGGGCGGCGGTGGCGCTTCGATCGTGCCGATCTGATTGAAGTAGCGGAAGAAGTCGCTGGTCGGCGAAATCAACATTGTCGTCGTGTCGCCGGTCAGACCGGTTTGATAGGCCTGCATGGACCGGTAGAACTGGAAGAAATCCGTATCCACGCCATAGGCGTTCGCATAAATCCGGTTCGCCTCGGCGTCGCCGGCGCCTCGCAAGGTCTGTGCGTCGCGCGTCGCGTTGGCGATGGTGACGGTCACGTCGCGGTCTGCTGCCGCACGGATTTCCCTTGCAGCCTGCTGGCCGTCGGCGCGGATCTGGGCCGCTTCCTGCTGACGCTCGGTCTGCATGCGGGCGAAGATCGAGTTTGCGTTCACGTCCGGAAGGTCGACCCGCTGGATGCGGACATCGACGACCTGGACGCCGAGATTCTGGGCTTCGCTGGCGACGCGGGTGGTGATGGCATCCATCAGTTCGGCGCGGTTATCGCGAACGATCTCGGAGAAGCTGGCGTCACCCAGGATACTGCGCACCGACGCGTCGAGAATCGCCAGCAGACGGGAGTTGGCGGTGTCGACGGTGCCGACCGCCTCGTAGAAACGCAGCGGATCGACGACCTGATAGCGACCGAAGGCGAGAACGTTGATGCGGCGCTGGTCGCCGGCAACGATTTCGTTGGCCTCGTTGCGCGTCGTCTCAGCGCTCGGCGCGAAGCTGATAAGGCGCTTCTCGATATAGACGACGTTGTCGATGAACGGGATCTTGAAATAGAGGCCCGGCTCCAACGCCGTATCGACCGGATCGCCGAAACGGAGCACGAGCGCGTATTTCGTCGGGTCGACGACATAGACGCTGAGCGACCCGATGATGACGAGCAGTCCGGCTACGACCAGGCTGCTGATGGCGATGACACGACGGCGGGTCATTGGTTGGCTCCCGTCGTTGTCGTTCCTGGCGTGAGCGCATCGAGAGGCAGATACGGCACGACGCCGGCGCCCGCATTCGGATCGACGATGATCTTGTTGATGTCGCCAAGGATCGCGGCGATCGTATCCAGATAGATGCGTTCGCGGATGATCTCGGGCGCTTCGGCGTAGGTGGCGTAGACCTGCAGGAAGCGGTCCGCGTCACCCGTCGCCTGGGCGATGATCTGCTGGCGATAGGCTTCGGCGGTTTCCCTGATCTGAGCAGCCTGACCGCGCGCCTCTGGGATGACCTGATTGGCGTAGGCGGTCGCTTCGTTCTGGTAGCGCTCATTGTCGGTCTGCGCGGCCTGAACGTCGCGGAAGGCGTCGACCACCGTCGGGGGCGGATCAACGGCCGACAGGTTGACGCGAACGACCTGGATGCCGGCGCCGTAGGAATCAAGGGTGGCCTGGATGGCGTCCTGAACCGATTGAGCCGTCTGCTCGCGGAGGCCGGTCTGCAGAGGCCGCAGATCCTCTTTGCCGATCGCTTCGCGCATGGCGCTCTCGGCAACGGCTTTCACCGTGCCGTCCGGATCGACGAGGTTGAATAGATAGGCGCGCGCGTCCTGAATGATCCACACTACCGAGAAGTGGACGTCGACGATGTTTTCGTCGCCGGTCAGCATCAGGGCCTCTCGCGGCACGTCCGTTACTGGCGGGTCGGGATTGAAGGTGGTTGCGTCGGCCTGGCTGTAGCCGATCTGGACCTGCGTCTCGCGGGTCACTGCGGGCGTGTAGACCGTCTCGACCAAGGGCAGGCGGAAATTGAGGCCCGGCAGGACGGTGCGGTTGTACTCGCCGAAGCGGAGAACGACGCCGACCTCGTTCGGCTCGACGCGGAAGGTGAAGGTTGAGTAGCCGATGAAGCCGAGAACAACGATGACGATTGCGATGATCGCGATTGGGCTGACGCCGCCGCCTCCGCCGCCTCGGCGCGGGAAAACCCGGCGAAGGCGATCCTGACTGCGCCGGAGAAGTTCTTCGAGATCGGGCGGGGTCTGACGCCCGCCACCGCCGCCGGTGTTTCGTGGCCCTTGGCCCCAAGGTCCGCCGCTGCCGCCCCGCCAGCCGCCGCCTCCGCTCATCTCGTGCACCGTCGGCATTCTCTACCTTCTGTCAGCCGCCCCGGTCGCATGACCCTGGGCGTCATTGAAATCACAGGTTTCAGGGATTGGGCGCGTTATAGGCGAATGGTCCGGCCGCCGCAAATCGCCCAGGCGCATGCCCCTGGCTCGTGGTCGGCCTCCGCACTGCGCCCCGCTGGCGAAGGAAGAGCCCGCTGTCTTTGGCAAATTGGGAACGACTGGCGGCCCCGTCAAGCCGCGCGCCGCTGATAAACGACGAACTCGGTGGCGAAGTTGTCGCGGTCACCCGCAGGGACGTGCTCGCGCTCTGTCGCTTTCCACATGCCGTCGTCGATGGCCGGGAAGAATGTGTCGCCTTCGACGGTGGCCTTCACGTGGGTGATGTAAAGGCGGTCGGCGCGGTCGATGGTGGCGGCATAGATTTGCCCGCCGCCGATGATCATAACCTCGTCGCCACCAAGCGCCTCCATCGCCTCGTCGGCGACGTGGAGGGCCTCTTCGACGGAGGTGACGCACAGGAAGCCCGGATCGATCAGCGGGTTGGAGGCGGTGGAGGTGACGACGATATTGGTGCGCTCGACAAGCGGCGTGCCGAGGCTTTCGGCCGTCTTCCGTCCCATGATCACCGGCTTGCCGAGGGTGAGCGCCTTGAATCTGCGCATGTCGGTCGACAGGCGCCAGGGAATGGCGCCGGCATTTCCGATCACGCCGTTGTCGGCCACGGCGGCAATAAGGGACAGGGTGGCGGTCAAATTGGCCCTCCGCGGAGCGCTGCGTCTCTCTTACCAGGGGAGCAATCGCCTAATTCCGCCCCACAGCAAAGATGTGCCTGCCCGTTTTTTGGTGTGGCGTTGCGCCCCACGGCGCTGCAATACTAGTGTAAGAACCTAGCGGGACTGCCGAATTGAGGATCACAGAATGTCGAGCCTGTCGTTCTACCATGACGTCCTCCTGTTCCTGCACCTGATCGGCCTGGCCCTTGGCTTGGGCGCAGGCGTGGTCAACATGTTCCTTGCCCGTTGGGCGCGAGAGGCTGAAGGCGAGCAGGCCACCTTCCTCACTGCGTTGCCTCAGAGGATCGCCCCACTGGCCACGATCGGTCTGGGCATCCTTGTCGTGACTGGATTGCTGATGCTGTTCACCGTGAACGGCATGGCGTCATACTCGTTCAAGCAGTTCTGGTTCTACATCAAGCTGTTGGGTGCGGGCGGGATGATCGCCATCGCGTATCTCGTCTATCAGGCACAGAACCAGATCAAACGCGGCGAGACACCGGCAATCATGCAGTACATGCCGATGGTCGGCCCGGTGATGGGCGGTTTGTCCCTGGTCGTCGTCCTCGTTTCGACCTTCGTCTTCCACTAGCGCGGGATGGTTCCGGGGCTTGCCTTGAACGGGCGGCCTCGGATAGACACATTTCTCGAAGCTTAACCTTGCCTTATCGGAAGGCGGGCTAGGCTCTTCGCAATTGGCTTTGGCGCGTTAGCTATGACCGATCGGATCGCGATCAGCTACGAGATGGGACACGACCGCTTTTGCGGCCGATCCCGCGCGCCTGTCCGGCACCCTTCTCCTCCTTATCAGCCCCTGAGCGCCGCTGCTCTTTCGAGCGGGTTCTCAGGGGATGGCATGCACCAACCCGAAGGGGCGCCCTTGGATGAGGAGCCCGCGCGCAAGGCGACGAGGATAAAGAGATGAGCAAGGTGAGCGGGGCCGAAAAGTCGGCCAAAGAAAAGCAGAGCGACGAAGGTCGCGTATTCATTTTCGATACGACGCTGCGTGACGGCGAGCAATCGCCCGGCGCGTCGATGACCCTGGAGGAGAAGCTCCAGGTCGCCGAAGTGCTCGACGAAATGGGCGTCGACATCATCGAAGCCGGCTTTCCGATTGCCTCGGAGGGCGATTTCGAGGCTGTTTCCGAGATTGCCAAGCAGACCGAGAACGCGGTGGTCTGCGGTCTGGCCCGCGCGGGCTTCCAGGATATCGATCGGGCGGCGGAAGCGCTGAAGCACGCCAAGCGCCCCCGCATCCACACCTTCATCGGCACCTCGCCGGTGCATCGTCAGTTTCAGCTGAAGATGAACGAGGAGGAGGTGTACGAGAAGGTCGTTGCCTCCGTGACGCGCGCCCGCAGCTACACAGACGACGTCGAGTGGTCGCCGATGGACGCGACCCGCACCGAGCACGACTATCTCTGCCGCGTTGTCGAGGCGGCGATCAATGCCGGCGCAACGACCATCAACATCCCCGATACGGTCGGCTACACCACGCCGGACGAATTCACCGCGTTGATGAAGATGCTGATCGAGCGCGTGCCGAACTCCGACAAGGCGATCTTCTCGGTCCATTGCCACGACGATCTCGGCATGGCGGTTGCCAATTCGCTGGCCGGCGTCATCGGCGGCGCACGCCAGATCGAATGCACCATCAACGGCCTTGGCGAACGCGCCGGCAACGCGGCTTTGGAAGAGGTGGTGATGGCGATCAAGACGCGATCGGACGTGCTGCCGTTCCACACCGGCGTCGACACGACGATGTTGATGCGCGCTTCCAAGCTGGTGTCGGCCGTCACCGCCTTTCCGGTGCAATACAACAAGGCGATCGTCGGCCAGAACGCCTTCGCCCATGAGTTCGGCATCCACCAGGACGGCATGCTGAAGAACGCCCAGACCTTCGAGATCATGAAGCCGGAGGACGTCGGCGTGAAGGCTACGTCGCTGGTCATGGGCAAGCATTCCGGCCGGCACGCCTTCCGCCAGAAGCTGATCGAGATCGGCTACGACCTGGGCGACAACGCGCTGAACGAGGTGTTCAAGCGCTTCAAGGATCTCGCCGACCGCAAGAAGACCGTATTCGACGACGACATCATCGCGCTCGTCGAGGACGAGGTGGCGACGGCGAGCGAGCAGGTGAGGGTGGTGGCACTGACCGTCATTGCCGGCACCGGTGGCCCGCAGAAGGCGATCATCACTCTCGACGTCAACGGCGTGCATGAAACCCGCGAGGCGACCGGCAACGGCCCGGTCGACGCGACTTTCAACGCCATCAAGATGGTCCTGCCGCATAACGCCCGGCTGTCGCTCTATCAGGTGCATGCCGTGACCGAGGGAACCGACGCGCAGGCGGAGGTTTCGATCCGGCTCGAGGAAGACGGCAAGATGGTCATGGCCCGTGGCGCCGATCCGGACACGATGGTCGCCTCGGCTAAGGCGTATGTCTCGGGCATCAACAAGCTGATGACGCGGCGTCTCAAGGCGTCGCCGGAAACGCTGAAAGCGGTCTGAGCCAATCGGCGCGTGGCGTTGTCGTCACGCGCCGGCCAGCGACCGGTGGTTGCCCGAAGGCAATGATGGGTGTTCCCCGGTTTCCGCGCCGTATCGATGCCATGAAGCAGGGCGTTGAGTTGGTGCTGACCGGCACCACCACCGGCGGCTCGCCGCGCACGGACCGATCTCGCTGCTTGGCTTCACCGCCGCGCTGCAGCACGCCCAGAACAATTGCCCCTGAACGTGTCGCGATTGCTAATCGCCGCCTGGTGATTCCTGGCCGGACGGATCGCCGGAGGCGCTCTGGTGCGGTTCCGAGGGCAAAGCCGGCCGGGGCGGCGTTCGAGCCGGTTCGGGCGGCCCCTCCCGATCAGCATTGTGAATGACCAATTGCGGGAACGGGATGGTGATGCCGGCGGCCTCGAGCGCCTTCTTGCCGCCTTCGGTCAGGTCCCAACGGTTCGCCCAGAAATCAGGCGTCGTCGACCAAGCGCGCAACTGCAGCACGACTGAGCTGTCGCCGAGGTTCAAGGGCACAACCTGGACCGGCGGATCCTTCAGAACACCGGGATGGCTTGCGGCGAAATCGGCCAGGACCTTCCGTCCCCTGGCGATATCGTGTTCGTAGTCGATGCCGAATTCGATGAGGACGAGGCGCGTCGGGTTGCGGGTGTAGTTGGTGATCGTCGTCGACCAGAGCTCGGAATTGGGCACGAATTTGTAGATGCCGTCCCAGGTCTTGATCCGCGCGTGGAAGAGATTGATCTCTTCGACGGTGCCGGCGACAGCGGTCGTCTCGATATAGTCGCCAACGCGGAACGGCCGCAGCCAGATCAGCATCAGCCCGGCGGCGATGTTTGAGAGCGTGCCCTGCAGGGCGAGGCCGATGGCGAGCGCCGCGCCGCCGAGAGCGGCGAGAATCGAGGCGGTGGCGACGCCGAGCTGCCCGAGCGCCGCAACGATGACGATGATGATGACGGCGTAGCGCGATCACCGAGCGGATGATCGGCTTCAGCGTCGGGTCCAGGCGTCCGGTGCGGTCCATGACGCGGACGACGCCTCGGCCGACATAGCCGGCGATGATGATAGCCGATCACGAGAATGGCGAACGCGCCGAGGAGGTGCGGCAGGAAGCTCAGCAGCCAATCCCAAGCGGCGCTGGCGAAATTGGTCAGGTCCTGCGAAATCGGTCGAGTCTCCCGTGGCGGGGATCATGCGGCAAGGATGCACGGCCGGACGGTGTGCGGCAAATCATGCGCAGAGGTTTTCCAGGGGAACTCGGGGACCGATCTGCCATGGCGTTTGCCCGCCTGTGATTTTCCGTTGCTCTGCGTGCGCGCTTCGCCTTGCGGAGGAGGGGCGGCGTTCCTATAAACCGCGGCAGCGGGTGTATAGCTCAGTTGGTAGAGCAGCTGACTCTTAATCAGCGGGTCCAAGGTTCGAGCCCTTGTACACCCACCAATAAAATCAATGGGTTGGCTGTCCGGCGAATTTGACATGCGCCGTTCGGGCAGCAAATAGGTGACAAAGCGCTCGATATCGGGCCGCGCCTAGTCGGTGGCTCCGTGCTGATGGACGTCTTCGTTCACATACCAAAGACTGGAGGGTCCACCGTCCGGTCGATTGCTTCCCGACAGTATGGCGTTGACAAGATCCTGCTCTTTGAGCCTGGCTCGCAAGCATGGTTGGACGATGCCTCGGGCCGGGAGACCGCCAACGATCTCCCGCACACCGAATGACTTCAGAAACCGCATCCAGAAGTCACCGAACCGCCAAGTCTGATTATTGTTGTTGTTTCCAGGCCTGGTGCGACCTGACGGCCGTGCCCGCGACGCGGGTTCGACCCGACCGCCACGGCCCGGATCACGCGCCGCATCGCTTCGCCTCGGCCCCAAGCGCCCGTCTAGTAGCCGAATGGTTCGGCGCGCCGCACCGCAGCGACGCACCCCGTCCAAATGAATCATTTCTGGTGGGACGGCAGTAACCGGGCACGCCTCTCGGCGCTTCATTCCTGGTCCGATTGTCACGAAGATTGTCGTCGACCTGTGCAAACGGACAGGTCTGTCTTGTTTGTCCTCGGGCTATGTTTGGCGTTCGAGTGCCTGACGACCAGGGAGGAGGCGGAGATGACAAGAGAAATCAGCCGCAGGTCGTTCCTGCAGACAGCCGCTATCGGAGCGACGGCGGTTCCGCTGCTTTCCGCCGTGAGCGCGCGGGCCCAGGGAGGCAGCAGCGCCACGATACCGGTGGTGCAGACGGACGCCGCCGAAACGTGGTCCGAGCCTTGGGTGTGGCGGCCGAGTGACTGGCCCTCGCAGAACCTCGATCTCAACGTCATCGAAAACGAGAACCCGGGAGCGGTCGTCGGTCTCGGCAACCCCAGCGAGGTTCTGTTCTCCTACAACGGCGCAACGCCCGGACCGACGATTCGGATGCACGGCAACGAGACGCTGTATGTCCGCCTTCGCAACATGCTGGGGCGCGACTATGGGACGACGGTCGTCGGGCCGTATCCGGATCCCGGCGCCTTGCCGGACAACGTCACGGCAGCGCAGGCCTTCGCGAAGGCGCAGCAGCTCGGAAATGTCCGAAGCGATTTCTGTCTCGGCGAACACACCAATGGCGTTCATTCCGAACGCGTCACGAACCTGCACACGCATGGCCTCCATGTACGGCCCGGACGCAATCCGGACGGGACGCATTCCGACAACGTAATCCTCAGGGTCATCAGCCAGGCTGACTACAACGAACGCCAGGTGCAGGTGAACAGTCCGGCCTGCGCGTGGATCCGCGATCCGGAACAGACGACCTTTCTCCGCGACGACGAGCAGACCGGCTATGCCGACTACGAGTTTCGTATCGGCGATGTGCAGGCTGCGGACATCGCGAGCGCGATGCCGCAGCCGCATCCGCCGGGAACGCACTGGTATCATCCGCACTCACATGGCGCGACGCACAATCAGGTCGCCAGCGGCATGGCCGGGTTCCTCATTATCGAGGGCGATGTCGACGAGGCGATCAACCTTGCGCTGACCGGCGAGCGATCGCCCGATCCGCAAAGCAAGAGCGGGACCTACGACTACATCGAGCGCGTCATGCTGGTGCAGCGGGTCTTCAACATATCAACCGACCCGGATGCGCCGACGCAGGCCCTGAAGCAGGGAGGCGAGGCAAGTCTCGCCGTCAACGGCTCAAGCACGCCGAAGACCATCCGCATGCGGCCCGGCGCCATCGAGCGCTGGCGCGTCCTCAATGGCAGCGTCGACGGTCGCGGTTTCAAGCGCTTCATGGTGGTGCAAGGCCAGTACGACGTCGACCAATCCACATCGGGCAATCGGACGATCTACACGCTGGTGAAGCTGCGTGACGCCGCCGAACGGCACTTTCACGCCGGCGACACGCGCCGAGGTATCCGCGGACAAGCAGCAGCTCTACCAACTGGCCTTCGACGGCATCACGCTCGTCGAAGACGACGGCAGCGGCCTCGCATATGTGATCAAGGATCTGGCGCAGCAGAATGCCGGGACGACGAATCCGCTCGATGGTCCGATCGGTTCGGACAAGCCCAATCAGTCAATGCTCAGGAACTTCGAGGCCTGCTACGCGGACGCGACATCGATCGTGAACTGCTATGTCAGGCCGAATGAAGTCTATCTCGGCCCGGCGAACCGGACGGACGTCTTCTTCCAGGCGCCGCGACAGCCGGGCGTCTACACGGTGATGACACGCGGCGTCGTCGTGCACGCCGACAACTATCAGAGCACGCTGCAGGGTCAGTACAATTCGTCGGTCCTCTTGCCCGGCACCGAGGACATCATCATCGCCTATGTGATCGTGGAGGAGGGGACGGACGCCGCAGGCAATGCGCTCCCCGCTATCCCTGCCTTCGACGTAATGAGTCTCGTCGACGAGCTTCCGGCGGTGCCGCCCTATTTGCTGCCGGTCGCCGACGACGAGGTGAGGATCAAGGAGGGCGGACCGGGATCAAGCGCCGATCCCGACGCAACCATTGCCGGGCGCGCCGGCAAGTATCGGACGCGCGCCATGGTCTATTCCGGCTGGGGCGCAGCGGATTTCCCGCTGGTCACGACACTGGGCGACGATGAGACCGCAGCCAATTTCCGCGCATTCGTCCAGGCGGATCAGGCCAATGGCGGCCAACTCGAATTGCTTCGCTATGCCGAGATCGCCGATAATCCCGGAGAGTATGTGCTGCTCGCCCCCAACATCCGGACGATGGCCATCTCGACGACGATGACCGACAACGTCGCGGACGATTCCGATCCGATGTTTCCGAGTCAGTCAGGCCATGGGCCGCAAGTTCAATCCAAGCGATCCGCAGCGGCCGCAGATGCTCGAGTCAACGGCGGAAGAATGGGCCGTCTACAACTACTCGATCAGCCTGTGGGCGGACACATCGCAGAAACCGCCGGGACAGAGCGGCGGGCACTATCCTGGGCAGCCGCTACTGCGTGCCGACGGGCAGGCGCGCTTCGCCGCCGATCCTTCGGCATGGCGCCTGCAGACGAAGGGCGTCGATCATCCCTTCCACATCCATCAGAATCCGTGCTGGGTGCTGCGCGTCGAAGTGCCCGACGAGAACGGCAATCTCGTCAACATTCTCGACAAACCGCGGTGGCAGGACGCCATCTGGATTCCGCGGAACGGCGGACGGATCGTGTTTCGGTCACGCTTCCCCGACTATGTCGGCACCTACGTCAATCACTGTCATATCCTTCTCCATGAAGACAACGGCATGATGCAGGTGATCGAGATTACGCCGTTCGCCGATCTCGCAAATTACGAATTGAAGGATGCCGTCGCCAGCGCCGCAGCGAGCGCGGAGGAAGTCAGCGAGATCTATCCGCGATTTGATCAAGACCGGGCCT
Organism: uncultured Alphaproteobacteria bacterium; assembly: GCA_963823045.1. Taxonomy (GTDB): domain Bacteria; phylum Pseudomonadota; class Alphaproteobacteria; order Rhizobiales; family Kaistiaceae; genus JADLGL01. The sequence goes on along the minus strand of CAWGKA010000008.1, from coordinate 125,361 downwards.
GGATGCAGGGGATGTGCTTCGTCGATCCGAACCCCACCACCGGTCAGGCCTTTCCGGGCTTCCTTCCCGGCGCACCGCCTGGCTGATGGTCATGGTTTCTTGAGTCCTTGAAGTCCGATAGGGCCGTTTCCTCGCGTCCTATATGAAGCTTCATAATCCCGCGTTGGCCTGCTGAAGGCGGCAAATTGGGGTTGAACCGACAGGGCTTTTGCCCTCCACATAGGCTGGGCTTTCGGAGGGCGGAATGAGACTTGCCTTTATCGGCTGCGGCTATGTCGGCCTGGTGTCTGGCGCCTGCTTTGCCGCCCTCGGCCACGATGTCGTCTGCGTCGACAACGATCGCGACAAGATTCGCGGACTGCAAGCCGGCAAGGTTCCTATCCGCGAGGCCGGGCTCGAGGCGCTGATTGCCGAGCACAAGGCGGCGGGCCGCCTTGCCTTCACCGAGGATGTCGCGAGCGCGGTCGCGGGGGCCGATGCCGTGTTCCTGGCGGTCGGTACGCCGAGCGTCGTCGAGGACGGCGAGGCGGACCTCAGCTACGTCTTCGCCGCTGTCGATTTCCTGGCCGGCATGCTCGACCAGGGCGCTGTTCTCGTCAGCAAGTCGACGGTGCCGGTCGGGACCGGGGATCGCATCGCCGCTCGGCTGGCGCAGTTGCGGCCGGGTATCAGAGATCGACGTCGTCTCCTGTCCGGAGTTTCTGCGCGAGGGCACGGCGATTGCCGATTTCATGGAGCCCCATCGCGTCGTTATCGGCACGGATTCCAAGCGCGCCGAAGCCGTCATGCGCGGGATCTACGCGCCGCTGATCGACAAGGGCGCGCCGTTCATCGTCATGGACCGCCGCTCGTCGGAACTGACGAAATATGCCGCCAATGCCTTCCTCGCGACGAAGCTCGCCTTCATCAATGAAATGGCCGATTTCGCGGAAAGCGTGTCGGCCGACATCGAGGCGGTGGCGCATGCGATCGGGCTCGATCCCCGCATCGGCTCGTCCTATCTGCGCGCCGGGCCAGGGTTTGGCGGCTCCTGCTTCCCGAAGGATGCGATGGCGCTCCATCGCACCGGCGAACAGGTGCAGGCGGCGATGCGCATCGTCGAGACGGTGATTGCCGTCAACGACCAGCGCAAGCGCGCCATGGCCAACCGCATCATCGAGGCGTGCGGCGGTGACGTCGAGGGAAGGACGATCGGGCTGCTGGGCGTCACGTTCAAGGCTGACACCGATGACCTTCGCGACTTCCCGGCCATCCCGATCATCCGGAGGCTTCTGGCCCGCGGCGCGCAGATCAAGGCCTACGATCCCGGCGTCGATGAAGCGGGGAGGGAGAATCCGGCGCTGGCGGGCATCTCCTGGGTGCAGAGCCCGATGGAGGCCGGTGCGGGAGCCGTCGCTGTCGTCATCGCCACCGACTGGGACGCTTTCCGCAATCTCGATCTCGCGGCGCTGGCCGAGGGAATGGAACGGCCGCTGATTGTCGACCTTCGCAATCTTTATGATCCGGCCGAAGTTGCCTTGCTCGGCGTCGACTATGTGTCGATCGGGCGGGCGCCGGTGCTATCGGGCGGCGACGAGACGGCTACGGCCGCACTGGTGAACGGCAGGCGTCGCGCCGCCGGATAACGCCGTTGGTGACCGACAGCCCGATCCGCTAGCTCGCCTGTTCTTCTTCGAGGGTGCGGCGCATGGCGCGGATGATGACGTTGCGGGCACGCTCATCGGCGGCGTGATCCACCGCTTCGCTGATATCGAGGAAGAGCTTCGACAGATCATTGTGCCAGTCGAGATGCGCGACTAGCTGCGGCGGTATGCGCGGGGGGACCGTCGACGGAACACGCTCGGCACCATCGGTGGTCAGGCGATAGGTGGAATTGAGTTCCGGAGGATGATCTTGCGTTCCGGGATGAAGGCTTTGACGCGAGAAGCGAGGCCGGTCATCTCCTCTTCCTCGCCATGGACGAGGAACAGGCCTTGCTCGATAGGCAGGCGGTTGTGCAGCCACGTTTCGAGGCCTTCGCGATCGGCGTGGCCCGAATAGACGTCGAGGTTGCGAATGCGCGCGCCGACGCTGATCTCGTCGCCCTGGATGCGCACGGACTTGGCGCCGTCGAGCAGGATGCGGCCGAGCGTGCCTTGCGCCTGGAAGCCGACGAAGAGGACCGTGGCGCGATCGCTCCATAGCCAGTTCTTCAGGCGGTGGCGGATGCGGCCCGCTTCGCACATGCCGCTCGCCGAGATCACGGCGTGGAAATCCTTGATGGTATCGAGGGCGATGCTGTCCTCGACGGTCTCGGTGAAATGGATGTTCGACGAGTGCAGCGCGCGCTTCAGCACATCCCCGTTTTCGAGTTCGCCGGCATGGCGGCTGAAGACGTCGGTCGCAGCGTGGGCGAGCGGAGAGTTGACGTAGATCGGGAAGGGCGGCACCTCGCCGGCTTCGAGCAGCGCCTCGAGGTCGGTCACGAGTTCCTGCGTCCGCTCCACGGCGAATGACGGGATGAGAAGCGCGCCGCCGGCCTTGCGCGCCTCCAGTACCTCGTCGCGAAGCATGCGGCGGCGCTGTTCATCGGCGACTTCGCCGCGGCTGCGGCTGCCATAGGTGGATTCGCAAATGACGTAATCGAGACCGGAAGGCGCCGATGGATCGGGCTGCAGCACCTTCTGTCGCGGGCCGATGTCTCCCGAGAAAAGGACACCGGAGCGGTCGCCCGCTGTCGCCGATCTCAAGCTCGATGGACGCGGAACCAAGAAGATGTCCGGCGTTCCAATAGCGCGCTCTGCAGATCAGGAGCGATCTCCTGCCATTCGTCATAGGGCACGGAGCGGAAATGTCTCAGCGAGGCGGTCGCGTCAGCGAGTGTGTAGATCGGTTTGACCTCGTTCCTTCCGCGCCGGGCGTTGCGGCGATTGAGGTGGGCTAACTTCGACTTCCTGGATGTGGCCGGAGTTCGGGAAGCATGACCGAGGCAAGGTCGACGGTTGCCTTGGTGGCGTAGATCGTCCCGTCGAAGCCGGCCTTCACCAGCTTGGGCAGCATGCCGCTATGGTCGATATGCGCGTGCGTCAAAAGGACGGTGTCGATGCCGGCCGGGTCATAGGGGAAGGGAAGGTAGTTCAACTCCTTTTCCGACTTGGCGCCCTGGAAGAGGCCGCAATCCACGAGGAAGCGCGTCTTGCCGGTGTCGATGAGGAAGGAGGATCCGGTGACGGTGCGGGCAGCACCGTGGAAGGTCAGGCTGATCGCTTGGCTCACGTGGATATTCGTTCCTCGACGTTGGCGGAGATGGGACGAGCCTAGCGGCTTCGCCGCTGCCGGCGCCAATAGACGGCGGCAAAACCACCAGGCCGAGAAGGGCGATGGTGACGGCGATGTAGGCTATCGGGCTGCCGAGGAACATCAGTTCAGCTCCTTCGAATCTCCGGCTGATGCTGGCACCGCGCGGTTACCCGAAGGTTCACGCGGCCCCATGTCGGTGGTACTCTGCGCTCCGCCCATCGTTTTCGTTCCCGGCGGGCCCAGATCGGCCGTAGTTAACTCTTTCTCATCAAATTGGAACGGATGATCCCGCCGGGCACTGCATGGCCGGGGCGTGCTCTCGGCTGGCTGGTGCGGGGACGAAGAATTGAGCCCGATCGGTGGCGTGCCGACGGGCGGAGATCGACCATGTTGCGTATCCGGTCGGACCGTGAAGGCCGCCACGAGACCATGCCCCGGGAAGGGCGGAGCTTCCCGTTCAAGCTGATCGCCGTGCTTGCGACCACGGCGGCGCTGGCGGCGTGCAGTCGCAGTCTTTCCGACCGGCGGCGGCTACGAAATGGTCGGCCAGCCATATGTCGTGAACGGCGTCCGCTACGTTCCCGCACGAAGACCCGAACTACAATCAGGTCGGCTACGCCTCCTGGTATGGCGCCGACTTCCACGGGCGCACGACGGCCAATGGCGAAATCTACGACATGAACCGGCTGACGGCGGCGCATACGACGCTGCCATTGCCGAGCTATGTCCGCGTCACCAATCTCGACAACGACTCTTCGATCGTCGTCCGCGTCAATGATCGCGGTCCGTTCCATGATGGCCGCATCATCGACCTGTCGGCGCACACGGCCGAACTTCTCGGCATGCAGACGGCCGGGATCGCACGCGTTCGCGTGAATATGTCGGGCCCGGCCTCGCTCGACGGCGATGACGAGCGCATGCTGATGGCGACCTATCAGGCGCCGGGCGACCGGACTTGCGCATCGCCTATGATCCCGAACACGCGGACGGTCTCCGCGACGACGGGTGGCCTGTTCGCCCGCATCGCGCAGAACCAGAACGAGCCGGAGGCCCCGCCCACCTACACGCCGACGGCAATCACCAACGGGGATGACCCGCTCGCCGGGCTCCTCGGTTTCGCCGGTACGCCGTCGCTGACCCCGGCACAGCAGGCGGCGGAAAAGTCGCCACCGGCTCGAACCCCGTGGTCGTGCAAATCGGCGTCTTCGCCGACATTGAAGAGGCCTATCGTGTCATGCAGCTGCTGACCGATTTCGGCGAGGCGATGGTCGAAGCCGTCGACGGCGCGGCCGGGCCGTTGTTCTCGGTGCGCATCTCGACGACTTCCGCTCTTGCGCAGGCGACAATCGACGCGGCAATGGCGGCCGGCGTTTCCGGCGCGCATCTGACGCCCGGCTAGACGAGCGCCAGGCGCCGGCGTCAGATCATGCAAACGCCCTTGGTCGGGCGATCGCGCTGCTGATGTCGTCGACCGCCTCGCTGAAACCCGCCATGCCCGGATGAGCGAAATCCCAGCCCGGATGCTCGTCACGCACGCTCCAGACGTCGATGACATGAACGTTGCGTCCGTAGGTCGGATCCGCGTCAACGACCGAATAAAGGATGTCGCGGATGACGCCCATGCGGGCGCGATGGGAGATATGGTTGGCGTCGCTTGGGTCGGACGCCGTCGGCACCAGCCAATAGCAGTCGACGCGATAAGACACGCAGCCCTGCGCCATCGCGGCGATGCGCGCGCCATAGGCGGCGTCCCACTCTTCCTCGTGGGAAATGTTCACGGCAACGCTGCCGTCATTGTTGGTTAGGCTCTGATTGTCGTTGGCGCCGAGCCAGATGATGGCGATGTCACCCGGCTGCGCCGACGAAGCGAGCGTGCTGTTGAATGTTCCGACCGTATCGAAGAAGTCGGGGCGGGCTAGGCCGGTGCTGTTCCGCGTTACGTCGGTGAACGAGGTCGCGGTCCATTTGGTCCGCAATACCTGCGTCAATCCTTGGGCGAGCGAATCGCCGGCCGTGACGACGCGACCGGTGAAGGCCGGTGCATTGACGTCGCCACAATCGGCGACGGACGGCGTGGCTGCCGGCGTCGCCGGCGCCGGGCCGCGCAGCGACGCAATCAGCGCCTGAATTCGGCCGCCGCCATCCGCCGGCGCGGCTTGTTCGGTCGGCGCCGGTGCCGGATCGGTGCTCATGCAGCCAGACAGCGCCGTTGCAGCGAGCAACATGCCAAAACGGGCCGCACGGAGCGTTCGCATCGATGTCCAGTTGTAAGGGCCGATCTGTGCCACCTGCGCAGGATAGGGAGATTCGGCGTCGCTTTGGAACCGGCTAGATGCGCGCTGCGACCAAATGCGGAAGAGGGGGGCCCGGTGAATGCCTCCGGGCTCCGCCTCCAAGAGCCTAGTTCTCGTAGACGTAGAGCGTCGACGGCCGGTTGTGGCCCGGATCATAGGTGCCGACCCAAACGTCGTAGAGGCCCGATTGCGCACCATAGAAGGTGATGGCGGGGTTATACCCGTAGGTGTCGTCGGCATAGTACCAGTTGCCGTCCGGGGCGTTGACGAGGAGAATCGTGTCGTACTGGGACTCGACCTCGAAGGTCAGGTCGTAGCCGCCGGCGTAGTAGTAGAAATCGAAGTCGGGCGCGGCGGCGGCATAGCCATACCAATCGTAGCCCGGGAAGCATTGAGAGAGATTGTAGCTGCCGCCGGCGCCGATATAGCGGTTGAAGCTTCGGCCATATAACTGCCCGGCATTGATCTGCATGTCGCCGAAAGGCGGCGCGAGCTGCCAGTTGGGACAGGCCTCGGCCGACGTAGCGGCAGTGGCAAATAGGACGGCCGCGCCAATCGCAGCCAAATAGCGCTTCTTCATTGGAGCCCCCTTGATCGTTCGATCGGTGCACCCGCACCCTCGGGAGACAAACTGTATCTGAATGTAACAAAGGAGAGAACAACGCGCTCGGGCCAAAATGGCAGCTCGACCGTTGTTCGCCGGATCACTGGCCAGGGATGCCAGTGACCTTGCGTATCCAGTCGCTGAGCCCGTCGCGCACGTCGGCAATGCCGATGCTGTCCCATGCGCTTTCCACGCTGCGAAGGGCGGAGGACGCACCGTCGCAGAACCAGTTGCCGAAACACTTCTCGTCAAACCAGTTGGCCAGGCCGGCCGGGAAGATAAGGACGAGCAGCGCGAGGACGGCGAAAACGACGATCATCGCCCGCATTTGCGAGACGCGACGGGTCACCGGCCCTTCGATTGGTTCGTGATCGCTTCGCGATGACATCTTCGCCTCAGAACTGGAAATAGATGAATGGCGCCGATTCCGACGGCGCGATGAGCATCAGCCCGACCATCGCGGCGCCGAACAGCCCTATCTGGGCGCCCAGCGTTCGCGCCGAAAGCCAGGACGCCATCGTGGCGCGCCATGTCGGCGGGATGAACTGGCCGGCGAAACCGAGCGCGATCAGGAAGACAATCAGGAACGATCCGAGGTCCGGAGCCCCCGGTCGGGTGAAGATGCCGGTGAAGTAGTCCCCCGCCGTCGGCAGGTCGGGCGAGCGGAAGACGATCCAGGTGGCGATGAGGAACAGGAAGGTCACCAGCCAGGCGAAGACGCGATAGGAGAGCTGGACCTTCAACTGGCCGCTCAGCTTGGTCATGTGCCACAGATGCACCCAGACAAGCGCCAGACCGTGCACCGTGCCCCAGACCAGGAAGGTGAGGTTGGCGCCGTGCCACAGGCCGCCGAGGACCATGGTAATCATCAGATTGATGATGATACGCGGCGTCTTGCGGCGCGAGCCGCCGAGCGGAATGTAGACATAGTCCCTCAGCCAGCTCGACAGCGTGATGTGCCAGCGCCGCCAGAACTCCTGCACCGACAGCGAGCGGTACGGCTGGTTGAAATTCTCCGGGAAGCGGTAGCCGAGGATCGCGGCGAGGCCGATGGCGATGCTCGAATAGGCGCTGAAGTCGAAATAGATCTGGAAGGCGTAGGCGACGGCGGCTAGCGCGAGATCGCCCGAACTATAGGCGAGCGGCGCGTTGAACACCGGCTCTACGATCGTCACGGCTAGGTAGTTCGCCGCGATCATCTTCTTCCACAGGCCGGAAAAGATCAGCATCAGCGCTTCCGCATAGGGAATGGCGGTTCGGTCGGGATTGCGGCCGAGCTGCGGAATGAAGGACGCGGCGCGGACGATCGGGCCGGCGACGAGATGCGGGAAGAAGCTGATGTAGAGGAGGACGTCGATGAACGACTTGGAGGACACCGACTTCTTGCTGAAGGTGTCGACCATGTAGGAGATCGAGTGGAAGGTGAAGAACGAGATCGCCACCGGCGTCGCCACGGCGATGAAGTTCAGATGCAGGCCCAGCATGTCGAGCAGCGACGAGTTGAGCAGCAGCGACAGGACGAAGTTGTAGTATTTGAAATAGGCGAGGTCGCCGACGACGATAATGATGGCGATCGTCAGGATGGCGATCTTGAGGGGACGGCTGGCGATCCGCTGATTTGCCCAGCCAACGGCAAAGGTGAGGGCGACGACCGCCACCATGATGCCGGCGAAGGCGACGCTCCAGAAGCTGTAGAAGAGAAGGCTCGCGGCAATGAGGACGAGCTTGTTGGCGGTGTTGCCGAGGAGGCGCGCGCCGGCGCGTGGTGGCAAGCACGAAGACGAAGAAGACGGCGAAATCGATCGTCGGGAAAAGCATCTACTGCCGTCCGGCGGGAATGAGAGTGGTGAGGAACTCGGCGAAGGCATCGCCGCTGTGCTGGTAGCCGGTCACGGTCAGGTGGATGCGGTCGGGGCCGTAGTAATCGACCACCTGTGTGCTGCGTTCGATCTCGCAGGGGGTCGGCAGGGCGGAGGCCCAATCCCACACGGTCGCTTCGAACATTTCGGCGACTTCCCGCTGCGCTTGCCTGACCGCCAGCAGGTTAGGGGGAATGTTCCAGCACTCATAGCCGGTCGGCCCGCAATCGCTGCCGGTGCAGCGGCCTTCGTGGCTGCCGAGCGGAGGAAGGACCACGACGATCTGAGCGTTCGGGTCGTCGTCCGTGATCTCCTGCAGGATCGACTGGTAGGCGGTCTTGTAGCGGTCGATGTTGAGGTTGTCGTCGAAGCCCTCATTGGTGCCGAAGGCGAGCACGACCATGTCCGGGGCGATCCGCTTCAGATCGTCGGCGAAGGTCTCGGGGGCAATGTCGAGAAGGATGTTGGCGGTGGCGCCGGGGAAGCCGACGCTGAGATAGGAGACGCCGGATCTGTCCTGATGGACGGTGACGCCGGTGAGGGTGACCGGATTGTCGTCGTCGGTGCGGATTGTCAGCGTCTCGAACACAGCCGTGCCGGCGACCGGGATCAGTCGCTTGATCAGCGGCGTATCGTCGGCGCCGTCGAGATTGAAGGTGTCGATAACTTCGCCGTCGAGGAGGACGTCAACGGTGCCGCCGCCGGTCGCGGTGAGGAACGACAGATCGATCGCCGTAAAGGTGATCGGGTGGTTGGCGTTGAAATCGATGCGCTCGCCCGCGGCGTTGGCTTCGGCGGTGTAGCCGCTCAACCAGAACCGCCCGCGCGGGCTCGACGAGCGGATGCGCTCATAGTTCCAGCCGGCTGTCGCCTCGATGGCGAAGACATTGGAGCGGACGCCGGCCTGCGGCACACCGGGCGGCAGGAGCACGCCGCCCTGGCCGTAGCGATCCTCGAGGTCGTCGCGGACCCGGCCGGTGAAGAAATCTGCCGCGGTGTGGCTGTCGCCGATATGGAGGATGACGAAGCCGTCATGCGTGGTCGAGGCAGCGGGCTCGGGGGCGGCAGCAACCACGACCGGTTGCGCGGGCGTCTCCGCCCCATCCGACGTTGCTGGCTCCTCAGGCGGGGTCTGCCGACCGACGCTGCCGACATAGAAATAGGCAAGCGCCGCTATGACGATGACCGCCGCCGCAATTCCGAACCAACCAAGAAAGCGGCGTTGCAACGGCTATCACAGACCCAGGCAGGCGGGCGACGTATCCCGGTCATAACCCTGAGCCAGCATGGCGCTCAGCAGCACCGGCTTGAGGTAGTTACCGAGAAGGTCGTAGCCCGCGGTGGTGAAGTGGATGCCGTCCGACGCGCGCAACTGCACGACGTTCCCGCGCGGGCCCGGCCCGTAGGGGACGAAGCCGTCCTCGCCGTCCAGCTGCCAGGGCGGGATGTAGATGACCCTGGGCGTCCGGCGCGCGACATCCTCATAGATGAGGTTCAGCATCTGGGCGTGGTCGTTGGCCGCCTGGTCGCGCAGCACCGGGATGCCGACGATGAGGGCGAGCGCACCGTTGGACGTGGCCTCCAGATAGAAGGCCTGAACCTGGGCGCGATAGGTGTCGATCCAGGCCTGCGTGTTCATCGGGACATGCGTCCCGTCCGGCAGGATGATCGGCTGCCGGTCGTTGAGGCCTACGGACATCACGAAGATGTCGGGCGCCAGTTCGTTGCTGATCTCAAGCACGTGGCTAGCCCAATTGAGTTGGTCCGGTCGCGCAAGCCCCGTTCCGTTCTGGGCCTCCCGCAGCAGACTGAAACCTGTGGGGCAGGTCTTCCCGGCCGTCAGTCGGACGAAGGCGCCCCAGATTCCGTCGGACATCGAGTCGCCGACGAAGGCGATGCCATGAGCCCATGTCGATGAGGCTCCGCTGACGATGCAAAAAAGCACCACAATTCCGAAAATTCGTGCCCGCCGCACCACCAAACGCCGCCTCCATCCCATATCCGTTCGGCCAGCTTGCCCGGTGAACCAAGCGAAATCGTTGCTGGGCAAGCCGCTAGGGCCGATCAGGACTTAGTAGCCGATGGCGACATTTTGCCGGAATCGGATTGGCGATTGGAATGGGAGGAAGGGCCGTGTGCTGTTCAACAAATGGAGGGCGCGGCATCGGGATCGGGATATCGGCCGCGGGCGTCGGCTCGGCTGCGACGGGCCCGGTGGCAGCCATCACCGCGAGCAGGGCGGTTACCACGTCGTCGGGCTCGGCCGGTTCCACATAGGCTGCGGCATCGGCAGCGGTCGGCGTTACGGCGGCCGTCGTGGTGTGGTCGACGCCGCCCGCAATGCGGATCTGGTTGGGCACGGGAAGCGGCACGGGGATATCGGGCGCTCCTGTCCCGGGATCAAAGCCGGCGGCGCTGGCGGCGATCGACCACAGGCGTTCGTAGCCGGTCATACTGAAATGCACCCCGTCCGACCCGCGCACCGCGCGGTCACAGATCGATGGATCTCGCATCGAAACATAGGTGACGCCGAGGCTTTGGAGCTGTGATGCAAGGTTCCGGTCGAGCTGTTGAGCCGCGGAGTCCCAGTCCTTGAAGACGCAGGGCGGGCCGATCCAGACCAGGGTGAGGTTGCGCTCATTGGCGGCATCGACGATGCGCTGCACCCAGGATTCGACATCGGTGACATAGCCGACCGCATCGTTGGTGCCGAGGCTGACGAACACCAGCGAGCCGCGCGGAACCTGACTGATCTGGCCGAAAATCACGTTGCTCGAGATACGCACGCTGTTGGCCGCGAGCGAGTCCGAATGCGGCGCGGCCCATCCGACGCCGACGCCGATGCTGTCGCCGATGATGTAATAGGCCGACGCCGGGGAAGCGAAGAACAGCGCCAGCGCGCCAAGGAGCCAGAGACCCGGCTTGCGCCAGCGGGCCGACAGCAGCGCCGTGAAAACAGGCTTCATACTCAAGGCGCTACGCACACTGGGCAACACCGGACTCCCTTAATGTCAGCCTGTCGCTGACCGCTGCCCCGTATTGCCGCGCCCCCGCGACATACTCACTGAATAGGACGAATGCGCCCTTTGTTGGCGGTTTCTCTTTGCCGCACCGCAATTTACGCCTGGCCGGCGATTGGCGCCGGGTCGGCGAAACGGGGTGGCGCGGTCGGGCGCGCCCTCTGCCGGTAGCGCGGCCGCCGCCAAGGTTGTCGGCTGACCGTTTGGCGTGAAGCCGCCGGCGACGTCGAACACCGGGGCGGTGTCCGGGAAGTCGATTAGCGACAAGTCGGCGATGAGCGAAGCGGCGCCGTCCGTGGCGTCGCTCTGGGGCGCACCGGGCGGCGTCTGCATGAACGAGTGGACCTCGCCCGAGAGGAACCTGCCGTCCGCGGCCAGCCTCACTTCGAGGATCGGCGCGAACCCCATCGGGCCGGTGAGGTTGAAATAGATGTAGTTGCAGAAATTGCCGAGGCTGTAGGCGATCAGCCGGTCGTCATAGACCTCAAGCGCGCGCGGCACATGCGGGCCGTGACCGAGGATGAGATCGGCGCCCCGATCAACGGCTTGGTGGGCGAAGGAGACGACGTTGCCACGGTTCTCGCCGAGAAAATACTCGGTCGTGTTCCGTGTGTGCAGCGCCGAGCTGCCCTCGGCGCCGGCGTGAATGGAAACGATGACGATGTCATATTGCGTCGAGAGGGTCGCGATCTCCTGCAGCAGCGGCCCGGGAACGTTGATGTTGCGCGGTCCGGGGGTCGTATCGGCGGCTATGAGAGCTACCGTCGCGCCGCCGATGCGGAATGTGGCGACATCGGTGTCCTTGCCGGCGAACTGGATGCCCTGGTCGCGCAGCGCCTGCTGAGTGCCAAGGAGGCCCTCGGTGCCGAAGTCCCAGCTGTGATTGTTGGCGAGCGACATGACGTCGAAGCCGGCAGTGCGAAGATTGGCGGCGTATTCGGGCGGGCTGCGGAAGGCGTAAGCCCGGCCGGTGCTGACGTCCTTGGTCGAGATGCGCGCTGTCGTCAAAGTGCCTTCGAGATTGCCGAAGGTGATGTCGGCGTCGCGGAGCACGGATGCGGCCTCGGCGAAGAGCCAGTCGCCGCCGTCGGCGGGGAGCGCGTAGACTGGGTAGTTGCTGCCCATCATGATATCCCCGACCGCGGCAACCACGATTTCACGATCGAGCGCATCGGCCCTTGTCGTGATCGAGGAAAGCAGAAATGCTGCAAGAACAACGGGACGGGCCCGTGCAAAACGCGCAGACATCGAACTAAACGCAACGCAGTTGCCGACAACGATGCGAATCTGAACGGTTTGGGTTAATAAAGCCTGATTCAATGCCACAGCCGGAACGGGAAAAGCCCTTGAAACAGCCACTTGCCGGGATGTCCGACCGCCGTCGCCGTCTCGGTGCCGCCTGGCGGGCGGGGCTGGCGGCCTTCGCTTGCCTGTCACTGTTCGCGGTGCAGGCGGCTGCCCAGCAACTCGACATGCGCTTCGCCGGTGCGTGCCAGCGGTCGAACCGGCAGATCACGATAGTCGGGGTCGGCGACGTGCTCCCGCACCAGCCGTTGCAGACGCAGGCGGCGGCGGCCGGCACCTACGAGCCGTTCTGGGCCGACGTCATGCCGATCCTGCACCAGGCCGACATTATCTACGCCAATATGGAATCGCCCCTGGCCGCCGGCGTGAATCAACGAGGGCAGGCGGTGGCCGATCCGGGGTTCGCCTGGGACAACTACGTCTACACCGGCTACCCGCTATTCAACGCCAATCCGCATCTGGCGATCGATCTTGCGCATTCCGGCTTCACGATCGTCTCGACGGCGAACAACCATGCCCTCGACCGCGGATCGCTCGGCGTCGACCGCACCATCGAGGCGCTGCAGGCGGCAGGGCTGCCGTTCACCGGCACGCGCCATACCGGGACCGACACGCCTTTCTATACCGTCATCGATCAGGACGGCTGGCATATTGCCTTCATCGCCTGCACCTTCTTCACCAACGGTTTGCCGGATCCGAACCATCAGGTGCTGACCTGCTTCGACGACCGCGACTTCCTCCTGCAACAGGTGTCCGCGCTGGCGCATGATCGCTCGATCGACGCCGTGATCGTGACGCCGCATTGGGGCGACGTTGAAAACTCGCAGACCGTTTCGCCGCGCAATATCGAACTCGGCCATCAGCTCATCGACGCCGGCGCCACGGCGGTCATCGGTACCCATGTGCATGTCGTGCAGCCGTGGGAGAAATACACGACCGCCGATGGGCGCGAGGGGTTGATTGCCTATTCGACGGGCAATTTCGTCAGCAATCAGTCCGACACCTACAATCACATCGGCATGGCGGTGTTCGTCGGGCTGAGCAAAGACCTGTTCGGCCGTGTCTGGATCAATGGCGCTCGCTATCATCTGTTCAACGTTCATCGCTATCCGCATCGCGTCGAAAGCCTGACTGCGAACGATTCCGGCGCGACGACGATCCTGGCAACGCTGCACGGCATGTTGGGTACGGACCGGCAATTGCAGCCGGGCGAGACGCTGGTAACGAATCCGGAGTGCAACGCAGGCGGATAGGCCTGGGTGCGGCGGTGTCGCTATTGTCGGGTTTCGGGCGGGATGTTACCCAAACAAACATCATGAAGGGCGAGGGGGCAGGCGTGAACAGGCGAGAATTTCTGCAGGTTTTGGGGGCAACGACGGCGGCCGGGTTGGTCTTGCCGCGCATGGCGCTGGCTGATGTGCCGGAGGCCTATGACTGGAACGCCACGCCGCCGCTCGGCCTCGACCAAGGCAACGCCTATCTCGACTGGATGGTCCAGCACCGCGGCGAGAATCCGACCTTCCTGGCCGCGCATTGGGATCGCTATGTGCGGCTGGTCAACAACCAGGACCTCACCGACGACAAGACCAAGCGCGCCTTCCTGCTAACGCCGCGCGAGGAATTCGTTCTCCAGCAGAACCTCTCTCGTGCCTATGACCACGCCTATCTCGACATCGGCTATGGCGTGACGATCTCCGGTCCGCATCTCGTTGGCCGCATGACGCAGTCGATCGACGTTCAGCGCGGCGACAAGGTGCTCGAAGTCGGTACGGGTTCGGGCTATCAGTCGGCGTTCCTGTCGAACCTCACCGATCAGGTGTGGACGATCGAGATCATCGCGCCGCTCGCGGCCCGCACGCGCAGCATTTATGACGGGCTGATCGACCGCGGCTACAGCGAATATCGCGCCATCACGTCGAAATCAGCCGACGGCTACTATGGCTGGGAAGAGGCTGGTCCGTTCGACAAGATCATCGTCACCTGCGGCATCGACCATGTGCCGCCCCCGCTGCTGCAACAGCTTCGCCTCGGCGGCATCATGGTGATCCCGATCGGTCCGCCCGGCGCGCATCACGTGCTGAAGATCACGACGAGCCAGGCGGCCGACGGAACCACCCGGGTCGACCGCACCGACATCTACAATGGCCGCATCGTTCCTTTCGTGCCTTTCACCAAGCTCGAAGGCGATCAGATCATCGGCGTCCATTGAGCGAAGCGGCGTTAGCCAAGACATCTGAGAGATTGCGGCCGTGACGCCGGTCGCGCTGCCGCCCGTGCCCGGCGCGATCCGCGCGCCGTCGATGGCGCTTTATCTCGCCGTCGGCCTCGTCGCCGGCGCGGTGATCGCGTTCCAGATCTTCGTCATGCGCGTCTTCGCCGTCGGCAGCTGGACGCATTTCGGATCGTTCGTCGTTGCCGTCGCCATGCTCGGCTTCGGCCTCGCCTCGGCGGTGATGACGATCCTCGAGGAATGGTTCCAGAGGCATTGGAAGCTCGTCACGGGGGTGACGATCCTGTTGTTCGGACCGCTGATGGCGGGCTGTCATTTGCTGGCGCAACAGCACCCGTTCAACCCGATCTTCCTCACTTCCGACCCGGCGCAGAAGTGGAACCTCGTCTCCAACTTCCTGCTCTATTTCGTGCCGTTCCTGTCGGCGGCGGTGTTCATCGGCACGGTGTTCCTGAAACGGGCCGATGTGTTCGGCCGCGTCTATTTCTCCGATCTTGCCGGTGCGGGTCTCGCGGGCCTCGTCATCCTCGCCGGCATGTTTGTCTTCCCGGTCGAAAGCCTCATCGTCGTGCCGCTGGCGATTTGGCTCTTGGGCGCGGTCTTCTGGCTGCAATGGATCGGCGGTGGACGGCTCTTCATTTGGCTCGTGGTCGCAGGCGGGACGGCCTTTGGCGTCCCGTTCGTCGTCCCGGCGGTGAGCGACATCACCACGCTCGCGGTGTCGGACTACAAGGGCGTCTCCTACGCGCGGCGTTTCCCCGACGCCAATGTCGTGTATTCGAGCCGGTCGCCCTTCGGGGAGATCGAGGTCTATTCGAGCTCCTACCTCCACTTCGCCCCGGGGCTTTCGGACAACGCCGCCTACAACATCGCCGAGATGCCGGCGAACGCCTTCCTCGGCATGTATATCGACGGCGACGGTCCGATCGGCATCATGCGCGAGCTGCCGGCGGAGCAGACCGACTATTTCCGCTTCCTGCCGCACTTCTATCCGTTCCTGCTGAAGCAGGATCCGGACACCTTCGTCGTCCAATTCGGCGGCGGCATTTCGACGGCCGTGGCGCTCCGCTCCGGCGCCTCGCATGTGACGGTCGCCGAAGCGAACCCCGCCGTACTGTGGGCGATGGATTCGGCCGTGATCCGCGACTTCACCGGCGACATGCTCGCCGATCCGCGTGTGACGGTGATCCCCTATGAGGGGCGGCTCAACCTCGCCACCACCGACCATCGCTACGACATCATCGATCTGAGCCTCGCGGACTCCGTCGGCCTCTCGAGCCCGGGTGGTTTCGCGATCGTCGAGAAATACGCCTACACGCAGCAGGCGATGGAGACCTACATGTCGGCGCTTGCCGACGGCGGCATCCTCTCCGTGACGGTGTGGAACAAGGAGGAACCCGCCAAATCGGTGCTCCGCCTCTACGCTACGATGGCTGCGGCGGCGCGTGAGCTCGACGGCGACATCGCCAATTCGTTCTATGTGTCGGCGAACTACCTCTCGACAGCGACGGTCCTCTATAAGCGCGGCGGCTTCACGCCCGAGGAGATCGCGCGGCTTTCGGCCAATACCTACGCGATGTCGTTCGACGAGATCTACGCGCCGGGCATGGTTGTCGACGCGACGGCTTCCACGGTGGTCGAGGACTATCGCGCACAGATCTGGGGCAATGGCGACATCGTGCCGGCCGATGATACGGCCAGCGATCCCTTGCTCGGCAGCGATCCTTTGCTCGGCAGCGACCCGCTGCTCGGCGATGCTGGGCCATCGGTGCTGCCGGCGACCGAGCTCGGGCGGCTCGCCTGGCAGGCGCTCGTCCACGACGACTGGCAGAGCTTCTCGGACGCCTATGTCTTCGACATCGACGCGCTGACCAACAACCGGCCCTATTTCGCGGCCTATGTGCGGCCCGGCGATCTCCCGCGTACGCTCGACCGGCTTGAACTGTTCCAGGACGATTGGGGCTCGATCGCGGTTTGGGCGACGCTGATCGTCGCCGGCATCGCCGCGCTGCTCCTGATGATGCTGCCGGTCGTGGTCGGCTGGCGCACGATCTTCAGCCGCTACCCCGGCAAGTTCGGCACGCTCGTCTATTTTGCCTGCCTCGGCCTCGGCTACATGCTGGTCGAGGTCGGGCTCATCGCCAAGTTCACGCTGGCGCTGTCGACGCCGACCGTGTCGGCCGCGATCCTCATCACCGGGATGCTGCTCTTCTCCGGCCTCGGCAGCCTGACCTCGGAACGTTTCCTCGACCGAGCGCGGCGATTCATGCCTGTAGTGTTCGTCGCCATCGCGGTGCTCCTCATCGGCTACAGCTTCCTGCTCGACCCGGTGCTCGACCGCATCGGCAGCCTTCCTTACGGCGTCCGCCTCGTCCTCTGCCTGCTGCTCGTCGCGCCGCCCGCCTATCTGATGGGCTTTCCGCTTGCCACGGCAATGGCTTGGCTCGGCCGGCTCAAGAAGCACCACATGTTCGTTTGGGCCTGGGGCATCAATGGCGGCTTTTCGGTGATCGGCTCGGCGGCAATCCCGGTTGTGGCGACGTCCTTCGGCCTCACCGCCGTGCTGCAATTCGCCGGCGGCGTCTATCTCATCGCGCTGTTCGCGTTCTTCGCGGTGTTGCTGCCGTTCCGGGCGGGGCTGAAACCGGCGCGGGCCTAGCCTTCATCTGCAGCGGGTGCTGCTATGCACACTATGAAACGCCTCCTCGGTCATTTGAGCACGATTGCGGCCTTCGGCCTTGCGTCCGTCGCCTCGGCGCAGACGCCGATCGGGACCTTGGCGCTGGTGCCGTTCGAAACCGCGCCTTTCCCTTATGACGGCGTGAGCCTCGATACCGGGCGGCCGTTCTTCGACGTCACTTCCAACGGAGTGCGCGGTCATCGTTCGATCCGCGGCGGCGTCTATTGGGAGCAGGAGACGTACAGGGACAATCGCAGCCTGTTGTTCGCGCCGGTAGGGTTCGATCCGAACGAACCCGCGGCAATCGTCGTCTTCTTCCACGGCAATGAGGCGACGCTGGAGCGCGATGTCGCCAATCGCCAGGACGTTCCGGGGCAACTGGCTCGATCGGGACTCAATGCCGTTCTCGTCGCTCCGCAATTCGCGGTCGATGCGCTCGATTCCAGCGCCGGCCATTTCTGGGAGCAGGGCGCCTTCGCCGCCTATGTCGGCGAAGCGGGCGATCATCTCGCCGATCTCCTGGGCGATCGCCGGCTGGCCAACCGGTTCGACCGGTTGCCGGTGATCCTCGTCGCCTATAGCGGCGGCTACTATCCGGCCGCCTTTGCCACGGCGGTCGGCGGCAGCCGGCGTATCTGCGGCATCATCCTGCTCGATGCCCTGTTTGGCGAGGAGGACTATTTCGCCGGCTGGATAGCGCAGCGCGGCGCCGGCTTCTTCTACAGCGCCTATACGATCCAATCGCAATATTGGAACGAGAACCTGCAGAGGATGCTGACGGGTGCCGGCGTCGGCTACTCGGTTTCGACGGAGACGCCGCTGGGCGACGGGCAGGTGATCTTCAGGCCGGTGCCGCGCACCGTCGATCACTACGCGTTCGTCACGGAGGCCTGGACGCACGATCCGCTGCAGGAGCTGCTGTCCCAGATCGCATCGTCCGGCGCCTGTCTCGGATGACCTTGCGATTGAGTGGCGGACGGAGAAAAACGGCGGTGGCGTTGTGCCACCGCCGACTGCAATGCCGAGCCTACATGTTGTTGGCTACGGTCTCCTCGGTCGTGATGCCGAAGGCGTTGCCCCAGGAGTTGCGCACATAGGTCGCGATCGCCGCGATCTCGCGGGCGGTCAGGTGGTCGCGGAAGGGCGGCATGCCGTGGTCCGTGTTCCCTTCCAGGATCTGATTGATGATCGCGGAATTGGACGCGACGAATTGGTTGCCGGCGAGTTCCGGCCCGGCAATGCCTTCGCCGTTGTGGCCGTGGCAGCCGGAGCAATTCCGCTCGAAGAGATCGTGTCCCTCGTCCATCAGCGTGGCCATGAGGGCGGCATCCGAGCCCGCTTGCGCCGAGGCTCCGGTGTTCCCCAAAGCCACAAGCCCGGCTACGCCGATGCTGCCGATGAGGGCGGTAAAAGTTAGCTTCTTCATGTTTTCAATCCACTCCCTTTCTTAGCTCGCTTCCCTCCGAGCACCCTCATCGCTTGGTTCGAGCGGTGAAGACCATCTGCTTCCAGAAAACCTTCGGACTTATGCCTTAGGATTCCCTGAAATAATACCACCGCCCTAGAACCGGCCGCAATGTGGACCGAGGCGACTTTGCTCGGTTCCTTGGTGGACGTGGCCGGAATTGCACGGCGCGCCTTATCACGGTCGCGTGTGCGTGGGGGCAGGGGAAGGACTATCGGGAACAGAAAAGGAGGGGGGCGGCCATTTCAGGCCGCCCCCCTGATCTCGGCCCGCCGCCTGAGGGGCGGCGGGCGCTTGCTGTAAACGTCGTTTACATGCCGCCGGCAACAGCGTCCGGCAGGGCGAAGACGTACAGGGTCGAACCCGCGCGGCGATAGCGATCGCCGTCGGTCGCATCGTCGGTGACGTTGACCTGACCGGTGTTCGCTGCCGACCCGATGATGGCGATGTACTGCTTGCCATCATGCATATAGGCGATCGCCGACTGGCCGAATTGCGAACCTGTCGGGAACGACCACACCGGCTCGCCGGTCTCCGCGTTGTAGGCATGCATGGCACCGTCATGCGAGCCGCCCTGGAACACCAGGCCACCGGCGGTCGAGAAGACCGGGGTGTTGTTGCCCGGGCTGAACGGCACCATCCAGGCGCGCTCGCCCGCGACCGGATCGAGAGCCTGCAGGCTGCCGGAGTAGGGGGGGTCTTCCTCGCCGTTCACGCCGAACGGACCGTAGATCGGGCCGAGCGGGTTGAAGTTCTGGAGGACGTAGCCTTCGCCGGCGACATACTCGCCTTCGGTGGCACGGAGGCCGCCGCAGCCCGAGGTGGTCGCGACATAGTACAGGCCGGTCTGGTCAGAATAGGACTCGTTCTGCCAGTTGCGGGCCTGAATGAACGGACAGACATAGACCTCGGTACCGGTGAAGTCCGGATCGTCGGTCTGATCGGTCGTGAAGATGTCCTGACCGGTGGTGTAGTTCGCCCGATCCTCGGCGGCCGTGAACTCGAGGGTCTCGATGTTGTAGATCGGACGACCGGTGTCGAGGTTCACGCCGGACATGAAGTTGACGTAGACGAACGGCCACGGGTCGTTGAGGAGCTGGCCGTCGGCCCGGTCCCAAACGTAGAAGTAGCCGATACGGGCCGCCTTCATGGCGGTGTGCTCGACGGAGCCGTCACCGTTCATGTCGACATCGACGAGCGGCGTGTTCAGCGGCTCATCATAGTCCCACATGTCCTGCGGGGTCATGTTGTAGGCCCAGATCAGCTGACCGGTGGTCGCGTCACGGGACATCATGGAGGCGCACCAGTTGTTCTTGTACGACTGGACACCATTGTTGGCGTCGAGGTCGATCACGCCCCATTCACGACGATAGTCCGGGTTCCACGGACCGCAGTTACCGGTCGAGTAGAAGAACTGGTTCGAATCCGGATCGTAGGTGAAGTAGCCCCAAACGGTGCCACCGCCACGACGCCAGGAATTGCCGTACCAGGTCGCCAGCGAACCGGCCTTGTCATCGTCGTAATACGGGTTGAAGCGCGGGCCGATGCCGACTTCGTTGTCCGGACCCATGTTGTACATGACCCACTGGGTCTGGCCGGTGTGGATGTCGAACGCAGACACCTTGCCGCGCACGCCGGACTTACCACCCTCGTTACCGATGATGTAGAGGTCGCCGATGACGATGCCGTTGCCCGGCGTATGCTCGCGGATGGTGACGTCGCCGCCAACGGAGCGCCACAACGCCTCACCGGTCTCGCCGTCGAGCGCGAACACCTGACCATCCAGCGTATGGAAGTAGATGTTGCCTTCGGCATACTGGAGGCCACGGGTCTGATCGCCGCAGCAGGCTGTCAGAGCGCCCTCGCGATCAACGTCCGGGCGGAACTCCCAGAGGATCTTGCCGTTGTCGTTGAGGTCGAGAGCTAGAACTTCGTTCGGGGCCTGACCCGAGCCCTCCGACTGGTTCACCGGCGTGACGATGTACATCGTATTGCCGACCACCAGAGGCGAGGCCTCGAACTGGTCCAGGACGCCAATCTGCAGCGTCCAGGCGACGGTCAGATCAGCGACGTTCGACAGGTTGATCTGATCGAACGATGAGAAGTTGTGGCCGTCATAGGTGATGTTCGGCTGAACGACATCGCCGGCGGCGATGTGATCCATGACGTCCTGATTAGCGAAAGCTGTGGTTGCGATACCGCAGCCGGCGGCCATGGCAACGGCCGACGCCGTTGCCTTCAGCAGTGTCCTGCTAGTCATTGATAGTCCCTCCTTGCGTTCCGTATGACGGAACTATTTTACCTCGATCTTGTGCGAGGCTATTGCAGTCAGGTCACTGGAGCACATGCGAAAGGCACGCGCTTCGGTGATGGATTTAGTTAGGTTCTGTCAGGAATATTCGATGGCAAGATACCCCTCTGTCTTCGTCGGATTGACACATTAAAATGTGACTTTCCGAGTTATACATTGTCCGCCTTATCGGCAGCGGGAGTTCAACGCAATCGCTAGCGACCTAACCATAGCATTATCTGCCATGAGGTCCAGACCAGTGGGCGTTGCTCGTGTTTCTTGGGGAAGAACTGGAGATTCCTGGCGGCTCTGACTGCCGATCCACCTTGCCTAGATGTGCGAAGGGAGGGGCAGAGCCCCTCCCTCATGTCGTGAGCCTTCGAGCCCGGTGAACGCCGGATGCCCGAATGACTGTTGCTACATGCCGCCTGCGACAGCCTCGGGCAGCGCGAAGATATAGAGGGTCGTGCCGGCGCGGTGGTAGCGATCGGCATCGTTGGCGTCGTCGCCCACATTGACCTGGCCAGTGTTGGAATCGCTGGCGAGGATCGCAATGTACTGCTTGCCGTCGTGCATGTAGGTGATCGGCGAAGCGTGCACTTCGGTGCCGATCTGGAACGACCAGGCGAGGTCGCCAGTCATCGCGTTGTAGATGTCGACAGTGCCGTCATACGGATTGCCCTGGAGCACCAGGCCGCCAGCGGTGCTGGAGACCGGAACGCGCGAGCTGACCGGGAACGGAACCTGCCACACGATGTTGCCGGCAACCGGATCCATGGCCATCAGCTGACCGTTGATGTCGGTGACCGTGCCATCGAGCGCACGGCTGTTGCCGCCAGGAACGGCGCCGGCGCTGCGACGCAGCGTGTAGCCCTCGCCGGCGACATATTCACCCTCGAACACGACCTGCGTGAAGCAGGTGTTGTCGGTCGAGACGTAGAAGAGGCCGGTCTGGTCGGAGAATGTGTCATTCTCCCAGTTACGGGCCGAGTTGCCCGGGCAGGCGAGGATCTCGGTACCGGTATAGTCGTCTCGCTGATCCGCCCCCGGCAGGTCATAGTCCGTGTAGCGGCGGCGATCCTCGACATTAGTGAACGCCCACACATCGATGTCGTAGAGGGCGCGGCCCGTCGCCATGTCGACGCCGGTGATGGCGTTTGTGTAGACGAATGGCCAAGGCTGAGCGAGAAGCTGCCCGTCGGTGCGATCCCAAAGATAAAGACGACCGGAGCGCGCGGCCTTCATGGCCGCATGTTCGACAGTGCCGTCGCCATTGAGGTCGAGATCGACCAGCGGCGTGTTGATCGGCTCGTCGATGTCCCACGGATCGGCCGGGGTGATGTTGTAGGCCCAAATGAGCTCACCGGTCGTGCCGTCGCGAGCCATCTGCGAGGCGCACCAGTTGTTGCGGTAGTCGATCAGGCCGCCATTTGCGTCGAGATTGATGACACCCCACTCACGGCGATAGTCCGGGTTCCACGGACCGCAGTTGCCGGTCGAGTAGTAGAAGATGTTGAGGTCGGGATCATAGGTGAAGTAGCCCCAAACCGTGCCGCCGCCGTGGCGCCAGGAATCGCCGAACCATGTCGCGAGCGAACCCTGCTTGTCATCGTCGTAGTAGGGGTTGAAGCGCGGGCCGATGCCGACTTCGTTGTCCGGGCCCATCGAGTACATGACCCACTGGGTCTGGCCGGTGTGGATGTCGAAGGCCTGAACCTTACCGCGGACGCCGTACTCGCCACCCTCGTTGCCGATAATGTAGAGGTCGCCGACGATGATGCCGTTGCCGGCCGTCTCTTCGCGGATGGTGACGTCGGCGCCGACCGACCGCCACAGCGCTTCACCGGTGGCGCCGTCAATTGCGAACACCTGACCGTCGACGGTGTGGAAGTAGATATTGCCCTCAGCATATTGCAGACCACGGGTCTGCGCGCCGCAGCAGGCCTGAAGACCATGCTCGCGGTCAACGTCCGGACGGAACTCCCACAAGATCCGACCGTTGTTGTTGAGATCGAGTGCGAGGAGTTCGTTCGGGGCCTGACCCGAGCCCTCCGACTGGTTGACCGGCGATACGATATACATCGTGTCCCCAACGACCAGCGGCGAGGCCTCATACTGATCGAGCACGCCCAGCTGCAATGTCCAGGCGACCGTCAGGTCTGCGACGTTCGACAGATTGATCTGGTCGAGCGGCGAGAAGTTGTGGCCGTTATAGGTGTAGTTCGGCGTCACGACATCGCCCGCTGCGATGTGGTCCATGACGTCCTGGTTGGCGAGCGCCGAGGTGGCAAGGCCACAACCGGCGGTCAGCGCGACAGCAGAGGCAGTCGCCTTCAAAAAATTCCGTTTCATATTCCCTCCCTTGCGCCTCCACTTGTCGCGAGAAGCGCAGATATTGTGAACAAGTAGGAATAAGTACTTTTAGAAGTAACGATTCCTAGCCTTCGCACCTCCTGTTCTTCGAAGGGATCGCCGGCGCGGGACGCAGGACACCGTTCGCCGGTCTCCACAGACCGGCGTTAATCGGAGCAGCCGACTCCGCGCCGAGACTCGCGTCTCTGCGTGATGGGCGGTTGCTCTGCGTATCAGTAACTAACTGATACTACGGTATTTTTCCTGGTGAGCGCAGTTTTCCCTCCCTCTGCGCGGTCCGAGTGGACCGATGTTGTCTTTAGGGCGGACCCCGTCACCCAAGGATGGGACAACGGAGCCAAGCCGGCTCTCCTCAAAGCAGGCCCTCGTCCGTACCACGTAGCCAGCGCAAGACGGACGCGCGCTGATATCATAGCACGAGATGTTACGAATACATCCTTTTTATTTGCGTGTAATTCTTCGCCAGGAATCCGCATGTTTTTCTCCGGGTCCGTTGCCGTAGAACGCTTTAACTTTCCAAGCGATAGCGAATAGAGAGGGAAGGCCAGGAGGTCGGTCTTGGGCGGGTATTCCGGGTCCAAAGATCAAGCTTGCATTGCATTTTCATTGTGAGAGATGAGCCACCGAGGGGGAGGGCGCGCGGGATCGTTGTCGGGTCTGGGAGGGGCGCTCTGATGCGGCGCGGGCGAGCACTAAAAAAAGGGACGGCCGAGCCGTCCCTTTCCAGGAGAGAACCCCGGCGCGTGCGCCGGGGCCCGTGTTTCGTGCAGAGGGCTTACATGCCGCCGGCAACAGCGTCCGGCAGAGCGAAGACGTACAGGGTCGAACCCGCGCGGCGATAGCGATCTGCATCGATCGCGGTGTCGGTGACGTTGACCTGGCCGGTGTTCGCGCCCGACGCGATGATGGCGATGTACTGCTTGCCATCATGCATGTAGGCGATTGCCGATTGGTTGAACTGCGAACCCGTCGGGAACGACCACACCGGCTCGCCGGTCTCCGCGTTGTAGGCGTGCATCGCACCGTCGTTCGAGCCGCCCTGGAACACCAGGCCACCGGCGGTCGAGAAGACCGGGGTGTTGTTGCCCTGTGTGAACGGCACCATCCAGGCGCGCTCGCCCGCGACCGGGTCGAGAGCCTGCAGGCTGGCGACGTAGCCGGGGTCTTCCTCGCCATTGACACCGAACGGACCATAGATCGGGCCGAACGGGTTGAACGCCTGGAGGATGTAGCCTTCACCAGCGACATACTCGCCTTCGACAGCACGGAGGCCGCCGCAGCCCGAGGTGGTCGCGACATAGTACAGGCCGGTCTGGTCAGAATAGGACTCATTCTGCCAGTTGCGGGCCTGAATGAACGGACAGACATAGACTTCAGTACCGGTGAAGTCCGGGTCAGCCCGCTGCTCGTCGGTGAAGATGTCCTGACCGGTGGTGTAGTTGGCACGATCGGCAGCGCTGGTGAATTCCTGCGTCTCGATGTTGTAGATCGGACGACCGGTCTCGAGGTTCACGCCGGACATGAAGTTGACGTAGACGAACGGCCACGGGTCGTTGAGGAGCTGGCCGTCGGCCCGGTCCCAAACGTAGAAGTAGCCGATACGAGCCGCCTTCATGGCGGTGTGCTCGACGGAGCCGTCACCGTTCATGTCGACATCAACGAGCGGCGTGTTCAGCGGCTCGTCATAGTCCCACTCATCCTGCGGCGTCATGTTGTAGGCCCAGATCAGCTCACCGGTGGTGGCGTCACGGGACATCATGGAGGCGCACCAGTTGTTCTTGTACGACTGGACGCCATTGTTGGCGTCGAGGTCGAGAACGCCCCACTCACGACGATAGTCCGGGTTCCACGGACCGCAGTTGCCGGTCGAGTAGAAGAACTGGTTCGAAGGCGCATCGTAGGTGAAGTAGCCCCAAACCGTGCCGCCGCCACGACGCCAGGAGTTGCCATACCAAGTGCTGAGCGAGCCCTTCTTGTCGTCGTCGTAATACGGGTTGAAGCGCGGACCGATGCCGACTTCGTTGTCCGGACCCATGTTGTACATGACCCATTGGGTCTGGCCGGTGTGGATGTCGAAGGCCGAGACATGGCCGCGGACGCCCCACTCACCACCCTCGATGCCGATGATGTAGAGGTCACCGATGACGATGCCGTTGCCCGGCGTATGCTCGCGGATGGAGACGTCTGCACCGACGGAGCGCCACAGCGCCTCGCCGGTCTCGCCGTCGAGCGCGAACACCTGACCGTCGATGGTGTGGAAGTAGATGTTGCCTTCGGCGTACTGAAGGCCACGGGTCTGGGCGCCGCAGCAGGCCTGAAGGCCATGCTCGCGGTCGACGTCCGGACGGAACTCCCAAAGGATCTTGCCGTTGTCGTTGAGGTCGATAGCCAGAACCTCGTTCGGAGCCTGACCGGAGCCTTCCGACTGGTTCACCGGCGAGACGATGTACATCGTGTTGCCGACGACCAGAGGCGAGGCCTCGTACTGGTCGAGAACGCCGAGCTGCAGCGTCCAAGCGACGGTCAGGTCAGCGACGTTCGACAGATTGATCTGATCGAACGATGAGAAGTTGTGGCCGTCATAGGTGATGTTCGGCTGAACGACATCGCCGGCAGCGATGTGATCCATGACGTCCTGGTTGGCGAAAGCCGACGTGGCCAAGCCACAGCCAGCCGCCAACGCGACCGTGGAAGCGGTCGCCCTCAGCATAGTGTTCCTAGTCATTTATTCCCTCCTTCGGCCCCGTGTGACGGGACTCGTGTTTCACCCTGTCTTGCAGGATAGGAACGCAAATACCGGCGTCGCCCCAAAGGGCAACTTGGCGCGATATCAGCGCAAAGGTCATCAAAAGGTATTGTTTGGTAGCGAAGTCCTCCCCGGTGCTTATCGGATATCCTGGCTGTAGCCAAGATGCCCATTTTATACGCAAGGCCGTCTATGTGACGGCCCAAATTCAACTAATCGCTAAGGCCTATGACCATAGTGATATTTGAAGCCGCGTCTACCCCGAAGAAGAATGAAATTGACTGCTTGGAAGGGGCCAAGTCTGGAGAGGACGGCGGCCCGCGGGGCCGGATTCCGGCCCGGCAATGCTCGGTTTCGAGGCCCGTTACGCTCATTGGCCCGAGCATCGCTCGGCGGACGCGTCCCGCTGAAGGGCAAGTCTTGCCGAGGTCAAATGCCTGCCGATCAGCGGGCCGGCATCACCGAAAGCTCAATTGATGGCAAAGCGCGTTCATGGGATATTGACGAGCAACACAAGACAAACGTCCATCGCTTGCGAAAGGGCGTTCCTGGGAGGAACGGCATGACCAATCCGACTGCCCGCGGAGTATTCTCGGGCCTTGCTTTCGTCGGGGCCTTGCTTCTTTCCAGCAGCGGCCTTGGACAAACGTCAGACCTTCCTCACGTGGAAGAAGCGGCGCTCCTGTTCGGTCATCAGGACGCGGTCAATACAATTGTGTTTTCCGCAGACGGCAGCCGGGTCCTGACGTCCTCCAACGATCACACGTCGCGCATCTGGGACGTTGCCACCGGCCAAACAGTGATCGTCCTCACCGGCGACACGAGCGTCGTCAATAGCGCTGTCTTCTCCCCTGACGGCACGCGCGTGCTCACCGCATCCAATGACGGATCGGTGCGCCTGTGGGACGCCGCCACCGGCGAGCAGTTGGAGATGATCGAAGTGCTGACGCCGAACGGGCGTGGCCAGGCCATCAACAATGCGGCCTTCTCACCGGACGGCAAGTTGATCGTGGCCGCACTCTTCGACCGTACGGCGCGCATCTGGGACGCCGAAACGGGCGAAGAGAAGCATGTGCTGCGCGGCCACGGAGCGTTGGTGTGGAGTGCCTCCTTCTCGCCCGACGGTTCCAAGGTGGTGACCACGTCCTACGACAATACCGCCCGTCTGTGGGATCCGGTGACGGGGGAACAGCTGGCCGTGCTGCATCACGACAGCCTCGTCACTGCGGCAGCCTTTTCGCCCGACAGCAGCCTTCTGGTGACCGGGTCGGCCGACCACACGGCGAAGATATGGGACACGTCCACGGGCGCCCTGCTGGCGACGCTGACGGGCCATACCGGCGAAGTCCGCAGCGTTGTCTTCTCGCCGGACGGAACGCTGATCGCGACCGCCTCCAATGACGGCACGGCGCGGATATGGGATGTTGCCACGCGCCAAGAGCTGAACGTCCTCACCGGCCACGGCTACTGGGTGTCGAAGGTGATCTTCTCGCCCGACGGCACGATGCTGGCGACGGCGTCGGACGATCTCACGGGACGGCTGTGGGACGTGGCGACGGGTCAGCCGATCGCGCTGATCAGCGGCCATCTCGGGATGCTGCTGGACATCGCCTTCTCGCCGGACGGATCGCTGGTTGCGACCGCTGCGGCGGACAGCACCGCGAGCCTGTGGCAGGTGCCACGCTAGCGCAAACGCATGCAAAGGGCGGCGATGCCGCATGTCGCCGTTCCACCGCCGAGCTCCAGGCCTAGATAGGATTGCGCCAGCGGGCCGAGATCGATGCCCGTGAGCGTCTGCGGTGCTATGAGCGTGCTGGCCGCGGTAAAGATGCCTTGCGTCGAGCCGCGCAACGACAACACCGCGCCGGCGCCGGGTTCGCCATCGGGGCCCGGCTTGCCGACAATGCCGATCGCCACATCGCCGTAGCCGTCGCCATTGAAGTCCCCCGTGCCGAGCGAGGCGGCGTAGAGGTCGCCGTCAAGGCTCGGTCCAAGATCGACCGGGTAGTAGTCCATGTCCTGGTGGAGGGTGGCGCGTCTCGCGGTGTCGATGCCTTGGTCGCCGCCATAGGCGAAATGCGCATTGCCGCGGTCGGTCTGGCCGAAATCGTCCTCGAGCGGGGTCCCGATCGCCAGATCGAGATAGCCGTCGTCATTGAGGTCGGTCACCGCGATGGCGGTGGCAAACTCGTCGCCGGCTTCGACGACATCGCGGAAGCCGACCATGCTCTGCAGGATCGTCTGGGCGCGGTCGATGACGAAGCCGTCGGCGCCGCCATACATGGCCAGAATCGCGCCGGCTCGGCTGAGGGCTCCGTCTTCGGTGACGACGCCGGCCGTCGGCATGGCGATGACCAGATCGTCGAGCCCGTCGTCATCGAAATCGCCGGCAATAAGAAGCGTGGCGTAGAGACTGCCGTCGGGCACCAGGTCGGTGCCGAGATCAAGATCGAAGAATTCCGTCGGTGCGGAGAAGCCGATGCCGCGCGTCGCTTCATTGGCGCCACCATGGGCGACGTAGATGCGGCCAGGGGAGGGGCCCGCCTCGCCGCCGCGATTGCGCTGGCGTGAGGCGATAGCGAGGTCGTCGAGACCCGGGCCGACGCCGATCCGGTTGAATGCGCCGGCTGCGATTGCCGCGCCGAAGGCCTGGGCTTCGCCCTGTGCCGCCGGATCGTCGATGTTGGCCATGTCGGCGGTGAGCGTGGTCTGAAGCACCATCGCGCCAACGAAGGCCGACTGATAGACCAAAACCGCACCGGAGCCGCTGTTTGCGCCGGGTGCACCGACGGCCAAATCCGCCAACGGGTCGCCATTGAAATTGCCGACGGCGAGCGAGGCGCCGAACAGGGCTGCGCCGAGATCGGCGTCAGGGACGAGGTGCTGCAGCCCGGTCGAGCTCAGGCCGTCGCGGGAGCCGAACAGAATGACGACGTCGCCGCGATTGGCGACACCGTCGACGACGGCCAGGGGGGAACCGATGGCGAGGTCGTCGTAACCGTCGCCGTTGAAGTCGCCCGTTTTCAGGACGAGGCCCCAACGCTCATTCGCGGTCTGAACGCCTGGGATGCCATCGACGGCGCGGCGCCAAATCTGGGTGGCGGAAGCAGCGCTTGGGCCAGTCGGGCTGCCTGGGACGATGATCACAGCGCCCGCATTTTCGACCTCGCCCCCGTCATAGCCGGGCATTGCGACGGCGAGATCATCGAAGCCGTCGCCGTCGAAATCCGAATGAAGCTGGACCCTTGCCGATGCCGGTCCGGCGAAGGCCAGGCCGCTCGCCAAAAGCAAACCGAGGAAGGTTGCCGCCCGCGCTGTCCGTCGTGCCCTATCGCTTTGCATGATCTCAGTTTCTCCCCGACGCTCTTGATAGGCTGGCGGGGCCGTTATTGGCAAACGCGGTTGAGGGCTGGCTGCCCGGCGATGAGAACATTTCAGCCCAGTTGTGCGTTGCGCAACATCAGCTTCATTATTGACTGACTCAACCGCGTCATAGACTAGCGCCAGTGCGTTTCGATTCGTGCGGGGCCGGCGGCAGAGTCCGGTGGTGTGCTAGGGTCACCGTCAGAGGGGCGCGGGCGTGAGCGACGAAGCGATCATCCTTATTGCCGCCGGCGTGGCGGCGGCGATCACTGCGTTCGTTCTGTTCCGCCTCAACAATCGCAAGAGCTGGCAGGCCACGGTGACGCCCCTGGCGTCGATCATCGGCTCCGGCTTCCTCGTTGCCGCACCGCTGCTCATCGGAACCTTCGGCAATCTGGCGATCTGGGCGATGGCCGCGCTGCTGGTCCTCGCCTTTGCGCTCGGTCACGTCATTCGGTTCAACATTCGCTATGGCGAGCCGCTGTTCGCCAAGCACCAATATCGCCAGCTGATCGCGCTCGAGGGTCTTTCCGACGCGGCGCTCGCCTTCGCCTATTTCATCTCGGTCGCCTACTATCTCGCGCTGCTGGGCGTCTTCGTCCTGAAAGGGATCGGCGTCGCCGAAAGTGAGACGGTCGCCCGCGTCCTGACGACCGGGCTTCTCGCCTTCATCGGCGGCTTGGGCGTTCTGGGCGGTCTTGGTGCGGTGGAGCGCGTCGAGACCGCCGTGGTCGCCTTGAAGCTTGCCGTCATCGCCGGTCTTTGCGCGGCCCTCGCCGCAGGGCTTTTTGTCATCGATCACAGCCAGCTGACTTGGCCGACGACGCCAAGCTTCGGCCTGCGCGACGTCGCCATCCTGCTCGGCCTGCTGATGGTCTGCCAGGGTTTCGAGACATCGCGCTATCTCGGTTCCGAGTTTGACGGCGCCCTCCGCATCCGCACCATGCGGCGGGCGCAGATCATCGCCGGTGGCATCTACCTCGTCTTCTTCGCCCTGGTCGCGCCTTTCATCACCAGCTACGCGGCGGGCGACGGGGTGACGGCCCTGGTGGACGTTGCCGATCAGTTGGCGATCGGCCTCGCCGCCGCCGTCACGATCGGCGCTGCGGCAAGCCAGTTCACCGCCGCCGTCGCCGACTCCCTCGCTTCTACGGGGTTGTTGTCGGAAATCTCGGGCGGCCGGCTGAAGCCCCAATATGGCTATTTCCTGCTGATCCCCGTTGCCATCGGGGTCGTCTGGCTCACCGATGTCACCATCCTGATCAGCTATGCTTCGCGCGCCTTCGCGCTCTACTACGCGATCCAATGCCTGGTGGCGTTGCGTGTCGTCGTTGTGTCCGGTGACCAGGTCTCTCGTCGCAATCTGCGATTGGTCGGCTACGGCGTCCTCTTCGTCGTGGCCGCGGCGGTGGCGTTGTTTGGTGAGCCTGCCGAAGGCGGCTAGAGCCGTCTCGATGCTTGCCCTCGCGGCAAGGAAAAGCCACAAGGGTCAAATATGACGTGGCG
The DNA here is from genome assembly GCA_963823045.1 of uncultured Alphaproteobacteria bacterium. Taxonomy (GTDB): domain Bacteria; phylum Pseudomonadota; class Alphaproteobacteria; order Rhizobiales; family Kaistiaceae; genus JADLGL01. Next base: position 94,347 of record CAWGKA010000008.1, on the reverse strand, counting down.
GCACATCTTTCCGGGGAGGAGGGTGCTGCGCGTCGTTTCTGGATCGATGGCGAAGGATTGACTTGCCCAAGGTCCGGTTCCGGCGAGAAATTGCCCAGAACATGCGAGGGGGAACCTCGCGGGAGGAACACAGATGAAAGCGGTAGGTCGGATTCTCGTCGGCTCGATGCTCGGCATCGGGATCGGCATGGCCTCGGTTGGGGCGCTGGCGCAATCGGAGCCGGCCACGGTCGAAGTCGATGGCCTGCTGTGGCGCCATTCGGGTTGGATCAACGCCGTCGAGTTCTCGTCCGACTACACGCGCCTCCTCACGTCCTCGGCTGACGGGACCGCACGCGTCTGGGACTACGCGACGAGGCGGCAGCTGCTGGTCATCGGCGGCGACCACGGCGAGGTCTACACGGCGCACTTCTCGCCCGATGGGACACACATCCTCACCGCGGCCCGAGACGGAGCGGTGTTGGTGTGGGATGCCACAACTGGCGAGCAGGTGATGGACCTGACGGTCACGGGCACGAGCGGCCGGCCGATCGCCGCGACAAGCGCTGCCTACTCGCCCGACGGTACGAAGATCGTCGCATCCTACTACGACAACAATGCGCGCGAGTTCGACGCCGAGACGGGAGACCTTCTGCACGTTCTGACCGGCCATCAAGGCCTGGTGTGGCGCGCCGCCTTCAGCCCCGATGGCAGCCGTATCGTGACCATCTCCTATGACAACACCGCCCGCATCTGGGACGCCGAGACCGGCGAGCAGCAATCATTGCTGCAGCATGGCAGCATCGTCGCGGCGATGACGTTCACGCCGGACGGCCGGCTGCTCGCAACCGGTTCGGCAGATGGTATGGCTCGACTGTGGAACCCGCAGAATGGGTCCCTGATCGCCGAGTATCCGCACGAGCAAGAGGTGCGGGTGATCGTGTTCTCGTCGGATGGGCGGCGCATGGTGACGGCCTCAAGCGACCGCCAGACGCGCTTGTGGAACGTCACGACCGGTCAGGTTATTGCGAGGATGCGGCTGCCTGGTGCGAACACCTCCGATGCGGTTCCGACCGCGATAGGGCTGTCGCCCGACGGGACGCTTATGGTCGTCGGCTACAGCGACGGGCATCTGTTCCTTCGCGACGGAACGACCGGCGAGCTCCTTGGCACCATGGTCGGCCACGGCCTGGAGATCACGACGGTGCTGTTCTCGCCCGACGGGTCGCACGTGCTGACTTCGTCGCAGGATTCCAATGTTCTAATCTGGGATCTGACGCCGTTCGAACAACGATAGCGGTCGCCATTCACGCGCCGGGTCGCGCGTCGCAAGCGAGGGGCGCCACGGCGCAAGCGCTTGAATCGGTGGACATTTGGCATGATATTCGCCGCAGGCGCGCGCGGCGAAAGGTGAGTCATGCCCGCCGGTAGGGATGGTCGATGGCGAAACCGAAACGAACCTCCGCGCGCGGACCGATCTATGGCGCGCTGCGTTCGGCAGAAGGACCGATGACGGCCTATCAGGTGCTCGATGCCGTCCGCGAGCATGGCATCACGGCCCCGCCGACCGTCTATCGCGCCCTCAACCAGTTGGTGGAGGAAGGGCTCGCGCACCGGGTCGAATTGATCAACGCCTATGTCGCCTGCGCGCATGAGCATCATTCCGCCGAGGCCGTCGTCTTTGCCATCTGCGAGAATTGCGGTTCGGTGCAGGAAATCGACGATGACGGGGCGATCGCCCAGCTGCGCCGTTCGGCGGAAAAGAGCGGGTTTGCAGCGCAACGGATTGCCGTTGAAATCCGTGGCCTTTGCGGTCCCTGCCAGACCGGAAAGCAGTAGACGGTGCCGGGCGGCGTGTTGCCTCTAAGGCTTTGGACGCCAGATGGCGGTCAAATGGCCGCGTTCGCCAAAAAGGTCAGGGGTGAGATAGTGGATCTGGCCAGTTCTCAGTTGGAAAGCGCATGAGCGAACCCGCAATTCACCATCGCGACGAGGACGTCGTCTACCCGGAGACGATCCCGTTCGTTCTGATCCACCTTTCGGCCTTTGCCGCCATATTGACCGGAGTCACGGTGCAGGCGCTGGTGATGATGGTGGTGCTCTATTTCGTTCGCATCTTCGCCATCGGCGCCGCGTATCACCGCTATTTCTCGCACCGCGCCTATTCGACCAGCCGCTGGTTCCAGTTCGTGCTCGCCTTCCTTGCGCAGACCAGCGCGCAGAAGAGCGTCCTGTGGTGGGCGTCCAAGCATCGCCATCACCATCTCCATTCAGACACGCCTGAGGACGTCCACTCGCCCCGGCACAAGGGCTTCCTCTATTCGCATATGGGCTGGATGTTCGTGCCGAAGCACGACAAGCCGGACTTCGACAAGATCAAGGATCTGACGAAATACCCGGAGCTCCGCTGGCTTGCCGACTATGAATTGTTCCCGGCGCTGGTCCTGGGCACGCTCTGCTTCCTGATCGGCGGCTGGTCGGGCCTGGTCGTCGGCTTCGTGTGGAGCACGATCCTCGTCTATCACGGCACCTTCGCGATCAACTCGGTCGCCCATGTCTCGGGCCGCAAGCGCTACGTCACGGGCGACGATTCCCGGAACAACTGGGTGCTCGCCTTCTTCACCATGGGTGAGGGCTGGCACAACAACCACCACGCTTTCCAATCCAGCGTGCGACAGGGCTTCCGTTGGTGGGAATGGGACCCGACCTATTACATCCTGAAGGCGCTCTCCTGGACCGGCCTTGTCTGGGATCTCAAGTCGCCGCCGGAAACGGTGCTGCGCAACGAGCAGCGGCTTGGCGCCAAGACGATCGAGAAGGCGGCGCGCGAAGTGGTCGACAGCTTCGATCTTGAGCACATCATCAAGAACATCCGCAGCGCGGTCGAGCACGCGCCGAGCGAATTCGGCAAGGCGTTGACGGCCGCGCGCGACAGGGCTGCAGACCTTCTCGGCACCATCCATCTGCCGCATCTGCCCAGCCGCGCCGACATCCAGCAACGTGCGTCGGCATTGCTGGCGCGGACGCGCTCGCTTGATGAGATCGTCGAGCGCGCTCATCGCATGCTTCTGGAACGAATTGCCGCGAAGGTGCCGCTCGGCGCCTGAACGAGGGGACGGGACCATGGCGAGCGAAGCGAGACTGAGCCTCAGCGGGCTTGCCGAAGGGGCGATGAAAGCCGTCGAAATAGACGGCGAGGAGGTGGTCGTCGCCAAGGTGGGCGGCCGCTGCTATGCCTTCGGGGGCATCTGCACCCATGATGGCGGGCCGCTGGTCGACGGCGAGCTTGAGGGCGATCGGGTGATCTGTCCGTGGCATATGACCGAATTCGACGTGAAGACAGGCGAAGTCCTCGACGGCCTCGCTGAGGAGCCGCTGCCGGTGTATGAGGTGGTCGTCGAGGGCGACGAAATCCGGGTCGTGAAACCCTAGGCGAGGTGGCCGAAGCGCCCCCGCTCGAGGAGGGGGCGATGGTTCACTTGGTGAGGAACGGTGTCGGTGCTGCCATTATGCTCGGCGTGGCGCTCTTGCTGGCCGGCTGTGGCGGCAGCAGCAGTACGCCAACGGCGCTCAGCGACAGTTACGACGCCAATCGCCTCGTCATCCACGATTTCATCGGTACGCTGACGATCGAGACGGCGCCGGCCGGGGAGGCCATCGGCCTTCATGTCGATGCGACGACGGCGCAGCTCGCGCTGCTGCCGGTGACGCAAGACGGCAATACGCTGACGATCAGCTGGAATGGCGAGCCCGATCGGAAACGCCGCTGGTATGAGTTCTGGCGCGGTCGCTGGATGTTCGAGATGCGTGATCTCGACAACTATCCGACGATGGTGCTGACGGTGCCGGCCGACGTCGCGATCGACATTGACGGCTTGATCGGGCGGTGGACGATCGGCGACCGCGAAGGCGACCTGACCGTCGGCGCCGAACGCGGCGAGGGCACGATCGGCGCCACGCAGACCGCCAATATCAGCGTTTCTGGGGACGCCGAGGTTACGTTCGGACCAGTCGCCGATTACCTCCACGCCACCGTGGCCGGCTCCGGCTCGCTGTTCGGCGGAATGGCCGGCCGGGCCGACCTTTCGGTGGCGGGTTCCGGCCGCCTCGTGGTTGGCGACGTTGCCGGAGCTCTGTCGGTGAACGTCGCCGGCTCGGGGCAGGTGACAACCGGCAGCGCGGCCTCCTTGGAGGCATCGGTCTCCGGGTCCGGCGTCGTGCAACTCGGCGCCGTCGCGGATGGCTTCCACGCGAGCGTGCAAGGTTCGGGAAGTGTCGGCGCCGCCGTCGTCAATGGCGCCTTCTCCGTCTCGGTGTCTGGTTCCGGCAGTGTCCGCGTCGACGAAGGTCGCGCATCGCCTTTCAATGTGACGATCGCCGGCTCCGGCAGTGTTCGCTTCGCGGGGACGGGTGTTGATCCGGTGGTGCGGATTTCCGGCTCGGGCCGCCTCGTGCTCGGCTTCCTCGAAGGCGAATTGGATCAGGACATAGCCGGCAATGGCGGGGTGCGGCTCCTCAATCCTTAGCCGGCGCTGGCGAAGAATCCGTCAGTAAAGCTGCGCGTCGGCTGGACAATTTCAGTCGAAAGCTGAAAGCTAATACCTGTTCCAGGTGTTCCTTCGGTAACGGGGCGCGGTCATGTCCGATCAACCGATCCTCGAGGCTGATGGCCTGTCGAAGGGCTTCGGCCACATCCAGGCCGTGAAGGACCTCTCATTTCAGATTGGCGAGGGTGAAACCTACGGTTTGCTGGGGCCGAACGGCTCGGGCAAGACGACGACGATCTCCATGATCTGCGGCCTTCTTGCCGCCGATGCAGGCAAAGTCACTGTCGGCGGCATGGAGATGAAGACCGACACTTTGAAGCCGAAGTCGCTGATCGGCTTGGTGCCGCAGGAATTGGCGATCTATCCGGATCTTTCGGCGCGCGAGAACCTTCTCTTCTTTGGGCGGCTCTACAACATCCCGGCGGCGGAGTTGAGCAAGCGCGTCGACGAGGTGTTGCGGGTCGTCGGCCTTGCCGATAGGGCCAAGGATCGCGCCGGCACCTATTCGGGCGGGATGAAGCGGCGCCTCAATATCGGCATTGGCCTCATCCACGCGCCGACGCTGCTGGTCCTCGATGAGCCGACAGTGGGTGTCGATCCGCAGTCGCGCAACGCGATCCTGGAGGCGATCGAACAACTCGCGCGCGCCGGCATCGCCGTCCTCTACACCACCCACTATATGGAGGAGGCGCAGAGGCTCTGCGACCGCGTCGCCATCATCGACAAGGGGACAGTTCTCGCCGAGGGCACGCAGCAGGAGCTTGTACGCCTCGTTGGCGAGAATGAGCGTATCCACGTCATGGGCACTGGTGACGTGCAGGCCGGCGCCGAACGGGTGAAGGCACTGCCGGGCGTCTCAGACGCCTCGGCCTTGGCCAATGAGATATCGGTCCTGGCGCCCGATGTCGGCGCCGTGTTGACCGACGTCCTGCGCACGCTCTCAACGGATGGCATGACCGTGGATTCGGTCAGGGTGGAGAAACCGGACCTCGAAACGGTCTTTCTGCATCTCACCGGCAAAGCGCTCAGGGACTGAGCCGTGAGGGCCGCGCTCATCATCGCGCGCAAGGAGCTGGCGCAGCGCCTGCGCGACCGCTCCTTCTTCATCATCGGCATCATCGCGCCCTTCGCGCTCGCCTTCATCTTCAACCTCGTCCTCGGCAATGTCGTCGGTCCCGATGGCGACGTCAGCTTCGATTTTGGCCTCGTCGACGAAGACGGCGGTCCCGTCGCCCAAGGCTTCGACCAAATGCTTGCCGGCATCGAGGAAGAGGGGGTCATTGTCCTCACGCGCTACGACACGGAGGGCGACGCGCAGACCGCCGTCGATGCCGGGGACGTCGATGCGGTCTTCATTCTGCCGCCCGATCTGTCGACGGCGATGATCATGGGCCAGGCCGAGATCCGCGTCCTCGGCAATGTCGATTCTCAGATTGGACGGGCGGTTGCCTCCGCAATCGCCCTGGAATTCACGCGGCGATTGCGAACGGCGTCATTGGCGGCTCAGGCCGCGGTGGAGGCCGGAGCCATCGGCGTGGCCGACATTGCCACCGCAACGGCGCAGGCCGCCGAGCTTGCCGGTCCGGTGGCGGTGCAGGCGACGGAGGTCCGGTCGCGTGTCGTCGACACCACGACCTTCTTCATCGCGGGCCTCGGCATCTTCTTCACCTATTTCGTGGTCGGCCTGTCGGCTACCAGCCTGCTTGAGGAGCGCACCAACGGCACTCTGGCGCGGCTTCTGGCGGCGCCGATCCGGCCGGCGTCGATCGTTGCCGGCAAGACGCTCGCGAGCATCCTTCTCGGCATCATCGCAATGGCGGTGCTTGCAATTGCCTCGACGCTGATCATGGGCGCCGATTGGGGAAATGCGTTGGCCGCGGCGGGGATCATCATTGCCATCGTGATTGCCGCCGCAGGCCTGATGACTTTCGTCGGAGGCCTGGCGCGGACGGCGGAACAGGCCAGCAGCCTTCAATCGATCGTGGCGCTGACCATGGCGATGCTTGGCGGCACCTTCGTTCCGATCAGCTCAAGCGAAGGCTTCCTCGGCGCCCTGCGCTACGCCACGCCGAACGCCTGGTACATCCGCGGCCTCGGCGATATCGCAGGCGGCGCCTATGGCGAAGCGGCCTTCGCCGTCGGCGTTCTGCTGCTCATCGGCCTCGTCTTCGGCACCGTTGGTCTTCTGCTGGTGCACCGGACGGTGCGCCCATGAGGAAGGTCCTCACCATCGCAGGAGTCGCCCTCAAGCGGTTCGCGCGTGATCGCACCAACTTCTTCTTCGTGTTCGTCCTGCCGATCGGCATCATCATTCTCATCGGCGCACAGTTCGGTGGCGGCTTCGAGCCCAAGATGGGGGTCTATCTGCCGGCCGACGGCGGCAGTGCCGCCGAAGCGATCGTGCAGAACCTTGAAGATACCGGCGAGGTCGAGATTATCCGCTATGACAGCCGCAAGGCGCTGACCGATGCGGTTGCGCTTGCCGATATCGTCGTCGGCGTCGATCTGCCTGACAATTTCACCGGGCGATTGATGGCGGGCGAGGACCTCGCCATCGACTTGGTCGGGCCGGTTGGGCAACTCCTTGGCGGCTATCAGGCGCTGCTCGGCGACGCCATTGCCGAGATCACCGAGAGCGAGACCGCGATCCGTTTCGCGATGGAAGCAGGCGCGACGCGCGCCGAGGCAACGGCGGCGGTGGCCGCCGTCGGAAATCGCGTTCCGGCGATCACCGTCGACACGTCCGAGGTCGGCGAATCGCTGTTTTCAGGCGTTTCCGGCCAGTTCGAGATCGGCGCCACGAGCCAGTTGATCCTGTTCATGTTTCTGACAGGGCTCACCGGGTCCTCGGCCCTGATCCAGAGCAGGCGGCTCGGCGTGACGCGGCGGATGCTCAGCACGCCGACCGGAGCGCTGACGGTGGTTGCGGGCGAGGCGCTGGGCCGCTTCGCCGTCGTGCTGGTGCAGGGCCTCTACATCATCGTCGCCACGCTTCTGCTGTTCCAGGTCGATTGGGGGAATATCCTTGGCGTCACGGCCATTCTCATCGTCTTTGGCGCCTGCGCGGCCGGGGCGGCGATGCTTTTCGGCACGCTTTTCCAGAACGACCAGCAGGCCACCGGCATCGGCGTCATCGTCGGCCTCGGCCTCGCCGCGCTCGGCGGCGCGATGGTCCCGATCGAGATATTCCCCGATACGATGGCGACGATCGCTAAGTTCACGCCTCATGCCTGGGCGCTGGATGCCTTTGCGGTGTTGCAGCGCCGTGATGGGACCGTGGGCGACATCCTGCCCCAGCTTGGCGTAGTCGCTGCCTTTGCCGTAGTCCTGGTCGGGTTGGCGACCTGGCGGATGCAGGTGACGCTGGGACGGGCGGACGTCTCGGCCTAAAAGTGAGGAACGATGACGGCCTACGATGACAGCAACATCTTCGCGCGCATCTTGCGCGGTGAGATTCCCTGCCACGAGGTTTGGCAGGATGAGGTCGCATTGGCTTTCATGGACATCCATCCGATGACGCCGGGCCATACGCTGGTGCTGCCGAAGGCGCCGGCGCGCAATCTCTTTGACGCTAGGCCGGCCGATCTCGCGGCGCTTGTGACGCGGGTGCAGAAGATTGCCTTGGCGGCTAAGAAGGCGTTGGACTGCGATGGCGTGACCATCCACCAGTTCAACGAGGCGGCCGCCGGGCAGTCGGTGTTCCACCTGCATTTTCACGTTCTGCCGCGCTGGGAAGGCCAACCGCTGATGCCGCATGCGGCCGAGGCGGCGGATCCGGCGAGCCTTGCCGAGCAAGCTGCGCGGATTAGGCAGGCGATCGTTTAGACTTGCAGCCCTTCGGCCAGCTTGCGCCACAATTCGGAGCTAACCGCCACCCCATGTCGCTCGTTCATTCTTGGCGAAAGCGCACCGGCCAAGCACTGGCTGTCGCGGCCACAGCTCTCCTCATGTCGTCGCCGGCGCTGGCGGATCGCATCTCGACGCCCATCGCCCAGTTCACCGGCCTCGATAAGATCACTGGCCGGATCATCAGCTTCGACGTCTATATCGGGGAAACCGTACAGTTCGGCACGCTGCAGATCACGCCTCGTGTCTGCTACATGCGCACGCCGGAGGAGCAACCTCAGACCGACGCGTTTGTCGTCGTCAATGAGGTCAAGAACGGCGCCAATGGCCGGACCCTGACAACGATCTTCTCAAGCTGGATGTTTGCCGAAAGCCCGGCGATGAACGCCGTCGACCACCCCGTCTATGACGTGTGGTTGACCGCCTGCAAGACTTCTTCGGATGTGCCGCCGCCGGCCAATCCGTGAAAATCGGCTTTTAACGCCAACGCCTTGTTCAAGGCCTTCTGATATTCGTCGCGGTCGACCTCATAGGCGCCGAAGCGCTTCAGATGGTCGGTCGTGAACTGAATGTCGAGCAGCGTGAAGCCGCCGATCTTCAGTCGCGCGACGAGATAGACCAGCGCCACTTTCGAGGCGTCGCGCTCGGTCGAGAACATGCTTTCCCCGAAAAAGGCGCTGCCGAGAGCGATGCCATAGAGCCCGCCCACCAGCTTGCCGTCACGCCAGGCTTCGACCGTATGGCAGTGGCCGAGGTCGAATAGTTCGCGATAGAGGCTGCGTATCCTGGCGTTGATCCACGTCTTGCGCCGGCCCTTGGCAGGACGGGCGCAGCCCTCAATGACGCCGTCGAAATCGGTGTCGATGCGAATCTCGAAGGGCTCGGCGCGGATGGTTCGGGCGAGGCGCTTCGGCAGATGGAAATCGTCCAGCGGCAGGAGACCGCGCTGCTCCGGCTCTATCCAGAACAGGCCCGGATCGTCGGCGGATTCGGCCATCGGGAAAACGCCGATGGCGTAAGCCTTGAGCAGGACGTCGGCAGTGATCTTCAGCCTGGCATTGCTGTCGGCGCGCATCACCAGTTCGCCAGTTTGGCCTCAAGCCAATGGATGTCATATGTGCCGTCGATGATGGCCTGTTCGTCGAGCAGCCTGCGGAACAGCGGCAGGGTCGTCTCAATGCCGTCGACGACGAACTCGTCGAGCGCGCGGCGAAGGCGCATCAGGCATTGGGCCCTGGTCCGACCATGGACGATCAGCTTGCCGATCAAGCTGTCGTAGTAGGGCGGGATCTTGTAGCCCTGATAGGCAGCCGAATCGACACGGACGCCGAGCCCGCCGGGCGGATGGAAATAGGTGATCCGGCCGGGCGAGGGGACGAATGTTTCCGGGTTCTCGGCGTTGATTCGGCACTCGATGGCACAGCCGTCGAAGCGGACGTCCTCTTGTCTCACCGAAAGGCCGAGGCCGGCGGCAACGCGGATCTGCTCGACGACGAGATCGATGTCGGTGATCGCCTCCGTTACCGGGTGCTCGACCTGGAGGCGGGTATTCATCTCGATGAAGTAGAACTCGCCATTCTGGTAGAGGAACTCGACGGTGCCGGCACCGGCATAACCGAGGTCGCCGATCGCCTTGGCGACAATGGCGCCGATACGGTCGCGGTCGCCGGGCTTCAGGATCGGGGAGGGCGATTCCTCCCAGACCTTCTGATGCCGGCGCTGCAGCGAGCAATCGCGCTCGCCGAGATGGATCGCGTAGCCTTTGCCGTCGCCGAAAACCTGGACTTCGACATGATGCGGATCATCGAGATATTTCTCGAGATAGACGCTGCCATCGCCAAAGGCGGCGCGGGCTTCGGCGCGGGCGGTGTTGAAGGCGTCGACGATGTCGTCGCGGGTGCGCGCGACCTTCATGCCGCGGCCACCGCCGCCAGCTGCCGCCTTGATCAGGACCGGATAGCCGATGTCTTCGGCGAGGCGCTTGGCGGTCTCGGCGTCGGCAACGCCGCCATCGGAGCCGGGCACGACCGGCAGGCCGAGGCGGACCGCGGTCTGCTTGGCGGCGATCTTGTCGCCCATGATGCGGATGTGTTCGGCCGTTGGGCCGATGAAGGTGATGTCGTGCGCCGCCAGGATCTCGGCGAAACGGGCGTTCTCGGAGAGGAAGCCATAGCCGGGATGTACGGCGTCGGCGCCCGTGATCTCACAGGCGGCCAGCAATTGCGGGATATTGAGATAGCTCTCGCGTGCCGGCGGCGGGCCGATGCAAACGCTCTCGTCGGCGAGGCGGACATGCATGGCGTCGGCGTCGGCGGTCGAATGTACCGCGACGGTCTGGATGCCAAGTTCCTTGCAGGCGCGCAGGACGCGCAGCGCGATCTCGCCGCGATTGGCGATAAGGACCTTGTTGAACATTGGCGACGCGTTGGTCACTCGATGATCATAAGCGGTTCGCCGAACTCGACCGGCTGGCCGTCCTCAACGAGGATCTTCGTCACCGTGCCGGCGCGCGGTGCCGGGATCTGGTTCATGGTCTTCATCGCCTCGACGATGAGGAGCGTCTGGCCCGCCTTCACCGTATCACCCACATCGACGAAGGGTTTCGCCTCCGGATCGGGGCCCCGATAGGCGGTACCCACCATCGGCGAGGGAACGACGCCTGCGGAGGAGACGGGCTCGGCTGCCGGAGCGTCCAGCTTGGGCGCCGGAGCGGCGGCCTGAACGATGGTGCGCACGTCGCCGCCGCCATTGCGGGCGACGCGGATACGCAGATCGTCCTGCTCGATCTCGATTTCGCTGAGATTGGTCTCGGTTAGAAGCTGCGCCAGCTCTCTAATGAGGTCGTGGTCAATACCGGTTTTGTTCGACGACATCAGTTGTTGCTTCCAAACGCGAAACGTTACGGACGAATGAGGCGCGCGAGCGCTTCGAGGGCCAGCACATAGCCGGCCGGCCCGAGGCCGCAAATGACCCCAGCAGCCACCGGCGACACGTAAGAATGCCGCCGAAACGGCTCGCGCGCAAAGATGTTGCTGAGGTGAACCTCAATTGTGGGGATAGCCGCGGCTTTCAAGGCATCATGCAGGGCGATCGAGGTGTGGGTGTAAGCGCCCGGATTGATCGCGATTCCCTTGGCCGCCTGACCGGCTTCCTGAATCCAATCAACGAGTTGGCCCTCGTTGTTGGTCTGGCGGAAATCGACGGTGAGGTCGAGCCGCGCCGCAGCCTCATGCGCCTCGGCCTCGATGTCGCCAAGGGTCGTATGACCATACACCTCAGGCTCTCGCTGGCCGAGAAGGTTGAGGTTTGGTCCGTTGAGGATGAAGACGAGATTGTCCATCAAATCCATGCCGCCATCGCCCGGGCCCTGCCCCAGGGCCCGAGGGTTGCGCGCTTATAGAGGATTTCCATGCAAAGCCAAAAGGCCCTGGGATGGTGGCGATCAGCCGTTGCAGGTGGTTTGCCCACAGCTACGGACCGAATCGATCATCTGCTGCAGCGCATCGAAGCCAACCGCGCCGACAATGACGGTGTTGGCGAGGACGTATGAGGGCGTTCCGGTGAGGCCCAAGGCATCGGCGAGCGTATAGGATTCCTGGATAACGGCGCTGACCTCGGGCGTGTCGATCAACGCCCGTACGTCATCTTCGTTGAGCCCGACTTCCTTTGCCGCGGCGATGGCGAGATCGCCATTGGCCCGGGCCTGGCTGCCCAGCAGCAGGAGGTGGAACTGGCCATAGGCGTCAGGTGCAATCATGTCGACGGCCGCCGCCACCTGCGCCGCTTCGGTGGAGTCGGCCCCCAGAACCGGGAATTCCTTGAGAACGATGCGCAGATCGGGGTTGGCCGCGATCAGCTGCGTCATGTCGTTCATGGCCGCTTTGCAGTAGGGGCAGTTGTAGTCGAAGAACTCGACGAGGGTGATGTCGCCGTCGGGATTGCCGAGAACGACCTGGCGCGGCGAGTTGAAGATGAGGTCGTGATTGTCGGCGATTGCCTGGGCCTGCTGTGTCGCCTGTTGTGCCGTCAGCTGTCGGTCGAGCTCATTGACGACATCCTGCAGCACCTGCGGATTGGCGATGAGGTAGTCGCGGATGAAATCGCCGTTGGCGGCGATGTAGTCGCCGATCATCTGGTTGATCGCCGCCTGCTCCTCCGCAGTGAAGGTGCCGGTCACGTCCACGGCCGGGATCGGGGTCGCCTGTGCGGTGCGGATCGGCGTCTCCGGAGCCGCCACGGCCAGCTGGTCGCGGCCGATGCCATCGGCAATGAAGGCATAGATGACGCCGCCCAGGGCGACGGCGATGATGGCAATGATGGTGGCGGTCAGTCTGGCGCGCATTCTTCTCGGCGATCTCGTGGGTGGGGTCGCTCAGCCTGGCAATTCTACCGGCGAGCGAGGCAAGGGCCGCATCTGCTGAGGCGGGATTCGGTCAACTCTGCTTGATTGCACTGCCTTTCACGCACAAATGCGGCAACCGATTGGCGGGTTTGCAAGGGCGATATTGCCTGCTAACGACGCCGGACGAAGCCAGCAAGCGCCGATGGCCTCCCATTTCGCGGGAAACCGTTTCTCAGTATCGCCCGAGACCATGAACGATAAACAAACGGATCGCGGCCATTTCCGGGCCTCGCGACGGAGCGACATCCGGCCTTTCGTGGCAATGGATGTGCTGGCCGCGGCCAACCAGCGCGAGGCGACCGGAGCCCGCGTGATCCACATGGAGGTCGGTCAGCCTACGGCGCCGACGCCGCAGGCCGTGCGCAAGGCGGCGCAGGAGGGCTTGGATGGCGGGCCGATCCGCTACACCGAGGCGCTTGGTCTCGCCGCGCTTCGCCGCCGCATCGCCGCCCACTATGGCGACAGCTACGGCATTGCGGTCGATCCGGCGCGGATCGCAGTCACCACGGGCTCGTCCGCCGGGTTCACGCTTGCCTTCCTCGCCGCGTTCAATCCGGGAGACCGCGTCGCCGTCGCGTCCCCCGGCTATCCCGCCTATCGCAACATCCTGCATGCGCTCGGGCTGGAGGTCGTAGAAATCCCGCTGACCGCGGAGACCGGGCCGAACATCACGCCGGCGCAGGTCGAGGCCGCGCATGCCGGGACGCCGCTGGCCGGGCTGCTCGTCGCCAGCCCCGCCAATCCGACCGGATCGATGCTGACGCCGGATGCGCTTGGCGAGCTGATCGCAACCGCGGAAGCGCTCGGCATCCGCTTCATCTCGGACGAGATCTATCACGGCCTCGTCTATGGCGGCGTCGCCGAGACGGCGCTCCGCTTCTCGGCCGACGCCATCGTCATCAACTCGTTCTCCAAATACTACTGCATGGCGGGTTGGCGCGTCGGCTGGATGGTGCTGCCGGAGGAGCTGATGCGGCCGACCGAACGGCTGGCGCAGAACCTTTATTTGTCGCCGCCTGACCTGTCGCAACGCGCAGCGATCGGCGCCTTCGACGCCATCGACGAGCTTGAGGCGATCAAGGCCGGCTATGCCACGAGCCGCCAGCTTCTGTTGCGGCGCTTGCCCGAACTCGGCTTCAGCGACCTCTACCCGGTTGATGGCGCGTTCTATGTCTATGCTTCGATCAGCCGCCTCTCGAACAACTCGGCCGATTTCGCCAAGCAGATGCTGGCGGCGGCCGGTGTCGCCGCCACACCAGGGCTCGACTTCGATCTGGCCCGCGGCTCAAGCACGATTCGCTTCTCCTTCTCCGGGACGCCGGAAGAGATCGCCGAAGCGGTGACACGTATGGAAGGATGGCTGAAATGACGGCGCTCGAAACGGCTCTCGCGGGGCTCAAGGGACATCAGCAACGTCTCGCGGGCCAATCCATGCGAACGTTGTTTCAAGACCAGGCGCGGTTCGGCAGCTTCTCGGTCGAGGCGGACGGCCTTCTTCTCGATTTCTCCAAGAACAAGCTCGATGCCGAGGCTTTCGCCGCGCTCGTCGCCCTCGCCGAAGATGCGGGCGTCGCAACGAAGCGCGCGGCAATGTTTGCGGGTGAGGCGATCAACGCCACCGAGGGCAGGGCGGTGATGCATGTCGCCCTCCGAGCCGGACCGGGAGCCGTGTTCAAGGTTGACGGCGATGACATCATGCCGGGCATCCGCACCGAACTCGAGCGCATGACCGAGTTCGCCGAAGCCATTCGGGCAGGCGCTATAGCCGGTATCGGAGGCAGCTTCACCGACGTCATCAATATCGGCATTGGCGGGTCGGATCTCGGGCCGGCGATGGCGACGCTGGCGCTGCACCCCTATCACAACGGGCCACGGGTGCATTTCGTCTCCAATGTCGACGGCGCCAATCTCGCCGATACGATCAGGGACCTCGACCCGGCGCGAACGCTGTTCCTCGTCGCCTCCAAGACCTTCACGACCGTGGAGACGATGACCAACGCCCATACGGCGCGGCAATGGATCGTCGATGCCTTGGGCGAAGGAGCCGTGCCGGACCATTTCGCGGCGATGTCGACCGCCGAGGCGAAGATGGCGGCGTTCGGCATCAAGCCCGACCGCGCCTTCGGTTTCGGCGAATGGGTCGGCGGCCGCTACTCGATGTGGTCGGTGATCGGCCTGCCCCTCGCGATCGCCATCGGCAGCACGGCCTTCGCCGATCTCCTGGCGGGGGCGCGCACGATGGACGAGCACTTTCTCACAGCGCCCTTCGCACAGAACCTGCCTGTGGTGATGGCGCTGATCGGCGTGTGGCACCGCGACGTATGCGACTATCCTGCGCTCGCGGTTCTGCCATACGATCAAAGGCTTGCGCGGTTTCCCGCCTATCTCCAGCAACTCGACATGGAGAGCAACGGCAAGCGGGTCCACCTTTCGGGAAAGCCAGTGTCGCTGGCGACCGGGCCTCTCGTCTTCGGCGAGCCGGGGACCAATGGGCAGCACGCATTCTATCAGTTCCTGCATCAGGGAACGGACGTCACACCTGCCGACTTCCTCATCGCCGCCGAGGGGCATGAGGGTTGGCCGGCGCATCACGATCAACTGGTTGCCGCGTGCCTCGCCCAGACGGAGGCGCTGATGTGGGGCAAGACGGAGGCTGAAGCAAAGGCGGAACTGACTGCCGGCGGCATGTCGGCCGAGGCCGCCTCGGCGCTGGCGCCACATAAGACCTTTCCGGGCGACCGTCCGTCCAACACGATCCTTTACGAGCGCCTCGACCCGGCGACGCTCGGCAAGCTCATCGCCCTCTACGAGCACAAGGTGTTCGTCCAGGGGGCGATCTGGGACATCAATTCATTCGATCAATGGGGCGTGGAACTCGGCAAGCAACTGGCGACGACACTGCTGGGGCCGGTGCGCGACGGTGGCAGCGCGGGAAGCGCCAGCGGTTCGACGAATGGATTGCTGAAGCGGCTCGCGGAACTGCGAAGCGGCTAATCGCGCCGGTTAGACCGGGTTGATGAACATCAGCACATTGGCGTCCGTGCTGGCCTGAGGTTGCTGCGCCGGCGCTGACGGCGCAGGAGGCGGCGTGCTGTCGGCGAGGGCCGGAGCCAGCGTCGTGGCGACGGGCGTGAAGTTGGCTGGCCCCTTTGCCTTCTCCTCCGACACCGGTTTCTTATCGGCTTGCTTGGCGACCGCTGTGGCGGATGTGGACTCCGGGACGGTCGGCGGAGCGACCTGCGTCGACGGCCGTGAATCCTCACCTCGATGGACTGGATCGCTATTGCCCAAGAGCGCCGCCAGACGGGACTCGACCTTCGCGACGAGGGCTGCGAGATCCGCAAGACGGCGGGTCGCGCCTTCGCCCAGCGACGTGGCGCTGGCGAGATCGGCGCAGTAGAGGTCGAGCGCGTTCGCATAGATTTCCATGCGCGCCGTTTCGCGGAGTTCAAAGGCAACTTCGCGGATCTTGTCGCCGCAGCGTCGGATGGCGGCGATGGCGCTTTCCGCCGCCTGCCGCGGCCTGTCATGACCGGGGCGGCCGGTCTTGTCGGCAAGCCCCTGCCATGTGGCGGTGCGGGCCTCCGACAGCGTGTTCATGAGCGCGCGAAGTTGCTCCGTGTCGGGAGCGTCTTCGAGCGGCGCGGCCAGTTCTTCAAGCTGCGTGATCGCTTCGAGGATGCTGGCAGTGTCGGCTGAACGGTTACGTTTGGCGTATTCGGCGAGAAACCAGCGCCCGCGCGCCGTCTCCATCACCGCAGCCTCGATGGCCTGATAATCGTCGTCCGACGGACGGCTCGGCGGGGCACTACGCGACATCAACTCAACCCAACTCGCAACGTGGGCCGGCGACGAATCGCAAGCCCTATTGCCGCACTATTGGCGGCAATAGGTTGCGATTGGGTTTAGCTGCTCGCTCCGCTAGTCGAAGCGACCGCTGGCATGGGCAAGCATCGTGTAGACCTTGCCAGTGTCTGAGACGAGGTAGTTTTCGCCCGCCTTCTTGTCGGCGCCGTTCTTGTTGGCCTCCGCAAGCAACCGCTCGAAGTCGGTGACATAGCGGTCAACGGCGGTCCGGAACTCGGGGCTCTTCTGATATTTCTTCCGGATCTCGTCGAAGGTGTGCTGGCCCTGAAGCGTGTAGAGCCGCCGCGTGAAGGCGTTCTTCTCACCGCGATTGTAACGGCTCCACACCTCGATGGCGGCGTTGTGGTCGATCGCCTTGGCGATGTCGGCCGACAGCGATCCGAGCGCCTTGTTCATCTTGCCGTTGCCCTCGGCGGTTCCTGGCGCGGCGCCGTTGGTGGAGGTCTCCGGTGCAGGGGTGGGCGCATCGTCCGACGCACGGCGAAGGAGGTTCGACATCCAGCCCTTGCCCTGGGCGCCAGCCTGCGGCGCTGTGGCGGCGGTCGGGGCCTCGTCGGCGACGTCGTTGATGAGGCCGGCTGCACCATTCCCGTTCGGGGCGGCGACCGGCGTCGGGGCCGGTTCGGCGGATGCGGTCGGCAGCGCGCGCTGCTGCGCAGGGCGAGCGGTGCGAGGCGTTGCTGTCGCCGTCGCCTCGGCGGAGCGGGCGCCTAGCGAGGCGGTCCGGGGCCGCGAAACATCGACCGAGCCGCCATTGCGGTTGACGATGTCGGCGAGTTCGGCGAGGGCCTCGATCTGCTCGGCAACGACGCGGCGCATCGAATCGGCGTTCTCGCGCGCCTCTTGCGGCAGCTGGAAGACCCCCTTCGTCATCGCTTCGCGTGTTTCTGTAAGTTCTGCTTCCATCTGTTTGGCAATCTTACGCATTTCGGCGGTAACATCGGCGAATTGCGTCGACGCGTCCTTGAGGGCGAGCGAGGTCGAGGTGGCGTTGTCGCCGAGGGTCTTGGACACCGTTCCGGCGCGTTCTTCGGCGCTCTTCAGAGACTTCTCCACAGTGTCGGAGAAGGTCTTCATCATGATCTCGATGGCGTCGCTGCGCTGGTTGAGGCTCTGAGCCAGCTGTTCCAGCGCCTGACGGCGTTCGCCGATGGTGCTCTCGATCTGGCGGTTCGCCTCAGACACATGCCGCGCCGCTTCCGTCAGCGAACGGCTGTGCGTGTCGAAGCGGTCGGCGATGGACCCGATGCGCTCCATAACGTCGTCGGCAACGCCTCGCAGCAGCGAGACCTGATAGGAAAGCGTCGAGGACGACTTGTCGGTGTTCTCGACGGCCTTGCCGATCGTCTCGCGGAACTCGTCTGAGCGCTCGGCGAGGTTGGTCTGGATCTGCGTGAGGTTGGCCGCGGTGCCCGACAGCAGCTTTTGCAGCGTGTCGTTGGACTTCGCCAAATGGCCGACAATCTCGGTTACGTCGGTGCGCAGCTTCTCGTTGGTGATGGCGAAGGAGGAGGAGACGCGCTCGCCGCTCTGGGTCAGCACGTCAACGGCCTCGTTGCTCCGCTCCAGCACCATCTCGACGATCTTCGCCGACTTGGTCGACAGGAGGTCGAGGATAGTGTCGCCGACATCGACGACCCGCGTGGTGATCTCCGAGCCGCGTTCCTCAAGCGTGCGGAGCAGCGTGTTGCCCTGATTGTCGAGGAGGTTGGCGAGCTCAATATTGCGCGAGCGCAGGACATCGTTGAATTCGCGCGTGCGCTGCTCGATCGCGTCGGTGACGGCGATCGCCCGGCCGCCGAGCGACTCGTTGATATCCGAGGTGGCCGTGCTGAGCGTGGCCGACACTTCCGAGGCGGCGCCACGAAGCAGTTCGTTGACGGCCGAGGAATCCTCGACCATGCGCCGGGTCGCTTCGTCGATTGCCGTGCGGATCGTCTCTGCGACGCTGTTGGTGCGTTCGGTCGCGGTGTCGACGATGGCGCCGAGACGGTCGCCCATCACCTCCTCGAACTGCCTCGTGCGAGCGTCGAGGGTCTCGGTGATCTCGGCGGCGCGGGCGCCTAGCGTGGCGTTGATGACCGACACCCGCTCATTGAGGATGCCGGACAGCTGCTCGGTACGCTCGACAAGCTGGTCGGCGCGGCGGCCAACGGCCTGATCGATGGCGCTCAGACGGGTCTCAAGAACGTTGCTGAGTTCGTTCGTCTGCTCGCCGAGGGTGGAGCTGACGTCGCGCATCTGGGTCTCGACCAGACCGGCGAAGGCCTCGCGGCCTCGCGTGAAGGTCTCGGCGAGCTGCGCCGCCTGTTCGTCGAGGCTGTAGTTGATGCTGTTGAAGCGCTGTTCGAGAACGTTGCCCAGCTCCTGTGTCCGCTCGCCAAGGCGCGAGGTGACGTCCGTAAGCTGGCCGTCGACGATGGCCGAAATCTGCTCCTGACCCGTCGAGAAGGCCTCGGCGAGCTGCCGGGTGCGATCGATGAGGGTCTTGTTGATCTGGCTCGAACGGGTGTCGAGCGCCTCGTTGATGCGCTCGGCATTAAGCTCCAGCGTCTCGCCGACGCTATCAATGCGTGCCTGGATGCCGCTGCCGAAGGTATCGAGCCGGGTGGCGAATTCGGATTCGCGCTCGGCGATCTCGTTGGCGGCCGTGATGAGCCGCTCGTAAACCTCGACGGAACGCGTTTCGATCGAACCGGCGACTTCTCTGCCGGACGCCACGATCTTGTCGTGGATGGCGTTGCCGCGGCTTTCGATCGACTCGGCGAGCTGGCCGGTCGATTCGATGATCATATTGTGCAGCGCCATGCCGCGGGTTTCGAGCGTGTCGGCGACCGACCCAGTCGCCTCGACAATCTTCGAATGGATGTCATTGCCGGTCGTCGAGATACGGGTGACGATCTCGTTGCCGGAATCGGTGATGAGCTCGTTGATCGCCGTTGTCTTGGAATCCAGCGTCTCGGAGATCTCGTTGCCCGAAGCGATGATCGCCTCATTGATCTTGAGGCCGCGCGAGGCGATTGCCTTGGCGACTTCCCCGCCGACCGTCGCGAGCCGCGACGTAAGTTCGGCGCTGCGGGAATCGAACGTCTCGTTGACCGCCGCTGCGGCGTTGTCGATCGTCTCACGCAGCGTCGCCGTGCGGTTCTCGATGAGGTCGGCGATGGTTTCGCCGGTCGAGGTGAGGCGGTCGGTCAGCTGCGAGCCATGAACCGAGATCGCCTCGAAGATGCGGTCGCCGGTCTTGGCGAGACGCTCGGCGAGTTCGCCGCCGCCCGAGGTGATGGTCTCGGCGATGTTGGTGCCGGTCTCGTCCATCTTCTCGGTGATCTCCTGGCCGCGCAGGGCGAGATCGACGAGGAGGGTCTCGGCGTTGTTCTTGAGCGCCGCGTTCACGTCCTTGGCGTGGACATAGATGGTCTCGGCCACCTGATTGCCGGTCTCGGAGATCGACTGAGTGATCTCCATCGTCCGCTGGTCGAGGTTCTCGGTGAGGTCGTTGCCGATACGGGCAAGCGTGTCGGAGACCTCGCGGCCGCGGTCGGCGATCGTATCGGCCATCGAGCGGCCCGAGGTTTCGAGCGTCTCGGTGATCTCGGTCGAACGCTGAAGCAACGCATCGGTGACCTCGGCGCTGGTAGCGGCCAGGCTCTGCGATACGTCGGCGACGGTGGTGCCGAGGCGGCGGATCAGGTCTTCGCCGCGGAGGGCGAGCTTGTCGACCATTTCCTCGCCGGCGCCACCGAGAGCCGATGAAATCTGTTCCCCTCGCTCGGCCATCGCCTCGGTAATGCGACCGCCCGCGCGGCTGACATTGTCGGCGATGTTGTCTGCGGCGAGGCGGAGATCCTCGGAAAGCGATTCCTGGGCACGCACGATCGAGGTGCGCACGCGCTCGGAATTGACGAGGATCGCTTCGCGCTGGCCGGCAAGGTCGTCGATCAGGCTGCGCATGCGAACTTCGTTGTCGCTGTAGGAGCGTTCGAGCGCGGAGACTTCGTTCTGCACCAGCAGTTCGAGTTCGCCGGCACGGGCGATGGCGCGTTCGATGCCGTCACCGACGGCGGTGATCTCGCGGCGGATGGCCTGGCTGACGCTGACGACCGAATTGACAGCGATATTCTCAGGCTCCGAAAGGTGGCTGACGACGTTGTTGAGCGCACGGCCGAGGATGCGGAGCTCCTGAGAGCGCCAAACGATCGAGGCAATGCTCCAGATGATGAGCACCGGCACGAGCAGAATCATCAGCGCGGAGGCGAAGCTCGGCGATCCGTCGACCTGCGCGGCAGTCGGATTGAAGACACCGCCGCCATAGGTGGAGCTCATCACGACAAATGCGCCGATGAGCCAGGCAACCGAGAGAACGGCGGCGATCGGATAAATGAGCCGCGACGGGCGACGATAGGCGACGGTCAGGCCGCGGCGATCGTCGTTGGCGGCGTAGCGACCGCCGCCGCGCGTCTGCTGGCGCGGCCGGTCGTCTTCCTGTTCCTGCTGGCGGGCCCGCGGAGCGTCCTGGGGTGGGGGCGCCGGTGCGGGCTCGGCGAGAGCTGCCGCGGCAGCAGCGGTACGGCCGCCGCCTGTCGTTTGCGGGCGCGCGGCACGGCGCGGCGCAGCGGCCGGCGCGGCCTGGCGCGGACGTTCAGCGCCTTGCGGGCTGCCCTGGGGGCGGGTTTGACCCGCATTGCGGGGCGGCGCATCGGCCTCCCGGTTTCGGGCCGATGCGGTGGGCGCCGGACCTCCGGAGTTTTCGTCGCCGCGGAAATCTGCCCGCAGTGCCTCTTCAACGGCCGAGACGGCCGCTTCGGGATTAGTGGATCGTGGATTCGTCGCCATTAACTAAAGCCTCGCGCCCGCACTCAATACAATTCCGGCCGCCGGTCGAGGATGGATTCCCCCCTCGATAATTCGCGAGCAGATTGGGTGGGTGATTCCGCCTTCACACCATTCCCTCACGCCGGGCCGACCGCCGTCGGACCGTGATGGCCACACTCGTGCCGCCACGTTTACGGTCATCGCACATTGGCGCCGCCGGAACAACAAACTCTTGCTTTGCAAGGCTTCCCTCGCCCTTCCAAAAGGTATGGTAAAGCCGGCTAAAATGCGGCCCGGCGTGCTCAAATGAACGCGTTAACGATGTTTTAACAATCTTCGCCGGGATGGTCGTCGGGTTAACCATCGATTTGGCCCTTTGGCTTAGCTTCGTCCCCAACTGGTCAGACTGGAGCGGCGAAAGAGCCATGTCGGTGCGGACGACTGAGGGCGAGTTGACCGAAGGTCCGGTCGACCTCGATCATCTCAAGGAAATCACCTTCGACGATCCGTCGCTTGAGCGCGAAGTGCTCGGCCTGTTCGGCGAACATGCGTCGGCCGCCCTGATCGCCATCGAGCGGGCAACTGGCCAGCAGGAGCGGGCGGACGCTGCTCATCGGTTGGTCGGCGCGGCGCGGGCTATCGGAGCGGTTGAATTGGCCGAGGCCGCCGAACGGATTGAGAAGGCCAAGACGCTCACCGCGGACGCCGTGGGCGAACTTGCGCGTAGCATGGCGGAGGTTATTGCCTTCCTCGAAGCGAGGATGGCGCCGTCGCCACGACAATCCGACGCTGGATAGGCTCGGACAAATCTCTTATATGGCGGGCAACCTGGCCGTGGCCGGAGGCCGCTTGGGCGGCAGCCGGCGCCGGCCCTCGTATTTTCAGCGATAGGTCGAATGGCAAAGATCACCTACATCACGCCCGACGAGACGGTCTACGAGGTTGATGCTGAGAACGGCGTCACAGTGATGGAGGCCGCGATCCACAATCAGGTGCCCGGTATCGAGGCAGAGTGTGGTGGTGCCTGCGCCTGCGCCACCTGTCATGTCTATATCGACGACGCCTTCATGCCGATCGTCGGCGAACCCGAGCCGATGGAAGAGGACATGCTCGATTTCGGCTACGACGTGCGCCCGAACTCCAGGCTCTCCTGTCAAATCCGCGTGACGGACGAACTCGACGGCATGGTCGTCCGGGTCCCGGAACGGCAAGGCTAACCAACACGCCAGACGCGAAGTTTTTGCTCCGCCGACGCGGCGGATGTGCAATGTGTTGCTTTGAATTGCTGGCTTATGCAGCTAAAGCTGCCCGCAAAACTATTCCGGGGAGATGGGCCTTTTCATGAGTGAAGCAATTGAAACCGATGTCGTGATCGTCGGCGCTGGGCCCGTTGGCCTGTTCGCGGTGTTCGAACTTGGTCTTCTCGAGATCAAATGCCATCTGATCGACATCCTCGATCGGCCAGGCGGGCAGTGCGCCGAGCTCTACCCGGAGAAGCCGATCTACGACATTCCCGGCCATCCGGAGATCAGCGCGCAAGGCCTGATCGACAATCTCATGAAGCAGATCGAACCGTTCCATCCGGAGTTCCACTTCGGCCAGATGGTCGAATCGCTGGAGCGCCTGGATGATGGTCGCTTCGGCCTGACCACGGATGCCGGCACGACATTCCGCTGCAAGGCGGTGGTGATCGCCGCGGGCGGCGGCTCTTTTCAGCCGAAGCGTCCGCCGGTGCCGGGTATCGAGGCCTATGAGGGCGCTTCGGTTCACTACGCCGTTCGCCGCATGGAGGAGTTCCGCGGCCATGACGTCGTCATCATGGGCGGCGGTGATTCCGCGCTCGACTGGACGCTCAACCTACAGCCGCTCGCCAAGAGCCTGACGCTCATCCATCGCCGCGACGAGTTTCGCGGTGCGCCGCACAGCGTCGATCAGATGAGGCACCTGCTCGCCGAGGGCAAGATCAACCTCGTGGTCGGTCAGGTGACCGGGCTCAAGGGCGACGACGGCCAGGTATCC
This sequence comes from uncultured Alphaproteobacteria bacterium, assembly GCA_963823045.1. Classification (GTDB taxonomy): domain Bacteria; phylum Pseudomonadota; class Alphaproteobacteria; order Rhizobiales; family Kaistiaceae; genus JADLGL01. The sequence goes on along the minus strand of CAWGKA010000008.1, from coordinate 70,872 downwards.
GCCGTCACGGTGAAGGACCGGGAAGGCAAGGAGGTCGATGTCGCGGCAACGCGGGTTCTGCCGTTCTTCGGCCTGACCATGAAGCTCGGGCCGGTCGCCAATTGGGGCATCAATCTCGAAGAGAATCTGGTTCCGGTCGACACCGCGAAGTTCGAGACCTCGGAGCCCGGCATCTTCGCCGTCGGCGACATCTCGACCTATCCGGGCAAGATCAAGCTGATCCTCTGCGGCTTCCATGAGGTGGCGCTGATGTCCCAGGCGATCCACCACATCGTCTATCCGGACAAGCGGCTGGTGTTCCAGTACACCACCTCGTCTTCGTCGCTGCAGAAGAAGCTTGGCGTCATCTAACGCGTGGCGCCGGCCTCAGATGCCGGCGTACCACTCGTAGCCGTCACCATCCTCGTAATAGCCGCCCCGGCCTTCGCCGATCGAGGCGAAGCTGTCGACGACTTCGATCGCCTTCACATATTTCGCCATCTTGTAGCCGAGCTGGCGCTCGACGCGGAGGCGCAGCGGCGCGCCATGCGAGATGCTCAGCGTCCGGTCGTTCATCTCGTAGGCGAGGATCGTCTGTGGGTGGAAGGCGTCTTCCATGCCGACGCTCTCATAGTAGTTGATGAGGCCGAGGCGTGACTGCTGGCGCTGGTCGAAGCAGTAGAACATGACGTAGCGGGCGCTCGGGAGCACGCCGGCCATGTTGAGGATGGTCGAGAGCTGCGGCCCGGTCCATTTGCCGATATTGCTCCAGCCCTCGACGCAGTCATGCCGAGTGATCTGCGTGCGCGCCGGCATGGCGTGGAGATCGTCCAGCGTCAGGCTGAGCGGTGTCTGCACCATGCCGGTGACTTGGAGTTCGTAGGTGCGGAAGCGGCGAAGGCTGAGCTCGGCATATTCGTTGGTGTCGACCTCGGTCGAACCGTTGGCGCGGAAATAGGTTGAGATGTCCGCCTCGGTGTATTCGCGCGCCAGCGTCGTGTCGCGCAGAACGAGGCCCTGCGCTGCCTCGGTCAGCTTGTTGACCCGCTGCAGATAGTCGAGGCGTTCGGCCGAGCCGGGCTCCGACCAGGCGTCACAGCCAGCGAGCATGAGCCCGCCCGCGCCGGCACCGGCCAGCGTGATGAATTTGCGGCGATTGAGATGGAGGCGGCGCTTCATTCTTTCGGCTTCTCCTCCTTGATGGCGTAGCGGCCGGTGATCATCGAGCGAAGGTTGTTCCAGACCCCGGAGATGAGAACCAGGATGACGTGGACGATGACGAAGAGGACGATGATCGACGCCGAGATGAAGTGGAACGTCCGCGCCGATTGTCGCCCGCCGAACATCTCGGGCAGCCAGTGGAACGCGGCGTCGACGCCGGGCGACATTGACAGGCCCGTCAGCACCATGACGATGAGGGCGAGGATGGCGACGATATAGGCGAGCTTCTGCAGGATGTTGTAGCGGACCGCTTCCTCGCCATGCGGGAAACGCAGGCGGATATGGTCCCAGACGGTGCGCCCGAAACTTCGCCATTGATCGCGTGAGGGTATGAGGTCTCGCCAGAAGTGTCGTCCGGCAAGGCCGTAGATGACATAGACGGCGCCGTTGATGACGAAGATCCAGGCGAAGAGGAAATGCCAGAGCCGGCCGGCCGCGAGGTCACGCCAGCTGGGAAGCGTCAGCCAGGACGGGAAGGCGCGCGCAACGAGCTGTCCGTCATAGTTGGAGGCCCCGAGGAAGCCCGTGGTGTGGATGAGCGGACCGCCCATGACCTGCACGACGCCCTCTATCGTGCCGTCGGCGTTCCGTACGGTGCCGATGTTGAGGAAGGTGTCGATCGGCCGGTTCTGCGCGTCGAAGGTCGATGTCTCGCCCCAGTAGAGGGACGGGTGCGCCATGAAGATTTGCAGGCCGCTCATCAAGAGAAACACGACGCAAGCGACGTTCACCCAATGGGTGATGCGGACAATCACCTTATGGCGATAAATCGTTCTTTTCGCTTTCGGCGGACGTGCCGCAGTAATGTCGCTCATGCTGCGTGCCCCAATTGCATGACGATGGGGACATTAGAGCAAACGATCGGGCTTTTGTCTGTGCGCCGGTCATATCCCGGTGAAGAGATGTGCACAGGCGCGTGATGATTTCGCCGTGCGGTGCTTCTTTTCCCTCCGTTGGGTGGCCGTTATGGTCGAGGTCACCGGCTGGGGCGTGGCATGAGCGAGACGAGCGAGACGGGGGAAGACCCCATCAGGCGGCTGAAGGCGGCCAAGGCGAAAATGCGCGAGCTCAAGGACGCGCTCAATCTCCTTGGGCAGCGCGAATTTTCCGTCGTGGCGGCCGACTATCTGCGGCGAGGCGCCAAGTTTGCCGAGCAGCCGGCGATGGCGAGGTTCATCGCCGACGGCGATCTCTTCCCCCATGTCTTTTCGCAAAAGTCGTCGCCGATCATGCAGTTCTACCGGCACCTATTGGCGGGAATGGACACGCCGAAGGCGGTGTTCGAGATCGGCGTGAAGAACGGCGGCAGCCTGGCGTTGTGGCAGCAGCTCTTTCCCGGCGCACGCATTGTCGGTCTCGACCTCAAGCTGTCCAAGGTCGTTCGCCATGACGGCGTCATCTATCTTGAGGGCGATCAGACGGACAGGGTGCTACTGGCGAAGATCGCCGAAGAGCACGGTCCGTTCGATCTGGTCATCGATGACGGCTCGCATGTCGGCGAGCATCAGCTGATGAGCCTCACCGCACTCGCGCCCCATGTCGCCGATGGGGGCGCCTATGTCATCGAGGACGTGCATGCGGCGCTGAAGCCCGGTGAAAAGGGCGCCGCCTATGGCGACGATGTGTGGGCCGATTTCGTCGGCTATGTGTTCGATCGGCTCCGCAGCCGCAAGCGCGAAGCCGGCGAGGAAGCGGCCTATCTCGCCAGCGCCGGCGCGGCGATCCAGGTTGCGGCGAAGGTCGCCCCGCGCGTGTCCGACGTGGTGCTCGCCCATCATGTGCTGGCGCTTCGTTTCCGCGAACAGCATGAGGCGGCGTCGGGCGACGATATTGCGGCGGCGGAGACAGTTTTGACCGGACCGGCCGGCTAGCCGGGGCTCTCCGTGCCCGCCTCTGCTTCTCCATCGGCGCGCTTGGTCAGCTCGGCGACGATGTCGCCGAGGCGCGGCGGCTTGGCGAAGACGAAGGGCAGGGGACGGCAGACGTCGATGGCGGATAGGCCGATGCGCGAGGTGAGGATGCCGTTGATGACGCCCTCGCCGAGGCGGGTGGAGATGCGCGCCGCGATGCCGTGGCCGAGCACCTGCTGGAAGATCGATTCGCCTGCCGCCATGCCGCCGGTGATGGCGAGATGGCCGATCGTCCGCCGCGCCAGCCGCCAGAAGCCGATGGTGCCGGGCCGTCCGCCATAGAGCGTCGCCAGGCGGCGGATCATGCGCATGTTCTCGATCAGAACGAAAAGCACGTCGACAAGGGCGCGCGGCGAGATCGCCGTAACCAGTGAGACTCGCTTCGCGGAGGCGAGGACGATGCGGCGGGCCTCTTCGTCGAAAGGCTTCAGGAGTTCTGTTTCAGCAAGGCCGACGAGATCCCGGCCGTCGATAATCTCGTTCATATGGGCCGCGAGTGCGCTGCGTCCTCGGGCAGTTTCGGCGCGCGCCTGGTAGAGCCGCATCAGTTCGGTGGCGGCCTGGCGCCCACCGTCCCGCCTGTCCGTTTCCACCGCGTCGGCGGCGATGGTCTGAATATGCGTGATGCGCCTCAGCCGGACGAGGCCGATCGTTTCGCGGATGATGATGGCGACGACGGCGACGAGCGCGAGCGCGACGAGGGCAAGCCCAACCCAGCCAAGCCAATCGGTGCGGTCGAAAAGCTGGCGCAAGAGGTTGTCGACGCCGAGGCCGACGGCAAGGGCAACCAAGCCGCCAACCGCTCCCCAGAAAAGGCGAAGCCAGCGGCGCGGCCGTCGCGGCTGGGCGACCGGGACGACCGCTCCTTCTCTCGGCTCGGCGAAGATGTCGGTCTCGGCTTCCACGAATGGGCCGCGGCGATCCTCCGCCTCTTCGGTGAGGGTCACTTCGGACAGTTTGTAGGCGGTCGGGCGGCGGGGCGACTTGCCGTTCATGCGAGGCGATCCCCGAGGAGATAGTCGAGCGCCCTGTCGAGCCGGATGTGGGGGAGCGAGAGGGTGAGCCCCTCTGCGGTGCGCTCCAGCGGCGGCGGGCGGAAGCGCATGTAGCGGACGGCCTGTTCCTCGCTGCCGCGCGTGGCGCCGGCGTCGACCGCGCGGAAGACGGCGTTGATGTCGCTTGGCAGATCGCCGGGGAAGAGCGCGACCTCGCTTTCGCCGTCGAACGTCTGTTTGCCGAGCGTTTCGCCCGCGATCGGCGTGCCGATGATGGCGGGCAGGCGTTCGCCGCCTTCGACGATGGTGCCCTCGCGCGTGGCCCGGACCGCCGCGATGGCGAGCGTATCAAGCCCGGCGCCGGTGATGGCGGCGCGTTCGACGACGCGCGACAGAATGCGGCCGAGGATCGCCTCCAGCCGGTCATGGTCGGAATGGTGGAGGTGATCTGCCTTGGTTGCGGCCAGGAGAATGCGGTCGATACGACGGGAAAGGATGCGCGACAGCCAGTTCGATTTGCCCGGGCGGAAGCAGGCGAGGATTTCGGACAGCGCCGTTTCGAGATCGCGGATCGCGGCTGGGCCAGCGTTCAGGGCCTGCAGCGCGTCGACAAGCACGATCTGGCGATCGAGGCGGGTGAAGTGATCGCGGAAGAACGGCTTCACCACCGCCGTTTTGTAGGCCTCATAGCGGCGCGCCATCATCTGGAACAAGGAGCCGCGGTCATGCGGCGACGTCGGCGCCACCAGCGGCGAGAAGGTGAGGGCGGGCGAGCCTTCGAGATCGCCGGGCATGAGGAAGCGGCCGGGCGGCAGCGTTGAGAGCGAGCGCCGGCTTTCGCGGCAGGTGCGCAGATAGGCGGTGAAAAGCGCGGCAAGCTCGCGTGCCGTCGTTTCGTCCGCGGGCGCAGCAGGATCGACCTGGCTCAGCCTTGCCAGCCATTCGGCGGCGGCATCGGCGCGGTGCGCTTCGGCGGCGCGTTCAAGCGTTTCCGATGACCAGGTCGCGTAGTCCTTGGTGAGCAGCGGCAGGTCGAGCAGCCATTCGCCGGGGTAGTCGACGATGTCGACGTGGAGCTTGCCGCTGCCGAATCTGCGGCCGAGAAAGCGCGCCGATTCATAAGAGATGGTCAGGCGGAGTTCGCTGATGCGCCGGGTCGAATTCCGGCCATTCCCGCTGGTCAACCATGTCGGCGACATGGGCCTCATAGTCGAAACGGGGGACGGCATCGTCGGGCTGCGGCTGCAGGACGGCGCCGGTGACGCGCCCCGATGCGTAGGCGCTTGAACAGCGGAAGGCGACCGCCATGGATGAGATTGTGCACCAGCGCGGAGATGAACACCGTCTTGCCCGCGCGCGAGAGGCCCGTGACCCCAAGGCGGACGGTGTTGCCGCCCACTGGCGCGCTCGGCAAAATTGGCGAGGGCGATGCGCGCTTCGTCGGCGAATGAGGTGAGCTTGAGGTCGGCCATCTCGTCCGGTGTTGCACCAGAATGTAGGTATCAAGCAGCGGAAGGGAAGACTGGCTAGTCGCCGCCGAGGTCTTGCGGCCTGACGAAGGCGACAAGGCGGCCCGAACCGGGGGCGAGGTCGGCCCAACTGCCGAGGTCTAGTTCGATGATCGCGAGGGCGCCGGTCGGGAAGGGCGTCGGCGCGGCAGCCGGATCGGTGAGATAGGCCAACGCCTCTTCGGTTGCCGGATTGTGGCCGACGACCATCAGAGCGCTTGGCCTTGCCGCCATGTTGGCGGATCTGCTCGATGTAGATGCCAGTCGGTGCGTTGTAGAGGTCGTCCGGAAAGACCGTCTCCGGCTCAAGGCCAATCTGCTTCAGGACGCGCTGCAGCGTCTCGCGCGTTCGCGCCGATGGGGAACAAAGGACGTGGCCCGGAACGATGTGTTCCTCGGCCATGTGGTGGCCGACGAGGTTGGCGGCATCGCGACCGCGCTTGACCAGCGGGCGTTCGAAATCGGGCGTGCCGAACGCGATCGGTTCTGCCTTGGCGTGGCGAATGAGGAGGAGTTGGCGTTTGGCCAATTACCGTCCGAAATCGCTGTAGGCGAAGCCGCTATCGGCGTTGGCGCGCTGGCCTGCCGCCACCGCTTGGACCATGCCGGCCGACGCTTCCTTCGCGGTCGCAAGCGCTGCCAGGCAGAGCTGCAGCATCGAGCGGAATTCGGAATGACGGCGCCGCAGCCGGTAGATGGCGTCGGGTGCGTGGTGCTCGAGCGAGGGGCGGATCTTGCGTACCGCTTCGAGGCCCTTGATGAATTCGCGGGTCGCTGCGGCCTTGCGTGGTTCGAGGTCCTTCAGGGCAAAGAGTTTGCCCTCGCGGACGAGCGCGGTCTCTTGCTCGACGAGGCGAATCAGTTCGTCCATCCGTGCCTCGACCGCGAAGCAAAGTTCCTGCGCCGCGGTGCGGAGGCGGTGGCTGGCGGCGGGGCTCATCGATGGCTGGGCGTTTGGCATGGAATTTGATCCTCAATCGGCGGGGCAGGCGCTGACAGATCGTTGTGCCGCCTAAGGCTAGGCAGTGTCTGTCGCCGGCACTTAATGACGGATTAACCACGAAAGCCGGGCCATGAGCGGACGCGATGAACGTCTTCGGAAGTCACATGAAATCGTGACTGGAACGACATCGGAACGCCATTGTCCGTGGCCAGACAGCTGACTATATTCCGCGCGCCCAGAGGGGGGCCAAGACAGGGATGGCTGATGTCGACAGACACTCTTGAACTCTACCGCCCCGACGAATCCGAGCCGTTCATGAATGATCGGCAGAGGGAGTATTTTCGGCAGAAGCTGATCAACTGGAAGAACGACATTCTGCGCGAGGCGCAGGAGACGCGGCAGCATCTGCAGGACGAGAATCAGAACCATCCCGATCTGGCCGATAGGGCCTCCTCAGAGACAGATCGGGCGGTCGAACTCAGGGCCCGCGATCGCCAGCGCAAGCTCATCGCCAAAATCGACGCGGCGCTGCATCGGATCGAGATCGGCACCTATGGCTATTGTGAAGAGACCGGCGAGCCGATCAGCTTGAAGCGGCTCGATGCCCGGCCGATCGCCACGCTGTCGATCGAGGCGCAAGAGCGCCATGAGCGCCGCGAGCGCGTCTATCGCGACGACTGACCGCCGCGATTTCGGAGGCGCGCCCGTGGGTGCGCCTCAGTCTTTCTGCTGACCGAAAATCTCCCCAAGCAGCGCGGCCATTTCGCTCTCGCGCGCTTTGGTGTTGTCGTCCTTGTCGGCGTCTTCATCCTCGGCAGTCTCGGCGGTAGGAGCGGCGCCATCGCCCGCCTGGGGCTCTGGTGACGGCGTAGCGTCCGCCTTCGGCTTGCTTTCCTCCGCCGGCGGTTCCTGCTCGGCCGATTTGGTTTCTGCCTCGGCCGTCTTTTCGACGTTCGCCGGTGCGGTGGTGGGAGCGGTTGCCGGCGCTGCGGCGGCAGGAGCGGGTGTCGGCGTCGGAGCCGGCGTCGCGGCCTGCTGCGGTGGCGGCGTCGCCGTAATGGCGCTCGGTGCAGCGGCTGCGGCTGTCACCGCTGCGGCGGCCTGTGCGGATGGCACGCCGCGCTCTGCCGGCGCACGCTGGCCCTGCGGGTTGGGTTGAGGCTGCGGCTGCGGGCGGGCGGCTGCCTGCGCGGGAGCAGGGCGGGCCGGCGCGGCCTGCGGTGCGGCTGCCGGTTGGGGCGGACGCGCCTGTTGTGCCGGCTGTGCTGCTGCCTGTGCCGGGCGTGCCTGCTGCGCGGGCTGCGCTGGCGCCGCTTGTGCCGGCGTCGGCTGAGGCGGCCGGGCCTGGGCCGGCCGCGGTGTCGGATTGCCGGGCTGAATGGCGGGTCGCGGTGGAGCGGCTGCGGCGCGCGGCGGCTGCTGCGCCGGTTGCGGTGGCCGCTGGAGGCGGCCGCCGGACCCACGGGCCGGGGGCATTTGTGCGGGCGCGGCAGCTTGCGGGCTGGCTTCGCGTGGCGGCGCGGCCGGCCGATTGCGAGGGGCCGCCTGGACGGGGCGTTCGATCGATTGCTCGATGACGACGTCCGTGCCGCCGCCGATCAGAACCAGATGTTCGACATTGTCGCGGCGGATGAGGACAAGCTTGCGCCGCGAATCGACGTGGAGAACGTCAGGAACGGAAAGCCGTGGTGCGCGGCTGCGCGAACCGCCAAAACGGAAGCCTCGGCCGCCATAAAGGCGCATCGCCAGCCCGATGAGGAGCAGCGTCAAGGCGCCGATCAGCAGCAGCACTAAAGCGACGATGACGATCCGCGCAGCGGTTTCGCCAATCGCGGGCGTGAGGAAATCCATGAACGCTCCCCAACCTCGCCGGTGATTCTTGCCAAAGTATTCGCACAATGGGTGTCACGAAGAAACCCGCCGTCGAGGTTTTCACTGGATTTCCAGGCTGGTAGCGGTCGGTATGCCGACTGAACAACCGCACATCAGAGAAGCGTCATGATCGACAGAGCCTTGATGCTGGAATGCCGCCACGTCCTCAACGGTCATCGTCCCGTGGACATGGCCGGCCAGCTGAGGGCGCTCGCCGACAGTCCGCATGCCAGAGGCGCCGCGGATTTCTACGGCGATGGTCCAGCTGTGAAGGCGCTGTGCGGGCGGGTCGGCGGCCTGGCCGGACATGAGGCGACACGCTTCGTCATCAAGGGCATGATGGCGCAAATGGCGGCGTTCAAGGTGTGGACCGCGCGCAGCGGCCGGCCGACGGTCGCCGTCCATCGCCTGAGCCATGTCGACTACGACGAGCTCGGCGCGGTCGAGCGCGTCGGTGGACTGACTGTGTTGCGGACCGGGACGGGGGTGGAGCCGTTTCGTGTCGCCGATCTTGAAGCGCTTGGTGAGAAGCCCGGGGTCGTGTCCGTGGAACTGCCGCTCCGGCGCGCGGGCTACCGGCTGCTGCCGCTGGACGACCTTCGCGAAATTGCGGATTGGTGCCGTGATCAGGGCGTGCCGATTCATATTGACGGCGCCCGGGCGTGGGGTGCGGCGGTGGCCTATGGCGTCGATCTTGCCGATCTCGCCGGCCTTGCCGATTCCATCTACCTCTCGTTCTACAAGGAGCTTGGCGGCCTTGCCGGCTGTACGCTCTCAGGCTCCCAGCGTTTCATCGACGAAGCCGAAGCTTGGATCACGCGCCTTGGCGGCGATGTTTTCCGCGTCTTCCCTTATGCCGTCGCCGCGTTGGAAGGGCTCGATCGCCATCTTCCCGTTCTTGCCGACTACCAGGATCTCGCCCGGCGGATCGCCGCTGCGGTTGACGAGATCGATGGGAGCCATTGCGAGCCCGCCGTGCCGCATACGAACGGGTTTCAGATCGTGCTCGGCGTGAGCCCCGACGCGGCGGAAGCCGTTCTCGAGGACGTCACACGGGAGACCGGCATCTGGCTGACGGTCGGCTTCTACCCGCGGCCGAACGAGAACGAATGCTGTTTCGATGTGGAGATCGGAAGCGCTGCGGTCAGCCTCAATCCCGAGGATTGGGCGGCGCATATCGGCATGCTTGTGGCGCGCGCGAAGGCCCGCACATAGCTGGCCAAACGACGCGCGCCGGGCCCCCAATGACGGCGCGAAAGAGCCGACACAGGAAAAGTCAAATCATACGGGTGCGCCGGGACGCCGTTTCGGTGCACAATTTGGCGAACGAATCTCTCAGGCCGAACATTGGTTGATACCTTGAGCCGCCACGGCGAGTTGAACGGGACTGGCAGCGAGCCGGCAACGGTCGGGCCCGCTATCGACCGTTCCGACCGCGTCAGCAGCACATGGCGGCTGATCTTCCTTGCCTCGCTGGTCCTGGGCGGCACGATCGCGCTGGCCTTCCTGCCGAAGGATCGCGATCCCTTCGTGCTGGCGCTGCTCGGCATTCTGGCGGTCGTCGGTGTCTTTTCCCTGTTTGCCTGGGCGATCGGCCTGTTGCGTGTGGCCGGGCGCAGCAATGCCAGCCCCATCGCCACCGCCTTTCTTGACGGCTTGAACGAAGGCGTCGTCATCACCGATCGCGAGGGACGGATCGTCTTCTCCAATCCGGCCTACGCGGTTCTGGTCGGAGCGGCGACGGATCGCGACATCCGTGGCGTTGACCGTGTCTTTGCCGGGGAACCGAGCGCGGCCGAAGCGATCTATCGCGTCTCGCAGGCGGTGCGCGAGGGCGAATCGGCGATCGAGGAAGTGCGGGTACCGGCGCCGCTCGATCGTTCGAGCGGGCAGGGGCGGTGGTATCGCATCTCCGTCAATCCGCTCGAAGCGACGCCCAATCTCGGCAAGCTGACGGTGTGGCGCGTTTCCGACGTCACCGAGGAGCGGGCGAAGCAGGAATTGATCTTCCTCGAGTTGCAGCATGCAATTGACTATCTCGACCATGCGCCGGTCGGCTTCTTCTCGGCCGAGGCGGACGGCAAGATCGTCTACATAAATGCCACGCTGGCGGAGTGGCTTGGCCTCGACCTCGCCCGCTTCCTGCCGGGCACGCTGTCGCTGACCGATCTGGCGCGCGGAACCGAGGCGGCCCTTCTGCCGCTCGGCAACGAGCTCCGGGCAGGAGTTCGCAGCGTACCGAGATCATCGATCTCGATTTCACCAAGCAGAATGGTCAGAAGCTTCCGGTGCGCCTGATGCACCGGTTCGCACGGGCCGCCGATGGCGCCCCCGGCGCGACGCGGACGATCGTTCTCAACCGCGGCCCGGGGGAAGATGTCTCGGAGGCGGTGCGGGCCGCCGAAGTCCGCTTCACGCGCTTCTTCAACAACACGCCGATCGCCATTGCCGGCCTCGATGGCAAAGGCAGCATCGGCCGCACCAACGCACCGTTCGCCCGGTTGTTCGGTTCGCCGAAATCTGGTGGCGCGGCGCGGAAGCTGACGGACTTTGTGCGCGAGTTCGACCGGCCGGTCCTTGAGGCCGCGATCGAAGCCGCCAATCAGGGCAAGAGCGATATTCCGCCGCTCGATCTCGTGCTCGACGGGCCGAAGGACCGCAGTGCCCGCTTTTTCCTGTCCGGCGTCTCAGAAGGCGGCGACGAGGACGAGCGCATCATCGTCTATGCGCTCGACATCACCGACCAGCGCGCGCTCGAAGTGCAGTTCGCGCAGAGCCAGAAGATGCAGGCCGTTGGGCAGCTCGCTGGCGGCGTGGCACATGACTTCAACAATGTGCTGACTGCCATCATCGGCTTCTCCGATCTCTTGCTCGCCAACCATCGGCCGAGCGATCCGTCCTTCCAGGACATCATGAACATCAAGCAGAACGCCAACCGGGCTGCCGGTCTGGTGCGCCAGCTGTTGGCATTCTCGCGGCGGCAGACGCTGCGCCCGCAGGTGCTGGCGCTGGCGGATGCGCTGTCCGAGGTGTCGATCCTTCTGCAGCGGCTGCTCGGCGAGAACGTCAAGCTGCAACTCATCCACGGTCGCGACCTGTGGCCGGTGAAGGCGGACATCAACCAGTTCGAACAGGTGGCGATCAACCTCGCGGTCAATGCGCGGGACGCCATGCCTCAAGGCGGAACGCTGACGATCCGCACCTCGAATGCAACGGTCGGAGAGGGGCGCGATCGCGACCATGCCGGACCGCCGGCGGGCGACTATGTCCTCGTCGAATTCCAGGACACCGGCACCGGCATCTCGCCCGAGCATCAGGCCAAGATCTTCGAGCCGTTCTTCTCGACGAAGGAAGTGGGCAAGGGGACGGGGCTGGGCCTCTCCACCGTCTACGGCATCGTGCAGCAGACAGGCGGCTACATCTTTTTCGACAGTGCCGTCGGCAAGGGCACCACTTTCCGCATCTATCTGCCGCGCTATGTCGCGGAGGCGAACGAGGCTGAAGAGGCCGCTCCGGAGAAGGCCGAAGAGCCGAAGGACCTCACAGGCAGCGCTCACATTCTCCTCGTCGAGGATGAAGAAGCCGTCCGGGCTTTCGGCGCGCGGGCGCTGACGAGCCGCGGCTACACGGTCGAGACCGCGTCCACCGGCACCGAAGCGCTGGAGCTGATGAAGACGCTGGAAGGGCAGATCGACCTCGTCGTCTCCGATGTGGTGATGCCGGAGATGGATGGGCCGTCGCTGCTGCGGGAACTGCGCAAGACGCGGCCCGACCTCAAGATCATCTTCGTTTCCGGCTATGCCGAGGACGCCTTCAAGAAGAACCTGCCGGAGGGGGAAACCTTCGCCTTCCTGCCGAAGCCATTCTCGCTGAAGCAGCTGGCGACGGCGGTGAAGGAAACGCTGAACAGCTAGGCGTCAGGTAGAGCCCTGCTGCTGCGCGCCGGGTTGGTCCGGCGCCGGATCGGTCGAGACCGAGACCTCTGCCGTCATCTCGACAAGGGCGTCGCGTTCACCGGCATAGCTGCCGGCAACCGGCATGATCTGCCAGATGTCGCGGCCGACACCGACCGGGATCAGATTGCGGCCGCCGACGGAGCGGTTTGTCGGGTCGAACGTGATCCAGCCGGCGCCGGGCAGATACACCTCCGCCCAAGCGTGGGTGAAGCTGGAATCGGCGGCATTGGTGCCTTCATTGTTGAGATAGCCCGAGACGATCCTGGCGCCGAAGCCAAGGCTGCGCGCCGCCTCCGCAAAGAGCACGGCGAGGTCGCGGCAGGAGCCGAGACCGCGATCAAGCGTTTCCGTCGGCGACTGCGTTCCCTCATCCTCCCTCACTTCGTAGGCCGCACTGGCCGAGACGCCGGCAGAAAGATCCTTGAGCAGTGAGAGGGTGTCGGTGCGTTCGCCCCTGACGAAGCCGCGCGCCCAGGATCCGAGCCGCGCCGCATCGGGGTATTGCAGGACGGTGAGGGCGCCGAGATCGATCCATTCCTGATCGCTGTAGAGGAACGGGTAGTCGATAGCGGACGCCGCTATGGGAAACACCGGCCACGACTCGGCTGAGAGGATCAGGCTGGTGACGTTGTCGATCACCAATCGGTCGGTCGGCGTTTCGAACGTCGCCGTTGCGACCGCATTGCCGAACACGTCATGCGCCCATGTCACGGTCGCGTCGGGCGAAATATCGAGATTTGCAGAGAGCACCCGGAGGTCGCGGCTCTCACGTGGGCGCAGCATCAGACGGTGCGGCCCCAAAGCTACCGGCAAGGCGTACCGGTAGGTTGTCGTATGTCGGATTCGAAGCGCGGTCATGCTCTACCCGCGGGAGCGGACGCTGAGCCTTGTCCGTACCCGGCGGCGCAGTTCACCGGGGCCGCCGCCCGCAGCGTTGGGCAATGGACCGTCAGGCTGAGCCCTGATGCGGCTTGTCGAGCTCGTTGGGCACGGGCTCGGTCGATTCGGGCTTCGCCGCGAAACCGCGCAGCACTTCCATTATCACCGCGGCGTTCGGCATCTCCTTGGCGATATAGCCATCGCGCTGTTGCGCGAAGATCCGCTCGAACACATCAGCCTTGACGGTGTCCGTCGCGACGAGGACTTCCATCAACAATTTGAGCGCGTCGACGATGGCGATCTCGCTGTCGCGCAGACGCTCGTCGCCGCTGCCTTTGTCCGTCATGCCTGTTCCTTCCGTGAATTGGCGGCAGGTAAGCACATACAAAGGGTTCGGTCGACCGCCGAGCCGACGCGGCTTTGAAAGGTCGTGTCCTCAGTTTGAAATGTCGGAGGTGAGATAGCAGGGCGCATTCTGTGCCGAAAGGACTCTGGGGTCAGCGATGCTCCTCTGACATTATTGGCCCCTCTGAACGGCGAAGGGGCTAAAACAACTTATTTGCGTGAACATAACTTTGGTTTGCATCGCATTGATATTTAACGAAGGATTTGTTGTTGCGCGGAACGATTTTCCGGAATTTTAGAGTTTGCGAGTTGAATGCTAATGAAAAGGCGAAAATAACATGAAAAGACTTAAATTCTTCGCGACCGTTAGCTTGATCGCTGCCATTTCATCGCCAGCATTGGCGGGTTCTCCTGACAATCCCGGTGCGGCCGGTCAATTCCTCGGGGCATTGGCGGGGGCGTATGGCGCGGAATTTGGATCGTCAGTCGTTTCGGTTTCCCAGCTGCCCGGATCGGAGAAACTCGGTCAGGACATCCAATCCTACTTCAGCCCTACAATTGGCGGCACGCCCAACCCCGCCAATGACAATGGCGGTGGGAACGACTAACTCGCTTTCCAAAACGGCAAAGACAGCGCTGGGGACGGCCGGCGCTGTCCGTGTTTCGGCCGAGCGGCATTCAATGTCGAACTGAGACGCGACCCTTCCAACGGGTCCATTGCCAAGTGAGAACAAATCGAGTACAAGAAGAGATCGGCCGGCCGGGAATCACGTTTGCCGGGTCTGAGGCACTGTGGAATAAGGAGCGGGCAATGGCCACCAATTCTCTTCGTGTAATCGAGGGCAGCATGGACAAGTCAAAGGCGCTGGATGCCGCGCTCAGTCAGATCGAGCGCGCGTTCGGCAAGGGCTCGATCATGCGGCTCGGACAGAACGACAAGATCGCGGACATCGCGGCCGTGTCGACCGGGTCGCTCGGCCTCGACATCGCCCTTGGCATCGGTGGTCTGCCGCGCGGGCGCGTCATTGAGATCTTCGGCCCTGAATCCTCGGGCAAGACGACGCTCGCGCTGCACACCATAGCCGAGGCGCAGAAGGAAGGCGGCATTTGCGGCTTCATCGATGCGGAGCATGCGCTCGACCCAAGCTATGCGCGCAAACTCGGCGTCAATCTGGACGATCTCCTCATATCGCAGCCGGATACGGGCGAGCAGGGCCTGGAGATCGCCGACACGCTGGTGCGCTCCGGCGCCATCGACGTGCTGGTCATCGATTCGGTGGCGGCGCTGACGCCCCGTGCCGAGATCGAGGGCGAGATGGGCGATTCGCTCCCCGGCCTTCATGCGCGCCTGATGAGCCAGGCGCTGCGCAAACTGACCGCCTCGATCTCGCGGTCGAAATGCATGGTCATCTTCATCAACCAGATTCGCATGAAGATCGGTGTCATGTTCGGTAGCCCGGAGACGACGACCGGCGGCAATGCGCTGAAATTCTACGCCTCGGTCCGTCTCGACATTCGCCGCATCGGCGCGATCAAGGACCGCGACGAAGTGATCGGCAACCAGACCCGGGTGAAGGTAGTCAAGAACAAGGTCGCCCCGCCGTTCAAGCAGATCGAGTTCGACATCATGTATGGCGAGGGTGTCTCGAAGACGGGCGAGTTGATCGATCTGGGCGTCCGAGCGGGCATCGTCGAGAAGTCGGGCGCTTGGTTCTCCTATGACAGCCAGCGACTCGGTCAGGGCCGGGAGAACGCCAAGCAGTTTCTCAGGGACAACCCGGAGATGGCGGGCGCGATCGAGCGGGCGATCCGCGAGAATGCCGGCCTGATCTCGGAAAAGATCCTGCTGCAGGACGTCTCGAACGACGAAGACGACGGGGACGAAGGTCTCCTTGAAGGCTGAGCGAAGGGCGGCGATCGGATGGAGCAGCGGCTCAGTCTCGTGACGCTCGGCGTTGCCGATCTCGATCGTGCCGCCCGCTTCTATGAGGAAGGCCTCGGCTGGCGGCGCGCGACAAACAATGAGGGCGTCGTCTTCTTCCAGACGCCCGGAACGATTGTCGGCCTCTATCCGCGACAGGCGCTAGCCGAAGATATCGGCATGGATTCGGCCGGGGAGGGCTTCTCGGGCGTAACGCTTGCCTTCAATGCGCGCTCGCGTGAGGAGGTCGATGCCGTGCTTGGTGAGGCGGAGGCTGCGGGGGCGACGATCGTGAAGCTGGCGGTCGAGGCGTTCTGGGGCGGCTATTCAGGTTATTTCGCCGATCCTGACGGCCATCTTTGGGAGGTGGCCTTCAACCCGTTCTGGACGATCACGGAGGAGGGACGGGTCGTCCTCGGTGACTGAGCAGAAAGATGCGCTAAACTGAACGCATTGCGTCAGTTATCGGGCCCGGTCTAAATAGCCGGCCGCGGATGGATGCGGCCGCAAGGGGTGCCACCGGCGACCCTGCTTGCCGATCTTCATGTCGGGACGAGTAGGTGAATGAGTAGCGTTAGCGACATCCGGTCGGCCTTCTTGGATTTCTTCGAAAGGAACGACCATACCGTCGTGCCGTCGGGACCCCTGGTTCCGCGGAACGACCCGACGCTCATGTTCACCAATGCCGGCATGGTTCCGTTCAAGGACTATTTCACCGGCCGATCGACGCCGCCCTATCCCGCGGGCGACGAGTTCGCAGAAATGCGTGCGGGCGGGCGGCAAACACAACGATCTCGACAATGTCGGCTACACCGCGCGGCATCACACCTTCTTCGAGATGCTGGGCAATTTCTCCTTCGGCGACTATTTCAAGGATCGCGCGATCGAATTGGCCTGGCGCTTGGTGACGGAGGAGTTCGGGCTGGCGAAGGATCGGCTCGTCGTCACCGTCTATGCCGACGACGACGAGGCCTTCGACCTGTGGCGCAAGATTTCCGGCTTGTCGGAGTCGCGTATCATCCGCATCGCGACCAGCGACAATTTCTGGGCGATGGGGGACACCGGTCCGTGCGGGCCGTCATCTGAGATCTTCTACGACCATGGCGCGGATATTCCGGGCGGACCGCCGGGAAGTGCTGATGCGGAAGGCGACCGCTTCGTCGAGATCTGGAATCTCGTCTTCATGCAGTTCGATCAGGTCACGCGGGGGCGGCGCGAGTCTCTGCCGCGGCCGTCGATCGACACCGGCATGGGCCTAGAGCGCGTCGCCGCCGTTCTTCAGGGCGTCCATGACAATTACGACATCGATCTTTTCAAAGCGCTGATCCACGCTTCGGTGGAGGCGACCGGGGTCCCGGCCGCCGGCGACAACCGCGCCAGCCATCGCGTCATCGCCGACCATTTGCGCGCCTCGTCCTTCCTCATCGCCGACGGCGTGCTGCCGGCCAATGACGGCCGCGGCTACGTGCTGCGCCGCATCATGCGGCGGGCGATGCGCCATGCCCATCTCTTGGGCGCCGACGAGCCCCTGCTTTGGCGACTGGTGCCGACGCTCGTGCACGAGATGGGGCAGGCCTATCCCGAACTTGGGCGCGCGGAAGCGATGGTAACGGAAACGCTCAAGCTCGAAGAAACCCGTTTCCGCCGCACGCTGGAGCGTGGCCTGTCGCTGCTCGACGAGGCGACGGACGAGTTGACGGCCGGCGACACGCTGTCAGGCCAGACGGCGTTCAAGCTCTACGACACATATGGCTTCCCGCTCGACCTCACCGAGGACGCGCTTCGCGCGCGTGGCATTGCCGTCGATACGGCGGCCTTCGCTTCGGCCATGGAGCAGCAGAAGGCCGAGGCGCGGGCAAGTTGGGCGGGCTCGGGCGAAGCACAGACCGAGGCGGTGTGGTTCAAGCTGCGCGAAGATCTCGGCGCCACGGAATTCCTGGGCTACTCGGCGGAGAGGGCAGAGGCGGTCGTTGACGCCATCGTCAAGGGCGGCGAGGCGGTCGAAGCTGCCGAGGTTGGCGACGAAATAGGCATCGTTGTGAACCAGACGCCGTTTTACGCCGAGTCCGGTGGACAGGTGGGTGACACCGGCACCATCACGAGTGACGATGGGGCGGCCGTTCGCGTCTCCGATACGCAGAAGCGGGCGGACGGGATGTTCGTGCATTTCGGCACGGTCGAGACTGGCGCGTTGAAGGTCGGGGATCGCGTCGCGCTCGCCATCGATGTCGCGCGCCGCAACGAGATTCGCGCCAACCATTCGGCAACGCACCTTCTTCATGCGGCGCTCCGCGGCGTGCTTGGCACTCACGTTGCACAGCGTGGCTCGCTGGTGGCGCCGGAGCGGCTGCGGTTTGATTTCTCGCACACCAAGCCGGTGAGTGACGAGGAGATCGAGCAGATCGAAATGATGGCCAACCGCATCATTCTTCAGGACGCGGCCGTCGATACCAAGCTGATGGACCGCGACGAGGCGATCACTGCCGGCGCCATGGCGCTGTTCGGCGAGAAATATGGCGACGAGGTCCGTGTCGTCTCGATGGGGCAGGCGAATGGCGGCCGCTATTCGGTCGAGCTGTGCGGCGGCACGCATGTCGGCCGCACGGGTGAGATCGGGCTGATGACGGTCACCGGCGAAAGTGCGGTCGCCTCGGGCGTGCGGCGCATCGAGGCGCTCACCGGCGACACGGCGCGGCGTTATCTCGAGGGCCAGGAGAAGCGGCTGAAGGCTGTCGCCTCGGCCCTGAAGTCAACGCCGGACGAAGTAGTCGACCGCGTCACGGCGCTGGTCGAGGAACGGCGGCGGCTGGAACGCGAACTCTCCGAGGCGAAGCGGGCGCTGGCGCTCGGCGGAGGCGGCAAGGGCGAGCCGGAATCTACGGTCTCCGCAAGCGGCGTGCCGGTGATGCTGAAGGTCCTTCACGACGTGTCCGCAAAGGACCTGAAGCCGCTCGTCGACGAGGGCAAGAAGAGCCTCGGCTCGGGCGTTGTCGCCTTTATCGCCATCGGCGAGGGCAATCGCGCCTCGATCGTGGTTGGCGTCACGCCCGACCTCACGGCAGCCAATTCGGCGATCGATCTCGTGCGCACCGGCGCCGAGAAGCTTGGCGGCAAGGGCGGCGGCGGCCGGCCGGATATGGCCCAGGCCGGCGGTCCCGACGGCAGTCAGGCGGAGGCGGCGCTTGAGGCGATCGCCGCGGCGGTTCAGCCGGCGTGACGCCTGGCTATGTCGCTTGAGGGCTGGACCCGCGATCTTCTGATCTTTCTGGTCACGGCGGGCATTGTCGTGCCGCTGTTCAGTCGCATCCGCCTCGGCACGGTGCTCGGCTTTCTTCTGGCGGGCGTCGCGCTCGGCCCTGGCGGCCTCGGTGCCCTGGCCGAAGACGGCAATTGGCTGAGCTACGTCACCTTCGCCAGCGACGACCGTGTGGCGCCGTTCGCCGATCTTGGCGTTCTCTTCCTGCTCTTCACCGTCGGGCTGGAGCTATCGATCGGCCGCCTGTGGGCGATGCGCAAGATCGTCCTCGGCGCCGGCATGACGCAGGTGCTGTTATCGACGGTGCTGATCGGCGTTGCCGTTGCATGGCACGGCATCGACAGGACGGCCGCGGTCGTGCTCGGGCTCGGCCTTGCGTTCTCCTCGACGGCGATCGCCCTGCAGTTGCTGGTGCAGCAAAAGCGCCTCGGCAGCGACGTCGGGCGGACGACTTTCGGCGTGCTGCTGATGCAGGATCTGATGGTCGTGCCGGGCGTCATCCTGGTCACGATCCTTGCGGGAGATTCGGAGCTGTCGGTGCCGATGGCCGTGGTGCGCGGCATCGGCGTCGCGGTAGCGGCGGTTGCCGGCATTGTCGTCATCGGGCGGTTCGTGCTTGGACCGCTGCTCACGCTTGCCGCCTCGACCCGAAGCAGGGAGATCGTCGTCGCGATCGGGCTTCTTGTCGCCATCGCCTCGGCGGCGGCGACGTCGGCGGCAGGGTTGTCCTCGGCCCTCGGCGCCTTCCTCGCCGGTCTACTGTTGGCGTCGAGCGAATACCGGCACCAGATCGAGGTCGACATCGACCCGTTCAAAGGCCTGCTGCTCGGCCTCTTCTTCATGACCGTCGGCATGAGCGTCGACGTCGCCTTCGTCTGGGATCACCTGTTAGGCGTCCTCCTGGCTCTTGTGGGCATTGTGCTGGTGAAGGCGCTGATCGCCTACGGCGTGGCGCGCGCGGTCGGCAGCCGACACGCGACGGCAGTTGAGACGGCGCTTCTCCTCGCCGGGGCGGGCGAGTTCGCTTTCGTGCTTTTCACGCTGGCTGGCCGCGAGTTGCTCATCGAGTTCGGACACGCTGAGCTTCGCGACGACGGTTGCGGCGCTGTCAATGCTGCTGACGCCGCTGCTGGCGGCGCTCGGTCAGCGCTGGGCGGCACGATTGGCGAAACGCGATCGCGCCGTGATGGACGGCAATATCGACGATGCGGCCGATTTGAAGGGGCACGTCATCGTCGGTGGGTTCGGCCGCGTCGGCGAGATGATCGCGCGGTCGCTCGAAGCGATGTCGACGCCCTATGTCGCCGTGGATCTCGATGCGCGGCGTGTGGCGGCCGCCCGGGCCGAGGGTCGGCCGGTCTATTTCGGCGATGTCGGCCGTCAGGAGCTACTGACTCGTCTCGGCGGCGACAAGGCGGCCGGCTTCGTCATCACCTCGGATGTGCCGATCGAGACAGATCACACGGTGGCGATGATCCGGCACGCCTGGCCGAACGCCAAGATCTTTGCGCGGGCGAAGGATCCCGCTCATGCGCATCGGCTGTTGGGGCTTGGTGCCACCGACGTTGTCCCCGAGGCGGCGGAAGGCAGCCTGCAACTTGCTGCCCATGTCCTGACCGGCGTCGGCCTGCCTGACAATGAAGTGCTTGATACGATCGATCAGGTCCGTGCTTCGCTGCTTCAAGACCTCGGGCCCGAGCAGCACTAGGCGGAGGCCGCCACCGCCGATTCGAGGCGCTCGGCGACCTTGTCGATGAAGCCGCCGGTGGTGAGCCAGCGCTGGTCGGGGCCAACGAGGAGGGCAAGGTCCTTCGTCATGAAGCCGGCCTCGACAGTGCCTGTGGTGACGTCCTCCAGCGCAATGGCGAACTCGGCGAGCTTGTGATCGTCGTCGAGCTTGGCGCGGTGCTTGAGCGCATTGGTCCAGGCGAAGATCGAGGCGATCGAGTTGGTCGAGGTCTCCTTGCCGGCCTGATGCTGGCGATAGTGCCGCGTCACCGTGCCGTGCGCGGCCTCGGCCTCGACGATCTTGCCGTCGGGCGTCATCAGCACCGAGGTCATGAGGCCGAGGGAGCCGAAGCCCTGCGCCACCGTGTCGGACTGGACGTCGCCATCATAGTTCTTGCAGGCCCAGACATAGCCTCCGGACCATTTCAGCGACGAGGCGACCATGTCGTCGATGAGCCGGTGCTCATAGGTGAGGCCGGCGGCGTCGAAGCGGTCCTTGAACTCGGCGGCAAAAACCTCGGCGAACAAGTCCTTGAAGCGGCCGTCATAGACCTTGAGGATGGTGTTCTTGGTCGACAGATAGACCGGATAGCCGCGATCGAGACCATAGGCGAAGGAAGCGCGCGCGAAGTCACGGATCGAGGCGTCGGTGTTGAACATGCCAAGCGTGATGCCCGGCTCGTCGAACTCGTGGACCTCGCGCTCGATCACCGTGCCGTCCTTGCCGACGAAGCGGAGGCTGAGCTTGCCTTTGCCGGGCACGATGAAATCCGTGGCGCGATACTGGTCGCCATAAGCGTGGCGGCCGATGACGATCGGCTTGGTCCAGCCCGGCACGAGCCGCGGCACGTTGGAGCAGATGATCGGCTCGCGGAAAATGACGCCGCCGAGGATGTTGCGGATCGTGCCGTTCGGCGACCGCCACATCTTCTTCAGGCCGAATTCCTCAACGCGCGCCTCATCCGGCGTGATGGTCGCGCATTTGACGCCGACGCCTATTTCCTTGATCGCATTGGCGGCGTCGATGGTGACCTGATCGTCGGTGGCGTCGCGGTTTTCGATGCTGAGATCGAAGTAGCGCAGGTCGATATCGAGGAACGGCTGGATGAGCTTTTCCTTGATCATCGCCCAGATGATGCGGGTCATCTCGTCGCCGTCGAGTTCGACGACCGGATTGGCAACCTTGATCTTCGGCATTAGCAACCTTCGGGAGGAATAGCGGACGCGGCGGGCGCGTCCTCTTATCATCGGGACTGGCGTGGTCAAATCTGAAAGCCCCAAGGACAAGCCCCGCGTCGATATGACGGCGGAACCGTGCATCATTCTGGTCGAGCCTCAGCTTGGCGAGAATATCGGTGCGGCGGCGCGGGCGATGGCGAATTTCGGCCTGGGCCGGCTCCGCCTGGTCAATCCGCGCGAGCCGTGGCCGAGCAAGCGGGCCTATGCGGCCTCAAGCGGCGCAGAGCACGTGGTGGAGGCGGCCGAACTCTTCGACGATGTCACCGCGGCGGTCGCCGATCTCCGGTTCGTCTTCGCCACGACGGCGCGGTCGCGGGAGGCCGCCCGGGTGGTGCGTGGTCCCAAAATGGCCGCGGAAATGCTGCGGCAGCGGGAAGCGGACGGGGTCGCCACGGGCATCCTGTTCGGCCGCGAGCGCTGGGGCCTGACCAATGAGGAGGTCGCGCTCGCCGATGAGATCCTGACGCTTCCGGTCGACCCGGCTCATGCCTCGCTCAACATCGCGCAGGCGGTGCTGATCATCGCCTATGAATGGCGCCTCGCGGGCGTCGGCGAGGCACTGCCCTTCGGCGGCGCCAACGATCTGGTTCCGGCCGACAAGGCCGAACTCGTGCGGCTCTTCGAGCACCTCGAGGGCGCGCTGGACGCCGCCGGGTTCTTCCGTCCGCCGGAGAAGAAGCCGCATATGGTGCAGGCGCTGAGGGCCATGCTGCAGCGCGCCGGCCTGTCCGATCAGGAGGTTCGCACGCTGCGTGGCGTTGTCGCCGCCCTGGAGCAACGCCCGACGCGGCCCTATCAGAAGGCCGACGGTACGGTGACCACGAAGCGCGGCAAGGAATCCCCTTGAACCCGGTGCTGGTCTTCGATTCCGGCGTCGGCGGCCTCACGGTCGTCGCTGCGATCCGGGCGCAGATGCCCGATTTGGCCATTCGCTTCGTCGCCGACGATTCCTGGTTTCCCTACGGCCCACGTGCCGACGAGGAGATCGTCTCGCGGGTCGTCGGCGTGATCGGCGATCTCGTCGAGCGTTTCGACCCCGCCGCGGTGGTGATCGCCTGCCACACCGCTTCGACCCTGGTTCTGAAGCCGCTGCGCGCCCGTTTCGCCATGCCGATCGTCGGCACAGTGCCGGCGATCAAGCCGGCCGCCGAACGGACCCGGAGCGGTGTGATCGGCGTTCTCGCCACCGAAGGAACGATCCGCCGGGATTTCACCAAGGCTCTGATCGCGGAGTTCGCGGCCGACTGCCACGTGCGGCTGGTCGGCTCCGCGAATCTTGCCGGCTATGCCGAGGCGGAGCTGGCGGGCGAGCCTGTCGCCGATGCGGCAATCCTCGCCGAGATCGCGCCGGCCTTCATCGAAACGGGGGAGGGACGGACCGACCAGGTGGTGCTCGCCTGCACGCACTACCCGTTGCTCCTCGACCGTCTACAGCGGCTCGCGCCTTGGCCGGTGGGGTGGATCGACCCAGCTCCGGCGATCGCCCGTCGGCTTGGCGATGTCATCCGCGGGCTCGATGTCGGCATAGGCGGCGGCCTGGCGATGAGGACGTCCGGGGCCCCTTGGCCGGCGCCGGTGGCCGCTTATCTCGACGCCCTCGGCCTCGTTTCGGCCTGAACGCATTTGACAGTGGTGGGGGCGAAGGCTATGAGCCTCCGCTTCCGGGTTAGGAATGCTTCCTTGCCCGGCGCACCCGCGGGAGCGACGGTCGCGCCGTCAATCCCTGTCGGTCTCGGTTTCGAGACAGAGGAGGGCGCGTACCCCACTCAGTCAAAGGGATATGCGATGACCAAGCGCATCCAAGCCAAGTACAAGATCGACCGCCGTCTCGGCGAAAACATCTGGGGCCGTCCGAAGAGCCCGGTGAACCGCCGTGAATACGGCCCCGGCCAGCACGGCCAGCGCCGCAAGAGCAAGCTTTCTGATTTCGGCGTGCAGCTGCGCGCCAAGCAGAAGCTGAAGAACTATTACGGCGAGATCTCGGAAAAGCAGTTCCGCAAGATTTACGAGGAGGCCTCACGCCGCAAGGGCGATACCTCCGAGCATCTGATCGGCCTCCTGGAAAGCCGGCTCGATGCCATCGTCTATCGCGCCAAGTTCGTGCCGACCGTCTTCGCGGCGCGCCAGTTCATCAACCACGGCCATGTGAAGGTGAACGGCAAGCGCGTGAACATCGGCAGCTATCGCTGCAAGCCCGGCGATGTCGTCGAGGTTCGCGAGAAGTCGCGCCAGCTGGCGCTGGTTCTTGAAGCGGTCGACCTCGCCGAGCGTGACGTGCCCGAATATATCGAGGCCGACCACTCGAAGATGACGGCAACCTATGTTCGCATCCCGGCTGCGGGCGATGTGCCCTATCCGGTGATGATGGAACCGAACCTCGTCGTCGAGTTCTACTCGCGCTAGGCTTCCTGCGCTCCGCCACGGCTGCGGAGCCATACCACCAGCACAGCAGCGCCAACGTGGAAACCGGCATGGGCAGCCATGGCGGTTTCCAGATTCCAGCGCCAGAAAAGCCAGCCGAAAAGCAGACCGGCGACGCTGTTCAGGGCGATGATCCTGACGATCAGCCGCGCTGAGCGATGTTTGTTGCTGGCCAGAGCCGACGGCAGGTGACCGGCGCAAAGAGCGTGCTGAATTGATCGCAGTGGCAACGACGCCGGTATCGCTGGCGGCTCCCGCCTCGCCGAGATCGATGCAAGCGCCCAATGCACCACGCCCTATGGCCCCAGCGCATCAGGTACTTCCTCGGTGACGCCGCCATAGGTGACACCGCCGATGAGGCTCGATGGCTTCCAGTCGGCGATGAGGTCGCCCTCGTCGGCGCTCGCCCACCAGGGCCGCCAAAGTCTGTCGCCGAAGTAGAGGACGGCGCCGAGGATCACACCAAGGGCGAAAAAGAGCGCGACCGGTCGGAGCCAATCGCTGGGAAGGCTCGCGCCGCGGGCGGCGTCGGCGATGAGGGACTTCGATCCGATCGCCTCGGCGACTGCGGCGCCGGCGGCCGTCAGCACGATTCAGCAGGATCGTCGGCTGGACCGCGATCAGCAGGCGCTTGCGGAGATTGCTCTCAATCGGAATGACGTCGAGCAGCGTCTTCGGCGCGGTGACAATGAAGACCGCTATGCCGACGAGGCCGGCGACAGTGAGGGACAGGAACGCCGGCCAAAACATGTCCGGTCGGCTACGCCCCTCGTTAGGTCGCTGCGGGCTCGGAGACGATGCCCTTTTCCGCCAACATGGTCTGCAGTTCGCCGGCCTGGAACATCTCACGGACGATGTCGCAGCCACCGACGAACTCACCCTTCACATAGAGCTGAGGGATCGTCGGCCAGTTCGAATAGTCCTTGATGCCCTGGCGAATGGCGTCGTCCTCGAGGACGTTGACGCTCTCATATGACACGCCGAGATAGTCGAGGATCTGCACGACCTGGCCTGAGAAGCCGCACATCGGCATGGCCGGCGTGCCCTTCATGAACAGGACCATGTCTTTCGACTTCACCTCGTTGTCGATCCAATCTTTCGTGTCGGCCATCTTGCGTCCCTTCCAACCGAACATGGGGCGGGTTCCCTTCATCAAATCCAGCGTCGGACTCGACGTCTGTATTCAAGGTAGTCCTCTCCGAACTGCTTTTCCAGCACGGCCTCCTCACGCAGGACCACGGTGTAGTGAAGGACCGTCATGGCGGGCACGATGGCGAGGAACACCCAAGGATTGTTGGCCACGAGGCCGATACCGGCGCAGAAGCCGATAGCGAGCGTGTAGCCGGGATTGCGCGAATAGCGGAACGGGCCCTCGGTAACGAGCCGGGTAGGTACCTTGCGGACGTCGTAATGCTGCCCGGCGCGGCGGAACGCCTTCATGACCGAGGGCAGGATGACGAAAGGCAGCGCGATGAGGATGCCGCCGATCACCCAGCGCCCGAGGTCAGGCAGGCCAACGCGGCTCGGCCAAAGCCAGTCGAGCAGAAAAGCGACAACAAGCGCCGCGAGGCAGACGAGCGGTGGGAATACCCGGATGCCGGTGCCCGTGGTGACCTGATCTTCGGCGCTGGTCACTCAGGAACGCTTGTCTGTAACGCCAATGCGTGGAGCGTCCCGCCCATACGGCCCTCGAGGGCGTCGTACACCATCTGATGCTGCTGCACGCGGTTCTTGCCGCGGAACTGCTCCGAGACGACTTCAGCGGCGAAATGGTCGCCGTCACCGGCAAGATCGCGCAGAACGACGACGGCGTCTGGCAGAGCCTGCTTGATCAGGGCCTCAATCTCGCGGGCATTCATGGGCATGGCCGGCCTCCGGTCAGCGCCCCGCTGGGTGCACTCTCATGCCCGGCGGGACATGAACGCTGGAAACCAATTCTCGTAGCCTTCACGGAGCTTTGCAAGCGGAACGCTGAATACCTCCTCGCAAACCACAGCATCACCGCCGACGGTGCCGATCGGCGAGACCGGAATACGAGAGGACGCAGCGGCGCGCAGCACGGCGCCTGTCTTGTCCGGTGCGCAGGTGATGAGATAGCGCGCCTGATCCTCGCCAAAGAGCCAGCCGAGCGGCGTCTCCGGTTCGGGCGCGACAATGACGGCGCCCAAATTGCCGGCGAGCGCCATTTCCGTCAGCGCCACTGCCAAGCCGCCGTCGGAGATGTCGTGGCAGGCGGTGAGCGCGCCCTGGCCGATGAGACTGCGGACGAGATCGCCTGTGATCTTCTCGACGTGGAGATCGACGGGCGGGGGCTGACCCTCATCGCGATCGGCGATTTCGCGGAGGTAGATCGAGCGGCCGAGATGCTCGCCGCCGCGGCCGATCAGCAGAACCTCGTCGCCCGCGTTCTTGAGCGCAAGCGTCGCCATTTTCAAGGAATCGGCAAGGAGGCCGACGCCGGCGATGGCGGGCGTCGGCGGGATCGCCTTGCCGTCGGTCTCGTTGTAGAGCGAGACATTGCCAGAAACGATCGGGAAGCCGAGGGCGGTGCAGGCGGCGCCGATGCCCTCGATGCCGGCGACGAACTGGCCCATCACATCGGGCTTTTCCGGATTGCCGAAATTGAGATTGTCGGTGGCGGCGAGCGGCTCGGCGCCGACGGCGCAAAGGTTGCGCCAGCATTCTGCGACGGCCTGCTTGCCGCCTTCATACGGGTCGGCGGCGCAGTAGCGCGGGGTGACGTCGACGGTGAAGGCAAGCGCCTTGTTCGAGCCGGGCAGGCGCACGACACCGGCGTCGCCGCCGGGACGCTGGATTGTCTGGCCCTGGACGAGATGGTCGTATTGCTCCCAGATCCAACGGCGCGAGGCCATGTCCGCCGAGCTCATGATCTTTGTCAGAGCTTCGCCGTAATCCATTGGTGTGGGAACATCTTCCGGATTGACGGGGTCGGCGGGAACCGGATCGATATGCGGCCGGTCATACTCCGGCGCCTGATCGCCGAGTTCCTTGATCGGAAGGTTCGCGACCTCTTCGCCATGGTGGATGATGCGGAAGCGGAGATCGTCTGTGGTCTCCCCGACGATGGCGAAGTCGAGGCCCCATTTGCGGAACACGGCCTCGGCTTCCGGCTCCTTCGCCGGATCGAGCACCATGAGCATGCGCTCCTGGCTCTCCGACAGCATCATCTCATAGGCGGTCATGCCTTCTTCGCGCGTCGGCACCTTGTCGAGGTCGAGGCGAATGCCGAGATTGCCCTTGGCGCCCATCTCGACAGCCGAAGAGGTGAGGCCGGCAGCGCCCATATCCTGGATGGCGATGACGGCGCCGGTCTGCATCAGCTCCAGGCACGCCTCCAGAAGCAGCTTCTCCGAGAACGGATCGCCGACCTGAACGGTCGGGCGCTTGGCTTCAGAGTCGGCGTCGAATTCGGCCGAGGCCATGGTGGCGCCGTGGATGCCGTCACGGCCGGTCTTCGAGCCGAGATAGACGACGGGCCGGCCGACGCCCGACGCCTCGGAGGTGAAGATCTTGTCGGCGTCGACGATGCCGGCGGCGAAGGCGTTGACGAGGATGTTGCCGTTGTAGCGCTTGTCGAACACCGTCATGCCGCCGACGGTCGGCACGCCGAAGGAATTGCCGTAGCCGCCGATGCCGCCGACGACGCCGGAAACGAGATGACGCGTCTTCGGGTGGTCCGGCGCGCCGAAGAAGAGGGCGTTGAGCGCCGCGATCGGCCGCGCGCCCATGGTGAAGACATCGCGGAGAATGCCGCCGACACCCGTCGCCGCGCCCTGATAGGGCTCGATGTAGGACGGGTGGTTGTGCGACTCCATCTTAAAGACCACGGCCTCGCCGTCGCCGATATCGACGGCGCCGGCGTTCTCGCCAGGGCCGATGAGGACGCGCGGACCGGTGGTCGGCAGCGTGCGCAGCCAGCGTTTCGACGACTTGTAGGAGCAGTGCTCGTTCCACATCGCCGAGAAGATGCCGAGCTCGGTCAGCGTCGGCTCGCGGCCGATAAGGCCCAGAATGCGCTGATATTCGTCGGGCTTCAGGCCGTGCTCGGCGATCAGCTGCGGCGTGATGGTGACAGGCGCGTTCATGCGGGCTCCAGCGCCTCGACGAGGCCGGCGAAGAGCTGGCGGCCGCCGGTGCCGCCGAGCGCCGGTTCGATCATGTCTTCCGGGTGGGGCATCATGCCGAGGACATTGCGGCGCTCGTTGAGGATGCCTGCGATGTTCTCGATGGAACCGTTGGCGTTGGCCTTCGCCGTGGCGTTGCCGACAGCGTCGACATAACGGAAGGCGACGCGGTCCTCGAAGTTGAGGCGCTTCAGCGCCTCGGCGTCGGCGCGGTAGTTGCCCTCGCCGTGGGCAACAGGGCAGGCGAAAACCTCGTCCTTGTTGTAGCCGCGAGTGAAGAGGCTGTCCGCCGTTTCGACGCGCAAATGCACGTCCTTGCAGATGAAGTTCAGCGTGGCGTTGCGCATCAGGACGCCCGGCAGAAGGCCAACTTCGCAGAGGATCTGGAAGCCGTTGCAGACGCCGAGAACGGGGACGCCGCGTCCGGCGGCGTCGATGACGGCGCGCATGATGGGTGAGCGCGCGGCGATAGCGCCGCTGCGCAGATAGTCGCCATAGGAGAACCCGCCGGGGAGGACCACGAGGTCGACCTTCGGCAGTTCGGTGTCGCCGTGCCAGACTTTCTCGGGCTGACCGCCGACGTCCTTCAGCGCCGCCATCATGTCGCGGTCGCGGTTGGAGCCGGGAAAGAGAACGACTGCTGAGCGCATGGCGGCGAGCCTGTTGGCGGGAAAGGACAGGTAAGGCCTTGATAGCGTTCTTGCCAGTCGGATCAATCCCGTCCTAGGTCAAGGGGGAGGGAGGCTGCTTCCCCGGTTTGCGGCGTGGCGGGTGGCCGCATGACGCCGGGGCGGCTGGAGGAGTGGCATTGAGCGACATTGAGACCGCTATCGTCGACCGCGCGACCGTCGAGACCTTCGACCGCGACGGTGTCGTCGTTCTGCGGGGCGTGTTTGCCGATTGGGTCGATCGGCTGCGGGATGCCGTCGACGAGATCATCGCCAAGAAACGGCCGAGCGCCGTCAATCATGCCGAAGGAACAGGCGGCACCTTCCTCCATGACGCCGATGTCTGGCGCGACAACGCCACGATCCGTGATTTCGAGATGTCGTCCGTAGCTCTGGAGATCGCTCGTGCGCTGACCGGCGCCCATCAACTGCATCTCTATGGCGACCACCTCCAGGTGAAGGAACCGGGCAGTCCCGATGCGCGGACGCCCTGGCATCAGGACGAGCCCTATATGCGCGCGGCCGGTGGGCAGATGATGTCGATCTGGGTGGCGCTCGATCGCGTCACCGCCGAAACGGGCGCGATGCGCTTCGTGCCCGGATCGCACAAATGGGGCAGCATCTATCGGCCTGTCCGTTTCGCCCATGGCGAGGAGTTCGCGATCGACCGCTTCGCCGAGTCCGTGCCTGATATCGACGGCAATCCCGAGCGCTACCCGGTCGTTTCGTTCGATCTCGAACCCGGCGATTGCACCGTGCACCATGTGCGCATGCTGCACTCTGCAGGCGGCAACAAGAGCCTCACGGTGCGGCGGAGGGCGCTCGTCGTGCGTTATGCGGGCGAGGACGTCCGCTACGTCATGCCGAACAAGCAGGCGCTGCGTTCGGCCAATCCGCGCCGCGCGCCCGGAGAACCGCTCGACGCGGAAGAATTTCCGCTCGTCACGTAGCGCGATCGGTAAAACAGGCGCGAAAGACGACAGATCGACGCTAAGTGGCCGTATAGCCTTGCAACGTGTTAGGCGCCTCGGTACAGGCGAGGCCGAGCAATGGCTGCGCGCGTAGCGCATGCCGCATCGGGTTCAGGGGAGGCAACTTTGGCCAAGAGGAATGCGTTCTACGCCCAGTCGGGCGGTGTGACTTCAGTCATCAATGCCAGCGCATGCGGCGTCATCGAGACCGCACGCAAGCACAAGGACAAGATCGGCAAGCTCTATGCCGGCCGCAACGGCATCATCGGCGCGCTCATGGAAGACATGATCGATACGTCGAAGGAATCGAAGAAGACCATCGCCGGCCTTCGCTACACGCCGTCCGGCGCCTTCGGCTCGGCGCGCTACAAGCTGAAGGGCCTGGAAGAGAACAAGGCCGAATATGAGCGGCTGATCGAGGTCTTCGCCGCGCATAACATCGGCTATTTCTTCTACAATGGCGGCGGCGACAGCGCCGACACCTGCCTGAAGGTCTCGCAGATCTCCGAGGCGCTGGGCTACCCGATCCAGGCCATTCATGTTCCGAAGACCGTCGACAACGACCTGCCGCTGACGGACACCTGTCCGGGCTTCGGCTCGGTGGCGAAATACGTCGCCGTCTCGACCAGAGAGGCGAGCTTCGACGTTGCTTCGATGGCCAAGACCTCGACCAAGGTTTTCGTCCTGGAAGTGATGGGCCGCCACGCCGGCTGGATCGCAGCGGCCGGCGGTCTGGCGTCGGACGAAGACACCGACATCCCGATCGTGATCCTCTTCCCCGAGATCGAATTCAACGAGAAGGCGTTCCTCGCCAAGGTCGAGGAGAAGTACAAGAAATACGGCTATTGCTCGGTTGTCGTCTCCGAGGGCGTCAAAGGCCCCGACGGCAAGTTCCTCTCCGACCAGGGCCTCCGTGACGCGTTTGGCCACGCCCAGCTCGGCGGCGTTGCGCCGGTCATCGCGTCGATGATCATGAACGGCCTCGGCCTCAAATATCATTGGGCCGTCGCCGACTATCTGCAGCGTGCCGCCCGTCATATCGCGTCCAAGACCGACGTCGATCAGGCCTATGCGGCCGGCAAGGCCGCCGTCGAGTTCGCCCTTGCCGGGCACAATGCCGTCATGCCGGCGATCGAGCGCACCTCGGACAAGCCGTATCGCTGGAAGATCGGCATGGCGCCGCTGTCCAAAGTCGCCAATGTCGAGCGCATGATGCCGAAGAATTTCATCAGCCGCGACGGCTTCGGCATCACGCAGAAATGCCGGACCTATCTTGAGCCGCTGATCAAGGGCGAGGACTACCCGCCCTACAAGAACGGCCTGCCGGCCTATGTCCGCCTGAAGGGTGAAGGCGTGAAGAAGAAGCTCAAGACCCAGTTCAAGTTGAAATAGCGATGAAGGAACGGCGCCGGTCGACCCATTTGGGGGTGGCCGGGCCGATTCCCCTTCTATAGCGTTCGTCTGAGGTGGCGGTCGCATCAGGCAGGCGCCGCCGCACGGCTGGGGGCTTTGCCGTAACAAAGACCTGCCTTCAGGAGGAATCAAAGTGACAGGACGTTTGAGAGGCGTCGCGTTTGCGGCTGCGTCTGCAGTTGCCATCGCCGGAGCAGCCGGTCTCGCCACGGCGCAAGGGCCGGGTGACATCCTCATTGGCGAGGGTGTCTTCCCGGAAAGCATTGCTTCGACACCCGACGGTGGTTTCCTCACCGGCAGCGTCGCAAGCCCCAACATCTACCGGTACTCGCCGGGCGATGATTCCGCTTCGGTCTGGGCGACCGTGGCCGGAACGACCCTCGGCGTGTTCGCTGCCGGGGACACTGCCTATGCCTGCCAGATCAATCCGGCGACGTTCAGCGACGGCACTCTGCTTACGTTCGACCTCGCCACCGGCGAGCAGACGGGCGCCTATGCGTTCCCCGATGCGGGCCTTTGCAATGACATCGCGGTCAGCCCCGATGGCGTCGTCTTCGTCACCGACACAGGCGCCTTCTCGGGCAATCCGGGCGGCATCTATGCCCTGGTCAACGGCGAACTCGTCGATGTGGTTCATTCGCCGGATATCGCGGGCGCCGATGGCCTCGCGTTCCTCGGTGACACGCTCTACATCAATGATGTCAGCACCGGCGCGCTGTGGGCCCTTGAGCTCGACGGCACGACGATGACCAGCATGACGCAGCTCACGCTCTCTCGTGAGCTGAACGGCCCGGACGGAATGCGTGCCGCCGCCGATGGCAGCGGCCTCTACGTTGCCGAGAATGCCGCCGGCCGCGTGTCGTTCGTCACCATCGATGGCGACAACGCGACAGTGGAGACGGTAGGCGAAGGTCCTTGGGAGTTGTCGACGGCAGTCGCCGAAATCGGGGGCACGATCTATGTGATCGACACCAAGTTCGGCATGTTGGGCGATCCCGACGCGCAACCGGGTCCGTTCTACGCGATCGCCGTCAACGGCGGTATGTAGCTCGTTTGGACTGCAAGAAAACGGACGGCCCGGTTTTCCGGGCCGTCCCCTTGGCGCCGAAGATCGCGCCCCGACCCGCTCCGCCACTGACCTCGTTCGACAGAAGGGGCGCGGAGTTCCCAAATAAGCCTCAAAACCGAGTTCAAACTGAACAAGCGCCGCTACTTGAGGTGGTGGACTTGTCGTTGCTTCAACCGCCGTGGTCCAGGGTTGGCCTATTACAGGTTTATGGCCTAGGGTGCGCCGCGAATGGCAACGGGAATGGCAGTGTTGCCATGTCGTTGCGGTGCCCGCTCGCAGGCGGCGCCGCGAAAAAATCAATCTGCTTGGAGGAAACCGACGTGAAACTTAATGGATCGATTGGCCGCTTGGCCGCCGCCGGTGGCGCAGCCACTGCGGCTCTTCTGATCGCCGGCTCGGCCGGCGCTCAGAACCTGAATGTAATTCCGATCGCCGTTGGCGCGCAGGCTGAGAGCATCGCCGCGACGCCCGATGGCGGCCTGATCATCGGCACGACCGGTGGCACTGTCTACAAGATGGCGCCTGGCGCCAACGAACTGACCGAGTTCGTCACCGGCCTGCAGGGCTTCACCCTCGGCGTCTACGTCGAAGGCAACACGGCCTATGTCTGCAACGGTCCTGTTCTGCGCAGCTATGACTGGTCGACCGGCGAAGCCGGCGCGGTCTACGAGTTCCCGGGCGGTACCGGCTTCTGCAACGACATCGCCTTCAGCCCGGACGGCACGATGTTCGTGTCCGATACCGGCAATGGCCGCGTTCTTGCGCTGGTCGACAGCGATGACGGTCCGGTGTTCCAGACCGTTGTTCAGGGTACCGGCCTCGGCGGTGTTGACGGCCTCGCCTTCGTCAACGGCATTCTCTACATCAACGATGTCCGCCAGGATAAGATGATGCGCGTCGACCTCGACGGCACCACCATGACGGGCTTCACCGTGCTGAACACTTCGCAGGTGGTTGATGGTCCGGATGGCATGCGCACCACCGACAATGGTGATGGCGTGTGGCAGGCGGACAATGCCACGCAGGAGATCGTCCACGTGACCTTCGACGGCGACAACGCCAATGTCGAAGTCGTGGCCAACGGCTTCCCGGCGGCGACCGCCATGGCTCAGGTCGGCGACACGCTCTACGTCGTCGGTGCGAAGTTCGGTGCGAACGCCGATCCGGAAGAGCTGACCTACGTTCACACCATCGACCTCGGCGGAATGTAGTTGCCGAGTGCCTGGCGGTCTTCCGCCAGGCTCTGAGACGACGCGCCGGCCCGGAGAGAAATCTCCGGGCCGGTTGCGTTTTCGGGGGGCTGCCGTCCGCGCAACAAACCATCGCCGCAATTTGCGTCGAAGCGGAGGGACCCGGCGGCAACGCCCGCCCAAGGTTCCTTGCCCGCAATGATCGGAGGTAGGTTCGTGACGACAAATCTATGGAAACGGACTGTGATGCCGATCGGCGCGGCCGCACTGGCGCTGATGGCTACCGCAGCGTCGGCCCAGACAACGATCACCATCGGCAGCGACGGCGAACATCCCGAAAGCATCACAACGGGCAGGGACGGTACGCTGTTCATCGGCTCGTGGGGCAAATCGGCCGTCTACCGGGTGACCCCGGGCGCCACGTCCGCGGAGCCTTTCATCACCGAGGGGCTCGATACGGTTGCGGGCGTCTTCGCGTCGGGCGACACGCTTTGGGTGTGCAGTTCGGCGGGGATCAGCGGCGATGGACCTGCCGCTGCCAGGGCCTACGATATCGCCAGCGGCGATCTGAAGGGCAGCTATGACTTCCCGGGCGGCGGGTTCTGCAACGACTTCGCCGTCGGCCGCGACGGTACGCTCTTCGCCTCGGATACCAGCAACGCACGCATTCTGGCGCTGAAGCCGGGCGAGTTGGAGTTCACCGTATTCGCCGAGGACGCTGACTTGCTGGCGGGCGTCGACGGCCTTGCCATTCTCGATGGCGAGCTGATCGCCAACAGCGTGACGCAGAGCACCATCATCTACATCGAGATCACGCCTGATTTCGGCTTCGGCGGAATGCACGCATTGCCGCTGTCGCAGCCTGTCGAAGGCCCGGACGGCATGCGCGCGCTCGCCAACGATCAAGGGATCCTCCTGATTGAAGGCAATCGCCTCGACATGGTGACGCTCGACAGCACGCACGCAACGATCACGGTGCTGCAGGACGGGTTCGACGGCGCGACGGGCGTGACCGAGCGCGGGCACATGGCCTATGTGGTCGAAGGCAAGCTTGCCTATCTCTTCAACGCCGACATGGGCGACCCCGGTGCGTTCAACGCCATTCCGG
This sequence comes from uncultured Alphaproteobacteria bacterium, assembly GCA_963823045.1. Taxonomy (GTDB): domain Bacteria; phylum Pseudomonadota; class Alphaproteobacteria; order Rhizobiales; family Kaistiaceae; genus JADLGL01. The sequence continues at coordinate 36,135 of CAWGKA010000008.1, read as the reverse complement.
TGCCGCTCCCCTAGCGTCGCGCTGGCGGCGGGTGAAACGCCCGCCGCCTAGGCGATATCGACGCGGTAGGTCTCGATGACGGTATTGGCGAGAAGTTTCTCGCACATCTCCGTCAAGAGCTTCCTGGCGGCGTCCGCGTCGGTCTGATCGAGCTCGATCTCGAACAGCTTGCCTTGGCGTACGCCGGCGATGCCATCAAAGCCGAGCGAATGAAGCGCCCCTTCGATGGCCTTGCCCTGCGGGTCGAGAACCCCGGACTTCAGGGTGACGGTGACCGTCGCCTTCACGCCAGTGATCGCGGCTTGCCGTCATTGGCGGAGGTGGGCTGGACCAGCACCGGGCCGGTGGCGGCGGGGCGCTCCTGATCGACGAGGATGCCCAAGCGTCGCGCGACTTCCTGATAGGCTTCGACGAGGCCGCCCATGTCACGGCGGAAGCGGTCCTTGTCGAGCTTGTTCTTGGTCTCCGCGTCCCACAGCCGGCAGGAGTTGGGAGAGATCTCGTCGGCGACGACAACACGCATGATGTCGCCTTCCCACAGGCGGCCGCACTCCATCTTGAAATCGACGAGCTGGATGCCGACGCCGGCGAAGAGACCGGTGAGGAAATCGTTCACGCGGATGGCCAACGCCATCATGTCGTCGATCTCAGGCGGCGTCGCCCAGCCGAAGGCGGTGATGTGTTCTTCCGAAACCATCGGATCATCGAGCTCATCGTTCTTGTAATAGAACTCGATGATCGAGCGTGGGAGGACGGTGCCTTCCTCCATGCCCAAACGCTTCGACAGCGAACCGGCGGCGATGTTCCGCACCACGATCTCGAGCGGAATGATCTCGACCTCGCGAATCAACTGCTCGCGCATGTTGAGCCGGCGGATGAAATGCGTCGGCACGCCGATGCGGTTCAAATGATTGAAGATATGCTCGGAGATGCGGTTGTTGAGCACGCCCTTGCCGTCGACGACGTCGTGCTTCTTCGCGTTGAAGGCGGTGGCATCGTCCTTGAAGAACTGCACGAGGGTGCCGGGTTCGGGCCCCTCGTAAAGAATCTTCGCCTTGCCTTCGTAGATACGCCTACGGCGATTTATGTCTGTATCCATGGTTGGAGGACGTCCCAACGTATGCCGGAAACTGCCCTTTTCGGCTCGGGGGCCGAGCATCCTTATAGGGCCTATATAGGGGCTCGACGCCAGGAAAACGGTACCCGATCGGGGTTTTCAGTACAATCGGGGCGACGGTTTGGTGCACCAATGGATGCCTTCGCCGCATTGATTTGGCCGGTCTGTGCCGATATTTGACAGGCTGTTTCCACCGGCCGCGCGCCGATCCGAATAGGGCTGATCATGACAACCTTCGACGAGCGTAAGGATGCCTACGAGAACAAGTTCGCGCATGATGCCGAACTGAAGTTCCGTGCCGAGGCGCGCCGCAACCGGATGCTGGGCCAATGGGCTGCGGCCGAACTTGGCAAGAGCGGTGCAGAAGCCGACGCTTATGCTCTCAGCATCGTCCAGGCCGATCTCGAAGAGGCCGGCGATGACGACGTTTTCCGCAAGATCCGGGCGGATTTCGATGCGGCCGGTGTCGAGCAGTCCGACCATCAGATTCGACGCCAGATGGACGAATTGCTGATCGCTGCGGCCGAGCAGATCGAAAAGGACGGCTGACTAGCGGTGGTTTTCGGCGTCGATGCCGAAGACGCGGCGGAAGATGGCGTCGACCTGGGCTGTGTGATAGCCGAGATCGAACAGGCCATCGATCTCCGATTCTGAAAGCAGCGCAGTCACATCACTGTCGTTCTTCAGGAAATCGATGAACGGCCCTTCGCCGTTCCAGGTCTTCATCGCATTGCGCTGGACCATGGCGTAGGCGTCCTCCCGCGAGGCGCCCTTCTGGGCGAGTGCAAGCAGGACGCGCTGCGAGTGGATCAGGCCACCGAGCTTGTCGAGATTGGCGCGCATCCGCTCCGGATAGACGATCAGCTGGTCGATGATGCGGGCGAGGCGGGCGAGGCCGAAATCAAGCGTCACCGTGGCGTCGGGCCCGATCATGCGCTCGACCGAGGAGTGCGAGATATCGCGCTCATGCCAGAGGGCGACGTTCTCCATCGCCGGCAGAGCCATGCCGCGAACGAGGCGGGCGAGGCCCGTCACATTCTCCGACAGGACCGGGTTCCGCTTATGCGGCATGGATGAAGAGCCCTTCTGACCGGGCGAGAAATATTCTTCGGCCTCAAGGACTTCCGTCCGCTGCAAATGGCGGATTTCGACGGCGAGGCGCTCCATCGACGAGGCGACGACGCCGAGCGTGGCAAAGAACATCGCATGCCGATCGCGTGGGATGATCTGCGTCGAGATTGGCTCCGGGCGAAGGCCAAGACGATGGGCGACCAGTTCCTCCACCCGCGGGTCGACATTGGCGAATGAGCCGACGGAACCGGAGAGGGCGCAGGTGGCCACTTCCTCGCGGGCATTGTGCAGACGGCGGCGGGCGCGGGCGAACTCGGCGAAGGCTTCGGCGAGCTTGAGGCCAAAGGTGGTCGGCTCGGCGTGGATGCCGTGGCTCCGACCGATCGTGACCGTATCCTTGTGCTCATAGGCGCGCCGTTTCAGGGCGGCGAGGAGCGCATCGACGTCGGCGAGAAGGATATCGGCCGAACGAACCAGCTGGATGTTGAAGCAGGTGTCGAGGATGTCGGACGAGGTGAGGCCAAGGTGGACGAAGCGCGCCTCAGGGCCGACGATCTCGGCGAGGTGGGTGAGGAAGGCGATGACATCGTGCTTCACCTCCGATTCGATCGCGTCGATGCGGTCGATGTCGAAGGTTGCCGCCTCGCCCTTCCTGCGGACAACTTCCGCGGCTTCGCGCGGGACCTGGCCGAGTTCGGCCATGGCGTCCAGGGCAGCGGCTTCGATCTCAAACCAGATTCGATATTTGGTCTCGGGCGACCAGATCGCCGCCATTTCCGGACGGCTGTAGCGCGGAATCACTTCGTCTTCCTTCGGTCTGGATGGTGTCGGGTTGGTCGTATCAGCCGGCGGCGCGCCCGACAATCAGCGGTGCGACAGGAGGTAGGCGGCAACGAGAAGCACCGGCAACCCCACCGGCAGCAGCATCGGCACGCCCAGGGCGACGTAGTAGTAGCCGACGCCGGCGAAGGTGGCGAAGGCGGTGAAGAACCAGTGCGCCGAAAAGGCAGTCGGCCAGCCGTCGACATAGTGGGTGATGTAGTTGGCGTAGAAGAGGGCGGTGTCGAAACCCGCCGACAGGACGATCAGCAGGGCGATGGCTGCGGCGAAGCGGCCGGCGTGATGACGCCCCGCGGAGAAGCGGGAGAGGATCAGCGCGGTGAGGAGGCCTGCCAGCGCGGCGCCGACGGCGAATAGGATCAGGGCGAGGCGCAGGCGGTCGTTGATGCCGTGATGCAGCCAGAGAGCGCCAGGGACGCCCGCGAGGCCGACACAGGCGCCGTAGAGCACCGCGAAGGTGGCGGCTGAAAGCAGAGCGCTTCTTCGATCGCTCGCCCGTCGGCCCGATGCGAGTGAGCCTGCCAAGGCCGGGCCTAGTCGGTGACGTATGTCGGAACCGCCACGAAGCGGCGGTCGGGCCCTTCGAAGCCGATCGAGAAGACGTTGAGCAGGATGATGAGATTGGTGCCCCTCGGTGTGTCATAGGCGAGGATGTCCGAGACGCCGTAGCGGAGCGGGCAAGAGCGGCTCGCGGGCACGCTGGTATCGTGATGGACCTCACGGACCCTGCCGTCCGGTCCCTTCAAGGTGAGGTCGAAGCCGACGATGGGCTGGCCGAAATCGGGGCAATCGCTCGGCAGCGCATGCTCGGTCAGCGACAGGTGCCACCCTTGCGTCTGCAACGGCGTGAAGGCGCGGATCAGGAAATCGACACTGCGGTGGTCGCCGAGTTCGGTGATCGGGTTGGACACCAGAATGCGCGGGGCCACGCTCGTGCCGTAGAGAGCGAGGAGGGGCGCGGCCTGCGCGCGGGCGGCGGCGCGCACCTGTTCCAGCGTTGCCAACTCGTCCTCGATGAGGACACGGATCGGTGTGTCCTGAACCCAGCGATCGAGCCGGGTGTCGACGATGTAGATGCTGGAATAGGGGAAGCCGGAGCCGTCCTGGACGCCGTATTCCTCGAAGGCGAAATAGTCGCCCTCCTGCGAGAAACCGATGATCTCCCGCTCGGCGTAATCGCCAGCCCGGGCAGCGCCGGTGGCGAGGAAGACAGCGAGGCAGGCGAACAGCAGGCGGCGCATGGACGGTTCTCCCGTTGCGTGCCGCCTGCCGAGCTTTGGCTTAGACGGTCACCGTGGTCGCGGCCGTACGGATGGCCGAGATGTTCTTCCGGTAGCTCTCCTCATTGCCGCCCTTGAAGACGGCAGAGCCGGCAACCAGCACGTCGGCGCCGGCGCCGGCGAGGGCGGCGGCGTTGTCCGGCGTGACGCCGCCATCGACTTCGATATGTACGTCGCGGCCGCTGAACATCTGCTTGATGCGCGCAACCTTATCCACTGCCGACGGGATGAAGGCCTGGCCGCCGAAGCCCGGGTTGACGCTCATGACGAGGACGAGGTCGACGAGATCGCGCACATACGAGATGGCGCTTTCGGGTGTCGACGGATTGAGCGATACGCCCGCCTTGACGCCAAGGGCCTTGATCGCCTGCAGCGAGCGGTGGAGATGCGGACCGGCCTCGGCGTGGATGGTGATGATGTCCGAGCCTGCCTCGGCAAAGGCGGCGAGATAGGGATCGACCGGCGCGATCATGAGATGGACGTCCATGACCTTGTCGGTGTGCGGCCGCAGCGCCTTCACGACGGCTGGGCCGATGGTGATGTTCGGCACATAGTGGCCGTCCATGACGTCGACATGGATCCAGTCGGCGCCTGCGCGGACGATGGACTGAACCTCGTCGCCGAGCTTGGCGAAGTCAGCCGACAGAATGGACGGCGCGATAAGAACAGGACGCGACATTTAACCCTCGCGAATGAGATGATCGTTGCGGCCCGGTAGCATGCACCTTTGCACGGTGCAAATGGCGAGGTTAAGGCGCGGCGCCGTGGCGCGGCTCGCCCGCTGCATTTGATGTCGAGCGGTCGTCCGCTGTGTCGCCTTCCGGTTCGTCCGCCTCACCGGCCTCGCGGTGGAGGCGGGCTTCGTCCAACACCTTGATCGATCTGTTGTGTTCGATCTCGATAATGCCGGCGGCGCGCAGCTGATTGAGCTGCCGGCTGACGGTTTCAATCGTCAGGCCGAGGAAATCGGCGATCTCGGCGCGTGTCAGGAGGAGGCTGAGGAGGCCTCGTTTGCGCTCCTCCTCAGTCTGGCTGCGCCGGGCCTGGCGGACGACGAAGAGAAGGAAGGTGGCGACGCGCTCACGCGCTGTGCGTCGGCCGAGTGTCAGCAGCAATTCGCGCGCATCCTGGAGCTCCGCCTGAGCCTGGAGATAGAGCCGGTGCTCCAGCCCCGGCGTGTTGCCGATCATGCGCTCGAGAGCGCTGCGCGAGAAGCTGCAGACCGACGTATCGGTGACGGCCTCAATCAAGACGTCGGATTCGCCGAGGAACGGCCGGCCGAGGAAATCCGGCGCATATTGCAGGCCGACGATCTGCTGGCGGCCGTCGGGCATGAGCTTCATCAGCTTCACCGCGCCGGAGAGGATGACCGAGAAAGTCTCGCCCTGCTCACCCTGTTCGGCGAGGGGATCGCCTGGCTTCACCTTGTGGCGGTGGGCGACGCGTTTCAGATTCTCCAATTCCTCAAGCGAGAGGGCGCCGCAGATGCCTTGATGGCGCGCCGCGCATTCACCGCACAAAGATGCAGGCTTCGTCGTATCCATGGCCTACAAGGATAACCGCTACCGATTGTTCATTCTATGCGACATCTACGGAGTGAAGACTTCGTACGTGCCGCCATTCCAACGGTAAATCACCCAGCTCGGCAGGCCGACGTCGCCATTGGCATTGAAGCTGATCGTGCCGAGCGCGGTTTCGAAGGTGCCGCCGGCAATTGCCGCGGCGACCGCCTCATAGTCGGTGGTCCGGGCATCAGCGACCGCCGCGGCCCAAACCTCAATGGCGGCAAAGGCATAGAGGGCGAACCCATCGGCGTTGCCGTCATCGGCGGTGATCGCCAGCACTGCGGGCGCGGCGGCGGGGTTGGCGGCTGGGTCCGGCTGATAGGTGAACAGCGTTCCGTCGGCCTCGGCGCCCGCAGCCGCCGCATAATCGGCCGAAGCCAGTGTGTCGCCGCCCATCAGAAGCGGGTGGTAGTCCTGGTTCGCCATTTCGAGGCGAAGCGCAGCCGTATCTCGCGCCGTTCCGGCGACGAACACGACGTCGATGCCGGCTTCCACCAAGCGGGCGATGAGGCCCGGAAAATCCGGATTGGCGATTGAGTAGGCCGTTACGATGTCAGGCGCACGGCCGGCGTTGCCCATGGCTTCGACCACGGCATCCGCTAGGCGTCCGCCATAGGCGGAGGAGTCGTCGATGACCGCGATCTTGCTGTCGGCCGGCTGGGCGACGAGGAAGGTGGCGATGGTAGGCCCTTGCTCGTCCTCGCGGCCGAACAGGCGGAAGACGCCGTTGCCGGGCCGGTCGTCGGTGAAGCGCGGGTCGGGCGCGCCCGGTGCAATGTCGATGATGCCGTTGGCGGCGTAGACCTCTGCCGCGGCGATGGCGGCAACCGAACAAAGATGGCCGACAACGAAGGTGACGCCGGCGCCGACTAGCTGATTGGCGACGTCGGTTGCCCGGTCCGCGGCGCAGGCGTCATCGGCGGTTTGGAGTTCGATCTGCTGGCCAAGGAGTCCACCCGCATCGTTGATGAGGCGAACCGCCGCCGCTGCACCGTCCTGCATTTCCGCGCCGAGGATCGAGAGGGTTCCGGTCATCGGTCCGGCGACGGCGATGCGGATCTGCGCCTGGGCGCTCGTTGCAGCGAGGATTCCGAGGCCGAGGAAGGCGAGGCGGAGCGCCTTCATGCGCCTTCCTCCAGCGCTTGGGCGAGCGCGAGCATATCGCGCCAGGCGAGCCGCTTGTGCAGCGGCTGGCGGAGCAGATAGGCGGGGTGGAGCATCGCCATCGCGCGGATCTTCCTGCCGGCATTGTCATAGGTCATCCAGCGGCCATGGGTGCGCAGGATGCCCTCGGTGGTCTGCAGCAATTCGCGTGCTGACGGATTACCCAGACAGATGAGGAAATCGGGGTCGCACAGCTCGATCTGCCGCGCGATGAAAGGCCGGCAAGCCGCGGTTTCCTGGGGCGTCGGCGTTCGGTTTCCCGGCGGCCGCCAGGAACGACATTGGCGATATAGACGTCGTTCCGCGTCAGACCGATGGCGGCCAGCATGCGGTCGAGGAGCTTGCCGGCGCGGCCGACAAAGGGGACGCCCTGGATGTCCTCGTCGCGCCCGGGCGCCTCGCCGATCAACATGACGCGCGCCTCCGGGTTGCCGTCGGCGAAGACGAGCTGGGTGGCGGTGTGGCGGAGATTGCAGCCCTGGAAGCGGGACAGGGCGTCGCGAAGTTCGTCCAGCGTCTGCGCTGCCGAGGCGGCGGCCTCCGCGACGCGTTCCGATTCATCGACGGTGGCAGCAGCCATGGCGGGCGCGGCACGCGGCTCGTCCGGCAATGACAGCACCGGCGCAGGATCGGCTTGTTTCGGCGCGATGGTCCGGTCGATCGGCTCTTCGGCGAGCGCGTGGTCCACGCCAGCGACCGAATACCACTCCAGCAGGGCGCGGAGTTCGCTCGTCTTCCACTCGGAGATGGGCCTGGTTTGGCTGTCGCTCACGGCATCCGGTTCCGCTGTTCGCGTCCGCTAGGCTTAGCCGCCGGCAGGGCGCAACTCAAATGCCGGACCGCCGCCTCTTCGTTCGTGGCGGCGGTTGTGCTACGGCCCGACCCCACGGAAACAACGACAGGGACTGGGCCCATGCGGCGAATCACGCTGACCTTCTCCGGCGTCGAACTCACGGCTGAGCTTCTCGATACGCCAACTGCCGATGCGATCTGGGCCGCGTTGCCGGTGGACTCATCGGTCGCGACCTGGGGCGATGAGGTCTATTTCGATTGCGGCGTCAGCTGCGAGGAAGAAGACGACGCGCGGACAGTCGTGACGGCCGGCGAGATCGCCTTCTGGCCGCCGGGCGACGCCATCGCCATCGGCTTCGGGCGGACGCCGGTTTCGCAGGGCGATGAGATCAGGCTCGCCTCGCCGGCCAATATCTGGGCCAAGGCCGAGGGCGACGTTAAGGTGCTGAAGGCAGTCCGAGCCGGTTCGCGCGTGCGGGTTGCACGGGCGGAGTGAGCGGTGTGACGAGGGGCGCGCGGATGAACGAGATCCTCCTGGTCGGCGCCGGCGGCGCGCTCGGCGCGGCTTCGCGGCATCTCGTCGGCGTCATGAGCCTCCGGCTCTTCGGCAGCGGCTTTCCGGCCGGCACCTTCATCGTCAATATCGTCGGGTCGCTGGCGATGGGCATCTTCATCGGCCTGCTCGCGATCAAGCTGCAAGGCTCTGAGTCTCTTCGTCTTTTCGTCGCGACAGGGTTCCTCGGCGGCTTCACCACCTTCTCGAGCTTTTCGCTCGACTTCAACACGCTATGGGACCGCGGAGACACGCTCCTCGCGATCGGCTATGTCGTCGCCTCCGTCGTAGTGGCGCTGCTGTCACTGATGTTCGGCATGTGGCTGGTGCGGGCGCTCACCTGAGGGATTGAATTTGGCTCAGGTCGAAATGCGGACGGTCGAGGGCGACGAGGCGGGCATGCGCCTCGATCGCTGGTTCAGCAGCCACTATCCGGCGCTTTCCTTCGGACATTTGCAGAAGCTTCTGCGCTCCGGCCAGGTGCGCGTCGACGGCAAGCGCGCCAAGAGCAACGCCCGGCTGGAACCCGGCCAAAAGGTGAGGGTGCCGCCGCTCGGCGATCTGCCGGCCGAGGCGAAACCGCACGCGGCGCATGGTTCCGGCAGCGGCGAACTGCGCCAGTATCTCCTCTATGAGGACGATGCGGTCCTCGTCTTCAACAAGCCGGCCGGGCTGGCGGTGCAGGGGGGCTCCGGCCTCACCAAGCATGTCGATGGGTTGCTGGAGGAGTGGCGCGATCGCAAAGGCCAGAAGCCGCGCCTCGTCCATCGCCTCGACCGCGAAACATCCGGCGTGCTGGTGGTTGCGAAAACGCGGCTAGCCGCGTCGAAACTTGCGGCCTCCTTCCGCGCCCGCTCGACGAAGAAGGTCTATTGGGCGCTGGTCGCCGGCGTGCCGAAACCGAAGCAAGGCCGGATCTCGACTTGGCTCGCCAAGGAAACGCGCGGCGAGGTCGAGAAGGTGCGCGTCGTGGAGCACGGCCGAGACGAGGCGAGCCACGCCGTGACGCTCTATGCCGTCGTCGATCAGGCGGGCGATCGGCTGGCATGGCTGACGATGCGGCCGGTCACCGGCCGCACGCATCAGCTGCGCGCCCACGCCGCCCATATCGGCCACCCGATCGTCGGCGATCCGCTCTATTTCGAACGCCAGGACTGGGAATTACCCGGGGGTATGCAGAACCGCCTGCACCTTCATGCGCGACGGATTGTCGTGCCGCACCCGAATGGCGGGACGATCGATGTCACGGCGCCGCTGCCGCCCCATATGGTGCAGAGCTGGAACCTGCTCGGCTTCGATGCGGAGCAGAAGGGGGCCGGCGAACTCAACGACGCGGCTTGAGACCCCATGAGCGACGCTGCCGATCCGAATCATCTTGCCAAGTTCGCCAAGCCGACGCTGCCGAAGCGCTTCTACAAGAAGGCAGGAGTGGCGCCGGAGGGCGATCTCCACGTCATCAAGCTCGATGAGCGCCCGGTGCGGACGCCGAAGCGCGCTCTGCTCGGCTTCGCCGATCCGGGGCTTGCGGAAGCCGTCGCCGCGGAGTGGGAGGCGCAGAAGGAATTCATCGATCCGACCTCGATGCCGCTGACGCGGATCGCCAATTCGGCGATCGATGCGGTCGCCGAGCATATGGCCGAGACCGCGGCGGACGTTGCGGCCTACGCCGCAAACGATCTTCTCTGCTACCGCGCCGAAGCGCCGCAGGGCCTCGCTGCGCGACAGGGCGAATTGTGGGACCCGGTCCTCGCCTGGGCCGCCGATGCCTTCGGCGCTAGGCTGATCCTCGGCGAGGGGATCGTCCCCGTTGAGCAGACCGCAGAAGCCAAGGCCCGCCTGGCCGATGCTATCGCCGCCTTTGAGGCGCTGCCGCTGACGGCGCTGCACGTCGCGACGACGCTGACCGGCTCGGCGATCCTGGCCCTGTCGGTGGCCCATGGGCGGCTCTCCGCCGAAGACGCCTGGGTCGCCGCGCATGTCGACGAAGACTGGCAGATCGCCCAGTGGGGCGAGGTGGCCGAGGCCAAGGCGCGCCGCGATGCCCGCTGGCGCGACATGGAAGCCGCAGCCTTCGTTCTCGCCAGGGCGCGGTGAACAGCGTTCACGTCGTCATCGCCGGCCGCGTCCAGGGCGTCGGCTATCGCTATTGGCTAAGCCGCGAGGCGCGGGCCGCGGGCATTCGCGGCTGGGCTCGCAACACAAGCGACGGGACCGTCGAGGCTGTGTTGGCCGGCGAGGACGAGGCGGTGGCGCGGCTGGTGGAGCGCTGCAAGGAAGGCCCGGCGGCGGCGCGGGTTACGAGCGTGACGCAAGAGCCGGCGCAGGAGCCCGAGGAACCTGAGTTCCTGATTTTGCCGGATCGCTGATCGAGCCGAAGACCGGCACGAAGGTTTCTTTGAGCGCCACGTCGAGGTCGGCCATTGAGGCTTTGACGCCTTGGTCGGCAAGGCTGGTGACGCCGAAGCCCTTGGCGCCGCAAGGAACGATGCCGGCATAGTGGCCGAGGTCCGGATCGACGTTGATCGAGATGCCGTGGAAGGTGACCCAGCGGCGGACGCGGACGCCGATCGCCGCGATCTTGGCCTCGGCTTTGTCTCGTGTCTCGGGAAGCCAGACCCCGACTCGGTCCTGCCTTCGCTCACCCGAAATGCCAAATTCCTTCAGCGTGTCGATGATCCAGGTCTCGAGGGTCGAGACAAAGCAGCGCACGTCGCGGGCCCGGCGGGTGAGGTCGAGCAGGACATAGGCCACGCGCTGGCCGGGGCCATGATAGGTGTATTGGCCGCCACGGCCGGCGCGGAAGACGGGAAATCTGTCTGGCGCCAGGAGATCGCCGGCCCTGGCGCTGGTGCCGGCGGTGTAGAGCGGCGGATGCTCGACGAGCCACACCAGCTCCGGCTCTTCGCCCGCCAGGATCGCCTCGACCCGCGTCTCCATTGCCTCAAGGGCGTCCGGATAGGCGACCAAGCCCTCGCTAACGCGCCACTCGACCGGCTCGCCGGAATGGCTGAGCAGGCTCGTGCAGGCGGCGGTTGATCGATCGCTGGCGGTCATCGGCGGTATATCGGGAGGCAGTTGGGCGCTTGTAACCCCAGAATTGATTTGTTACATCCCGTCCGCCCGCGCGGTCGGGGATCGCTTCGCGGCCTTCTCCTAAAGTGTGTGCGGTCGTGGCGGAACTGGTAGACGCGCAGCGTTGAGGTCGCTGTGGGGCAACCCGTGGAAGTTCGAGTCTTCTCGACCGCACCAATCCCCTTCTTCGCGTGGCCCAATTGGGTTTCGGTGTCATTCGCCGGCTAGGTGAGGCAGATCGGATTTAAGCCATCGGTCTCGTGACTTAGCCGGTTCCGACGCCTTTCTTTCTCTTTCTGTCGGCTGCGCCGGCTTGGAGGGCGTCATGGCGGATACGGGGATCGACACCGAAATCAACGCCGCCGAGCCCGAAGTCCGCGAGGCCGACGGCACGATTTCGGCGAAGTTCGTCGAAATGCTCAGCGACGCCATCGAGGCAAGTGACGGCGCGCGCGTTCTCGCTCTTGCCGGCGATCTTCATACCGCCGATGTCGCCGACCTTCTCGAATCGCTGCCCGGGGACCTTCGCGGTCCGTTCGTGCGCCTGCTCGGCGCCACATTCGACTTCGCCGTCCTTACCGAGGTCGACGAGGGCATTCGCGATCAGCTGCTGGAGTTTCTGTCGGCGAAGGCAGTTGCGGAGGGCGTCGCCGAACTCGATTCGGACGATGCCGTCTACATCCTGGAAGACCTCGAGCCGGCCGAGCGCGAGGAGATCCTTCAGCAGCTGCCGGCGCCGGATCGGGCTGCCCTCAAGCGCAACCTCGACTATCCGGAGGAATTCGGCGGGCCGCCGCATGCAGTCGGCGTTTATCGCCGTGCCGCAATTCTGGACCGTCGGGCAGACCATCGACCACATGCGCGAGGCCGACGATCTGCCGGACGACTTCTATGAGGTGTTCGTCGTCGACCCGACATATCGCCTCGTCGGGTCCGTCAGGTTGAACCGGCTTCTGCGCTCGAAGCGGCCGACCCAGCTCATCGACATCATGGACGACGAGAGCGACAACGTCGTGCACGCCACCGAGGGTCAGGAAGAGGTGGCGCGGCGTTTCGAGCGCTACGACCTTGTCTCGGCTCCGGTGCTGGACGAGTTGGAACGGCTGGTCGGCGTGCTCACCATCGATGACATGCTCGACGTCATCGAGGAGGAGACGGACGAGGATATCCGCCGGCTGGCCGGTCTCGGCGAAGCCGGGCTGACGGACAGCGTCATCCGCAATTCCCGCTCGCGTCTGCCCTGGCTCGTCATCAACACCGCGACGGCTTTCCTGGCGGCCGGCGTCATCGGCCTGTTCGGCGCGTCGATCGAGCAGATGGTTGCGCTGGCGGTGCTCATGCCGATCGTCGCCTCGGTGGGTGGCAATACCGGCGTTCAGGCAATGACCGTCACGGTCCGCGCCATAGCGACGCGCGATCTCGGCCGCGGCAATGCCCGGCGCATGATTCTGCGCGAAGTGCTGGTGGCCCTGCTCAATGGGCTCGCCGTGGCGGTCATCGTCGGCGCCGGTGCGTGGGCGTGGTTCTCCAACCCGCAGTTGGGCGTGGTGATCGCCCTGGCGCTCGTCCTCAATATGCTGGTCGCCGGGCTCGCCGGCGTGCTTATCCCGATAACGCTCAACCGCTGGAAGTTCGATCCCGCCGTTTCGTCCGGGGTGTTCGTCTCCACGGTCACCGACGTTGTCGGCTTTTTCGCATTTCTCGGCCTGGCGGCCGTGTGGTTCGGTTTGCTGTAGGCGAGGGCGCGTGCGCGAGAAGATCAAAGTCGGGGTCGTTGGACACGGATATTTCGGCGCGTTCCATGCGCGGCATTACGAAGCCCATGACGATGTGGAGCTGGTGGCGATCGCCGATCCGACGCCGAATGCCGCGGATGCTGTACGGACCGCCTATGGCGACCGGCAGGTCGACGATTATCGCGAGCTGATCGGCCGCGTGGACGCGGTGTCGATCGCAGCCCCGACGGGCATGCATGAAGCGATCGCAGACGATTTCATCAATGCCGGTGTCCATGTTCTCGTCGAGAAGCCGCTATGCGCGACGGCTGAGGCGGCGGCGCGGGTGACGAAGCTGGCGGCCGACAAGGGCGTCGTCCTCAATGTCGGTCATATCGAACGTTTTTCAGCCGTCTATGGCCGCTTGCGCGAAGAGGTGCGACGGCCGATCCGCCTATTCGACGTGCACCGCGTTGCGCCGTGGCGCGGGCGGATCCTCGATGTCGACGTCGTCCTCGACATGATGATCCATGACATCGACCTAGTTCTCGATCTCGCCGACAGCGAACCGGTTTCGGTCGAGGCGTCGGGCATCGAGATGATGGGCCACGGTCTCGATGAGGTGCTGGCCCGGGTTGGCTTCGCGAATGGAGCGGTTGCCCATATTTCGGCGAGCCGGATTGCGCCGAAGGTCAGCCGCGTGCTCGCAGTGGCGGAGGCGGAACGGACTCTCACGGTCGATTTCGGCACCGGCGCGCTGTCGGTTTTCACGGCGGGCGACAAGGCGGTGAACGAAACCGAGGTCCCGCGCGTTGACTTGCTGCGTGTGGAGATCGACGCGTTCCTGGCGGCTGTCAAAGGTGCGCCTTCAGCCGGCGTGACCGGCGAAGAAGCGACGCGCGCCCTGGCTCTTGCCGACCGGATCCGCGCCGCTGCCGTCACATCGAAGTGACGCCCGGTCTCGGCCGGAACGGCTAGAAACACCGGAGCAACCCAATCAAAGAGTGATCGATGGCCGACGACGCGACCGATAAATGGGACTTCTCAGGGCTGAAGGCGGTGAGCCTCAACTGCACGCTCAAGCGCTCCCCCGATGTATCGAACACAGCCGGGCTGATGAGCGTTTCGGAGCGGATCATGCGCGAGCATGGGGTGAAGGTGACGCATATCCGCGTCGTCGATCACGATCTCGCCCAGGGCATCTATCCCGACATGCGCGAGCATGGCTGGAAGGAAGACGGCTGGCCGGAACTGTGGAAGATCGTACAAGCGGCGGACATCATCATTGTCGGCACGCCGATCTGGCTCGGCCAGCTCTCAGGTGTCTGCAAGCTCCTGATCGACCGACTTTATGCGATGTCGGGCGAGCCGAACGACAAGGGGCAGTACATCTATTACGGCAAGGTCGGCGGCTGCATCGTCACCGGCAATGAGGACGGCATCAAGCACTGCGCGATGGAGGTGCTCTATTCGCTGCAGCATCTCGGCATGGCGATCCCACCGCAGGCGGATGCCGGCTGGATCGGCGAGGCGGGTCCGGGGCCGTCCTATCTCGATCCCGGCTCGGGCGGGCCGGAGAACCAGTTTACCCAGCGCAACACCACCTTCATGACCTGGAACCTCATGCATTTCGCCAAAATGCTGAAGGACGCCGGGGGCGTCCCGGCCTATGGCAATCTTCGCACGGCCTGGGACATGGGCGAGCGCTACGGCTACCACAATCCGGAATATCGCTAGGACCGTTCGATCGCGCGGCGTCGGGCCAAGGTCATCGAGCCAAGCGCCAGAAGCACCACCCCACCGGCTGCGAAGGCGGCGCCGGTGCCGAAACCGGTGGCGACAGCGCTGCCGAGAAACGGCGCCAGCAGCATGGCCGTCATGGTGACCGCTTCGCCCGTGGCGAACACGCGAGCGATCCGGTCGGGCGGGGTCTCCGACTGCACGATGGTCCGGTAGGGCACGGTCATGAAAGCCGTGGAGCCGCCCGCAAACGCCAGCCCGAACAGGAATAGGACCAACGGCACAGGCCAGCCCGAAAGTGCTGCAATCCCCGCCAGTACGGCCGTGAGGCCGCCGACAAGCGCGCTGGCCGCCATTGCGCCGAGCGGTTGCGTCTTGGCCACCGAACCCGCGACGAGCGCGCCGATCAGGCCGCCTGCACCCGAGGCGCTGATGCCGAGGCCAAAGGCGGTGGCGTCGAGGTCGAAATCATCGGCGAGCAGGGCAATGAGGGCGTCGTAGAGGAAGAAGGCGAAATAAGCTGCGGCGCTGAAAATCAGAGCGGTGCGCAACAGGCGGCTGCGCCGGAATTCGGCCAATCCGGCCAAAGCCTTCTTGCGGAATCCTTCGAGGCTGTCGGCGGCGGCGGTGCGCCCAATGGGGATCGTCGCGGCAAGCCCGGCGGCGATTAGCGACAGGGCCGCGTTTATGCCGAATACGCCTCGCGCCGACATGATCGCGAGCAACAGGCCGCCAACGGCGGGCCCGGCGATCTTCGACGTCTGGTTGATGGCGTGATGGAGGCCGTTGGCGACGCCAAGAAGCGGGGGCTGCGTCGTCGCTTGGATTGCTGCCTGCCGCGCCGGGGTGAAGGCGGAATTGATCGAGGCGCGGATGAAGACGATGGCTAAGACGAGGGCCGTGTCGTTGACGAACACCAAGGCGAACGTCGCCAATCCACGCCCGAGATTCGATAGGATCAGCACCAATCGCAGCGGCGACCGGTCGACGACAACTGCGAGGAGCGGGCCGACAAGGACGTAGGGAAGGCCAAGGCAGATCGCGAAGATCGCGAGGACGTACGGGCCTTCGCCCCAAGTGAAGACGAGGAGGGCGATGACCGCCGCGTAGTCCACCCAGTCGGCAAAATCGGCCGGCAGGGCCATCAGGGCAAGGCGGCGCGGGATCGGCAGCCTCAGGAGGGCGCGATAGCCGCCGGGTGGTGTGTTGCCTGTGTTGTCCTCCGCAGCGGTCAAGCGTTGCAACTCCCCGGTTCGACCGCCGCCGCGCGGGGGCGCGACGCTATTGCACGTTGCTACACATGAAGATGCAAGGCTTCATGCGCCTTGGTTCTCCCGCCTGCCGCTTGAGATTTGCGGCCCGCCCAAAAAAATGGGCGACGAGGCTGGGAGTGCCTGTCGCCCAAAGTTGCAGAACATGAACCCGCACAGGGAAGGAGCGGGTCGGGGAAAAGCTGAGTAGGGAACTCAGCTTTTGTGTTTTCGCACAGTGAAACGGCGGAGTCCAGCCGTTATCAGCCCAAATGACGAAAAGTTCAGTGGTGGATGACACGCGAGGGCTGCGACCAGAACTGCCGGTGCACAAGGATGAGAAGAACAAAGGCCGAGGCGGCGAGGAGATACCAGGGGCTCGCCAGCCAGGTCAGGTATGCGAGGCCGAAATTGAAGGCGCGCTGCCCGCGGTTGAAGTTGCGCCCGCTCAGCCTGAGGAAATTGGTGGCCCGGGTGATGGCGCCATCGGCTTCCTGGCTTCCCGATTGCGCCGGCGGCGGCAGGGCGCCGACGAGAATGGAAGCGTAGTTGATGAGCCGGTAGGACCAGCTGAATTTGAAGAAGGCGTACACGAAGATGAGGATGAGCCCGATCATCTTCAGTTCGAAGAGCGGGTCGCTGTCGACGCTGCCGGGAACGATGTCCTGAATGGCGGTGGCCACGGAATTGGACGAGCCGAGCACGGCGAGCCCTGCGCCGATGCCGAGCATGGAGGCCGAGCCGAAGAAGGCGCTGCCGTTCTGCAGTCCAGACAGGATGTTGACGTCGGCGATACGGACTTCGCGGGATTGGATCAGCTTGACCCAGCGGCCGCGCTGCTGATCCATCGCGGTCGAGAGGGTGCGGGTGGCCAGGGGGCCGTGGTCGACGAGGAGGGCATATCCGAACCACGCGACCAGGAACCCGGTCAGGGCGATCACGTCGCTGAAGGAGATTTCGGAAAGATCCATGGGTCGACCGATGTCAGCGCGACAAGACGAGGCGTAGCGCGATTTGCAGCAACGCGCGCGCCAGGGGAATTTTCTTTGACCGCAAAATGCCCGCCGTTTATAGGGAACGGCGCTTCTGACCAGGGATTTTCGCTCTGAGCCGAGCGCCCCGCGGGCGTGGTGGAACTGGTAGACACGCTGGATTTAGGTTCCAGTGGCTTGCGCCGTGGGGGTTCAAATCCCTCCGCCCGCACCAACAGGCGGGTCCTAGACAATTCATCGAGCTTCGGCCGTAGAAGGATGTGAGTAGCATGCAGGTGACCGAGACCCTCGCCGAGGGCTTGAAGCGGGAATTCAAGGTGGTTGTGCCGGCTTCGGAGCTGGATTCCCGCCTTGTGGCGCGCCTCGAGGAAATGAAGGGCACGGCGCAGATCCGCGGCTTCCGCCCGGGCAAGGTGCCGGTCAGCCACCTGCGCCGGCTCGTCGGCCGCCAGACCATGTCGGAGATCGTCAACGACATCCTGCGCGAGCAGACCAGCGAGATTCTCAGCCAGCGCGGCGAACGCGCGGCGATGCAGCCGGCCTACGACCTCACTGAGGACGAGAAGGAGGCCGAGAAGGTTCTCGACGGCAAGGCCGACCTCGAATTCTCGATGCGCTACGAGGTGCTTCCGAAGGTCGAATTGGGGGACTTCAAGGCGATTACGGTCGACCGGCCGGTCGTGGAAGTGCCCGAGGACGAAATCGAACGGAACCTCCTGCGCCTTGCGCAAGCGAACGCGACCTATGTGGCCAAGGATGGCAAGGCGGCCGAGAATGACCGCGTCGTCATCGACTATGTCGGCAAGCTCGACGGCGAGCCCTTCGAGGGCGGGTCGGACGAGAACGCGACGCTGACGCTTGGCTCGAAGCAGTTCATTCCGGGCTTCGAGGAGCAGCTGATCGGCGTTTCGGCAGGCGACGCCAAGACCATCAAAGTCACCTTCCCGGCGGACTATGGCGCGGAGCATCTCGCCGGCAAGGAGGCAACCTTCGACATCTCGGTGAAGGAGGTCAGCACCCCGGACAATGTCGCCGTCGACGGCGCCCTGGCGCAGAAGCTCGGCCTTGAGTTGCTCGACAAGCTGCGCGACGCGGTGAAGTTGCAGCTTGAGAGCCAGACCGGCCCGCTCGTCAGGCAGCGCGTCAAGCGGCAGCTCCTCGACGCACTCGACCAGATGCACAAATTCGATCCGCCGCCGACCATGGTGGAACAGGAATTCGAGACCATCTGGGGCGAGGTCCTGGGGGACATGCAGCAATCCGGCAAGACCTTCGAGGACGACGAGACCACGGAGGATGAGGCCAGCGCCTATTACCGCGGCATTGCCGACCGGCGCGTCCGGCTCGGGCTCGTGCTTGCCGAGATCGGCGACAAGAACCGTATCGACGTCACCGATGCCGAGATCCAGAGGGCGCTTGCCGATGAGGCGCGGCGCAATCCGGGCCGGGAGCGGGAAGTGGTGGAATTCTACCAGTCCAACCCTTCGGCGTTGGCCCGCATCCGTGCGCCGCTGTTCGAGGAGAAGGTCATCGACTTCCTGCTCGAACTGGTGAAGGTGAACGACAAGCCGATGTCCCGCGATGAGCTGGTTGCGCTTGTCGAGGCCGACAACGAAGACCAGGCGGCCTGAGCCTGCGGTAACACAAATACCGACAGGTGCCTGGCTGGCCCTTTGCGCCGGCCCCTGTCACGCCTACATAATCCCGACGCGAACAGAGGGATTTGCTTCTGGCCGCTCGCGCGCGCCAGGATAGCCATGCGAAAGGACGCCCGCCAAATGCGCGACCCCTACGAATATACGATGAACACCCTGGTTCCGATGGTGGTCGAGCAGACCAATCGCGGCGAGCGGGCCTATGACATCTATTCCCGACTCCTGAAGGAGCGCGTGATCTTCGTCACCGGGCCGATCGAGGACTACGGCGCGTCGCTCATCACGGCGCAGCTGCTGTTCCTTGAGGCGGAGAATCCGAAGAAGGAAATCTCCATGTACATCAACTCGCCGGGCGGCGTCGTCACGGCGGGAATGGCTATCTACGACACGATGCAGTTCGTGCGTCCGCCGGTTGCGACATTGTGCATGGGTCAGGCGGCTTCGATGGGCTCACTGCTCCTTGCCGCCGGCGAGCCGGGTCACCGCGCCGCGCTGCCGAACGCGCGCGTCATGCTGCACCAGCCGTCGGGCGGCTTCCAAGGCCAGGCCTCGGACATCGAGCGCCATGCCGAGGACATCCTGAAGATGAAGCGCCGCCTCGAAGAGATTTACGTCCGGCACACTGGCAAGACGCGCGAAGTGGTGGAACGGACGCTCGACCGCGACTATTTCTTCACGGCCGACGAGGCCAAGGATTTCGGCCTGGTAGACCGAGTGATCACGTCTCGCGAGCATGTGGAAACCGCCGCGACGGAGTAAGTGCCTGTTGCCTCGGACCGAAGCGATTCCGGGTTCACGAGGTGTGGGGGGACGTTAAGTCTCTCTTGAACAAATCGTCCGTAGCATGCTTGGATTGTGCTTCTAGAGGAGAAGCTAGGAAATCGCAGGGAGCTTCGGTTCCTGGAATTGCCATAAGCGCCGCACTCGGACGAGCGAATCTGACGGGCAGGCGGCGTGGCTCCGGCCAAAGACCAGGATGTGATTGAATGAGCAAAGTCAGCGCCAGCGACGGAAAGAACACCCTCTACTGCTCCTTCTGCGGAAAGAGCCAGCACGAGGTCCGTAAGCTGATCGCAGGGCCCACGGTCTTCATCTGCGATGAGTGCGTCGAACTTTGTATGGACATCATCCGCGAGGAATTGAAGTCCGCGCTGGTGAAGTCACGTGACGGCGTCCCCACCCCCGCCGAAATCTGCCAGGTCCTGGACGATTATGTGATCGGCCAGAATCACGCCAAGCGCGTTCTGTCGGTCGCGGTTCACAACCACTACAAGCGGCTGAACCACGCGGCCAAGAACAACGACGTCGAACTCGCCAAATCGAACATCCTGCTGATCGGTCCGACTGGCTGCGGCAAGACGCTGCTCGCCCAGACGCTGGCCCGCATCCTCGATGTGCCGTTCACCATGGCGGACGCGACGACGCTGACCGAGGCCGGCTATGTCGGCGAGGACGTCGAGAACATCATTCTGAAGCTGCTCCAGGCCGCCGACTACAATGTCGAGCGGGCGCAGCGCGGCATCGTCTATATCGACGAGGTCGACAAGATCAGCCGCAAGGCCGACAACCCCTCGATCACGCGCGACGTGTCGGGCGAGGGCGTTCAGCAGGCCCTGCTGAAGATCATGGAAGGCACGGTTGCCTCGGTTCCGCCCCAGGGTGGCCGCAAGCATCCGCAGCAGGAATTCCTGCAGGTCGACACGACCAACATCCTGTTCATCTGCGGTGGCGCTTTCGCCGGCCTGGAGAGGATCATCTCCGACCGCGGCCGGCAGACCTCGATCGGCTTCGGCGCTGCGGTGCAGTCGCCTGAGGACCGCAAGACCGGCGAGCTCTTCCGCGAGGTTGAGCCCGAGGATCTGCTGAAGTTCGGCCTCATCCCCGAGTTCGTTGGCCGTCTGCCGGTCGTCGCGACCCTTGAGGATCTCGACGAGCAGGCCCTGGTCACGATCCTGACCGAGCCGAAGAACGCGCTGGTGAAGCAATATCAGCGCTTGTTCGACATGGAGAATGTCGAACTGACCATCCATCCGGATGCGCTGATCACGATCGCCAAGAAGGCGATCGAGCGGAAGACCGGTGCTCGTGGCCTGCGGTCGATCCTCGAATTGATCCTGCTGGAGACGATGTTCGACCTGCCTGGCCTCGAAGGCGTGCAGGAAGTGGTCATTTCGCCTGATGTCGCCGAGGGCAAGGCCCGTCCGCTCTACATCTATTCGGAGCGCCGCGAGGACGTGGGCACGAGCGCCTAGCCTCGCCTGTGAAGGCGACGGCGCCGGGGTTGACAGAAGCAGGTGGCACGACCACCTGAGTAAACCAAGTTGTACCCCTGCGCCGAGCATCGGTCGCAGCCCGGTTTCGGGCCGTTTCTTCCGGTTTTCGTCGCCCCACCTAGAGGCATCGGCCGTGCTTTATCGAGGCGGCCGATCGTGAGGTTCCCATGACCGCAGAACGCAAGCGCACTTCCGGATCATCTGGCGGGGGCAACACCTATCCGGTGCTGCCGCTGCGCGACATCGTCGTCTTCCCGCATATGATCGTGCCGCTCTTCGTAGGGCGCGAGAAGTCGATCCATGCGCTTGAAGAAGTGATGCGCGCCGACAATCAGATCCTGCTGGCGACGCAGAAAGACCCGAGCCATGACGATCCCAAGCCTGACGCCATCTATGGCATCGGCACGCTGGCGACTGTCCTTCAGCTGCTGAAGCTTCCGGACGGAACCGTGAAGGTTCTGGTCGAGGGCATTAGCCGCGCCGACATCAGCAACTTCACCGACAACGACGCCTATTACGAGGCGGAGGCGGTGGTGCTGGCGGACGAACTCGGCAGCGAAGTCGAAGTTGAGGCGCTGGCGCGCTCGGTCGTCACCGAGTTCGACAACTATGTGAAACTCAACAAGAAAATCTCGCCTGAGGTGATCGGAGCGGTCACCCAGATCGAGGATTATTCCAAGCTCGCCGACACGGTCGCGTCGCACCTTGCCATCAAGATCGCCGACAAGCAGGCGATCCTCGAGCTCGGCACGGTCGCCCAGCGCCTGGAACGCGTGCTTGAGATGATGGAGAGCGAAATGAGCGTTCTCCAGGTCGAGCGGCGCATCCGTTCGCGCGTCAAGCGCCAGATGGAGAAGACGCAGCGCGAGTACTATCTGAATGAGCAGATGAAGGCGATCCAGAAGGAGCTCGGCGAGTTTGAAGAGGGCACCGACGAGCTGGCCGAACTGGAGCGCCGGATCGAGAAGACGCGCTTCACCAAGGAAGCCCGGGAGAAGGCCAATGCGGAGCTGAAGAAGCTCAAGCAGATGAGCCCGATGTCGGCTGAAGCGACGGTCGTGCGCAACTATCTCGACTGGCTGCTCGGTATCCCGTGGAGCCGGCGCTCGCGCGTCAAGAAGGACCTGAACTACGCGCAGGAGGTCCTCGACGCGGACCATTTCGGCCTGGAGAAGGTCAAGGACCGCATCGTCGAGTATCTCGCCGTGCAGAGCCGCCAGAACAAGCTGAAGGGGCCGATCCTGTGCCTCGTCGGCCCGCCCGGCGTCGGCAAGACGTCGCTCGGCAAGTCGATCGCCAAGGCGACCGGCCGCGCGTTCGTGCGCATGTCTCTCGGCGGCGTCCGCGACGAGGCGGAGATACGCGGCCATCGGCGCACCTATATCGGCTCGTTGCCGGGCAAGGTGATCCAGTCGATGCGGAAGGCGAAGAAGTCCAACCCGCTGTTCCTCCTCGACGAGGTCGACAAGATGGGAATGGATTTCCGCGGCGACCCGTCATCGGCGCTGCTGGAAGTTCTGGACCCTGAGCAGAACAGCGCCTTCAACGACCATTACCTCGAGGTCGATTACGACCTCAGCGATGTGATGTTCGTGACGACGGCCAACACGCTCAACATCCCGCCGCCGCTGATGGACCGGATGGAGATCATCCGCATCGCCGGCTACACCGAGGATGAGAAGGTGGAGATCGCCCTCAGGCACCTCCTGCCCAAGACCCTGCGTGAGCATGGCCTTGAGGAGAAGGAGTTCAGCCTGAGCGAAGGTGCGCTGCGCACGGTCATTCGCCGCTACACGCGGGAAGCCGGCGTCCGCAACCTCGAGCGTGAGCTGGCGACGGTTGCCCGTAAGGCGGTCAAGACGCTGCTTCTCACCAAGAAGCGGACGATCAAGGTCACCGACAAGAACCTCGAGGAATTCCTCGGCGTGCCGCGCTATCGCTATGGCGAGGTCGAGGGCGAGGATCAAGTTGGCGTCGTGACCGGCCTCGCCTGGACGGAAGTCGGCGGCGAACTGCTGACGATCGAAGGCGTGATGATGCCCGGTAAGGGCCGCATGACGGTCACCGGCAATCTGCGCGACGTGATGAAGGAGTTGATCTCCGCGGCGGCGTCCTATGTGCGCAGCCGTGCGGTCAATTTCGGAATCGAGCCGCCGCTGTTCGAAAGGAAGGACATCCACGTGCACGTGCCGGAAGGCGCGACGCCGAAGGATGGTCCGTCGGCCGGCGTTGCCATGGCGACCGCCATCATTTCGGTGATGACCGGCATCCCGGTTCGCCGCGACGTTGCCATGACGGGCGAGATCACCCTGCGTGGCCGCGTGCTGCCGATCGGTGGTCTGAAGGAGAAGCTGCTCGCAGCGCTGCGTGGTGGGATCAAGACGGTGTTGATCCCGGAAGAAAACGTGAAAGACCTCGCCGATATTCCTGACACGGTGAAAAAGGGGATGGAGATTATCCCCGTCAGCCGGATGGATGAGGTGGTCAGGAACGCGCTCGTCACCACGCCGGAGCCGATCGAATGGGAAGAGCCGCAACCTTCTGGAAAAGAAGCCCAAATCGTTGCGGACGAAGAGCCGGTGGGTGGCCTGACGGCACACTGAGCCTTCACTGACGAAGACGAAACGCCCGCTTCGGCGGGCGTTTTTTTGCGTGTCGCCGATGCCGCATTGTCCACAAAACCACGGAGTTCTCCGGGTTTATTACTTGCCTGGCGTACCGTTTGGAACGAGTGTGGCGCCGCTGGTGGCCGTGGTTTGCTGAGTTTGCGATTTCCAACAGGGAAAGGGGATTTCATGAACAAGAACGATGTTATTGCCGCAGTGGCAGACAAAACGGGGATGTCAAAGGCGGCCGCGGGGCAGGCGGTCGATTCGACCTTTGACGTGATCACGGACGCTTTGAAGTCCGGTGATGAAGTGAAGATTATCGGCTTCGGCAGCTTCAGCGTTGCTCATCGCGCCGCCAGCATGGGGCGCAATCCGCGCACCGGCGCCGCGATCCGCATTGCCGCGTCGAAGACGCCGAAGTTCAAAGCAGGCAAAGGCCTGAAGGATTCGGTCAACGGCTGACCGCGTCATTCGTCGGCTCTGCTGTTAGCGAGCCGCTTGCCACGGTGCGGCGTTCCGCCTAGATCGGCGGGCGCTGCGCCGTGTCGCGAAAGGGCGGTTAGCTCAGTTGGTAGAGCGCCACGTTTACACCGTGGATGTCGGGAGTTCGAGCCTCTCACCGCCCACCAGGCGCGCAGCAGGCCGATAGCCGCCACAACTTGTCCCTCGATTCGATAGGCTCCTTGCGGTGGAGCGGTGGCGGCCAGTTGCGGCCGCGGCCAATCATCGCCACTTTCCGTGACGACGGCTCGCCGCAGGCAACGTTCCTCAGTTGACTTGGCCTCGGCGCTGCCTTACCCGCTCACGCTTGGTATCCCCCGAAGGATAACCGCTTCGCGGGGGGTGTAGCTCAGTTGGTTAGAGCGCCGGCCTGTCACGCCGGAGGTCGCGGGTTCGAGTCCCGTCACTCCCGCCATTTTCCTCGCTTTTCGGCCTTGCGACCCCTGCGTCAATCGGGGTATCGACGCCGCTCCCCGATCATGCCACGATCATCGGCCGGGGAGAGGAATGCCGTGGGGGAGCGGAGAGGTTGGAAGCACTTCTCGAATCATATCTGCCGCTGGTGATTTTCATCGGTGTGGCAGTGGTGATCGGATTGGCCTTGCTGGTGGCGCCGTTTGTCGTCGCCTACAAGAATCCGGATCCCGAGAAGCTGTCGGCCTATGAGTGCGGTTTCAACGCATTCGACGATGCGCGCATGCGCTTCGACATCCGCTTCTACCTGGTGGCCATCCTCTTCATCATCTTCGATCTCGAGGTGGCGTTCCTGTTTCCCTGGGCGGTGAGCTTCGGTTCGCTGGGATGGTTCGGCTTTTGGTCGATGGTCATCTTCCTCGGCGTGCTGACGATCGGCTTCGTCTATGAGTGGAAGAAGGGAGCGTTGGAGTGGGATTGAGGAATGACGGAACGCTGATCGCGCCGACGCCTCAGGGCGTGCTCGATCCGCGCACCGGCGGACCGGTCGGCGCGGACGATCCGACGTTCCGCGAGATCAATTCCGAGTTGGCGGACAAGGGCTTTTTCGTCACCGCCACGGACGAACTCATCAACTGGGCGCGCACCGGTTCGCTCATGTGGATGACGTTCGGTCTTGCCTGCTGCGCCGTGGAAATGATGCAGATGTCGATGCCGCGCTACGACGTGGAGCGGTTCGGCTTCGCGCCGCGCGCTTCGCCGCGCCAGTCCGACGTGATGATCGTTGCCGGCACGCTGACCAACAAGATGGCCCCGGCGCTGCGCAAGGTCTACGACCAGATGCCGGAGCCGCGCTACGTCATTTCCATGGGCTCATGCGCCAATGGTGGCGGCTACTACCACTATTCCTATGCGGTCGTGCGCGGCTGTGACCGCATCGTCCCGGTCGACATTTATGTGCCCGGCTGTCCGCCGACCGCCGAGGCGCTGCTTTACGGCGTGTTGCTGCTGCAGCGCAAAATCCGCCGTACCGGAACCATCGAGCGCTAGGGCAGGGCAGGCGATGGAAGAGAGTCTCCTCGAGATCGCGGAGGCGCTGGAGGCAGCGCACCCCAACGTCGCGCCTGTGTGCAACGTCTTGCGCAAGGAGCTGACGGTTGAGGTCCGCGTTGATGACCTCGTCACGGTAATCCTCACGCTGCGCGACGACCCGAAGCTCGCCTTCGTCTGCCTGATCGACATTTGCGGTGTGGATTGGCCGAACCGCGAGAAGCGTTTCGACGTCGTCTATCATCTGCTCAGCCCCACGCAGAACCTCCGCGTCCGTGTGAAGGTGGCGACTGACGAGGCGACGGCCGTTCCCACGCTGGCCGACATCTTCCCTGTGGCGGACTGGTTCGAGCGCGAGGTCTATGACCTCTACGGCATCTTCTTCGACGGCCATCCGGACCTTCGCCGCATCCTCACCGACTACGGCTTCGAGGGGCATCCGCTCAGGAAGGACTTTCCGCTGACCGGCTATGTCGAGGTTCACTACGACGACCAGCAGCGGCGCGTCGTCTACGACAAGGTCGTGCTGCCGCAGGAATATCGCGACTTCGATTTTCTCTCGCCCTGGGAGGGCACGGAATATCTCCTCCCCGGCGATGAGAAGGCGAAGCAATGAGCGGGTGAATGGTGAGTAGTGAGTGGTGAATAGCGAGTGGCGACCAGTGAGTGACGGAGGCGAAGGGAAGCGTGGACGAACGCGCGCCGATAGCGTCCTTCAAGGACCTGGAAGTTTGGCAGCGGGCCATGACGCTTGCCGAGCGCTGGTACGTGCTGACGCGCGCCTTCCCGAAGGAGGAAGCCTTTGGGCTCACGGCGCAGATTCGCCGAGCTGCCGTGTCAATTCCGGCGAACATTGCAGAGGGCCACGGCCGGGAGAACACCGGCTCGTTCATCCAGTTTCTGCGTATCTCGCAGGGTTCACTCAAGGAACTCGAGACCCATCTCATCCTCGCGGAGCGCGTCGGCTTGGTGAGTGGTGCTGGAACAACTCCCTTGTTGGAGGAGTGTCAGACCCTGGGCAAAATGCTTCGCGCCTATATCCGCTCGCTGCAGTCGAGGATGGAGCGGTGATGAGCGCGACCCATTCACCATTCACTATTCACTACTCACGGCATCGCCATGCCTGAAACCGACGTCCGCAATTTCACGATCAACTTCGGACCGCAGCATCCGGCGGCTCACGGCGTGCTGCGCCTTGTGCTCGAGCTGAATGGCGAGCTCGTCGAGCGGGTCGACCCGCATATCGGCCTCCTCCATCGCGGCACCGAGAAGCTGATCGAATCGAAGACCTATCTGCAGGCGCTGCCCTATTTCGATCGGCTCGACTATGTGGCGCCGATGAACCAGGAGCATGCCTGGGCGCTGGCGATCGAGAAGCTGTTGGATCTCGAAGTGCCGTATCGCGGCCAGCTGATCCGCGTTCTCTACAACGAGATCGGCCGCGTCCTGTCGCACATGCTGAATGTGACGACGCAGGCGCTCGATGTTGGCGCGTTGACGCCGCCGCTTTGGGGCTTCGAAGAGCGCGAGAAGCTGATGGTGTTCTATGAGCGCGCCTCCGGCAGCCGCATGCATGCGGCCTATTTCCGGCCGGGCGGTGTGCATCAGGATCTGCCGCAGCAGCTGATCGACGATATCGGCGCCTTCTGCGATCCGTGCCTGAAGACGATCGAGGACATCGATGCGCTCCTGACCGGCAACCGCATCTTCAAGCAGCGTAATGTCGATATCGGCGTTGTCGATCTCGCCGATGCGTGGCGTTGGGGCTTTTCCGGCGTGATGGTGCGCGGCTCGGGCGCAGCGTGGGATCTTCGCCGCGCGCAGCCCTATGAGTGCTACTCCGACCTCGAATTCGACATTCCGATCGGGAAGAACGGTGACTGCTACGACCGCTATCTCATCCGCATGGAAGAGATGCGCCAGTCGCTCCACATCATGAAGCAATGCGTCGAGCTGCTGTCGTCGCCGAAGGGCGCAGGGCCGGTGAGTTCGCTCGACGGCAAGGTGGTCCCGCCGAAGCGGCCGCAGATGAAGCGGTCGATGGAGGCGCTGATCCATCACTTCAAGCTCTACACCGAGGGCTTCCATGTTCCGGAGGGCGAGGTTTACGCCGCTGTGGAAGCGCCGAAGGGTGAGTTCGGCGTCTATCTCGTGTCGGACGGCTCGAACCGTCCCTATCGCTGCAAGATCCGCGCGCCGGGCTTCCCGCATCTTGCCGCCATGGATTTCATCACGAAGGGCCATATGCTCGCCGACGTCTCGGCGATCCTTGGCTCGCTCGACATCGTCTTTGGGGAGATCGACCGTTGACCGTCCGCCGTCTCGCGGAGGTCCAGCCTGAGGGTTTCGCATTTAGCGCGAGGAGCCAGGCGATGGCCGACCGTGAAATTGCAAAGTATCCCGAGGGCCGGCAGGCCTCGGCTGTGATCGCGCTGCTGCGTATTGCGCAGGAGCAGGAGGGCGGCTGGCTGCCCGAGCCGGCGATCCGGCTCGTCGCCGACATGCTCGACATGCCGCATATTCGCGCGCTCGAGGTCGCGACCTTCTATACGATGTTCAATCTGTCGCCGGTGGGCAGGAAGGCGCACATCCAGGTGTGCGGCACGACGCCGTGCATGCTGCGCGGCGCGGAACAGCTGAAGCAGATTTGCCGCGAGCGCATTCACCCCGATCAGGGCCATGTGTCGGCGGATGGCGATTTCTCCTGGACGGAGGTCGAGTGCGCGGGCGCCTGCGTCAACGCGCCGATGGTGCAGATCGAAGCCGACACCTTCGAGGATTTGACGCCGGATCTCTTCAACAAGCTGATCGACGACATTGCGGCCGGTCGCGAACTGCATCCCGGTCCGCAGATCGACCGCCAGTTCTCCGAGCCGGTGGGCGGCGCGACGACGCTGACCGACCCGGGCCTTTACTACGGCAGGGCCGGCAAGACGCCGACGATCAAGGGCAAGGCGCCGGTCGGGCAGAAGGTGCAGGAACCAAGGTCGGCGCCGGCCAGCGATGGCGCGGATGACCTGAAGCGCATCTCCGGCGTCGGCCCGAAGCTGGAGGGGAAGCTGCACGCGCTCGGCATCACGCGCTTTGAGCAGATCGCCGCCTGGACGCCGGAGGAGATCGCTCGGTTCGACGATGAGCTGAGCTTCCACGGGCGCATCGAGCGCGACGATTGGATCGGTCAGGCGAAAGCGCTGGCCACACGCGGCAAGGGGAACTGACGGATGCTTGCCGACAAGGATCGTATCTTCACCAATCTCTACGGCCGGCATGACTGGCGCCTCGCCGCTGCACAGAGCCGTGGCGCGTGGGACGGCACCAAGGGCATTCTCGCCCGTGGCCGCGACGACATCATCGAGGAACTGAAGGAATCAGGGCTTCGCGGTCGCGGCGGCGCTGGCTTCCCGACCGGCCTCAAATGGTCGTTCATGCCGAAAGAGATTGGCGACCGCCCGCACTATCTCGTCGTCAATGCCGACGAGTCCGAGCCTGGCACCTGCAAGGACCGCGAGATCATGCGGCACGACCCGCATCTCCTCATCGAGGGGTGCTTGGTGGCCGGCTTCGCGATGGGCGCACACACTTGCTACATCTACATCCGCGGCGAGTTCATCCGCGAGGCGGAGCGCCTCGATGCGGCGATCCAGGAAGCCTATGACGCGCGCCTGATCGGCAAGAACAATCTCAATGGCTGGGACTTCGACATCTA
This sequence comes from uncultured Alphaproteobacteria bacterium, assembly GCA_963823045.1. Taxonomy (GTDB): domain Bacteria; phylum Pseudomonadota; class Alphaproteobacteria; order Rhizobiales; family Kaistiaceae; genus JADLGL01. The sequence continues at coordinate 6,776 of CAWGKA010000008.1, read as the reverse complement.
TGTCCATCGCGGCGCGGGCGCCTATATCTGCGGCGAGGAGACCGGCCTTCTGGAGTCGCTGGAGGGCAAGAAGGGCCTGCCGCGGCTGAAGCCGCCATTCCCGGCCAATGTCGGCCTATGGGGCTGCCCGACCACCGTTGCCAATGTCGAGTCGGTTGCCGTGGCGCCGACGATCATGCGCCGCGGCGGCGAGTGGTTTGCTTCGATCGGCCGGCCGAACAACACCGGCACCAAGCTCTTCTGCATCTCCGGCCACGTCGAGAAGCCGTGCACCGTAGAAGAGGCGATGGGCGTGCCGCTGCGGGATCTCATCGAGAAGCATGCCGGCGGCGTGCGCGGCGGCTGGGACAATTTGATGGCGGTGATCCCGGGCGGCTCGTCAGTGCCGCTCATCCCGGCGCATCAATGCGACGACCTGCCGATGGATTTCGACAGCCTCAAGGAGCTCAAATCCGGTCTCGGCACGGCGGCGGTGATCGTCATGGACAAGTCCACCGACGTCATTCGCGCCATCTCGCGGCTTTCATATTTCTACATGCATGAGAGCTGCGGCCAGTGCACCCCGTGCCGTGAAGGCACCGGCTGGATGTGGCGCGTGCTGGAGCGCATGGCGCGCGGCGAGGCGCATAAGAGCGAGATCGACACGCTGCTCGATGTCACCTATCGCGTCGAGGGGCACACGATCTGTGCGCTCGGCGATGCCGCGGCGTGGCCGGTGCAGGGCCTGATCCGGCATTATCGCCATGTGATCGAAGAGCGTATCGACGAATATGCGGCGCGGCCGGCGGCCGAGCCCGTGTTGGTCGCGGCGGAGTAGGGGCAGATGACGCTGATCAAAGTCAACGGCATCGAGATCGACGTTCCGCCGGAATACACGTTGCTGCAGGCGTGCGAGGAGGCGGGCGCCGAGGTGCCGCGCTTCTGCTTCCATGAGCGGCTGTCGATCGCCGGCAATTGCCGCATGTGCCTGGTTGAACTGAAGGGCGCGCCGAAGCCGATCGCCTCTTGCGCTTGGGCCGTGCGCGACTGTCGTCCGGGGCCGAATGGCGAGCCGCCGGAAGTCGTCACCCGCTCGCCCTTCGTGCGTGGCGCGCGCGAAGGCGTGATGGAGTTCCTCCTGATCAATCATCCGCTCGACTGCCCGATCTGCGATCAGGGCGGCGAGTGCGATCTGCAGGATCAGGCCATGGCCTATGGCATCGACCACAACCGCTTCGAAGAGAACAAGCGCGCGGTCGAGGACAAATATCTCGGCCCGCTGGTGAAGACGTCGATGAACCGCTGCATTCACTGCACGCGGTGCGTCCGCTTTGCCACCGAGGTTGGCGGCGTCACTGAGCTCGGCGCTACTGGCCGCGGCGAGGACATGGAGATCACCACCTATCTCGAAGAGGCGATGACCTCCGAGCTCCAGGGCAACGTTATCGACCTGTGCCCGGTCGGCGCGCTGACCTCTAAGCCCTATGCCTTCCAGGCGCGGCCTTGGGAACTGGTGAAGACCGAGACGATCGACGCGATGGACGCGGTCGGCTCCAACATCCGCGTCGACACGCGCGGGCGCGAAGTGATGCGTATCCTGCCGCGCCTCAATGAGGGCGTGAACGAGGAGTGGATCTCCGACAAGACGCGCTTCGTCTGGGACGGCCTGCGCACGCAGCGGCTCGACCGGCCCTATGTGCGCACCGGCGGACGGCTGCATCCGGCGAGCTGGAGTGAAGCATTCGGCGCCATCGCCCGTGTCGCCGAGACTGCCGGAAATCGTATCGGCGCCATCGCCGGCGATATGGCGACGGCGGAAGAGATGTTCGCGCTCAAGCAACTCGTCGCGTCGCTCGGTTCGGAAAACATCGACAGCCGCCAGGACGGCGCTGCGCTCGATCCGAGCCTCGGCCGCGCCAGCCATGTGTTCAACCCGACGATCGCCGGCATCGAACAGGCCGATGCCGTTCTCATCATCGGTTCCGACCCGCGCCATGAAGCGCCGCTCGTCAACGCGCGCATTCGCAAGCGCTGGCGCATGGGCGATCTGCCGATCGCGCTCGTCGGTGAGGCGGTCGATCTCACCTATCCGTATCAGCATCTCGGAACGGGCCCGGCCGACTTGGCCGATGTCACGGCCGGGAAGGGCGCCTTCGGTGCCGCGCTGAAGAATGCCAGGCGTCCGGTGGTCATCGTCGGCCAGGCGGCGCTCGCGCGTCCCGACGGCCAGGCGGTGCTCCGCGAAGCGGCAAAGATCGCAACGGACGGCGATCGCGACGATGGTTGGAACGGCCTTGCCGTTCTGCACACCGCGGCTGGCCGCGTCGGTGGACTCGATGTCGGTTTTGTGCCGGGCAAGGGCGGGCTCGACACCGCCGGGATGCTCGACGGAAAGCTCGACATGCTGTTCCTGCTCGGCGCCGACGAGATCGACACCGATAAGCTCGGCAAGACGTTCGTCGTCTATATCGGCAGCCATGGCGACGCTGGCGCCGCGCGCGCTGATGTCGTTCTGCCGGGCGCCGCCTACACCGAGAAGTACGGCACGCTGGTCAACACCGAGGGCCGCGTTCAGCGCTTGAAGCGCGCCGCGTTCCCGCCGGGCGATGCCCGCGAGGATTGGGCGATCCTGCGGGCGCTCTCCGATCAGCTCGGCCACCGGCTGCCGTTCGACTCGTTCGGTGCCCTGCGCGACCAGATGATCGAGGCGCATCCGGCGCTTGGTGCCGTCGACAAGGTGACGATGGCAGGCCCGGAGTTCGTTGAAGGCGCTGCTCGCGACGTCCGGCAAGATGGACGATTTGGCGTTCGGTCTCGCCGTCGCCGACTTCTACTTCACCAACCCGATCGCGCGGGCGTCGGCCGTCATGGCCGAATGCTCGGCGCTGGCGGCCGGCCGGCTGGCCGAGGCGGCGGAGTAGGCGATGAGCTTCTGGACCCAATATTTCTGGCCGGGCGTGCTGATCGCGGTGGAGGCGGTCGGCGTCATCGTCGCGCTCCTCGTCATCATCGCCTTCCTGCTCTACGCCGACCGCAAGATCTGGGCGGCCGTGCAGATGCGGCGCGGGCCGAACGTCGTCGGCCCCTGGGGGCTGTTCCAGTCCTTCGCCGACCTCTTCAAGTTCGTGATGAAGGAGCCGATCATCCCGTCGGGCGCCAACAAGGGCGTGTTCCTTCTGGCGCCGCTGATCACCACGGCGCTGGCGATCGCGGCCTGGGCGGTGATGCCGATCAACGCGAACTGGGTGTTCGCCAACATCAATGTCGGCATCCTCTACATTTTCGCCATTTCGTCGCTCGGCGTTTACGGCGTCATCATGGGCGGCTGGGCGTCGAACTCGAAATATCCGTTCCTCGGCGCGCTTCGCTCGGCGGCGCAGATGGTCTCCTACGAGGTCTCGATCGGCTTCGTGCTGATCACGGTCCTGCTGTTGGTCGGCTCGCTGAACCTCTCCGACATCGTCGTGGCGCAGGAGAATGGCCTCGGCACGCGCCTTGGCCTGACCCCGAGCCTCCTCGACTGGCACTGGCTGTCGCTGTTCCCGATGTTCGTGGTGTTCTTCGTCTCGGCGCTGGCGGAGACGAACCGGCCGCCTTTCGATCTGCCCGAGGCGGAGTCGGAGCTCGTTGCCGGTTTCGCGACCGAATACTCCTCGACGCCCTATGTGATGTTCATGCTCGGCGAATATGTCGCCATCGTCCTGATGTGCGCGCTGGGCACCGTCCTTTTCCTCGGCGGCTGGCTGCCGCCGCTGGACGTGGCGTGGCTGAATTGGGTGCCGGGCGTCGTCTGGTTCATCCTGAAGACGCTGTTCCTCTTCTTCCTGTTCGCGATGGTGAAGGCCTTCGTGCCGCGCTACCGCTATGACCAGCTCATGCGCCTCGGCTGGAAGGTGTTCCTGCCGCTGTCGCTGTTCATGGTCGTGCTGGTCGCCGGTGTTCTCCAACTCACGGGGTGGGCGCCATGAGGCTCGATCAAGCCGCGCGTTCGGTTTTCCTGCGCGAGTTCGTCGGCGCCTTCTTCCTGTCGATGCGCTACTTCTTCGGCAAGAAGGCGACGCTCAACTACCCATACGAGAAGGGACCGCTCAGCCCGCGCTTCCGCGGCGAGCATGCGCTCCGCCGCTATCCCAATGGCGAGGAGCGCTGTATCGCCTGCAAGCTGTGCGAGGCGATCTGCCCGGCCCAGGCCATCACCATCGAGGCCGGGCCACGGCGGAACGACGGCACGCGCCGGACGACCCGCTACGACATCGACATGGTGAAGTGCATCTATTGCGGCTTCTGTCAGGAGGCCTGCCCGGTCGACGCCATCGTCGAGGGGCCGAATTTCGAATTCGCGACGGAAACGCGCGAGGAGCTTTACTACGACAAGGACAAATTGCTGGCGAACGGCGATCGCTGGGAGAGAGAGATCGCCGCAAACATAGCCCGGGACGCACCCTACCGCTGAGGCAATGCGCCCTGCCTGATTGGCTGGACGCATATGCGGTGAGTGACTAAGACACGGGACTTTCGCCTGATGGGGAGGGGCGTGACAGTGCAGATGATTTCGTCGTTCCGGACGGCCGAAGGCCGATCCGGAACCTCAGCCAGGACCCAACGAGGTTCCGGGTTCCGCTGCGCGGCCCCGGAACGACTGTCTCGCAGCATCCCGTTGGGAGCCGTGGCGTAATGGGTCTGCCCGGGTTCTTCTTCTACCTGTTCTCCACGGTGCTCCTGGCGTCGGGGATCATGGTCGTTGCCGCCAAGAATCCGGTGCATTCGGTCCTGTTCCTGATCCTTGCCTTCGCCAATGCCGCCGGGCTGTTCATGCTGCTGGGGGCGGAGTTCCTCGCGCTGATCCTGATCATCGTCTATGTCGGCGCCGTCGCGGTGCTGTTCCTGTTCGTGGTGATGATGCTCGACGTCGATTTCGCCGAGCTGAAGCAGGGCTTCCTGACATATCTTCCGACGGGCGGCCTGATCGCCGGCATTCTCGTCGCCGAGATCCTCATCACCATTGGCGGGGCGGCTATTTCGCCGAGTGAGATCGCCGGCGCCGCCGTGCCGATCCCGGACGTCGATCAGGTCTCGAACACGCGGGCGATCGGCGACGTCCTTTACACGCACTACCTGTTCTATTTCCAACTCGCCGGCATGGTGCTGCTCGTAGCGATGATCGGCGCCATCGTGCTGACGCTGCGCCACAAGCCGGGCGTCAAGCGCCAGTCGATCGCCGACCAGGTGGCGCGGACGCCGGCGACGGCGATCGAAGTGCGCAAGGTCGAACCGGGGAGGGGAGTCTGATGGGCGTCGGTCTCGGTCACTATCTGACGGTCGCCGCGATCCTCTTTACGGTCGGCATCTTCGGCATCATGGTGAACCGCAAGAACATCATCATCATGCTGATGTCGGTCGAGCTGATCCTGCTCGCCGTCAATCTCAACCTCGTCGCCTTCTCGTCCTTCCTGCACGACCTCGTCGGTCAGGTCTTCGCCCTTCTCGTGCTGACGGTCGCCGCCGCAGAGGCAGCGATCGGGCTCGCCATTCTCGTCGCCTTCTTCCGCAATCGCGGATCGATCGCGACGGAAGACATCAACGCGATGAAGGGCTGAGCCGCACATGGTCGCAACCATCGTCATCCTCCCCGCGATCGGGGCGCTGATTGCGGGACTGATCACCCTGTTCGCCTCGCATCGCGCGTTGCTGGCGCAAGACAGCCCGACGCCCGCCGGGCGTCACCATGCGCCGTCGCAAGGCGATCATGGTCATGGCGACGATCACGGCCATGGCGACGACGATGCGATGGACGTGGCGACGCCGGGTGGATGGCCGGCCGAGCTGATCACCTCGGCATTGCTGGTACTCGCGGCGGTGCTGTCGTGGATCGTCTTCTTCCAGGTCGGGTTCAACGAAGGCGGCCTCGAGGAAGTCACCGTCCTGCCGTGGATCCAGTCCGGGTCGCTGATCGCCGAGTGGACGCTGCGCATCGATACGCTGACGGCGGTGATGTTGGTCGTGGTGACGACGGTGTCGGCGCTCGTCCATATCTACTCGATCGGCTACATGTCGCACGATCGGCACCAGGCGCGCTTCTTCGCCTATCTGTCGCTGTTCACCTTCGCCATGCTGCTCTTGGTGACGGCGAACAACCTCGTTCAGCTCTTCCTCGGCTGGGAGGGCGTCGGACTCGCCTCCTATCTGCTGATCGGCTTCTGGTACAAGCGGCCGGCGGCCAATGCCGCTGCGATCAAGGCGTTCATCGTCAACCGCATCGGCGATTTCGGCTTCGCGCTCGGTATCTTCGCCATCTTCTTCCTGTTCGGCTCGGTCAACCTCTCCGATATCTTCGGCGGGGCGGAGGAGATGGTCGGCCATACGGTCAACTTCCTCGGTTGGGACCTCGACGCGCTCAACCTCATCACGCTGCTCCTCTTCATCGGCGCGATGGGCAAATCGGCGCAATTCCTGCTGCACACATGGCTGCCGGACGCGATGGAGGGCCCGACGCCGGTCTCCGCGCTGATCCACGCCGCGACGATGGTCACGGCCGGCGTGTTTCTGGTCGCGCGCATGTCGCCGCTCTTCGAGCACGCCCATGACACGATGATCTTCGTGACCTTCATCGGCGCCACGACGGCGTTCTTCGCGGCGACGGTCGGCCTGGTGCAGAACGACATCAAGCGCGTCATCGCCTATTCCACCTGCTCGCAGCTCGGCTACATGTTCGTGGCGCTGGGTATCGGCGCCTATCCGGTGGCGATCTTCCACCTCTTCACCCATGCCTTCTTCAAGGCGCTCCTCTTCCTCGGCGC
>CAWGKA010000007.1:0-259991 GCA_963823045.1 uncultured Alphaproteobacteria bacterium | reverse complement strand
AAGGCCGAAGCGATCAGAACGCGCTTGAAGCCGAAGCGGCGAAGGATGGGCGCTGCGATGAATTTCATGGCCATGGCGCCGGCCGCGCTGGCCAAGGTGATAAGGCCCGACTGGAACGCGGTCATTCCGAAGGCAAGTTGCAGCAGCAGCGGCAGCAGAAACGGCAGCGCACCCACGCCGATGCGAAAGAGCAGTCCCCCGCTGATCCCGATGCGGAATGTCGTCAGCCGCAGCAGCCGGAGATCGAGGATCGGATTGGCAACGCGCCGGCTGTGCCGGACATAGGCGGCCAGTAGCGCAACGCCGATCACCAGCAGGGCCGCAACCCATGGCAACGGCACGACGTCGAGGCCGATCGTCGTCGACCCGGTGACGAAGGCCGCGAGCCCCACGCCGGCGAGGAAGAAGCCGCGCATGTCGAAACGCTCCCGCTTCTCGCCCCGGATGTCGGGGAAGTACAGCGTGGCGAGAACGATGCCGAGAATTCCGACCGGCACGTTGATCCCGAAGATCCAGCGCCAGACCCAATCGGTGGTGATGAAGCCGCCCAGTGGCGGGCCGAGCATCGGCCCGATGAGCGCCGGCACGGTGAGCCAGGCGAGGGCGCCGACGAGTTCGGACTTCTTGACCGAGCGGAGGATGACCATGCGGCCGACCGGCACCATCATCGCGCCGCCGATCCCTTGTGCCACCCGGGCGGCGACGATCTCGCCGATTGAGTTGGAAAGGCCGCAGGCGACCGACGCGGCGATGAATATGAAAAGCGCGAGGCGGAAGACGAGCCGCGCCCCGAAACGGTCGACCACCCAGCCGGAGGCAGGGATGAATACGGCGAGCGAAAGGAGATAGCTCGTCAACGCCAGCTTCAGGGCGATCGGGCTCTCGCCAAATCGGCGGCGATCGCAGGTAGCGACGTCGACAGGACCGTCGAATCCAGCGTTTCCATGAAGAGGCGCTGGCGACGATCAGCGGCAGCAGGATGCGGTCGGGGATCATGGCTTGGCATAGCCCAGCCGCACGGGTCGCCGCTAGGTTGCGCGGCCAGGGCAGGCCAGCGGCACACATTGATGTCGCGCCGGAGGCTTTCACGAATTCGTACCCGCGTGGTAATCACCGCCGCCAATCTTCGCATGATGCACCCTGCGCCGCGGCCGCAAAGCCGACGGAATGGCAGGTTTTACCGGAGCTTGGCATGGCCACCATCATTGAAACCTCCACCGGCGGCGACGCGCTCACCTTCGACGACGTGCTCCTTCTGCCCGGGCCGTCCGAGTCATGCCGGCTCAGGCCGACCTTCGCACCCGCCTGACCCGCTCGATCGAACTCAATATGCCGATCATGTCGGCGGCGATGGACACCGTCACCGAAGGCCGGCTCGCCATCGCCATGGCCCAGGCCGGCGGCATCGGCGTCATCCACCGCAACATGACGCCGGAAGCCCAGGCCGAGGCGGTCCATCAGGTGAAGAAGTTCGAGTCCGGCATGGTCGTCAATCCGGTGACGATCGGCCCGGACGCCACGCTCGCCGACGCGCTGGCGCTGATGGAGCGCTACCGCATCTCCGGCATTCCGGTCGTCGAGGGCGACGGGCACGGCCCGGGCAAGCTCGTCGGCATCCTCACCAATCGCGACGTCCGCTTCGCCTCCGACCCGGGCCAGCGCGTCTCGGAACTGATGACCAAGGACAACCTCATCACCGTCAGCGAGTCGGTCAATCAGGAAGAGGCCAAGCGCCTTCTCCATCAGAACCGCATCGAGAAGCTGGTCGTCGTCGACGATGCCTATCGCTGCGTCGGCCTCATCACCGTGAAGGACATCGAGAAGAGCCAGCTCAATCCGTCCGCGGTGAAGGACGAGCAGGGTCGCCTTCGCGTCGCCGCCGCCACCAGCGTCGGTCAGGAGGGCTTCGCCCGCTCGGAGCAGCTGATCGACGCCGGCGTCGACGTCATCGTCGTCGACACCGCGCACGGCCATTCCGCGCGGGTGCTGGAGCAGGTGGAGCGCGTCAAGCGCCTCTCCAATCAGGTCGAGGTCATCGCCGGCAATGTCGCGACCGCCGACGGCACCAAGGCGCTGATCGATGCCGGCGCCGACGCGGTGAAAGTCGGCATCGGCCCGGGCTCGATCTGCACCACCCGCGTCGTCGCCGGCGTCGGCGTGCCGCAGCTGACGGCGATCATGGATGCCGTCGAGGTCGGCGACAAGGCCGGCATTCCGGTCATCGCCGATGGCGGAATCAAATTTTCAGGCGATCTTGCCAAGGCATTGGCGGCAGGCGCTTCTGCGGCGATGGTCGGCTCGCTGCTGGCCGGCACCGAGGAAAGCCCCGGCGAGGTCTATCTGCATCAGGGCCGCTCCTACAAAGCCTATCGCGGCATGGGCTCGGTCGGCGCCATGGCGCGTGGCTCGGCCGACCGCTATTTCCAGGCCGAGGTCACCGACACGTTGAAGCTGGTGCCGGAAGGCATCGAGGGCCAGGTGCCGTTCAAGGGCCCGGTCTCCGGCGTCCTGCATCAGCTCGTCGGCGGCGTCCGCGCGGCGATGGGCTATGTCGGCGCCGCCAATCTCACCGAGTTCAAGGAGCGCGCCCGCTTCGTGCGCATCTCGAATGCCAGCCTTCGCGAGAGCCACGTCCATGACGTCGTCATCACCCGCGAAAGCCCGAACTATCCGAGCAACACCTGAGGGGCGTCGCAGCGTGGATCGTCACCCGCGATGACGCCGGGCGCGCGGATCGCCGCCGCGATCGAAGTCCTGGAAGACATCGCCGCACGCCGCCGGCCGGTTGCCGAGGCGCTGAAGGATTGGGGCCTGTCGCACCGCTTTGCCGGCTCGCGCGACCGCGCCGCCATCGGCAACATCGTCTATGACGCCGAGCGCCGCCGCCGCTCGCTCGCCTGGATCATGGGCGAGGAAACGCCGCGGGCGCTGGCGCTTGGTGCAGTCGCGTTCGGCTGGGGTGTGGGGCAGAGCAACTCGCCGCGCAACTCGAGGCGCCGCATTCGCCACCGCCGCTGACCGACGACGAACGGCGTCGGCTCGACACCATCGATCTGAGCAAGGCGCCTGACCCGATCCGCGCCGACGTGCCGGACTGGCTCATGCCGTCGCTGGCGCGCGCCTTCGGCGATGGCTGGGTCGCCGAACTTGAGGCGATGACCGACGCCCGCCGCTCGACCTCCGCGTCAACCGGCTCAAAGCCGACCGCGCCAAGGTCCTCCGCGCGCTCGCCTCGCAAGGGCGCGGTCGAGACGCGTTTTCGCCCGACGGCCTCCGCGTTCCGCCGACGGATGGCGACGGCCGCCACCCGAACCTTCAGGCCGAGCCCGGCTTTCAGAAGGGCTGGTTCGAGATCCAGGACGAGGGCAGCCAACTCGCGGCGCTGATGGTCGGCGCGAAGGCGGGCGAGCAGATCCTCGACCTTTGCGCCGGCGGTGGCGGCAAGACGCTGGCGCTCGCCGCGGCGATGGAGAACAAGGGCCAGATCCACGCCACCGACAACGACAAGCATCGCCTCGCGCCGATCTTCGACCGCCTCCGCCGCGCCGGCACCCGCAACGTCCAGGTCCATCCGGCCGGCTCCGATCTCGCCGGCCTCGCTGGCACGATGGACCGCGTTCTCATCGACGCGCCCTGCAGCGGCTCCGGCACCTGGCGCCGCCATCCCGACGCCAAATGGCGCCTCAGCGAGCGCGCACTTGCCGACCGCGTCGGCGAGCAGGCGGCGCTGCTTCGCCAGGCGGCGGGCTTCGTCAAGCCGGGCGGTCTGCTAGTCTACGTCACCTGCTCGCTTCTGCCCGAGGAGAACGAGGACCAGATGGCCGCCTTCCTCGCCGAGATGTCCGGCTTTGCCGCGCTGCCGATGGGCGAGATGATCGCCAATGCCGGTCTTGCGCCCGACGCCGCAGACAGCGCTCACGGCCGCCGCCCTGGCGACGCCGCACGGCCTCCAGCTGACGCCGTTGCGCACGGGAACCGACGCCTTCTTCATCGCGGCGCTCAGGAAGGCCGCATGAGCACGGAGCATCCCGCCCGCCATATCCTCGAACTCGGAGGCCGCCGCGTCTTCTTCGTCATGGCGACGCACAACGAATATGGCGAGCATTTGCGGAAGCGCATCCTGCCGCTGATCTGCGGCGTCGGCCCGGTCGAGGCGGCCGTCACCACCTCCGCGGCGCTCGCGGCGCTGGCGGCCGAGGATGCGCTGCCGGACCTCGTCGTCTCGCTCGGCTCGGCCGGCTCGCGCACGCTCGAACACGCCCATATCTACCAGGTCGAGAGCGTCTCCTATCGTGACATGGACGCCTCGGCGCTCGGCTTCGAGAAGGGCCTGACGCCGTTCGCCGATCTGCCGATCGTCGTCGAGATCGAGCAGCGCGTGCCCGGCATTCCCGCTGCCTCCATCTCCACCGGCGCCGATATCGTTTCCGGCGCCGCCTATGACGGCATCGCCGCCGAAATGGTCGACATGGAATCCTTCGCCGTCCTGCGCGCCGCCGACCGCTTCGACCTGCCGATGATCGGCATCCGCGGCATATCCGACGGCAAAAGCGATCTCACCGGCCTCCACGACTGGACCGAATATCTCCACATCATCGACGAGAAGCTCGCCGGCGCCATCGATCTCATCGAAGGGGCGATCGCCGACGGCCATCTCGCCTTCGACTAGCAGCCGCCTATACGCCCCGCTTCGTCCCGGCTAGGCTCGGCTTTGGCCAAGAAACAAGGAGGCACCGAGATGAAACGCATCTTTCTAGCCGGCGTCGCGCTGATCGCCGGCACGACCTTGGCGTCGGCGCAGACGGCCGACGGCCGCTGGTCGATCTTCGGCATGTCCTGCAACAATGAATATGCCGACGACATCATGACCCTCGACACCGTCGCCGGTCAGATCGGCTTCTACGAATCCGGCTGCGACATCACGAGTTGGAACGCGGTCGGCACCTATGGCGGCGTTTGGACGGCGACGCTCGCCTGCTCCGGCGAGGGCGAGACCTGGACGACGAAAGCGATCTTCGGCCTGTCCGAAGGCTTCGACGACGTGCCCGATCAGCTGGCGGTCATCTACCTCGCCGACGGCTTCACCACGATCTATCGTCGCTGCGAGGTGCGGCCGGGTTAAATCAGGCGTTCAACAAGGCCCGGCAATCCGTTGCACCGACTCGGGGATTTCTCTAGACCCCCGCCATGACGGACCCTGCCCACGACCTCGTTCTCATCGTCGACTTCGGCAGCCAGGTGACGCAGCTGATCGCGCGCCGGGTGCGCGAGGCCGGCGTCTATTCCGAGGTCGTGCCCTTCAGCCAGGCTGACGCCGCGATCGCCGAACGCCGGCCGAGGGCGGTGATCCTCTCCGGCGGGCCGGCGAGCGTCACCGGCATCGATACGCCGCGCGCGTCGAAGGCGATCTTCGCCGCCGGCATCCCCGTCCTTGGCATCTGCTACGGCCAGCAGGCGATGGTCGAGGCGCTGGGCGGCACGGTCGAGACCTCGGACCATCAGGAATTCGGCCGCGCCTATCTCGACGTCGGGTCGCAGTCGCCGCTCTTCGACGGCATCTGGCAGGCGGCGAGCCGGCACCAGGTGTGGATGAGCCATGGCGACCGCGTCACCGCGCTGCCGCCGGGCTTCTCCGTCATCGGCACCTCGGAGGGCGCGCCCTTCGCCGCCATCGCCGACGAGGGCCGGAAATTCTACGGCGTTCAGTTCCACCCCGAGGTCGCCCATACGCCGGATGGCGCGCGGCTCCTCGCCAATTTCGTCCACCGCGTTGCCGGCCTTGCCGGCGACTGGACCATGGCCGCCTTCAAGGATCGCGCGATCGCGCAGATCCGCGAGCAGGTCGGCAAGGGGCGGGTGATCTGCGGCCTTTCCGGCGGCGTCGATTCCGCCGTCGCCGCCGTCCTCATCCATGAGGCGATCGGCGACCAGCTCACCTGCGTCCTCGTCGATCACGGCCTGATGCGTCTGAATGAGGCGAAGGACGTCGTCGAGCTCTTCCGCGGCTCGTTCAACATCCCGCTCGTCCATGTCGAGGCGGAAGGAGTCTTCCTCAAGGAGCTCGCCGGCGTCACCGACCCCGAGCAGAAGCGGAAGACGATCGGCCGCCTCTTCATCGACATGTTCGACGCCGAGGCGGCGAAGCTCGGCGGCGCCGATTTCCTGGCGCAGGGGACGCTCTATCCCGACGTCATCGAAAGCGTCTCCTTCACCGGCGGCCCGTCGGTGACGATCAAGTCGCACCACAATGTCGGCGGCCTGCCCGAGCGCATGAAGATGAAGCTGGTCGAGCCGCTGCGCGAGCTGTTCAAGGACGAGGTGCGCGAGCTCGGCCGCGAGCTCGGCCTGCCGGCGCATTTCGTCGACCGCCACCCGTTCCCGGGTCCGGGCCTTGCCATCCGCTGCCCAGGCGAGGTCACCGCCGAGAAGCTCGCGATCCTCAGGAAGGCCGACGCCATCTATCTCGACGAGATACGGAAGGCCGGCCTCTACGACGCCATCTGGCAGGCCTTCGCCGTGCTCCTGCCGGTCCGCACCGTCGGCGTCATGGGCGACAGCCGCACCTACGATTATCGTCTGCGCCCTCAGAGCCGTGACCTCGGTCGACGGCATGACCGCCGACTTCTACCATTTCGACATGGCCTTCCTCGGCCGCGCCGCCAACCGCATCGTCAACGAGGTCCGCGGCATCAACCGCGTCGTCTATGACGTGACCTCGAAGCCCCCCGGCACGATCGAGTGGGAGTGACCGCTGAGTGATGGGTCTGCCTACGGTAGCGCTCCGCCGTGATCCTAATGGCTAAACTGCCGATTCCGCCGTAGCCGATCCGCGTGAGGGCCGCCCATGATTGAAGTCCCGCTTGGCATATATCGAGGCGGACTTTGCGTGCCGGAGCGGTTGGCACTACCCGAGTTGTCGTTGTTCTCTAGCGGCATCTATCGTGGCGACCTCAGGCTCCGGCTACCGTAGTGAAGTGATCGGAATGGAATTCGTGCCCCCACTGACCGGTTTCTAGTCAAATTGAATTTCGACGAGCGCGAACGTCTGCACTGTCTGGTACCGTCTGGCGCTGGATAGGCCGTTGACTACAGACTTCACGATCATGCGACGATCCCTTGCTCCATCCCAGATCTCTGGATGCCGCCGACTTCCCATGCCTAGGACAACGCCTCGCTGCACGAAATCCTTGTGTATTCAGCGATGGCGCCGATTTCGCATCGGCAACTGACCGCGCCGCGATTGGCGAAGCACTGACACCAATAATCGCCATCTGCTGGCGGAGCCGTCGTCCCGCCGTAAACGGACAGGACATCTGGTCGCTGCTACACGCTCACGGCGTGAATGCCGATATGCGATGGCAGACGTCGTGGAGTGTTTCAACTTCGGCATCAGTGTCACTGACCGCTGTCCAGGGGCGCCCCGCCGTGAAGCCGACGGCGAATGCCAGCAATGTCAAAAGGCCGCTATCTGACGCCAGTGGCAACGGGAGATGCCCGCCTCAGTTTGTTTGGGCACGACCGAAGCTACGCCGCCCGATGATCCACCTCCATCGCCATCGCTAGGACGACGGCTGATCGTTCCATCGAGGCCTCTTTCCTGACAACTCCGCTTGATCCTTGAGCCTCGGGCGGTTAGGAACCCTGATCCCTGCCCAACAGGCGCTCCTGCGGCGTCGTTTCACCGAACGAGGAGCCCAATGACGATCACCACATCGATCGCACCGGTGCGTGTCGCGGCAAACGTCGCGTCTCCCTGAGCCACGTTCAGGGAGCAGCGCTCGGAGGCGGGGGCCGTCCGATCGACCTTCCAACTCGGGATCAGCCTATGACGAATGCAGCGACGGACATCGTCATCGCAGTGACGACCTGCATAAGCGCTACGACAACAAGCCGGCCGTGGACGGCGTGAGCTTCGACGTGCGGCGTGGCGAAATCTTCGGCGTGCTCGGGCCAAACGGCGCGGGGAAGACGACCACGGTCGAGATCGTCACCGGCCTGCGTGTCGCCGATGCCGGCACTGTGCGGGTTCTGGACCTCGATCCGCAGGCCGACCGCGACCGTCTCCGCCAGCTTGTCGGCGTGCAGCTTCAGGAAAGCGAACTGCATCCGAAGATCACGGTCGCCGAGGCGCTCGAGATGTTCGCCGCGTTCTACCCGAACCCTGCGGACGGACGCGCCTTGGCGAATGACCTTGGGCTCGGCGAGAAGCTTTCCACCCAATACCGCCATCTCTCGGGCGGGCAGAAGCAGCGGCTCGCCATCGCCTTGGCGCTCATCGGCAACCCCAAGGTCGCCGTGCTGGACGAGCTGACGACCGGCCTCGATCCGCAGGCGCGGCGCGAAGTCTGGGACCTCATCGAAGGCGTGCGCGATTCCGGCGTCACCATCGTCCTCGTCACGCATTTCATGGACGAGGCCGAGCGCCTCTGCGACCGGATCGCGCTGATCGATCGCGGCAAGGTGGTGGCGATCGACACGCCCGCCGGGCTCATCGGCCGCGCCCGTGGCGGGCACGAACTGCGTTTCCGCACTGCGGAGCCAGTCGTGCCGGAGCGGCTGCACGCTATCCTCGATCCGTTGCCTTCGGTGAAGGCCGTCGAGCTTGTTGCCGGCGAGGTGATCGTTCACGGCGAGAAAGATGCCGTCGTCACCGTCGTGCGGGCGCTTGCGGAGAATGGCATCACGCCCGTCGACGTGACGGTGGAACGTTCGAACCTCGAGGACGCGTTTGTCGACCTCACCAGCCACGCCACCGCGACGGAGGTCTGACATGTCAGCAACCGCGATCGTCATCCGCACGCATGGCCGGCTTTTCCTTCGCGAGCCTGCGCGCGTCTTCTTCGCTCTGGTGTTTCCGGCGATGCTCCTGGTCGTCGTCGGCTATGTGATGCCCGGCATGAGCGAGCCGATGGTCGACGCCGGGCCAATTTACACGGGGCTCCGCCCGATCGACATTTACCTGCCGGCGGTGCTCGGGCTCTCCATCGGCACCGTTTCCCTGGTGACGTTCCCGCCGAACTTCGGGGTGTATCGGGAGAAGGGCGTTTTGAGGCGGCTGGCGCTCACGCCGATGCCGGCGTCTCTGCTCATCGTCGCGGAAATCATCGCGAACCTCGCCGCGCTCATCGGCGGCGTGATTTTGGCGCTTGTGGCGGGCTTCGTCCTGCTCGACATTCCCGCTCCCGAACAGCCCCTTGTCGTCATCGCGGCGTTTCTCATCGGTGCGGTGCAGATGATGGGACTCGGCGCGCTGATCGCAGCGCTCGCGCCAAGCAGCGGCGCCGCCACCGGCATCGGCATGATCGCTTATTTTCCGATGCTCTTCTTCGCCGGCATTTGGATTCCAGGTCCCGCCATGTCGGACACCCTCCAGACGATCTCCACCTTCGTGCCGCTCGGCGCGGTCGCGCAGGCGCTGACGACGGGCTGGTTCGAGACGGGATTCCCGACGCTGCAATTCGTGGTGATGGTGGTGTGGACCGTCGTTTCGCTCGTGCTCGCGACCAGACTGTTCCGCTGGACCTGAGACCCGCCGGTACGCCGTGTCAGCCCTGAGATAGTTCGGTGAGCTTGTCGGCGACGGGTGCCAAATCCGCGTGCTCCAGCGCGACGGAAGCGGCAAGCCGGGACACTTCCTGCCAAGGCGCAGGTCCGAGCCGGTACGCCTCGAAGCTGGGGCCAGCATTCCAATTGTCGTCGATCGGCTGCGAGACCAAATAGCGGGCCGTGGGAGCCAGGCAATCGGACATCAGCCCATAGAGCTGATGAACCAGCGGGCCCTGGTCCCGACGGCCGGAGAACAGGCCGCCCAGCGTGTCGAACAACAGCATGTAGATAGCGTTGAACAGGTCGGACGCCCCACGCAAGCGGGCTGGTAGATCGGCCGAGCGGGGATTGTCTATTGCCGGCCATACCGGCCCGATCGGCGTCCCGCCGTCGGCGATCGACTTGAATTTGTAGAAGTGGGTCAGTTCGCGATTTCCCGGATCCGCCCATCGATGCTCGCTGATGCCTTCGCCTTGATGGATGATGATTTCGAGGGCCGCTCTGGCGCTGTCGCGGTCGCGGATCAGCAGGAGACCGCCGCTGTCGTCCTCGTCGAACATGACCGGCCCGTAGAAGGTCGGATCAGAGAGCTGGCGTCCGGGCTGGTGGTTGGCGAACAGGTCCGCCTTTGCGGCCAATGCGTAGATCGCGTCCTCCAGCGCCGCATAGAACTGCCCCAAGGTCTCGTAGTCGTCATCCTCAGGAGCCGCCGCCGGCGGCTTGGGCCGCTCGATGGCCATGAAGGTGTCGCGGACGACTTCCGCGGTGCATCGCCGCAGGCCCAACGGCAGTTCCGGCCGGTGGTGCGTGAGCGGCGCCGGGTAGGAAGGCACCACGCTCGCGTCGAAAACTGGGTTGCCGCCAATGGCGAGCATGAGGTTTGCGGTGAGGCTGACGTGGAGCATCTCCTCAACGACGACACTCGCGATCAGGCGCGCGGCAGCCGAGCCCTGATCCTTGATCGTGTACATGGCGTAGAGGTATGGCGGGATCGTAGACAGCTCGATTCTTGTCGCCAAGGCGACATGCGAGCGGAGTTCCTCGATCGTTCGGATGGCCACGGTCTTCCCGCCGCGCTCGATGTGTCTGACCGGTCGGATCGTCCGCAGGCTCATGCCGACGGTCCCGGATCGGTATCGTTTCGACAATATCATGAAGGGCGCCGCGGAAGCGCGAGGACTTCGCGAAGCGATTGCGAGGCTTTGCAGGCGCTCCGGCTGGCGACCAACCACGTCGTGATCGCGGAAGAAGACCCTTGCATCGCGCGTAGTGGCACGCTAACACTGAACTGAATGGTTCAGTATCTAGCCGCCCCTCTCGATGCTTCTTTCGCCGCGCTGTCGGACGCCACGCGTCGCGGGGTCCTGGAGCAACTCGGGCACGGCGACGCTTCGATTACGGAGCTTGCCGGCAAGTTCGACATGACCCTGACGGGCATGAAGAAGCATGTCGGCCTCCTGGAGGAGGCGGGGTTCGTCACCACGGAGAAGGTCGGGCGCGTACGCACCTGCCGGCTCGACCTCCGCGGCCTCGAGCAGGCGGCGGCATGGATCGAGCGTCACCGGAGGCGCTGGGAGGCGCGCTTCGAGACACTGGATGCTGTCGTCGAGGAATTGAAACAGAAGGAAAAGATCAATGGACGCAAGCGGAAGCGGTAAGCCCGTCATGGCTGGGAATCGCACGACGACGGAGCGAACGTCCGACACAGAACTCATCATCACCCGAACCTTCGACGGCCCGGCGCGGCTCGTGTTCGAAGCTTGGACAACGCCCGAATTGCTGATGCGCTGGTGGGCGCCGAAGTCGTTCGGCATCTCGTTCATTTCCTGCGAGACGGATGCTCGCACCGGCGGCACCTACCGCTTCGTGTTCGGCCACCCGGCCTCGGATCAGCCGATGGCGTTCTTCGGCAAGTACTTGGAGGTGACGCCCTACTCCCGCATCGTCTGGACGAATGAGGAAGGGGGGCCCGACGGCTCCGTCACAACGGTGACCTTCGACGAGCGGGGCGACGAGACTCTCGTGGTGGTGCACGACCGCTATCCGTCGAAGGAAGCGCTCGACAGCGCCCTCGCTTCGGAGAGCACCGGTGCTTATAGCGAGCAGTTCGAAGCCCTGGACGAGTTGCTTGGCGAAGGCGCGTCGTCGCAGTGAACTTTTTGCCGCCGTCGCTGCGGCGGGTGATGCCCTCAACCCACTGTGATCGAGGGAATAAAGACGGCGTCCGCGGCGTCATCGTTGTGGACTTAGCCGCCGGCCGCCCAAATGGTCCGGCCAGGAAGGGACAGCGTTTCATGATGAGAAGGACTCTCGCCGCCGCCGGTACGGCGCTGTTGATCTCGTTCTGCACGCCCGCCGCCGCGCAACCCGCAGACACCACGTTCTTGCGCGGCACCATTGATGCGATCGACGGAAACACGATGGTGATGACGACGCGTGGGCAAGAAACCGTCACCGTCACCCTCGGACTGATCCTCGTCGTCGGCTACAACGTCCGCCTCACATTGGCGGACCTTGACCCAGGCGTCGGCCTGGGCGTGACGACGGTGCAAGGCACCGATGGGGTGCCCGTCCCGATCGAAGTTCATGTCCTCGACAATGCCGGCAACTACCATGCGCCCTGGGAAAACGATTTGGAGCCCACTGCGATGATGACGAACGGCGTTGTCACTGAGGCGGTGAATGTGGGCGACGGCAGGCAGATTACGGTCCACTACGGCCCGCGAAACGGCGGTGCGGACTGGACCGTCGTGGTTCCCACGGACATTCCCGTGCTCTACACGCGGAATGACGGTGATCGCTCGCTCCTGGTTCCGGGCGCATATGTGTTTGTCGCCGCGACGCCGACGGGGCCGGGAACGTATCGGACGAACTACGTGCAAGTCGAAAAAGACGGCGTCCGCCCGGCGCTTTGAAGGCCGATCGGATGACAATCCCGGATGCCACGGAACAGTGCCGATGACGGGGCCGGCCGAATGATCCTTCCCAAGCAACGCGACCCGCGCCTCATCACCATCAGGCGCGGCGGCACGCTGACCGATCAGCACCATCATTTGCTGGCGCTGTGGGCGGCGGCCTGCACCGAGCATGTGCTGCATTTCTTTGAAGCGGCGCGGCCGGATGATGAGCGGCCGCGAAAGGCCATCGAGATGACGCATGCATGGGTACGCGGCGAGGTGACGATGATGCAGTCGCGCGAGGCGGCGTTCGCTTCCAACGCTGCCGCACGCGAGGTTTCCGGCGCGGCGAAATACGCCGCGCTGTCAGCAGGCCAGGCCGCGGCCGTCGGACATGTCGCGGCGCATGATCTTGGCGCGGCGGCCTACGCCATCAAGGCAGCGCGGGAAGCGGCAAGCGAGGGCGAGCGGGACGAGGCTGGTAGACGCGAATGCGCCTGGCAGCGCGAGCAATTGCCGGAAGAGGTCAGGGCGCTGGTTCTGGAGGATCAGCAGAACCGCAATGCGATCTGCTGGAACGTATTCGACTGAGCGTCGAGCGGATCGAGGCAGCCAGACGCCAAGGAGCCGGCCAATCCCTGCCAGCTTAGATATGGGGCGCAACCAAAAAACTACAAGAATTGCAAGGCTCTGGCTTTGCTCGTACCTCCATCCGCCTTCAGCAACAATTTGCGCGCGCCCGTTTCGCCGGCCCGAACGCCGGCTGAGTTTGGCCTGCGAAGGACGAGAGGTATGACCATGCCGGACACCAGCGTCTTGATCGTCGGTGGAGGGCCGACCGGGCTGATGCTCGCAGGCGAATTGGCCCTGGCAGGCGTCGACGTGGCGATCGTCGAACGGCGTCCGAATCAGGATGTCGCGGGATCGCGCGCCGGCGGACTGCACGCCCGCACCATCGAGATCCTCGATCAGCGCGGCATCGCCGATCGCTTTCTCTCTGAAGGACAGGTGGCGCAGGTTGCGGGGTTCGCCTGGATCCGTCTGGACATCAGCGACTTCCCGACGCGGCACAATTACGGCCTCGCCCTGTGGCAGAGCGATATCGAACGCATCTTGGCCGGCTGGGTCGACGAACTGGGCGTGCCGATCCATCGCGGCGTCGACGTGACAGGTTTCGTTCAGGACGACGCCGGCGTCACGGCGGAGTTGTCCGACGGTCGGTCGTTGCGGGCGAACTACCTCGTCGGCTGCGATGGCGGGCGCAGTCTCATACGCAAGACGGCCGGGATCGATTTCCCCGGCTGGGACCCGACGATCAGCAATCTGATCGCCGAGGTGCAACTGACTGAGGAGCCCGAATGGGGCGCCCATCGCGACGCGCACGGCCTGCATGGCCTGAGCAAGATGGAGGACAAGGGTCGGGTGAGAGTGCTGCTCACGGAACCGAAGGTCGGCCGAACGGACGAACCGACGCTGCAGGATCTCAGGGAGGCGCTCATTGCCGTCTATGGCACCGACTATGGCGTTCACAGCCCCGCTTCGATTTCGCGTTTCACCGACATGGCCCGGCAGGCCGCGTCTTATCGCATGGGCCGCGTGCTGCTCGCAGGCGACGCCGCCCACGTGCACTATCCGGTCGGCGGGCAGGGCCTCAATATCGGTGTGCAGGACGCGGTGAATTTGGGCTGGAAGCTGGCGCAGGTGGTGGGCGGGACCGCGCCGGAAACGCTTCTCGACACCTACCATTCCGAGCGGCATCCGGTCGGAGCCGCTGTGCTGCAGAACACGATGGCGCAGGTCGCTCTGCTGCGCACCGACGAACGCACCGACGCGCTGCGCACGATCATGTCCGATCTCCTCGGCATGGACGGCCCGCGCAAGCGCATTGCCGGGATGATGTCGGGCCTCGACATTCGCTACGATCTGGGCGAGGGGCATCCGCTGCTCGGCCGCCGCATGCCCGACCTCGACCTCAAGACGGCGGATGGCGCTGTGCGGGTCTTCACTTTGCTCCACGCAGCGAAGCCCGTGCTGCTCAATCTCGGCGAGCCGGGCAGCTTCGACATCGCGTCCTGCGCGGATCGGGTCCGGCTGGTCGAAGCGGCATATGACGGGCCGTGGGGCCTTCCCGTCACCGGTCCCGTTGCCGCTCCTTCGGCCGTGTTGATCCGGCCTGACGGATACGTTGCGTGGGCCGGAGACGGTGGCCCGCAGGGACTGGCGGATGCGCTCACCACGTGGTTTGGCCCACAGGCCTGAGTCACGATCGACCGCGAGGCCGAAGCGCGCGCGGAAGGCCAACCAACTGGGCAGGCGTCAGCGGTTGAATGTGTGCGAGATCGTCTGACCGGCGCGGAGGATTTGCATCTGCCAGTTCGCCGGTGCGGCAATTACCAGATGCTCCAACTGGCTGGTCGACGTCATCGCCGCACCGTTGACCGAGACAATGATGTCGTCGGCAAGGAAGCCCGCCTGCTCGGCGGTCGAGCCCGCCGAAACGCTCCGGATGATGACGCCGCGAGCGACCCCGGGATAGCCGATTTCCTCGGCGAGGGCCGGCGACAGGTTGGCGACGGTAGCGCCCGATAAGGGAGACGAGCCGGTGATCCTCGTCGGCTCGGGCGGAACGGTTTCGGGCGCCGTCACGACGTCGACGCTGACGTGAAGAATCTCCCCCTCCCGCACGACCTCATAGTCGGCGACGTGGCCAAGGCCGGCGAGAATGGTGCGGTAGGTGAGGTCGCTCGCCTGGTCGACCGGGGTACCGTCAATGGCAAGAACGATGTCGCCCAACTGGAGGCCGGCCGCAGCGGCCGGGCTGTCGTCGAAGATGTCGATGATCGCGGCGCCGCGCAGGGCGGCGACCCCAGCATTGTCGGCGTCGGTCTGCGTGACGTCCTCGTAATAGGCGCCCGTCCACGGGAACCGGACGGTTTCGCCACGAAGCGCAGCGTCCAGGAACGCGGAAACCAGGTTGGAGGGGATGGCAAAACCGATCCCCTCATTGCCGCCCGATCGGGAGACGATGGCCGTGTTGATGCCAACGAGGTGCCCAGCATTGTTGATCAGAGCGCCGCCGGAATTGCCGGGATTGATCGCGGCGTCGGTCTGAATGAAGACCGGTCCGCCCTGAGCGCTGTTCGGGATTTCACGCGTCAGGCCCGACACGATGCCGCTGGTGACGGTCTGGCCGACGCCGAACGGATCGCCGATCGCGAGCACGAGGTCGCCGATCCGCAGGGCGTCGGAGTCTCCGATCGTCAAGGCTGGGTAGGGACCGCGATCGACCGGAATGCGGATCGCGGCGAGGTCGAGCCGACTGTCGGCGATGATGACCTGGGCCGGCAGTTCGACGCCGTTGGCCAGCGCCACGCGAATATCCGTCGCCCCGTCAACGACGTGGTTGTTGGTGATGATGATCCCCGACGGGTCGACGATCACGCCAGAGCCGAGGCCCTGGCGGGCGCGCTGCCCGTTCTGTGCTGCCCGCGTCGCGTAGACATTGACCACTGCCGGTGCCGCGATCTGAACGAGGGGCGCGAAGGTGAGGTTGACTTGGATTTCCGACGTTGGAACCACGGCGCGCGGTGGCGCGTCCTGGCCGAAGCTGGCAACCGCCCATGTAGAAAACACTGCCAGCGCCAACGCGGCGCGAGAAAGGGGCGCTACCGTACGGGGCCGAAGCCAAGTTCCCATTGCCATCCGCAACCGACCTTGTGTCGCAATGCCAATACCACCAACTTGACCCGCCGTACTGGCCAATTCGCGGCTGGGATGAAGGCCGCAAGCGGCACAACGCGTCAAACGGAGCCCGAATGACCGACCACCTCCATCGCTGCAGTTGGGCCGGGACCGGCGCGCTGATGAGCGCCTATCACGACGAGGAATGGGGCGTGCCGCAGCACGACTCCCGCGATGCTGTGGGAAATGCTGATGCTGGAGGGCTTCCAGGCCGGCCTCGCCTGGATCACGGTCCTCAAGAAGCGTGAGGGCTTCCGCAAGGCGTTTGCAGGTTTCGATCCGCGGAAGGTCGCCCGTTTCGACGAGAAGGACATCGAGCGCCTGATGGGTGACGCCGGCATCATTCGTGCCCGCGCCAAGATCGAGGCGACCATCGCTGGCGCGCGCATCTATTGCGCCATGGAAGATAGCGGCGAGAGCTTCAGCGATTTTTGCTGGTCCTTCACCGACGGCAAGGTGGTCACCGGCGACGGCCACGATGTTCCCGCTTCGACACCGATGTCGGAGCGGGTCTCGAAGGAGCTGAAGCGCCGCGGCTTCAAATTCGTCGGTCCGACAATCGTTTATGCCTGGCTGCAGGCGGTCGGCATCGTCAACGACCACGATGCCGGCTGCTTCCGCCGCGCCGAAGTCGCCAAGCTCGCCTAGCGCTCGAACGTCGCCACGGCCTCGATATGCGCCGACCACAGGAACTGGTCGATCGGGGTGACGGCCGTCAGGCGATAGCCGCCGTCGACGAGGATGCGGGCGTCGCGCGCCAGCGTCGCCGGATTGCACGAGACGGCGATGACGCTCGGAACGGAGGAGGCGGCGAGCTGCTCCGCCTGCGCCTTGGCGCCGACGCGAGGCGGGTCGAACACCACGGCGTCGAACGCCTTCAGCTCGATGGCGGTCATCGGATCGGCGAAGAGGTCGCGCTCGCCGGCGGTCACCGCTTTGACGCCGCGCGCTCCCCTGATAGCGCGGCTGAGCGACGTCACCGCCGCTTCGTCGCCGTCATAGGCCGTCACCTGGGCCCGCTCGGCGACGCGCAGCGTGAATGTGCCGATGCCGGCGAAGAGATCGGCCACTTTGCGCGCCGATCCGATGCCGGCGAGGACGGCCTCCGCCATCGCGGCTTCCGCCGAGGCAACGGCCTGGATGAAGCCGCCCGGCGTCGGCAGCAGCGTGGCGTTGCCCGCACGCAGTTCTGGAACCTGCGGCTGGTAGATCGTCTCGCCTTCGACCGTGAGCCGGGCGATCGCCGGATCGGCAATGCGTCCCGGCAGCGCGTCGAGCAATCGATCGTCGACCCGGCGCAACCCGTCAACGGCGATGTCGAGACCGTTGTCTGCCGGCGATGACGGTGACGTGCGCTCGGCCACGCTGGGGCACCAGCGGCCCGATCAATGCGGCGATCGTGTCAAGGCGATCGGCAATCGCGGGCACCAGCACCCGGCAGTCCGGGACGGCAATGACCTCGTGGCTGGAAGCGCGGTTGAAGCCGAGCGTCACCTGCTTGCCTTGCCGTTCGGCGGTGAAGACGGCGCGGCGGCGGCTGGCCAGTTGGCAGGGGATCAGCGGCGCGACGGACGCCTCGATGCCGCGGGCGGCGAAGGCGGCGACGACCTGCTCGCGCTTCCAGGCGCGGTAGGCCGCTTCGTTCCAATGCTGCAGCGAACAGCTGCCGCAACGGCCGAAATGCGGGCAGGGCGGGGTGGCCCGTTCCGGACTGGCCTCCAGCACCGAGGTCAGCTCGGCGCGGTCTCCCTCGCGCTCTGCTGTCACGGTCTCGCCCGGCAGGGTAAACGGCACATAGACGCGGCCTGCGGGCGTTTCGGCGATGCCGTCGCCGGAATGGCCGAGCCGGTCGATGGTGAGTGTTTCCGTTGAAATGGCGCTGAATCCTTGGAGGTCCGCGCTATCTGTATCGAAAACCGACGTCGCTGCCGAGCGGCGCCCCGTCTTGTGCGGGACGCTGCCATGACTTTCCGCAGACGGGACAATCGGCTAAGCCCCAGTCCTCTGAAATTCTGGAGAGAATGCCGTGTCGATCACGCCCTCGCCAAACCGGCTGACGAGCGTCGATATCGCCAAGCGCAAGGGCGGCGAGCCGATCGTCTCGCTAACTGCGTATCACGCCCACACCGCCGCGATCCTAGACCGCTATGTCGATTTCATGCTGGTCGGCGACACGCTCGGCATGGTCATGCACGGGCTTGAGACGACACTGCCGGTGACGCTGGAGATGATGATCCTGCAGGGCCAGGCGGTGATGCGCGGCTCGGAGCGCGCGCTCGTCGTGGTCGACATGCCCTTCGGCTCCTATGAGGAGAGCCCGCAGGCGGCCTTCCGTTCCGCCGCGCGCATCCTCAAGGAAACCGGCTGCGGCGCGGTCAAGCTGGAGGGCGGCGTGCGTATGGGCGAGACCATCGCCTTCCTCGTCGAACGCGGCATTCCGGTGATGGGTCATGTCGGCCTGACGCCGCAATCGGTGAACACCATGGGCGGCTTCAAGATCCAGGGACGCGACGAGGCCGGGGCCGAGGCGGTGGTCGCCGACGCCCGCGCCGTCGCCGATGCCGGCGCTTTCGCCGTCGTTCTTGAAGGCATCCCGGAGCCGCTCGCCCGCCGCATTACTGCCGATATCGCCATTCCGACCATCGGCATCGGCGCTTCGGCCGCCTGCGACGGCCAGATCCTCGTGCTGGAGGATATGCTTGGGCTCAGCCCGGACATCCCGAAATTCGTCAAGCGCTACGGCTCGCTCGCCGATCACATCGCCAAGGCGGTCGAGGACTATGCCAACGAGGTCCGCGCCCGCACTTTCCCCGATGAGGATCACATTTATAAGCAGCGCCGCTAGGCTGCGGCGCATTGCGCCGAAAATGAGCGGCAGCTAAGGTCGCGCCCGCCGGGCGCTGCGGCACAGCCAAGGAACGAATTCAGTCGATGTCGGACGTATTTCGCGAAGTAAGTGAAGACCTTCGCCGTGAGCAGCTGAGGCAGCTGTGGAAGCGGTTCGGCAAATATCTCATCGGCGCCGCCGTCCTAATCGTCGTCATCGTCGCCGGCTACCAGATTTTGCAGTCGGTTCAGCAGGGTAAGCAGCGCGATTCCGGCGACCGCTATCAGGCCGCCCTTGACCTCTATCGCGACGGCGACCTCGATGGCGCGGCGCAAAGCCTTCTGGCCTTGGTCTCGGATGGCTATGGCGACTATCCGACACTGTCCCTGATGGCGCTCGCCAATGTCCGCGCCGAGCAGGGCGACACTTCCGGCGCCGTCGAAGCGTTCGATCAGGTCGCGGCCGACAATGACGCACCGCTGGAGTTGCGCGACACGGCGAAGCTGCGGGCGGCATCTCTCCTGGTTGATACCGCTTCGTTGCAGGACATACAGAGCCGGCTCAGCGAGTTCACGACGAGCGGCAATCCCTATCGCATTCTTGCCGTCGAGACGTTGGCGCTCTCGGCAATTGCCGCAGGCCAATATGAACAGGCCGGGCAATACGTCGTCCAGATGGTGCAGGACCCGTTTGCCAACGACACCACCAATTCACGTGCGCAGGTTCTCTTCGCCTACGTCACCGCCCATCTTCCGGCGGGTGGCGCGACGGCTCCCGCCGCCGCGGCCGAAACGCCAGCGGGATTTGCCGCCGGGGCCTCCGGCGCCGCGGCCGAGACGCCGGCTGCTGCTCCCGAGGCGGCCGCCGCGGAGGGCGCTGCTCCTGCCGGCTTTGCGGCCGGGCCCAATCCGCTCGACGTGCTGACGACGCCAACCACCACGCCGGAGGCCGTTCCGACGATACCGCTGCCGGGCTTCACGACGACCCCCGTGCCGCTGGTGCCGACGAACCCCGCACCCGCGAACTAACGGATCACGATGTCACCCCGCTTCGAGGTGGCGCTGATCGGGCGGCCGAATGTCGGGAAATCGACCCTCTTCAACCGCCTCGTCGGTCGCCGCCTAGCCCTTGTCGACGACCGGCCCGGCGTCACGCGTGACCGCCGCAGCGGAGACGCGCGCCTGGGCGATCTCTCCTTCACCGTCGTTGATACGGCGGGCCTTGCCGAAGCGCCTGACGAGAGCCTCGAAGGCCGTATGCGACACCAGACCGAGCTGGCGATCGCCGAGGCTGACCTCTCGATCTTCATGATTGACGCGCGCGAAGGCGTTACCCCGGCGGACAAAACCTTCGCCGCGCTCCTCAGGAAGGCCGGCAAGCCGGTCCTCATCGTTGCCAACAAGGCCGAGAGCAAGGCAGCGTATGCGGGCCTCATCGAGGCCTATGAGCTTGGCTGGGGCGAGCCGATTGCCGTTTCCGCCGAACATGGCGAGGGACTTAGTGCGCTGCATGACGCGCTCGCCGAGCATCTCAGCGAGCCCGATGCCGACGAGCCAGGCGAGGCTGACGAGACGGAGGAGGCCGGTTTCGATGCCGACCGTCCGCTCAAGATAGCGGTCGTCGGGCGGCCCAACGCCGGCAAGTCGACCCTGATCAACCGCCTCCTCGGCGAGGAGAGGCTGCTGACCGGCCCGGAGGCCGGTATCACGCGCGATTCCATCGCCGTCGATTGGCAGTGGAAGGATCGGCATTTCCGCCTGTTCGACACTGCCGGCATGCGCCGCAAGGCGCGCGTCCAGGAGAAGCTGGAGAAGCTGTCGGTGGCGGACGCACTTCGCGCCATCCGCTTTGCCGAACTGGTCGTCGTGGTCATCGACGCGACACAGCCCTTCGACAAGCAGGATCTGCAGATCGCAGACCTGATCGAGCGCGAGGGACGCGCCGCGGTGATCGCGCTCAACAAATGGGATCTCATCAAGGACAAGCAGGCGCGCGAGGCCGAGCTTCGCGAAGAGCTTGCCCGCCTGCTGCCGCAGCTGCGCGGCATCGCCATGGTGCCGTTGTCCGCCGAGCGCGGCACCGGCCTCGACAAGCTGATGACGGCGACGATCGCGACCTATGACATTTGGAACCGCCGCGTTTCTACGGCCGAGCTCAATCGCTGGCTGGCCGACGCCATCAACGATCACACGCCCCCCGCCGTTTCAGGCCGGCGCTTAAAGATCCGCTACGTCACGCAGGCCAAGGCGCGCCCGCCGACCTTCGTGTTGTTCTGCTCGCGGCCGGAAGCGCTGCCGGCCGCCTATCGCCGCTATCTCGTCCATGGGCTGAGGGATACGTTCGGCTTCACCGGCGTGCCAATGCGGCTGACGCTGAGGGCGGGCGACAACCCCTATGCCGGCAAGAAGCGCCGCGGTTAGTTGAACGGACGAATGCCGCCGAAGCGGACGTCGTAGAGGATGCCGGTTTCCGCGAAGGACGGCGACAGCAGCTCAATGATCTTGCCGGTGACGTGTGAAGGCTCCGGCAGTGTCATCGGGTCTTCGCCGGGCATCGCCGCGGCACGCATCGCCGTCCGCATCGGCCCGGGGTCGATGAGGTTGGCGCGGACGGCGGTCGATGTCATTTCGCCGGCATAGGTACGCACCAGCGCCTCGAGGCCAGCCTTGGAGACCGAGTAGGCGCCCCAGAACGGGCGGCAATTGCGTGGTGCGCCGGAGGTCACGAACAGGGCCCGGCCGGCGTCGGAACGGCGCAGCAGCGGATCCATCGACCGGATCAGCCGCCAATTGGCGGTGAGGTTTACGGCCATCGCCTTGTTCCACACCTCGACGTCGAGATGCGGCACCGGCGTCAGGACGCCGAGAATGCCGGCATTGCCGAACAAGGCGTCGAGATGGCCCCAGCGCTGAAAGAGCTCGGCACCGAGGCGGTCGATTGCGTCGCCGTCGGTGAGATCGAGCGGGACCAACGTGGCGGCGCCGCCCTTGGCGCGGATTTCGTCGTCAAGCTCCTCCAAGCCGCCGACGGTGCGGGCAACGGCAACGACATGCGCGCCTGCTTCGGCCAGCGCCAGCGAGGCGGCGCGACCAAGGCCGCGCGACGCGCCGGTCACCAGCGCGATCCGTCCGTCCAGAGTTCCGGGCATTACACCGTCTCGGGCTGTAGCGGGCTCGATTGCCAGCCTTCACGCCGTGCGCGGTCGGTGAGGCTGGTGGGATACTCGCCGGTGAAGCAGGCATCGCAGAATTGCGGTTGGCCCGCATCGCGGCGGACTTCGCCGACGGCGCGATAGAGGCCGTCGATCGAGACGAATGACAGGCTGTCCGCTTTGACGAACTCCTGAATCTTCTGCACCGACATGTGCGAGCCGATCAGCTTCGACTTCTCCGGCGTATCGACGCCGTAATAGCAGGAGTCCGTGGTCGGCGGGCTGGCGATGCGCAGATGCACTTCCTTGGCGCCGGCGTCACGCACCATCTGCACGATCTTCGACGAGGTCGTGCCGCGCACGATGGAATCGTCGACGAGGACGACGCGCTTGCCCTTGATGATGTCGCGATTGGCGTTGTGCTTAAGCTTCACGCCCATGTGGCGGATCGAGTCCGACGGCTCGATGAAGGTCCGTCCGACATAGTGGTTGCGGATGATGCCGAGTTCGAACGGGATCGCCGAAGCCTCGGAAAAGCCGATCGCCGCCGGCACGCCCAAATCCGGCACCGGTACGACGACATCGGCGATGGCCGGGGCCTCGCGGGCAAGCTCGGCTCCGATGCGCTTGCGCACCTCGTAAACTGCGTGGCCTTCGACAAGGGAGTCCGGCCGGGCGAAATAGACATATTCGAAGATGCAGAAGCGCGGATGCTGCCGGTCGAAGGGGCGGTGGCTGGTAAGCCCCTCGGTGGTGACGACGATCATCTCGCCGGGCTCGACATCGCGCACGAAGGTGGCGCCGATAATGTCGAGCGCGCAGGTCTCCGACGCCAGGATCCAGGCGCCGTCGAGGCGACCGATCACCAGCGGGCGGACGCCAAGCGGATCGCGGCAGCCGATCATCTTCTTGCTGGTGAGGCAAACGAGCGAGTACGCGCCCTCGACGCGCTTCAGCGCTGCGACGAAGCGGTCGAGCAGGCGTTCCTGGCGGATCGTAGCGATGAGGTGGAGAAAGACCTCGGTATCCGAGGTCGACTGGAAGATCGAGCCCTGGCTCTGTAGCTCGCGCTGCAGGGCGCCGGCATTTGTGAGATTGCCGTTGTGGGCGATGGCAAAGCCGCCACCGGAGAACTCGGCGAAGAGCGGTTGGATGTTGCGCTCGAGCGTGCCGCCGGCCGTCGAATAGCGCACATGGCCGATGGCCCGGTCGCCGGACAATTTGTCGATCACCGCCGCCGTCGAGAAACTGTCGCCGACGAGCCCGGGGTGACGCTCGGAGAAGAACTGCAGGCCGTTGGAAGAAACGATGCCGGCCGCTTCCTGGCCGCGATGCTGCAGCGCGTGGAGGCCGAGGGCCGTCAGCGCCGCCGCGTCGCGGTGACCGAATACACCGAACACGCCGCATTCCTCGCGCAGCTTGTCGTCGTCATAGGGGTTGGTTGAAACGTCGTTCATCTCTTCCCCGCGCTCGCCCGACGGCGCTCCCTATGGCCCTGGCGCCGGGGCCGGCGTCGCCGACTCTGCCGCGGGCGTCGCATTGGCGTTGATCAACTGCTCGACGCGATCGGTATCGAGATTACCGGCCGCCGTCGAATCCGCCGCTGCATCGGCTCCCGGTGAAGCGCCGCCTGCCGGCGTCGCGTCAGGCAATGGTTCGCCATGCAGTCTTGCCACCAGATCAGCCTCGATATCGTCCGGCAACACCGTCGCCAACTGCTCGGAGAGACTGCTCAGAACCGAGTAGGTCTGCGCATTGGTGACCCAATCGGGCTGGTTCTCCACGAGCCAGACAAAGGCGGAAAAAGCCACGACCACCAGCAACAGGCCGCGAGCCGCGCCGAACAGGAAACCAAAAATCCGGTCCAGCGAGCCGATGCGGCTGTCCACGACGAGATCGGCGATCTTCATGGTGATGTAGGTGACGACCACCAAAACGACAATGAACACCACGGCCACGGCTATGATGGTGGCAAGCGTTTCGTTGTCGACATAGGGCTGAATGACGTCCCTGAGCGGGGTGTAGAGATAGTATGCGGCGACGGCCGCGATCAGCCATGAGGCGATCGACAGGACCTCACGCACAAAGCCACGCACCATCGCCAGGACGGCCGAAATCAGGATTATGGCGATGGCAATGACGTCCAGAAGCGTGATCGACATAATGCTGACTCTAGCGGAGACGTGGGCGCACGTCCCTGAAGCCAGAGCCGCCTAGCACGATTCTAAGCCGCCGTCGCGCTAAGCCGCTCGCTTTCCTCGGGGAATGTTGCCGCGGCGTCACGCCCGCCACGGGCAATCATAGCCACCAGTTGGCCTAGTTCGGCGATACCGGAAATCGCGAAATCGGCCCCGCCTTCGCGCGCTGCCCCTTCCGGCAGGATGGCGCGGACAAAGCCGAGCCGTTCCGCCTCACGAATACGTGCGGCGCTTTGGCCGACCATGCGCACCGCGCCCGACAGGCTGACCTCGCCGAAAAGGACGCCGTCGGCATCGAGGGGCCGGCCGCTGAGCGATGAGACGAGAGCCGCCGCGACGGCAAGATCGGCGGCCGGCTCGGAAATACGAAGGCCGCCGGCGACATTGAGATAGACGTCGGCAGCGCCGAAGCGAACGCCGCAGCGCGCCTCAAGAACGGCGAGCACCATCGACAGCCGCGCCGGGTCCCAGCCGACGACGGCCCTGCGCGGCGTGCCGAGCATTGAAGGCGCGACAAGCGCCTGGATCTCGCACAGAACGGGCCGCGTTCCCTCCATGCCGGCGAAGACGGCAACACCGGGCGTCGTCGGGTTCCGCTCCGAAAGGAAAAGCTCGGACGGATTGGCAACCTCGGCGAGGCCGGCGCCGGTCATCTCGAAGACGCCGATTTCGTCAGTCGGGCCGAAGCGGTTCTTCTGCGCCCTGACGACGCGGAAATGCTGGCTGCCTTCGCCTTCGAAGGACAGGACGGCGTCAACCATATGCTCAACCGTCTTCGGCCCGGCGATCTGCCCGTCCTTGGTGACATGGCCGACGAGGCAGACGGCGGCGCCTGTCCGCTTGGCATAGGCGATCATCGCCTGCGCCGAGGAGCGGACCTGCGCGACCGTTCCGGGGGCGGAATCGAGTTGGCCGGTCCACAGCGTCTGGATCGAATCGAGGACCAGGAGGTCGGGCTGCGGCCCCGCTGCCAGCGAAGACAGAATGTCCTCAACCGAGGTCTCCGCGGCAAGTTCGACGGCAGCGTCGACGAGGCCAAGCCGTCGCGCCCGCATGCGCACCTGCTCGACCGATTCCTCTCCTGAGACATAGACGACGCGCCGATTGCGTCGGGCGAGGGCGGCGCAGACCTGAAGCAGAAGCGTGGATTTGCCGATACCCGGCTCGCCGCCGACGAGGAGGGCCGAGCCGGCAACGAAGCCGCCGCCGACAACGCGGTCGAATTCAGAGATTCCGGTTACGCAGCGCGGCGGCTCGATGCTGGCGCCATCCAGCGCCTGCAATTCGATGATGCGGCCGCGCATCGCGCCGGCAGCGAGCCCCGAGCCCTTGGGGCCGGTCCTTGACGCGGCCTCCTCGACGATCGAGTTCCACTCGTCGCAGGCCTCGCAGCGGCCCTGCCACCGGTGGCTCACCGCGCCGCAGTTCTGACAGACGAAGGTCGATTTCGCTTTGGCCATGCGCTCCGCCTCACTTCCGATGAGTCGTGCTTAGCCTATCCGCGAAAAGAGAACAAGACGTGAACATCCTGGTCCTAGCCGATATAGCGCCGCCGGTAGCGGCGGCCGAGATCGGTGAGGAGTTCGTAGCCGATCGTGCCGGCGCGGTCGGCGACATCGTCGAGCAGGATGTTGGGGCCGAACAGCTCGGCCATGTCGCCGCGGTGGACGTCGGCAATCTCAGTGACGTCGGCAACCATGAGGTCCATCGACACTCGCCCGACCAGCGGCGCCGTCCTGCCGCGGATGAAGACGCTGGCGCCCTCGATGTTGTCGGTCGATCCGGCGGCGCGGTGATAGCCGTCGGCATAGCCGACGCCAAGAACCGCAAGCCGCGTCGAGCGCTTCAACGTCTGGCGCGCCCCATAGCCGACCGTCTCGCCGGCGGCCGCCGTCCTGACCTGCAGGACGGGCGCCTCGGCCGTCACGACCGGCCGCAGTGCGGGCCGGCCAACAACCGCGCGTCCGCCGTAAAGGGCAATGCCCGGTCGCGTGAGGTCGTGCTGATAGTCGGCGCCGAGTATCACTCCCGCCGAATTGGCGAGCGAGCCGGGGACGCCGGGATAGAGCGCTCGCATCGCCGCGAAGGCATCGCGCTGCGCAACATTCTTCGGGTGGTCCGGCTCGTCACCGCAGGCGAGATGGCTCATCACCAGCGTTGGGCCGAGCGCCGCCACGAGGGCGCTATCGGCGGCAAGGGCGCGCGCTTCCTCGATGGCGAGGCCGAGGCGGTTCATGCCGGTGTCGATTTGGATCGCCGGCTGCGGCAATTGCCCGAATCTGCGGGCCGCCAGCCATTCCTCAATCACCGGCAAAGAGTTGAGGACGGGCCTCAGATTGGCGGCGGCGAGGGCAGCGGCACCTCCGGGTTCCACGCCGTCCAGCACATAGATGACGGCGTCCGGGGCCACGTCGCGCACGGCAACGCCCTCGGCGGCGGTGGCGACGAAGAAGGTTCTGCAGCCAGCGGCGAAGAGCGCACCCGCGGCGGGCACCGCGCCGACCCCATAGCCGTCCGCCTTCACCACGGCCGCGGTTTCGGCCGCCGGGGCAAACGCCGCCATCGCGCGCCAATTGGCGACGACGGCGGTTAGGTCGATTGTCAGCCTAGCGCTGACCGAGGCCGAGTCCGGCGCGGCATCCATGTCCTGAGAGCCATAGCTGATTCCCAGCTCCGCATAGTGACACCTTGCGGCGATGGCGAGGCAGGCGGCCGCTAGTCGTCGAAGCGGTCCGGCAGGCCGCCCGTCCTGGCCAGATTCGAGAATCGTGTGACGTCAGCCTCGAACTGCAGCTCGACGACACCCGTCGGGCCGTGGCGCTGCTTGCCGACGATGACCTCGGCGCGGCCGATTTGCGCCTCCATCTCGGCCTGCCATTTGAAGAACTCCTCGGTGCCTTCCTTCGGCTTCCGGTTCTTCAAATAATACTCCTCGCGGAAGACAAAGAGGACCACGTCGGCATCCTGCTCGATCGAGCCGGATTTCGCGAAGGTCGGCGAGCT
Organism: uncultured Alphaproteobacteria bacterium; assembly: GCA_963823045.1. Taxonomy (GTDB): domain Bacteria; phylum Pseudomonadota; class Alphaproteobacteria; order Rhizobiales; family Kaistiaceae; genus JADLGL01. The sequence goes on along the minus strand of CAWGKA010000007.1, from coordinate 232,628 downwards.
GGGGGCGCTTGTCTTCACGCTGCTCAACCTGGCGCGAGAGCTGTGACAGCGCCAGAATCGGAACGTTCAGTTCCTTCGCCAGCGCCTTGAGATTGTTGGTGATCTCGGTGACTTCCTGAACGCGGTTGTCGCCGCCGCGTTTGCTGCCGGCATTGAGCAGCTGGATGTAGTCCACCACGATGACGTCGAGCCCGCGCTGGCGCTTCAGCCGGCGCGCCCGGGCCGCCAGTTGGGCGATCGAAAGGCCACCGGTCTGGTCGATGTAGAGCGGGATGCGCTGGATCTCGCGCGACACCTCGACGATGCGCGCGAACTGATCCTCGTCGATCGAGCCGCGGCGGATATCGGAGGAGGGGATCATCGTCTGCTCGGCGATGATGCGCGTGGCCAACTGTTCGGCCGACATTTCCAGTGAGAAGAAGCCGACGATGCCGCCATTGACGGTCCTGACCTCGCCATTGGGGTCGGTCTCGCCCTTCCATGCCGCCGCGATGTTGAAGGCGACATTGGTTGCCAGCGCCGTCTTTCCCATGCCCGGACGGCCGGCGATGATGACAAGGTCCGAGGACTGGAAGCCGCCGACGAGACGGTCAAGATCGCTGAGGCCGGAGGCGATGCCGGAGAGATGCCCGTCGCGCTTATAGGCGGCGCTCGCCATGTCGATCGCGTGCGTCAGCGCCGTCTCGAAATTGGAGAAGCCGCCCTCGAAGCGGCCCTTCTCGGCAAGCTCGAACAGCCGCCGCTCGGCATCCTCGATCTGCTGGCGTGGCGCCATGTCGACCGGCGCGTCATAGGCGATGTTGACCATGTCTTCGCCGATCAGGATCAGCGAGCGGCGGAGCGCCAGATCGTAGATCGCGCGACCGTAGTCGGCGGCGTTGATGATCGTCGTCGCTTCCGCGGCGAGTCGGGCGAGATATTGCGGGCCGGTGAGATCGCCGACGCGGAAATCCGGCGGCAGGAACGTCTTCACCGTTACCGGAGTCGCCGTCTTGCCGGCGCGGATGATCTCCGCCGCGATCTCGTAAATGCGCGCGTGGATCGGCTCGCCGAAGTGGCTCGGCTCGAGGAAATCCGAGACGCGATAGAACGCGTCATTGTTGATCAGGATGGCGCCGAGGAGCGCCTGCTCAGCGTCGAGATTATGCGGTGCGGCGCGATAGGCATCGTTGGCGTTTTCGAGCTGGCGGGCGGGAAGGTTCATCAGGGTTCCGTGCTGGTCGTCAATGCCGGTGTAAACCACTCATTAACCGTCGTCGAACGAGCGACACACGCTTCTGACACCGAGGCCGGATTACTCCTCGCTATCAACATTTGTCCAAACGAGGCGCGTTTGCCCCTGCGTCTCCTAACGCGTTCGCCAGCCATACATTCTCACCGCGCGGGCCGGCCGCGGCCCTGTTGCGCATAAGATTTGAGCTTGACTTCGAAACGCGAACAAACGCGTCGGCGACTAACTGGACGAGCCCGCCGCGCGGCGATGGCGAGGCGTTTCGGCCTCCCCTGATTCGGTGTCCTGGGAGGCCTCGGCAGGTGCCTTCTTGCGGCGCGGTTTCGCCTTGTCGCTCGCCGACGCCGATGCGACGCGCAAGGGCTTCGCCCCTGCGGCCGCCTCTCCGTCATACATGTAGTCGCGCGTCAGCGGCACGCCCAGCATCTGCTTGGTCAGTTGCATCTGGAAGACGACAAGCGAGCGGTGGAGGAAGGCGACCTCGTTGAGGACAAGGTAGAACTCCCACATGCGGCAGAAGCGCTCGTCATGCATGGCGGCCACGTCGGCCCGGCGGGCCTGGAAGCGCTCGTTCCACACGGCAAGCGTCTTCGAATAATGGACGCGCAGAAGCTCCAGATCGGTGAGCCACATGTTGCGCTCCTCGACCAGAGGCGTGAGCTGCGACAGGCTCGGCAGATAGGCGCCGGGGAAAATGTATTTGCGCATCCAGGCATTGATGCCGGCGGGCCTGGCCATGCGCCCGATCGTGTGCAGGAGCACGACGCCGTCGGGCTTCAGCAGCCGCTTCAAATGGTCGAAATACTCGCCGAAATTCCGCAGCCCGACATGCTCGAACATGCCGACCGAAACGATGCGGTCATAGGGTCCGGCTTCGTGGCGGTAGTCCTGCAGCTTGAACGTCACCCGGTCGGCGAGGCCGGCTTCCTCCGCGCGTCGCTTAGAGGTCTCATATTGGTCGGTCGATAGCGTCACGCCGGTGACGTTGGCGCCATAGTCGCGTGCGAGGGTGAGGGCGAGCCCGCCCCAGCCGGAGCCGATGTCGAGCACCTTCATGCCCGGCTCGAGCAGCAGCTTCTTGGCGATGTGATCTTTCTTGTCGCGTTGCGCCTGTTCCAGCGAGGTCACGCCGTCGCGCCAATAGGCGCAGGAATACTGCATGTCCTCGTCGAGGAACATTTCGTAGAGGCGGTGATCGATGTCGTAGTGGTGGCGGATGTTCCGCGAAGCCCGGTCGCCATCATTGCGGCGCATCAGAGAGAGCGAGCGCGACAAGAGATTACCGACGAAGCCCAGGGGCTCACGGCGGTCGGACGACACGAGCACGACCTCGAGGAAGTCGCGGAGCGTTCCCTCCTCGATCGTATAGTCGCCGTCCATGTAGCCTTCGCCGAGGAGAAGCCCCGGCCGCCGCATGAACCGGCGCACGAAGGATTTGTCGTGCAGGCGAACGGCCGCGGCAGGGCCGGTACCGGCCTTGCCGAAGGTCTGGCGTTCGCCGTCGACGCCGATAACTGTCAATTGACCGTGGGTGATCAGACGATCAAGCAGACGATCGAGGGGAAACAGGGACATATGGTCCGTCCTCTTTCACCTAGGATTCTATGAGTCTCTCGATCCTAGGCAAGAGGCATGGCCATTGACGTCACTGCTTTGCAGCTAGGCGTCGTCTTCCTCCGCCGGCTCGGAGGCTTCCACTTCGGCCGTCACCTCAACCTCGACGTCCTCTTCGGCGCCCTCTGCCTCGGCTTCTTCCGCCAATTCCTCAGCTTCACCGAACCGGGTCACATCCTCGCCGCGGGCCTGACGTTCCGCCTCGTCCGCCGAACGCGCCACATTGACGACGACCGTCGCGCTGACTTCCGGGTGGAGGCCGATCGCGACATTGTGTAGGCCGATCGTTTTGATGGGCTGGCCGAGCTGCACCTGGCTGCGGCTCACGCTGAAGCCGTTCTCGGTCATCGTCTCGGCAAGATCGCGCGGTGTCACCGAGCCGTAAAGCTGGCCGGTTTCGGCCGCCTGGCGGACGATAATGAAGGCCTGGCCGTCGAGCTTCTCGGCAACTGCGGCCGCTTCGTTGCGGCGCTCCAGGTTGCGCGCCTCGAGCTGCGCCCGCTGCGCTTCAAAGCGCTTACGGTTCGCTTCGTTGGAGCGCATCGCCTTGCCCTGCGGCAGCAGGAAATTGCGGGCGTAGCCGTCGCGGACGCGAACCTCGTCGCCCATCTGGCCGAGGTTGGAAACGCGCTCAAGCAGAATGACATGCATCTCCGTCGGCTCCTATTTGATCACGTAGGGCAGAAGGCCGAGGAAACGGGCGCGCTTGATCGCCCGCGCCAGCTCGCGCTGCTTCTTCGCCGAAACGGCGGTGATGCGGGACGGCACGATCTTGCCGCGCTCTGAAACATAGCGCTGCAGGAGGCGCACATCCTTGTAGTCGATCTTCGGGGCATTGGCGCCCGAAAGCGGATCGGCCTTGCGGCGGCGGAAGAAGGGCCGGCGCGCCGGCAACTGATTGATGTCGACCATGATTATGCCTCCGCCGTATCGTTGTCGCGCTCTTCGCGGCGCGGGCGGTCGCGGCCACCGTCACGGCCGAAATCGCGGCCCCTCGGCCGATCGCCGCGGTCGCCACGATCATCGCGGTCGCGCTTCTGCATCATCGCCGACGGGCCTTCCTCAAGTTCGTCGACGCGCAGTGTCAAATGGCGCAGCACATCCTCATTGAGGCGCATCTGCCGTTCCATCTCGGCGATTGCCGGCGGGGGAGCGGTGATGTTCATCAGGGTGTAATGGGCCTTGCGGTTCTTCTTCAGCCGGAAGGCGATCGACTTCAGGCCCCAATACTCGACCTTGCCGATCTCGCCGCCATTTTCCGCAACGACCGATTTGTAGTGGTCGACCAACGCTTCGACCTGCTGGCCGGACATATCCTGTCGGGCCAGGAACACATGCTCGTAAAGAGGCATATCCGCCTTTCCTAGGTTCGTCGCCGGCGCAAAGCCTCACCGAAGCCTTCACGGGAAAGGCGGTCGGAGATCTCCGAGAGCGACGACAAGGGAGACCGGGCACCTTTGCCCTACGGCGAAACGCCGCTCTCCTTTCAGCCGCCGGCCGGCATTGCCAAAATCGCGCGGGTTATGACCGAATTGGCCCGCCAAAACAAGCCCGCCTGTTGCTCGCATGTTCTTGACACAAACGTGCCGACCGGAAACAAGGCCGGACGACCTTGGAGGGCGGCCGGAACAGCCGCCTCGGGATCGGCATAAGGGCGGCGATGTCGACAGCCATTATCTTTCCGGGACAGGGCAGCCAGGCGCCGGGCATGGGCAAGGCGTTGGCCGAGGCCTATCCCGAAGCCGCGGAAGTCTTTGCCACCGTTGATCGGGCGCTCGGCGAACAGCTGTCGACGACCTTGTGGGAAGGGACGGCCGAGGAGCTGACCTTCACCCGCATCGCTCAACCAGGGCTCATGGCCGTGTCCGTTGCCGCCTATCGGGTCCTCGCCAGCCTGGTGGGCCCCGTACCGAAATCGGTTGCCTATTTCGCCGGCCATTCGCTTGGCGAATATTCGGCACTGGTGGCGACCGGGAGCATTGCTCTTGACGACGCTGCCCGGCTCCTCCGTCTTCGCGGCGACGCCATGCAGCGCGCCGTGCCGATCGGCGAGGGGGCAATGGCCGCGATCATCGGCCTAGAGCCGGACGCAGTGGCTGAACTCGTCGTCGAGGCGGCCGGGACCGAGATCTGCGAAGTCGCCAACGACAATGGCGGCGGACAGATCGTCATTTCCGGCCACAAGGCTGCCGTCGAACGCGCCATGGCCGCCGCCAAGGAGAGGGGCGCCAAGCGCGCCATTCCCCTGCAGGTCAGTGGTCCGTTTCACTCCAGCCTGATGGCGCCCGCCGCCGACGAGATGCGCGGGGCGCTCGGCGACGTCGATATTGCCGCACCGCTCGTGCCGGTCGTTGCCAATGTCACCGCCGCGCCGCATGGAGATCCCGCGTCGATCAGGGACAGGCTGGTCGAGCAGATCACCGGTACTGTGCGCTGGCGCGAGTCGGTGCGGTGGATGGCTGAACAGGGTGTGGATCGCTTCATTGAATTGGGGTCGGGCAAGGTGCTTTCCGGCCTTGTTCGCCGCATCGTGCCGGAGGCCGAAGCCATCTCGGCCGGCACACCGGAAGAAGTCCGCGCCGTCGCGGAACTCCTGGCTTGATCGCAAGGAAATCGAGAGCGCTCAATGTTCCAACTCAACAACAAGATTGCCCTCGTTACCGGCGCCACCGGCGGAATCGGCTCGGCCATCGCCCGCGCGCTGGTCGAGGCCGGAGCCACGGTCGCGGCCACCGGCACGCGCCTTGACGCTCTGGAGAAGCTTGCGGCCGATCTCGGCGAGCGCTGCGTCACCTTCCCCTGCGACCTTTCCGACCGCGCGGCGGTCGACGCGCTCATTCCGGCGGTCGAAGACAAGCTCGGCCCGATCGAGGTGCTGGTAAACAATGCCGGCATCACGCGCGACAACCTCGCCATCAAGCTGTCCGACGACGATTGGGATGAGGTGATCGAGGTCAATCTCACCGCGGCCTTCCGTCTGACGCGCGCCGTTCTGCGCGGCATGATTCGCCGGCGTTCCGGCCGCATCATCGCCATCGGTTCGGTCGTGGGGTCGGCGGGCAATCCGGGCCAGGTAAACTACGCCGCGGCCAAATCGGGCCTGATCGGCATGACCATGAGCCTCGCCAAGGAAGTCGCGAAGCGGAAGATCACGGTCAACTGCGTTGCTCCCGGCTATATCGAGACGCCGATGACGGCGAATTTCGACGAGGCCCGCTATGCCGCGGCTTTGGCGGATGTGCCGGCGGACCGTTTCGGAACGCCTTGGGAGGTTGCCTCAGCTGTCGTTTATCTCGCCAGCGACGAGGCCGCCTACGTCACCGGGCAGACGCTTCACATCAATGGCGGCGGTCATATGAGCAGCTAGCCTGTGGATTGAATGGCCTGCCTGCGGCGTGAAGGCGCTGCTGGCGCAGTGCGAATATGTGTGTTAGGCAAACGACTTAAGGAGCCTTACGACAAAGCGAATTGCCGCTAAGCGGCTGGGATATGCCAAGAAAAACGCACTCGGCGTTTATTTTTGGTTTTTCTCTGCCGCCACTTTCGCTAGCAATGCCGCCGGCCCCTGGACGACAGCGGGGCTAGTCTGGTTCACTGGAATTCAACAGGGATAATCGGGGTTGATCGAACATGAGTGACATCGCGGATCGAGTGAAGAAGATCGTGGTCGAGCATCTCGGTGTCGATGCCGAGAAGGTCACCGACAATGCGAGCTTCATCGACGATCTCGGCGCCGACAGCCTCGACACGGTTGAGTTGGTCATGGCGTTCGAGGAAGAGTTCGGTGTCGAGATTCCGGATGACGCTGCAGAGACGATCCTGACGGTCGGCGACGCGGTGGAATTCCTGAAAAAGAGCTCAACGGACAGCTGAGCCGCCATTTTCGCTGCCGTGAACGTCCGCCGGAAGACCGGCGAAGGACCAGATATTGAGGCGTGTTGTCGTAACAGGCTTGGGCATGGTGACGCCGCTTGGCTGCGGTGTTGATGCTATTTGGTCCAGGCTGCTCGCCGGCGAATCCGGCGCAGCGAAGATCACGGCGTTCGACGTCAGCGACATTCCTTGTCAGGTCGCCTGTCAGGTGCCTCACGGTCCGATGGCCGAGGGGTTCTACGACCCTGACGAATGGATGGAGCCGAAAGAGCGGCGCAAGGTCGACGAGTTCATCGTCTATGCGATGTCGGCGGCCACGCAGGCGCTCGATGATGCCGGCTGGCATCCGACCTCCTATGAGGATCAGACCACCACAGGCGTTCTGATCGGCTCAGGTATCGGCGGCCTTCCTGGCATCGAGACGGCAGCCGTGCTGCTGCACGAGAAGGGACCGCGGCGCCTCAGCCCGTTCTTCATTCCCGGCCGCCTCATCAATCTTGCCTCCGGCTATGTCTCAATTCGCCACGGCCTCAAGGGGCCGAACCACGCGGTCGTCACCGCCTGCTCGACTGGTGCACATGCGATCGGTGACGCCTCTCGGCTGATCGCCTTCGGCGATGCTGACGTGATGGTCGCCGGCGGTACCGAGGCGCCGTTGTCCCGCCTGTCGATGGGCGGGTTCTCGGCTTCGCGGGCGCTGTCGACGCATTTCAACGACGAGCCCCTGCGCGCTTCACGTCCCTATGACCGCGACCGCGACGGCTTCGTCATGGGCGAGGGGGCCGGGGCTGTCGTGCTCGAAGAGCGCGAGCATGCGCTGGCGCGGGGCGCCATGATCTATGGCGAGATCGTTGGCTACGGCCTGTCGGGCGACGCCTATCACATCACCGCGCCGTCACCGGACGGCGATGGCGCCTATCGCTGCATGACGGCGGCGGTGAAGCGTGCCGGCCTCGAGCCGAGGGATATCGACTACATCAACGCGCATGGCACCTCGACGCCGCTAGGCGACGAGATCGAACTTCGCGCCGTCGAACGCCTTGTCGGCGATGCCGCCGCAGGCCTGACGATGTCGTCCACCAAATCGGCTATCGGCCATCTGCTCGGCGCCGCCGGCGCCGTGGAGGCAATCTTCTGTCTGCTCGCGATCCGCGATTCGATCGTGCCGCCGACGCTCAATCTCGACAATCCGTCGGTCGAAACCAAGATCGACCTCGTGCCCCACATCGCGAAGAAGAAAGACATCGACATCGCTTTGTCCAACTCATTCGGTTTCGGCGGCACCAATGCGAGCTTGGTGTTCCGGCGCCATAATGCCTGACGGCCGGGGCGCAAGCGCCACAGGGACGTCACAGATGCCACTGGGGAGCGGGGGGACGCGAGCAGGTTGGCATGACTGAAATCCGAGACACGCAGGACGGTGATCGGCCGCAAAGGCGGGCACCGAAGAGTGCGCGGGAACTCCTACAGCCGGATGAAGTGCCGCCGCCGCCGCTGCGTTCGCGTTCAGCGCGCCACCCGATCATCGTATCGCTGAACTTCCTGCTCACGGTGGTCATCCTCGCCGTTGTCGTCGTCGGTGGCGTCGGCCTCTTCACGAAGGTGCAGTTCGATCAGGCCGGCCCGCTTGCCGCCGAGCGCGTCGTTGCGGTGCAGTCCGGCGACAATCTCGCTGACATCGCCGAGTCGCTTCAGGATTCGGGTGTCATCTCCAACCGTTGGGTCTTCCGCATGGCGGTCGCCTTCTACGGCAACCAAAGCAATATCCAGGCGGGCGAATATCTCGTCCCGGCGCAGGCGAGCATGCGCGAGGTGATGGACCTCATGGTCGAGGGACGCACCCTCGTCTATTCGATCACCATCCCCGAAGGCCTCACCAGCCAGCAGATCGTCGATCGCCTGCTGGCCAACGAAGTCCTTACCGGCGATATCGCCGTCGTACCGCCCGAGGGATCGTTGCTGCCCGAGACCTACCAGTTCAGCCGCGGCGACACGCGGCAGAGCCTACTCGATCGCATGGCCCGCGATCACGACCGCGTCGTCCAGGATATCTGGAACCGCCGCGCTCCGGGCCTGCCGCTGTCCTCGCCGGAGGAGCTGGTGATCCTCGCCTCGATCGTTGAGAAGGAAACCGGCATCGCCGACGAGCGCAGCCGCGTCGCCGCCGTCTTCATCAACCGCCTCAATCGCGGCATGCGGCTGCAGTCCGACCCGACGGTCGTTTACGGCATCTATGGCGGCGAGGGTGCGCCGGCCGGCCATGCGCTGCTGCAATCGGAGCTCACCCGGCAGACGCCCTACAACACCTACATGATTGACGGCCTGCCGCCTGGGCCGATCGCCAATCCCGGCGTCGCCGCGCTCGAGGCCGTCGCCAACCCGTCGCAGACCAACGACCTCTATTTCGTTGCCGACGGCACCGGCGGCCATGTCTTCGCCGAGACCTACGAAGAGCATCAGCGCAACGTCGCCCGCTATCGGCAGATCCTCCAGCAGCAGGCAACGCCCGCCCCGGCGAGTGCGCCGGTGGAAGATCCCGCTCCGGCCGGTGACGCGGCGCCAGCCGCATCGCCGGGCTAGTCCGGTGGCTGCAGCCCTGCAGAGCATGACCGGATTCGCCCGTGCCGACGGCTCTGGGCATGGTTGCCGCTGGGTTTGGGAAGCGCGCAGCGTCAACGGCAAGGGGCTCGACGTCCGCTTCCGTGGCCCGCCCGGCTTCGAACAGTTGGAGCAGCCGGTCCGCGAGCGCATCGCCGCCTGCTTCACCCGCGGCAACATCCAGCTGTCGCTGACGCAGCAGCGGGAGCACTCATCCGCCACGATCAGCGTTAACCGCGCCGCACTCTCCGAGGTCATGCGCGTTGCCCGCGAACTTCGCGGCGAGGCGGGCGGCGCACCGCTTTCCATCGAACAATTGCTGTCGATCCGCGGCGTCGTCGACCTCGTCGAGGCAACCACGGAAACGACGGACGAACTCCGTGACGACATGCTGAAGAGCCTCGACGAAGCGCTGGCCGCCTTAGCTGCCATGCGTGAGAGCGAGGGCACGGCTGTTGCCGGCTTCCTCACCGAGCGGCTCGACCGCATCGAAGCGCTGACGGCGCAGGCCGACGCCAACCCGGCGCGGACGCCGGAGGCGATTCGGCGCACGTATTGCCGAACAGGTGGCGGCGCTCCTCGACGCGGCACCGGCGCTCGATCCGGGCAGGCTGCATCAGGAGGCGGCGATCCTTGCCACCCGCGCCGATGTCGGCGAGGAGATCGACCGTCTCAACGCTCATGTCGCGGCTGCGCGCGAGCTTCTCGGCGGTGGCGGCGCCATCGGGCGGAGGCTCGATTTCCTCGCTCAGGAATTCAACCGCGAGACCAACACGCTCTGCTCGAAGTCGAACGACAAGAGCCTCACCGCCATCGGACTTGACCTCAAGGCGGTGGTCGATCAATTCCGGGAGCAGGTTCAGAACCTGGAGTGAGGCCTTGGTCGGTCCGTCGGAACAGGAAAGCTCAGCGCGGCGCGGGCTGATGCTCGTGCTGTCGTCGCCGTCCGGTGCCGGCAAGTCGACGCTGACGCGCCGTCTGCGGGAAGACGACCCCAACCTTCATCTTTCGATCTCCTGGACGACGCGGCCACGTCGGCCGAGCGAGGTCGGCGGTCAGGACTATGTCTTCGTCGGGCGGGATGAATTCGCGCGCGAGGAGCAGGCGGGCGGGTTCCTCGAATCCGCCGAAGTGCACGGCAATCGCTACGGGACGCCGCGCGCGCCGGTCGAGAACGCTCTGGGCGCAGGCCGCGATGTCATCTTTGACATCGACTATCAGGGCACGCAGCAGATCGCGGCGAAGATGCGCGACGATCTCGTCACCATCTTCATCCTGCCGCCGTCGATGGCGGAACTGCGCGCAAGGCTTCTTCGCCGCGCCGAGGACGATAACGCCACCATTGAGCGCCGCCTCGACAAGGCCCGCGACGAGATCGGTCATTGGGGCGAGTACGACTACATCATCGTCAATGACGACGTCAGCCGGGCCCTCGACGAGATCAAGGCGATCCTGGCAACGGAGCGGCTGCAGCGAGCCGTCGGACGCGAGCCCTCGCCGCAGGAGCGGCAGCAGATCGCCGTCGCCGCAGCTCTGGCCCAAGCCAACCGCGCCGATGCAGCCGCGCTCGTCGCCGAGTTGCTGGCGGCCTAAACGGACTCTGCGGCATAGGCGTTCGCCAGCGCTACAAAGCCGGCGACATCAATCTCCTCGGCCCGCCGCGTCCCGTCGATCCCGGTCTTCTCCAGCAGCGCCGAGGCGTCGGTACCGAGCGAACGAAGACTCTGCCGCAGCATCTTCCGCCGTTGCCCGAACGCTGCGGCGGTAACCCGCTCCAATGCCTTCACTTCGCAGGGTAGTGGCTCGGCGCGCGGGGTCAGCTGCACGACCGACGAGACAACCTTGGGCGGTGGAGTGAAGGCGCGCGGGTCGATATCGAACAGAATATCGGCTTCGCTGCGCCAGCCGGCGAGCACGCCAAGCCGGCCATAGGCTTTCGAGCCCGGTGCGGCGACGATGCGTTCGGCGACCTCGCGCTGGAACATCAGTGTCAGCGACTGCCAAATCGGCGGCCAGTCCGTCCCGGTGAGCCAGCCAATCAGGAGCGGCGTCCCGATGTTGTAGGGGAGGTTGGCGACCACCTTCACCGGCGCAGCGGCGATATCGGCTAGACCGACGCGCAGCGCGTCCGCACCGATGATCTCCAGCCGACCCGGCCAATGCGCGGCAACCTCTTCCAGCGCCGCGATGCAGCGGTGGTCGCGCTCGATCGCGACGATCTTCTTCGCACCGGCGCTGAGCAGCGCCCGCGTCAGACCGCCGGGGCCAGGACCGATCTCGACCACCGTCACGCCGGCGAGATCGCCGGCCGATCTCGCGATGCGGTCCGTGAGATTGAGGTCCAGCAGGAAGTTCTGGCCGAGCGATTTCTTCGCCGCGATGCCGTGCCGTTGGATGACCTCCCGCAGCGGCGGCAGGCCGTCCTCGGCAATCACCGCGCGCCTTCGGCGGTCGCCATCTGGCGTGCCAGCTTGATCGCAGCGATCAGGCTGCCCGGCCGTGCCTTGCCCTTGCCGGCGATGTTGAAGGCTGTGCCGTGGTCCGGCGAGGTGCGGATGAAGGGCAGGCCGAGCGTCACGTTGACCGCCTCGTCGAAGGCGAGCGTCTTCGCCGGGATCAGCGCCTGATCGTGATACATGCACAGCGCCACGTCATAGGTCGCACGCGCGGCCGGGTGGAACATCGTGTCGGCCGGCAGTGGCCCAACGGCCGCGATTCCCAGAGCCTGCAGCGCCTCGACGGCGGGGCGAACGACGGTCTCGTCCTCCGTTCCGATCGAACCCTCTTCGCCTGCATGTGGATTGAGGCCGGCGATCGCGAGGCGCGGTTCGGCGATGCCGAAGCGGGCGCGCATATCCTCGGCGACGATTTCACCGGTCTCGACGATAAGATCGGCGGTGAGCGCATCGGGCACCTCGGCGATCGGGATATGGATCGTCACCGGCACGGTCCGCAGTTCCGGCCCGACGAGCATCATCACCGCCCGCTGTCGCCGTTCCGTCCATTCCTCGGCAAGATGGGCGAGGAACTCGGTGTGGCCGGGATAAGCGAAGCCGCCTTCCTTCAGCGCGTGCTTGTTGATCGGGTTGGTGACGAGCGCCGCGGCCCGCCCGGTGCGGACATCCATGACCGCGCGTTCGATCGCCTCAGTGACCAGCGCGACATCGGAGAGCACCGGACGCCCGGGCGAGGCCCAGGCCTTGCCTGACAGCGGAACGACCGGCAGCGCATCGTCAAAGACGGCGCCGGCGCTTTCAGCGTCGACCTCCTCGATGGCGACGTCCCAGCCGAGCAGTGAAGCGCGACCGCGCAGCAGATCCGGGTCGGCGAGGCAGTAGAAGGGCGGCAGGCCGAAGGCGCCACGCTGCCGCCAGGCGGCCAGTGTCACCTCCGGGCCGATGCCGGCCGGCTCGCCCATGGTCAGCGCGATCGGCATCGCCGATTGCGGCCGGGCCACAGGCTAGTAGCGGACGATGATCGCCCTGTCGCGCAGCTCGGCGAGGTAGTCCTGGCCGATCTGGTCGCCCTGGTCGATCAGGAGCTGATTCTGAATCTGGGCGCGAGCCTGCTCATTGGCCTGCACAACCTCCACCGAGCAGACGGCGAGGACCTCGACACCCAGCGAAGTCCGCTCGGGTGACGTGGTGTGGCCGGCCGCCGTGCTCTCCAGTGCCTGGCGCTGTGTCGAGGTCAGGGTGCTCGTGTCTCGGCCAAGGTCACGGACCGTCACGTCGCGCAGATTGGCCGTCAGCGACAGCGTGTTCTCGCAACCGGTGAAGCGCTGGCGGAAGGACTGGGCTTCGCTGCGGCGCTGATTGACATATGCGTTGGTGGAGTTCTGCGGCACGACGAAGATGATCTGCTGCAGCCGGTATTCCCGCACCGTCTGGTCCGTGCCTTGAGCCAGGAGCTGAGCCGTGACGTCGGTTTGATTGACCGGATTGGCAATCTGCAGGTGCTGCTGCAGCAGGAGCGACCAATAGAGCTGCGCCCTGATGCGCTGCTTGAGCGTGTCAGGGGCGACGCCGGACTGGGCGAGCGCCTGCTGGAATTGCGTCACGGTCATGCCGACTTGCTGTGCGACGCTGGCAAAGGCGGCGTCCACCTGGCTTTGGTTGATGTTGGCCCCCAGCCGGATGGCTTCGGAAACTTCGATGGCCTCGTCGATCAGTTCGTTGGTCGCTACCGAGCGGCTCGGCGTTTGGCCGGAGATCGTCTGCAGGGCGACCCGCTGATCGACGTCATACGAGGTGATCGGCACGCCATTGACCACCGCAACGAGCGTCACGGCGAAAGCGCCGCTGGCCGGAATCAGCGCCAAGAGGAACACGGCGCAGGCGATCAGCGGTCGAAAGGGGCGGGTCATGCAGTTGGTCTCCCAGCTAGGCGATAGGTGTCAGGCGGCCGTCAAGGCAGCGGAATTGGCGCGATGAATGCGACGAAAGCATGGAAATCGCGCAGCTAACGCTGGATCACGGCAAAGTCGCCCAACGTCCGCAATTGTAGGCCAAACATCACGCGGCGATCGAGAACGACACCCGACGAACGGCTCTCCGAGTAGGTGACGTCCATCGTGGCGCAATCACAAACATAGTGGATGCCGATGCTATCCGCGACCACGGCACCAAGAATGGCGTCGTAATCGACAGACCCGGACAGCGTCCAGTTCCGATTGAGATCGAGCGATGCCTTGCCCGTGATGAGGAACGCGGCATTGGCCGCACCTTCGACGTCGAGGGCAGAGCGCTCATAGAGAAGGGCGGTCGATGCCGAGAGCGGCCCGATGGTCGCCGAGGCGGAGAGAATGCCGCGCTCAAGGGTGAAGGTGTTCGGGTCAAAGCGGCCGGACAGGCTGATCGAATCGCCGCGGCCGTCAGTGGCCGACAGCGCGGCGACGATGTTCGAAACGCCGCTCTCCAGGCCCGTGCCCATGCCGATGCTGTTCACGCCGGGGACGACATAGGAGTTGGTGCCGGCGAGATGGAACAATTCGCCGAGAACGGCCTCGACATGGCCGCCGTTCCCGAAATCGCCGACATACCGCATCATGACGACAAGGCGCGTCCCGCCTTCGAAGCGATCATCGCCCGAGAAACGGTTGAGCGACAGAAGGTCGGTGGTGTCGAAGATGACGCTCTGCGCATCTTCATTTGGCAGTGCGCCGATCATCGTTTCCGACGGCCGGGCGACGAACTGCACCACCGGCTCGATGATATGCGTACCGCCGCGTGCCGTCTGGATGAGGAACGGCCAGGACCATTCGAAACCGCCGCCGCCGGTGAGCCGCGCCGCAAAGCTATCGGTGGTGACGCCGGCCGGCGGTGCATCGAGATCGAGGAAATAGAGGTCGGCATGGGCGAAGGCGAATGGCGTGAAGAGCTGGCCGTTTCGGCTCACGAACTGCCGCTGCCACAAGACCTCTTGCGTCAGCCGGTCATAGTTGCCCGCCAGGCCGTAGTAATACGTGTCCAGCCCGACGGTGAACGGGTCGTTCTCGCCGCGCACGACGCTCGTGAAACTGCCGCGATAGGTGAGTTGGCCGCCAAAGAACGGCATGACGTGCTCGAAATCGGCCACCAGCGGGACCGCGCCCTGACGGGCCTGATCGTTCCGAGGATTGGTCGCGTCCTGGACGTTCTGGAAGTAGTACGAATGCAGGTCCACATAGGTGCGGTCGAGGACGCCGGTGAGGTGGATCTGCGAAGTGACTACCGGCGCCGTCGGATTGACCGTGTCGTAGGTGTTCGTGAAGGCGCGGTCGGTCTGCAACGTGCCGTCCCAGCCAAGCTGCCAGAAGCGGCCAATCGAGAAGTCGCCGGTGGTGCGGACGGCGCCGCGGAACATGCGCGGATCGGCGCCCATGGGGCGCTGTGAGATACCGGCGGCGGAAATCCTGTAGATGCCGTTTTGCAGCCTATGGCGCCATTCGGCCTCGATGAGAATGCCGGCCTTGGTGAAGTATGTCGGCGTGAGCGTGAGGTCGTAGTTCTGGGCCGGGGCCCAGAAGAACGGGATACCGACGCCGAAGCCGAGCGAGCTTGAGACGCTGACCTCAGGCGTGAGGAAACCGGTGGCGCGCGTCACCGAAGGATCGGGCGTCGACAGACGCGGCGCGAAAGCGATCGGAACGCCGAGGAACTCGAGCCGCGCGCGCTCGAAATAGACCATCTTCTCTTCTTCATTGTGGATGATGCGCGCGGCGCTCACCTGCCACAGGGGCGGGCGTGATTCCTCGTCGAACGTGACTTCGCAGGCGGTGTAGGTGGCGTTGTAGAACTCGTTGATATTGCCGCCGCTGCGCTGGCTGGTCTCGGCCGTGAAGAAGGTGTGCTCGGTGGTGGCGACATAGAGCTGCTGCACGAAGCCGTCGCGGAAGTCGCGCGTGACGTCCGCCTGTTCGGCCTCGAACACGTTGCCGTTGGCGTCAACGATATGCACGTGGCCGACGGCGACCAGCCTTCCCGTGGTTTGGTAGAAGGTCAGGCGATCGGCGGTGAGCACATAGCTCAGATACTGGACCAGAACGTTGCCGACCGCGGAGATCAGATTCTGATCGTAGTCATAGACGAGTTGGTCGGCCTCCAGAGCCATCTGGTCGGTCTGCGCTTGCGCGGGGAGCAATGAGGCGAGACTGGCCGCGCACAGCACAGCCAACAGCACAACGCCCCGCCGAAGGCCGCGGAAGCCTGGCCGGCGAAGGATGGCGGCCACTTTCATCCATCCTCCTCACGCAACAGAACCAAGACGCTGGCGAGCACCGCCAACAGCACAGGCGCCCATGCGGCGATTGTCGGTGATACGACCCCGCCCCGTCCCAGATCCCTGGAAATCACCAAGATTACGTAAAGCACGAAGCCGCTACCCGCGCCAGTGACAATCAGGCGTCCGAGCTTCAGTGTCCTTGAGAACCTTAAGGAAACCGCTGCCGCGATGAGGATCATGGCGACGAGGAGAAAGGGCAGCGAAAGCAAGCTTTGCAGCTGCAATCTCAGATTGTTCGCGGGCAGGGAGGTTGCCGCAGCGATAGAAATGAGACCGGGAAGGCGCCAAAACGGGACAGTTTCGGGGTCGGCGAACGACTCTCGGATTTGGGCCAGCGTGAGATTGGTGTTGAGCGTGAAGGAATCGACGGAGAGCGGGGCCTGGCCGACGGTGGTGACGACGGGGCTCTCGAACACCCACTCATGGCCTTCGAGGCGCGCGCGGCTGGCGTCGACGCGTTGGCGGAACGAGCCGTCCGCATTGAAGATGAACGCCGTTACCCCGGCAAGGATGGTGCCGTCTTCGGCGGTCCGCGTTGCGCCGATGATCGACGGTCCATCGTCGCCGCCTTGGCGCAGCCACACTGGGCCTTCGCCGGCGAAGCCGACATTGCCGCCGCCAACGCCGCCGATCTTGACCGACAATTCGCGCAGCGCGGCCGCACCCGGGTCGTAGACGGTGACGGCGAAGACGCCGACGATGAGGGCGATGACACAGGCGGGGAACAGAATCTGCCATGCCGAGACGCCCGCCGCCCGCGTCACGGTGAGTTCGAGACGGCGGTTGAGTTGCACGAAGGTGACCATCGCCGCGAACAGGACGGCGAAGGGCAGGACGGATTCGGCCATGCCCGGCCCGCGCATCATCGAAGCAAGAATAGCGCCTCTGAAGTCGAGCTCGGTGCGGCCGATCCAGCGTGCCAGTTGCGAGAAGTCCACCACGATCATGAGGATCAGGAAGACGAGGAACATCAGCAGGATCCACTTGGTGAGGGTCCAGCCGACATGACGCGAGAGGGTGAGGCTGAAAGTCATATCTCAGCCTCCAGCCGCTTGCCCCGGCCGACGCCGAGGGCGCGCAGCGTCGAACGCAGGCCGATCGCCGGCGGGCGCCGCCCCGACAAGACGAAGAGGACCGACAGCGCGATCACGCCGAGCGGCAGGCCATAGACCACTGGGACCAGCGCGGAATTGCCCTCCAGAGCGCCGGTAAGATAGAGGCCGGTGCCCATCACCAGCGCGCTGGTGGCGGCTGTGAAGGCCGTGATCCGGCCGCGCCCCTGTCGCGCCGTCTGGACTTGCCCGAGCAGCGCCAGAGGCAAGAGTGATAGCGCCAGCACGTACAGCGGGATCGCCAGGCGATTGTGGAGTTCCGCCATGTAGCGGAACGGGTTGGCCTGATAGATCGGGTCGTTCCGATCCGGATGGAGGAGGTAGCCGATCGGGCGCTGGTTCGGCTGCTGGAGTTCCCACAGGGGTCTGGTTGGTCAGCGTCGTCAGGTTGAAGGCGTTGGAATCGAACAGCAGGACCGAGACGGCGCCGCCATTGCGCGGCCGTCGCTGGATCACGCCATCGCGCATGATCAGAAAGCGCTGATCCGAATCGCCGGTGATCATCGCGCCGGAACGGGCGAGATAGGCCACCGTCTCGTCAGCGTCGCGGCCGTCGAAAATGAACAACCCCTCAAGGGCGCCATCGGGGTGGATCGCGTCGATTTCGATGACGACATTGTCGCCCAATGTTCGGAACTGGCCGGGTTTCAGGACGGATGTGATCAGGCTGGAGTTGACCTCTTCCAGCAGCGACGAGGTTGCTCTCGCCGCCTGCGGATTGAGCACCAGCGAGCACAGGGCCGACAGCAGCACCAGGGGCAAGGCGAGGGCCAGCACCGGCTTCAGCATCAGTCTGGGCGACGCGCCGCTCGCGCTGAGGCTGACGAGTTCCGAATCGGCATTGAGGGCGTTGATCGTCGATATGACGACGATGAGCATCGTCACCGGCCCGATGATGACGATCAGCCCCGGGATGAGGAGGGCCGACGCTTCGAGGAAGACCAGTATGCCCTGACCGCGATCGGTGACGAGGCTGAGCTGCTGCAGCGCCTGGCTCAGCCAAATGCTGATCGCCAGCGCCGGGAAGGCGAGGAGGAAGCCAGCGAACAGCCTTCTGAACAGGTAGCGCTGAACGACGTTCATCGGCTCACGGTCGCAGAACTCGAATACATATCAACGCACCTTCGAGCGCTTCGTTGCCGCCAATCAGCGAAGCGCCCTTGCCATATGCTGCATGCTCAGCATGATTGTCACGTTCCATGCAGGGCCTCGGCCGCCTCTCCCGCCAGCGAGCAGCTCTATGAGTGCACTTCCG
The DNA here is from genome assembly GCA_963823045.1 of uncultured Alphaproteobacteria bacterium. Lineage (GTDB taxonomy): Bacteria > Pseudomonadota > Alphaproteobacteria > Rhizobiales > Kaistiaceae > JADLGL01. The sequence continues at coordinate 214,183 of CAWGKA010000007.1, read as the reverse complement.
AAATTAACATTCGCCCGCCCGGGCGGAACCCACCGGCGCGTTGTCGTCGCATTCACTGACAACAAATTGCGGTTCGGCAAGCAGGCCGCTGCGCTGAACGCCAACAAGCTTGCCGCGCGCGCTGCCAAAGCCGCCGATTTCACCGGCAAGCTGCGCACCACGCTCAGCCTCTTTGCGCCCGACATCGCGGGCGTCGACCGCCTTCTGCTTGTCGGCATCGGCGCCCCGGGCGAGGCGACGACGGATGATTGGCGCAGGTTGGGCGGCATCGTCGCCGCCGCGCTTGCCGGCGGGTCGGACGCCACCGTTATGCTGGAGCGGCCCGACAACAAGGTCGTGGGCGACGCGGCGGAGTTCTGCCTCGGCCTGATGCTGCGCTCCTACCGCTTCGACAAATACAAGCAGTCCGCCAATGGCGATGGGGCAAAAAAGAAGCCCGCCGCTGTTGCTGTCGCGGTCGATGATGCCACCAAGGTTCGTCGCGCCTGGGCGGCCCGAGCCGCCGTCGGTGAAGGGGTCTATTTCGCCCGCGACCTCGTCAACGAACCCGCCAACGTTCTCGGTCCCGTCGAGTTCGCCGAGCATCTGAAGGCGCTCTCGGCCGACGGCGTCGCCGTGCAGGTGCTCGATGAGCGGGCGATCCGCCGCCTCAAGATGGGCGCGCTGATCGGCGTTGCTCAGGGCGCGGCCCGCCCGCCGCGGGTGGTGATCATGCGTTGGACTGGCGCCGATGCGAAAACGAAACCGCTCGTCCTCGTCGGCAAGGGTGTCGTCTTCGATACCGGCGGCATTTCCATCAAGCCGGCCGGCGGCATGGAAGACATGAAGGGCGATATGGGCGGGGCGGCCGCGGTCGCCGGCACAATCGCGGCGCTGGCGAAGCGGAAGGCCAAAGCCAATGTCGTCGGCATCGTCGGCCTCGTCGAGAACATGCCGGATGCCGAGGCGCAGCGGCCCGGCGATATCGTCACCTCGATGGCCGGCAAGACGATCGAAGTCATCAACACGGACGCTGAGGGCCGGCTCGTTCTCGCCGATCTCCTCCACTATGCGCAGAAGAACCTCGCGCCTGCGGCGATGATCGACCTCGCCACTCTGACCGGTGCCATCATCGTCGCCCTCGGCCATCACCACGCCGGTCTGTTCTCCAGCGACGATGCGCTCGCCAATGGTCTGCTTGCCGCGGGCCTGGAGAGTGGCGAGCATGTCTGGCGCATGCCGCTCGGCGAGCTCTACGACAAGATGCTCGATTCCCGCTTCGCCGACATGAAGAACATCGGCGGGCGCGACGCCGGTTCGATCACCGCGGCGCAGTTCCTGAAGCGCTTCGTCGCCGACGACATGCCCTGGGCGCATCTCGACATCGCTGGCACGGCTATGTCTTCGCCGAACTCCGACATCAATCGCTCCTGGGGCTCCGGCTTCGGCGTGCGCCTTCTGGAGCGCCTGGTTTCCGACAAATATGAGAGCTGAGGGTGGCCGAGGTTCTGTTCTACCATTTGCAGAACCAGCCGCTTGAGGCCGTGCTTCCGGGGCTGCTTGAACGCTGCCTCGATCGCGGATGGCGGGCCGTTGTTCAGACCAGCTCCCAAGAACGGGCGGAGGCGCTCAATTCCTATCTGTGGACGTATCGGGACAATTCGTTCCTGCCGCATGGGCTTCCGGCCGGTGAGTTCGCCCGGCGCGAACCGATTCTCATTGCCGCCGACGAGGGCAACGCCAACGACGCCGAGGTCAAATTCCTCGTCGATAATGCGCCCCTGGGGGAGGTCGAGCCCTATCGACGCGTCGTCATCATGTTCGACGGCAACGACGCCGAATCGGTCGAGGCGGCCCGGGGCTGGTGGCTGTCGGTGCGCGATAAGGGACATGAAGCGACATATTGGCAACAGGACGAGAATGGTCGCTGGAAGGAAAAAGGCTGACCCAAGAAAGGCTTAGGAAAATTTCCTCCGCACGCGGTTGATTGCTTTCGCAGCCACTGTTGCAGCCCCGCTATAGACCTATATCGAGCCCAAATGGTACTCATTGCACCAAATGTGGCTTGGTCTGCCCGTATTCGGGCGGAGGCGTGATGAAGAGACTGACTCTGGCAGCTGTAGCGCTCGCCGCTTTTGCGAGCCCAGTCTTGGCCGCCGATCCGGTGGTCACGGACACGCCGCCGATTCCGGCGCAGGCTCCAGCTGCGCCCATCTTCACCTGGACAGGGCCGTATATCGGCGTGTTCGGCGGTTATGGTCTGGGCCACTCGTCAGCCACCAACGACCCAACGCAGGGCAACGGCGACGGCTTCGACGAGGGCAACGCTGCTGTGACCCTTGGCCTTACGCCGACGGGCGCCTTTGGCGGCGTCACGCTTGGCTACAACCAGCAGGCCGGGACGTTCGTCATCGGCGGCGAGGTGACCGGCGGTTATCTCGCGCTCGGCGATGCCTTCTCACTCTTTGTCGACGATACCCCGGACGGGGTGCTCAACGATGATGAGGGAACGGTCGGCTACGGTTGGTACGCGACCCTTGCCGGCCGCGTTGGCGTGGCCTTTGACCGGACGCTGCTTTTCGCCACGGCGGGCGGCATCATCACGCAATACTCAGCCACCTATGGCGATCTGACCGGTCCGGGCCCCGGCACGCCCACTGCCGGCGACACGACGACGCTCGGTGGGCCGCAGCTCGGCTATCTCGTCGGCGGCGGCGCGGAGTTCGCCTTCGACGCCAATTGGACGGCGAAGCTGGAGTACAACTACTTCAACCTCGGCACCGACACGACGACCAACACGGATGGCGACGTCTTCGTGCATCGCAACGACGCCCATCTCGTGCGGTTCGGCCTGAACTTCCTGATCCCGAACTAGGCTGACGGCCCAGGCCGTCGCTGCCGGACGCTATTCGCCCTCGGCCGCCCGTATCGATGATTCCAGTTTCGCCGAGAGATCGAGCCAGTGCGTTTCCGCTTGGTCGAGCGCGGCCAACGCATCGGCCCGCTTTTTCGCAGGGCCGGCAACTTCCTCGCCATTGCCCTGATAGATTTCGGGCTTGGCGAGAACGGCGTCCAGCCGCCTGACCTCACCCTGCAACTCCTCGATCCTGCGTTCGGCCTTGCGTATCTCGGCGCGGAGCGGTGACAGCGCCTCGCGCTTTCGTGCGGCCTCCCGTCGGCGATCCTTTGCCGGTGCGACGGACGGGGCCTTGCTCTTTTGGTTTGCCGTACCGCTGATCCCTCGGCGATAGTCGTCGAGGTCGCCTTCGTACGGGCGCACCGTGCCGTCCGCCACCAGCCACAATTGGTCGACTGTCGCCTCAAGCAGATGGCGATCATGGCTGACGATGATCACGGCCCCGCTGAAGTCGTTGAGCGAGCGGATCAGCGCCTCGCGGCTGTCGATATCGAGGTGGTTGGTCGGCTCGTCGAGAATGAGGAGATCGACCCCTTCGAAGGCCGTCAGGCCGAGCAGCAGGCGGGCCTTCTCACCGCCCGACAAATCGGCGGTGGGCGTGTCCATCTTCCTGCCGGGAAAGCCGAGCGCACCGGCGCGTGCCCGCGCCTGCGCCTCGGTGGCGTCGGGCAGAAGCACGCGCACGTGGTCATAGGCCGACTGTTTCGGATTGAGCTCGTCCAACTGGTGCTGGGCGAAATAGCCGATCTTCAGCTTGTGATGGCGGCGGAGGCGGCCGTCCTGCGCGGCAAGGCGGCCGGCGAGGAGCTTGACCAGGGTCGACTTGCCATTGCCGTTCTTGCCGAGCAGGCCGACGCGGTCGTCATTGCCCAACGTCAGGTCGAGCCGCGTCAACACCGGTCGCGTCGCCTCATAGCCGACCGACACGTCCTCCATCGCCACGATCGGCGGGGGCATCGGACGCTCGGGGCTCGGAATGGCAAACGGATAAACGCGGTCCTCGACCATCGCGGCGATCGGTGCCAGCCGCTCCAAGGCCTTGATGCGCGATTGGGCCTGTTTCGCCTTCGACGCCTTGGCCCGAAAGCGCTCGACGAACGCCTCCAGATGCTGGCGCTGCGCCTGCTGCTTCTTGAGCAGTTTCAGCTGCAACGCCTGCCGCTCGGATCGCTGCCGTTCAAATTGGCTATAGCCGCCGCGATAGACGACGAGCTTGCCCTGATCGAGATGGATGATCGTATCCACCGCCTCGTCGAGCAGGTCGCGGTCATGGCTGATGACCAGCACGGTGTGGCGGTAGCGCGCGAGGAAACCGTTGAGCCAGATGGCGCCTTCGAGATCGAGATAGTTCGTCGGCTCGTCGAGAAGGAGAAGGTCGGGTTCGGCGAACAGCACCGCCGCCAGCGCCACGCGCATGCGCCAGCCGCCGGAGAAATCCGAGCAAGGGCGCTTCTGCGCCTCCGCATCGAAGCCAAGGCCGGCGAGGATCGAAGCCGCTCGCGCTTCGGCGGAATGGGCGTCGATATCGGCCAGACGCATGTGCGACCTCGGCGATGCGATGCGGATCGGTTTCGGTCTCGGCCGCGGCGAGGAGGGAGGTTCGTTCCTTGTCGGCAGCCAGCACGACGTCGATCAGCGGCGTCGGGCCGGCGGGAGCCTCCTGCGCAACCTGACCGATCCGCGCGTTGCGTGGCAGGGTGACCGTGCCGCTCTCATGCTCGGCCTCGCCGGTGACGATGCGGAAAAGGGTCGTCTTGCCGGCGCCATTGCGGCCGACCAGCCCCGCACGCGCGCCGTCCGGCAGGCTGACGCTGGCATGGTCGATCAGGATCCGTTCGCCGATGCGATAGGTGATGTCGCTGAGTTGCAGCATGCGAGGCTTGTCCCGCGCTGCGGCGATCGATGCAAGCGTTGACGGCAAGGGCCGCCGCGCGTATCGCGTTGATATTGCGGTCACCGAACGAGGAGGTGCGAGATGATTGTCAGGGCATCCAAAGGGCTGATCGCGGAGCCGCGCGCCGCTTAGGCGGCAGCTGCCATATCTCCATCCGCTCGATCAGCCATGTCACCGGCCGACGCCTTGGCGACGGCCCGTCAAAGCTTGCGCTCCCTCCGGAGCCTCACTGATCGAGACGAGATGAACACCAACACCTCCGACCTTGCGGCCTTAGGCTGGTCGCCCTTCTTTCAAGCCCAACTGACCGATGACGAGATCGGCTCGCTCCTGCCAGCGCGCGTGACCGCCGTCCATCGTGACGAGATTGTCGTCGCTCTACCGGGCGACGGCGACAGACGAATCCCGCAGCGCTACGACCTTGGCGGCGAAACCGGCCAGGCCACCGTCGGCGATTGGGTCTTGCTGGATGCCGAGGCGACGGCCGTCGCCAGGCTTCTCGACCGCGCAAGTCTGTTCAAACGGCGGGCCGCTGGTAGGGAAAGCCGTATCCAGTTGCTCGCCGCCAATGTCGACACGCTCCTCGTCGTCTCGTCCTGCAACCAGGACTTCAATCCGGCGCGTATCGAACGCTATCTCGCCCTCGCAACCGATGCAGGGGTCGAGCCCATTCTCCTCCTCACCAAGAGCGACCTTGCAGAAGACGTCGCCTCGTTCGAGGCCGCGGGACGGGAATTAGCGCGGGGGCTGCTCGTTGTTGCCTGCGACGCGCGCAGCCCGGCCGTCGGCGACTACCTCGCCCCTTGGCTGAAGCGGGGGCAGACCTTGGCGCTCGTCGGTTCCTCCGGCGTGGGCAAATCGACGCTCGTCAATACCCTCGCCGGCACGTCACTGGCCACCAACGCCATTCGGGAAGACGACGCCAAGGGCCGGCACACCACGACCCACCGCTCGCTTCACGGTCTGCCTTCGGGCGCATGGCTTGTCGACATGCCGGGCATGCGCGAACTGCAACTCGCCGACCTCAAGGGAGGCGTCGAAAGCCTCTTCGAAGACATAGTGGCACTTGAGGGTGAATGCCGTTTCACTAACTGCCGGCACGAGACCGAGCCCGGCTGTGCGGTGCTGGCGGCGATCGAGGAAGGGACTCTGGACCCGACACGCCTTGAGCGATTCCGCAAACTACAGCGGGAAGAGGCACGCAACACGAAGACGCTCGCCGAGCACCACGCGCATTATCGCGCCCAGGGCAAGCTATACAAATCGATCATTCGCGAGAAACAGGGGCGCAGGCGCGAGGAATAGTGCGCCGAACGCTCGCATCTATTTGCCGGGATCGCCGGCCTGCCCGGTGTTTCGCGACGCTCTCAGCTTGGGGGCAGTCGTCACCGATGTGAGCGCGCTGAGATCGAGGCACACGACGTCGAGCAGATATGACGTCAGACCGAGCTGTAGCCTCGCTGCCTCATCGCGCGCCCTGGCCACGTTGTTCAGGAGCCTCACATAGTCCGTCGGTTCTTCGGCCACCGCTTGGCCGTCGATGTCTGGGGCGTGCCGCATCGCCGTCTCCCTTGGCTTCAGGTCCCAGTCGAGCCACCATCGGCAGGATAAATCATACCATCTGATTCAGCTTTTCCGTCAACGTCCGATTGATGGTCGCTTCCATCTTCACTAGAAACGCAGCGCGCAGTGTCAGGTTGATGCGCTGCCGATAGCGAAGCCCATAAATGTGACGGAAGTATCTCATGGCCAAAGAACGTACCTTCTCGATGATCAAGCCGGATGCCACGCGGCGCAATCTCACCGGGGCGATCACCGCGAAGCTTGAGGAAGCGGGCCTTCGCGTCGTTGCTTCCAAGCGCGTATGGATGAGCCGCCGTCAGGCGGAAGGCTTCTACGCCGTTCATCGCGAACGGCCATTCTTCGACGAGCTCTGCGAGTTCATGAGCTCCGGCCCGACCGTGGTTCAGGTGCTGGAGGGCGAGAACGCCATCGCCAAGAACCGCGAGGTTATGGGCGCCACCGATCCGGCAAAGGCCGATCCGGGCACGATCCGCAAGGAATTCGCCACCTCGATCGGCGAGAACTCGGTGCACGGCTCCGACGCCCCCGAAACCGCGGCGCAGGAGATCGCCTACTGGTTCTCCGAGACTGAGATCGTCGGCTAGGCCGTTAGGAATCCTGACGCAGCAAATGGCGGAAGCCGGCGCGAAAATAGTCGTAGCCGGTGTAGAGCGTCAGGATCGCCGCGATCCATAAAAGCGTCAGCCCGGCCTCCGCCGTGTAGGGGACAATGTCCTTGTCCGCCGGGCTGATCAGCAGGAAGGCGATCGCGATCATTTGAACGGTCGTCTTCCATTTCGCGAGCCGGCTGACCGGCACGCTGACGCGAACCTCAGCGAGTGATTCGCGTAGGCCCGAGACGAGGATCTCGCGTGACAGGATGATCAGCGCCGCCCACAGCGACCAGCCGCCGATCGTTCCTTCCCCGACCAGAACGAGGAGCGCAGCCGCCACCAGCAGCTTGTCGGCGATCGGGTCGAGCATGCGGCCCAGCGCCGATTGCTGGTGCCAAGCGCGGGCAAGATAGCCGTCGAAAAAGTCAGTGATTGCGGCAGCGATGAAGATGCCGAGCGCCGTGATCGGCCCGGCTGAGCCCGGGATATAGAAGCTCGCCACCATCCCCGGGATGGCAATGATCCGCGCATAGGTGAGCAGATTGGGCACAGCGACGGGTGAAACCCGCGCCGGCGTATCTGCGACCTGATCGGATGGCTGAACCATGTTTCGCGGCTTTGCCCAAATTGGTCGCCTGCAGCCTATGGCGCGTTCATGAGAACGTGCGGGCGCGGCGGGGTCAAGCGCAGAGGGCCATTAACTGCCGCCCTGCGCGTTGAAGTGATCATAGATGATTTGGGCCATTTGTTCGGAAATGCCGTCGACTGCTGCCAAATCACGCAGGCTCGCCCGGCTGAGCGCCTTCGCCGTACCGAAATGGCGCAGAAGGGCGCGCTTTCGCGTGGGGCCGATGCCGGCGATTTCGTCCAGCGGGTTGCGGCCCATCTGCGCCTTGCGCTTGGCGCGGTGCGTGCCGATGGCGAAGCGGTGCGCCTCGTCGCGGAGACGCTGCACGAAATAGAGCACGGGGTCGCGGGGCTGGAGCATGAATGTTTCGCGGCCCGGAATGTGGAACTTCTCCAGCCCGGCGTCGCGGTCCGGCCCCTTGGCGATGCCGACCAGGGGCACCGATTCGAGGCCGAGATCGGCGAGCACGGACCGCGCCGCAGCAACCTGGCCGGCGCCGCCGTCGATCAGCACCAGATCCGGCCAGGGCGAACTCTCCTCGGCATCGGCCTCCGCATCGGGCTCCACGTCTTCCTTCTTCGCGGCCTCCTTGAGAAGGCGGGTGAAGCGGCGCTGGAGAACCTCGCGCATCATGCCGAAATCGTCGCCCGGCGTGATCGTCGTCGAGCGGATGTTGAACTTGCGGTACTGGTTCTTCTCGAAGCCCAGCGGTCCGGCGACGATCATCGCGCCGACCGCCTCGGTGCCCATGATGTGGCTGTTGTCATAGACCTCGATGCGCCGCGGCGGCTCTGCCAGGCCGAACGTCTTGGCGAGGCCTTCCATCAGCTTGGCCTGCGACGAGGTCTCGGCGAGGCGCTGGCCGAGCGACTCCTTGGCGTTGGCCAGCGCGTGGGAGACGAGGTCGCGCCGTTCGCCGCGACTCGGCACCGACACCTCGACCTTCCGCCCGGCCTTCTCCGACAATGCCTTGGCGAGCAACTCCTGCTGCTCGATCGCGTGCGATAGCAGGATCAGCTTTGGCGGCGGCTTGTCGTCGTAGAATTGGGCGAGGAACGACTCCAGCACCTCGGAACCGTCGAGGCTGTGGTCGGCCTTCGGAAAATAGGGGCGGTTGCCCCAATTCTGTCCGGTGCGGAAGAAGAACACCTGGATCGCCGTCTGCCCGCCCTCCTGATAGCAGGCGAAGACATCGGCCTCCGTCACATTACGCGGGTTGATGCCCTGATGGCTCTGCACATGCGACAGCGCCCCGAGGCGGTCGCGATAGGTGGCGGCCTGTTCGAAATCGAGGCGCTCGGCTGCGCTCTCCATGGCTTTGGCGAGGTCGCGGCGGATCGCCTGGCTCTTGCCAGCGAGGAAAGCCTTCGCCTCGGAGACGAGCTTGGCATAGTCCTCAAGCGCGATCTCCCCGGTGCAGGGCGCCGAGCATCGCTTGATCTGATAGAGCAGGCATGGGCGCGTGCGGCTCTCATAGACTCCGTCGCTGCAGGAGCGGAGGAGGAAAGCGCGCTCCATTGCGTTGATTGTGCGATCGACCGCACCGGCAGAGGCGAACGGGCCGAAATAGTCGCCCTTCCGCCGATGCGGTCCGCGATGCTTGACGATCTGCGGCGCCTCATGATCGGCCGTGATGAGGATGTAGGGGAACGACTTGTCGTCGCGCAGAAGGACGTTGTAGCGCGGCCGGAGGCGCTTGATGAGGTTCGCCTCGAGGAGCAGCGCCTCGGTTTCGGTACGCGTGACGATCGCTTCCAGATGCACCGTCGCCTGGATCATGCGCATCAACCGCCCAGGCTGGCCGGGGCGCGTATAATTGGCGACGCGCTTCCTGAGGCTGCGCGCCTTGCCGACGTAGAGGACCGTCCCGTCCTTGCCGACCATGCGATAGACGCCCGGCCGGTCGGGCAGGCGCTTCACCGCTTTTGCGATGGTCTCGGCGCCGCCCTCGAGGCTGACGACGAAATCCTCGCTGGCGGCGAAGACCTCAGGTTCAGTCGTTGAATCGCGTGGCATCAGGCGTGTTCCAGGCGAGATGCTGGCCGCCGTCAAGCGCAAGCATCTGGCCGGTCACCGACGGCGTCTCGACGAAGAACTTGATGGCGCGGCCAAATTCGTCCAGCGCGGCGTTCCGTTTCAGCGGCAGCGTTTCGATGAGCCCCGCGAAATCGGCATCGGATTGCCGCTCGTTGGGCAGCGTCGGACCGGGGCCAATGGCGTTGACGCGAATGCGCGGCGCCAGCGCCTGGGCGAGCGAGATCGTGGCCGCCCAAAGGCCCGACTTGCTGATCTGATAGGACAAGAACGCCGGCACCGGCTTCCACACGCGCTGATCGATGATGTTGACGATATTGCCGGTTCGGTCGGCCGGCAGCGCCGCGGCAAACGCCTTCGACAGGAAGAGCGGGGCGGCGAGGTTGATATCCATCTGGCGCTGCCACAGATCGCGTTCAAGGCTGGCGAGCTGATCCGGCTCGTAGATCGCGGCATTGTTGACGAGGAGTTCGACCGGCCCCAGCGCCGAGATCGCGCCCTTCACGATGCGCTCCGGCGCTTCGGGCTTGCTGAGGTCGTCGATGATCACGGTGACCTTGCCGCCGCGGCGCATGATGCCGGCGGCGACTTCGCCTGCGTCGCGTTCGGAGCTGTTGGCGTGGATCGCGACGTCCCAGCCATCGGCCGACAGGCTCTCTGCGATCGCGCGACCGATGCGTACGGCGCCGCCGGTGACGAGCGCGGCAGGCACTGTCAGGCCTCCTTTATGTCGGGAAAGAAAAAGCTCGCCGAACTCTCAGTCGGCATGCCGTCGACGACCACCTTGCGCCCCTCGATGCGCGCGGCGCCTGATGCGACGAGGCGTAGCGCCATCGGATAGATGTGGTGTTCGACAGGCAACAGGCGCTCCGCAAGGGACGCGACCGTGTCGTCGGTGAGCACCGGGATCGCCGCCTGGGCGACGATCGGGCCGGCATCGACGTCGGCTCGGACGAAATGCACTGTGCAGCCATGCAGCCGTACGCCGGCATCGAGCGCGCGCTGATGCGTGTTGATTCCGCGAAAGGCCGGGATCAAAGACGGGTGAACGTTGAGCATGTGATCGAACCACGCTTCAACGAACGCCTCTGACAGAATCCGCATGAAGCCGGCAAGGCAGACAAGCTCCACTTGCGCAGCATGCAGTTCCTTCTGCATCGCCGTCTCGAAGTCGGAGCGGTTCGGGAACGCCGCGCGGTCGACCGTCGCCGTGGCAAGGCCGAGTTGCCTTGCCCGTTCCAGGCCCTCGGCGTTCGGATTGTCAGACAGGACAAGAACGATCTCGGCTGGAAAATCCGGCTGGGCGGCTGCGGTGGCCAGCGCCACCATGTTGCTGCCCCGGCCGGAAATGAGAATTGCGGTTCGTTTCCTGCTCACCGCGCCACTCTAGAGATGGCCTTCATAGCGCACCGCTTCTCCTTCCCGGGACGTGACCGTCCCGATTCTCGTTGTCGTTTCGCCGGCGCCGCCCAGCAAGTGAACCACGTCGCCCGCATGTTCGGGGCTGACCACTGCCACCATGCCGACGCCGCAATTGAAGGTCCTCAGCATCTCTGCCTGCCCGATCTGGCCCGCCTCGCGCAGCCAGGCGAAGACCGACGGGAGCGCGATCGTCCCGAGGTCGACACTTACGGCGAGATCGTCCGGCAGGACGCGCGGCACATTCTCGGTGATGCCGCCGCCGGTGATATGCGCCAGCGCCTTGATGCCGGTCGATTCCTTTAGCGCCTTGAGGATAGCGGGGACATAGATGCGCGTCGGCGTCAGCAACGCCGCGCCCAGGGGCGACCCGGGCGCGAACGGCGCGTCGTCGGTCCAGCGCAGACCCGAATCGGCAACCAGCCGCCGCACCAGCGAATAGCCGTTGGAGTGGACGCCGGAAGAGGCGAGGGCGAGCACAACGTCTCCAACAGCGATGTCAGGGCGCGGCAGCATCTTGTCGCGTTCGACGGCGCCCACAGAGAAACCGGCGAGGTCGAAATCCTCGCCGCCATACATGCCGGGCATTTCCGCCGTTTCACCGCCCAGGAGGGCCGCTCCGGCCTGCCGGCAGCCTTCGGCGATGCCAGCGACGACGACGGCGGCCTGCTCCGGATTGAGATGGCCGGTGGCGTAGTAGTCGAGGAAGAACAGCGGCTCGGCGCCCTGGACGATGAGGTCGTTCACGCACATGGCGACGAGGTCGATGCCGACGGTGCCTAGGAGCCCGGTCTCGATCGCCAGCTTCACCTTGGTGCCGACGCCATCCGTCGCAGCGACAAGGATGGGGTCGGCGTAGCCGGCCGCCTTCAGGTCGAACAGGCCGCCGAACCCGCCGATCAGCCCGTCCGCGCCAGGGCGTTTAGTGCCGCGGACGGCAGGCTTGATCAGGTCAACGAGGCGGTTTCCGGCCGCAATGTCGACGCCGGCATCGGCGTAGCTGGCCGGTGCCCGCCCGGTCGGAGCCTTCGCTACCAAGTCCGTTCCCCTATCGCTGTGCAATCCTGGCATCCGCGGTTGCCATTTTCTGTGTCACCGTGATGCGCTATCTGAACCTGATCCGCCAACTGGAAGAGATGTCCCTTGACCCTGCCCAACCTGATCACGGTCGGCCGGCTGTTTCTGGTACCCGCGATCATCTGGTTCATCAGCGACGGGTCGTTTGTCGGTGCCTTCATAATCTTCGTCATCGCCGGCGCAAGCGATGCTGTCGACGGCTTCATCGCACGGCAATACAACCTTCGCTCCAAGCTCGGAACCTATCTCGATCCGATTGCTGACAAGGCGCTGCTCGTCTCGATCTACCTTTCGCTCACCTTCATGGACGAGATACCGGGCTGGCTCGGCCTTATTGTTGCCAGCCGCGACATCTTCATCATCGGCGGCGTCATCCTTGCCTGGATCCTCGACCGTCCGATCGAGGTCAAGCCGCTGATCATCAGCAAGATCAACACAACGATGCAGATCGTCTTTGCGGCTCTGGTGATCGGCGATCTCGCCTTCAATGCAGGCCTTGGCGACCTGCGCAATGTTCTGGTGTGGGTCGTCGGTCTGTTGACCGTCGCTTCCGCCGGGGCCTATCTCATTGATTGGGTACGGCATATGGCAGAAGACGAGGGGGCATAGAGCTTGACCGCGGAAGATCAGCCGCAACCACAACAACAAACGCAGCATCCGCTGCAGCGCCAGCTTCTGTTCTGGCTCGGCGCCCTCGTGGTGCTGGTCGTCTTCCTCCTGGTCTTCTCCTCGATTCTGTTACCTTTCGTTGCCGGTATGGCGCTCGCCTATCTGCTCGACCCACTGGCCGATTGGTTCGAGCGCCGCGGTTTCAGCCGGCTGGCAGCGACGCTCGTCATCTTATTGGTATTCCTTATCTTCTTCATTGCCGTGCTGCTCCTCCTGATCCCCGTCCTAGTGGATCAGACCACGCAGTTCATCAATCGCCTGCCGTCATTGATCACCGACCTGCAGACGATGCTGCAACCGCTCTTCGATACCGATCTCGCCCGCTATCTCGGCATCGACGGCGCCGCACTGCCCGACCAGATCGCTGGGTTCGTCGGCAATGGCACGGACTGGCTTGCCGGCCTCCTCAATTCGCTGTGGAGCGGCGGCCGCGCCATCGTTGCCGTGCTGTCGCTGCTCGTCATCACGCCGGTGGTGGCGTTCTACCTGCTGTATGATTGGGACCGCATGCTTTCCGGTGTGGACGCGCTTCTCCCGCGCCAGCATGCGGCGACCATCCGCGATCTCGGCCGACAGATGTCCCGCGCCATCGCCGGTTTCGTTCGCGGCCAGTCGCTCGTCGTCCTCATCCTCGGCGTTTTCTACGCCACTGCCCTGGCAATCATCGGCCTGCATTTCGGCCTCATCATCGGTCTTATCGCCGGCCTCCTCAGCTTCATCCCCTTCGTCGGCACTGCGACCGGCTTCATCGTCTCTGTCGGCGTTGCGACGGCGCAATGGGGCCCGGGGGGGACTGGGTCTGGGTCATCATCACGGTTGCTATTTTCGTTGCGGGCCAAGTGCTTGAAGGCAACTATCTGCAGCCGAAGATCATCGGCAATTCGATCGGCCTTCACCCGGTGTGGCTGATTTTCGCGCTGTTGGCCTTCACGGCTCTATTCGGCTTCGTCGGGACCCTCATTGCCGTCCCGACGTCAGCGATGATCGGCGTTCTCGTCCGCTTCGGCATCACGCAATACCGCGCCAGCGCCTTCTATGGCGGCGGCGCACCGCCATCGGCGGAAGCGGAAGGCGAGGCGGGAGCCAAGGAATGATGCCCCCGCGCGGGCAGTTGCCGCTGGGCCTCGGCCACGCGCCGGCGCTCAGCCGGGCCGATTTTGTCGTCGGCGCGTGCAACTATCAGGCCCTTGCCGCCATCGAAGCCTGGCCGGATTGGCCGGACCTGCCGGTCCTCTTGTCGGGACCCGAAGGGGCGGGCAAGACGCATCTCGCCTCGATCTGGGCGGCGCAAAGCGGCGCGGCCATCATCCCCGCGGTCGACATCGCGGGCGGCGAACAGGCGTCGGCGGGCGACGCCGCCCTTGTCGTCGAGGATATCGATCGCGGCGCCGATGAAACCGCGCTTTTTCACCTCCTGAACCGAGCGCGCGAACACGGACAGGCGGTCCTGCTGACGGCGCGGAACGAAGCGGTCCCGAGCGAGGTCGTGCTCCCGGATCTTGCCTCGCGGTTGCGTGCTGCGCGGCCCTTGCACCTCCTGCCGCCGGACGACGCCTTCTTGCGTCAGGTCTTGGTGAAGCTCTTCTCTGACCGCCAACTTATTGTTTCAGCGGCGTTATTGGAGTATCTCTTGCGGCGGATGGAGCGCAGTTTTGCCGCCGCATCCGACCTCGTTGCTGGAATGGACGAAGCCGCTTTGGCGTCCGGCAAGCCGTTGTCGCGTCAGCTGGCGGCGGCCGTTCTCGCCGACCTCTATGGCGGCGAGCAAGGCGACGCGGAAGCGAAATAGTCACAATCGTTGGTGTACAGTGCCCCTGAAAGGGGCGTCATGGACCAGGAAAACGCAGCAATCACAGCGCCGCAGGAGCCGGCGGCTGAACCGGTATCGTCTCTTCGGCACAGTCCGGAGCGCTTCATCAACCGCGAGATCTCGTGGCTGCACTTCAACCGGCGTGTGCTGGAAGAAGCCGCCGCGAAGAAGCATCCGCTGTTGGAGCGCGTGCGCTTCCTGTCCATCTCGGCCAACAACCTCGACGAATTCTCCATGGTCCGCGTCGCGGGCCTGCAGGGTCAGTTGCGCGAAGGCGTGGCCAATGTCAGCGACGACGGCCGGACGCCCTCCGAACAGCTCCGCCTGGTTCGCGAGGCCGTCGCGGCGCTGGCGACCGACCAGCAGGGCGTGTGGGCGGTTCTGCGGCACGAACTAATCGATGCCGGCATTGTCATCGTTGACGGCGAGGATCTGCCGGCCGCTGACAAGGACTGGCTCCGCGGCTATTTCTTCGAGACCATCTTTCCGGTCCTGACGCCGCTTGCCATCGATCCGGCGCATCCGTTCCCCTTCATCCCCAATCTCGGCTTCTCGCTGGCGCTGCAGCTCGTGCGCGTCACCACAGGCGCGAAGATGCGTGCGCTTCTGCGCGTGCCGTTGACGCTTCAGCGCTTCATTCAGTTGCCGTCCTCGGCCGAAGGGGTCGACCGCTTCGTTAGCCTCGAGCAGACGATCGCCCTGTTCACCGACATTCTCTTCCCGGGCTATCGCGTCCAGGGTGGCGGTTCCTTCCGCGTCATCCGCGACTCCGATCTGGAAGTCGAGGAAGAGGCCGAGGATCTTGTCCGTCTGTTCGAGAGCGCCTTGAAGCGCCGTCGGCGCGGTTCGGTCATCCGCCTGGAGATCGACGCGTCGATGCCGGAAGATCTGCGCAACCAGATGTGCCGCGAGACCGGCGTCGACAAGGAAGACATGTTCCTCGTCGACGGCCTGCTGGCCCTCAACGATTTGTCGCAGATCGTCTCGCTGGACCGCCCATCGCTGAAATTCGCGCCCTTCACCGCGCGCTTCCCCGAGCGCATCCGCGACAATGGCGGCGACTGCTTCGCGGCGATCAGCCAGAAGGACCTGATCGTCCACCACCCCTACGAATCCTTCGACGTCGTGCTGCAGTTCCTGCGTCAGGCGGCGGCGGATCCCGAGGTTGTCGCGATCAAGCAGACGCTCTATCGGACTTCCAACGATTCGCCGATCGTGCGCGCGCTGATCGAGGCTGCCGAGGCCGGCAAGACGGTGACGGCGCTGGTCGAATTGAAGGCGCGGTTCGACGAAGAGGCAAATATCCGTTGGGCGCGCGACTTGGAGCGCGCAGGCGTGCAGGTCGTCTACGGCTTCCTCGAACTCAAAACCCACGCCAAGCTGTCGCTCATCGTGCGCCGCGAGGGCGGCCGTCTTGCCACCTATGTCCATATCGGCACCGGCAACTATCACCCGGTGACGGCCCGCATCTACACGGACCTGTCCTACTTCTCGGCCGATCCCGCCTTGGGCCGCGATGTCGGCCGCGTCTTCAACTACATCACCGGCTATTCCGAGCCGGGCGAGCTGTCGCGTCTCGCCATTTCGCCGATCACGCTGCGCCGCCGCATGCTCGATCTGATTGGCGCCGAAGCCGACCATGCGCGCGCCGGTCGGCCGGGCCGCATCTGGATGAAGATGAACTCGCTCGTCGATGCCACCATCATCGACGCCCTTTATGACGCGAGCGCTGCCGGCGTTGAGATCGATCTCATCGTCCGCGGCATTTGCTGCCTTCGTCCAGGCATCGAGGGATTGTCGGATCGAATCCGCGTGCGGTCGATCGTCGGCCGCTTCCTCGAACACGCCCGCATCTACTGCTTCGGCAACGGTAACGGCCTGCCTTCGCCCGAGGCCATCGTCTATATCGGCTCACCCGACATGATGCCGCGCAATCTCGACCGCCGCGTCGAGGTCGTCGTCCAGCTGCTCAATCCGACCGTTCATCAACAGGTACTCGACCAGATCATGGTGGCCAATCTTGCGGATAACCAGCAGTCTTGGCGGCTATTGCCGGACGGGTCATCCGTGCGCCTCTTGCCGCGCAAGGGCGAAAGGCGCTTTAACGCCCACCAGTACTTCATGACCAATCCGAGCCTGTCGGGTCGTGGAAAATCTCTCAAGCTTAATCCGCCCAAGGCCATCAAGCGCTAGCAGCCCCGCGGAACAAGCGGAGGACGCGCCGGGGCGGATTGCCAATTCGACCCCCATCGCCGTCATCGATATCGGTTCGAACTCCGTGCGACTGGTGGTGTTCGAACGCCTTTCCCGGGCGCCGACGCAGCTTTTCAACGAGAAAGCCCTGTGTGGCCTTGGTCGCGGCGTCTCCAGCACCGGCCGGCTCGAACAGGCGGCGGTCGATTCCGCGCTTGCCTCGATCCGACGTTTTGCCGCCATCAATCGGCAACTGAAGGTCGGCCGTGTCGACGTTCTCGCCACCGCCGCGGTCCGCGACGCTGAGAACGGCGTCGAGTTCATCACCGCCGTCGAACAGATTTGCGGCGCCGGAGTGATCACGCTCAGCGGGCGTGAAGAGGCGCGCTTGTCGGCGCTCGGCATCATTTCCTCGATCCAAAACGCCGACGGCATTTGCGGCGATCTTGGCGGTGGCAGCCTTGAACTGGTGGAGGTGGCGGGCAACGAGTACGGCTCAGGCGAGACGTTCCCGCTCGGCGGCCTGTCGCTCGAAGGCGCCAGCGGCGGGGACCGGGCGAAAGCCCAAAAGATCGCCGCCAAGGCGCTCGCCGATTCTAAGGTGCTGGAGCGCGGCAAGCGGCGCACCTTCTATGCCATCGGTGGCACCTGGCGGTCGCTGGCGCGGCTGCATATGCAGCAGACCGGCTATCCGCTCCGCGTGATGCACCACTATACGATCGAAGCCGACGAGGCCGTCGAGTTCTGCCGGATGGTCGGCCGGCACGACGTGGATTCGCTCGAATTCAATCGAGGCCGTGTCGAAGAACCGCCGGCCGTTGCTTCCTGCCGGTGCCATCGTTCTCGGCGAGATCCTGTCGTTGATGAAGCCGACCAAGGTCGTCATGTCGGCGCTCGGCCTACGGGAGGGGCACCTCTACGACCTCCTGGATATCGGTCAGCAAGCCGAGGATCCGCTGCTGTTCACGGCCGAGGAATTGGCCATTCTGCGTTCGCGTTCGCCGCGCCATTCGCGCGAACTGGCCGCCTGGACGGATGGCGTCTTCGCGGCGATGAACATCGATGAGACGCCGGACGAGATCAGGCTGCGCAAGGCCGGTTGCCTGTTCGCCGACATTGGCTGGCGTGCCCATGCCGAATATCGCGGCCTGCAAAGCCTCAACATGATCGCCAATGCCTCGCTTATCGGCATCGATCATCCCGGCCGTGCCTTCCTCGCCCTGGCGATCTATTACCGCCATGAGGGCGTCGGCGCCGAGTTCGCGTCGCCGCGCCTGCGCGAGATCGCCTCGCCTCGCCTCATCGAGCGGGCGCGCACACTGGGCGGCACCATCCGCGTCGCGCATATGATCTCGGCGTCGGCGCCCGGCATCATCAAACGCACCCATATTGAACTGCGTGGCAGCGAACTGACGCTGGTAATGCCGGAGGATATGCGGGAGCTGGCTGGTGACCGTCTGATGCGCCGCCTGCGCCAACTGGCGAAGATCGGTGGCTGGGAGCCGGCGATCGCGATCGAAGGGTGAGGGCCTACTCGGCCGCCTGAGCTTTCGCCTCGACATCCACGATCTGCACGCGGTTGCCGTCGACGCGAAGGGCAATCTCGCCCCGTTTCAGGCGCAGCGCCGCCTCGCCGAAGAGTTTGCGCCGCCAGCCGGAAAGGGCGGGCACATCGGCATTGTCGTCACCGGCAATGGCCTCCAGATCGTCGACCGTGGCGATCACCTTCGCCGCGACGCCGTGGTTTTCCGACGTCATCTTCAGCAGCACCTTGAGGAGATCGACAGCGGCGCCATTGCCGTCCGTCCGCCGCGGCGCCTTGGGCGGCTTCGGCAACTGATCGCGGGGGATCGCCGAAACTTCCTCCATCAACTCGATGATCTGTGCTCCGGCGCGCGAGCGCTCGAAACCGTTGCCGATCGTCCGCAATGCCGCCAGCGCCTCGCGCGTGGTCGGCACCTGCGCGGCGATCTCATAGAGCGCGTCATCCCGGATCACCCGGCCGCGCGGCGTGTTGCGGGACTGCGCTTCGCGCTCGCGCCAGGCCGCCAGCGCCTGCAGCGCCGCAAGCTCGATCGGCCGGCGCGCCTTCATCTTCAGCCGCCGCCAGGCCTGCTCCGGCTCCATCCGGTAGGTGTCGGGCGAAGTGAGGATATCCATCTCCGTCTCCACCCAATGCGACCGGCCCTGCGATTCGATGCGCTTGGCGAGCGCCTCATAGACATCGCGGAGATGGGTGACGTCGGCGACGGCATAGGCCAGCTGCCGGTCCGACAGCGGCCGCCGCGCCCAGTCCGTGAAGCGGGAGGACTTGTCGATCTGCGCGCCGGTGAGGCGGCCGACCAGCTGCTCGTAGCTGATCGAATTGCCGAAACCGCAGACCATCGCCGCAACCTGGGTGTCGAACACCGGATGCGGGATGAGCCCGCCGCCATGGAACACGATCTCGATGTCCTGGCGGCCCGAATGGAAGACCTTCAGCACCGTCTCGTCGGCCATCAGATCGTAGAAGGGGCCGAGGTCGAGATCGGGCGCCAGCGCGTCGACGACAAAGGCGTCGTCCGGCCCGGCAAGCTGAATGACGCAGAGCAGCGGCCAATAGGTCGTCTCGCGCATGAATTCGGTGTCGACCGTGACGAATTCCGTCCCGGCCAGACTTTGGCAGGCTTGCGCCAGATCCTCGCTCTTGGAGATGAATTTCATGGTCTGAGATATAGGGGTTCCGGCGCCGATTGTCGCCCCGTGACATTGCCGTCCAGCATTAACGCAGAGCATCGCCATCTCCTTGACAAAGCAAGGCCGGCATGTGCTTTTTCCGCCGCCTTGGCCCTCGCCGAGCGGCCGAAATCAGACCTCGCCAACTCCGGGAAAAATCGACGCATGCACCCTTATCGCAGCCACACATGCGGTGCCCTGCGGGCCCCCGATGTTGGCCAGACGGTCCGCCTTTCGGGATGGGTGCACCGCGTCCGCGACCATGGCGGTCTTCTCTTTATCGACCTGCGTGACCACTACGGCCTGACCCAGATCGTCGCCGATCCCGACTCGCCGGCCTTTGCCGTTGCGGAAAAGGTGCGCTCCGAATGGGTTATCAAGGTCGACGGCACCGTGAAGGCGCGCTCCGCCGACACGATGAACCCCAATCTGCCGACCGGCGAGATTGAGGTTTTCGCCGATTCGATCGAGGTCCTGTCGAAAGCCGCTGAACTGCCGCTGCCGGTGTTCGGCGACCAGGAATATCCTGAGGAAACGCGGCTCCGTTACCGCTTCCTCGACCTTCGCCGCGACCGCATCCACCGCAACATCCTGAAGCGGGCGGCAATCATCTCGTCCGTGCGCCGCCGCATGGTGGATGCCGGATTTTTCGAATTCCAGACGCCGATCCTGACGGCGTCTTCGCCGGAGGGCGCGCGCGACTTCCTCGTGCCGTCGCGCCTTCATCCCGGCAAGTTCTACGCGCTGCCGCAGGCGCCGCAGCAGTTCAAGCAGATGATCATGATCGCGGGCTTCGATCGCTATTTCCAGATCGCGCCCTGCTTCCGCGACGAGGATGCGCGCGCCGACCGCTCTCCGGGTGAGTTCTATCAGCTCGATATCGAGATGAGCTTCGTTACCCAGGATGACGTCTTCGCCGCCGTCGAGCCGGTCTTGCGCGACCTCTTCGAGGAATTCGCCGACGGCAAGCCGGTGACGCAGGAATTCCCGCGCATCCCCTATGCCGAGGCGATCCGCAAATATGGCAGCGACAAGCCGGATTTGCGCAATCCGATCGTGATGCAGAACGTCACGGAGCATTTCCGCGATTCCGGATTCCGCGTCTTCGCCGGCCAGATCGCCGCTGACGACAAGGTCGAGGTTTGGGCCATCCCGGCGCCGACCGGCGGCAACCGCGCCTTCTGCGACCGCATGAATGCCTGGGCGCAGCATGAGGGTCAGCCGGGCCTTGGCTACATCTTCTTCCGCGACGACGGCGAGGGCGCCGGCCCGATCGCCAAGAATATCGGCGCGGAGCGCACAGACGCGATCCGCGAATTGCTGGCATTGGGTGACGGCGACGCGGTGTTCTTCGTTTGCGGCGTGCCGAAGAAGATGGCCGCGTTCGCCGGCAGCGCCCGTCAGCGCGTCGGCGACGAGCTCAACCTCAGCGACAAGGACCGCTTCGAATTCTGCTGGATCGTCGATTTCCCGATGTTCGAGTGGAACGAGGACGAAAAGCGCGTCGACTTCTCGCACAATCCTTTCTCCATGCCCCAGGGCGGCCTTGAGGCGCTGGAGACGAAGGACCCGCTGGAGATCAGCGCCTATCAGTATGATGTCGTCTGCAACGGCGTGGAGCTGTCCTCGGGCGCGATCCGGAACCACCTGCCCGACATCATGAAGAAGGCCTTCGCCATCGCCGGCTATGGCGAGGACGTGCTGGAGGCGAAGTTCGGCGGCATGCTGCGCGCGCTGCAATATGGCGCGCCGCCCCATGGCGGCATCGCACCGGGCATCGACCGCATCGTGATGCTGCTATGCGGCGAGGAGAACCTCCGCGAGGTGACGATGTTCCCGATGAATCAGCAGGCCGAAGACCTGATGATGGGGGCGCCGTCGGATGTGACCATGGCGCAGCTGCGCGAGTTGCACATCCGCCTCAACCTGCCTCAGGACTGAGCGGCGCCGCTATTGCGGCTCCGTCGCCGTCAGCACGACCCCAAGCAGGCCGATCAGCGAATAGGGCGAACCGCTCAGGGCGGTCATGACGTCTGAGAGCGGCACCGGCTGCTCCGGCCGTGCCGTTGCCACCAGCGACGACGAACCACGAAGGAACGCCTGGATCGGCGGCGCGATCTGGGCCGCGAGCGTCCGGTCGATCGTCAGGCCAAGCACGACCGGCAAGCCGCGGATGAACTGCTCGCGATATTCGTCGGCCGGCTGACCGGTATCTTCTGCGGTCCACTGGAAGAGGCGTTCGGCGAGCGACTCGTCGGTGATGGTGATGTCGGCGGAGACCAGCGTCAGCGCCATCGCCTGCTCTTCGGACAGGTTGTCGATGTTGTCGAACACCGCCCGCGTCACCCCGCCAAGCACGAGGCTGGCGTCGACCGAGCCGGCGTCGGCCACCTGAAGATGCAGTCCGTCGATCCGCAGCGTCTCGCTCGCCTCGTCCCAATTGAGAGCGACGCCGAAGTCCAATTGGAACTGCGTGTAGCCCATCTGATTGAGAATGCGCCTGAGGTCACCCTGAATGATCGTCAGCGGCACCGTGACGCCGGTCAGCTCGACGCGACCGTCAGTCGGCGCGATGCCGAGATAGCCGCCGCCATTGATGAGGAAACGGCCGATCACCACCGGCAGGGACTGGCTGCTGGCGTATTCGAAATCGGACAGCTCGATGTAGCTGAGCGACGGCAGGAAGCTGGCAATGCTCGCCGGGTCGCCGCCGGCGGCGATCGTGGCGATGATCTGCTTCAGCTCCTTCTCGCTCGGCATTTCCAGACCGCCAAGGGCCAGTCGGCCGAGGCGCACTGATCCCGATTCCGGGACAACGATGTCGAGATCGCCGAGGCCGATTTCCCCGAGGCCGTCGAGCGACAGGTCGGTGATATGGAAATCGCCGAGATGGAAGCGGTCGATCTCGTCGGTGTAGATGTCGAGGCCCTGGATGCTGAAGCCGCCGAGGCCCCAGGGCGAGATGAGATCGACGAGGATCTCCTGCGTCAGCGCATCGGTCTGGCGCGATGTCAGCGTATCGTCCGTCATCAGCCGCTCGAGGATTGGCGTGAACGGTTCGGCCGCCTGGCGCATCTTGAAGTCGTCTATCGCGATAGAGCTGATGCGCAGCTGGATGTCGGGCGCCTGCACCATGATGTTGTCGTATTCGGCGTGGCCGACGACCGAATTCCATTCGCGATTGCCGCCCGCATAGGCGGCCGGGTCGAACACCCAGGCGATCGCGTTGAAGTCGATATCCTGCAATTCAATGTGGTCGACCGTCATCTGGAACATCGGGTCGTCGGTCGGTGAATTCATCACCAGCGGGCCAGCGCTGCTCGATCCGATATGCCCGTCCGCCCAGTCGCGAATAACGTAGTTGTGGTACGAGACGAGGCTGTCGAGGCCGCCGTAATACTGCCCGATATCGATGCGCCCGACCGAAATCTGGTCGACCGAAATCTCGCTCGCCTTGCCCCAGATATCGAGGATCGAGGTGATCGGCTGGGTCTGGTCGAAGACGAAGCCGGTCTCGGGCACGGCGATATTGTCGACCGCGAGATTGACGACGTTGATCTCTGTGGTCGGCGTCCGGCCCTGAATATGGTCAACCTCGAACCTGCCGAAGGCAAAGCCGTCGGACCCGAGCTGGCGATAGTTGGTGACGTTGATCGGGTCGAACACCATCAGCAGGCCCGTACCCTGGATGGTGAGGCCGACAAGCTCCGCTGAATCGCCGCGTCCGGTCAGCGTCTCGTATGACGCTTCCACCTCGGGCAGGGCGTCGATCTGCTGCACCCAGGTCTCCAGGGCCTGCGCCGCCGGACCGAGCTCCTGCGCCGAAGCGCTGGAGACGGAGAGGGCGAGAGTCCAGCCGAAGGCAAGGGCGGCTGCCCCATGACGGATGCTAACGCGCATGATCGGTCTCCACATGTGGCGGGCTACGGCGCCACCTAGTCGTCTGTGTTCGCCGCCACCGATACCGCGAGCAGTGTCGGCAGCGCGTTCGGGTTGCCGGTGATCAGCGGGATGATCGCCAGCAGCGGCACCGGCTCGGACGGCACCGCATCAATGGTGATGCTCTGCGGGTTGCGCAGGAAATTGCCCACCGTGACGCCGATCTGCGGATCGAGGTCAGGCAGTTCCACCTGCATGAACAGCTGGAAGGCGACAGCAAGGCCATAGGCGGCGTCTTCCGGCGCAACGCCCATCAGGTTGGCTTGGATGGCCAGGAAGGCTTCCATGCCGCCGGCATTGTCGAAGCGGATGTGCACCGTGTTCACCAGGGCCGACGACAGGATTTCGTCGACGCCGCCCGGCTCCTGCAGCTTGCTGAGAGGCATGCCCGAGAACACGCCGGAGATCGTCAGCCGTCCGAAGTCATGGATATTGATGCTGACTGACTCGGCGGTGAGCGTGTCGGTTTCCGAATCGTAAGTGCCGGCGATGGTGAAATCCATCACCAGCGCGTCGAAGCCCATCGACTTGAGAATGTCGATCGCGGTTGAATTGTCGGCGACCTCGGTCGGCAACTCCACATCCGTCAGCGTCAACGCCACGGAGTATGGGACGCCCTCGATGACATCGCCGAGCTGAACGTCGACGCCGCCGATGAGGATGTTGTTGGCCTGTGGCGGACTGAAGACGAGGCTTTGCACCACAGCCGCTGTCAGCGGAATTTGCGGCGGCCCTTCAGCGGCGAGGTCGACATTGAACGGGACGGCGACATTCGACAGGTCGACGCGATCCCATGTCAGCGTATTTGCCTCGTCGCCGGCTTCGCCATTGAGGAGCGTGATGGTCTCGGCGATGAAGCCGACATCCTGCTCGACCGGATTGACGACGTCGATTTCGCCGATATTGGCGAAGATGTGGTTTGCGTCATCCGTCACCGCGAAGCCGGTGATGACGATGGTTCCATCGGCGCCTTCCGTGGCCGTCTCATAGGTTGCCACGCGCGTCGCGTCGTTGACGGCCTCAACCAGTTGGTCGGCGATGGCGGTAGGGTCTGCGGCGAGGACCGGTCCGGCAAAAAGGAATGCTGATCCGGCCACAACGAGTCCGAATGCGCTCTGCGCCCTACGGCCCATAAACGTCCTCCCAAGGCTTGTTCTGATCGAGCCGAAAACGCAGGCGATCCGGCGAGTCCACGTCATCTTGGCGGCACTTTGCGACGCTGGCAAGGCAGCCGGAGCACCAGAAAACCACGCCCGGCTTACTCCGCAAACGGTTCCAGCGCAAAGAAAAACCCGCCCAGACAATCTGTCGGGCGGGTCTTCAAAGGCAGTGTCCGGCGACAAAGCCGCCGGACAAAGATACTACTTCTTCGCGGTGGTCTTGCGAGCTGCAGGCTTACGAGCCGCCGGCTTACGGGCGGTCGTCTTGCGAGCGGTCGCGGTCTTCGCCGCGGTCTTGGTAGCAGTCGTCCGCTTCGCCGCCGGCTTCTTGGCGGCAGTCGTCTTGCGAGCAGTCGTCGCCTTGCGAGCGGCTGCCGGCTTACGGGCAGTCGTCGTCTTGCGAGCGGTCGTCGTCTTGCGAGCGGTTGTCTTCTTGGCAGTCGCCTTACGAACGGCCGGCTTCTTGGCGGTCGTCGTCTTGCGGGCGGTTGCCGTCTTGGCAGCCGTCTTACGAGCTGCCGGCTTGGCAGCCGTCTTACGAGCTGCCGGCTTCTTGGCAGTCGTTGTCTTCCGAGCCGCGGGCTTCTTAGCGGCGCCGGCCTTCACGGTCCGCGTTGCCGACTTGGCAGCGCTGGCCGGCTTGCGGGCGGTCCGCGTCGTGCGGGCCTTCGTCGAGCGCGACGTGCTGCGACGAGCAGTGGTCGCTTTCTTTACACCAGCCATGAGTTCCTCTCCGCGTGGTGATAGGGACGGATCGGTGACATGCGAATCATGCACGATCAGCACAGACATCGCCTGACACACAGGCGGTGTCTATACCAGCATCTGTGACTGAAAGGTTATGATCGCGTCAAGCTTATCCGCAGCAAACGCCGGACGTCTGACTCGATTTCTTCACCACGTGCAGTTTGTCGTCAGCTGCAGCCCGTCGTTCCACCGCACGTATCGCACTTCAAACACGTGCCGTTACGCACGAGTGTGAAGTTCCCGCATTCGGGACACGCTTCGCCGACATAGCCCTTCATGCGTGCTTCGACGATGCGCATGCTGTCGTCGCGCGCTTCGCTTTTCTTCTCCGGCAGCGGCGTCTCGACGACCGTCTCTTCGGTGAAGAGGAACGTCTGCACTTCGACTTCCGTCGCTGGTGCCTCCGTCACCGTTTCCTCGGCAATTTCAGGCTCAAGTCGACGCGCGGTGGCGGCGCTGCCGCCCTTCGCAGAGGCGCGGCTGCCGCTGATCGCGGTGACGCTTGCACTGCGCGCCGCCGTCGTCGTCTTGGCTCCGGCCAGCTTGTTGTCGACGAGTTCGAGCACCGGACGACCGCGCACGAGACCATGGCTGACGATCGCTTCCGGCGGCGCCTTCTGCTTGTGCTCGCCGCTGCCGATCGTCGTCGAACCGATCTCTTCCGGGTTCACATGCGCGAGGTCATTGCGGTCGAGATAGGAGATCGCAAGCTCGCGGAAAACATAGTCGAGGATCGAGGTCGCATTTTTGATGTGGTCGTTGCCCATCACCATGCCGGCGGGCTCGAAGCGGGTGAAGGTGAAGGCGTCGACATACTCGTCGAGCGGCACGCCATATTGCAGGCCGAGCGAGATGGCGATGGCGAAGTTGTTCATCATCGCGCGGAAGGCGGCGCCTTCCTTGTGCATGTCGATGAAGATCTCGCCCAGCTTGCCGTCGGCATATTCTCCGGTGTGGAGATAGACCTTGTGGCCGCCGACGATCGCCTTCTGCGTATAGCCGGTACGGCGATCGGGCATCTTCTCGCGCTTGCGCACCTCGACGACGCGCTCGATGTGCTTCTCGACGATGCGCTCCGCGATCTGCTCCGCCTTTGCCATCATTGGCTTGGCGGCGAGATCGGCGATGGCGTCGTCCTCGTCGTCATCTTCGTCGGCGATCAGTTGCGCGTTCAGCGGCTGCGACAGCTTCGAGCCGTCGCGATAGAGCGCATTCGCCTTGAGGCCGAGCTTCCAGGACAGCATGTAGGCGTCCTTGGCGTCCTCGACCGTGGCGCTGTTCGGCATGTTGATCGTCTTGGAGATCGCGCCCGAGACGAAGGGCTGCGAGGCCGCCATCATGCGGATGTGGCTCTCGACGGAGAGGGCGCGCTTGCCGATGCGCCCGCAGGGCGAGGCGCAGTCGAACACCGGAAGATGCTCTTCCTTCAGGCCCGGCGCGCCTTCGAGGGTCATCGCGCCGCAGCAATAGATATTGGCGGCGTCGATGTCGGCCTTCGCGAAGCCGAGCTCTTCCAGCATGTTGAAGTCGGTGTCGTTCAGCTGCTCGGCGGTGAAGCCAAGAACGTCCTGACAGAAGCCTTCGCCGAGGCTCCATTTGTTGAAGGCGAACTTGATGTCGAAGGCCTGCTTCAGCCCGGCCTCAAGCGCCGCAAGCTTCTCCTCGGTGAAGCCCTTCGCCGCCAATGTCTCATGGTTGACGCCCGGCGCGCCCTTCAGCGTGCCGTGACCGACGGCGTAATCGATGATCGCCTTCACCGCGTCGGAATCGTAGCCGAGGACGGTGAGCGCCGCCGGAACCGCGCGGTTGATGATCTTGAAGTAGCCGCCACCGGCGAGCTTCTTGAACTTCACCAGGGCGAAGTCGGGCTCAATGCCGGTGGTGTCGCAATCCATGACGAGGCCGATCGTGCCGGTCGGCGCGATCACGGAGGCCTGCGCATTGCGATAGCCATGCGCCTCGCCGAGCGCGAGCGCCTTGTCCCACGCCGCGACTGCGGCATCGATCAGCGGCTTCTCGGGGCAGGAGGCATGGTCGAGCGGAACGGGGAGGGTGGCGAGGCCTTCATAGCCTTCGCTCATCCCATGCGCCGCGCGGCGGTGGTTGGCGATGACGCGCAGCATCGGCTCTTTGTTTTCTTCGTAGCCGGCGAAGGCGCCAAGCTCGCTCGCAATCTCGGCGGAGGTCTCATAGGCGGTGCCGGTCATCAGCGCAGTGATGGCGCCGCACAGCGCGCGGCCTTCGTCCGAGTCATAGGAAAGACCCGACGACATCAACAGGCCGCCGATATTGGCGAAGCCGAGGCCGAGCGTGCGGTAGCGATAGGAGAGCTCCGCGATCTTCCACGACGGGAACTGCGCCATCATCACCGAGATTTCGAGGACAAGAGTCCACAGCCGCGAGGCATGGGCGAAATTGGTGACGTCGAAGCTGCCGTCGGCAAGGCGGAACTGCATCAGGTTCAGCGAAGCCAGATTGCAGGCCGTGTCGTCGAGGAACATGTATTCCGAGCACGGGTTCGACGCCCGGATCGGGCCGGACACCGAGCAGGTGTGCCAGTCATTGACCGTCGTGTGGTACTGGATGCCCGGGTCGGCAGACGCCCATGCGGCGTAGCCGATCTGCTCCCACAGCTCGCGCGCCTTCAGCGTCTTCACCGGCTTGCCGGTGATGCGCGCCGTGAGGTCCCAGTCGCCGTCATCCTCGACAGCCTTCAGGAAGCCGTCGGTGACGCGGACCGAGTTGTTCGAGTTCTGACCCGAGACGGTGAGATAGGCTTCCGAATCCCAGTCGGTGTTGAACACCGGGAAGGTCATGTCGGTGTAGCCCTGGCGCGCGAACTGGATGACGCGCTGGATGTAGTTCTCCGGAACCTGGGCCTTCTTCGCAGCCTTGATCTCGCGCTTCAGCGCCGGGTTCTTGGCCGGGTCGAAGCAGGCGTCGTTCTCGCCGTCGCAATTGACGCAGGCCTTCAGGATCGCCTTCAGATGCTGCGAGACGATCTTAGAGCCGGTGACGAGAGCAGCGACCTTCTGCTCTTCCTTCACCTTCCAATTGATGTAGGCCTCGATGTCCGGATGGTCGATGTCGACCACCACCATCTTCGCCGCCCGGCGCGTCGTGCCGCCCGACTTGATCGCGCCGGCTGCGCGGTCGCCGATCTTCAGGAAGCTCATCAAGCCCGACGACTTGCCGCCGCCGGAAAGGCGCTCGCCCTCGCCGCGGAGCGAGGAGAAGTTCGAGCCCGTGCCTGAGCCGTATTTGAAGAGGCGCGCCTCACGGACCCACAGATCCATGATACCGCCCTCATTCACGAGGTCGTCGGAGATCGACTGGATGAAGCAGGCATGCGGCTGCGGCCGCTCATAGGCCGACGTCGACGCCATGACCTTGCCGGTCTCGTGGTCGACATAGAAATGACCCTGGCTCGGGCCGTCGATGCCATAGGCCCAGTGCAGGCCGGTGTTGAACCATTGCGGTGAATTCGGCGCCGCCCGCTGCGTCGCCAGCATGAAGCGGATCTCGTCATAGAAGGCGAGGGCGTCCGACTCCTTGCTGAAATAGCCGCCCTTCCAGCCCCAATAGGTCCAGGCGCCGGCGAGGCGGTCGAACACCTGCCTCGCGTCGATCTCGGAACCATAGCGTTCGTCCTCGGGCAGCTTGGCGAGCGCAGCCTCGTCGGGAACGGACCGCCACAGCCACGCCGGAACGGTGTTCTCCTCGACATGCTTCAGCTTCGCCGGCACGCCCGCCTTGCGGAAATATTTCTGCGCGATGATGTCGGCGGCGACCTGGCTCCAGGCCTCGGGCACAACAATGTTGTCGAGCCGGAAGACCACCGAACCGTCCGGGTTCCTGATCTCGCTCTTGGTCGTCCGGAAGGCTACCCCGTCATAGGGTGTGGCCTGGTCCTTCGTGTAACGCCGTTCAATCCGCATAAGTCGCGCTTAGCCCCCAAGCATGGGCGTGCCCAGCATACTCTGCCGGCCACGCAATTTGAATCGGTAGCGACGGAAACAAGCTACCAGATATAGTGTTTATGACCCCTTAATGCCACTAGCTGTGGACCATCGCAAAGACAATCTACCAGCGCCTCCAAATGACTGTCGGAGGCCGTAATACAAACGATTTCAAGGGGTTGCGGGCGGCGATGCCCGCTACTCAAGACCGATCCTCAGCCTAAGCCGAGTTGCCCCGTAGTCAACCGACGAATTTTCGTCATTTTGTCGTCATCACCGGGATTCACCGCCGATGACGATTCGGGCGGAGATTACTTGCTTTCCGAAGCGGCCGGATTCCAGGGGTCGTAATCGCCGGTGACGCGCGGGCGATGCTCGGGCGTGACGATCGATCCGGGCGGCCGATAGGCGAGGGCCGTGCCGGTCATGTTCGGCACGTGCGCCTTTTCCCATTCGTGTGGCTGATATTCGACTTCGGATGGCGCCGTGTCGGCGGTGTGGTGCAACCAGGCCTGCCAGCCCGGCGGCACCTTCGACGCCTCGACGATGTCGGTGTAGATCACCCAGCGGCGGTCATTGCGGCGATCGACGTAATAGCGGTTGCCCGCCTCGTCCGTACCGACGAGCTTGCCGCGCTTCCAGGTATAGAAGCGCGTGCCGAGCGTTTGCCCGTGCCACCAGGTGAAGATCTGCAGCAGGAACCGTTTCATCGCGGCCGCAAGCTACAGGTCTTCGCGCTGATCGCCAACCTCGTTTAGAAGAAACCGCGCCGCTGCCACCATCCGCCGCGGGCCTTTGCCGGCGGCTCGGAACTGGTCTCCTCGGCCTCTTCGGTTTGGGCCACTGCCGGCGGCGTTGCGTTCGCCTCGTCGGCTTTGGCTTTCGCCCGTCTGTTCCGGGCGCGCTTCGGCTCCGGCTCGGCGACTTCCTCCACCGGCGTTTCCATCGCCGTTTCGGTGTCCATCTCCGGCAGGCCCTCGGTCAGCTCGACGGCAATCGCGTCCGCTGCATCGGCCGGCTCGACCGGTTCCGTGTGTTCGACTTCCGGCTGCTCGGCGGCTTCCGCCGCCTCGACGGGCTCACCGCTTTCGCCGGACGTCGTCTCATCGCCTGCCGTTTGGGCTCCGCCGCGACGCGCGCGGCGGCCGCCGCGACGGCCTCTCCGCCGGCGTTTCGGCTGCTGGTCGCTCTGCTCGCCATCCGCCTCGACACCGTCAGCGATCTCGCCAGCAACTTCGTCCGCTTCGTCGTCCTCATGGTCGTCGGCATTTGCCGGGGCGCCGGAGCCCGCCTTGGCGCCTTCGCCACCGCGCCGGCGACGCCGACGCCGCTTCCGCTTGCGCTCTTCGCCCTCGGCAGTGTGCTCCTCTTCGAGCACCTCTCTGTCCTCCGCGACATCGACATCGACATCGACGTCGACATCAACATCAGCCGCCTCGTGTTCGGGCTGCACCGACGTCGGCTGGATGGAGGCCGGCAGCGCCGGCCGCGCACCGACCGGATCGCCGCGCTCGAGGACGAAATGGGCCGCCGTCGTCACCGATTCATCGGCAACGATGTTGATGAACAGGCCGAAGCGCTGCTCGAGAGCCGAAAGATTGGCGCGCTTCTGGTTGAGGATATAGAGCGCGACCTTGGTCCGCGTGCGGACGTTGAGATTGTGGGTGACGCCCTTGAGGAGGTGATCCTCGAGCGAGCGCAACACATGCAGCGCCACCGACGAGGCGGAGCGGACATGGCCCGTGCCCATGCAGTGCGGGCAGACTTCGCTGGTGCTCTCCAGGACGCTGCTGCGGATGCGCTGACGCGACATTTCGAGCAGGCCGAAATGCGAGATCCGGCCAACCTGGATGCGAGCGCGGTCATCCTTCAGGCAGTCCTTCATCTTCCGCTCGACCGAGCGGTTGTTGCGCCGCTCTTCCATGTCGATGAAGTCGATGACGACGAGGCCGGCGAGGTCGCGCAGTCTGAGCTGGCGCGCCACTTCTTCCGCGGCCTGAAGGTTGGTCTGCAGGGCCGTGTCCTCGATCGAGTGCTCTCGCGTCGAACGGCCCGAATTCACGTCGATCGCGACCAGCGCCTCGGTCTGGTTGATGACGAGATAGCCGCCAGAGCGGAGAAGAACTTGCGGCGAGAACATCGCGTCGAGCTGCGATTCGACGCCGAAATGGGCGAAGAGCGGCTGGGAACTCGCGGAAGGGCTGAACGTTCTTGGCATGGCTCGGCATGAGCATGCGCATGAAGTCCTTGGCCTCGCGATAGCCGTCGTCGCCGGCAACGAGAATCTCGCTGATGTCGCGGCTGTAGAGGTCGCGGATCGAGCGCTTGATGAGGCTGCCTTCCTCATAGACCAGCGTCGGCGCGGTGGAGCGCAGCGTCAGCTCGCGCACGCTCTCCCACAGGCGGAGCAGATATTCGAAGTCGCGCTTGACCTCGGCCTTGGTGCGGCTGGCGCCTGCCGTCCGCAGGATGACGCCCATCCCCTCCGGCACTTCGAGATCGGAGGCGACGGCCTTCAAACGCTTGCGGTCGGCGGGGTTGGTGATCTTGCGCGAAATGCCCCCACCGCGGGCGGTGTTCGGCATCAGCACGGAATAGCGGCCGGCGAGGGAGAGGTAGGTGGTCAGCGCGGCGCCCTTGTTGCCGCGCTCTTCCTTGACGACCTGCACCAGGATGACCTGACGGCGGCGGATGACTTCCTGAATCTTGTACTGCCGCGCCCGCGAACGGCGGCGCTCCGGCACTTCCTCCATCGCGTCTTCGGCGCCGACGGATTCGACCGATTCTTCTTCGTCGCCGTCATGTCCGGAGTCGTCGTCATGGTCGTTGCCATCGGCCGCGGCTTCGCCCTCGGGACCTGCCGCTTCCGCCTCCGCGTCCGCCTCTTCGGGGGACTCGGCGGGGGATTCTTCGACAGTCTCGTTGGAGCTGCTGCGCAGCGCCTTCGCTTCGGCCTCTTCAGCCTCGATCAGCGCCTGCCGGTCGGCGACCGGGATCTGATAGTAGTCCGGATGGATTTCCGAAAACGCCAGGAAACCATGGCGATTGCCGCCATATTCGACGAAGGCCGCCTGAAGCGACGGCTCGATCCGCGTTACCTTGGCGAGATAGATATTGCCGCGTAGCTGTTTGCGGTTGGCTGATTCAAAGTCGAATTCCTCGACTCGATCGCCGCGCAGCACCACCACCCGGGTTTCTTCCGGGTGGGCTGCATCGATAAGCATCTTGTTGGACATTGATTAACCCTTGGCGACGGGCCGTGGCGGGGCTGCGGTTTACGGAGTCGTTCCGCGCACCTGCGCCGGCTCGGTCGCTTGAATTGGTGTGGATAGGATTGGTGACGGCGACAGCGATTGCGTCGCGCGCCCTGGCCGCCCGAAGGCCGGCCGAAATCAACCGCTGCAATCGCGGCTGTGAAGCTGTCTGTGTTGATGCGAATGAACGCATGATCAAAGCCGCATCACCTGGCCTGAAGCCGAACTGTGTTGCCCGACCGGGCGGCTATTTGCCTTCGCGATCGGATATGGGAGCCGCCCTGGGCGGCTTCAAGCAACCATCAGACTGCCAGCCGATTCGCGTCACACGCGGCCAGGCAATTCGTGAGCCGTGGCAATATGTTGTTGGTGTGAGCGGGCTTCGGCATTGAACGGAAGCTTGCGGCGGTCTTGTATGCCGAAGCAGGTCCGGTTGCAAGGCATTAGCCGTGGCGGCGGATTGCAACCGGCGGGCGGCGCGTGGCCGAACCCTCACCGCAAGGTTCGGTTAACCAATGCCCTTCCATGGTCTATCATCCGTTGGCTCGCTTCCCGGCGAGAATCGGCACTTCGGGGGAGCCTGTGGCCACCAAGCTCGGCGTTGCGGCACGCGGCCTTGCTCTCAGTTTCGTCTTGTTATTCCTGGCACCGACGGCGGCAACCTCGGTGCTGGCGCAATCGGCTGCGCCGATCAATGTCATTACCGCGACCCGCGTCATCGGCGATGAGAACAGGACCCGCTTCATCGCCGACCTGACCGATGCCGTCGATGTCAACGTCTTCGCCCTCGCCGATCCCTACCGCATTGTCATCGACCTGCCGGAAATCCATTTCCAGCTTGATCCGGGAACCGGGGAGGAAGGCTTCGGCCTGATTTCGGCCTATCGCTACGGCCTCATTTCACGCGGCCAGTCGCGCATCGTGCTCGACGTGACCGAGCCCGTTTCCGTCGCCGACTCCTTCGTCATCCCTGCCGTCGCCGACCAGCCGGCGCGACTGGTCATCGATCTCACGCCGACAACGCGCGAGGCATTCCTGGCCAACGCGCTCGATTACCAGCAAAACAGCGGAACCCGTCCGGTGGCGACGACGACGCCCACCGACAATTTCGACGACGACCGCCTCGTTGTCGTCATCGATCCCGGTCATGGCGGCATCGATTCCGGCGCGATCAGCCCAAACAACGTCATGGAGAAGGACATCGTCCTCGCCTTCGCCCAGGAACTCGCGGACCAATTGCGGGCGACCGGCCGCTATGAGGTGCTCATGACGCGGGACGACGACAGCTTCGTCACCCTCAACAATCGCGTTGCCTTCGCCCAGCAGGCAAGCGCCGACATGTTCATTTCGATCCATGCCGATGCCTTTCCGCAGCAGAGTTCCGTCCGCGGCACGGCCGTCTTCACCGTGTCGGAACGGGCCTCCAACCAGATGGCTGCCGAGCTGGTCGCTCACGAGAATCAGGCCGATGTCCTCGCCGGCGTCGATATCCAGGACGCTGACACAGACGTCGTCGACATCCTCCTCGACCTCGCCAGGCGCGAGACGAAGAACTTTTCCATCATGCTGGGGCGCGACATAATCGACCGGCTGCGCGGCAAAACGGAGCTTGCGCCCAACCCGCTGCAGGAAGCAGGGTTCGTCGTGCTCAAGGCGCCGGACATCCCCTCGGTCTTGGTTGAACTGGGGTTTCTCACCAATCCTCAGGACGAGCAATTGCTGCAATCCGAGGATTGGCGTAGGCAAACGGCGTCGGCAATGGTCGATGCCGTTGCCACGTTCTTCGACACCAGGGTCGCTGGAGCAGGGCACTAGCCGCCTGTTGCCTGACTGCAACGGCGGTGCGCGGATGCAACTATGCCTTCACTCTGCCCATATTTGCGCGAAGTACCTTTGTGCGGGGCGCGTTGCTCGGCAAAAGGTGAAGTGACAAACAGCGGCCGGTGGGAAAAAATTGTATCGAACGCGATGGCGCGATTCCCAATTTTTCAGCCTTGTCGGAGGGGCGCCCTGGCGCCCGCGATCCCGTGTGGCGACTGATTGCGATGATGGCTGCGGGAGCGGGACCTAGTTCGAAATGTTCGTTCGTGCCATCGCCTATCTTTTCGGGATGGGGTCCGTGCTCTTCTTAGGACTGGCCGCGGCCGCCGCCATGTACATCTCCCAGATCTCGGCGGACGTGCCGAGCTATGAGGTGCTGGCCGACTATCAGCCGCCGCTGATGACGCGCGTTCATGCCGACGATGGCGAGCTGATGGCCGTGTTCGCCAGCGAGCGGCGCATGTATCTGCCGATCGAATCGATCCCCGAGCGCCTCAAGGCGGCCGTGATCGCCGCCGAGGACAAGAACTTCTATTCCCATTCGGGCCTCGACTATTACGGCATCATGCGCGCCGCTCTCCTCAACATCGAGAGCTTCCTGGGCGGTGGCGGCATCGCCGGCGGTGCGTCGACGATCACGCAGCAGTTGGCGAAGAACTTCCTGCTCACCACGGACCAGACCTGGGACCGCAAGATTAAGGAAGCGATCCTGGCGCTGCGCATCGAATCCGCGTTCAGCAAGGACCAGATTCTCGAGCTCTATTTGAACTCCCTCGAGTTCGGAAACCATTCCTTCGGCGTCGCCTCGGCCGCTCTCATCTATTTCAACAAGAGCGTCGACGAGCTTTCGATCTCCGAATGCGCGCTGCTTGCGGCGCTGCTCAAGGGCCCGCCGACCTACAATCCGTACCGCTATCCCGACCGCGCCCTGGAGCGTCGCGACTACGTCATCGATCGTATGGTCGAGGACGGCTACATCACGGCGGAAGAAGGCGACGCGGCGAAGGCCGAACCGCTCGGCGTCGTCACGCAGGAAGATGTGCGCACCGTCTTCAGCGCCGACTATTTCCAGTCACCCTACACGGCCTACTTCCACGACAACTACTCCGATCAGATCGCCGAATATGGCGGCATTCCGATCGAGGCTGCCAACTATTTCACCGAGGAAGTGCGGCGCCAGCTGATCGACATGTATGGCGAGGAGGAGGTCTATACCGGCGGCCTTTCCGTTCGCACCTCGCTCAATCCCGACATGCAGATCCTGGCGCGCAAGACGCTCATGGACGGCCTCATCAGCTACGACGAGGCGCATGGCTGGCGTGGCCCGGTCGATACCATCGACATCAGCGGTGATTGGGGCCCGCCCCTTGGCGACATCACGCCGCTCGGCGACGTGTTCGAGTGGGATTTGGCCGTGGTCCTGTCGACGGACGGCAACGGCGCCACCATTGGCCTCCGCCCCGGCCGCAATCCCGACGGCAGCCTGTCCGACGAGCGGGTCACCGCGACCGTTCCGCGCGACCAGTATAGCTGGGCCGGCAGCGACGCGCTGAATCCGGGCGACGTCGTCTATGTCCAGCGCGTCTCCGACGGCGTCTACGAGCTGCACCAGGTGCCTGAGGTCAATGGCGGCATGGTCGTGATGGATCCCAACACCGGGCGCGTCCTTGCCATGGTGGGCGGCTTCTCCTTCTCCGCCAGCCAGTTTAACCGCGCCACGCAGGCCTATCGCCAGCCGGGTTCGTCGTTCAAACCATTCGTCTATGCCGCCGCGCTCGACAACGGCTACACGCCATCCTCGGTGGTGATGGATGCCCCGATCGAGATCGTGCAGGAGGGCACCAACGACGTCTGGCGGCCGACCAACTATTCCAACCGCTTCTATGGCCCGTCCACGCTGCGCACCGGCATCGAGCAGTCGCGCAACGTCATGACCGTGCGCCTGGCGCAGGACATGGGCATGCCGCTGGTTTCCGAATATGCCCGCCGCTTCGGCGTCTATGACAATCTGCAGCCCTATTTGGCCAACGCGCTTGGCTCCAGCGAGACCACCGTCATGCGCATGGTCGCCGGCTATGCCGTGCTCGACAATGGCGGCCGCGCGATCACGCCGACCCTGATCGACCGCGTGCAGGACAGAAACGGCAACACGATCTATTCGAGCGAGACCCGCATCTGCCCGGTCTGCACGAACCAGGAATGGAACAATCAGGGCGAGCCCGTCATCCAGGACAATCGTGCCCAGGTGATCGACCCGATGACGGCCTATCAGATCACGTCGATGATGCAGGGCGTCGTCCAGCGCGGTACCGCAACCAGCGTCCAGGCGGTGGGTCGTCCGGTCGCCGGCAAGACCGGCACCACCAACGACTACAATGACGCCTGGTTCATTGGCTTCTCGCCCGACCTCGTCGTCGGCGTCTATATCGGCTACGACACGCCGGCCAACCTCGGCTCGGGCGAGACCGGCGGCGTCCTTGCCGCGCCGGTCTTCACCAACTTCATGAAGGTGGCGCTGGAAGATTCCCCGCCGACGCCCTTCACCATGCCGCCGGGCATGCAGCTCATCCCGATCGATCGCTCCACCGGTCTGCGCGTTGCCACCGATGCGAACGGTGCATTCCTCGAGGCCTTCAAGCCCGGCACGTCGCCGCCCGACAATTTCGCCATCATCGGCTATGTCGATGCGCTGGGCGAGCCGCTGATCGTCGACCCCAATGCCGACCGCGCCGTCGGTCTCGGTCAGGGGGGACTCTACTGACACGCATTGACTCGGCGGGCGTGCTGAATATCGTCCGCGCGCCTTACCGGACTATCCGTCACGCAACCCGCGGGGAATGACAGCAGCATGGGCGCCGAAACCCAGGCCATCGTCGGTCAGATTCAAGCAGCCATGTCGCTGCTGAGGAGGCATCTTTGACTGGGATGCCGCCAATGCCCGCCTGGCTGGGCTGAACGCCAAGGCCGAAGACCCGACGCTGTGGAATGACCCGGAGGCCGCGCAAAAGATCATGCGCGAGCGCCAGCTGCTCGCCGATCAGATCGAATCCGTCAACCGCCTCGAACGCGAGGTCAGCGACAGCGTCGAACTGATCGAACTCGGCGAAGCCGAGGGCGACGAGGCGGTCGTTGCGGAGAGCGAGTCCCGCCTGCGCACGCTGCTTGCCGAGGCCGAACGGCGTCAGGTCGAGACGATGCTGTCGGGAGAGGCCGACGCAAACGACACCTTTGTCGAAATCCACGCCGGCGCCGGCGGTACCGAGAGCCAGGACTGGGCGCTCATGCTGATGCGCATGTATGCCCGCTGGGCCGAGCAGCATCGCTACAAGGTCGAAGTGCTTGAGGAGCATGACGGTGAAGAGGCCGGCATCAAGCGCGCCACCATCCTCGTCAAGGGCGCCAACGCCTATGGCTGGCTGAAGACCGAGTCGGGCGTGCACCGGCTCGTGCGCATTTCGCCGTTCGATTCCGCCGCGCGCCGTCACACCTCCTTCGCCAGCGTCGGTGTCTTCCCGGCCGTCGACGACGCCATCAACATCGACATCGATCCTGCGGACATACGGACCGACACCTATCGCGCGTCAGGCAAGGGCGGTCAGCACGTCAACACCACGGACTCCGCGGTACGGCTGACGCATATCCCGACCGGCATTCAGGTGGCCTGCCAGAGCGAACGCTCGCAGCACAAGAACCGCGACACCGCCTGGAAGATGCTGCGGGCGCGCCTTTATGAGCTGGAACTGGAGAAGCGCGAGGCAGCGGCGATGGCCGAGGCGTCCTCGAAGACGGAGATCGGCTGGGGCCACCAGATCCGCTCCTATGTGCTGCAGCCCTACCAGTTGGTGAAGGACCTGCGCACCGGCGTCGAGAACACGAATCCGATGGGTGTGCTGGACGGCGACCTCGACGCTTTCCTCGAAGCCGCCTTGGCGCAGCGCGTCAGCGGCAGCGCGCCTGTCGAGGTCGAGGATCTCGGCTAGGGGCTAGAGCAGGCCTGCGATTTGCGCACCGGTCGTCAGATGCGGCATCGGATCGATCGGCGTGTCGTCGCGGCGAATCTCGTAGTGGAGATGCGGCCCGGTGCTGCGGCCGGTGCTGCCGACGCGGCCGACGATCGTGCCCGTGTCGACGGTGTCGCCGACATGCACGCGGATGCTCGACATATGACCGTAGATGGTGGTGATGCCGTTGCCGTGGTCGATTTCGACCTCGTTGCCGTAGCCGCCATTATAGGCGGCGGTGATGACGACGCCCGGCCCGGTCGCATGCACCGGCGTGCCGCTGACGGCAGCGAGGTCGACGCCGGTGTGCACCGCCCAGGTGCCGAGGAAAGGATCGATGCGCCGGCCGAAGCGGCTGGTAACCTGCATCACGTCCAACGGCTGTGCGAGCGGGAGGGTGAGAGCGAAATCGCGGAGCTCGGAGAATCCGGCCAGATCCTCGGCCACCGCGGCGATGTCGACGTGATCGTCGCCCGCGGGCACGAATGGACCGCCTTCGGCCGGTCCGTCATAGCCGAGCGTCTGTAGCGCCGAGGCCAGTTCCTGCGTCCGCTCCGTAATGGCATCGGCAAGCGTCTCAAGCGCCTGCTGTTGGCTTGCATCGACCCATTCGGCGGCCGTTTCGATCGCCGCCAGGGTCTGGACAGGGTTCGCCGTGCTGTCGATTGCGCCGGTTGTCATCGGATCGACGGGGCCGCCAACGCCGTCCATTGCCGGAGGCGGATCGCCGCGCAGCGGATTGGCGACCGGTACGGGCGCGAGATTGGGGAGCACGTCGATGCCGGCGGCGAGGGCGTCATTGGCGAGCCCCGTCAGCAATGCCTGCCGTTGCAGCAAATCATTCTGCCGGCTCGTCAGTTCCGCCACCTGATCCGTCAGCGTCGTCGTCTCGACAAGGTTGCGGCTGACCAGTGCTTCCATCTGCCGGTTGAGTTCGGCGATGCGGCGCTCATATTGCTGCCGCAACTCGCTCTCGGCGGCGACAGACGTGACCTGAAGATCGTCACGGAGAACGAAATAGGCGGCGCCGGCCAGCGCTCCGCCGATCACCAGGACCGTCGCCAGCGCCCCCAGAACCACTGGTCCCGGACGGAAGGCGAACGACCTGACCTTGTCGCCGCGGGCGACGATGACGTGGTGCGGTCCCTTGTGGCGGGGCTGCTTGCTACGACTTACGCGACTATGTGCTCGAACTCATGACCGGGCCCGGGGGGTGGCAAAACGCCGGATTCCAGCCATTAGAGAGGGTTAAGGTTAATGATCGGTTGCGCGGGCGCGGCTGCGCGCTCGATCAGGCGAGCGCCTTCACCGCCTCGAGCACTTCCGCGGCATGCCCTTCGACCTTCACCTTGTTCCAGATCCTCGCGATTTTGCCGTCGGGTCCGACAAGGAACGTGGTGCGCTCGACACCCATATATTCGCGGCCATAGCGGGACTTCATCACCCAGACGCCATAGGCCTGCGCGACTTCCTTGTCGGCGTCGGAAACGAGCTGGATCGAGAGTTCGTACTTCGCCTTGAACTTGTCGTGGGACTTCACGGTGTCCGGCGAGACGCCGACGATCAGCGCGCCTGCCGCTGCGAATTGATCGGCGAGCCCGGTAAAGGCGATGGCCTCGGCAGTGCAACCGGGGGTGTCGTCCTTGGGGTAGAAGTAGAGCACCACCGGCTTGCCCTTGCGGTCCGAGAGCTTGAAGGTTCCTTCGCCGTCGGTAGGCAGCTCAAAGTCCGGCGCATTTTCTCCAACAGAAATCTCGCTCATTCCTATACCTTTCGTTAGACTGTCGCGGGGGGCAGTGGTGACGGTTGGGCAGATGTTGATCACATCATATCAGGCGCGCGTCCGCGCCAACCGGATTCTGCGTGTCGGACGGGGGCCGACGCAGCGCAGGTCATCCCATTTGAATTGTCAACGGGCGGCAAATCAGATGGGATGGTGTTGAGTGCTCCATAACCCCAATCTCGCCCAAGCTCCAAGCAGCAGCGTTCCGCTTGAGGTTGACGACTTCGTCATCGATGGCGCAGGGACGTCGCGCGGGAAACTCCGGCGTCGCCTGCTTTGGGCAGGCGGTATCTTTCTCGGTCTTGTCCTCGTCCTCATTGCCGCGATTGCACTCGTCATCACGCAGTCGATCGAGCTGCCCTTCCTCCGCCATCAGGTGGACGCGGTCATCGAGGATGCGCTCGGCGATGGCTATGACGCCACAATTGGCGGTGCGACGCTCGCCGTTGATCCCGTCCTCGGCCTCGTCGTCAAGCTGACCGACATCCGCGTCGTCGACAGTCTCGACAACGAGGTGATGCGAATTCCCTCCGCCATGCTGGCGGTCAGCGTTTCCGGGCTGGTGAACTCGCGGGAGGTCGTGCGTTCGGTCGAGATCGACAACCCCTGGATATCGATCAGGCGCGACAACGGCCTTGCCTTTCTTGGCACTGCGGCGACGCCGGCGGTTGCCAATGTGCCGCCGGTCGCAGCTGCCCCGCACGCAATGCCGAACGGCTTCGACGTGCTTTCCGATCCAATCGAAGCGCTGGACAAGAGCCTCGAAGACTTGATGGCGCTCGCCCAGCGCGGCTTCAGCCGCATCGACGTCGTCAACGCCACAGTAGAGCTGTGGACGCGGGGCGAACTTGAGCCCCACCGCTTCGAGCGCGCCGACGTGCGTATCCAGGCGGACCCCGCAACCGGGCATCTGGGCGCCAACATGACCGCGTCGGGCTATTCGGGACGCTGGTCCGTTTCCGCCGACCGCACGCTCAACTCGTTGACCGGGGGCCGGACGCTTGCCCTGCAGTTCTCACAGCTGACGCTCGCCGATTTCTTCCCCGCCGTCGGTGGCGTTCCTTCGCTCATCACCACGGACATTCCCTTCTACGGCCGGGCGGTGATCGGTCTGGACGCTGACGGACATGTAGTGCGGGCGGAGACACGCCTCGATCTTGGCAGCGGGTATTTTGCCTTTGGCCCCGAGGCGAAACCGATCGTCCTCGACAACGCCACGATCCATCTGCGCTGGGACGTCCCCAACAACGTGATCTTGGTCGATCCCTCACCATTCTATTTCGGCCGCAGCGGGGCCAGCGTCGCCGGCTCGATCCGGCCGGACGGCGAAGGCCGGTTCGCTTTCGATCTGCAGTCGGACGATGCCGTCCTGGCGCCCTCCAATTCACCGGCGCCGCCGCTAGCGGTGCAGAGCATCCGTCTGGCTGGCGACGTCGATCTCGGTCAAGGCGTCCTCAATTTCGACCGTGCCTCGATCGTCACTGCCAACGGCTCTCTGATCGCCGCCGGCAGCATCGGCCTGGAACGAGGCGGCCCGTCGATCGCGTTCGCCGCGACGCTCACGGAAATGCCGATCGACGTGTTGAAGCAGCTCTGGCCGCCGGGGCTGCAGGATGGCGGTCGCAACTGGATGCTCAGCGCGATGACCGGCGGCACCGTTTCGGGAACGCTTGATGCGCGCATCCCCGCCGGCGCGCTCGCGCCGGGCGGCGTCCTCACCCCCGATATGCTCGATCTCGAACTGACGCTGAGCAACGCCTCGTTCAAGACCTTCGACGGCTTCCCGAACATCGTCGAGGCTTCGGGCCGCGCGGTGCTGGCGGGCACGCATTTCGCCGTCGATCTCGACAGCGGCGCCATCGTCGCGCCCTCGGGCGATCGCCTTCAGATCACCGCTGGTGCCTTCGTCATCGGCGAGACCGCGGCAAGGGTGCCGACTGGCCATATCGAGATGCACACCGTTGGTCCCGCGATCGCCTTCGCCTCGATCGCCAACGAAGAGCCGATCCGCGCGTTGCAGCCATTCGGCGTTCTGCCCTCCGACGTGCATGGCAACGGCGAGGCGCAATTGTCAGCCAACTGGCCGCTGGTCGACGGCGTGTCCATGGACGAGATCGAGTGGCGCATCGCGCTGACGCTGAATGACCTCAGCAGCGACGTTGAACTCAACGGCATGGCGATCCACAACGGTGACGTCCTCCTCAACATCACGCCGACCGTGATCAACATCACCGGCACCGCCAATGTCGATGGCGTACCGGCCAATCTCGATCTTGCCTTCCCGCTCGTCGCGGAAGTCGATGGCCGCCAGCAGCTGCGCATGGTCCTGGACGAGGAGGCCCGCCGCCAGCTCGGCTTCAACCTCGAAGGCTTCCTCGGTGGCACCGTCACTGCGCTCGTCACCGACCTCGGCGAGAATGGCCCCGGTCAGCATTTCGATCTCGACCTTGGACAGGCGCGCGTCATCCTGGCGCCCCTCGGCTGGTCGAAGCCGGTCGGCGTGCCGGCGACGATGTCATTCGATCTGCTCACGGTCGACGGCGGCTACCACATCCGCAACCTCGTGCTTCAAGGCGACGGCTTCGGCCTCACCGGCGAGGCGGATATGGATGCCAATTATTCGATCACCAGCGCGCGGGTCACGCATTTCGCCCTGTCGGATACGGACGCCGTCAGCTTCACCTTCGACCCATTCGGCAATGGCTGGGCGATCGAGGCGCAGGGCAGTTCATTCGACGTCCGCGATCTGCTGCATGACGGCATTGGCGACATCGGCGATACCGGCGAAGCCACCGATCTCAGCATTCGCGGCCATTTCGATCACCTCGTCGGCTTCAACGGCGAGCGCATCGATAATGCCGACGTCACCTTCGTTTCGGTGGGCGGGGCGACGCGCAGCATCGTCGTTACCGGCACGATGGGCGGCGCTCTTGTTTCGGTGACCTACGACAACACCAACGGCGAGGGCGGCGCCACCTTGTCGGCCTATTCCGGAAACGCCGGAGCCTTGCTCGGCTTCGCCAATATCTACGACCGCATCAATGGCGGCGAGCTGTGGATCAACGGCGCCGAGACGACGGACGGCGCGCTTTATGGCCAGGCGCAGATGACGAACTTCACCGTCATCGACGAGCCGGCCCTGGCGCGGCTGATGGCGCCGCCGCAAGGCGAGGCCGATGACGCCGACAACGTCCTTTTTGACCATCTGACCTTCGGCTATCTCCAGCGCGGCTCAATGCTGACGATCCAGGACATCCTCCTGCGCGGCGGCGACATGGGCGCGACCGGGCGCCGGCTGGATCGATTTCGGCGCCGGGCAAATGGCAATCGCCGGCACCTACATTCCGGCCTACGCCTTCAACAACATGTTCAGCCACATCCCGATCATCGGTCTCGCGCTCGGTGGCGGCAACAATGAGGGTCTGTTCGGCCTTACCTTCCAGGTTGCCGGGCCGACGGATCACGTGACCATGCAGGTCAATCCGCTGTCGGCCATCGCGCCGGGTATCTTCCGCAAGATCTTCCAGTTCCAGTAGCCGCCAGCGCGGGACTGCCGTCCGCAAGGTGGTCCATGCGGCGAAGCGAGTGCGGGACTGCCTGTTAGCGCGGTCGCACCAGAACGTGGTGTTTCTTGCCGAGCGACAGCTTGATCGCGCCGTCCACGAGATCGGACGGTCCCACCGTCGCGCCTTCATCAGACAGGGGTTTGTCGTTGATGCGAAGGCCGCCGCCGCGAATTTGGCGGCGTGCTTCGCCATTCGAGCGGACAAGCCCGGCCTCGACGAAAAGCCCGAGAACGGGAACGCCCTGATCCAGCGCTGCGGCATCGACCGGGATTGTTGGCAGTGCGTCGCCGGTTTCGCCTTCCTCGAAGGTGCGCCGCGCCGTCTCGGCGGCTTCCTCCGCCGCCGCCCGACCGTGGAGGAGGGCGGTCGCTTCCGTCGCCAACGTCTTCTTAGCGTCGTTGATCTCGGCGCCTTCGAGCGCGGCAAGCCGCGCGATCTCGTTGAGAGGCAGCTCGGTGAAGAGCTTCAGGAATCGCCCGACATCGGCGTCCTCGGTGTTGCGCCAGAACTGCCAGTACTCATAGGGCGACACGAGTTCGGAATTGAGCCACACCGCTCCTTGCGCCGTCTT
The DNA here is from genome assembly GCA_963823045.1 of uncultured Alphaproteobacteria bacterium. Classification (GTDB taxonomy): domain Bacteria; phylum Pseudomonadota; class Alphaproteobacteria; order Rhizobiales; family Kaistiaceae; genus JADLGL01. Next base: position 169,870 of record CAWGKA010000007.1, on the reverse strand, counting down.
GCCCATCTTCGCGCCCGACGCGGTGGTGATGAGCGGCGAGGTGAGCGCATAGAGCTGCGGCGTGCGCATGCGGCGGCCAAGATCGATGCCGTTGACGATATTGCCCCATTGGTCGGAGCCGCCCATCTGCAGCCGGCAGCCGAAGCGCTGGCTCAGCTCTACGAAATCGTAGGCCTGCAGGATCATGTAGTTGAATTCGAGGAAGGAGAGCTCCTGGTCGCGGTCCAGCCGGACTTTCACCGATTCCATCGACAGCATGCGGTTGACCGAGAAGTGCCGGCCGACCTCACGCAGGAAGTCGATGTAGTTGAGCGGCCCCAGCCATTCGGCGTTGTCGACCATCGTCGCTGAGTTCAGTTCTGGCCCATACTCAAGAAACTGCCGGAACACGCTGAGCAGACTCAGCTTGTTGGCCTCGATGTCGTCATAGGAGAGGAGCTGTCGCGTCGCATCCTTGCCCGAAGGGTCGCCGACGCGCGTCGTCCCGCCGCCCATCAGCGTGATCGGCTTGTGGCCCGTCTTCTGGAACCAACGCAGCATCATGATCTGCAGGAGGCTGCCGACATGGAGGCTCGGGGCCGTGCAGTCGAAGCCGATATAGCCGGTCAGCGCCTCGCTGGCGGCGAGGGCGTCGAGGCCCTCGGTATCGGACGTCTGATGAATGAACCCCCGCTCGGTGAGCACCTGCATCAGATCGGACTTGAGTGCGCTCATCGCGCCAACGCTCCTTACCTATTGGATGGCGCTGTTTAGCAGCCACGCCCGTGGGTTTCACGACCCCTATTGCAGAAATCGCCCTGGGTGGTTCGTCAATTGCAGGTTCCCATGATTAAGCTGCAGAGGGCCCGCGAACCGGCGGGCCAGCGGCAATGGACCGGAGGCGCCCATCTCTTTCACGGCAATGAACTTCGCGATTCTGGTCGGGGCCGTCCTGGTGACGGTGTCGATCTTCACCAGCGTCCTGAGCTTTCGCATCGGGGCGCCGCTGCTGCTCGTCTTCCTCATTCTCGGCCTCGGCGCTGGCGAAGACGGCCTAGGCATTCAGTTCGATGACGCCCGCGCGGCGTTCTTCATCGGCTCGATGGCGCTGGCGCTGATCCTCTTCGATAGCGGCTTCAACACGCGATATTCGACCTTGCGAACGGCGGCGCTGCCGGGCCTGTCGCTCGCTACGTTCGGGGTTCTTGCAACCGCCGGCCTGGTTGGCCTCGTCGCACACCTCCTGCTCGGCATTGGATGGTCGGAGTCCTTCCTGCTGGGCGCCATCGTCAGCTCAACCGACGCTGCGGCCGTGTTCTTCCTGCTCCGCGCTGGCGGCATCAATCTGCGCGAGCGGGTTCGCGCCACGCTTGAGGTCGAATCCTCCAGCAACGATCCGATGGCGATTTTCCTCACCTTTGCCCTCGTGCAGCTGATCGTTGCCAGTGAGGGTGGCGGCGCCGGAGGCCTGACGCTCCTCCTCGATTTCGTGGAACAGATCGGCCTCGGCATCGTCCTCGGCCTGCTCGGCGGCTATGCGATCCGCGTCATCATCGACCGGACAGACCTCGATATCGGCCTCTATCCGATCATCTTCCTGTCGCTGGCGCTCGCCGTGTTCGCGGCGACCTCGCTGCTGGGGGGCAGCGGTTTCCTCGCCGTCTACATCGCCGGCATCTTCGCCGGGAACACCAAGATGCGCCATGCTGTGGGGCTCAGGAAATTCAGTCAGGCGCTCACCTGGCTCGGCCAGATCGTCATGTTCCTGACGCTCGGCCTTCTGGCGAGCCCATCGGAATTCCTGGATCTGCTCTGGCCCGCGGTCGGCATCGCCGCCTTCCTGATGATCGTCGCGCGCCCTGCGGCGGTCTACTTCACGACACTGCCTTTCCGCTTCGGCAATCGCGAAGTGGCATTCACCGGCTGGGTCGGCCTCCGTGGCGCCGTCTCGATCCTGCTGGGCATCGTCCCGCTCATCTCCGGCGTCGAAGACGGCAAGCTCTTCTTCAACGTCGCTTTCATCATCGTGCTGGTGTCGCTGCTGGTTCAGGGCTGGTCCATCCGCCCCGTAGCGCGTTGGCTCGGACTCATCGTGCCGCCCCGTTCCGGCCCGATCGGGCGGGTGGAGCTGGAGCTCCCTGGCGCCGGCGATCATGAAGTGGTCGCCTATGTCCTTCATCCGGAAAGCCGCGTGGCCAAGGGCGAGCGCATCCCGCGCTGGGCCCGGCCGTCGCTGATCCTGCGCGACGGTCGTTCGCTGCGGCCGCAAACCGCCGGGCGCCTTCAGCCCGGCGACCACATCTACATCGTCGCCGCGACCCCCTATGTGCCGCTGCTCGACGAGCTTTTCGTCGAACCCGCCGCGCACTCGTCGGACCCGCAGCTCTACGGCGATTTCATGCTGGAGCCGGACGCGACGCTTGCCAATGTCGCCGACGTCTATGGCGTGACGGTCGACGCCGAGGAGGCGGAATTGACCCTCCGCGAGTTCATCCATCAGCGTCTCCACGGCGATATCGAGCCGGGCGACCGCGTCAGCCTCGCTGGCTTCGACCTCGTCGTGCGCGCCATCGATGACGAACACCACGTCAAGGAAGTCGGCCTCGACGTCGAGCCGGGCGCACCTGATCGCAGGGTTCCCGGATCGCATTGGCCGAGCCTGATTGCCCGGCTGCTGCGCCGCGGTAAGGGGACTGTGTCTGGAAGCTAGGCTGCGGCGTCCGCGGCGAGGCGGCGGTCGACATAGGCGCCGCAGATATCGATCAGATCCTCGACCTGGCCGTCGAAGAAATGATTGGCGCCCTTCATGATGACCTGGTCGATGACGATGCCCTTCTGCGTCTTCAGCTTGTCCACGAGGGCCTGAACGTCCTTCTGCGGCACCACCTTGTCCTGGTCGCCATGGATGATGAGGCCGGAGGACGGGCAGGGCGCGAGGAAGGTAAAATCATGGAGGTTGGCCGGCGGGGCAACCGAGATGAAGCCGGCGATCTCGGGCCGGCGCATGAGCAACTGCATACCGATCCAGGCGCCGAAGGAGAAGCCGGCGACCCAGGCGCCCGCGGCCTCCGGCTGCACGGTCTGCGCCCAGTCGAGCGCGGCGGCGGCGTCCGACAATTCGCCCGAGCCATGGTCGAACAGGCCCTGGCTGCGGCCGACGCCGCGGAAATTGAACCGCAGCACCGAGAAGCCACGCTTCACGAACATGTAGAACATTTGATAGGTGATCTGATTGTTCATCGTCCCGCCGAATTGTGGGTGCGGATGAAGCACGATGGCGATGGGCGCCGTCCGGTCCTTGGACGGCTGGAACCGTCCTTCGAGCCGCCCTGCCGGGCCGGTGAACACTACTTCAGGCATGGAGGGCCTTGTTTCTCCTTGAGAAGTCCGGCGCCCGGTGACGACCACGCCAACCCCGCCAGCTTGACACTGCCGACCGGCTTGTAGACTTCTAGAACTGTTCCAAGAACCAGCGCGTGCTGGCCAATCGACCGGGCCTTCATATCGACTAGTCCGGCCATATTTTCAAGGTTTTCGAACGGGTGACTGGTCCCTGATGACCACAACCGACCGCATTTATCTCGACTACAATGCCGGAGCGCCCCTCCGCCCGGAGGCGCGTGCCGCGATGGTCGCTGCCCTCGATCGGGCCGGCAACGCGTCGTCGGTGCATGCCGAGGGGCGGGAAGGGCGGCGTCTGATCGAGCGGGCGCGCGGCGAGGTCGCAGCGCTGGTCGGCGCCGACCGACGCAATGTCACCTTCGTCAGCGGCGGCTCGGAAGCCAACGTGACCGTGCTGACGCCCGATCTCGTTATTGGCGGCAAGGCGCAGCGCGTTGATCGCCTGTTCGTCGGTGCCACCGAACACCCGTCCGTCCTGTCCGGCGGCCGCTTCGCCAAGGTCCAGATGGCCGAGCTCCCGGTCGATGAAGCCGGCCTCATCCGCCTCGATGCGCTGGAAGCAGCGCTCGCCTCGGCCGCCGAAGCCGGCGAGACCGTGCTTGTCTCGGTCATGCTCGCCAACAACGAGACCGGCGTGATCCAGCCTGTCACGGAGATCGCCGAGATCGCACGCCGCCACGGCGCCTTCGTCCATAGCGACGCAGCCCAGGCCGTTGGGCGCTTGCCCGTCGATATCGCCGCGCTCGGCGGCGATTTTCTCACCCTATCGAGCCACAAGATCGGCGGCCCGCAGGGCGCGGGCGCCATCGTCCAGCTGAGCGAGGATGTCGGCTTCGCCCCCCTGATCACGGGTGGCGGCCAGGAGCATCGCCATCGCGCGGGAACGGAAAATGTTGCGGCCATCGCCGGCTTCGGCGCCGCCGCTGCCGCTGCGACGCGTGACCTCGGCACGGCCGAACGCTGGCAGGGCTGGCGCGATAGCCTGGCCGCATCGGTTGCGAATTGGGCCAAGAGCACCATCTTTTCACAAGGGGCCGAGCGCTTGCCGCAGACGCTGTGCCTCGGCATTGCCGGGATGAGCGCCGAAACACTGGTGATTGGTCTCGACCTCGAAGGGATTGCCGTTTCCTCAGGCTCGGCTTGTTCTTCCGGCAAGGTTGGCCCTAGTCACGTCCTTGCGGCGATGGGCGTCCGGCCGGAAATGGCCCGCAGCGCCATCCGCGTCAGTTTTGGTTGGGATACGGACGAAACTGACTTAGATAGGTTCGAAACAGCGTTGCGGCGCGTCGTTGAGCGCGTCTGGGCAACTGGAGACGAAAGAGCGGCCTAACCGGAAATATCGCTCACCCGCGGTCCTTGAAACCGCTGTGGATGGAGTCATGAATGCCAGCAGTGCGTGAGACGGTCGAACAGGTCCGTGAGATCGACGTCGACCGTTACAAATATGGTTTCTCGACCGACATCGAGTCGGAGCGGGCCCCCAAAGGCCTGACAGAGGACACCGTTCGCTTCATATCGGCGAAGAAGAACGAGCCCGAATGGATGCTCGAATGGCGCCTTGCCGCGTTCAAGCGCTGGCTGACGCTGAAGGAGCCGACCTGGGCGCGCGTCGCCTATCCGAAGATCGATTTCCAGGACATCTACTATTACTCGGCGCCGAAGGCCGGCGGCTCGTACAAGAGCCTCGACGAGGTGCCGCCCGAGATCCTCGAGACCTATGAGAAGCTCGGCATTCCGTTGCGCGAGCGCGAAATCCTGCTCGGCATCGAGCAGCCCTCCGGGCCCGACCTGCCGTCGAGGGTAGCGGTCGATGCCGTGTTCGACAGCGTCTCGGTCGCGACCACCTTCCGCAAGGAACTGGCCGAAGCCGGCGTCCTCTTCATGTCGATGTCCGAGGCGATCCGCGAGCACCCGGAGATCGTGCGGAAATATCTCGGCTCGGTCGTGCCGGTGACCGACAATTTCTACGCCACGCTGAATTCGGCGGTCTTCTCCGACGGGTCGTTCGTCTATGTGCCCGAGGGCGTCCGCTGCCCTATGGAACTCTCGACCTATTTCCGCATCAATGAGCGCAACACCGGCCAGTTCGAGCGAACGCTGATCGTCGCCGAGAAGGGGGCCTATGTCTCCTATCTCGAAGGCTGCACCGCGCCGATGCGCGACGAGAACCAACTGCACGCTGCCGTCGTCGAGTTGGTCGCGCTGGAAGACGCCGAGATCAAATATTCGACGGTCCAGAACTGGTATCCGGGCGACAAGGACGGCAAGGGCGGCGTCTATAATTTCGTCACCAAGCGTGGCGACTGCCGCGGCGACCGCTCGAAGATTTCGTGGACGCAGGTCGAAACCGGCTCGGCGATCACCTGGAAATATCCGAGCTGCATCCTCCGTGGCGACGACAGCGTCGGCGAGTTCTTCTCGATCGCCGTCTCGAACGGCCATCAGCAGGTCGATTCCGGCACCAAGATGACCCATCTCGGCAAGAACACGAAGAGCCGCATCGTCTCCAAGGGCATCGCCGCCGGCTTCTCGTCAAACACCTATCGCGGTCTCGTCTCGGCGCACCGCAAGGCGAGGCACGTTCGCAACCACACGGTCTGCGACTCGCTGCTGATCGGCGACAAATGCGGCGCCCACACCATCCCCTATATCGAAGCAAAGAATTCCGACGTCGTCTTCGAGCACGAGGCGACGACCTCGAAGATCGGCGACGACCAGCTGTTCTACTGCCGGCAGCGGGGCATCTCTGAGGAGGAGGCGGTGGCGCTCATCGTCAACGGCTTCGTCCGCGATGTCATCCAGCAGCTGCCGATGGAATTCGCCGTCGAAGCGCAGAAGCTGATCGGCGTCAGCCTCGAGGGAAGCGTCGGATGAGTGAACTGACCGTCCTCTATCGACCCGTCGGAGCGGAAGAACTCGCTCTCATCCGCGACGCCGATTTCCGCGCATTTCCGCCGCGCCTGCCGGAGCAGCCCATTTTCTATCCGGTCACGACGGAAGCCTACGCGCGTAAGATTGCCCGCGACTGGAACACCAAGCACGGTTCACGAGAAGGCTTCGTGACTCGGTTCAGCGTCGACAGCGTCTACCTCTCACGGTTCGACCGCCAAACGGTCGGCGGTAGAGAGCACGAGGAATACTGGGTTCCCGCCGCAGAACTCGAGGAATTCAACTCACATATTCACGGTCGCATTGAAGTGATTGCGCAGTTCTCCGGCGCGAAGGCGCCGGCGTAGCCGGGGGGGGACCCGAATGATCGTCACCACCACGCCTGTGATCGAGGGCTACCGGATCGTCGCCTATCACGGCATCGTCTCCGGCGAGGCGATCATGGGCGCCAATATCTTCCGCGATATCTTCGCCGCGGTGCGCGATGTCGTCGGCGGCCGCTCGGCCGCCTATGAGCACAAGCTGAAGGACGCCCGCGAGACTGCGCTCGACGAGATGGAGCAGGACGCCGTCGCCCGCGGCGGCAACGCCGTCATCGGCGTCGATCTCGACTATGAGGTCGTCGGCCAGAACGGCTCGATGCTCATGGTGTCGGCGACTGGGACCGCCGTGACCGTGGAACCGATAGGCTGAGGCATGACCGACTACTGGTTCGCCCGGCGCTTTCCGGTCGGGCATTCACGCAACGCAATGTCGCCGGTTTCGCGCGAAGGCTGGCTCGTCGTGCTCGCCTTCCTGGCGTCGATCGCCGTCGGCGGAGTGGCCTTTGCCGCCCTCGCCGTGGCGGGATCATTGGTACTTGGGGCGGTGCTCTTCGCCGTGGTTGCGGCCTTGGGCGCTTCGATGTTCATCACCGCCGCCGTCGCCAAGGGCGACAGGAACCACACCGTTGCCGAGTATCGCAGCGGGCGGGTCGGACGGTCCGATGGGGGGCAGGAATGACGACCGCCGGGGTTGGCTATCCGCCGCGAGAGACGCGGACGATCCTGAAGCTGGAGGGCCTCGCCTTCGCGGCGGCCGCCCTTTATCTCTACGGTACGCTGGACCTCAGCTGGTGGCTCTTTGCCGCGCTGATCCTGGCGCCTGATCTTGCATTCCTCGGCTTTCTGGCAGGCGCCGCGACGGGCGCGCGCATCTACAACGCCGTACACAGCTGGGTCTGGCCGATCCTCTTCGGTATCGGCGGCTATCTCATCCTCCGGGCCGATCCGGAGGCGACGCCGGTGGTTCTCGGCATCGGCCTGATCTGGGCGATCCACATCGGTGTCGACCGCGCCCTCGGCTACGGCCTTCGCCAGCCGGACGAGATCAGCATCACGCATCTCGGGCCAGTCGGCCGGCAAGGGCACGACGGCCCGCTCGGAAATCTCTGGAAAGGAAGGCGCGTAAGATGGCCTTGCTCGAAATTCGCAATCTTCATGCGCGGGTCGACGACGGTCGCGAGATTCTTCGCGGGCTAAGTCTTTCGATCGATGCGGGCGAGATTCACGCGATCATGGGCCCGAACGGATCGGGCAAGTCGACCCTGGCTCACATCCTCGCCGGCAAGGACGGCTATGAGGTGACCGGTGGCGAGGTGGTCTACGCCGGCCAGGACCTGCTGGCTCTCGAGCCGGATGAGCGTGCCGCGGCGGGCGTCTTTCTCGCCTTTCAATACCCGGTCGAAATTCCTGGCGTCAGCGGCATGACGTTCCTCAAGGCGGCGGTCAACGCGCAGCGCAAGGCGCGCGGTGAAGCGGAGCTGACGACGCCTGATTTCATGCGCCGGGTGAAGGAAGCGACCGAGAAGCTTCAAATGACTCCGGAAATGCTTAGGCGGCCAATCAACACCGGATTTTCGGGCGGCGAGAAGAAGCGCAATGAGATCCTGCAGATGGCCCTGCTTGAGCCGCGCCTCGCCATCCTCGATGAAACCGATTCCGGCCTCGACATCGATGCGCTCCGCGTCGTCTCGGCCGGCGTCAATTCGATCTGGACGCCCGATCGGGCGATGCTCGTCATCACCCACTATCAGCGTCTCTTGGATCACATCGTGCCGAGCCACGTTCACGTCATGGCCCGCGGCCGTATCGTCCGCTCCGGCGGCAAGGAGCTGGCGCTGGAACTGGAAGCGCAGGGCTACGCCGAATATGAGGAGGAGGACGCCGCCTAGGCGTTGAACGATGTCGGCTGAACCCCGCACCATGAAGACCGAGGCCGAGGAGGGGCTGGCGCGCAACTATCGCGCCGTCCGAGACAGCCTTGCCGGCTCCGCGGATGTCGTCGCGCGCCGGGATGCGGCTTTTGCCGCCTTTGAGCGGCAGGGCCTGCCGCATCGGCGGGTCGAGGCCTGGAAATACACCGACCTCCGTGCCCTGATGAAGAGCGCGGCCGAGGTCGCGGCGGTGCCGTCGGCCGACGCTGCGGCGCGGATTCATATGGCTCTGCCGACCTTCGGGTCGCTCGACCGCTATCGCCTCGTGATCGCCGACGGACACTTCCAGGAGGCGCTCTCGGATCGCCAGGCGCTGCTCGCCGAGGGCGTTGAAGTCGCGACGCTTAAGGAATTCCTTGGGTTCGACGGCGCCGGAGTTGTGGCCGTCCTCGACGCCATTGAGCCGGCTAAGGACGATCCTCTGGTCGCCCTCAACGCCGCGTTCGCGTCGGATGGCGTCGTCATTTTGGCGCCTGCCGATTGCGCGCTCTCCAAGCCGATCGAGATCGTGCACCTCACCGTCGACGGCAGCGATGTCAGCTGGTTCGCGCGAAGCCTCGCCAAGGTCGGCAACTGCGCGAAGCTAAAGCTGCTCGTCAGCCATGTCGGCCCTGAAGGCGTCGCCTATCAGGCCAACAGCTTCCTCGGCGTTGAGCTCGGCGAGGCGGCCAATGTGTCGGTCGTCGACCTGCAGGCCGAGGGCGCGGGTGCGCAACACATCGCAACCTTCACGGCGGCGCTCGGGACGAACGCAACGCTTCGCCACCTCGCGGTGACCGGCGGCTCGGCCGTGTCGCGGCTGCAGGCCTTCGCGTCGATCGAGGGCGAAGGCGCGAGTCTCATGGCCTCGGGCGCAAACATGCTCGACGGCAAGGAGCATGGCGACATCACCTGGCGCATCGATCATCGCGTGCCCGGCGCCACCAGCCGCGTGCTCTACAAGAATGCTGCCGCGGACACCGCTTTCGGCGCGTTCGAGGGGCTCATCCTCGTTCGCCCCGAGGCGCAGAAGACCGACGGCCAGATGATGACGCGGACGCTGCTCCTGTCCGACGAGGCGCAGTTCGCCGCCAAGCCCGAGCTCGAAATCTACGCCGACGACGTCAAATGCGGTCACGGCGCCACCATCGGCCAGGTCGATGAGGCGTCGCTGTTCTACATGATGGCGCGCGGCATTCCCCGGGCCGAGGCAGAGGCCCTGCTGGTGCGCGCCTTCCTCAACGAGGCTGTCGAGACCATCGGCGACGCGGCGATCGCCGCAGCGTTGGACGGCGTCCTGTCCTCGTGGCTTGAGCGGAGGGAGCGGTGAGCGTGGCCCTCAAAGAAAGCCCGCTGGCGCCCTACGACGTCGAGGCGATCCGCGCCGATTTCCCGGTGCTGGCGCGCACAGTCTACGGCAAGTCGCTCGTCTATCTCGACAATGGCGCCTCGGCGCAGAAGCCGCGGCAGGTCATCGACCGCATGGCGCTCGCCTATGGCCAGGACTACGCCAACGTCCATCGCGGCCTGCATTTCCTCTCGACGGCGTCGACCGAAGCCTATGAAGCCGCGCGCGGCACCGTGCAGCGCTTCCTGGGTGCCGCTTCGCCTGACGAGATCATCTTCACGCGCTCCTCCACCGAGGCGATCAATCTCGTCGCCGCCGGCCTGGGCGAAAGTCTGTCCGAGGGCGACGAGATCGTCCTCTCGATCATGGAGCACCACTCCAACATCGTCCCCTGGCACTTCCATCGCGAGAAGAAGGGCGCGGTGCTGAAATGGGTGCCGGTCGGAGACGACGGCTCCTTCTCGCTGGAAGACTTCGAACGGACGCTGACGCCGCGGACGAAGATCGTCGCCATCACGCACATGTCGAACGTCCTCGGCACCGTCGTGCCGATCAAGGAAGTGACCCGCATCGCCCATGAGCGCGGCATCACCGTTGTCGTCGACGGCAGCCAGGCCGCCGTCCATCTCCCCGTCGACGTGCAGGATATCGGCTGCGATTTCTATGTCTTCACCGGCCACAAGACCTATGGTCCGACGGCCATCGGCGTCCTCTATGGCCGCGCCGACGCGCTGGAAGCTTTGCCGCCTTATCAGGGCGGAGGCGAGATGATCCGCGAGGTGACGACCGAAAGCGTCACCTACGAGACGCCGCCGCACCGCTTCGAGGCCGGGACGCCGCCCATCGTTCAGGCGATCGGCCTCGGCACGGCGCTCGACTACATGGCCGGCATCGGCCATGAGCGCTTCGCGGCGCACGAGGCCGATCTCCTTGCCTATGCGCATGAGCGCATGGGCGCGATCGACAGCCTGACGATCTACGGCACTGCGCCGGGCAAGGGCTCGATCGTCTCGTTCAATCTCGACGGTATTCACGCCCATGACGTGGCGATGATCCTCGACCGTGAAGGCGTCGCCGTGCGGGCGGGAACGCATTGTGCCCAGCCGCTCCTGAAGCGCTTCGGCGTAACGGCCACCTGCCGCGCCTCCTTCGCCCTCTACAACACGCGCGAGGAGGTCGACCGGTTGGCCGAAGCGGTCCTCAAGGCCAAGCGCCTGTTCGCGACAAGCTGATCGGGCGGGGGGTTCACATGGCCGACGGCAAGTCCCAAATGACGCCCAAGAGCCTTTTCGGACGGCTTTGGTCCGGCAAGGACAAGGATTCGGAAGCGAAGATGGACAGCGCAACTGCCGAGATGGATGCCGCGTTGGAGCCAGGACCGGCCCAGCCCCGCGCCAATGTGGAGGCTTCGGCGATCCCGCCGGAGGAACTCGAGCGGCTGTCGAACGACATCATCGCCGCCTTGAAGACGGTCTACGATCCGGAGATTCCGGCCGATATTTACGAACTTGGTCTCATCTACCGCATCGATATCGACGACGACCGCAACGTCGCCATCGACATGACTTTGACGGCGCCGGCCTGTCCCGTCGCCGGTGAGATGCCCGGCTGGGTCGAGAACGCAGTTGGCTCGGTGCCGGGCATCAATCAGATCGAGGTCAAGATGGTGTTTGATCCGCCCTGGTCAATGGACCGCATGTCCGACGAGGCCAAGGTGGCGCTGAACTGGTACTGATCCCGCTGGAGGGTGTAGACTATGGCCATGCAGATGCGGGCACGACCCGCCGTGATGACTGTTACCGACGCGGCCGCCGAGAAGGTCCGCGAGATCGTGGATCGGTTCGACCCGCCGATCGCGGGGCTGCGCGTCGGCGTCAAGAATGCCGGCTGCGCCGGGATGGCCTACACGCTCGATCCGGTCGAAGCGCCGGACCCAGCTGATGACGTCGTCAGCGACAAGGGCGTCACGATCTATGTCGACGCCAAGGCTGTGCTGTTCCTCCTGGGCAGCGTCATGGACCACCGCACCACCAAATTCACCTCGGGCTTTGTCTTCGACAATCCCAACCAGGTCGGCGAATGCGGCTGCGGAGAATCGGTCAAGCTCGAGCCGGCCAAGCCCGAAGCCGAGACCGCGCACTAGCAAGTTGATCGGTGCGCGCGTGAGCCCGGTTTCGCCCCCGGGAGACAAGCCTGGGCGCAGGACGACCGTGTCCGCCTGCCTAGTCTACCTGTTTCGAGGCGAGGGATTCGCACCGGCCGGAAACACCCTTGTGAGCGTGGCTCCGGCAAATTGCGTTGCGGCAGTCTACGGCGGTGGCGGGTCCTGCGGCGAAGGCGGTGTTTCAGCGGCCTTCGGTGGAGCAGCGGTCTACAGGCATAGGGCGTCCGGTGAGCATTTCATTGGCGTTTGGGGAGGTCGCAACGCATCGCGCTTTCGCAACGAACTCAGGGCGCATTCGCATATCGTGCTTCGCAAGGCGGCGCCGCCGGCAAAGCTTATCCTACTGTTGAGGACAGGAAAGCGGCCTAATAGGCCATGGGTTCGCAACTAGCCCACCCGTCAGGGGAATGGGAAGCGATAGCGCTGTCAGCTTATTTCAGGATGAAGAAGGGATCCGCACCGGCCGGAGCAGGAAGTCCGGCACATGGTCGCCCATGCCGACGACCGGCTGATCGGATTCGGGTTTCTCTTGCCGCCGTGGCCGGTCGTTCTTCGGCCTCGCCTTCGGTGCCGGAGGCGCAGCATGCGTCTCTGCCGCCTGAGTTTCATCCGCATGGGTCTCAGCAGCGACACGCGCATCTTTCGGCTCGCCGTCGCCGCGTGAGCGCTTGCCGCCACGGCTGCGCCGCGCCGGCTTGGGTGCCTCGCTCTTGCCGCCTTCAAGGGCCAGGGCCCGGCGGCTGCGCGCCACTTCCTCCGAATCGTCGATCTTGTCCGGCTGGGTCTTTTCGCCCGTCAGCCTCTCGATCGCGGCGACGTTCTTGGCGTCCGCGGTCGTCGCAAGCGTGATCGAGGTGCCGGATCGGCCGGCACGGCCGGTACGGCCGATGCGGTGGACATAATCTTCGGCGTGGCTCGGCACGTCGAAATTGAAGATGTGGCTCACCGCCGGAATGTCGAGGCCGCGTGCGGCCACGTCGCTGGCGACGAGAAGGCTGAGCTGCTGCTTGCGGAAGCGGTCAAGCACGGCCGTTCGCGCGCGTTGATCCATGTCGCCATGCAGCGCGTCGGCGTCGAAACCATGTCGCTGCAGCGATCGCGCGACAATGGCGACGTCGCGCTTGCGGTTACAGAAGATGATGGCGTTGGTGAGATCCTTGGCGTCGCGGATGGCGGCGCGGAGCGTTGCCCGCTTCAGCGCCGGCTCCCGGTCGGCCTTGAGCCACACCTGCGTCACCGTCTTCGTCACGGACGCCGGCCGGCTGACTTCGACCTTTTCCGGGTTCGACATGAACGCCTGGGTCAGCCGTTGGATTTCCGGCGGCATGGTCGCCGAGAAAAGCAGCGTCTGGCGGGTGAACGGGAGGACCTTGGTGATTTTCTCGATATCCGGGATGAAGCCCATATCGAGCATGCGGTCGGCCTCGTCGATCACCAGGATTTCCACCCCGGTGAGGAGGAGCTTGCCGCGCTCGAAATGGTCGAGGAGGCGGCCGGGCGTCGCGATCAGGACGTCGGCGCCGCGATCGAGCTTCTTCAGCTGTTCGTCGAAGGAAACGCCGCCGATGAGCAGCGACACCGTCAGTTTGTGGTTGCGGCCATAGCGGGTGAAGTTCTCCTCCACCTGCGCCGCCAACTCACGCGTCGGCTCGAGGATCAGCGTGCGGGGCATTCGCGCCCGAGCGCGGCCCTTTTCCAGCCGGGTCAGCATCGGCAGCACGAAAGACGCGGTCTTTCCCGTGCCGGTCTGGGCAATACCCAAGACGTCCCTGCCGGCGAGGACGATCGGAATCGCCTTCTCCTGGATGGGAGTGGGTTCGGAGTATCCGGAAGCCTCGACCGCGGCCAAGACCTTGGGACTTAGTCCAAGAGTGTCAAAAGGCATTGAGTGTTTAATCGACGGCCCTTTGGCCGGTTCCGATGACGTAGCAGGAATTGCTCATAAGCGATTCACGCCGCTCAAAAAGCTTTACTCAGGAGGATAAATAAGCCCCGGCGGGGCGGAGTCAACGCGAAGACGGTATTTTCCATTGCCAGGGTAAAGGCCACGGACCGCCGATTTGCTACCAAGCACTCTGGCGCAACATTGTGACATTGCTGAGACGGCCGCTCGCCAGCGACCTTCGCTCCGGCTCAATAGACGTCGAGATTCTCGGCGAATTCGGCGTGCTCTTGAATGAATTGGAAGCGCTCTTCGGGCTTGTTTCCCATCAGGCGCTCAACGGCGTCCTTCGCCGTCTCATATTCGCCGATCTCCACCTGCAGCAGCGTCCGCTTCTTCGGATCCATCGTCGTTTCCCGCAACTGCGCCGGCATCATCTCGCCAAGGCCTTTGAAGCGTGAGATCTCGACCTTGCCGCGTCCTTTGAACGCCGTCTTCATGAGTTCGTCGCGATGCGCGTCGTCGCGCGCATACAAAATGGTGCCGCCCTGCGACAGGCGGTAGAGCGGCGGCACCGCGAGATAGAGGTGCCCGGTGCGGATGAGGTCCGGCATCTCCTCGAGGAAGAATGTGATGAGCAGCGATGCGATATGAGCGCCGTCGACATCGGCATCGGTCATGACGATGACCTTGTCGTAGCGGAGGTCGCCCACGCGGAAATGATCCCGTCGTCCGACGCCGAGCGCCTGGATGAGATCGGCGAGCTGCTGGTTCTGCGTCGCCTTGTCCCGTGACGCGTTGGCGACATTGAGAATCTTGCCGCGGAGCGGCAGCACCGCCTGGCTGTTGCGATTTCGCGCTTGCTTGGCCGAGCCGCCGGCCGAATCGCCCTCGACCAGGAAGATCTCCGAGCCGCCCGCGGCGGACTGGCTGCAATCGGCAAGCTTGCCCGGCAAACGAAGCTTGCGCACGGCCGTCTTGCGGTTGACCTCGCGCTCCTGTTTGCGGCGAAGGCGGTCCTCAGCGCGCGACACGACCCAATCGAGCAAGCGCGCCGCTTCGGCGGGCGAGGCGGCGAGCCAGTGGTCGAACGGATCGCGAATGGCGGCATCCACGAGCCGCGTCGCGACGACAGATGCCAGGCGGTCTTTCGTCTGGCCGACGAACTCCGGCTCGCGAATGAACACCGACAGCATAGCGGCGCAGGACGCCGTGACGTCGTCTGAGGTAATGATCGCGGCGCGTTTGTGCCCGATGCGCTGCGCGTGATTCTTCAACCCGCGAAGGAGAACGGCGCGAAGCCCGGCTTCATGCGTGCCGCCATCGCCCGTGGGCACCGTGTTGCAATAGGAGCGGATGAAGCCGTCGCCGGCATGCCAGGCAACGGCCCATTCGGCGGCCCCGTGACCCTTCTGCTCGGTCCGGCCGGCGAAGATCGAGCCGGTGACGGTCTCGGATTCCTTGACTTCATTAGCCAGGTAGTCGCGCAGGCCCCCCGGAAAATGGAACGTCGCCCGGGACGGAACGCCGGCTGCTTCGGCGCGTTCCGGGTCGCACTGCCACCGGATCTCGACGCCGCTGAAGAGATAGGCTTTGGAGCGCGCGGCGGCGTAGAGCTTTTCCGGCTTCAGTTCCAGGGTCGGCCCGAAGATCTGCGGGTCCGGGTGGAACGTCACCTTGGTGCCGCGACGGTTGTGAACGTCGCCGGCTTCCTCCAGCGGCCCCTGCGGGACACCGCGGCTGAAGCTCTGGCGATAGAGCTTGCGGTCGAGCGCCACTTCAACATCGAGCCGGTCCGATAGCGCGTTCACGACCGAAACGCCGACGCCATGCAGACCACCGGACGTCTCATACGCCTTCGAGCCGAACTTCCCGCCCGAATGCAGCGTCGTCATGATCACTTCGAGCGCCGACTTGTCCTTGAATTTCGGATGGCGGTCGACCGGTATGCCGCGGCCATTGTCGGTGACGCTCACCGAGGCGTCGGCGTGGAAATCGACCTCGATCCACGACGCATGACCAGCCACAGCCTCGTCCATGGCGTTGTCGATGACTTCGGCGAAGAGGTGGTGCAGCGCATTCTCATCGGTGCCGCCGACATACATTCCGGGCCGCCGGCGAACCGGCTCAAGACCTTCGAGAACCTCGATGTCCGAAGCGCTGTAGCCGCTTTTCGCCGGCGCAGTGCGTGGCGTGGCCTTCTTGCCGGCCCGCGAAGCAGTGCCGCCGCCTTCATCCTCGCTCGAAAAGAGGTCGTCCGCCGCCATTCCACTCCGCCGAATCAATCAGTTGTCGCCTCATTATCAGCCCTGACACCGATGAAGCGAGCCGACTTCGCGACCTCCGTCCCGCTTGGAGTGACGGCGATGGGCCAGGAAAAAACGGCGGATGTGGTCGCGATTTACGTTGCCGTTGCCCTTATGCAACAGGAGGTCGCAGGAAGAATATCTTTTAGTAACAATGACATAAGGCAAATACAGCAGTGAGCTCGGCTGCGCCGAAGCTCGGCGTTTGTCGAAAATTAGGCGCAACTTTTAATCGTCCATTCAGCCGGCGCGGCGAAGGATAGCGGCCATGGGAGCGCTGAACCGATCGGGGAAACATTCGACGGTTCGGCCGGGACAAACGGAGTAACAGTGATGGCACGCTTTGAAATGGCAGGCGCCGAGATCGGCGCGAGCAACAGCATCGACGAGACCCTGTTCCAACTCGGCATCGCCAGTTCGACCGGGCGGAATGGCGAACCGGATCTCATCGCCGCTCATAAGTGGTTCAATCTCGCCGCCCAGCAGGGCAACGACGCCGCTGCCCGCTACCGCCAGGAACTGGCGCTTGAGATGACGGCAAGCCAGATCGCCGAAGCACAGCGCGCGGCGCGGGAGTGGATGCACGCCCACTAGCCGGGGCGGCGCATCCCTTAGCCGGTCTTGGCGGCGTCACCGTCGGCCGGGGCCAGGCCGCGCCGGATCGCTTCCGTTCGGATCGATTCCGGCATTTCTCGGCAGGCGCATGCCTTGGCGTGCGCCACATGCCAGGCAACGCGTTGGTCCAATGTGGCGTTTTTCGGCATGGGGTTGGCCCGATGCCATTCCGCATTGATCATCCGGCTCATCTCGTTTCCTTGCACCCTTGTCGCCAAGCGGAAAATGCCGCATCCCGGAGCGATAGCCAACGTCCCTTCATCCTGCGTTCATCTGCGATCGGCGAACGATGGGGGATGAGAGGTGACGGATGAAACGACTTGGTCTGGTAGTAGCGTTCGTTGTGCTGATGGCAGGATGCCAGACGGTGCAAACCACCGCGGCGTCCAACGATCTTTGGATCGGCCAGGAGGAGCTCACGCTCGTGCGGGTCTGGGGCGTTCCCGACCGCAGCTATGAAACCAGCGGACACCGGTTCCTCGTCTATGTGAGCCAGCGAACCGTCACCAATCCAGGCATCCCGGGGACATATATCCCTATACCGAGCGGCGGCAGCCCGCCGGCATATCAGATGGTCGGCGGCGTGCCCCCCAGCACTCAGACCTACATCTGCGAAACCACCTTCGAACTGGTGGGAACGCAGATCGTCGGCTGGCAGACCAGCGGCAGCGGCTGCAGGTCCCTGCCGCCGCCGGGCGTGCAGGCCTGACCGGTCCGGCCAATCGCGTCGCTTAGACGGCTGGCGGAGAGGGGCGAACGAAAGTTCGAACTCGCGGCTAGGAGCGCGACGGCGCGACCGGCCGCAAGGCCGCCCCCGCGGAGGCGTTGAGCGAAGCGAAACCGCCGTGAGCGAAAGAATGGCGGCGAGGGGCGAACGAACGTTCGAACGCGCGGCTAGGAGCGCGACGGCGCGACCGGCCGCAAGGCCGCCCCCGCGGAGGCGTTGAGCGAAGCGAAACCGCCGTGAGCGAAAGAATGGCGGCGAGGGGCGAACGAACGTTCGAACGCGCGGCTAGGAGCGCGACGGCGCGACCGGCCGCAAGGCCGCCCCCGCGGAGGCGTTGAGCGAAGCGAAACCGCCGTGAGCGAAAGAATGGCGGAGAGGAAGGGATTCGAACCCTCGATACGGCTTTTGACCGTATACTCGCTTAGCAGGCGAGCGCCTTCGACCACTCGGCCACCTCTCCGCGGCGCACTTAAGCGGTGGGGGCAAGTGCGATCAAGGGCGCGATTGGCGCAAATACAATCTTCTGCACGTCCCAGCCCCAACGACCGCCTCACTGGTCGGCGCGTTGATTCGATCTGGGGGCACTGATGGCGACCGGCGCGCGGCGTTTCCGTGGCGACCGGCCGATTCCGGCCCGTTCTTTCGTGCCGGACGACTGGATTTTCGTCCGTAACGCATTGAGAACGCGCACGTTTTCTGAGCCTGCACAGGGCAGTGGTATATCTGCAACATGGCGCGCTAAAGCGAGCGGAAATGGGCAAAACTGAGGCAAATC
This sequence comes from uncultured Alphaproteobacteria bacterium, assembly GCA_963823045.1. Classification (GTDB taxonomy): domain Bacteria; phylum Pseudomonadota; class Alphaproteobacteria; order Rhizobiales; family Kaistiaceae; genus JADLGL01. The sequence continues at coordinate 151,550 of CAWGKA010000007.1, read as the reverse complement.
GAGTTGCGCCTTAAGCAGCCGCGAGTATGGTTCGGATGCATTCGCGAGGCGACTCGTGGGTTTGTTCGACGGTAGGTGGCCCTGGGGTGGGGATCAGCGACTTGATCGAACTGTCGTGGGGGACTTGGGATACTTCGCAGGCGCTCTGGTGACCGGAATTCCTCCGGGAGCATTGAGAAGCAAAACCTGCCCCTGATTGGAACCTTTTGGAGGTCAGGACATGAGACTTAGAAAGCTTCTTCTCGGCTCGGCCGCCGCAGTGGTGGTCGCGGGCGCTGCATCGGTCCCTGCACGGGCAGCCGATGTTAACGGCCTCGTCGTCACCATGGCGAGCTATACCGAACAATGCCACAATGGCTTTGGCGTTTCGCTCAACGGAACGTGCCTGTGGTTCTCCAGCAGCACGGGCAGCACGAGCGCTCTGGCCGCAAAGTTCACCGTCGAGCATGGCTATACGCTCACTTACGGCGCGACGCCGGCGGCCAACGTCGCGGTGCAGAAGCCTGTCACGATGGGCGTGTCGTTCAGCCCGTATGTGAACTTCTCCTGGTCGAGCGCGAACTACGATGTGAACCTCCGCTTCCCGTGGGATACGCCTGGCGACGTTGAAGTCGACATCAGCCGTCCCGGTGGCTGGAGCCTCCATCTGGAGCGCTATGGCCTGTCGGGCAACTCCGTGGTCTTCAAGTATCCGTTCGGCAACGGCCTGACCGTTACCCTCGGTGCTGACTTCGACGGCGGCGATCCGGACCTCGATGCCAACATCGACTATGACAACGGCAACGGCATGACGGCCGGCTTCGGCGTCCATTCGGACGACTGGACCGACCCGACCTTCGACGGCTATGTCGGCTTCGGCTTCGGTGACTGGACGGTCAAGACCTACGCCGAGACCAACGGCTGGGGTGCTGGCAATTGGGAGCCGCAGATCACGACGGTCGTGACTGGCTCGATGGGTCCGGTCGGCCTCTCCTTCTTGGGCGGCTGGCACGACAGGTCGGGTGGCGTGGATGCCTTCGCATTCGCAGGCCAGGCCAAGTACTCGATGGATCCGCTCACGGTGGTCGTCGGCGGCATCTACGGCCGCGGCCAGGCCGACTGGGATCAGTTCGCCGACGATTATGGCGTGTTCCCGTACACTCTCGCCTTCGCCGACGAGTTCTACGCTCTGTGGGGCGGCGTGACGTACAATTGGAGCTCGGTCCACTCGACCGCCTTCAAGGTGTTCTATTCCAACTCGCCGGACATCGCGAACGCCGGGAACATGACGTTGGATCTGACCCACACCTGGAGCATCGTCGACGGCAATGTCGATCTTGCCCTGCATGCTTGGGCCCAGACCGACTTCGGCGCGACCGTTGGCTGGGTGAAGGGCATCGGTGCCTCGATCACCATTCCGATCTTCCCGTAGTCTTTCGGGATAGAGACAACAGAGCCCGGCGGAGCAATCCGCCGGGCTTTTTCTTTGTCCGGGGCAAGCGGTGCGGTCCCGGCTGACGAAGAGCCGACTTTCTTGCGCCGCAAGAGTCTGCTATTGCGCGGCGCTTCCATGGCCGTCGAGCAGGAAATGCTTTTGATCTCTTGCACCTCGGCCAAGTTGCCAGGGATACATGCGGGCTCTCATGCAGGGTGAGCAGAAGCCCGCTGCTGACGGGCCAGACGAGAAGCCAAGACGTTCGATAGGCCGCGCAGTCCTGCGCTGGCTCGCGCCGGCGGTCGTCGTCACCGTCGTGCTGACCATCGCCGCGATCCTGGTCCAGTACCCCTCAGTCGAGAGCGATCTCGAACAGCGCGTTGCGGCGCGGATGGTCGAGGCCGGCATCAATTGGGTGTCGGTCGCGGTCGACGGCCGCGAAGTCGTGCTGACGGGGACCGCGCCGGAGGTCGACGCGCAGCAGAATGCGCTCGAAGTGGCGGCCGGGGTTTGGGGCGTGGCGGGCGTCCGCGACCGCATGGCGCTGGTGCCATTGGCGTCGCCATTTACCTGGAGCGCGGACAAGGACGGCAACTTCCTTGTCCTTTCCGGCAACATCCCCTCGGAGGCGATGCGGGTGGCGGTCCGGGATCTGATCGACACGGTGCTGCCCGGGACGGCGGTCGACGATCGCACGGAACTGGCGCGCGGCGCGCCGGCGGCGTTTCGCAGCGGCGTCGAGTTCGCGTTGAGGGTACTCGCCAATCTCGATTCCGGGCGTGTTGATCTCGCGGACCTTGACGTCACGATCGAAGGTCTGGCGACCGACGGCCTTCACTATGAGAACGCCCTGGAAATCACCGACTCCGGCCTGCCGACGGGCTTCGCCGTCGCGGCGGCCGATATCGAGCCGCCGCTGGCCTCGCCCTATGTCTGGTCGATCACCATCTCGGACTCGGTCACCGTCCTGTCGGGGTCCGTTCCTTCGCGCGCGGTCGCCGATGCGCTCGTCGCGGCGGCCGGCGCGGCCTTCAGCGGCGCGGTGATAGACGACCGGATGGAGCTGGCGTCGGGCGCGCCCGACAATTTCCCCGTCATGGCCAACCACATGCTCGACCTTGCGGCGATGCTGGGCTCAGGCGAACTCGTCCTCACTGACAGCAATCTGTCGGTCTCCGGGCGCGCGCGATCGCCGGAGGACTACGAGAACATCCTTGCGGCGCTACAGGTCGAGCAGCCGGCCGGCCTCGCCATCACCTATCAGGACGTCGCGCCGTCTGTCGCCGAAGCCTATGTGCTCGAAGTCGTCCGCTCGTCGAACGGCGTCGAGTTGATTGGGTTCATGCCCTCGGAAGACGCGAAAGCGGAAGTGCTTGAGGAGGCCTATTCGCTGTTCGGCCAGGATGACACGGAAGACCAGCTCCAGATTGCCGACGGCGCGCCGCGCATGGATTGGATCGGCGCGGCGAAGTTCGCCCTCGATCAGGTCGCGCAGCTGTCGGGAGGCTCGGCGCGCATATCCGATTTCTCCTATTCGATCACCGGCGCCGCTGCTTCGTCCGAGGCCTACGAAGCCCTTCGTGCGCAACTTGCCGGCACGCTGCCGGCAAGCCTGGTGCTGAACAACGTTCTTCTCAGCGCGCCGGTTGCTTCGCCTTATCGCTTCAGCGTCACTGTCGGACCTGAAACGGTCACGCTTGCCGGCGTCGTCCCGTCGCCCGAGTTGCGTGACCTTGTCGCGGATGCCGCGGCGCGCCGTTTCACCAGCCTCACCATCAGCAATGAAATGCTGCTCGCCAGCGGGGCGCCGGTCGGCTTCGACGACGCCGTCATCGCTGGCCTTCAAGCCATCAGCCGTCTCGAGGCGGGCCGCTTCGAACTCGTCGACCTCACGGTCCAGGTGAGCGGCGTCGCTCCCTATGAGGGCGCAATCGCGCGCATTGAGGAACAGCTTCGCGCGGCTCTGCCGGATGGCTTCACCCTAACGACGAACCTCACGGCGGCGCCGCCCCAGTCTCGGGTGACGCCAGCCGCCTGTCAGGAGCTCCTCACGACCGAGCTTGGCGAGGGCGGCATTCAGTTCGGCGAGGGGTCGGCGGCGATCGCTCCGGAGAGCGAAGGCCGAAATCGATAGGCTCGTCGCCATCCTCCAGCGCTGCCCGGATGCGGCGATTGAGATAGGCGGTTACACCGATACCGGTGGCACAACGGCAAGGAATCAGGCTTTAAGCCAAATTCGCGCCCAAGCGGTGGTGGATTACTTGGAGCAAGCTGGGATCGCCGCTGACCGACTGACGGCCGTCGGTTATGGTGAGGCGAACCCGATAGCAAGCAACGATACGGAAGAGGGCAGGGCACAGAACCGACGCATTGAATTCAAAGTTATCCAGCCCTGATAGTCCTTTGCTTTTTGTGTTGTCTCAGTACTGGCCCTATCTCCTCGGCGCTCTGCTAGCGGGCATTGGAGTTGGTTGGTGGGTGGCTTCGCCGGCAGGTCGCGGCAAGGGCCGGCCGCCTCAAGTTGAGCGGGACGCATGATCGGTCACGTTTCCGAAGTCTGGGTTGCCCTGTTTGCCGCCTTCGCGGTCGGCAGCCTGCTCGGCTGGCTGGTCTATCGCTGGGTCGATCGCAGCGACTACGCCTTCGATCAGCGCGAACTCACCGACGCGCTCGGCCGCCGCCTGCGCGGCGAGGAAAAGCCGGCTGTGGCTCTGGTCAAGCCGACCGAAGCTGAGCTGCGGGCAACGCAGCGGGAGCGGCCGATCAAACTGCGCTCGCGCACCGCTGAAAAGTTCCGGTCCCGCGTCCGCGCCAGCAGTGTCGCAGCCGCTTGGCGTGCCTCGCGTAATGGCGAGGCCGAAGAGGTTGAGGCCGAAGAGGTCGTCACCGCACCCGTGCGCGCGGAAGCGCCGCGCCGCCTCGAAGCGCCGAAGCCGAGCAGGGTCGAGCGACCGACTCCGGCGCGGGCGTTGACGAGAGCGAAAGAGGATGCCGGCGAGGAGGCCTGGCCGCCAAGCTCCGACCCCTGGCCGGTGCAGGTTGCGGTGTGGCCGGCTTTGGCCAGCCCGCCGCGACCCCAGTCGCGGACTCTCCTGTTGCCGCCGCCCGGCGCGTCGAGCACGCCCGCCCATTTGTTCGGCCAGAAGCCCGTCCATGACGAGATCTGGTCGAGCGACCACGGCATCATTGCCAAGCCGTCGCGGCCCGCGCCGTCTCCGCGACCGGCCGCCAAGGTGAGCGCGGTCAGCCGTCCGCCTGGGCTCACGTCGCCGCCGCAACGGCCCGACAATCTGCAACTGATCAAGGGGATCGGGCCGGCCTTTGAGAAGAAGCTGAACCAGCTCGGCATCTACCATTATCGCCAGATTGCCGGCTGGTCGCCGTCGCAGCGCGATTGGGTCGCGCAAGAGCTGACGGCGGCGCGTATCGAGAAGGACCGCTGGATCGACCAGGCGACCGTTCTTGCCAGCGGCAAGGGCACGAAGGGCGCAAACTAGCGCGCCAGTCCGATATCCTCGGCCAGCTGCAGTTCCGGCGCGCCAAGCCGTGCGCGATAGACCTGCAAGTTTTCCAACACCCGCTGTACGTAGTTGCGCGTCTCGTCGAACGGGATGCGCTCGATCCAGTCGATCGGATCGACATTGGCGCGGCGCGGGTCGCCATAGGTCTCGATCCACTGATCGGCGCGGCCGGGGCCGGCGTTGAAGGCGACCAGCGAGAGGATGAGGCTGCCATTGTAGCGGTCGAGCAAAGTCGACAGGAACGCCCCGCCGAGGATGGCGTTGTATTCGGCATCCGTCGTCAGCCGCCCCTCGGAATAGGGAAGGCCCACATAACGCGCCATGTCCTGCGCCGTGCCGGGCAGAATCTGCATCAGGCCGAGCGCGCCGGCCGAGCTTTGCGCCGAGACGTTGAACGAGCTCTCCTGGCGCGCCACGGCGTAGACCAGCGGAAGATCGACATGGTCGGCGTGCGTGTCGGTCGCGATCACGGCCGTCGAGAAGGCGACGGCATCGACCGGCAGATCGCGATTGGCGGCGAGCTTGCCAATCTGCAGCGCGAGGGTGAAATCGCCGCGCGCTTCGGCGAGCTGCGCCAGCAGAGTGATCTCGCCGGCGTCGTCGAGCGAGGAGGCGAGCGCCCGCGCAAGGATATCGGCCTCGGTACGCCGTCCGAGACCATCGAGCCAGATCATCGCCTGCACCATGTCGTTGCCGAGGAAGGCCGCGCGCGTGTCGTCATCGATCGCCGGGTCGGGGTCGATCGGGAGCTCCGTCTCGCCGAGACGCAGGAGCGCCAGCTGCCCGTAGAATGTGGCGTGATAAGCGGCCGCTGCCTGATATTCGGCTTCCGCCTCGGCGTCCTGATGCAATGCATCGTAGCAGCGCCCGAGCCAGTAATGTGCGCGCGATTGGCTGAGCGGCAGGGACGAGCTCGCCGCGACCGCCTCGAAATGCGCAATGGCGCCGGATGCGTCGTCGCGCTTGCGGAGTGCGACCCACCCGGCGACGAACTCGATCTCTGAGACGGCGTCGCGGTCGTCGGTCGAATGCCCGGTCAGGACGCGGTAGGCGAGGTCGGGACTTCTATTCGCGAGCGCCCGCCCGACGTCGAGCCGCTGCTCCGACCAGGCCTCCGGATCGATCAGTGCGTCGGGGTCGGTCGGCGCATCGAGAAGGAGGTTGGCGGCGTCGGTGTAGTGATAGGTCCGCACCATCTGGACGAGCTGGGCGTATTGGTAGCCGGGGTCCGAGCGCAGTGTCGCCGGCACAGCCGCGAGCAATGACGACGCATTGCTGCGGCCGTTATTGACGGCGACCCAGGCGGCGGCAAGCGCCTGCATGTCCGAACTCAGGAGGTCGGCGACGCGGAGCGCAGCGTCGTTCCGGCCGGCATAGAGCAACCGGCTCATGCGATAGCGCTTGTCGTCGACGGTGATGAAGTCGCCGAACTCGGTCAGGAACGCGGTCTCGGCTTCTTCGGAGAAGTCCTCGCTGCGCCAGACGCCGCGGATCAGCGCCTCGGCATCAGCGTCCCGCCCCAGCGCCATGTAGGATCGAGCGAGGAGGAGAATGGTCGGCTCGAGGACCGGCGTGGTGTCGCCCAGCGCGGCGACCGCTTCCTCTGGCGTCGGCTCGTCGCGCCGCACTGCCTGCTCGTAGCGGATCTGCATCAAGGCGCGTCCCGGCCAATCGGGCACCGCAGCGGCCGCTTCCGCCATGCGCTCGGCCCCGGCCTGCGGCACATCGCCAATCGCGACCAGCCATTCGACCATCGCCGCGACAGCTGTATCTGTCGACGCGGCCGCGACCTGCGCGGCAGCGCGGACTTCGCCGGCCTCGAGCCGGTCATAGGCCGCTTTGGCGAGGTAGTCCGGCGACGTCACATTGCCGAACAGCGAGCCGTCGCCGGCGTCCTCGATCAGCCCGATCGCGACGGCCGCCTCCTGGAAGTTTGCGATCGTCGGGGCAATGACGCGCTCAGGATTTGGCGTCGGGATCGGCGGGCCGGCCGGCGTCTCGGGCGTCTCGGCGGCCGGCCCGGACGCAGGCGCGTCCGCGTCGACAGGTGGCCCCATCGGCTCCGGACGCGGTGCCGGGGCGGGGACCTGAGCGGTGGCAGGAACGCAGAGCGTCAACGCTGCGGCCATCACTGCAGCACCGACAACGAGACCCCTCAAGGTCCGCGGCTGTAAACGCCGAGGATCAGACAACCCCACCCCCATATTCGGCTTCGTCGGCATTGGTGATGCAGAGCATCGAAGCGGGCCGAAACTTAGACCGATGCCCTGAATAAGGCTTGAATGCGTAGCATGACAGCGTGTTGCCCGGGCCGGGTCCACCGACTATGGTCCCGCGCTGCCTTGCCGCGTTGTGGAAGATGCGGCCAGATCCGGTCAAAGAGAAGATGTTCAAAGGCTCCTTCACAGCCCTGGTGACGCCCATGCGCGACGGCAGGGTCGACGAGACGACTTTCGGCGATTTCGTCGAATGGCAAATCAGCGAGGGGACGCACGGCCTCGTGCCCGTTGGTACGACCGGCGAAAGCCCAACGCTGAGCCATGCCGAACATCGCCGCGTCATCCAGCTCTGCATCGAGGTCGCAGCCGGCCGCGTGCCAGTCATGGCCGGCACCGGCTCGAACAACACGATTGAGGCCGTTGAGCTCAGCCGCGATGCCGAACGTGCCGGCGCCAATGCGCTGCTCGTGGTCACGCCCTACTACAACAAGCCCAACCAGGCCGGGCTCATGGCCCACTACACCGCGATCAACAACGCGGTCGGCATCCCGATCTTCATCTACAACATCCCGCCGCGCTCTGTGATCGACATGAGCGCCGACACCATGGCCGAGCTCGCCAAGCTGCCGAACATCGCCGGGGTCAAGGACGCCACCGCCAAGATCGACCGCGTCTCATGGCAGCGTTATCTGAGCGGTCCCGATTTCATCCAGTTCTCCGGCGAGGACGCCACCGCGCTCGCCTTCATGGCGCATGGCGGCCATGGCTGCATTTCCGTCACCGCGAACGTCGCGCCGCGGCTCGTCGCCGATTTCCAGAACGCCTGCCTGGCTGGCGATTTCGCCGCCGCGCTCAGGCTGCAGGACCGGCTGATGCCGCTCCACCGCGCGCTGTTCCTCGAGCCGAACCCGGCCGGGGCAAAATACGCGCTGTTCGTTCTCGGCAAGATGGTCGACGAGCTTCGCCTGCCGCTGGTTGGCTTGTCCGAAGGCACCAAGCAAGAAATCAGGAACGCGATGCGGCACGCGGGCCTGCTCGACTGAGCGGCTGCTGCGATGGCCAAGAAGGCAAAGGAAGCGCCGCGCAAGACAGCCGCCGTCAACCGGCGCGCTCGGTTCGACTATCAGATCGGCCAGACCTTCGAGGCTGGTCTCGCGCTGGTCGGTACCGAGGTCAAATCCCTGCGCGGCGGCAAGGCCACGATCGGCGAATCCTACGCGGGCGAGGAGGGCGGGGAGATCTGGCTCTACAACGCCTACATCCCCGAATATCTCGAGGCCAACCGCTTCCAGCATGAGACAAAGCGGCCGCGGAAGCTGCTTCTCAACAAGCGCGAGATCGCCAGACTGGCCAACGGCGTCAACCGCGAGGGCATGACGATCGTGCCGCTGAAGATCTATTTCAACGATCGCGGCCGCGCCAAGGTCGAGATCGCGCTCGCCCGCGGCAAGAAGCTCCACGACAAGCGCGAGACAGAGAAGGCGCGGAGTTGGAACCGCGAGAAGGGCCGGCTCCTCAAGACGGGCGGCTAGTCCAACGCGCCGATATGGGCGCGGATCGCCAGCACGACATCGCGGAACATGGCCTCCGTCAGGCGGCCGGTATTGGTGTTGAGGCGCGAGCAATGGAAGCTGTCGAAAAGGACCGGGCCGTCGCCTGCGGCATGAACCGCGCCATGGGCGAAGCGGTTCGCCGAGAGCTTCAGTCCCAGCGCAGCGATAGTGCTGTCGTGGGCGATCTTGCCGAGCGCCAGGATGGCGCGAACGTTCGGCATCGCCGCGATCGTCGCCGACAGAAACGGTCGACAGGTGCGGATCTCGACGGTCGTCGGCTTGTTCTCCGGCGGAACGCAGCGCACCGCATTGGTGATCGCGGCGTCGACCAGCGTCAGGCCATCGTCCGGCCGCGCCTCGTAGCGGCCCGTCGCGAAGCCGGTCTTCAACAACGTGCCGTAGAGAAGTTCGCCGGCATAGTCGCCCGTGAAGGGGCGGCCGGTCCGGTTCGCGCCGCGAAGGCCTGGCGCCAGGCCGACGATCAGCAGGCGTGCATCGAGGGCCCCGAAGGTCGGCACCGGCGCATTGTGCCAGTTCGGCTCGCGGGCTCGCCATGTCTCCCGGAACGTGACGAGGCGAGCGCAAAGCGGGCAATCGGCCGGCGGCTCGGTCCGGCCGGAACTCAAGCGTTGCCACTGACGCGCTCTAGATTTCTTCTTCCAGTTCGTCGTCGAACAGTGGTTCGGTGTCGTCCGTCCGCGGTGCCGCCTGCCGCGCCTGCCGCTCGGACGGATCACGACCGATCGCCTGCCGCAGTGACGTGAGCTCGATGAAATAATCGGCCTGGCGCCGAAGTTCGTCGGCGATCATCGGCGGCTGTGTCGACAGGGTGGAGATGACGCTCACCTTGCGGCCCTTTCGCTGCACCGCCTCAACCAGCGAACGAAAGTCGCCGTCACCGGAGAAGAGCACCACATGGTCGACGGAATCGGCAATCTCCATGACGTCGATCGCCAGTTCCATGTCCATATTGCCCTTGATCTTTCGCCGGCCGGTAGCGTCGACGAACTCCTTGGTCGGTTTGGTGATGACCGTGTAGCCGTTGTAGTCGAGCCAATCGATCAGCGGACGGATCGAGGAATATTCCTGATCCTCGGCCAGGGCCGTGTAGTAATAGGCGCGCAGAAGATATCCTGTTTCGCCGAAATGGGTCAGCAGCTTCTTGTAGTCGATGTCGAAGGCAAGGGACTTGGCGGCGGCATATAGATTGGCGCCATCAATGAAGAGGGCAATCTTCTCTCTCGGATCAAACATTGGTCCTGCTCGGCGTTTTCAATGAGTTGTCAAAAAGGCATTTCAGCAATCGAGACGGCCTGAAATATGTGCCGCAACGACGGTGAACAGGGCGTAATGGCGGTTTGTCACCGAATTGTGGCCAGTTTCTAGACAATTCCTGCGTGCTGTCCGGCGCATCGCGGGGGCTGCGGCCAAATGAGGCCCTGCCTTGCAAATTGCCGCGGCGGCACCTATTCAACGCCCTTAGACATTTCCCAAAGGAGAGCCCATGGCCCGCGTCACAGTTGAAGATTGCGTGGACAAGGTCGACAATCGTTTCGACCTGGTGCTTCTTGCCGCCCATCGCTCGCGGATGATTGCAGCCGGTTCGCCGGCCACGCTGCCGCGCGACAACGACAAGAACCCGGTGGTCGCGCTGCGCGAGATCGCTGAGGAGACGGTTTCCCCCGGAGACCTCAAGGAAGACCTCATCCACTCGCTGCAGAAGCATGTCGAGGTCGATGAGCCTGAGGCCGAGCCGACGGCGCTGATCTCTGCCGACAGCGGGGAGAGCACCGAGCAGGAAGCCAAGCCCGCCGAGGACGACGCCAATCTTTCCTTCGACCGCATGTCGGAGGAGGAACTTCTGCGCGGCCTCGAAAGCATGGTTCCGCCGGATAAATCCGACGACTTCTAGGCGCTTTGCGGCCTTGTGAACGCCGCAATAACGCTGTGATAGTATTGTCGATCCGCCGGGCGTTTTCCGGCGATCGGGGCGGCGCGTTTTGCGCCGGAGCAGCATGCGCCAATATGAGTTGGTTGAGCGGGTAACGCGGTATAATCCCGCCGCGGACGAAGCGCTGCTCAACAGGGCCTATGTCTACGCCATGCAGAAGCATGGCACCCAGCTGCGCGCCTCCGGCGATCCCTATTTTTCGCACCCGCTCGAAGTGGCGGCGATCCTCACAGATCTGAAGCTCGACGACGCTACCATCGCCGTCGGCCTCCTCCACGACACGATCGAGGATACCGACGCCACGCGCAGCGAAATCGACGCCATGTTCGGCGAGGATATCGGCCGCCTGGTCGAGGGCCTCACCAAGATCAAGAAACTCGATCTCGTCTCGAAGAAGGCCGCGCAGGCCGAGAATCTGCGCAAGCTGCTTCTCGCGATTTCGGCCGACATTCGCGTCCTTCTCGTCAAACTCGCCGACCGGCTGCACAACATGCGTACGCTGCAGTTCATCCCGGTTGGGCGGCGCGTTCCCATCGCCGAGGAGACGCTGGAAATCTATGCCCCGCTCGCCGGACGCATGGGCATGCACGACATGCGCGAGGAGCTGGAGGAGTTGGCCTTCCGCGTCGTCAATCCGGAAGCGCATGAGACGATCGTCAAGCGCCTTGCCGAACTCGGCGTCGAGCAGAAGGGGCTCATCCAGCAAATTGAGGAAGAACTCCATCATCGCTTCGAGGAGCGCAGCATTGCGGCCGCCATCCTGGGCCGGCAGAAGCGGCCCTATTCGATCTTCCGCAAGATGGAGCGGAAGGCCGTCAGCTTCGAGCAGCTCTCGGACATCTTCGGTTTTCGCGTCATCGTGTCGACCGTCGCCGAATGCTACGCCGCGCTGGGGGTCATCCACACCGCCTGGCCGAATGTTCCCGGCCGCTTCAAGGACTACATCTCGACGCCGAAACAGAACGAGTATCAGTCGATCCACACCACGGTGATCGGCCCCCGCCATCAGCGTGTCGAACTGCAGATCCGAACCGGCGAGATGGACAGCATCGCCGAATACGGCATCGCCGCCCACGCGCTCTACAAGGACGGCGTCGGACCGAGCAAGAACGGCGTTGCCGCGAACGCCAATGGCGAGAGCGGTGGCAACCTCGCCGGATTCAACGCCGAGGTTCGGGCCTATGAGTGGCTCCGCCGCACTATCGAGATGCTGGCCGAAGGAGATACCCCGGAGGAATTCCTGGAGCACACCAAGCTCGAGCTGTTCCAGGATCAGGTCTTTTGCTTCACGCCGAAGGGCCGCCTGATCGCGCTGCCGCGCGGCGCGACGCCGATCGACTTCGCTTATGCCGTCCATACCGACATCGGCGACAGCTGTGTCGGCTGTCGTATCAACGGGCGCCAGATGCCGCTGACCAGCGAGCTTCGTAACGGCGACGAGGTGCAGATCGTGCGCTCCCGCAATCAAGTGCCTCAGCCGGCTTGGGAAAATGTCGTCGTCACCGGCAAGGCGCGCTCGGCCATCCGCCGCGCCAGCCGTGCCGCCACGCGCAAGCAATATGCCGGAATCGGCAAGGCGATGCTGGTGCGTGCCTTCCTCGACGCCGGCCGCGCGCTCGACAACTCTGCCCTGCAGGGGGCGCTGCCGCGCCTCGCCCAGGACAATCTCGACGACATGCTCGCGGCCGTCGGTCGGGGTGAAGTGCCGGTCGAAAATGTCATCAAGGCGGTCTATCCCGACTATCAGGAGCCCGGCACCGGCGATGGCACGCAGGGATCGCGCGACCGGGCAAAAAGAAGGACGACGATCCCGAGGCCCCCGCCATCCCCGTGCGGGGCATCGAGAGCGACGTCGCCATCCGTTATGCGCCAGATGGCGGCGCCATCCCCGGCGATCGCATTGTCGGCATCATGACGCCGGGCGAGGGGGTGACGATCTACCCGATCCATTCGCCGGCGCTGAAGGCCTTCGACGCCCATCCGGAACGCTGGCTCGATGTGCGCTGGGATGTTGAGCCGGGTTCGGATCAGCGCTTCCCGGCACAAATCGCGGTAACAGTACGCAACGAGCCAGGCACGCTGGCCCTGGTGGCGCAGATTATCGCGGCCTCCGACGCCAATATCTCCAACATCCGCATCGTCCGGGCGGCACCGGATTTTTCCGAGATGGTCATTGACCTTGAGGTTGCAGATTTGAAACACCTGACGAAGGTCATCGCGGAACTCCGCGACCAATCCGTGGTAAGTTCGGCAGTTAGGGTCGACGGCTAGGGGGACGGCATCGTGTGCAGGCATGCTGCGATCACCAGCGCTGATCGACGGCGCGTCGACGTTTCTGAACGTCGCCGCCGGGGTCTGAGGGCGACCTAGGTGCTCTTCAAGCGGCGCGATGCTCCACCGATCGGCGAGCGGCTAAGGATATTCTTCGTCCCGCGAAGGAGTTATGGCCGCTCGTTCAGATATTACGGCAAGCGAGTGCTCCGCCTGTCAGGCTCGCCGCACGCGGTCGCCGCCGGCGTGGCTGCCGGCGCCGCGGCGTCCTGCACGCCCTTCATTGGCTTCCATTTCATCCTCGCTTTCGTCGTCGCCTTCTTCCTGCGCGGCAACATGTTTGCCGCGGCCATCGGCACCGCGGTCGGCAATCCGATTACCTTCCCCGTGATCTGGGTAACGACGTTCCAGCTTGGCAGCCGCATCGAGGGGTTGTGAAGTCACGGCCCGCGGGCACGCCTGCCGCCACACTTGCCCGAAGCAATTCTTGCACATGGCTGGGATGCCATCAGTCCGCTTCTGACGCCGATGATCATCGGCGCGATCCCCTTGTCGCTGACCGTCGGTCTGACGTTCTACGTCGTGACCCGGTCGTCGCTCGGCTTCTATCAAAGGAGCCGGCGCGAGAAGCTGGCGAAGCGCCGAGAGGCCGAAGAATCCGATATCGCCGCCGGACAGACGGAGTGAGCGAATGACTGCAGTCAAACCCCTGCGCCTCGGCGTGAACATTGATCACGTCGCCACCATCCGCAACGCCCGCGGCGGCGATCATCCCGATCCGCTCCGCGCCGCCGAGATCGCCGTCATTGCCGGCGCTGACGGCGTCACGGCGCATCTGCGCGAGGACCGCCGGCACATTTCCGATCGCGATATCGAACGCCTTCGCCAAGAGATTGCCTTGCCGTTGAACCTCGAAATGGCGGCGACGGAGGAAATGGCGGAAATCGCCCTCCGCCACCGGCCGCATGCCGCATGCATCGTTCCCGAGCGCCGCGAAGAACGCACGACCGAGGGCGGGCTCGATGTCGCCGGCGGCATGCCCCGGATAGCCCCCATCGTTGCCGCCCTCAGCGAGGCCGGTATCCGCGTCTCGCTCTTCATCGAACCGGAGAGACGTCAGTTGGAGGCAGCCGTTTCGGTTGGTGCGCCGGTGGTGGAACTCCACACCGGAGCCTACTGCGAGGCCTATTTCGTCGATCCCGAACGTTTCGAAGCGGAGCGGAAACGCATCGAGGCAGCCGCTCTTGCCGGGGCCGAACTCGGCCTCGAAGTCCATGCCGGCCATGGCCTGAGCTATGACACGGTGGCGCCGGTGGCCCGTATGGCGCCGATCATCGAGCTCAATATCGGCCATTTCATCATCGGTGAGGCGATCTTTGTCGGCCTCGAAGCGGCCATTCGCGGCATGCGGCAGCGCATGGACGAGGCGCGTGCGACAATCGCCGAGACGGCCTGATGATCGTCGGTCTGGGCAGCGACATCATCGACATCCGACGAATCGAACGCGCGCTTGAACGCTTCGGCGAGCGCTTCATCGACCGCATCTTCACCGACATCGAGAGACGGAAGTCAGAGGCTCGCGCCGCCCGTGCCGCTTCCTATGCCAAGCGTTTCGCCGCCAAGGAAGCATGTTCAAAGGCCCTCGGCACAGGCTTTCGCGCCGGCGTTTTCTGGCGCGACCTTGGCGTCGTAAATCTACGCTCCGGCAAGCCGACCATGGCGCTCACCGGCGGTGCGGCGGCGCGCCTGGCAATGATGATCCCGCCCGGCCACAGCCCCTCGATCCATTTGACGATCACCGACGACTTCCCGCTCGCGCAAGCCTTCGTGATCATCGAGGCCTTGCCGGCGCCATCAGGCTCGGCCAGTGCCTGATGGCGATTGACGCGTTGCGCCTCCAGGGGCGAGCCGCTATCACGGCCTGGGCCGGGGCGGGCCAATCGACGGAGTGGAGTGAATGAGCGTGGCCGACGACAAGCCCGAAGCACAGGACGAAGAGGCCAACAAGAAGGCCGGCGGCGGCGGTGTCTGGGACACCTTCAAGATCGTCATCCAGGCGCTCATCCTGGCGCTCTTGATCCGCACCTTCCTGTTCCAGCCCTTCTCAATTCCGTCGGGCTCGATGGAAGACACCCTGCTCGTCGGCGACTTCCTGTTCGTGTCGAAATACGCCTATGGCTACAGCCGCTATTCGATCCCGTTCTCGCCTGACGTCTTCGGCGGCGGCCGCATCTTCGCCTCCGAACCGAAGCGCGGCGACATCATCGTTTTCAAATGGCCGGGCGACAATTCGACCGACTACATCAAGCGCCTGATCGGCCTGCCGGGCGATCATATCCAGATGATCGACGGCCTGCTCTACATCAACGGCACGCCGGTCGAGCGCCAGTTGATCGACGGCGATCCGAACTCGGTCTCGCGCTCGCGCGTCCTCCACTATGAAGAGACGCTGCCGAATGGCGTCAGCTACGAGATCCGCGATTCCTACAATGGCAGCCCGCTCGACAGCACGCCGGAATTCGTCGTCCCGGAGGGGCACTACTTCTTCATGGGCGACAATCGCGACAACTCGGCAGACAGCCGCGATCCGACCTCGCAGGTCGGTTACGTCCCGTACGAGAACCTGATCGGCCGCGCCGAAGTCATCTTCTTCTCCGTTGACGAAGGGGCGAACGCCTGGGAGTTCTGGCGGTGGCCGTGGACCGTGCGCGGCTCGAGGATGTTTACCGGCCTGTGAGCGAAGACGGCGAGCAAACGCGCCGAGACCTGGAACGGCGGCTCGACTACACCTTTCGCGATCCCGGCCTCCTTCGCAGGGCGCTGACGCATCCCAGCGCGGTCAGCGAACGCCCGCAAGGCGAGCCCGAGAGCTATCAGCGTCTTGAGTTCCTTGGCGATCGCGTGCTCGGTCTTGTCGTCGCCGACATGCTGTCGGCAGCATTTCCGGACGCCGACGAGGGCGGCCTCCATCGCCGTCACGCCGCACTCGTGCGCAAGGAGACTTGCGCCGACGTCGGCAGCGAGCTCGGCATCGGCAATGCTCTGATCCTGGGCGAAGGCGAAGCCAATTCGGGCGGGCGCGAGAAGGGCACCATCCTTGGCGATTCCTGCGAGGCGGTGATCGGCGCCATCTACACCGATGGCGGGCTCGAACCCGCGCGCGCTTTGATTGAACGGCTGTGGCGACCGCGCATGGCTGAGCGCCAGCGCTCGCCGCGCGACGCCAAATCGACGCTGCAGGAATGGGCGCAGGGCCGCGGCCTGCCCGTGCCTCGCTATAGCGTCGTCGGCGAAAGTGGACCGCAGCATGCGCCGCGCTTCGAAGTGCGCGTCGATCTCGATCCCTACGCGCCGGCCGCGGCCGAAGGTTCGTCCAAGCGCGAGGCGGAACAGGGGGCGGCCGCCGCGCTGCTGCGCCGCGAGGGCGTGTGGAAGGGGGATCAGTGAGCGAAACGCGCTGCGGCTTCATAGCGTTGATCGGTGCGCCAAATGCCGGCAAATCGACACTGCTCAATCAGCTCGTCGGCACCAAGGTGTCGATCGTCACGCACAAGGTGCAGACCACGCGCGCGACCATCCGCGGCATCGCTCTGCTGGGTGAAGCGCAGATCATTTTCGTCGACACGCCGGGCATCTTTCAGCCGAAGCGGCGGCTCGACCGCGCCATGGTCGACACGGCTTGGGGCGGCGCCAAAGACGCCGATCTTGTTGCGCTTCTCATCGACGCGACGAGAGGGCTGAACGAGGAGACCGTCGCCATCCTCGAGCGGCTCGCCGAGCTGAAACAGCCGAAGCTCCTCATCCTCAACAAGATCGACGCGGTCGAGCGCTCCAAGCTGCTGGCACTCGCTCAGGCCGCCACCGACAAGGTCGAATTCCGCGACACCTACATGATCTCGGCGCTCACCGGCGACGGGTGTGACGATCTCCTGAAGGCGCTTGCTGCGGCGGTTCCCGCTGGCCCATGGCTCTACCCGGAGGACCAGATTTCCGATCTGCCGCTGCGCAGCGTCGCATCCGAAATCACCCGCGAGAAGATGCTGCTCCGCCTCCACGACGAACTGCCCTACACCTCGACCGTCGAGACCACGGCCTGGGAAGACCGGAAGGATGGCTCGGTGAAGATCGACCAGACCATCTACGTCTCGCGCGAGGCGCATCGGAAGATCGTCCTCGGCAAGGGCGGCCAGACCATCAAGGCGATCTCGCAGGCGGCGCGAAAGGAGATCGCCGAGGCGATCGAGCGCAAGGTCCATCTCTTCCTGTTCGTGAAGGTGCGCGAGAAATGGGCCGACGATCCCGAGCGCTACCGCGAGATGGGCATCGAGTTCCCGAAGGACTGAACGCCGTCAAAGTGCTATTCCGAGAGCCATGGAATGGACCGACGAAGCGATCATCCTCGGCACCCGCCGCCACGGCGAAACGAGCCTGATCCTCGAGCTGATGACGCCGGCGCATGGCCGCCATCTTGGCCTCGTGCGCGGCGGTCGCTCGCGCCGGCAGCAGCCTTTCCTTCAGCCGGGCAACTCGCTGAGCGTCACCTGGCGCGCACGGCTCGACGAGCATCTCGGCCATCTCGCCGTCGAACCGACGACCGAGCGCGCGAGCCAGTTGATGCAGAGCGCGACCGGCATCTACGGCATGCAGATGCTGGCGGCGCTGCTGCGCCTTTTGCCTGAGCGCGATCCGCACCCGGCGCTTTACGCCACGCTGGGGCCGATCCTCGACGCCCTCGACCAACCGCAGGACGCCGGCGAGTTGTTCGTCCGTTACGAACTCGCCATCCTCAACGAGCTCGGCTTCGGCCTCGATCTGTCGCAATGCGCCGCGACGGGGACGACCGAAGACCTCGCTTATGTGTCGCCGCGCACCGGACGCGCCGTCAGCCGCGAAGCGGGCGCCGCCTATAGCGACAAGCTGCTGCCGCTGCCGCGCTTCCTGTGGGCCCGTGCGAATGAACCACCGGCGCTGGAGGAATTGCGCCAGGCTTTCGCGCTGACCGGCTATTTCTTCGACCGCCATGTCTACGAGCCGCGCGGCATTGAGCCGCCGCCGTCGCGCGAGCGCTTCCTGGCCCTCCTGGCCGCGAGGGCCGACAACCTCCCCGCCGAGGGGAGGGTTTGAATGGGAGCCTCCTTGCCCCTGCGCCGCCCAAGCGTCTAATCCAGTGCCATGGGCAAAGAGCTGATTCCCGGCGGCATCGAGGGCATCGATTTCCGTAAGGCGCTGGAAGAGCGCTATCTCGCCTATGCGCTGTCAACGATCATGGACCGGGCGCTGCCCGACGCGCGCGATGGGCTTAAGCCCGTGCATCGGCGGCTGCTCTACGCCATGCGCCAGCTCCGCCTTGATCCCGGCTCCGGCTTCAAGAAATCCGCCCGCGTCGTCGGCGACGTTATCGGCAAATATCATCCGCATGGCGATCAGTCCGTCTACGACGCTCTGGTTCGCCTCGCGCAAGATTTCGCCGCCCGCTATCCGCTGGTCGACGGCCAGGGCAATTTCGGCAATGTCGACGGCGATAACGCCGCCGCCATGCGCTACACGGAGGCGCGCCTGACCGAGGTTGCGCGGCTCCTGCTCGAAGGCATCGAAGAGAACGCGGTCGATTTCCGGGAGACCTATGACGGCGAGGAAAGCGAGCCGGTCGTCCTGCCGGCGGCGTTCCCGAACCTCCTCGCCAACGGCTCCGCCGGCATCGCGGTCGGCATGGCAACCTCGATCCCGCCGCACAATGCCGCCGAGCTGTGTGACGCCGCCCTGCATCTCATCAAGCACCCGAACGCGACGGTCGAGAAGCTGGTCGAGTTCGTACCGGGGCCGGATTTCCCGACCGGCGGCGTCATCGTCGAGAGCCGCGCCTCGATCCTGGAATCCTATCGCACCGGCCGCGGCGGCTTCCGTGTCCGCGCGCGCTGGCATGTCGAGGACCAGGGCAGGGGCACCTATGTCGTCGTCGTCACCGAGATTCCCTATCAGGTGCAGAAGTCGCGCTTGATCGAGCGCATCGCCGAACTGCTGCAGGCGAAGAAGCTGCCGCTCCTGGAGGACGTCCGCGACGAGTCGACCGACGAGATCCGCGTCGTCTTTGAGCCGCGTTCGCGCACGGTCGATGCGACGCTGCTGATGGAATCGCTTTTCCGCCTCACCGACCTCGAAACGCGCATCTCGCTCAACATGAACGTGCTGTCGCGCGGTATCGTCCCGCAGGTGCTGCCGCTTGGCCGCGTCCTGCGTGAATGGCTTGAGCATCGGCGCGACGTTCTTATCCGCCGCTCCGAACATCGCCTCGGCAAGATCAAGAACCGCCTCGAGGTCCTCGGCGGCTACCTCATCGCCTATCTCAACCTCGACGAGGTGATCCGAATCATCCGCGAGGATGACGAGCCCAAAGCCGTCCTGATGGCGACCTTCGAGCTGACCGACAATCAGGCCGAAGCGATCCTCAACATGCGCCTGCGCAATCTCCGCAAGCTCGAGGAGATGGAGATCCGCAAGGAGCACGACGCGCTGACCGAGGAGCAGGGGCAGATCGAAGGACTGCTCGCCTCCGAAGAAAAGCAGTGGCAGACCGTGGCTTGGGAAATCCGCGAGGTCCGCAAGACCTTCGGACCGGACACGCCGCTCGGCAAACGACGCACCGACTTCGCCGACGCGCCGACGCACGAAATTGCCGACCTCGAAGAAGCGCTGATCGAGCGCGAACCGATCACCGTCGTCGTCTCACGCCTCGGCTGGATTCGCGCCATGAAAGGGCATCTCGCCGATTTCTCCGGCTTCTCCTTCAAGTCCGGCGACGAATTGCGCACTGCCTTCCATGCCGAGACGACCGACAAGCTGCTCGTCTTCTCCACCGCCGGGCGCTTCTACACGCTAGGCGCCGACACACTGCCGGGCGGCAAGGGGCAGGGCGAGCCGATTCGCCTCATGGCCGGCCTCGCAGACGGCGAGGATGTCGTCGCCGTCTTTGCCCACGCTCCGGAGCGGAAGCTGCTTCTCGCCTCGACCGATGGCCGCGGATTCGTCGTCAGCGAAGCGGAGCTGCTCGCCAATACGCGCAAGGGCAAGCAGGTGATGAACGTCACCGCGCCGGTGGAGGCGAAGCTCTGTGTCGTCGCCGAAGGCGATCAGGTCGCCATCATCGGCGAGAACCGCAAGATGCTGATCTTCCCGCTGTCGGAAGTTCCCGAATTGCCGCGTGGCAAGGGCGTGCGCCTGCAGCGCTACAAGGATGGCGGCATTTCCGATGCACGCGTCTTTGCCGCCGCGGAAGGCCTGACATGGCAGGATACGTCGGGCCGCAGCTTCACGCGGTCCATGGCCGAGCTGAAGGACTGGATCGGCGACCGCGCGCAAGCCGGCCGTCTGCCACCGCAAGGCTTCCCGCGCACCAATCGCTTCGGCACGCCGACGGTCGGCTAGTCGGCTTCCGCCATTTTTGGCGCTTTGTCCGGGAGCGGGTGCCGCTTCACCCAGGCCTCAAACGCGTTGATCACCGGGCGCAGCGCGCAGCCGGCCTCGGTCAATTCATAGAGCGTGCGCGGCGGCATGACCGACTGCACGGTCTTCTTGACGAGGCCCACCTGCTCCATGCGGGCGAGACGCTGCGTCAAAGTGGCCGGGTTCACCGCGCCTGCGGCGCGGCCAATATCGTTGAATCCCTGCGGTCCCTGCAGCAGGACATAGACGATGGGCAGCGCCCATTTCTCCTGCAGCACGGCAAAAGCCGCGCTCAGGCGCTCAGGCACGACGCAAGGGTCGCGCTCGTGATCGGTACGGCTTGGGCTCATGTCCTCCATGCTCGCCAATATGGCGATCCCCACCCTACTTTGCCAAGCGCTTGACATCTCATAGTGCTACGCCATCTATGGCGCTATAGATTGCATATCGACTCGGGGCGCCAACCACACCCGGGCCTGAACTCTCAAGGAACACGCTATGCCAAAAGTCGGGATCATCATCAGCAGCACCCGCCCAAACCGCTTCGCCGATCATCCGGCCAAATGGATATTCGAAAAGGCCGCGAAGCGGAATAGCTTCGAAGTCGAGACGCTCGATCTGCGCGATTATCCCATGCCCTTCTTCGAGGAGGCTGCTTCGCCAGCATGGGCTGAATTGCAGAACCCGGTGGCGGTCGAATGGCAGAAGAAAGTAGCGGAAATGGACGGCTTCATTGTCGTCGCGGCCGAATATAATCACGCGCCGACCGCGGTTCTGAAAAACGCCATCGACTACGCCTATCCACAGTGGAACCGGAAGCCGGTCGCCTTCGTCGGCTATGGCAGCGCCGGAGGCGCGCGCGCCGTCGAGCAACTGCGGGCCATCGCCGTAGAACTACAGATGGCGCCCATCCGCGCCGGCGTTCATATCCATTGGCAGGCCTATCTCGACATCGCTCAAGGCAACAAAACGCTCGACGATTTCGACTTCCTCAACCAGGGCGCCGAAGACATGCTCGATCAGCTGACCTGGTGGATCGACGCTTTGAAAACGGCGCGCGACAAGGCCGCCTGACAAGAGCGCCACAGGGCTACACTCGCGAAGACGTTTTCTTCACCCTCTTCGGTTGAAATCGCCGGCCCCGGCAGAAGCCAGGGGTTGGCTGCCGAAGTCGTGAGGAGACGCCCATGCTTGTGAACCATGCAGTGAAAGCAATCGCTCTCGTTGGCGTTCTGGCGGCCGCGCCCGCCTTTGCCCAATCCAGTGCCGAGGCAGAAGGTGCTGTCCGCGCTTGGCTGGACGCCGTTATGAGCGGCGATCCGGCTCAGCTCGACGCCGTCTTGGCGCCCGAGTTCCAGATCCAGCGGGCCGATGGCACCGGCCTCGACAAGGCCGGCTATATCGACGGCGGCGCTGCGAACCTCGTTGAGTACGAGCTGCGCGACCTCGTCGCCACCCAGGACGACGACATCATGGTTGTCCGCTACCTCCTCGTGGTGTCGGAAACGATCTCGGGCCAGCCGGTCGAGCGTGTGGCCCCGCGCCTGACGGTCTTCCGTCGCGATGGCGACCGTTGGCTGGTCGTCGCTCACGCCAATTTCGCGCAGGTCGATTAGGCCTCTAGCCGAACCGTTCCCAGCCGCGGGGGCCGAGACGCTCCTGCGGCAGGAACTTCGCCTTGTAGTCCATCTTCGCCGAGCCATCGACCCAATAGCCGAGATAGACGTAGGGGAGGCCAAGCTTTCGCGCCCGCGTGATGTGATCGAGGATCATGAAGGTGCCGAGGCTGCGATCGGAATAGGACGGGTCGAAGAAGGAATAGACCATCGACAGCCCGTCACCGAGCACATCGGTAAGAGCGGTCGCGATCAGCGGTCCCTCGCCGCGGCCATTGATCGCCGTATCGGGCCCGCGGAAGCGGTATTCGATCATCGTCGTGGCGACGTGCGTGTCCTCGACCATCATCGCGTAGTCGAGCACCGACATGTCGGCCATGCCGCCGTCAGGGTGGCGCGTGTCGAGATAGCTGCGGAAGAGCGAATACTGCTCGGAGGTCGGGCTCGGCGATACCTCGTTGCCGATGATGTCGCTATTGAGCTTCTTGATGCGCGCCCAACTGCGCCGCATGGCGAACTCGCCGGCGGCGACCCGCACCGACACGCAGGCGCGGCAACCTTCGCAGGCGGGCCGATAGGCGATGTTCTGGCTGCGGCGGAAGCCGCCTTGCGTGAGGGCGTCGTTGAGCGCGGGCGCCCGTTCGCCGACGAGATGGGTGAAAACCTTCCGCTCCTCATGCCCGGCCAGATAGGGGCAGGGCGAGGGGGCCGTCAGATAGAATTGCGGGGCATCAAGCTGATGCTTCGTCATGGCACGTCAACGGTATCATTCGCCGTCAGGATAGTCCCGATCGGCGCCGCTGAGGAAGCGGAATCATCCGTTGCGCACGCGTTCCAATTCATGCAGCGGCCCGGCATTGAGCATTATCGTGCCCAGCAGCATGTCGTGGAGCAGGCGTCGGCGGTTGGACATCAGCCCGACGATCAGGACCAGCGGCGTCAGTATCGAGGTGAGGATCCAGAAGGTCAGCCCCTGCAGCACGGCGAGCAGCGGATACATCTTGTCGCCGCCAAGCGTGCGCATTTCGAGGCCAGCCATGCGCATCCCGATGGTTGATGAGTTGGCGCTGCCTAGAGTTATGGCCAGATAGCCGAGCGCGACGATGGCGAAGACGAAAGGGAAGAGCAGCCAACCCAAGCCAAGCGTCAGAACGCCGAGGACGGCGACCGCAAGGAAAGCCGGAACCGTGGCGATGATGATGATGATCGCGTCTATCGCGAAGGCGAGAAGCCGTCGTGGCAGGATTTCGTCGAACAGTTCGGGGTGGACCGTCTCGTCAAAGACATCGCCGCCATAACGGGCGCCGGCGGTACGGCTTTCCTCGGCCATCGCATCACCCTCCTCTTGGCACGCCGGTGTCTCCGGCGCGTCGATTCGCCACCAAAAATGGTGGCGGATCGGAAACGATGCAAGGCGCCAGGCTAATTTCGACCGCTCAGCTGTTTGGCCACGATCGGCGCGAAATAGGTGAGAATGCCGTCGGCGCCAGCGCGCTTGAAGGCGATCAGGCTTTCCATCATGGCGCGCTCGCCGTCGATCCAGCCCTTTTCTGCCGCCGCCTTGATCATCGCGTACTCGCCCGACACCTGATAGGCGAAGGTCGGCAGGCCGAAGCTCTCTTTCACGCGCGCAATGATGTCGAGATAGGGCATGCCAGGCTTCACCATCACCATGTCCGCGCCCTCCTCGATGTCGCGCTCCACCTCGCGGATCGCTTCGTCGGAATTGGCCGGGTCCATCTGGTATGTGCGCTTGTCGCCGGTCAGCACCGCCGAGGTGCCGATCGCGTCGCGGAACGGTCCGTAGAAGGCCGAGGCATATTTAGCGCTGTAGGCAAGGATGCAGATTTCGGTGAATCCTGCTTCGTCGAGGGCCTCACGAATGGCGCCGACGCGGCCGTCCATCATGTCGGACGGGGCAATGACGTCCGATCCCGCAGCGGCCTGGATCAGCGCCTGCCGCACCAGCACGTCGACGGTTTCATCATTGGCGACCTGATCGCCGATGAGGATGCCGTCATGCCCGTGGCTGGTATAGGGATCGAGCGCAACATCGGTGATGATGCCGATCTCCGGCACCGCCTCTTTGATTGCGCGGCATGCCCGGCAAATGAGGTTGCCGGGGTCGAGCGCAGCCGAGCCGCCGGCGTCGCGTTTCTCGATCGGCACCAGGGGAAACAGGGCCACGGCGGGCACGCCAAGCCCCGCTGCTTCGCGCACTGCCTCAACGGCAAGGTCGAGCGACAGACGCTCGACGCCTGGCATCGACGGCACGGCCTCGCGCACGCCTTCGCCTTCCATCAGGAACACGGGCCAGATCAGATCGTCGACGCTGAGTGCCGACGCGCGCACCATGCGTCGCAGCCAGTCCGTGCGCCGCGTGCGGCGCAGCCGACGGCCGCGAAGGATGTCGCCGAGGTTCGCCGCAGTGCGGTTGCCCGCGCGTTGGCTCCGCTGCTCATTCATTGTGCTTTGCAACTCCAGTGGATCAGCTATCTATCACCCGGTGGCAGGGTGGCAAACAGCAGCGATGGCCGGCAGATCACCGAGTCGCCCGGCTTGGTTCGACGGGCTGTTCCCCTGTCCGATCGGCCAGCTGGTGCGAAGGTGACCTCTTAGCCCAGCCTTTCGATGCGGTGATCAGGGGGGATTCGTGGCTGGCAACGACGAACGGCGCTTTGATTTGATGCGGTTCCTGGCACGGGACGATTTCCGGGAAAGAGCGCTTTCGGGCATCCTGATTCTTTTCGGTCTCGCCCAATGGGCGTCGATCATCGGCCTCATCCCTGTCGGGTCCGGCGTATTCGCCGATCAGAGCGGGGCATGGCAGATCGCAACCATCAATCTTGCCGTCGCCTATCTCGTTGCCGCCGTCGGCCTGTGGATGCTCGCGACCTGGGGCATTGTCATTTGGATCTACGCCGTCGCCTCCGTCGTCGCCATGCACACCGTGTTTGCCGGCACCTACGGCGTCAACCTGCTTGCGCTCGCCCTGCAACTGACAGTCGCTGCGGCCTATATGGCCCTGCGCCTGATTGCGATGCCTGAACTTGCGCCGCGTCGGGTCGCTGAACTGATGACGCCGGCGGCGAAGGCAATCACCGCCAGCCCGTTTGCCGTGGCCGCTAAGGCAAGCCTCTCACGGGCTCTCGTGCTGCGCCCGACCTCAGGTGGCGACGGCGACGGCCCCGTGGCCGGCTCCGTCCGCTAGGCGCCGGCGCCGCCAAGCCCTTAGAAACGACGCTATCCTGGTAAGCCGCCGTTAAGCGTGCCGTTTAAGGTCATCTTCAATTGCCTCCGATAGAAGTAAGCACAACGCGGGGACAACAATCCCGCGAAAAGACAGTGAGGCGCACAGATGATGAACTCCAAGCATGGCGTCGAGGCCGTTTCGGTCGCGCCGGCGCAACCGGACCGTGAAGAGCTCAAGCCGCTCTACATGGAGGCCCTGACCCTGGTCGAGCGGCTGCATCGCCGTTTGCTCGACGTGATCAAGGATGAGTTCGACCGTGCCGGTCGTTCCGACGTCAACGCCGTACAAGCCTTGCTGCTTTTCAACATCGGCGACGCCGAACTCACTGCCGGCGAGCTGCGCACCCGCGGCTACTATCTTGGTTCGAACGTCTCCTACAATCTGAAGAAGCTGGTGGAGATGGGCTACATCCACCATCAGCGCTCGCGCATGGACCGCCGCTCGGTTCGCGTCAGCCTGACCGAGAAGGGCCAGGACATCGCCACCATCGTCAATCGGCTCTATGAGCGGCACATCCGCTCGATCGACCAGGTTGGCGGCATCGGCTCGGAAGACTTCCGTGCGCTCAACCGTTCCCTCCAGCGGCTCGAGCGTTTCTGGACCGACCAGATCCTCTATCGCCTCTGAAATAACCTCCTCCCTGACAGCGCTTCTGAAAGCCCGGCCTTGGCCGGGCTTTTTTCACATCTGTTTGAGTTCTTGTCGGAACCATGAAAGCGCCATAAACCAGAGTGTACGCATCACATGGCAACTGGGCGCATTGCGCCGTCAGTCGAGGTCCTTCTTCGGCATGGAGAGGTTTGGGGGTATTGGTGGCATTTCTCGTGCGTAGCGCTCAGCGTTCGATCGCCGGCTGGCTTTGCGCCGGTGCGATTGCCATGTCGCAGCTGGCCGCGGGGCCTGCCGCCGCACAAAGCCTTCTCGACCGATTCGATACCGGCGGGCTCGCCGCGACCGATGTCGTGACGTCTCGCCCGATTCTGTCGCCCGAGATCGTCGCCGCCATGGCGTTGGCGATTCTCACCTATCAGGACATCGTCAACCGCGGCGGCTGGCCGGTCGTGCCGGCCGACCAGCAACTGCAGCTTGGCGTGCGCGCGCCAGCCGTGGTGACCTTGCGCCAGCGTCTCATCGCCTCACACGACCTCGACCCGTCAACCGGCCTCTCCGACGTGTTCGATTCCTATGTCGATTCCGCGGTGCGGCGTTTCCAGGCGCGCCACGGGGTTCCGGCCGACGGCGTCGTCGGCGCTTCGACCTTCGCCGCGCTCAACATTCCCGCCGATGCTCGCCTGCATCAGCTCGAGATCAACCGCGATCGCTTGAGCGACCTCGTTGGCACGACCACGGCCCGCTACGTGCTCGTCAATCTGCCCGCCGCAGAGATCGAGGCCGTCCAAAATGGCCAGGTCGTCAGCCGCCACACCGCCGTTGTCGGCAAGGTCGATCGCCCGTCGCCGCTGCTTACCTCCGAGATACGAGAGGTCAACTTCAACCCGTTCTGGACGGTGCCGGTTTCGATCATCCGCCGCGACCTCATACCGCTGATGCAGCAGCATCCGACCTATCTCGCCGAGCAGCACATCCACATCTACACGCAGTCGGGCCAGGAAGTGGCGCCGGAATCGGTCGATTGGAACTCCGACGAGGCGACCCGCTACGTCTTCCGCCAGGATCCGGGCGACTTCAACTCGCTGGGTTCGGTGCGCATCAACTTCCCGAACCCCTATTCGGTTTATCTCCACGACACGCCGAACAAGACCCTGTTCGGCAACGACTATCGCTTCGAATCCTCGGGCTGCGTGCGCGTGCAGAATGTGCGTGAGCTGATCACTTGGCTGCTGAGCGATACGGCCGGCTGGGACCGCAGCCACATCGAGCAGGTGTTCGCCGATGGTGAGCGCCTCAATGCCGAACTCGCCCATCCGGTGAAGATCTACTTCGCCTATATCAGCGCCTGGGCGTCCGAAGCAGGCGTCGTCAACTTCCGCGACGACATCTACGGCCTTGACGGAGTCGGCCCGACCGCCACCGCGATGCGATAGCGCCGGCAAGCGTCAGCTTGGCCCGACTCGGCCCATATGCTAAGGCGCTGCTCTTCCGGCGCCATGCGGCCGGGTATCTCGGTTTTTGAAGGATTTGCCGATGAATGTGAGGGCAGGCGCCGCGGGCGCAGCCTCATCTCGATCGTTCTTTTCTGAGCCGCTTGCCGAGCGCGACCCTGAAATTGCGGCCGCGATCGCCAGCGAGCTTCACAGGCAGAACGAGGAAATCGAGCTGATCGCGTCCGAGAACATCGTCTCGGCCGCGGTTTTGGAAGCGCAGGGCTCCGTCCTCACCAACAAATATGCCGAGGGCTATCCCGGCCGCCGCTACTATGGCGGCTGCCAGTTCGTCGACATCGCGGAGAATCTCGCGATCGAGCGCGCCAAGCAGCTGTTCAATTGCGGCTTCGCCAACGTTCAGCCGAACTCCGGCAGCCAGGCCAATCAGGCCGTTCTCCTGGGCCTCGCCAAGCCCGGCGACACAATTCTCGGCATGAGCCTCGCCGCCGGCGGGCATCTCACCCATGGCGCGCCGCCGAACTTGTCGGGCAAGTGGTTCAACGCCGTGCAATATGGCGTGCGCCGGCAGGACGGCCGCATCGACCTCGATCAGGTCGAGCAGCTGGCCAAGGAACACAAGCCGCAGATCATCATCGCCGGTGGGTCGGCTTATTCGCGTATCATCGACTTCGCCGCCTTCAAGGCGATCGCCGACAGCGTCGGCGCCGTGCTGATGGTCGACATGGCGCATTTTGCCGGCCTCGTTGCCGGCGGCGTTCACCCGAGCCCGTTCCCGCATGCCGACGTCGTGACCACCACGACGCACAAGACGCTGCGCGGGCCGCGCGGCGGCATGGTCCTCACCAACAACGAGGACATCGCCAAGAAGATCAATTCGGCCGTCTTCCCAGGCCTCCAGGGCGGGCCGCTGATGCATGTCATCGCCGCCAAGGCCGTGGCCTTCCGCGAAGCGCTGCAGCCGTCCTTCAAGGATTACGTCAAGGACGTCGTCGCCAATGCCGATGCGCTGGCGTCGGCGATGTATGCTGCCGGCCTTGAAGTCGTCTCCGGCGGCACCGACAACCACCTGATGCTGGTCGACCTCAGGCCGAAGGGCCTCACCGGCAAGGCGGCGGAGACCGCGCTCGGCCGCGCCAACATCACCTGCAACAAGAACGGCGTTCCCTTCGATCCCGAGAAGCCGACGATCACGTCGGGCATCCGTCTCGGCAGCCCGGCCGGGACGACGCGCGGCTTCGGCGTCGATGAGTTCCGCGAGATCGGTGACATGATCCGCGAAACGCTGGACGGCCTTGCCGCCAATGGCGATGATGGCAATGAGGCGGTCGAGGCCGGCGTGCGCAAGCGCGTGAAAGCTTTGACCGAGCGTTTCCCGATTTACGGCCTCGGCTAGCGGATCGGGCCGGGCGGCGGAGAGCCGATATGCGGTGCCCTTACTGCGGCAGCGATAACACCCAGGTGAAGGACTCGCGGCCGTCGGGGGACAACACCTCGATCCGGCGCCGCCGCGTCTGCGCCGATTGCGGTGGTCGCTTCACCACCTTCGAACGCATTCAGCTGCGCGAACTGACCGTTGTGAAGCGGAGCGGCCGTCGCGTGCCCTTCGACCGCGACAAGCTGATGCGCTCGGTGCAGGTTGCGCTGCGCAAGCGTCAGGTCGATCCGGAGCGTGTCGAGCGCATGCTCAACGGCATCGTCCGCCAGCTGGAAAGCGCGGGCGATTCTGAGGTGCCGGCCGATCAGATCGGCCTGTTGGTGATGGAAGGCCTGAAGCGCCTCGACGATGTGGCCTATGTTCGCTTCGCTTCGGTCTATCGCAATTTCCGCGAGGCGAAGGACTTCGAAACCCTGCTCGGCGAATTGTCGGGCGATGGGCGCGTGCCATCATTAGAAACGCCCGATGCCGACGACGAACCCTAGCCAACCCGTGGACGGCGAGCTCGACCGCAGACTGATGGCGGCAGCCCTCAGGCTCGGCCGTCGCAATCTCGGCCGCACCGGCACCAACCCCGCCGTCGGCGCGCTGATCGTCAGGCCCGAAATCGGCGGACCGCGCATTCTCGGCCGCGGCTGGACGGCGCTTGGCGGCCGTCCGCATGCCGAGGTCGTGGCGCTTGCCGAGGCCGGGGAGAGCGCCCGCGGCGCCACGGCCTATGTCACGCTCGAGCCGTGCAGCCATACCGGGCAGACGCCGCCCTGCGCCAATGCGCTGATCGAGGCCGGCGTCGCCCGCGTCGTCACGACCATGACGGATCCCGATCCGCGCGTCTCCGGCCGCGGCCTCGCCATGCTGAAGGCCGCCGGGATCGAGGTCACGAGCGGCGTCCTCGAGGCCGAGGCGGCGCTCGCCCATGGCGGCCACATCGCCCGCATCAACAAGGGGCGCCCTTGGGTCACGCTCAAGCTCGCCATCTCAGCCGACGGCATGATCGGCCGCGGCGACCAGGAACGCATGATGGTGACCGGCCGCCCCGCCTTCGAGCGCGTGCAGGCGATGCGCGCCGAATATGACGCCATCCTCGTTGGCCTCGGCACGGTTATCGTCGATGACCCGCGCCTCACCATCCGTCGTCCGCCGCTACCCGACCCACAGCCCGTGCGCGTCGTCGTCGATAGCCAGGCGCGCATCTCCCTCGACACCAACCTCGTCAAGACGGCGCGCGAGGTGCCGTTCTGGCTGATGGTCACGGAAGACGCCGACGAAGCGCGCATTGCCGCACTCGAAGATGCGGGCGTCATCGTCAAACGCGTCGGAACGGGCTCGGGCGGCATCGACCTTAGTCTCGTCTTCACGCGCCTTGCCGAGGACGGCCGCACTCGCGTGCTCGTCGAAGGCGGCGCCAAGATCGCGGCCGGTATCGTTTCGCTCGACCTCGCCGATGAAGTCATCTTCTTCCGTGCCCCCGTCATCGTCGGCCCGGAAGGCGTTCGCGCGCTCGCCGGGCAAGCGCTCTCGGCCATCGAACGCAGCCCGCGCTACCGCCTCATCGACGACGCGGTGATCGGCGAGGACCGTCTCCGCCGCTATCTCAGGACCCGTTGATGTTCACCGGCATCGTCACCGGCGTCGGCCGCATCGCTTCGATCACGCCTGATGGCGACGTTGCCCGCGTTGTCGTCGAAGCGCAGGCCGGCGGTGGTCTGCCGGCCATCGGTGCATCGGTCTGCTTCTCCGGTATTTGCCTGACGATCACCGAGGCGGACGAGACGAGGGACGTTCTGCGGCTCTCGGTCGACCTTGGACCCGAGACGCTTCGCCTCACCACGGCGGGCACGTGGCGGCCGGGTACGCGCGTCAATCTCGAACGCTCGCTGCGCGTTGGCGATGAACTGGGGGGACATTGGGTCAGCGGCCATGTCGACGGTCTGGCGACGATCGTCAGCCGAGAGGACATGGGCGAGACCGTCGCCTTCCGCTTCGAGGCACCGCCTGCGCTTGCCCGCTTCGTCGCGCAAAAGGGCTCGGTCGCGCTGGATGGCACCTCGCTCACCGTCAACGCCGTCGACGGCGCCCGCTTCGACTGCCACCTCATCCCGCACACGCTGGCCGTGACCACCTGGGGTGATCGCAAGGCCGGCGACGCGGTCAATCTGGAGGTCGATCTCGTCGCCCGCTATGTGGCGCGCCTCCTGTCGCAGGACTAGCATCGTTCTGGACTTTCGCCGGCCCGCATGATTGGTCAGCGCCATCACTCATGGATGAAAGCGAAATGGCTGCCGCACCGCATATGCTCGTCATCGACGCGCGGTTCTATGACGATATCGCCGATGAACTCGTGGCCGGCGCGCTCGCAGCGCTGGAGTTGGTCGGCGCAACGCATGACCGAATCTCCGTCCCGGGGGTTCTGGAGATTCCGTCGGCCCTCGCCATGGCGCTTGAGGCGCGGCCGCTGGTCTATGACGGCTACGTCCTCCTCGGCTGCGTCATTCGCGGCGAGACCTCGCATTACGACATCGTCGCCATCCAGTCGGCGCGCGCCGTCATGGATCTCGCAGTGGCAAAGCGCCTCGCTGTCGGCAATGGCATTTTGACGGTGGAGTCACGCGAGCAGGCCTGGGCGCGTGCCCGCGTGGCGGAGAAGGACAAGGGCGGCGGTGCAGCCAAGGCGGCGCTCGCCATGGCCGCGTTGCGTCGGTCCCTGCAGCAGAGCTGACGATGGCCGGCAAATCGATCGAGGCAAGAAGCGCGGCGCGGCTCGCCGCCGTGCAGGCGCTCTATCAGATGGATGTCGGCGGGGTCTCGCTGAACGAGGTCGTCGAGGAGTTCGAGACATTCCGCCTCGGCAAGGAACTCGACGGCGTCCGCTACCGCGACGCCGACGCGAAATTCTTTCAAGATCTCGTCGCCGGCGTCGTCAACCAGCAGCGTGAACTCGATCCGAAGATTCACATGGCCCTTGTCGTCGGCTGGCCTCTGACCCGGCTCGATGTCACGCTCCGCGCCATCCTGCGCTCTGCCGCGTGGGAGCTGCTGTCCTGCCCGAAAGTTCCGGGGCGCGTCGTCATCAACGAATATGTCGACGTCGCCAAGGCCTTCTTCGACGCCGAGGAGCCGGGGATGGTCAATGCCGTCCTCGACAATCTCGCCCGCCAGCTACGCCCGGCCGAATTTGCTGCGCCGGCGGCGAGCGGTCGGGGAGGCGGCTGAGGCGGGCCAATGGCTCAGCTGCCCGAACACGAGCTGATCCGCCGCTATTTCCGGCCGCTCGCCGGGCCCGAGGGCCTCGATCTTATCGACGATGCGGCGAGCCTCGCATCCGAGCCCGGCTTCGATCTCGTCATCACCAACGACATGATCGTCGAGGGTGTGCATTTCCTGGAGGATCCGGCCGATGCGATCGCCGCCAAGGCGTTGCGCGTCAATCTTTCCGACCTTGCCGCCAAGGGCGCTGAGCCGGTCGGCTATGTCCTGGCGCTAGGCCTTGGCGCTTCCTGCGACGAAGCCTGGGTGGCGCGCTTCGCCGAAGGCCTTGCCGCCGATCAGGAGCGCTATGGCATCCGCCTCATGGGCGGCGACACCAGCGCCAGTGAACAGATCAGCATCGCGATCACGGCGTTCGGCCGCGTTCCCGCCAGCAGGATGGTACGCCGCAGCACGGCACGGCCGGGCGACGATATCTACGTTACCGGGACGATCGGCGACGCCGCGCTCGGCTTGCTCGTCCGCAAGGGCAGGGCATTTGGCTCCGCCTCGACAACGGAGCATCTGCTGCGGCGTTTCCTCTATCCCGAGCCGCGCGTCGCCTTTGCACCGCTTGTTGCCCGCTATGCGACCGCAGCGATGGACGTGTCGGACGGTCTCGTCGGCGATGTCGCCAAGATCTGCGCCGCTTCGAATGTGGGCGCCGAGGTGAGGGCGGACGAGGTTCCGCTGTCCGAACCGGCCCGAATGGCGATTTCCGGTGAATTGGTTTTGCTGGAAACGGCGCTAACCGGCGGCGACGATTACGAGATCTTGCTGACAGCAGTGCCCGCAGAGGGTCCGCCCCTCATCGCCGAGGCCGAACGGATAGGCGTGTCATTGACGCGAATAGGGCGCATAACCGACGCCTCGGGCGCGCGCGTCTTCCTTGATGCTGCCGGGCGACCGATGATCTTCCGTCACACCGCCTACGACCACTTCGCCGGGCAGGGCTCATGACCGCGATCGAAACGACCACGCAGTCGACTGCCCAGGGCATCCGCAATACCTGGATCCTGCTGGCGGCTCAGTCGCTGAACGGGACCGGTGCGGTGATGGCGATCGCCCTCGGGGGCCTTGGCGGTTCCTATCTGCTCGGCGAGGACAAGTCGCTGGCCACCTTGCCGGTTTCTGGCATGGCCTTCGGGCTTGCTGCCGGAGCGCTGCCCGCGGCCCTGCTGATGCAGCGAATCGGCCGCCGCAAAGGCCTGATGGCCGGCGCGAGCGCGGCTATCGCCGGCGGGCTCATCGCCGCTGGCGCGCTGTGGGCTGGCTCGTTCGCGCTGTTTGCCCTGGCCCTGTTCCTCATAGGCTTCGCCAGCGCCTTCGTTCAGCAATACCGCTTCGCGGCCGCCGAGGCCGTTCCGCCCGAAATGCGCGGGCTTGCCATCTCACGCGTCATGATCGGCGGCATCATCACCGCGCTGGTGGCGCCGCAGATTGTCCTCTTCACCCGAAATTTGTTCGATCCGCTGCCTTTTGTCGGAACTTTCGTTGCCCTGCCGGTCATCGCGCTGATCGGCATATTGGTGCTCTCGGGCCTGCGCTTCCCACCCCGACGCGCCGCGAGCGGAGACTTCGGCGAGCAGCCTCCGCGTCCGCTGCGGGTGATCGCCAGTCAGCCGCGTTTCCTCGTCGCTCTCCTCTGCGCGACGGCGTCCTTCGCGCTCATGTCGTTCGTTATGACCGCCGCGCCGCTCGCCATGGTCGGTCAGCACCACACGCAGGGAGAGGCCGTGCTCGGCATTCAGTGGCACGTCATCGCCATGTTCGCGCCAAGCCTCATCACCGGCCGCCTCATCCTCTGGCTCGGCAAAGAGACGATCGTCGCCACGGGGCTGAGTTTCCTCGTCCTCAGCGCCTTGGTCGGCATCGCCGGCATCGAGCTCCTTCATTTCTGGGGCATGCTGATCCTGCTCGGCGTCGGCTGGAACTTCGCCTTCGTCGGTGCGACGGCGATGCTGACGGACACCTATCGGCCCTCCGAACGCGGTCGCGTCGAAGGCTTCAACGACCTCATCGTCTTCGGCACCGTGGCGTTCGCCTCCTTCTTCTCCGGCAAGATCCTGAACGCGTCGGGGTGGAACACGATCAACCTGATCGTCTTTCCGGTGGTTGCGGTCGTCCTTGCTTCGCTTCTTTTTCTCATCCTGCACGCCCGCCGCCAGCCGGCCTGACTGCGTCAGGTGAGGGGCGGGATGTTCTGGTTCAACCGGAACAGGTTCGTCGGGTCGTACCGCCCCTTGATGCGCCGCAGCCGTTCCCAGGTCGCACCCGGATACGCGGCGCGAATGCGCGCCGCACCGTCATCGCCGAGAAAATTGACATAGGCGCCATCGTCACCCTGGCGCAGCGCGTCGGCGAAGTCCGCACACCATGCGTCGCGGCGCGGCTTGTCACCCGCGCCGTCATAGAAGGCGGCGACATTGGCCATGATCTTGCTGCCGCGATGGGCGTAAGCCGTCGCGTCCGCCGCGACGCGGCTGGCGGCGCCGCCGAGCACACGGAGCTGCGCGACGCGCAGGGTGGCGTCGGAAGCGTTGAGGCGGTCGAGGATTTCCGCCGCGACGCCGATGTCGACGCGATCGATGAACATCGTTCGCGACACCACAGTTGGGTGGTAGTCGGGATCCTCCGGCGGGTAGAGGTCAGGCAACCGCATTAGCCGAACCATGTCGGCAAGGGGCGCGGCAAGCTGCTTGAACGGCTCGATCGCGCGGAGGCCCGCCGCTACGTCGCCGGCATAGGCGAGCAGTCCCATGATGATCGGCTTGCCGTGAATCTCGGCCGGCAGGAACGGCATGGGCGGCGCCGGCATGACATTGGCGATCGTGGAGAGTTCCTCTGGTGCCGCCTCGGCCGCGGCGACGAAGCCCGCGACGGTCTCCGCCGTCGCCGGCAACACGAGCATGCCGCCGACGATCTCGCCGACTGGATGGAGCTTGAATTTGAGGCGTGTCACCACCCCGAAATTTCCGCCACCACCCCGAATTGCCCAGAACAGATCCGGATGCGTCTCCGCATCGGCGGTGACGATCTCGCCATTTGCGGTGACGATCTCGACCGCCAGCAGCGAATTGATAGTCAGGCCGTATTTGCGCACCAGGAAGCCGACGCCGCCGCCGAGCGTGATCCCGCCGAGCCCGACCGAGCCCGCGTCCCCGAATCCGACGGCAAGCGAATGCTCAGCGGCAGCTTTCGTGAATTCCGAGGCCGTCAGCCCTGTTTCGGCCCAAGCCGTCCGCGCGCCCGGGTCGATATCGAGCGCCTTCAGGTCTCGAAGGTCTATGACGACACCGCCGTCATTGCTGCTGTGTCCTGCATTGCTGTGGCCGCCGCTTCGCACCGACAGCTCCGCGCCGTGGTCGCGCGCAAAACGAACGGCCGCCGCGGTGTCGGCGGCGTGGGCGACACGTATGATGACCGCCGGGTGGCGATCAAAGCCGCCATACATCAGGCCGCGCAACCGGTCATAATCCGCGTCGGCGGCGGTGATCACGCGGCCTCGGATGGACTGGGTGAGCGCCGCGATGGCCTGCTGGTCGAGCATTGAATTGGTTGGCATGGGAAGTCCTTCGTCATGATCTCGTCAATCCCACGACGAACGAGAATCCGGGAGTTCGACATTCGGGCACATAAAATAGTCGACTCCGGACGCGGCGCCATTCCGCGCGGCCGCGACGGTGCGACACGAAAACGCACGCGCCGGTATCGGCCGCGGAACGGCAGAAATACTGGGGTTCAAAGGTGTCTAACCCCAGTGCGACATCTTGACTGCCTTGACCTCGCAGGTCATACCGGGCCGCGCAGGAATCGAGCCGGACTGTGGGGGGACAGTCCGATTCTGAGGCCAAGAACACGTCAGTCGGCGTCGTCGGACGGCGCCACAAGACTGGCCCATCGGGGGGAATGACAAAGTGCTTTATGCGATTATCGTCGCCGGTCTGATTGCAGTCGGCTATGGCGTTTGGGCTGCACGATCCGTGATCGCAGCCGATGCCGGCAACGCTCGTATGCAGGAGATTGCCGGCTTCATTCAGGAAGGCGCCACCGCCTATCTGACCCGGCAATACACGACGATCGCGATCGTCGGCATTCT
Source organism: uncultured Alphaproteobacteria bacterium (assembly GCA_963823045.1). GTDB lineage: Bacteria > Pseudomonadota > Alphaproteobacteria > Rhizobiales > Kaistiaceae > JADLGL01. The sequence goes on along the minus strand of CAWGKA010000007.1, from coordinate 115,466 downwards.
CATCTTCGCCCTGGGCGCCTGGCTCCTCGGCTTCGCCGTGGCGATTGGCTTCCTGATCGGCGCCATCCTTTCCGGCACGGCCGGCTTCATCGGCATGAACGTGTCGGTGCGCGCCAATGTCCGCACCGCGCAGGCGGCGAGCAAGAGCCTCGCCGCCGGCCTTGAGATCGCGTTCCGCTCCGGCGCCATCACCGGCATGCTGGTTGCCGGCCTCGCGCTGCTCGGCGTCACCGTCTACTACTGGGTGCTGACGCAGATCCTCGATTACGATCCGGTCAGCCGTGAGGTTATCGACGCGCTCGTCGCCCTCGGCTTCGGCGCCTCGCTCATCTCTATCTTCGCCCGTCTCGGCGGCGGCATCTTCACCAAGGGCGCCGACGTCGGCGGCGATCTCGTCGGCAAGGTCGAGGCCGGTATTCCGGAGGACGATCCGCGCAACCCGGCCACCATCGCCGATAATGTCGGCGACAATGTCGGCGACTGCGCCGGCATGGCGGCCGACCTCTTCGAGACCTACGCCGTGACGGTCGTTGCGACGATCGTCCTGGCGTCGATCTTCTTCACCGGCGCCGGCGTCATCATGCCGGAAGGCGTCTCGGTATCCGATCTGATGGTCTACCCGCTGGCAATCGCCGGTGCCTGCGTCATCACCTCGATCGCTGGCACGTTCTTCGTCCGCCTCGGTTCGTCGCAATCGATCATGGGCGCCCTCTACAAGGGCTTCCTGGCCACAGCGCTCCTATCGGTCGTCGCGCTGGCGATCGTTACCTGGGCGATCATCGGCTTCAGCGACGACCTGACGACGGAAGCGGGGCTGAGCTTCAACGGCCTTGATCTCTTCTTCTGCGGCCTCACCGGCCTCGCAGTGACCGGCCTCATCATCTGGATCACCGAATACTACACCGGCACCAATTACCGGCCGGTGCAGTCCATCGCCCGCGCCTCGGCGACCGGGCATGGCACGAACGTCATCCAGGGCCTTGCCATCTCGCTGGAGTCGACCGCGCTGCCGGCGATCGTGATCATCATCGGCATCCTCTTGACCTACAATCTTGCCGGCCTCTTCGGCATCGCCATCGCGGTGACGACAATGCTATCGCTGGCCGGCATGGTCGTGGCGCTCGACGCCTTCGGTCCGGTCACCGACAATGCCGGCGGCATCGCCGAGATGGCTGACCTGCCGGCCGAGGTGCGCAAGACCACCGATGCGCTGGATGCGGTCGGCAACACCACCAAAGCCGTCACCAAGGGCTACGCCATCGGTTCAGCCGGCCTCGGCGCCCTGGTGCTGTTCGCCGCCTATACGTCGGACCTCAATTTCTTCACGGCGAACTCCGCGGAGTATCCCTTCTTCGAGGGCCTCACCGCTCTGACCTTCTCGCTGTCCAATCCGTATGTCGTTGCCGGCCTCCTTCTCGGCGGCCTCTTGCCGTTCCTCTTCGGTGGTATCGCGATGACGGCGGTGGGCCGCGCTGCGGGCTCGATCGTCGAGGAAGTGCGCCGGCAATTCAAAGAGAAGCCCGGCATCATGCAGGGCACGGAGAAGCCGGATTACGCCAGGGGCGTCGACATCCTCACCAAGGCGGCGATTCGGGAAATGATTGTTCCCTCGCTGCTGCCGGTGCTGTCGCCGATCGTCGTCTACTTCGTCATCTACTGGGTCGCCGGTAGCGGCGTCGAAGGCAAGGTCGCCGCGTTCTCCGCGGTCGGCGCCATGCTTCTGGGCGTAATCGTCACCGGCCTGTTCGTCGCGCTGTCGATGACGGCGGGCGGCGGCGCCTGGGATAATGCCAAGAAGTACATCGAAGACGGCCATCTCGGCGGCAAGGGATCGGAAGCCCACAAGGCTGCCGTCACCGGCGACACCGTCGGCGATCCCTACAAGGACACCGCCGGTCCGGCCGTGAACCCGATGATCAAGATCACCAACATCGTGGCGTTGCTGCTGTTGGCGGTCTTCGCCCACCAATAGGGAACAGGGATGGGGGCCTTCGGGGGCCCCCAATCCACCTCAGGCGCCTGGTGCCTGCCTATCTGCGCGTGACGCCGCGCAGGATCTGCTGGAGGAAGCCGAGGTCCTGGCCGCCCGTCGGCGTGGTGTTGGTGATGAAGTCGAACACCTCACCATCCTGCAGGCCGTAGTCGGCAATATTCGTCACCCGGTTATTTGCATCGAAATAGACCGCCAGCACGCGCTGGTCGACGATGCGCGGGTCGAGGAAGATCGCCGCCCGGTGCCGGGTTTGGCTGATGTAGTAGAACACCTCGCCACCGAACTGGCCGGTCGTTGACGGCGTTCCCAGGGCGATCAGAACCTGATCACGGCTGGACCCGACGGAAACCTGCTGCAGTGCGATATCCGACGGTATGTAACCGGACTGCGTGGTCGTACCACAGCCAGCCAATGCAACGACCATGGCCCCGGCCATCATCATCATGGCGGGACGGCGGAAGGCACTTGCTGATCGCGGCATGATCTACTCCAGTCGATTCTCGGCAATCTCCCTAGCCTGCGCTAGGGCTCGACGCAACGCTCGTCACCAGGGTCTCGGCCCTCGTGCCTGGGCAAAATGAGGAAGCCATGTTTGCCAAGCTACTGGGACGATCGCGCGCCGAGGATGAGGCGACGATGGATCTCTACCACGCCATTGTGGCGCAAGCGCGCCAGCCGGTGCTCTATCAACGCTTTGGTGTGCCCGACACGGTCGACGGTCGCTTTGAGATGATCGTCCTCCATTCGGTGATCTTCTTTCATCGCCTGCAACGCGAGAACAAGGCGGGGCAGTCTGTGGCCCAAGGTGTGTTCGACGTCTTCGTCACCGACATGGACCGTTCGCTGCGCGAAATGGGGGTGGGCGATCTCGGCGTCCCGAAGCGGATGAAAAAGGTCGGCACGAGTTTCTATGGGCGCGTCGACGCCTACGGCAAACCGTTGGTCGCGAACGATAGGGCCGGGCTCGCCGAGGCGCTGCAGCGCAACCTCTTCCCCGACGATCCGGTGGAGCCGGTCAAGACCGAGGCGCTTGCCGCCTATGCGTTGGCCGTATCGGCCGCGCTCGATCGCCAGATCTTCGCCGACATGGCCGCGGGCCGCGTCACATTCCCCGATCCAGCTGCCAGCCTCGCCGGCGAGGGGGTCGCTTGAGCGACGCTGGTCCCCTTTCCCGGGTGATCGACGCCATGTCGATTCGTCCCGAAGGCAGCGATCTCACCGTGACCGCGACGGAAGCCGAGCGGCAGGCGATCGCCAAGCTCCTCGGCCTTCTTGACCTCACGGGCCTGAGCGCCGACCTGTCGCTCACGCGTTCCGCCAAGGGCCAAATTCACGTCGTCGGCCGGCTCCATGCGGACGTTGTGCAGGCCTGCGTCGTCAGCCTGGAACCCGTGCCGCAGACCGTCGACGAGATGATCGACCGCCGTTTTGTGCCGGAGAGCACCGCCGCCCAGCCGACCGTGGCGAAGGAGATCGAGATCACCGTTGATGAGGACGACGAGCCAGAACCCTATGCCGGGGGCCGCCTCGACCTCGGTGCGATGGTGCTGGAACAGCTCGCCCTCGGGCTCGATCCCTATCCACGGGCTCCAGGAGCCGAACTGCCGGCAGATGCCGAAGAACCCGAGGATCGGCGCGAATCCGCGTTTGCCATCCTCAAAACGATTGGGCACAGTGACGGCACATGACTGGACCGCCCGGGGGCGCGGTTGTAAGCCCAACACAAAGGCTTATCTTCAACGGTTCTTCCCGGAGCCTTCTTAGCCCGGCGCCGTGACGCCGCGTGCTGCGGCCGGAGTTGGATGACAAACACCGTAACAATCTCAGTCGACGCGATGGGCGGCGACCACGGCCCCGCCGCTACTATTGCGGGCGCGGACGTGGCGCTTCAGGACGCGCCCGACATTCGCTTCGTCTTCTTCGGCGACGAGGCGGAAATTGAGCCTGTGCTCAAGGGCTTCCCGCGCCTCGGCCTCGTCTCCGAGGTTGTGCATTGCGATATCGCCGTCAACATGTCGGACAAGCCGAGCCTGGCTCTGCGGCGGGGCCGCTGGAAGTCCGGCATGTGGCGCACCATCGAGGCCGTGAAGAAGGGCGAGGCCGACGTTGCGGTCTCCGCCGGCAACACCGGCGCCTTGATGGCGATGTCCCGCCTTTGCCTCAGAACGCTGAGCGGGCTCGATCGGCCTGCGCTTGCCGCCTTGTGGCCGACGCTTGCCGGCGAGAGCGTCGTTCTCGACGTCGGGGCGACGATCGGCGCCGACGCCAAGCAGTTGGTCGACTACGCCATCATGGGCGGCGCCATGGCGCGCGCGCTGTTTGACAAGAGCCGCCCGGCCGTCGGCCTCCTCAATATCGGCGTCGAAGAGGTGAAGGGCCTGGAAGAGGTCCGCGAGGCAGGCAAGATTCTGCGCGAAACCGACATGCCGCATTTGCATTACATCGGCTTCGTCGAGGGTAACGACCTCGGCAAGGGAATGGTCGACGTGGTGGTCACGGAGGGCTTTGCCGGCAATATCGCGCTGAAGACGGCCGAGGGCACTGCGCGGCAGGTGGCCGGCTATTTGCGCGAGGAAATGGGCCGCACGCTGCGGGCCAGGGTCGGCTATCTCTTCGCCAGGCCGGCCATGACGGCTCTACGCCGGAAGCTCGATCCGAGCCGTGTCAACGGCGCTGTCCTGCTTGGGCTCAACGGCATCGTCATCAAGAGCCATGGCGGCGCGGACGCCCGCGGTTTTGCCGCGGCCCTGCGGCGTGGCCATGCCATGGTGCGCAATGGACTGCAGGCGAAGATCCAGCAGGATCACGCGCATTTCTATCCGAGCCAGCCTGACGCTCCCGAGTTCGTGCCACGGGCGGCGGGGGCTCTGTGAGTTCGGGGCAAAGCATCATCCTCGGCTGCGGCGCGTACCTCCCCGAGAAGATCCTCACCAATGACGATCTTGCGGCGATGGTCGACACGTCGGACGAGTGGATCGTTCAGCGCACGGGCATTCACCGTCGTCACATCGTCGCTGACGGCGAGATGACGTCGGACCTCGCCACGGCAGCGGCCAAGCGCGCGCTCGCCTCAGCGGGCCTTTCCGCCGACGACATCGACCTCATCATCGTGGCGACCACGACGCCGGACTACACCTTCCCGGCGACGGCGGTGGCGGTGCAGCGCAAGCTCGGCATCAGTCATGGCGCGGCCTTTGATGTTCAGGCCGTCTGCAGCGGCTTCGTCTATGCCCTGACGATGGCCGATTCCCTCATCAAGGCCGGCCAGGCGAGGCGAGCGCTGGTGATCGGCGCCGAAAGCATGTCGCGCCTGCTTGATTGGACCGACCGCTCAACTTGCGTGCTGTTCGGCGATGGCTCCGGCGCGGTGATCGTCGGTCAAGGCGGAACGAGCGACGATCCGGGCCGCGGCATCATCGCCGCAAGGCTGCGATCCGACGGCCAGCATCAGGACAAGCTGCACACCGATGGCGGCGTCTCATCGACGCGCACGGTCGGGCACCTGCGCATGGAGGGCCGCGAGGTCTTCCGCTACGCCGTCGGCATGATCACCGACGTCATCGAAGACTGTTTCGCCACCGCCGGCATCACCGCCGACGACATCGACTGGTTCGTGCCGCATCAGGCCAACATCCGCATCATCGACGGCAGCGCGAAGAAGCTCGGCATCCCGTCGGAGAAGGTGGTTCGCACCGTTCAGGATCACGGCAACACGTCCGCCGCGTCGATCCCCCTGGCGCTCACGACCGCTGTCGAGGACGGCCGCATCAAGCGCGGCGATCTGGTCCTGCTGGAGGCGATGGGCGGCGGTTTCACCTGGGGCGCATTGCTGCTCCGCTGGTAGTTCGCTACCTCCTTTTGTCATTACATTGCCGCGGTTTAAGTTGACCGGTGGAAGTGGAACCAATAGGGTCGCTACTTCCCAGGCAGGGGCGCCGCGGCGTTCCGCGGCATACCAGGACATTTCGTCGATGAGCGGCAAAACGGTAACCCGGGCCGATCTGTCCGAGGCGGTGTACAAACGGGTTGGCCTTTCCCGTACGGAATCGGCGGCTCTGGTTGAGACGGTACTGGGGCACATCACCGATTGCGTGGTGCGTGGCGAGCCCGTGAAGCTTTCCTCCTTCGGCTCCTTCATCGTGCGCCAGAAGGGCGAACGCGTCGGCCGCAATCCGAAGACCGGTGAAGAAGTGCCGATCTCGCCGCGTCGCGTGCTTGTCTTCAAAGCTAGCAACGTGTTGAAGCAGAAGATCAACGGAGAGACGGGCGACGTCGAAGACGACGAGTAGCCCGGTCTGCTTCGGGGCCCCATGAGCGACGGCGGATCGAACATGGCAGAGACCCAGGAAAAGGCGCCCGACGCCTTCAGGACCATCAGCGAAGTCGCCGAAGAGCTCGACCTGCCACAGCACGTCTTGCGCTTCTGGGAGACGCGCTTCACCCAGATCAAGCCGCTCAAGCGCGGCGGCGGCCGGCGCTACTACCGGCCTCAGGATGTCGAGCTTCTGCGCGGCATCCGCCAACTCCTTTACGGTCAGGGCTACACCATCCGCGGCGTGCAGCGCCTCCTGCGCGAGCAGGGGCTGCGTTTCGTCGTCGCCGCCGCTCACGGCGAGGTCGAGGTTTCTGTCGTCGCCGACGGCGATCGGGAGGCTGATGTCGCACCGCGGCGTGCCGCCCCAATGGCCGCCGAGGACGAGGAAGAGGGCGCCAAGCGGATGGCCGAGAGGTTGACCGCGGGGCGCGAGGCGCCCGCCGCGCCGACGCCGACACCGGCGATGATGGCTTCGCTCACCTCGGACGAGACGCGCCGCCTCGAGGCCACTTTGTCCGACCTGCTCGAGTGCAAGCGCCTGCTCGAACTCGGTGCGATAGGCGAAGGCGGCGATTGCGCCGGCAATACCTCGCCCATATAGTCCGGCCCGTCGGAGCGTGGCGCAGTCTGGTAGCGCACCTGCATGGGGTGCAGGGGGCCGGAGGTTCGAATCCTCTCGCTCCGACCAATTTTCCGGCCGGATCAGTTCACCGAAATCAGGATGCTGGCGATCTGGCCAGAGCGGCGCGATAGACCGGCACATCCGCCAGCGGCGTCGGCCGCGTCTTAGCCTCGCGGTGCTTGATCAGCCGCTCGGAGGCGTATGCGCCCCACAGGATGCCGTAGATCAGGAAGAGATGCCGCCAGTGATCATTGTCGATCACGTTGTGAATGATGAGGTGGCCGAAGAATGCCGCCACAGCGCAGATGACAACCGGCTGCCAGGGCCGCTTCTTGAACACGAGCGGGAACGAAATGATCACGGTCCAGATGGCAAGGGCGATGTAGGCGAAGCCGCCGAGCCAGCCATAGACCATGAAGCCTTTCAGCCACATATTGTGCTCGTCCTCGCCGAAGATCGTGCCGAAGGCGAAGGGTCCGACCCCGAATGGCTTGTCGAACATCAGCTGGAAGCCTTCCAGCTGCCGCTCGAAGCGGCCGAAGGCGCCGGCGTCGTAATTCTGCACCAGCTGCGCGCGCTCGGCGAAGAGGCTGGATGTGCCTGGTAGCGACACGATCACGCCGAGCGCCACCACCATCAGCATGAAGCCGACGGTCACATAAAGGATCAGCCGTGCCCGGGACCGGCTCGAGCGTTGATTGACGAAGATCACGGTGGAAATGAACAGAAGCGCGAACGCGGCCATTCCCCAGGCTGCGCGCGAGAAGGTCAGGAAGATGCCGATCAGCATGATGAAGGCGCCGACCGAAGGCCAGAATGAACGGCGGAGCGGCCGGGTCAGGATAGTGTAGGCGAGATAGGAGAAGGGCAGGATCAGGAACGGCCCGAGCACGTTCGGATCCTGGAACGTGCCGCGGGCGCGGCCGTACAGCGTGAACAGCTCGGAGCCGGTGAAATAGCCGAAGATGCCGATCAGCGCGGCGCAGATCGCCGCCGCGATATAGGCGTGGATGATCACCTGTATCCGGCGTTCCGGGTCGACCGCGATCACGGCGGCAAAGAAGATCGCCGAGGCATCCAGAAGGGCCGACGTGCCGATATAGACGAGCGGCGTACCGTGGCTCGGCACGATGTTCATCATCGCCAGCGCGATCATGCCGCCCATGATGTAGAGCATCAGCAGGACGAGGAGCGGCAGCATGTAGCGGTTGATCTTGAGGCCGCCGATTACCCAGCCGACGATGAGGCCGACCAGCGCCAGCTCATAGGGCGCGGGCTCGAACAGCACGAAGCCGCCGAGGAAGACCAGAAGCGCCAGCATGCGCTGGCCGATCTTATGCGCGGCGACATGATGCCTGATCGGCGGCGCCGCGACGGTCGCAACCGCTGTGACGCTCAATATGCGTTCTCCGACCGGAACAGTTTGAACGGCGTCAGCGCCAGGATGTAGAGGTCGAACAGCACCGACCAGTTCTCGATGTAATAAAGGTCGTGCTCGACACGGCGCGTGATCTTCTCCGGCGTGTCGACCTCGCCACGCCAGCCATTGACCTGCGCCCAGCCGGTGACGCCGGGCTTGACGCGATGGCGGGCGAAATAGCCGTCGACGACGTCGTTCCACAGCCGGTTGCCGGTATGCGCGTTGACTGCGTGCGGGCGCGGGCCGACCAGCGAGAGATCGCCACGGAGGACGTTGATCAGCTGCGGCAGCTCGTCGATCGATGTCTTGCGGATGAAACGGCCGATGCGGGTGACGCGCGGATCGTCTCGCGTGACGGCCTGCTTTGCGTCGGGGTCAGCAAGCTCGTGCCGCATCGAGCGGAACTTCAGCACCTCGATGACTTCATTGTTGAAGCCGTAGCGGCGCTGCTTGAAGAACACAGGTCCGGGTGAATCGAGCTTGATGGCGAGCGCCGTCAGCAGCATCAGAGGCGAGAAGAGGACGAGCAGGATCGCCGAGCAGAAGACATCGAACGCGCGCTTGATGACCGAGTCCCAGTCGGCAATCGGCTTGTCGAAAATATCGAGGAACGGGACGTTGCCGACATAGGAATAGGCGCGCGGTCGAAAGCGCAGCTTGTTCGAATGCGCCGACAGGCGGACATCGACGGGCAGGACCCAGAGCTTCTTGAGGATGGTGAGAAGCCGGTTTTCGGCGGTGATGGGCAGCGACACGATCAGCATGTCGACATGGGCGATGCGGCCGAACTCGACGAGCTCGGCGACGGTGCCGATCTTCGGATAGCCGGCCACCACCGCCGGCGATCGCGCGTCGCTGCGATCGTCAAAGATACCGCAAATGCGGATGTCGTTGTCGCGCTGCGCCGCCAGTTCGGCAATCAATTCGGCAGCTGCTTCGCCGCCGCCGACAATGACGGCGCGGCGTTCGAGCCGCCGCTGCTGCGTCCAGCGCCGCACCAGCGCCGCAAGCGACATGCGCATGATACCGAAATAGGCGAGGCCGAAGCTGAACCAGGCGACCACGAAACCGCGCGAGAATTCCGAGCCGGTCTTTGTGAGGAAGGCGATGACGGCGAACATGCCGAATGCAAGCGTCCACGACACCCACACGCGCCCCAACTGCGCCACGTGCGAACGGAAGGACGGCACCGTGTAGCCATCCGCCGCCTGGACGAGGATCACGGCGAGGCCGGAGCACAAGATGAGCGGTAGCGCGTAGAGCGGAACGACGCCGTCGATCGGCGCGACATAGGCGATGTAGACCCCGACGCCGACGGCCATCAGGGCGACGAAATCGGCAAGCCGCACGACGCCGGCCAACAGCGCCGCAGAGATCGAACGAGTTGAAAGGGTTGCCGCGATCTGGCGAGCGCGTTCGCTAAGCTGACCGGAAATCCCGCGCGGTTCCGACAGCGCCGCGGCGGCAACCATCGACCGTGATGCGAACTGGTCTTTTGGTAGCAAATGACTCATGGACAGAGGCCGGTCGAGGCAACGAAACGAGCCGACGACCTAGCCTCGGTTATGATAACAATGCTTTGCAGAAACCGCGAAAATTGTAGCGGTTAAGGTTAGTTCCGCGGTTCTTTGCGATTAGCGTTAACGAGCGTTCGCCATATCGTCAGCGTGCCGCCGCGTGGCGATAGACCTTCTCGACCGAGGCCGCCATCACGGCAACCGTGTGTACCTCGCGCACGGTGCCGAGCAGCGCGCTCGTCGCCGCCGCCATCTCGGCGGGGTCGGTGTGGGCGGCGATCATTGCAGCCGCCAGCGCATCGACGTCGCCCGGCGGCACGAGCCGGCCCGCATGTGGGCCGAAGATCTCCGGAATGCCGCCAACTGCCGTGGCGATCATGGGGACGCTCGCAGCGGCCGCCTCGAGGACGATGTAGGGCATCGACTCGGCGCGAGAGGGGACCACGAGCACGCGCCCCGTGGCGAAGGCCTCGCGCGCCGGTGTCGGCTCGTGAAAGGCGACGGCTTTGCCAAGACCGAGTTCAGCGACGAGCGCGTGATAGCTGTCGGCATCGTCGCCGGCGCCGTAGATATGCGCGGTGACGTCGTGCCCGGCGCCGCGCAGCGCCGCCAGCGCCCGGATGAAGACGTCCGGTCCTTTGAGGTCGCGCAGCATGCCGACATAGATGAAGTTGCGGGCGTCATGAGCAGGCGCGACCGGCTCGAACTCCTCCGGTCTCAGCCCGTTCGGGATGATCTCCGCGATCGGTCTCGGTGGGTGGACCTTTGCCGCATAGGCGTCCGCCTCGTAGCGGCTGACGAAGATGAAGGCGTCCGTCATCCGCTCCAGGAAGCGCTCGGCCTGGAAATAGACGCGGTATTTCAGCTTGCGCTCATCGTAGTGCATGCTGCCGCCATGCGGCGTGTAGATGCGCGCAACCGGATGCCCCGACCGCCGCAACAGCGTCCCGCCGAGCCGCGCATAGGCGCCGCCCTTGGCGCCATGGCCGTGCAGCACGTCTGGCCGGAGTGGCTTCGCCGCCTTGTAGACGCGGCGGGCCGCAGCGAAGTCGGAAAGGGCGATCTGCCGGTGCATCGGCACGCGGACGAGGCCGAGCGAGAGGTACGGCGCAAGGTCTGCGAAGAGTGCGTCCTCAAATGCGCCGCCGGTCGTGGAGTTACAAATGATGCCGACCGAATGCCCGGCGGCCGACTGGCAGTGGCAGAGATCGCGTACATGGCGGAACAATCCGCCGATCGGGTTGCGGAAGCAGTGAACGATCCGCAGCCGGCGCTCCGATCGGGGCTCGGCTTCGGCGCTTTCGGTCATAGCTAGAACAGGCGTTGGCGAACGGTGATGGTATCGCCGGGCAGGATAGCATCGTCGCGGTGAAGCGTTAGCTCGATCGAAGCACCATTTGCCGTGCGTGTCACGTCGAACTGGTTCTGATTGGCCCGGGCGGTGTACCCACCGGCAAGCGCCACCGCCTGCTGTGCCGTCATGCCGACAACGTAGCTGTATTGGCCGGGATTGCCGACCTCGCCGAGGACGAAGATCGGCCGGTATTGCGCCACCTGCACGGTGACGTCGGGATGGGCCAGATAGCCGTTGCGCAGCGCCGCCTCGATGTTGTTGGCGAGGGTCTGCGTTGTCCGCCCCGCCGCCGTCACGGCGCCGATCAACGGCATCATGATCTTGCCGGTTTCATCGACAGTGTAGGTGGCGGTGAGTTCGGTCTCGCCCAGCACGGTGATCTGCAACTGATCGCCGCTGTAGATGGCCAGTTGCCCGGCCGTGATCGACGTTGCCGTCGGCGTCTCGACTGTTGCGCAGGCGGCTAGAAGCAGGAGAGCCAGGAACGAGGCAACAATACGGGCCGGCTTCATGAAACGCGCGTCCAACAGCGAGGATATCACCGCCAATCTTGGCTCTTATGGTTAACGTTCGGTGAATGGCCCCCTGCGCTGAAAAACCGAGCCTCCCCAACGGCTTCGTGGCGCCCCACTTCATCAAATATTAACCACGCTGGATACGCTTTAGGGGGTGCGTGAGACCGGCTCAGCTATCGCTGCAATAGTCGGTCGACCCAGCTGGAATGACGAGATGAGTGAGCAGTTCCGCGCTTCCGAGGATGTCGAGGTCGACCTCCGCGCCGTGTTCGGCGCCGTGGGAAGGCGGCTGCCGATTTCTGATTCTCCTGGCAATTCTGGTCGGCGCGGGGGTGTTTGCGGCACTCCATTTCGTCGAGCCGAAATATCGCGCCAGCACCACAGTGCTCATCGACACGGGCGAGACGGACCTCACCGGAGCGAACAACACCACGGCGACGACGACGCTGCTCGATTCGCAGGGCATTGCGAGCCAGGTGCAACTCATCCAGTCCCGCGACGTCGTCATAGCGGTGATCGAGCAACTCAACCTCACCGACGTTCCGGAGTTCGATCCGACGCAGGCGCAGCCCTCGATCATCGATCGTGTGCTCGGTTTGGTTGGTCTCGGCAACGCGCCCAGCGACCAGCCGGCCGAGGAGGTCGTGCTCGCAGCGTTCCTCCAACGCCTCGACGTCCACGCCATCCAGGACACGCGCGTCATTTCGATCAGTTTCGTGTCGGCCGACCCACAACTTGCCGCCGACGTCGCCAACGCGATGGCGCAGCAATACATCAACTACCAGCGCCAGATTCGGCTGGAATCGACGAGCAACGCCACCGACTGGCTGCAGGCCGAGATCGCCAATCTGTCGGACCGCGTCGTGCAGGCGGAGACGGCGGTTGAGACATTCCGCGCGCAGCACGATCTTTTCGTCACCGGCCAGGCCAATGGCACCGACGGGGTCACCCTCGTCACGCAGAGCCTTGCCGATCTCTCCGCCGAACTGACGCGCGTGCAGAACGCCCGCGCCGAGGCCGAGTCGAAGGCGGACATCATCCGCACCAATCTCGCCAACGGCTCGCCGATGAGTTCGCTCGACGTGCTCAATTCGCCGCTGATCCAGAACCTTCGCTCGCAGCAGGCGCAGATCCAGAGCGACCTTGCCGAAGCGGCCGCGACCTATCTGCCGAACCACCCGCGCGTTCAAGCGCTCAACGCCCAGCTCAACGACATCGAGGACGCCATCCGTACCGAGGCGGCCAATGTCCTGGCTGGGTTGGAGAACGAGGCCGCTTTGGAGCGCGCCTACGAGGCCGAACTCAACGATCAGCTCGATGCGTTGAAGGGCACGGCGGCAACATCCAACCAGGACGAGGTGCAACTGCGGGCACTGCAGCGCGTGGCCGACTCCGAGCGCCAGCTGCTCGAGACCTATCAGGCCCTGGCGCGTGACGCCGTGTCCCGCCAAAGCGCAGACTTCGTGCCGGTCAACGCCCGCATCATCTCGCTCGCAGCGGCGCCGATCGAAGCCTATTTCCCGAAGCCGGTGAGCATGGCGGCGATCGCGGTCATCATCACGATGATGCTCGGGGCCGCCTTCCTGCTCGTCCGCGAGCTAGCCAGTGGTCGCGCCACCAGGCCGGCGCAGCGGCCGGCCACGCCTCAGGTTCCCGATGCTGTGGCGGTCGATGGCCGCGTGCGGTGGGATGACGACAGCGACGTCCGTCGCATGATGCCGCGCGATCCGAGCGACCGGTCGGAATTGGCCGCCCGCATCGAGCAATCGCTCTCCGGCATTGCTGGCAAGCTGCGGCAGAAGAATGCGCGGCGCATCCTCATCACCATGACCGACGGCACCGGCGACGGCGGGCGGCCGCTCGCTGCCGTTGCGTTGGCGCGCACCTTGGCCCGAACCGGCGCGCGCACCTTGCTTGTCGACCTCCACGCCGACGACGCCGACCGCGTCGCCATGGGCGAGGAGGAGGAACTCCCCGGCTTCGGCGACCTGTTTGCCGGCGATGCCTCCTTCGCGCAGGTCATCTTCCGCGACCGTTCGTCGTCGGCCCACTACATTCCCCGCGGGCGACAGATTGCGTTCGCCGATCGCGAACGCCTTGCCGAACTGACGGAAGCGCTCGACCAGACCTACGATCACGTCCTCTACGACATCAGCGATGCACTGGTGCCACTCCTCGGTCCGACGGCGGGCGCCGCGGTGCTGCTCACCGAGACCGAGCCGTCCGATCCGCGAACGGTCAGGGCCTATGAGGCGATCAAAGGCCTTTCCTCGGCCGAAATCCTGTTGCTTGTGACGACGCCCATGCCGGGCGAGGCTGACGCGGCGGCCTAGTCGCTTCGGCTGGGAAGGAAGCGCGCCTTCCACTGGCGCACGCGCTTGGCCATGCGCCATGCCGTGTCGTTATGCCGGATGCGCAACTTCACGACATGCATCGCCCGATGGACGGCCGTGACGACACGGCCCTTCGCGCTTGCTGCCAGATAGGTTGCGAACTGGCGCTCGCGGACGGGTGACCACGTCGCCTTGTAGCGCTCCTCGCCAACGCCGAGGTCGAGAACTTCGTAACCACGCTCACAGCAGTCCTGCACCAGATGATAGAGCAGCAGTTCGCCTGGACTGACGCGCTGATACTCGTCGAGATTGATGCCGGAGAAATAGCCGTAGAAGCGGCCCTGATAGACGCCGCCGGCGAAGGTAGCTCGGATCGCGCCGTCGATCTCGACGCCGTAGAGCTGGATGACCGGATCGCCCTTGTCGAGCGACTGGTTGACCAGACTGCGGAAGAAGTCGGCGGTGCCGCGATCGCCAAAGGCGTTGTCGACGCCGAGATTGGCGAGCTGTTGCTCCTTCTGGGCGAGGAAGGTGTTCAGCACCGCCTTCGCCTCGGTGCGGTCTTGCGCGCGGAAGAAGCGATAGCCGCCGACCGAAGCCAGCGCGTTCTCCTGCCAGCGGCGCTTCTTGCGTTTGCGCGAATTGACGAGCTTGCCGAAGTCCGCATCGAGCGGGATGGCAATCACGGGCTGGTCGTCGACGCTGCCAGTCAACTGGCGTAGCGGATTGGGCACGCCCAGCCAGCTGTCCGGCTGGTTCTGCAGCACGAGGAGATCCGCCGGCTGCAGCGCTTGCATGATGCGGCGAAACAGGGCGCGCGTGAGTTCGCGGTTTAGGCCGGCCGTGAAGTCGGGCTCGAACAGGCCCATCGCGATATTGACGTGGCTGCAACCGAGCCAGCCGATCTCGATGCCGAGGCGCGTGCGCCGCCGCCCGAAGGGCAGGAGGAAGACCGGCCGTCCGTGACGGGTGCCGAGGACCACTACCGGCTCGATCCCGAGCGGAGGGGCGGCATGATTGCACCAGGGCTGCACCCAGTCGAAGCGCTGATAGATGGAGGCCGCCGTGCGGCGCTCGAAATCACGCCAGATCTGCTCGATCGCCGAGACATCGGAATGAACCGAGATGACGATATCGTCCACGCGCGCGACGCGCGTCGAGCCGACGACGGTGCTACGCGCACCGGCGAGCGGCGATTCCAGAGATCGGAATTCCTGCTGCATGGCACCGCGCGGCTACAATCAAGGCCGCCATATGTATCAACCGCGCGTAAAGATTCGGTGTGTGACCTTTACCGGAGCGGTAACAGGGGGCCACGAATTTGACTGAACGCCCGATCCAGAAGGCGCTCTTGGAATCCATGCGCCTGTCGGGGTTGCGTCGCCTGCTTGGCCGCTTCGCCGGCGGGCTCGGGACAATTGTAACCTTTCACCGCGTCAGGCCTGCCTCGCCATCCTCCGACTTCGCGCCGAACGCCCACCTCGAGGTAACGCCGCAGTTCCTGGCGGAGCTGATCGATTGGGCGAAGGGCAACAACATCGATCTCGTCACGCTGGACGAAGCGCGGCGCCGCCTTTCGACCGCTTCACGAAATCGATTCATGGTCGTCACCATGGATGACGGCTATCGCGACAATCTCGAACACGCCTTGCCCGTCCTCAAGGAACGACACTGTCCGTTCACCGTCTACGTCGCCACGGGCTTCATCAACCGCACGGCCGCGCCCTGGTGGATGACGCTCGAGGAGGTGATCGCTCGCCACGATGCGATCGAGCATCCGGACGAGCCCGGGCAGCTTCTGCCGACCGGCAGCAAGGCGGAAAAGGTCTCTGCTTACGGCCAGTTGTCCGAGTGGCTTCAGAGCCTGCCCGAAGATGACCAGCGCAAGACGATCGACGCGCTCGCGGTTCGCCACGGCGTCGATGTCCGTACCTTGACCGATGAGGCCTTCATGAATTGGGACGAGGTGAGGCGGATCGCCGCCGAGCCTCTCGTCACCATCGGCGCGCATACCGACAGCCACCACGCCCTCGCCAAGCTGCCGCGCGAGGAGGCCGAAGCCGATATCTTCAACGGCGTCTCGATCCTCGAACGTGAACTCGGCCGCCGTCCACGGCACTTTGCCTATCCCTACGGCTTCGCCGCAGCGGTCGGGCCGCGCGAGCACGAGATCGCCGCCGAACTCGGCTTCTCCACTGCGGTTCTGACCGAACCGGGCGTGTTGCGCGCGGAGAACCTTGCCGCGCCGATGGCCTGGCCACGCATCTCGATGAACGGCCATTTTCAGGCGATTTGCTACGCTGATGTGCTTTTGTCAGGCGTTCCGTTCTGGCCGGGCCATGTGCGCAACCGCCTGCTTGGGCGGAAGACCGAGGCGCCGGCTACGCAGACGGTTTCTGCATCCAGCGGATGATGACGACCGCCGGCGGTACCCACAGAAGGCCGGCCGCGGCATAGAAGGCGAGTTCGATCGCCCAGCCCATATTCGTCAGGCGCGACGAGCCGAGCGCCATCACCAGCAGCGAATAGACGCCGACAAAAACGAGCAGCACGATCATGCCGATCAGCTTGCGCGTACTTTCGCTCACGTCTTTGTTCCCTCCGTTCCTTGCGGCATTCCGCCCAATATTGCCGTGTAAGGTATTCTGTCGCAGTCGTCGATATTGCCGAGGGCGCCCCAGAGTTGTAAGGCGACCGCCATGAGGAAACAATCGTGACTGTCGCCGCTGCCACGCAGCCTGCCGCCGTCGCGCGCGACCGCAACAAAGATCGCCGCGCCATCCGCATCTGGCTCTATTCGATCGCCATCCTGGTCTTGGCCATGGTGGTCGTCGGCGGCGCGACACGCCTCACCGAATCCGGCCTGTCGATCACCGAATGGGAGCCGATCCACGGTGTCATCCCGCCGCTGAACGCCGAGCAGTGGCAGGACGAATTCCTCAAATACCAGCAGATCCCGGAATTCCAGGAACTGCGGCCGGATATGACGCTGTCCGAGTTCAAGGGCATCTTCTTCTGGGAATGGGGTCACCGCCTGCTGGCACGCTTCATCGGCGTCGTCTTCGCCATCCCGTTCCTGTGGTTCCTCTTCACCAGGCGCATCGAACGCGCTCTCTGGCCACGCCTCGTCGGCATCTTCCTGCTCGGCGGGCTACAGGGTGCGATCGGCTGGTGGATGGTCGCCAGCGGGCTCAGCGTGCGCACCGACGTCAGCCAATATCGCCTCGCGATCCACCTCGTCACCGCGTCCCTCATCTTCGCCTATACCATCTGGGTGGCGCGCGGCCTCAGACCGGCGCGTCCGGCTGAGCAGCATCCATCGTCCGGCACCCGCACCTTTGCCGACGTCCTGATTGTACTGGTGCTTCTCCAGCTCTATTTCGGCGCCTTGGTCGCCGGCCTCAACGCCGGCTTCGCCTATAATGACTGGCCGACCATGGGGAACACCTTCGTTCCCTCCACCGTCTTCGACCAGACGCCGTGGTGGAAGAACTTCTTCGAGAACATCGTCACGGTGCAGTTCCAGCACCGCATGCTCGCCTATCTGATCGCGATCCTCATCGTCGTGCACGCCTTCATGCTCGCGCGACGGATGCCCGGGAGCCGGACCGCCTTCTCGTCCTATCGGCTCTTGGCCATAGTGGTCGTGCAGATCGCTCTCGGGGTGCTGACGCTCGTCAACGTCGTGCCGATCGACCTCGCGCTGACGCACCAGTTCGTCGCCTTCGTGCTCTTCGCGGGCGTGCTGATCCATCGGCGGGGCATGAGCCCGCCGATCCCGATCCGCAGCTGAGAAGCGGAACGGGCCAGCCTTTCTCTCGTCATTGCCGGGCTTGACCCGGCAATCCAACACGATGTGGAGCCCGGCGGGGACGACGAACGGCGTTACGGGAACAGCGGCAGCTGCATCAGGCCTTCGGTCTCGTCGATCCCGAACATCAGATTGAAGTTCTGGATCGCCTGACCGGCCGACCCCTTCACCAGATTGTCGAGCGTCGAGATGATGATGGCGCGGCCGGGGATGCGGTCGGCGAAGACGCCGATCTGCACATGGTTCGAGCCCCGTACATTCTGCGTTTGCGGCGTCACGCCCTTCTTGGCGACATGGACGAAGGGCTCGCCCGCATAGGAGTCCGCCAGCACCTGCCGCAGATCGTCGGCGCTCATCCCGTTCTTCAGCCTGACATAGCTGGTGCACAGTTCGCCGCGGCTCATGGGGATGAGGTGCGGCGTGAAGTTGACGGTGAGCGCCGCCCCCGCCGCCTTGCCGAGTTCCTGCTCGATCTCCGGCGCATGCCGGTGCTTCGCGACCGAGTAGGGCGACAGACCTTCGCCGGCCTCCGAGAACAGCGTGTTCTGCTTCAGCCCGCGCCCCGCGCCGGTAACGCCGGACTTGGCGTCGATGATGATGTCGCCGGCCTCGATCGCCCCCGCCTTCACCGGCGGCAGCAGCGCCAGCAGCGAGGCCGTCGGATAGCAGCCCGGGCAGGCGACCAGCCGCGCGGCCGTGATGGCCTCCCGATTGTGCTCGGTGAGGCCATAGACAGCGTCGGCCTGCAAATCGAGCGCACGATGCTCGTGACCGTACCATTCGGCATAGGTCGCCGGATCGGTCAGCCGGAAATCGGCCGACATGTCGATCAGCTTGAGGTTCGGGTGCCTTCCGAGAATGTCGGCGGCGATCTCCTGCGTCGTGCCATGCGGCAGGCCGCAGAACGCCGCATCGACCGACGACCAGTCCGCCTCCTCGATGGTGACGAGGTCCGGCAGGTCGGAGAACGAGAAATGCGGGAACACTTCGGCCATCGGCTTGCCGGCATGGCTGGAAGCGGTGAGGAGGGTGATCTCCATCGCCGGATGGCGGAGCGCCAGCCGCACGAGGTCGGCGCCGGTATAGCCCGACGCGCCAATCACTCCGATCCGATAGGTCTTGCTCATCTGAGGACTTCCTCAAAGGGCAGCGGCTGCGCCGCGCCAGGATACAAAAAGGGCGGACCTTTGGCCCGCCCCAATCGTTTCTTTCCGCGCTCGGTGATTAGCGCTTCGAGAACTGGAAGCTTCTGCGGGCCTTCCGGCGGCCATACTTCTTTCGCTCGACCACGCGTGAATCGCGGGTGAGGAAGCCGCCTTTCTTGAGCACCGATCGGAGTTCGGGCTCGAAATAGGTCAACGCCTTCGAAACGCCGTGGCGCAGCGCGCCGGCCTGGCCGGAGAGGCCGCCGCCGGAAACGGTGGCGCGGACGTCGTACTGGCCGCTGCGGTTGGCCACGACGACCGGCTGCTGCACGATCATCTGCAGCACAGGGCGCGCGAAATATTCGGTGAAGTCCTTGTTGTTGACGAGGATGCGTCCGGTGCCCGGAAAGATCCAGACACGGGCGACCGCGTCCTTGCGCTTGCCGGTGGCATAGGCGCGACCCTTGTCGTCAAGCTTCTGGACATAGACCGGCGCCGCGGGAGTTTCCTCGGTCGGGGCGAGGTCCTGGAGGGACTGAAGATCGGCCATGGACTAAGCGTGCCTCACGTTCTTCGGATTCAACGACGCGATGTCGATCTTCTCGGGCTGCTGCGCTTCGTGCGGATGCTCGGGACCGGCATAGACGCGGAGATTCTTGAGCTGGCGACGACCAAGCGGGCCGCGCGGAAGCATGCGCTCGACGGCCTTCTCGATCACGCGCTCGGGGAACTTCCCGTTCATGATCTGGCTCGCCGTGCGTTCCTTGATGCCGCCCGGATAGCCGGTGTGCCAATAGTAGCGCTTCTGCTCCAGCTTGTTGCCGGTGAAGGCCACCTTGTCGGCATTGATGATGACGACATTGTCGCCGCAGTCGACATGGGGCGTGAAGTTCGGCCGATGCTTGCCGCGA
Organism: uncultured Alphaproteobacteria bacterium; assembly: GCA_963823045.1. Taxonomy (GTDB): domain Bacteria; phylum Pseudomonadota; class Alphaproteobacteria; order Rhizobiales; family Kaistiaceae; genus JADLGL01. The sequence continues at coordinate 95,530 of CAWGKA010000007.1, read as the reverse complement.
AGGCGCATCGCCACGAGCGAGGCGAGGCGGCCGACGACAAGACCGTCAGCGTCGATCAGCACCCAGCTCTTCTCGATTTCGGCGGGTTTCGCCGAGTAGGTTTTCGTCGATGTCACGGAACCAATCCGAATTGCCGCAGCGGGGTCGCGCGGTGAAATGAGAGCGCGCTATATAGGCGGGGCAATGAATGCGGTCAAGCGCATTCGGTCCCGTGATTTGGAATGAAATCAATACACTAGCGCATTGGTATTATAATACCGCCAGAGTGAGGCAGCCGGCGCAGATGAGCGATACGACGCAATATCTTGGCTTTCCGGACGACGATCTCATTCGCGAGGTTCTGGGCTCAGTGAAGACCATCGCCGTGGTCGGCGCCAGCCCCAAGCCCGAGCGGCCGAGCCATGGCGTCATGCAGTTCCTGCTCGCGGCCGGCTACCACGTTATTCCCGTCAATCCCGGCCAGGCCGGCGGCGAGATCCTCGGCCAGGAAGTCTATGCGCGCCTTGCCGACATCCCCGAGCCGATCGACATGGTCGACGTCTTTCGTCAGCCTTCGGCGCTCCCAGGCATCGTCGACGAAACGCTGGCGCTGGGGCCTCGGCCGAAGGTGCTGTGGACACAACTTGGCGTTATCAATGCGGAGGCCACCGACCGCGCCGCAGCGGCCGGCATGAAGGTCGTCATCGACCGCTGTCCCTCGGTTGAATATCCGCGGCTCATCCGCCGCGTGCCGCGCCCGGCCGGCTGACCAGGGTCAGAACCGCTCGCCGAAGAGCCTGTAGCACCAGAACGATTCCTCGGTGGCGATGAGCCGGTTGAGCCTCGCCGGGGATTGGCCGGTTACCCGGCGCACCTCGCGGCCCATATGCGACTGGTCGGCGTAGCCGTTCTCGACGGCGATACCCGCGAGGCTCCGGTGCGGCTCGCGGCTTACGCTCTCATAGAGCGCCTCGACGTTCGAGAAGCTGTTCAGCGCCTGCCGGCTGAACCCGGTCCAGGATTTGATGCGCCGTTGAAGTTGCCGGGAACTTTGACCGAGGCTCCCGAGCGCCGCCCGGCGCGTGACCGAGAAAGCCCAGTCACGTAGCCGGGACGACGCCGAATGTCCTTGGGGGCGGACGGAGCGCCAGATCGGCTCTAGCCGGTTCTGCAGGTCGTCGAACCGTGCATCGATGTCAGAGTCCAGGGCGAAGATCGCGCCGAGCTCAGCGCCAAGAAGATCACCGGGCCGGCCCAGTTGAATGCTGGCGTCGACGATCTCGGCGGCACCCCGACCGGACAAGGCTTGCCACGCTTCAGGATAGAAACCGACCGACATTGCGAAGACAGGGCCGGGATTCCAGCTGACGGTGGGACGGGTCTGTGGCCCGGACAGTCCAAGCCGCGGCAAGGTCGCCGCTTCCGACAAGTCGGTCGTGCGATCCGATCGAACGACCCGGCTCTCTCCCTCGAAGAACCAAGAGACGACGCATAGAGGAGAGGCGGGAAAGAAGTTGAACCGATCGCTTTCGGGCAAGGCGATCCGGCGCGTGTCGCGCACGATAGCGGCAAAGATGCAGCCGGCCAGCGCCGGCCTAGGGGTCAGCAGCCTTGCGGTACCGCGGTTCGCTTCGCGCGCTTCCGTCATCGCGGGATTATCCGGGAGGAGCTGAATCGCGGCAAGAACCCCGGTGTCGCATTCGTTCTATCTGCAACTGCTCGGCGAAGGCGAAGCTCCGGCCCCAAACAGGAGTCGGAAATTCATGTCGCGTCTGAAGGTCCAAGGCCGTCTGTTCGATATTGCGCGTTCGTTCGTTGCTCTGAACGCTATCGCCATCGCCACGATCTGCCGTCGGCTCGTTCGCAAGCCGATCGTCCAAAGTTGGTCGACCAGCTTCGAAATCGGCGTTCTGTTTTGGCGGCATCAATTCCGGCGGGCACTCGCAATGGCGAACCCGGCCGCAGCACGGGCCTATTTCGACAGCCTGCAGACGGAAACCGACGAGGTTCTTGATGTGACGGCCGAAACCGTGCTGCCGCCTGACCCGCCGGGGACTTGGTTCCAGCCAAGTCTGACCAAGCAAACGGGTACCCTTCTTCACTTTCATGGCGGTGGCTACTCGTTCAGCGGCGGCATTTCGAGACGCTTCGCCGAACTGCTCGCGCACACGCTCGGCATGGATGTGTTTGCGCCGGACTACCGCCTCACTCCGGAAAATCCGCACCCGGCCCAACTCGAGGACGCCGTCGCCGCCTACCGTTATCTCCTAGCGCGCGGCATCGAACCCGGAAACATCGTGGTCTCGGGCGATTCCGCGGGAGGCCACCTCGCGCTCATGGTTCTTATCGCGCTGAAGGAGACCGGATTGCCGCAGCCCTCCCTGGCGATCGGAATGTGCCCTTGGACGGACATCGGGGCGCGCGGTGCCAGCCTGTTCGGGAACGATCGCTATGATCTCGTGCAGGGCGAGATGACGCTGGAATTCGGCAGGCGCTTGCGCGGCGACACCGGTCTTTCCGACCGAGACCTGTCACCAATCTACCAGGACTTCCGCAGCACCGCCCCCGTCTACCTGCAGGCAGGCAACCGGGAGATCCTCGTCGACATGATCAGAGACTTCGCAGTCGCCCTGGAATCCCAGCGTGTCCCGGTGATGCTCGATGTTTGGCAGGACATGATCCACAATTTCCAGGCCCACGGCTCGACCCTCCGGCAAAGCGCCGAGGCGCTTCGGCGGATTGCGGACGTCATTGCTGATCACGTCGGGACGGAAGGGGTGCCGTTTCAACGGAGCCCGCAGACCGAAATCTGCCGGGGCTAGGGGCCGCGGAAGCGCTGGGCACGTTCGCTCGTCCCAGCACGCGCTTCATCTGGTGACCGGAAGATAATAAGAAACACATCCCTGTTGTGTCCATGGGGCGTTATTGCGTACGGAACGCGCCAACCAGCGCAACGGCATGAATACTCGACGACGATTTTCTTCTCGCTCTCTTGAATCCGATGTCGGCGCATTTATCTGAGATATATCGTACGATATAAACGGGGCGGTCCATGGACCAGGAACTGAGGGGCGACCTCAATAGCGTCGAGGTCGTCAACCTTCGTAAGACCTACGGCGATGTCAAAGCCGTCGACGACATCTCCTTCTCGGTGAAGCGGGGAGAGATCTTCGCCTTTCTCGGCCCGAACGGCGCCGGCAAGTCGACCACCATCAAGATGCTGACGACGCTGTTGAAGCCGACCAGCGGCTCGATCCGCATCAATGGCCACGACCCCGTGAAGGAGGCGGACGCAACCCGCCTTTCCTTCGGCATCGTCTTCCAGGATCCCAGCCTCGACGAGGAGCTGACCGCCTGGGAGAACCTCGAGTTCCACGGCATCCTCTACAGCGTGCCCAGGAAGCTGAGGCATGAGCGGATCGATGCGCTGCTGAAATTCGTCGAGCTCGACGACCGCCGCAACAGCAAGGTCAAGGAGTTCTCCGGCGGCATGCGGCGCCGGCTTGAGATCGCGCGCGGCCTCCTGCATCTGCCGCAGATCATCTTTCTCGACGAGCCGACGCTCGGCCTCGACCCGCAGACCCGGAACCACATGTGGTCTTACCTCCGTCACCTCAACGAGGAGGACGGCACCACCGTGTTCTTCACCACGCACTACATGGAAGAGGCCGAACGCGTCGCGCAGCGCATCGCCGTCATCGACCACGGCAAGATCATCGCCTCGGGCACGGCCGCCGAACTCCGGGAGCAGACGAACTCTTCCTCGCTTGAGGACGCCTTCCTGGAGCTCACCGGCAAGACCATCCGTGAGGAGGGGGCGGACGCCGCCGACCGCATGCGCATGGTCAGAAGGGCAAGGAGCCGCTGATGACCACGACCGTTGTCACCATCGAAGTGCCGAGCCGAACCGGCGCCTTCATGCGCGCCGTCGGCGTCATGTGGCGCCGCCAGCTCATCCGTTTCTGGCGTTCGCGCGCCCGTGTCGTCGCCGCACTCGCGCAGCCGCTCCTGTTCCTTCTCGCCTTCGGATTCGGCTTCAACGCCATCTTCCAGCAGGCCGGGCAGGGCAGCTACATCCAGTTCGTCGGCGCCGGCATCATCGGCATGAGCATCGTCTTCTCCTCCATATTCTCCGGCATGGAGGTGATGTGGGACCGTCAGTTCGGCTTCCTGAAGGAGACGCTGGTGGCGCCGGTTCCGCGCTCCGCCATCATGATCGGCCGCACGCTCGGCGGCGCCACGGTGTCCGTTGTGCAGGGGCTGCTCGTCCTCATCATCACGCTGATCGTCGGCTTCCGCCCGGACAATTGGGCGCTGCTGCCGGCGGTGCTGGTCGCGATGACGCTTATCTCCATCATGTTCACGGCGTTCGGCACCGCGGTAGCGACCTTGCTCAAGGACTTCCAGGGCTTTCAGATGATCATGAACTTCATCGTCATGCCGCTGTTCTTCCTATCGGGGGCTCTGTTCCCGATTGACGGCGTCCCGACGGTCATGAAGTGGGTCATCCACGTCAATCCGCTCGCCTATGGCATCGACGCCATGCGCCATCTCCTCACCGGCGGCGGCTATTACAGCCTCGCGCTCGACTTCGGTCTGCTCGTCGTCATCTCGGCGGTCCTCGTCGCGATCGGCGCGCGCCTCTTCCGCCGCGTCGAGGCCTGACGGAGAAAGCCGCGCCGCCGCCACATTGCGGGGGCACGATGGTCAAATTGGGCTGGCCAATTAGCAATTCCTTGACCATAAGCCCGCATTCTGCTGGGTCACGGCCCACTACTTCGCCGGGACATGCGAGTTAGCCAAGATGAGCGAGTTTCATCGTATCCGCCGCCTGCCGCCTTACGTCTTCGAACAGGTCAACCGCCTGAAGGCACGCGCACGCGCCGGCGGGGCTGACATCATCGACCTCGGCATGGGCAACCCCGATTTGCCGACGCCGCCGCATATCGTCGAGAAGCTGATCGAGACCGCAACCAAGCCGGATACGCATGGCTACTCGGCATCGCGCGGCATCAAAGGCCTGCGGCGTGCTCAGGCGGCATATTATCAGCGCCGCTTCGGCGTCGAGCTCGATCCCGAAACGCAAGTCGTCGTCACCATCGGCTCGAAGGAAGGCTTCGCCAATATCGCCCAGGCGATCACTGCGCCGGGCGACGTCGTGCTGTGCCCCAATCCGAGCTACCCGATCCATGCCTTCGGCTTTCTTATGGCGGGCGGCGCGATCCGCTCGCTGCCGGCCGAGCCGAACGAGGACTATTTCCGCGCCCTGGAGCGCGCCGTCCTGCACTCGATCCCGAAGCCGATCGCGGTCGTCACCTGCTATCCGGCGAACCCGACCGCCTATGTCGCCGACCTCGATTTCTATCGCGAGCTCGTCACCTTCGCGCGTCGGAACGAGCTGATCGTTCTGTCCGATCTCGCCTATGCCGAGATCTATTTCGACGAGCCGCCGCCCTCGATTCTGCAGGTGCCGGGCGCGTTCGACGTCGCCGTCGAGTTCACCTCGATGTCGAAGACCTTCTCGATGGCCGGCTGGCGCATCGGCTTTGCCGTCGGCAATGAACGGCTGATCGCCGCCCTGGCGCGCGTGAAGTCCTATCTGGACTACGGCGCCTTCACGCCGATCCAGGTCGCGGCTACCGCTGCCCTCAACGGGCCGCAGGACTGCATCGACGAGTCCCGCGAAATCTATCGCCGCCGACGCGACGCGCTGGTCGATAGCTTCGGTCGCGCCGGATGGGAGATTCCCGCGCCCCACGCCTCGATGTTCGCTTGGGCCCCAATCCCCGAGCCGTTCCGCCGTCTCGGGTCGGTGGAATTTGCCAAGCTCTTGATCGAGAAGGCCGATCTTGCCGTCGCGCCGGGCATCGGCTTCGGCGAATATGGCGACGAGCACGTCCGCATCGCGCTGGTCGAGAATGAGCAGCGCATCCGCCAGGCCGGCCGCAACCTCCGCCGCTTCCTTGAAAGCGCTGACAAAACATTGCACAACGTCGTGCCCATGGCCGGCGCTCGCCGCTAGCCGCGGATAGCCCAGGCGGACACACCATGTCAGAAGCGCTGCGTTTGGGCCTTGCCGGTCTCGGCACGGTCGGCGCCTCCCTGTTGCATTTGCTCGAGCGCCAAGGCGATCTGATCGCCCGGCGTTGCGGTCGCGCGGTCGCCGTCACGGGCGTTTCGGCGCGCGATCGCGGCAAGGACCGCTCCTTCGACATTTCGGCGCTGCGCTGGTTCGACGATCCCGTCGCGCTCGCTACCGATCCGGATATCGATGTCTTCGTCGAGTTGATCGGCGGGGCCGGCGGCGTCGCCGAAGAAGCTGTCCGCGCCGCGCTCGAAGCCGGCAAGCATGTTGTCACGGCCAACAAGGCGATGCTCGCGGCGTCAGGCCAGGCGCTCGCCGAACTCGCCGAGGCGAAGGGCGTCAGCCTCAACTACGAGGCGTCCGCCGCCGGTGCGATCCCGATCGTCAAGACGCTGCGCGAGGCTCTGGCCGGCAATTCCGTGCGCCGCCTCTACGGCATCCTCAACGGCACCTGCAATTACATCCTCACCCGGATGGAGAACGAGGGCCTCGACTTTGGCACTTGCCTCGCCGAGGCGCAGCGGCTCGGCTATGCTGAGGCCGATCCGAGCTTCGACGTCGACGGCTATGACAGCGCCCACAAGCTGGCGATCCTCACATCGATAGCCTTCGGCACGCAGATCGACGCCGAGGCTATCTATGTCGAAGGCATCTCATCGATCACACCGGCCGATCTCGAGGCTGCCGACGAGCTTGGCTACAGCCTGAAACTCCTCGGCATCGCCGTGAAGACCGACACCGGGATCGAGCAGCGCGTTCATCCGGCGATGGTACCGAAGGCTTCGGCGATCGCAGCTATCGAGGGCGTCACCAACGCCGTTGCCGTCGAGGCCGATCACGCCGGCGAACTCGTGCTGTCCGGGCCGGGGGCGGGGGGCGAGGCAACTGCTTCGGCCGTCATTGGCGACATCGCCGACATCGCCCGCGGCATCCGGCTGCCGACCTTTGGCATCCCGGCAACGCAGCTCGCGCCGCACAAACGCGCCGCGATCCGCGCCCATGCCGGCGGCTACTATCTCCGCCTCACCGTTTATGATCGGCCAGGTGCCTTTGCCGCCATCGCCAATCGCATGGCGGAGGAGGGCATCTCGCTCGAGTCGATCGTCCAGCGCCGCCGCGAGGCGCACTCGGATGCGCCGGGCCATCTCGAGCCGAACGCGCCGCAGCCGGTCATCCTCATCACCTATGAAACGACCAAATCCGCGGTCCGCACCGCATTGGACCGGATCGCCGCCGACGGCCACATCGCCGCCGAACCGCAGCTCATCCGCATCGAGCCGCTCGGCTAGTTCGCGCGTTCTCCGCTTGCGCGCGAATCGCTTATCATCGACATATCCGCGATGAGCGCCGGCAAACGGCAATCCGACATGTTCGCAACTGACCTTGAGGAAGCGGTGGGCCGCCACGCGGCAGCGCCCGTGCGCGCCTTCCTCGGCGTCGAGAAGTCGATCACCGGCCGCCGTTGGGTCGACCGCCTCGATGCGCGCAGCAGCGCGCTTGCCCTCGACATTGCTCAGCGCAACGATATGCCCGATCTGCTGGCGCGCATCTTGGCCGGCCGCGGCGTCACCGCCGAAGACGCGGCAGCCTTCCTCGATCCGACCGTCCGCGATCTCATGCCGGATCCGGTGACGCTGACCGACATGGACGCGGGCGCCGCGCGCATCGCCGATGCCATCGAAGCCGAAGAGGAGATCGCCATCTTCGGCGATTACGATGTCGACGGCGCGACTTCCTCGGCTTTGTTGAATCGATATCTGCAGAGCTTCGGCCTGAAGCCGACGGTCTACATCCCCGACCGGCTGTTCGAGGGCTACGGCCCGAATATTGAGGCAATCGACCAACTCGCCGATGCCGGCGCGACGCTCATCATCACCGTCGATTGCGGCACCACCAGCATTGAGGCGCTGAGCCACGCCAGGCGGCGCGGCGTCCACGTCGTCATCATCGACCATCATCTCGCCTCGGCGCAGTTGCCGCCGGCCGTCGCCATCATCAATCCGAACCGCCAGGACGATCTCTCCGGCCTCGGCAATCTCGCCGCCGTCGGTCTCGTCTTCATGGTCGCCGTCGCCGTCAATCGCGAACTGCGTGGCCGCGGCTATTTCGGCGCGACGAAAGAGCCGAACCTCCTGCATTGGCTCGATCTCGTCGCCCTCGGCACTGTCTGCGACATGGTCGGGCTCACCGGCCTCAATCGCGCCTTCGTCGTGAAGGGCCTGCTCGCCATGCGTCGGCAGGAGAATATCGGGCTCGCCGCCCTGGCCCGGCTGGCGCGTCTCAACGGTCCGATCGAGGCTAGCCATCTCGGCTTCCTTATCGGCCCACGCATCAATGCCGGCGGCCGCATCGGCAATGCTGCGCTTGGCGCTGCGCTGCTCGCCACCGACGACGCGGCTGAGGCGGAGCGGATCGCTGTCGAACTCGACCGCCTCAACACCGAGCGTCAGGCGCTGGAGGCAGAGATGGTCGCCGAGGCGATGGCTGCGGCCGAACCGGTGTTCGACGGTGGCGACGAGCCGCCGGTCGTCATCACGCACAATCCGGGTTGGCATCCGGGCGTCGTCGGCCTCATCGCATCGCGCCTGAAGGAACGTTTCGCCCGGCCGGCCATCGCCATCGCCGACGGCCCGTCAGGCTTCGGCATCGGCTCAGGCAGGTCCATCCAGGGCGTCGATCTCGGCCGCGCGGTGAAGGCTGCCGTCGAGCGCGGCATCCTTGCCAAGGGCGGCGGTCACCCGATGGCCGCGGGCGTCACGATTGCCTTGAACCGGCTCGGCGCCTTCGAGGCGTTCATGATGGAGACGCTGGCGAAGGACGTTGCGCGCGCGTCGTTGGTGGAGCGCGACCTCAAGATCGACGCGGTGACGACGGCGGAGGGAGCGACCGCCGAGACTGTGGAGTTGCTGGAGCGGGCAGGGCCGTTCGGCTCAGGCCACCCGCCGCCGATGCTCGCCTTCCCGTCGCACCTCGTCACCTATGCCGAGGCCGTCGGCAACGGCCATGTCCGCGTCGGCATTACCTCGGGCACCGGCGTGTCGCTGAAGGCGATGGCGTTCCGCGCCGCCAACTCGCCGCTCGGGCGCAAATTGCTCGAGCGCGAGGGCGGCCGGCTGCATGTTGCCGGCACGCTGTCACTCGATCACTGGCAAGGCCAGAGCCGGCCGACGCTCAAGATCGTCGATCTCGCCGACGCTGACCGGCCGCTGGATTAGACGCGCGCGGCTAGGACTGCGCGGCGCGGCACGAGGCGATCATCTCTGCGATGCCGGACCAGACGGCATCGGCCGGAACGACCCAGGTCTTGTGCACCATCCAATATTGCAGGTCCTGCGTCTCCGGAGAGAAGACGTAATCCATGACTACGGACCACAAGGTTGACGTCGTCGTCGCCGTGCCGTGATTGGCTTCCGTCTCGACATACACGGTGCCTTGCGCTTCCATGCTCGTACTCTTCACGCAGGCGAACACGGCGGGCGTCACGCCGGAATAGGTGTGGCTCGCCGCCGCCATCGAAGGCCCCGCCGGTGCGGCGACGAGAAGCACGAGGAGGGAGGCGCGCAACGGTTTCATCGGACTGCTTCTCTAGCGGATGGCGTGGCCGTGCGGTGTTCGCGCCCACCTGTGATCCAACTTAGATCATAAATGGAGATCGCATTCGGGCTGCATGATGGCGATGGCACGGTCCTTTCGGGCACAAGAAGAACGATGGTGGACCGCAGGATTTTGCGCAGTAAGGCGGCACTGGCGAAGGCGATGATTGCGCTCGCCGCCGAGAAGGATTTCGCCGCGATCACGATCGCCGAGATCACGGCACAGGCCGGCGTCGGTTACGCGACCTTCTTCAGGCACTATCCCGACAAAGGGGCGCTCCTGACCGAGGTCGCCGAGTCGCTCATCGACGATCTCCTGGCTCTCATGGTCCCCGCGCTTATGCGCGACGATACGCTGAGCGCTTCGATCGCTCTTTGCCGCTACGTCGACGAAAACCGCTCGATCTGCCAAGCGCTTCTTGCCGGCGGTGCGGAGGCCAACGTCAATCGCCAACTCATCGCGCAGGCGACCAAGGGGGCAGAAGATGTTGCCCTGCCGCAGCCCGAAGACGTGTCGCAGGCGATGGTCGTCAGACATGCCGTGACGGCGACGATCGGGCTGCTGGCGAATTGGCTGGAGGACGGGTCATCGCTGAGCGCTACCGAGATGGGGGCTGTGATCGACCGGCTGGTCATGCGGCCGATCCGCGGTCGGCGGCTGACCGATTTCGATTGAGCGGATGGCCTCGAAAGTTCGGAACTGCTTGAAAACGCTTGGCAAAGGGCAGGGAGCGTCCCTTCTGTTGCATAGCTGATGTGGCTTTTGCGGCACATCCTCCAATGCCGTTTTGGCGTACAGAAGCGCACCTCGCCGGACTGTTGAGTCGCGCCCGTCGGCCGACCAGCAGCTTTCGGCATTTTCGCATAGGTGCTCAGATGACAGTTACTGACGCGGTTCTGCCGCCCACATCGGGCGCGCCCGGTGCACCTGCAGTGCACAAGGGTCTTGTTCTTCTTATCCTCGGCATCAGCCAGCTGATGATCATCCTCGACGCGACGATCGTGAATGTCGCGTTGAATAGCATCAGCGCTGAATTGCAGATAACCAGCCTGACCAGTCTCCAGTGGATCGTTACTGGTTACGCGCTGACCTTCGGCGGTTTCCTGCTGCTCGGCGGCAAGCTCGCCGACAGGATCGGCCGCCGTACGATATTCATGGCCGGCCTTGTCCTCTTCGGCGTTGCGTCGCTGGCAGGCGGCCTCGCCAACGATCTTGGTCTGCTCATCGCCGCGCGTGCCGTTCAAGGCGCGGGTGGCGCAATGATGGCTCCGGCTGCACTTTCGATCCTCACGGTGGTCTTCGCTGAGGGCAAAGAGCGCGACCGTGCCTTTGGCGTCTGGGCGGCGATTTCCGCCGGCGGCGCCGCCATCGGCCTCATCCTCGGCGGCGTGCTCACCGAGTATCTCAACTGGCGCTGGGTGTTCTTCGTCAATGTGCCGATTGCCGCTTTCGCGCTGTTTGGAGCAATCCGCTTCGTGCCGCAAAGCCGGCACGAAGAGGCTAAAGGCTTCGACGTCCTGGGGGCATTCCTGGTGACGGCCGGTCTGGCGACCCTTGTTTATGCCCTGACCAACTTGAACAACGCGGAATGGGCGACCGGCACAAAGTTCGGCGTCCTTGCCATCGCGCTCGTCCTGCTCGTCGCCTTCGTCGTCACGCAGGCGCGGATCCGGTGGCCGCTTCTGCCGCTGGGTCTGTTCCGCTACCGCAATCTGACCGGCGCCAATCTCGGTGGCCTTCTTGTCGGCGCGGGCCTCTTTTCGGTGTTCCTCTACCTCGTTCTGTGGATGCAGAGGGTCAACGGTTGGACGCCGCTCGAGAGCGGCTTCGCCTTCCTGCCGTTTACGGTCGGCATCATTATCGGCGCTGGTTTCTCGACGGTGATGATGGGCCGGGTCGGACCGCGGCCGCTGGTGACCATCGGGCCAATCATGACGGCACTCGGCATGTTGGCGTTGGCCATTTGGCTCAAGCCGGATTCGTCCTACGCGGCGCTCATCCTGCCGACGCAATTGATCATGTCGATCGGCCTCGGCATCACCTTTCCGGCCTTGGTCAGTTCGGCCGTCGCCGGCGTCCCGCAGGAGCATGCCGGCATCGCGTCGGGTCTCCTCAATGCCGCGCAACAGGTCGGCGGCGCCGTCGGTCTGGCGCTCCTCACAGCTGTCTCGACCGGCAAGACGAACTCGCTGACGGAAGGCATGGTGCTTGGTCCGGAGGGCTTCCCGGCCAATCCGGCGGAGATTCCGACCTACATCTCGGCGACGGTTGAAGGCTGGGCCCAGGCGTTGATGGTGGCCGCGGGGATCATCTTCCTCGCCGCGATCATCATGACGTCCATCGTCCGCGCGAAGAAAGAAGACGTCGCCGGCGGCATGCCGATCGGCTAGTTCGGTTCACCGCCGCGGCCTTGAGGGCCGCGGCGGTGAACGTTACCTAAGTCGGGCCTTCAATGCAGTGATTGAGCCCATTTTGGCAGACCGACCGATCAACAAAAATCTCATTCTCCTTGTCGTCGGCATCGGTCAGCTGATGATCGTGCTCGACCTCACGATCGTGAATGTGGCGCTGGAGAACATCCGCGCCACGCTGCGCGTCGACAACGCCTCCGATCTGCAATGGATCGTTACCGGCTATGCGGTGGTGTTCGGCGGTTTCCTTCTGCTCGGCGGCAAGCTCGCCGATCGCTTCGGCCGAAGGCGTATCTTCGTCGCCGGCGCTATCGTCTTCGCACTGGCGTCGCTGATCGGTGGCCTCGCCGGCAGCCTCGGCATGCTGATCGCGGCGCGCGCCCTGCAAGGCTTCGGCGCATCGCTGATGTCTCCGGCAGCGCTCGCCATCCTCGCCGTCGTCTTTTCGCCGGGGCCGGAACGCGATCGCGCCTTTGGCGTCTGGGCGGCGATCTCGGCCGGTGGTGCCGCGCTCGGCCTCCTGCTTGGCGGCTTGCTCACCGAATATGCCGATTGGCGCTGGGTGTTCTTCGTCAACGTGCCGATCGCCATCGGCGCGATCATCGCCGCGTATCGCATCATCCCTGAGACCCGCGACGAACATGCCCGCAGCTTTGACGTCGTCGGCGCGGTGCTCATCACAGCCGGCCTGATGTCGTTGGTCTACGGCCTGGTCAACGGCAACCGCATGGACTGGGACTGGACCATTGTCCTGACGCTGGTCATCTCCGCCGCGCTCCTCGTTGCCTTCGTCTTTCGGGCCGCCACGGCAGCGACTCCGCTGATCCCGCGCAGCCTCTTGCGGCATAGCTCGCTGGTCGGTGCCGTCACCACCGGTCTCTTCACCGCCAGCGGCCTTTTCGCCGTCTTCTTCTTCCTCGTCCTTTGGATCCGGCAGGTGAAGGACTGGACGCCGCTCGATGCAGGTCTCGGCTTTCTGCCGGTGACGATCTTCGTCGTTGTCGGCGCCGCCATTGCCTCAATGACGATCGGCCGCCTTGGGCCACGTGTCACCGGCACGATCGGCCCTCTGATCGCAGCCGCAGGTCTCGTCTATCTCGGCGTCGGCCTGTCGCCGGAGGCGTCCTACGCAGCGCTTATCCTTCCCGGCGCCATCCTCCTTGGCGTCGGCATGGGCCTCGCCTTCGTGTCGCTGACCACATCGGCACTCGCGCGCGTGCCAAGCGACCAGACCGGCATCGCCTCGGCGCTGCTCAACGCCAGCCAGCAGGTCGGCGGCGCCCTGGGCCTGGGCATCCTCATCGCTGTCGCCAATTGGCGGACCAATGTTCTTGCGCCGCAGGGCCCTCCAGCCCTCGGCGCCGATGGCCTGCCGCTCGATGCGGCGGCGGTTGCGGCTTACGTTCCGGCCGAGGTTCAGGGCTGGTCGACGGCCCTTGTCGTCGCCGCCGGTTTCCTGCTCGTCGCGGCGATCGTGATGGCAACGGTCATTCGCTTGAAGCCCGGGGAAGTGGCGCCGCCGGGCTTCCGCCGCTAGCGGGGCGTTGCCAATTCGCCACAGGACTGCGCAAGCGGCCCAATCGACTGCATTGGGTATGGCGAATCGCCGCGGGGAGGACTATAGGCGTGCCGTCCGATCAACCTCGTGAGGAGAGGGGGCGTTTCATGACGGTTATGTTTACCCCCAATCATTGCGCGGGCCTTGTCGGCTATCGCCTCATGCGCCGAACGGCTTGGCATAGCGCTTGACGTACCGGCCGGCCTTCTAAGGGCCGGCTTCGGACTTCCCCAATAACTCAAACGCCATAGGGACTTCTCGACCCACGCGGACCGATTCCGCACCGGTCACAGTCCTGCTTCTCAGCCTCCAACAGAGGGGCCGACTGCGCCTTAGGCGCGTCGGTGACAACGATGTCTATCGCAACAGACAGCAGCGGATCGGAAATCCGTAGCAGCAAGACGAACTCTTCATTCCCACAGGTGGCGGTCATCAGCGTTGTGTTTGCCGGGCTCTATGCCGCCATCCGGCTGCGGGACCGCCGCAGGGGCGAAAGACCTGACGGGTCGCACATACCGGCCGCGATCCGTGAGGACATTGGCCTGCCGCCGCGCGAGAAGGGTGCGCGCGGCTGGTGGGAATGGCGCTAATCGATGCGCAACGCAAGGAAGCGGAGGGACGGTGCTTCGTCCCTCCGCGTCACCTCACGTCCAGTTCTGGACTGACACGGCAACGCCGGCAGCGCCGACGGCTACAGCGAAGATGACGGTGAGCAGGCGCCGGCGGGCAGCCAGGCGGCGGGCGACCGCAACGCCGATGAAGCCGCCGACAACGCCGCCGGCGAGCAGGGTGGCGGCGAGCCACCAATCGACAAACCCGCTGAGCGCATAATTGGCGGCCGTTGCCGCGCCGAGCGCCGCGATGGCGATCAGCGACGAGCCGACGGCGTTGATCATCGGCATGCCGGTCGCGAGCATGAGCGCCGGCACAATCAGGAAGCCGCCGCCGATGCCGAAGAGGCCCGAGATGAGCCCGACCACGAGCGCGGCCGCGGCGAGGCGCGGCACCAGGGCGGATGCGGTCTCCCGATTGAGACGCACCTCCGGCTTGTCGCTGCTAGGGCGGCGCAGCAGCATCCCGACGCCGACCGCGATCATGACCAGCCCGAACCAGCCGACCAGCTGATGGCCGTCGATGGCCTTGCCGATCGTCGATCCGATCAGCGCGCCGACGATACCGAACCCGGCAAAAACAAAGGCGCAGCGGAACTTGATCGTTCCACCGCGCCAATGGGGGATGACATTCGCCGCGGCATTGGCGGCGACGGCTAGGGCACTAGTGCCGATGGCGACGTGAGGGAGGGGGACCCCCACGACATAGACGAGGAGTGGAACCGCCAGCACTGAGCCGCCGCCGCCAACAAGCGCGAGCGAGAACCCGACGAAGACGCCCGAAACAACCGAAAGGCCGTATTGAACAAGTGTCAGGTCCATCGCTGCGTTCGATTAGCGGGCGAGGGGGAGACCGGCGCCACGCCATGCCTGAAGTCCGCCGCGCAGAACATAGGCCGGGCGGCCGGCGACATTGGCGAGGCGTCCCGCATTCGTCGTCGTCCGCGCCCCACTGAGGCAGCAGAAGATGATCGGGCGCTCGGCGTCGGGCGTTTCCATTTTCATGTTCGACAACGGGATGTTGCGCGCCCCCTCGATATGGCCGCTGGCAAATTCCGACGGCTCGCGGACGTCGCATATCAGTGCGCCGGATTCGAGCATAGAATGGGCCTCTTGGGCAGAGATCGGGGTAAGCATCGTCAGTTCTTCCTTTTCTTGAGGGGGGGGCAGTAGAGGTTCTTCAGGGTGTGCATCAGGCTCTCCGCGATCGGGTCGGCGATGCGATAGAGCATCGTCACGCCCTCACGTCGGCACGTGACGAGGCCGTCCTCGCGCATCAGCGCAAGGTGTTGCGACAGTGCCGACTGGCTGAGCCCGACGAGGTTGCCGAGATCGCCGACAGTCATCTCCTCGGCGGAGGCCAAATGGCACAGAACAAGGAGACGCCGCTCGTTTGACAGCAGCTTCAGCAGCCTTGCTGCGTCCCCTGCCTTCGTCGCGAGTTCAGTGAAACCTTGCCTTTCCGGTGTGATCGTCATGCCAATCTCCATTAGCATTGACTAAATTAGCTAGCGCTAATATATGTGTCAAGAGCCAATACGGGGCAGCGCCACGAAACGGTCGACACCCGCGAGACTCGCTTCAAGAGGAGCAGAGACATGAACACGGTTGTGACTACCCATTTCGAACGACCCACGCGGACTGCCGTTGCGGGCATTTCCGTCCAGCATCCCCCGCTCAGCCGGCTTCATCCGGGCGCGCTTGCCCTGACCGCCGGCGGCTATGTCGCCATGATCGCGGTGCTTTGGCTTGGTTTCGCCACGCCGACGGACCACTATTTGCCGCTCGTCATCTTCACCTTCGTGCTTGCCTTCTTCATTGGCGTCCCGTGGATGATGGCACAGAGCGCCAAGGCCTTCTGGCGGCGTCATGACGGGCCGGCTGAACCACGCCGAACTACCTTCCGCGAGTACCTTCATCGGAAGGTGGAAACCGGCGCCGGCACTGTGACCGGGTCGGAATCCCTGGTGCTGATGGCGCTGATCCCCATCTCTTTGACGGTGGCCCTGATCGCCATGGCAGTCATCATGCACGCGGTCCAGTAATATGACCCCCAACGCCTCGTCGGTGCGGCCGGGCCCCGGCGCACCGACGGAGCGTCAGCAAGTTGGGAACAGGACGATGAGCGAACAAGCAAAGATACAAGCCTTTTTCGACGAGCCGACCAACACGGTGAGCTATCTGGTCTGGGACCATGATGGCGGCTCGGCCGTGATCATCGATCCCGTCCTCGACTTTGATCCCGCCTCCGGGACGGTCTCGATCGATTCCGTCGAAACGATCCTGAAGGCGGTCGAGGAGAAGAACCTCACGGTCGCCTATGCGCTCGAGACCCACGCGCATGCCGACCATTTGTCCGGCGCGCCCTACGTCAAGGCGAAGACGGGCGCGCTGATCGGCATCGGCGAACACATCAAGGAGGTGCAGCGCATCTTCCGCCCGGTGTTCAACGCCGATGATCTGAAGACCGACGGCAGCGATTTCGATCGCCTGTTCGCCGAGGGCGACAGCTTCGCGGTCGGCGATCTGACTATCTCGGTGATGCACACGCCCGGCCACACGCCGGCCTGCGTTGCCTACAAGGTCGGCGACGACGTCTTCGTCGGCGACACGCTCTTCATGCCGGACTATGGCACGGCGCGCGCCGACTTCCCTGGAGGCGATGCGCGCGCGCTGTTCAACTCGATCCACAAGCTTCTGGCGCTGCCGCCTGAGACGCGGCTCCATATGTGCCATGACTACAAGGCGCCGGGCCGCGACGACTATCGTTGGGATACCACCGTCGCCGAGGAGCGCGAGCACAATGTTCACGTCCATGAAGGCGTGACCGAAGACGAGTTTGTCGCGATGCGCACCGGCCGCGATGCGACTCTATCGACACCGCGCCTTTTGCTGCCATCGATCCAGACCAATATCCGTGCGGGCAGATTGCCGCCGGCCGAAGCCAACGGCGTTGCCTATTTGAAGATCCCGGTGAGGCCGGTCAGCGGCAAGCTGCCGGGATCGACAATAGGCAGCTGACTTGCGGTCGCCGTGGGGCAACCTGCGGCGGCCGTCTCTCTTAACCTCACCCTTACTCGCCGCCGCTAGACAATCCTCCGCTTCCTCGCGAGGAAACGGAGCGCTTGAAATGTCGGTGAGGCCGCTGACCGCCTCGGGCCATTCGCTGCCGCTGGCCGCCTTGCTGCCGGTATTCGCGGCGACGGCGATTTTCGCCGTTTTGCTCCTTGCCGCGCCGGCGCTCCTCAATGATGCCGACACCTATTGGCATATCGCCGTAGGCAACTGGATCATCGATCACGGCGCCGTACCGCACACGGATCCGTTCTCCTCGACGATGGCGGGCGAGCCCTGGGTCGCGCAGGAATGGCTGTCGCAGTTCCTCTATGCGCTTGCCTATCGCCTCGGCAGCTGGACCGCTGTCGTCCTGCTTGCGGCCGCAGCCGCGGCGACGGCTTTCGGCCTGCTCGCCTGGTTCCTTCGCCGCAACCTCGCGATCGTCCCGACACTGCTCTTCGTCGCCGTCGCCTTCGTTCTAGCCGCGCCCCACATCGTCGCCCGCCCGCACGTACTGGCGCTGCCTGTGATGGTCGCCTGGGTCGGTGGTGTCGCGCTAGCCGCCGATACGCGCCGCGCGCCGTCCTATTGGCTGCTGCCGCTGATGACGCTGTGGGCGAACCTCCATGGCGGCTTCACGCTCGGCCTTCTGCTTGTCGGTGCCTTCGGTCTCGATGCCGTGGTCGCCGCAGTCCCGCGCGAGCGCATCGGTGTTACCCTGCGCTGGGGCGCGTTCCTCATCGCCGCGATCCTTGCCGCCTGCATCACGCCCTATGGCGCCGAACCGATCCTCACCACCGTTCGCATCCTCGGCCTTGGCTCTGCGCTGTCGATCATCGGCGAGTGGCAGCCGCAGGATTTCGGTTCGCTTGCCACCTTCGAAGTCATCCTCCTGCTTGGCGTCGGCCTCGCGCTGCTGCGTGGCTTTCGCCTGCCGTGGGTTCGCATCCTCATCGTTCTCGGTCTGCTGCATCTGGCGCTGTCGGCGATTCGCAACGGCGAATTGCTCGGCCTCCTCGCGCCGCTCGCCCTGGCGTTGCCGCTGGCGCGACAAGTCCCGCACGTCGCTCGCGAAAGGGAGGCGGACGGACGCGGCGCTCTGCCTTGGGCCGCCGGCATGCTGGCGGTCGTAGCGCTGATCGGGGTTGCCTTCGGCGTGACCCAGAAATGGGTGCCCGATCCGCATCGCACGCCAGCCGCCGCGCTTGCCGTCATTCGCGAGGCCGGCGCAGAGCCCGTGCTCAACGATTATGATTTCGGCGGCTACATGGTGTTCGACGGCATGGCGCCCTTCATCGACGGCCGAACTGAACTATACGGCGCCGATTTCGTCCTGCGCGAACACAACGCCGTCACGCTGCAGAACCTCGCCGATTTCGTGCGGCTCCTCGACGAATACGGTATTCAGTCGACACTGCTGTCGCCGCAGACGCCCGCGGTCGCCTTCCTCGATCAGGATTCGCATTGGCAGCGGCTCTACGCCGACGACGTCGCCGTAGTCCACGTCCGCGTTGCCGAATAAGCGGCGCTTCGTCACCATTCGTTTGCGTTAATGGCAGCGACCGTCGGTTTGTGGTCGCGGAGCGCGGCTCGACCTATAATGTCGGCATCGGCGGAAATGCGTCGAGAGGAAGACTCTAGCCGGCAGGCGGGTGAGGGAGGCAATGATGCGGAAGCTAACGGCGCTCGTCGCCTGGCTCGTTTTGGCATTTGCGGCCAGCGGCGCCGCGGCGCAGCCGAGCATCACTCTCAACTACGACACCTACACGCTCGACAATGGCTTGCAGGTCATCCTCGTCGAGGATCACTCCGCGCCCGTCGTCGCGGTCGACATCTGGTATCACGTTGGTGGCGCCAACGATCCGGCCGGCCGCAGCGGCTTTGCCCATCTCTTCGAACACATGATGTTCCAAGGCACCGCGAACCTCTCCAAAGAGGCCCTGCTGCGCCTCGTCGATGATGCCGGTGGCAGCTACAACGCCTATACAGCGCTCGACCAGACCGCTTTCCACGAGACGCTGCCAGCGCATCAGCTGCCCCTCGGTCTCTGGCTTGAAGCGGACCGTATGGCTTCGCTCGCCGTGACGCAGACCAATCTCGACAATCAGCGCGCCGTCGTCATCCAAGAATATCAGCAGAACTATGGCGGCGCGGCTTATGGCCTCGCACTTCGCGATTTCTACACGCAGACCTACAGCTACGAGCCCTATCGCCGTGCGCCGATCGGTGGCGTCGACGATCTCAACGCGGCGACGGTCGACGAGATCGCCGGCTTCCACGCCACCTACTACGTGCCCAACAATGCGACGCTGGTGATCGCTGGCGACTTCGATCCCGCCACCGCGCGCGACCTCGTCGACAAATATTTCGCCGAGATCCCGGCCGGCGCCGAACCGCCGCAGCTGCCCGAATGGCAGAAGCATGTTCAGACCACTGAACAGGTCACCGAGATCGACGACAGCCTCATCCGCATCCCGGCAACGCTGATCGGCTATGAGCTGCCGCCGCCGACCGATCCGGATTCGCCGGCTCTCGAAGTTCTCGCCGCGATCCTCGGCACCGGCGATTCAAGCCGCCTGTCGCGCGATTTCGTCGATACCGGCGCCGCGCTGGTCGCGTCGGCCTTCGTCGAAACCAACGCCGGCCCGAGCCTCTTCGGCGTCATCTTGTTGCCGGGTCAAGTGAGCCGCGACGAGCTTGAGCAGCAATTCCAGGCAGAGCTCGACAGCATCGTCGCCGATGGCGTGACGCAGGAAGAGATCGACAAGGCCGTCGCGCTGATCCGCAGCTCGCAGCTTGCCAGCATGGAGACCGCCCTCGGCGTCGCCGAGATCGTCCAGCAGGGCAATGGCCTATATGGCGATCCAGGTGCCGCGATCTCCGAGCTCGATCGCCTAGCCGCCGTCACCGTCGAAGACGTTCAGCGCGTCGCCGCGACCTATCTCGGGGAGGGCGCGCGCCACATCTATCGCGTCAATGTCGGCGACCCGCAGCCCTTCGTCGAGCCGGTGCCCTATGTCGGCGCGACCGGCGCGCCGGCCGATGACGAGTTCCATGTCGACTACGCGCTGCCTTACGCCGATCCGCCCGATCCGCTGCCGGTGACGACGCTCGGCTTCCCGCCGATCACGGAAGTGACCCTGGCCAACGGCCTCCAGGTCGTCGTTATCGAGATGCCGGAGCTTCCGGTGCTGTCGCTCGACCTCGTCTTCCGGGGCGGCCAGAGCCTTGTATCGGAGGGGATGCCTCCAGCCGTTGCCGACATCGCCGCAACGCTGCTGACGCGCGGTACGACGTCGAAGACGGCGCAACAGATCGCCAACGCCATCGAGTCCCGCGGCGGCGTCACAGGTGCCTATTCCGGCGACGATCTCATCGGTTTCGGCATCTTCTCGATGATCGAGGATCGCGAACAGTCGTTCGGCCTGCTTGCCGACATGGCGTTCAATCCGGTGTTCTCGGAGGACGAACTCGCCGTGCAACTCGGACAGCTGCAGGGCGGCCTGCAATCGGGCCTCGGTGATCCGGGCACGCAGGTGACGCGCGCCTTCTATCCGGCCATCTATTCGGGTCACCCCTACGGCGCCATCACCACGCTGGATGACGTCGGCGCCATCACGCGCGACGAGATCGTTGCCTATTATCAGCGCGTCAGCCGTCCGGACAACGCGCTTCTCGTCATCGCCGGCAGGATCAGCGCCGAGGACGCGCTTGCGCTCGCCGAGGCGAATTTCTCCGATTGGCCGGGTACCGAACCGGCGCCGCAGGTCACCTATCCGGCGGTTGCCGAGGCGGACACGCCGCAGCCGGTGCTGCTGGTCGACGTGCCGGGCGCACAGCAGGCGGTCGTCCTCGTCGGCAATCTCGCCGCGCATGGCAATGACCCCGACCGCTACGCGCTGTCCGTCGCCAATGCGGTGCTGGGGCAGGGGCTGTCATCCCGGCTCAACCGCATCCTCCGCGAGGAGCGCGGCTATTCCTACGGCGTCCGCTCGCGGCTGACGCTGCCGGTCGATATCGGCACGTTCCAGGTCGTCGCCAGCCTTCAGGTGAGCACGATCGACGATGCGATCCAGACCATCCTCGACCAGGTCGAGAGTCTGCGCACCGAAGCGATCGGCACCGACGAACTCACCGCCGTGCGTGACGGCATGATCGGCCGCTTCGCGCTCAGCCTCGAGACCTATCAGGACTTCGTCAACACGATCTCGTCCTACTGGATCCGTGGGCTGTCGCTCGACGACATCGCGCAGTACCCGGCGTTGATTGCTGCGGTGACGCCGCAAACGGCGCTCGACGCAGCGGCGCGCTTCATACCGCCGAACCTGCAGATCGTTGTCGCCGGTGATGCGTCGGTGCTGCAGCCCCTGCTTGAACAGCAATGGCCGGTGACGGTGCTCGAAGCGCACTAGGGAGCCCGATGCACGTCACGCTCGTCCACGTCCATGTGAAGCCGCAGCATGTCGCCGCCTTCGTGGCGGCGACAAAGAAGAACCACGAGGCGTCGATCAAGGAGCCTGGCAATCGCCGTTTCGACGTGCTGCAATCGAACGACGACCCGACGGCCTTCGTCCTCTACGAAGCCTATGCAACGGCCGAGGACGCTGCCGCGCACAAGGAGACCGCGCATTATCGCGAATGGCGCGATACGGTCGCCGACTTCATGGCCGAGCCGCGCAAGGGGATCGGCTTCACCGGCCTGATGCCGAAATAGAACCGCGTCGCATGCATTCTTTCGATATCGCGCGTCTGCCGCGCATCGTCTTCGGCGCCGGCACGCGCTCCCGTCTTCCGGCGCTCGCGGCGCAATATGGCCGCCGCGCGCTGCTCGTCACTGGCGCGCGCTCCTTCAGATATTCCGAGCATTGGGCGGCGCTGACGGAAGGACTGCGCCAAGGCGGCATCGAGTGGCTTGATTTCACCGTCGAAGACGAGCCTTCACCGCAACTTGTCGATGACGCGGTGCGCCAGTTCCGCGACGCGAACATTGATGTCGTCATCGCCATTGGCGGCGGCAGCGCCCTCGATGCGGCCAAGGCCATCGCCGGCCTCCTTCGGCCCGGCAATTCGGTGATGGATCATCTCGAAGGCGTCGGACCGGAGTTGCCCTACAAAGGCCCGTCCGTGCCTTTCATCGCCGTGCCGACCACCGCCGGCACGGGCAGCGAAGCCACCAAGAACGCCGTCCTCAGCGTACGCGGGGAGGGCGGCTTCAAGAAGTCCTTCCGTGACGACAAGCTCGTCGCGCAATACGCGCTCGTCGATCCCGATCTCCTCGCCAGCTGTCCGCCTTCCGTGATTGCCGCCAACGGCATGGATGCGCTGACGCAGCTGCTCGAATCCTACGTCTCGACCAAGGCCAACCCTTTCACCGACGCACTGGCCTTGTCGGGCCTCGAAGCGGTGCGGAAGGGCCTGTTGCGCTGGTACGAGGGCAACGACGCCGATGGAGAAGGCCGGGCGCAGATGGCCTATGCCGCGCTTCTTTCCGGCATCACCCTGGCGCAAGTCGGCCTCGGCTCGGTGCATGGGCTAGCTTCGCCGCTGGGCGCGTTCTTCCCGATCCCACATGGCGTCGTCTGCGGCACGCTCGTCGCCGTCGCCACCCGGGTCAATCTCGATGCACTCGCGAAGCGCGCCCCGGATGACGTCGCCCTTGGCAAATATGCCGACGCGGGGCGAACCCTTGCCGGCGATGCCTCGCTTGACGATGCGGCCGCGCGCTCGGCGCTGCTCGCCATCCTCGACGACTACACGACGAAACTGGACCTGCCGCGCCTCTCGGCCTTCGGCATGACAGAAGCGGACACGGATCGGACAGTCGCGGCCTCGCGCGGCTCCAGCATGAAGACCAACCCGATCGTCCTCGAAGATACCGAAATCGCACGCATCGTGGCCGAGCGGCTTTGAATATCCGCCCCGACCGGTTTTCGATCATACGAAGGCTGAAGTGCTGGTACGCCCTACGGGAATCGAACCCGTGTTTCCGCCGTGAAAGGGCGGCGTCCTGGACCGCTAGACGAAGGGCGCAGCAGAGCCGCTTATAGAGAGGCGCCGCGGCAGTGCCAAGCGCCTCGCGATGCTACCAGCTGCCGCTGTTGGGCATCGACTGCCAGGGCTCCTGTGGCGGCAGCGATCCGCCGGCTTGCAGGAGCTCGATCGAGATGCCGTCCGGTGAACGGACGAACGCCATGCGTCCGTCGCGCGGCGGTCGGTTGATGGTGACGCCGCCGTCCATCAGCTTGCTGCAGAGCGCATAGATGTCGTCGACCGCATAGGCGAGGTGACCGAAATTGCGCCCGCCGGTGTAGACCTCCGGATCCCAATTGTAGGTCAGCTCGATCTGCGCTTCGTCGTCGCCGGGAGCAGCGAGGAAAATCAGCGTGTAGCGGCCCGCCTCGTTCTCGCGCCGGCGGATTTCGCGAAGGCCGAGCAGGTCGCAATAGAAATGGAGCGAAGCGTCGACGTCGCTGATGCGCACCATCGCGTGCAGATATTTCATCCCGGTGTCCCATTTGCGCAACGATGAAAGCGGCGCCGCGCGGCGGGGCTAAACCAAGCGGCACCAACACCCACAGGCCAGAGTTTTGAATCCAAAGCAACAATCATCGCGACGTTAGTCGACCTCGGTTTTGACTCGCCAGCATTCAGGCGGGTGCTATTCTGAAATTCGATTCGGGCGACTGCGATTGACTCGAATCAAGACAACTTGCGGTGCAAACGGGGGCGCGTATGGGGGCCAAGCTCTCGCAAGAGGGGCCTCGTCTTGAAGAGTTCGCAGATGAGGCACCTGCCGAACTGATCGAGATATCCGGTGTCATCAAATGGTTCGATGTAGCAAAGGGTTACGGCTTCATCGTTCCTGACAATGGCATGCCGGACATCTTGATTCACGTCTCGTGTCTGCGCCGCGACGGCTTTCAGACGGCCTATGAAGGCGCGCAGATTCACTGCGAGGTTTCCGATCGCCCGAAGGGCCTGCAGGCTGTCCGTGTGCTCAGCATGGACGAGTCGACGGCCGTCCATCCATCACAGATGGGACCGGCGCGAACCCACACGGAAGTCGTTGCGTCGGGCGGCTTCGAGCGCGTCGTCGTCAAATGGTTCAATCGCGTGCGCGGCTACGGTTTCGTCACGCGCGGCGAGGGCACTGAAGACATCTTCATCCACATGGAGACGCTTCGTCGTTTCGGCTTGACCGAACTGCGTCCCGGGCAGACGGTATTGGTCCGCTTCGGCGACGGACCGAAGGGTCTGATGGCCGCAGAGATACGTCCCGTGGACGGTGGCGGAGCCCCGTCCTCGCACTAGTTCGAGCCCTCCATGGCAGCATCCAACTCTCGGCAGCAGACCGGCGCGTCGTCCGCATCGCGCTTACTCGCCATTCTCATCATCCTTGCCGGTATCGCCGGCATTGGCGGCATGCTCGCCGTGGCGTTGGCCGCCGAGACGAAGACCACCGATACGGCCTGCCCGGCCGATGCGGAATGCATCACCATCCACACCGAAAGCGGTGATCATCTCTTCACCGTCGAATGGGCCGTCGACCGCGCACAACAGGCCTGCGGTCTGATGTTCCGCACCGAGATGGCCGCCGACCACGGCATGGTGTTCGATTTCGGCGTGGAACGGCCGGTGGCGTTCTGGATGCACAACACGCTGATCCCGCTCGACATGGTCTTCATCCGCGCCGATGGCGGGGTTCTCAACATCGCCAAGAACACGACGCCTTTGTCCGACGCGTCCGTGCCCAGCGATGGCCCGGTGCGCTACGTTCTGGAGATCAACGGCGGCGTTTCCGACGAGATCGGCCTTGCCCCCGGCGACACGATCGACCTCGCCCGCGCGGCGGGTATGACCGAGGGGACGGCGATCTGCTATCCCGGCCCGGCCTAGGCGCGGCCTGACGCCAGCTTGCCACCGTGCTGAAAACTGCCTAACTCCAGCCCCTAGGGACCTGCCGTCGGGGCATAGCGCAGTCTGGTAGCGCACCTGCTTTGGGAGCAGGGGGTCGCAGGTTCGAATCCTGCTGCCCCGACCAACAAGGTCCGCCGAGGAGGGATTGGAAGCGAGTCATGGTTGCGCGCATCTTCCGGCCGGCAAAGACGGCCATGCAGTCAGGTCGGGGCAAGGCCGGCCGTTGGGTTCTGGTTTGGGACGCTGAGGCGCCGCGCGCCGTCGAGCCACTGATGGGCTACACCTCGTCGGCCGACATGAAGCAGGAGGTGCGGCTCACCTTCGCCACTCGCGAAGAGGCCATCGCCTATGCCGAGCGCAACGGCATCGCCTATGAGGTCGACGCCGAGCATGACCGCACCAGACGGCTGATGTCCTATTCCGACAATTTCGCCACGAGCCGGCGTTTTCCCTGGACGCATTGATCGCTGCGGCGGTTCGTCGGAAACTCCCCTCCTATCCGGCCCCGTAGCTCAGCTGGATAGAGCAGCAGCCTTCTAAGCTGTTGGTCGGTGGTTCGAAGTCCACCCGGGGTCGCCAGCGCACTGGCCGTGCAAGAGTCTCCATGGCCGAACGTTCCGAGCCCATATCGGCGAACGCCAATCCGGTCGCGCGGTTCTTCGCTCATCGTGTCGTCGCCAATTGGCGCGCGGCCTGGGCGAGCGGGCAGCGGCCTGCCCATCCGCTCCGGCCAAGCCACGAACTGCATCATGTGCACTGGCTGTTCTGGACGGTGATGGCGGTCATCGCCGTGCTGCAGGTGGCAAAGCTCTTCGACTTGCGCTCCGTCGACTGGCATCTCGGCCTGCCGGGCTGGCTCGCCGGCTTCTTCTCCGCCATCACCGATGTCGGCCAGTCGCAATGGTATCTCGTGCCGTCGGGCGTCGTCGTACTCCTGCTCCTGTTCGGCGATTGGCGCGGCTTCGCCACAAGACTGCGCGCCGCCTGGTTCGAGATCGGCGTGCTCGCCGCCTACGCTTTCTTCGCCATCGGCGGAGCCGGCGTCGTGACCAACATCATCAAGCAGATCGTCGGACGCGGCAGGCCGGTGCTCTATCCGGCGGATGGCTGGCTGACCTTCGACGCCTTTCAGTTCGACTACGCCAATGGCAGCTTTCCGTCAGGCCATTCCACGACGGCGGGCGCTGCGATCGTTGTCGGCGCGCTCGTCTTCCCGCGCCTTCGTGTGCCCATCATGCTCGCCGGCCTGCTTATCGGGCTGAGCCGCGTCGGCGTTGGCGCGCATTATCCGAGCGACGTCGTTGCCGGCCTCTGTGTCGGCGCGGGCTTCGCCTACGTCACCGCGCGCTTCCTGCTGCGCCGGCGGATCGGTTTCGACTTGGACGGAAAGGGTCGCATTCGCCTGCGGCTGGAGGTGGCCGGCCGCGTCCTCCGGCGCGGCGTTACGGTGATGCTGGTAGCGCCGTTCCGGGCGCTGGCCGGTTGGCGAAGCGCCGGCTGAGGGCAGGTTGATTGATTGCCGCCTTCGTCGGAGTATCGCGGCCCAAGAGCGAAAACGCTCGTCAGAACAAGAAGGAGGACGGATGGCCAACCACGCCCGGATCGCAGCTGTCGCAGCGTGGATCGGCTGCATGTCGCCGCTGCCTGCCTTCGCCGGTCCCCATGATGCGGCCATCGAACAGATCATCGACGAGGCGGTCGCGGACTGGACGGTGATCTTGAGCTGCAGCGTGCTCGACGCGCCGACGCACGAACAGGTGTTGGATTGGTGGAACGACGAACGCGCCGATCTCGATGAGGTGTTGGTCGCGGCGGATGTCGACGCCAAGCTCGCGGCATCCATCCGGGAGCGCACCGATCCTGATGCCCTGATGGCGCCGACACGGGGCGAACTCGCCACCCTTATTGCGCTGTGCATCGAGGACGATTGGCGCCGTCGCCTGGCGATCTTCGGTGTCGTGCTCCCGGTAGACGCGATCGAAGACCTGATCGACTAGGGCCGGAAGCGGGCGAGCGCCTGTGCGAGATCGGCGATGAGATCGTCGGGGTCTTCCAGGCCGATATGCAGACGGATGAGCGGGCCTTCGCCTTCATAATGGCTCGCAACGCGCGCGAGACCGTGGCTGCCGATCGTGGCGAGGCTTTCATAGCCGCCCCAGGAATAGCCGAGGCCGAACAGTTCCAGCGCATCGAGGACTGTCGCAGCGTCCCGCTCGTCGCCGCCCTTCAGCACGAAGGAGAACAGGCCGCATGAGCCGCTCATGTCGCGCTGCCACAGCGCATGGCCAGGATCGTTCGCGAGCCCGGGGTGACGCACGCTCGCGACCTGAGGCTGTTCGCTCAGCCATTCGGCGACCTTGAGCGCCGAGGCCTGGTGCCGCTCCAGCCGTATCTCCAGGCTGCGCAGGCCGCGCAGCGCCAGGAATGCGTCATCCGGGGCGACGCACAGTCCGACATTGCCATGCAGCTTCTTCACCGCCGGCCATGCGGTCTCGCTGGCGCTGACGGTGCCCATCATCAGGTCGGAATGGCCGCCGATATATTTCGTCGCCGACAGCACGGCGACGTCGGCGCCGAGGTCAAGCGGTCGGCAGAAGAGGGGGGTCGCCCAGGTGTTGTCGGCGATGACCACGGCGCCGTGTTTGTGCGCGGCCGCGGCGATCGCCGGCAAATCCTGCATCTCCATCGTGTTGGAGCCGGGGCTCTCGACATAGACGACGCTGGTCTTGGGCATCATCAGTGGTTCGATCCCGGCGCCGAGCGTCGGGTCGTAATACATGACGTCGACACCCATGCGCGTCAGCACGTCGTCGGCGAAGGCGCGCGCTGGGTGATAGACGCTGTCGGGGATCAAGACGCGGTCGCCGGCCGAGACGAAGGCGAGGATCGCCGTCGAGATGGCACTGAGCCCTGACGGGCACAGCACGGTTCCGGCCCCGCCTTCAAGCTCGCTAATGGCCCCCTCGAGCGCCGCCATGGTCGGCGTGCCGCGGCGCGCATAGGCATATTTCGCCCGGCCCGAATACATTTCCTCGATGCTGTCGAAAAGCACCGTGGAAGCGTGCACCACCGGCGGATTGACGAACGGTCCGGTGATGTCCTTGCTGCGGCCGGCGGCGACGAGCCTGGTGCCGCGGCCACCCTTGGCGGATTTGGCCATGTCAGCTCCGATGGTTGGGTTGGGCCGTTCTTCGCAATAGTAACCCACGCGGCGCGGTTCAGTGGCCGCGAATTGCTCAGTCTTCTACGAACGGAACGTCGATATCCGCTGCCGTTTCCATCCATGCCGGCACGGGTAGGCCCTTGCCGCGGAGGAACGACGGGTTGAACAGCTTCGACTGGTACCGTGTGCCGTAGTCGCAGAGGATCGTGACGATGGTGCGGCCGGGCCCGAGCTCTCTGGCCAGGCGGATGGCGCCGGCAACATTGACCCCCGTCGATGCGCCGACACACAGCCCCTCATGGATGAGGAGGTCATAGACGACCGGCAGCGCCTCCTCGTCCGGGATCTGGAACGCCGCGTCGACAGGCGCGCCTTCGAGATTGGCGGTGATACGGCCCTGGCCAATACCTTCGGTGATCGAGGAGCCTTCCGACTTCAATTCGCCTGTCGTGTAATAGCTGTACAGCGCAGCGCCCATCGGATCGGCGAGGCCGATGATGACGTCCTTGTTGCGCTCCTTCAGGGCGATGCCATTGCCGGCAAGCGTGCCGCCGGTTCCCACGGCGCAAATGAAGCCGTCGATCTTGCCGTCGGTCTGCTCCCAGATCTCGGGCGCGGTGGTTTCGATATGGGCGCGCCGGTTTGCGACATTGTCGAACTGGTTCGCCCAGATCGCTCCGCCGGGCTCGGTCTTCGCCAGCTGCTCGGCGAGACGGCCGGAGACTTTCACGTAGTTGTTCTCGTCCCGGTAGGGCACTGCCGGCACTTCGATCAGCGTTGCCCCGTTGATACGCAGCGCGTCCTTCTTCTCCTGGCTCTGCGTTTCGGGGATGACGATCACCGAACGCAGCCCAAGCGCATTGCCGACGAGCGCCAGACCGATGCCAGTGTTGCCGGCCGTCCCCTCGACGATGACGCCGCCTGGGCCGATCTCGCCGCGCTCCATGGCATCGCGCACGATCGACAGCGCCGCGCGGTCTTTGACCGACTGGCCCGGGTTCATGAACTCGGCCTTGCCATAGATGTCGCAGCCTGTTTCCGCCGAAGCCTTCTTCAGCTTAATCAGCGGCGTGTGGCCGATGGCGTCGAGAACGGAGCCGGCGATGTGCATGAGCATTTCCGATGCGCGGACAGGGTCAGGATTGGCGGCCAAAGGCTTAGCCGCTGCCCCTGAGGGCATCAAGGATAAGGCACCGGATCAGGCCGCTTTACACAGGCACCGCTTTGCGTTGAAGCGCGGTTCTCGAGGCCTTTTTTGCCGCTACTCGGCCGGCACCAGCCGTCTCGCCGGCCGGTCATAGATGTACGCCCAGGCCGGTCGCTTAAACAGGAACTTGGCCCAGCTGTTGCGCACCGCCCAGTAGAGCAGGACGGGCGTGATGCAGGCGGTGAGCCACACGATCAGCGACACGATGCTGACGTCCGAGATGATGCCGAGCCGGACCAGTATCTCGCGCGAGGCAGCCATCGGAATGAAGAATGCCAGATAGATGACGATCGAATTGGCGCCCGCATAGCGTATAGGTTCGGTGATCTTCAGCCGCGAGAAGAGGACACCGATCGTGACGATGGCGCCGACGCCGACATATGCGAGCACCAACGAAACACCGGGCAATGCCGCGATGCCGGTGAGCACGAGCACCTCGTTGACCACGGCCCAGACGGCGACGGCGACGACCGACAGCCAAGGCCGCTCGCGAGCGAAGTCGGCGTAGCGGAAGATCAGCGGCGCGAAGATGTAGCCCGAATAGAAGAACACGAAGCGCGAGGCGAACTCGTCGATCACCGTCCAGCCGGTGGCGATCGGCGCCATCTGGAGCGCCGCGCCGACGAGCCAAATGCTCCATTTCGGCAGACGCCTCGTCAGCTTGGTGACGACGAAGAAGATCGCCAGCAGATAGATAAACCACAGCGTCGAGAACGGTTCGATGAAGGAGAGCAGGAACATGCGACCGACTTCCGCCCAGCCCTCGTCGGCGGCAAAGCTTGCGCCCTTGAAGGCGAAGCTGATGACCAGCCACAGGAAATAGAAATAGGCGAAATGGACGACCTTCTTGTCGAGATAGTGCCGCCAGTTGCGGTCGATCGTGCGCGACAGGAAAATGCCGGCGATCAGGAAGAAGTCCGGCATGCGGAACGGCCGGGCGAAGTCGACGATAGGGTGCAGCCAGCCCGTCTCGCCCATCGCCTCTTCGACGCCGAGAACGGAATGCAGCATGACGATGAGAATGATGCAGATGCCCTTGGAGTAATCGACCCAAGCGACGCGGCTGCTAGCGCTATTCATGACCCCGGTCCACCGACAAATCTGGCAGCAGAATAGGCCCGTGCGGCGCGTTTGAATTGGATTCTCGACAGTAACCTTAAGCGTTCGGGAGACGATCCGGCGATCCATTTGCGATCAATGCGATCGTGGAGTTCAATGGGAGGGGAGCGGGTGCAATCCGTGCAAGACTGTGCCCTCGCCGCCATAGCCGGCCCGGCGGAACTGCGCGACACTCGGCCGTGAGGGATTGACGGCTCGCCGTCGGCCAAGATTTTGCAGAGAGCATCATGAAGAAGTTCGTTATCGCCGCGGCGCTGCTCGGGCTTGGCAGCACTGCGGCTGCCGCGCAGACGACTCCAACGCCTTGGACCGGCTTCTATTTCGGCGTTCACGATGGCGGCGGCTACGGCCTGGTGGAGATGGCGACGCCGCAGGTCGCCGGCGGCGTTGCCGGCACTTACCCTTTCGACCGGATCGGGCTAACCCAGGGTGTCCTCGGCGGTTTCCAGCTTGGCTACAGTCGGCAAATCGGCCAGGCGGTGCTCGGCATTGAGGCCAATGTCAGCCTCACCAACGTCGATGGCCAGGTCGATTGCGGCGACGACAACATCCTTGGCTATGGCTATATCTGCAACACCCGCCTTAACGCGCTTGGAACGCTGACCGCGCATGCCGGCTTCGCCGCAGGTGACACTCAATTCCACGTGAATGGTGGCCTCGCTTGGGCGCGGCACAGCTACTCGATCAGAGAGCCTTTCTTCGCGTTCACAGCGCCGTGTCCGCCGTGCCTCGTCTGGGGCGAAGGCGCGGACAACGCACTCGGCTGGACTGTCGGCGGCGGCATCGAGCATCAGCTCTCGCACGGCCTCTCCTTCCGCGTCGATTACGCCTATGTCCGCTTCCCGTCGCGTGACGTGGCGCTGACCAGCGGCGTCTGGGCGGACACGACGGTGACCGTCGCGCAGGCCTATCACCTGCTGTCCGTTGGCCTGAACTACCGCTTCGGCAAGGGCGAGAATGGCATGGACGCCGGCACCGGTACCGGCGACTGGGACATCGTGTTCGGCAAGCGCGCCTGGTTCGACCTCGGCCGCTACCAGTATCACCTCTATGACCCGCTCTCGCCGTCGACGCAGAATTCGCAACTGACCTACGGCCCGACCTTCGGCCTCGGCGGCGAGACGTTCTTCTCGGCGAGCAACATGGCGGGCTACTTCGTCAGCCTGCGTTACGGCAGCGGCGTCACGACAGGCGGCGTCCTGATCGATGAAGACTTCCCGCCGGCGATCACGCCCTATTCGGCGGCGACGTCCGATCTGCGCAACGGCCGCCTCAGCTATGCCACTGCCGATCTCGGCTATCAGTTCTACACCAGTGACCGGGCCTCCTTCGGTGCCTTTGCCGGCGTCACCGGCCTGATGGAGCGCTTCGAATCCTTCGGCTGCCAGCAGATCGGCACGAACCCCGCGATCTGCGGCGTGGCCGTTCCGTCCGACTACGACGTCATCACGCAGCAGAATGGCTGGATCGGCGTCCGGCTGGGCGTCACCGGCGAGGTCGCCGTTTCCCCGAGTGTCACGCTCCACGGCGAAGCGGCCGTGATACCGATCGCCTTCCTCTATGGCGTCGACAATCACTGGCTTCGGCCCGACGCGAACCCGATCATCTCGGTGGGCCGCGGCTTTGGCCTTCAGCTCGAGGGCGGCGTCGACTATGCGGTCAACAGCCAGCTGACGATCGGTGTCGGCGCACGATACGGCCAGATCTGGGAGGCCGGCGCATCGGTCTTCCCGCCGGCATTTGCCACGCCGCAATCGGCAACGACGCGCCATATCGGCGCCTATCTGCAGGCGACCTACGCCATCGGCCAGTAGGGCCGGCGGCGTCTCCACCCGGCCGGGCTACTGCGGCTGGTCGTGAGGAGGCCTGGGCCCGCGATGCGAACGAAATTGTGGAAGGTGGCTCCCCGGGCCGCACGAACTGTCAGAGATCGGACGGACAACGAGCGCTCGAAGACCGCTGTGCTGCGAACGCAGCCGGTCGGCATCGGCGGTCATTCGCCAGCTTGGGCGGGGAGCATCAGGCTGGCGGTGGGCGAGCCGTTGCCGTTTCGCTCGGTGCCGTTCGCCCGCCACGGCAAAAGGTTGCAGCCTCGGCGACCCTGCACCGATTGCGCCCCGAAGGTTCACGCCCGCTGGGGCCGCGCCCGATCGGGTGCCGCTCTATGGCGCCGCTTCGATGTGAACCAAGGCATTGCCGTTGGCGAAATTGTCGCCGTGATTAAGATTGAGATAGTCGCCCCACAGTTGATTGCCGACGACAGCATTCGTCGTGTTAGCTCCGGTCAGGTCCGCTCCTGTCAGATCCGCACCCGTCAGGTCCGCGCCCGTCAGGTTTGCGTTCCTCAGGTCCGCATTGCGAAGGTCCGCGTTCCTCAGGTCCGCATAGCTGAGGTCGCAGCCGGGGCAATTCTTGGTCGTCAGGAGTTGTTGAAGCTGCGCCGCGTCGAAGGCCATTGACGGCGTCGCCCCCATCATCAGGACAAGCAGCATGGCTGCCAGGGGCTTTTTCGGCATCGTCGGTTCTTTGCGTTCGAGGAAGGGCCGACGAGCTGTCCGTGAACAAGCCGGGGGATGGCGGATAGTATGCGCCGTTCAGATCGCGGCGTCCTAACTGAATGGCGCCAGCGAAAGGGGCACGGCTTGTCGCCGGGCACTGCGAGCGATCGGCACTCAGCCGAAACGATGACGCGGTATCGCCGCGCGTCAGGCGGCCCCTAGGGCCCGTTCAACGCGCATTATGTTAGGTCGGCCCCAGCACGGCGTTCAACGCACGCTCCGACATGCATCGAGAGGTGCACACGTCGAATCGGGTAGGATACTATGGCGCGACGGGCATCGTCATCGGAGGGTGGCAATACCCACTGCGCCGCCGGGGGCGAGATTGACGCGGCCGGCCTATCGGCAACGGGAGGGAGCATCCCTGGTGGCCCTGTCGAAAACGCCTCGCCTTGAGGACGGGGCCTCCGGCGACCGCGGTCAGCGTATCGGCGCTGCGGTCACACGCCGTCTGGGATCCAAACTGATCGGGCGCGTTGTGGCGTCAGAAGCAAAGACTATCGCTTACGCAATCTTGCCGCGCGCTACGGTCGCCGAGGACGGTTATGCGGTTCACAAGGGCGACGGGATGCGTCTTCTGTTTGCAGTCTTTGCAGTCATGTCGCTGGTCGAGACTATTGTTCTGCATTTATTGCTTGGCTTGCTATCGGCGACGCTCGCTTGGATGGCGATACTTGTTTGGATCGCGACCATCACAAATCTGTACATGACGTTGGTGCTTGTCGGTCACGTTCGAGCGCTTGGCCAGCGTCCGGTGAGAATTGCGAGCGGAAGCCTCCATCTAAGAAACGGAATATTCGCTGAAGCTGACATCGCCATGTCTGACGTCGTGACCGCGCATGCGAGCGCGCTTGAGGGCGCAAGACCGTTGACTCCGCTTGGTGCCTTTGAGCGACAGAACTGCACCGTCGTTCTCAAGCGGCCCGCGCCGGTTCAGATGCTGTTCGGGATCCGCGTTCTGTCGAACAGCATCTCATTCAACGTCGCAGAGCCAAAACGTCTGGTGGGAGAACTGGAAAAATACCGGGAATTGGCTCGGGAGCCCGCTTCTCGCTGACCGCGGAGTGTCGCCTTAGGGGGGCTCTCAGCTCCGCGCTGCGAAGGATTTCTGCGCCTTCCTGACGGAAGGTGGCTCCCCGGGCCGGACTCGAACCAGCGACCCAGCGGTTAACAGCCGCTTGCTCTACCAACTGAGCTACCGGGGACCAGCGGCGTGACGCCGCCGCGTCGCTATAGCAAAGCGATGAATTAATTGCCAAGCATTGATCACGCGCCGCTGCATTGTCGTAAACGGCGGCGGCCGACCTTGCTTTTCGCTGGGCCGCGCCCCACTCTCAGCGAGAGCGTGACAGGGTCGGTCCAAGACCGCCGACGACGGGGCTTAGCCACTGATGCCGTCCATTCGCATCTTCAAACGCCGCGTCAGACTGCCGGCCAATCGCACAGCGCGCACGGCGCTTGGCGGCGGCCTGGTAGCCGGCGGCACGCTAGGTTTTCTGCCTGTTCTCGGCTTCTGGATGATCCCGGCCGGCCTCCTCGTTCTGGCCGTTGACAGCGCCATTGTCCGCCGTTTCAACCGGCGCGCCACGGTTCGCGTAATGCGCACCTGGAACAACTATCGCAGCAAGCAGCCTGCAACGCCGTCGGAGCCGTCCTAGGCCTAGGGCGTGATGCGTGCCAATTCGCTCGCAAGTCGCCGCAGGGCCTCCGGCAGCGACGGTCCGCCGCAATAGGTGAGCCGGTCGGGCAATAGGATGCGCTGCTCCGGCGGGAAGAGCGTGGCCAAGGCGGGGTGAACGAGCAGCGCCAGGCCGTCTGCCGCGCTGCCGCGGCGGTCGCCGTCGGGGACGACGAGGTAGTCCGGCGGCGAGGCGATCACCACTTCGAGCGGCACGCGGCCATCGCCATGGCTCAGCGCCTCGCCGATATTGTTGAGGCCGATCACGGCGAGAAGGTCGGACACAAGCGTATCGTCGCCCGGAACGGTGCCGCCACGGCGAAAGACCACGGCCGTGGCCCCCCAATTCGTGCGCTCGGCCTGCCGTCGTGCCGCTTCGATGAGGTCGGCCAGACTGTTGCCCTGGTCCTCGCGGCCGAGCAGATCGGCAACCTCATGCACCTGTGCGATCGCTTCGTCGATCGAGGTGACCTCGGACAGCACAACAACGTGATAGCCAAGGCGCTCGACGCTGGCGAGCGTTGCCCGCGGCGTCGTCGCATCGGCGAACACGATATCCGGCGCGTAGCCCAATAGGGCCTCCACGCCGCCCCAGCCATGCGGATAGTGGCCCGCGATCTCTGCGTAATAGGAGATCGCGGCGTCGGTAGCCGCGCTCGACAGCGAGGCGATTTGCGCCGGATCGGCGAGGGCAAGGAGCAATTGGTCGGCGCACACGCCCACCGAGGCGACGCGATAGGGCGGGTAGCTGACGTTTTGCGCCTGCACGCCGGCCGGCGCGGTCGCCACCACCGCGGCGAGCAGAACGAACGCAGGCCATCGAATCACGTCGTCACTCCCGAGCGTCGGGTCGCCGACTTGCTGCCAACGCGTTGTCGCTCAAAGCGCTACTCTGTATTGGTCATTGGACCGCCGCGCGGCGGCGATCATGCCATCGCTGAGCGTCACCCGGAAGAGTAGCGGAGTTCTGAACTTGACTGGCGTCCTCAGATTTAGCCTCTTCAGGCGGATGGCGCGGAAGGTTGGTCGGCCGGCGACATGACGGACAGAAATGGCGACAGGGGAGACGAGCCGCGCGCGAGGATGGCAGGCGCAACCGCTCGCCTTTCGCTGCAGCTTGGCGGCCTGGTCGTCGTCCTTGCCGCGATCTCGCTGGCGATCGGTCCGGTCGGCTTGTCGCCGGGCGATATCCTTGCCGGCCTGTTCGGCGGGGGTGACAGCGCCGCCCATCTCATCGTCAGCGAAATCCGCCTGCCGAGGACGCTGCTTGCCGTCCTGATCGGCGGCACCCTGGGCCTCGCCGGCGCGGCGCTGCAGGGTCTATTACGCAGCCCGCTCGCTTCGCCCTCCCTGCTCGGTGCACCCTCCGCGGCAGCATTCGTCGCCGTCTCTGCCGTCGCGCTCGGGGTCGTCGGCGTCCTGTCGGCGACGCTGCCTCTGGCGGCCATCCTTGGTGCCGGCCTTTCCGTCGGCCTGTTGCTGCTTCTCGCCGGCCCCAGAGCGAGCCTGCTTGTGCTCGTCCTCGCCGGCCTTGCCATCTCCGCGCTCGCGGCGGCCGGTACGGCGCTGATGCTCAACCTCGCGCCTGCGCGATTCGACGATGCCGAGATCACCTATTGGCTGCTCGGATCGCTGGAGAACCGGTCGATGCAGCATGTGTGGATTGCGCTGCCCTTCATGGCGATCGGCTGGGTTCTCCTGACCTGGGACCGCGCTGCCTTCCGCGCCCTGACCCTAGGCGAGGAGGCGGCTGAGGGGCTCGGCGTCAATATGCGCAACGTCCGCCTCCGCGTCGTTGCCGGTGTCGCCATCGGCGTTGGCGCCGCCGTCGCGGTCGCTGGCTCGATCGGCTTCATCGGCCTTGTGGCGCCGCAGTTGATGCGGCCCTTCGTCAACCACGACCCGGCGCGCGTATTGGGGCCGGCGGCGCTCGCGGGCGCAGCGCTGCTCCTTTCGGCAGATATCATCGTTCGCCTCGTGCCGAGCGCGAGCGAGATCCGCGTCGGCATCGTCACGGCGCTGTTCGGCGTCCCCTTCTTCATCGTGCTGATCATGCAGCAGCGCCGCCGCCTCGTCGGAGCGCCGATGTGACCGACATCATGCCCGCGATCGAGACGCGAGGGCTGGCGGTCAGCCTCGACGGCCGCTGGGTGGTGAAGGATTTGGACATCACGATCGCGCGGGGCGAGTTCACCGTCATCATCGGCCCCAACGGCGCCGGCAAGACGACGCTGCTGCGGGCGCTGGCCGGCCTGGAGCCGAGCTGGGGCGAGGTTCAGATCGGCGGCGTTGCCGTCGACCAACTGGATCTGCGCACGCGGGCGCGGGCGATCGCCTATCTGCCGCAGGGCCATGTCTTTCACTGGCCGATGTCGGTCGCCGATATCGTCGCGCTCGGCCGCCTGCCGCATGGCTCCGGCCTTGCCGGCCTTTCCGACGCGGACCGCATGGCGATCTCCGACGCCATGACCGACACCGAGACGGTTGATCTCGCCGAGCGCGCCGTCACCAGCCTGTCGGGCGGCGAGCGCGCGCGTGTGGCGTTGGCAAGGGCGCTCGCCGTCACCGCCCCTGTGCTGCTGGCGGACGAGCCCGGCGCTTCGCTCGACCCGCGGCATCAGCTCCGAATGCTCGAAACGCTGCGCCATCAGGTCAATGACGGCGTTGCAGTTGTCGTTGTGCTTCAGGATCTGGGGCAGGCCGCGCGCTTCGCCGACCGCATCCTGGTCTTGGACGAGGGCGCCATCATCGCCGACGGACCGCCGGACGAGGTTCTCAACGAAGAGCTCCTGCGCCGCGTCTTCGGCGTCACCGGCGCCAGGATCGAACGCAATGGGGCCACCATCGTCCTGCCATGGACGGTGATCGGCAAGTCGCCCAGGCCCGACGAATAGGAAGCTCGGCTAGTCGTTGACGAGTTCGAGCAGGAACGCCTCGATCTCTTCGGGGTTGGTCACCGCGATCAGCCGGCCGACCTCTTCATAGCCGTGCAATTCGATCATCTGGCTGCGCACGGCCGCGCCGACGAGGCGCATGATGTTCTTCTGGAAGTCGTAGTCGATGTGGAAGATCGTGATCCCGGCGAAGCGCGGGTCGTCGGCAAGTGCGTCGACGACGGCGATCTGCGACTGGCACGTCGCGCACCATGTCGCCCAGATGCCGAGGATGAGCTTGTCGCCGCGTTCCTGCGCCGCCGCGACCTCCTCCATGTTGTACGGGACGCGTTCGAGCGCCGCGGCGCCGGTTGGCACCAGCGCTGCCGCGCCGAGCATCGCCCCGGCAGCAGCCATCATTCGCATCACACGCATGCCAAACACCTCCCTGGGCTCGATGCGTTGACGCGACCGCGACGTGTCCCCCTAAGACGTGGGTCGCAGTGGCTGAAATGGGGCGCGCAGGGGTACCGCGCCACTGCGGCGCGATGGCACAGCGGATGGGCGTGGAGAGGACTCCCAACCTTGCCCACGATTTTGCCCAGAGACGGGGGTTGGAGGCCTCGCCCGGAATTGAACCGGGGTGCAAGGATTTGCAGTCCTCTGCGTAACCACTCCGCCACGAGGCCATCCGGAACCGGGATGTACAGAGCCGCGACCAAAGCGACAAGCCCGGACCTGAAGCTTGTCCCGGCGGTGGCCTCCGGTTAAGCCATCCGTCCGGAACGCCTTGGGGGAGCGGCATGATGGATTACGAGCAGGCCCGGCGGACGATGGTCGACCGCCAGATTCGCACGGCGGACGTCACCGACCGCGCCATCCTCACCGCAATTGGCGAGGTTCCGCGCGAGCTGTTCGCCCCGCCGGAACGGCGGCCGGTGGCTTACAGCGACGCCGATCTGCCAATCACCAAGGCCAAGCCCGGCGAGACTCCGCGCTATCTCGTCGAGCCGACGATCCTTGCCCGCCTGGCCCAGCTTGCCGAAGTCGGGTCCGACGACATCGTTCTCGATGTCGGCTGCGGCACCGGATACTCATCCGCCTTCCTGTCGCTGCTGGCGAATTCCGTTGTGGCCCTCGAATCCGACCCGGACCTCGCGGTTGGCGCGACCGAGACCCTGCTCGACATGGATATCGGCAACGTCGCGGTCGTCACCGGACCGCTCGAGGCGGGCTATCCGTCCGAGGGTCCGTATGACGTCATCCTGATGGCCGGTTCGGTGGAGGACGTGCCGGAAGCGCTCCTCAGCCAGCTGAAGGATGGCGGGCGCCTCGTCACCATCGTCGGCGTCGGCCCAGCGGGCATGGCGACGATCTTCACCCACGTCGACGGCGCCGTCTCCGGTAGGCCGGCTTTCAACGCGCCAGCGCCGCCCTTGCCGGGCTTCGCCAAGCCGAAAACCTTCCAGTTCTAGGATCGCGCCCGCCGATCGGCGGGCGAAATGACGCTTGGATTGACTGAGAAAGTGACGGTTGCAGGCTTTGAAATGCCGCAGCTTCGGGTTCTCCTGTCGTCCAATCTGCCAAGTGATTCGCGGCAAGCCCGCGGGTGCGCGCTGCACGAGGGATGAGACGACATGGGCCACGCCGAAGAAGCGCACGATCCGTCGATGGAGGAAATCCTGGCCTCCATCCGCAAGATCATCGCCGAAGACACCGGCGGACCTGCGCCGGCACGTCCGTCGCATCTGTCGGTGGTGCCGACCCCCGTGACGGAGGAGAGCGATCCGGCTCCCGCCGAGATGGCTGACGCTGAGGCGGTGCCCGAACCGGAGGCAGTACTGTCGGCTCCCGAGGCCGAACCGACCGAGGAAGAAGAGACCGAGGCCGAGATCGAAGCGGCGCAGCCGGAAGCCGAAGCCGAGCCGCCCAAGGCCGAAGAGGAGGACCCCGTCGTCGAGGCGTGGGCACAGGAGTTCGATGAGTTCGATGCGCCGGTGGAAGAAGATGAGGACGACCCTGTCGCCGAAGACGAGCCCGAGCCAGCGCCCACCGAAAGCGCCAAGGCCTCTCCCGACCTCGCCGCTATTGCGGCTGCCATGAGTGCGGACAAGGAAGCGGGCGGCTATCGCGACGAAAACGGTCGCCTTCTGTCGCCTCAGGCCGACCGCGCCGTGCACAGCGCCTTCAGCCAGCTCGCCGGCACCATCCTCAGCGATCAGGCCCGCACGCTCGAAGACCTCGTCAAGGACATGATGCGGCCGATGCTGAAGCACTGGCTGGACGACAATCTGCCCGTGCTGGTCGAGCGCCTCGTCCGCGAGGAAATCGAGCGCGTCTCCCGCGGCCGGCGCTAGTCGCCTTCCGTCACCTTCTGCGCCATCAGGCTGATTCCCTCAGGCGTATGCACGCGCGAGAAGCGGATGCGCTCGCCTTCGCCCATCTCGCCGAGATCGATCTCCTGGTCGGGGAGGAGGGCGACAACGCGCCGCCCGGTCTTCACCACCACCTGGACCCCAGTTTCGAGGCCGTGCCGCGCCCAGTCTCTGAGGGTCGAAAGGAAGGGCTCCTTCCGCCAGGCTCTGGCTTGGGTCGGATCGACATTGACGACGAGCTGGGTGCCTTCGGCGTCGAAATAGAGGACAAATCGCGACTTGTTCGGCTGCCATTCGGGCCCGAGTTCGGTCTGTTTCAGCCACAGACACTGGAAGGTAGCGCAGGCGGTCGGGCGTTGCTCATAGATGCCGCAGCCTCGCCCAGGCTTGAAATGAGCGCACCACTGTCCGGCGGGCTTGCCGATCTCGTCGACGGCCAGCAGCTTGCAGCACAGGCCGCAATCGCCACATTCGCGAACGGTTGCGGCCGCCGAGCTTGGTTCACTGGCCACGCTTCTGCGGCTCCTCAATCATCTCGGCGGCAATGAGTTGACTTGGCCGCGCGCGTCCGACTACCACCAACAGCCTCGAAATCAGCGGTAACACCCGGAAAATGCTGGACAAGACCTATGACGCGGCGAGCGTCGAGCCGCGCATAAGCGCTCTGTGGGAAGAGGCGGGTGCCTTCAAGGCCGGCGCCGGCGCCAAGCCTGGTGCGCCCGCCTTCTCCATCGCCATCCCGCCGCCGAACGTCACCGGCTCGCTCCATATGGGGCATGCGCTTAACAACACCATCCAGGACATCCTCGTCCGCCAGCATCGTATGCGGGGCTTCGACACGCTGTGGCAACCCGGCACCGACCATGCGGGCATCGCCACGCAGATGGTGGTCGAGCGTCAGATGATGGAACGGCAGGAGCCGAGCCGTCGCGATATCGGCCGCGACGCCTTCGTCGAGAAGGTGTGGAAATGGAAGGCCGAATCCGGCGGCCTCATCGTCAATCAGCTGAAGCGGCTCGGCGCTTCCTGCGACTGGTCGCGCGAGCGCTTCACCATGGACGAGGGCCTTTCCAAGGCCGTCCTCAAGGTCTTTGTCACGCTCTACACCGAGGGACTCATTTACCGCGACAAGCGGCTCGTGAACTGGGATCCGAAGCTCCACACCGCAATCTCCGACCTTGAGGTGCAGCAGGTCGAGATGCCGGGCCATCTGTGGCACTTCCGCTATCCGATCGAAGGCTCGACGCGGACCATCACCGTCGCAACGACGCGGCCGGAGACGATGCTGGGCGACACGGGCGTCGCCGTCCATCCCGACGACGAGCGCTACAAGGACATCATCGGCCATCACGTCATCCTGCCGCTCGTCGGGCGTCGCATTCCGATCGTGGGCGATGAACATGCGGACCCGGAGGCGGGCTCCGGCGCGGTGAAGATCACCCCGGCGCATGACTTCAACGACTTTGAGGTCGGCCGCCGCCATGGGCTCGACCAGATCAACATCTTCGACATCGAAGCCAATGTGACGATCGCGGACAACGAGGCCTTCCTGGCCGGCGTCTCGCCCAGCGAGGAACTGAGCGCGACGATCGCTGCGCTCAATGGCCTCGACCGCTTCACGGCGCGCGAGCGCATCGTCGCCATGATGGACGAGCGCGGCCTGCTCGAGAAGGTCGAGGACCACGTCCACTCGGTGCCGCATGGCGACCGCTCGACCGTGGCGATCGAGCCCTTCCTCACCGACCAGTGGTATGTCGACGCCAAGACGCTTGCCGCGCCGGCGATCGACGCCGTCCGCCTCGGCGACACCAGGATCGTGCCGAAGAACTGGGAGAAGACCTATTTCGACTGGATGGAGAACATCCAGCCCTGGTGTATCTCGCGCCAGCTTTGGTGGGGCCATCAGATCCCGGCTTGGTACGGGCCGGACGGAAAGATCTTCGTCGCAGAGACCGAGGAAGAGGCCGTCGGCGAAGCGCTCGGCCACTATGTCGTGGAAGGTGCGATCACCGATGAGGACGCGCGCCGCATGGCCGCCGACCCGGCCGCCCGCGCCGATTTCATCACCCGCGATCCCGACGTGCTCGACACCTGGTTCTCATCGGCCCTGTGGCCGTTCTCGACGCTGGGCTGGCCGGAAAAGACGCCGGAACTGGAGCGCTACTATCCGACCAGCGTTCTCGTCACCGGCTTCGACATCATCTTCTTCTGGGTCGCCCGCATGATGATGATGGGCCTCCATTTCACCAAGATCGAACCGTTCCCGACCGTCTACATCCACGGCATCGTCAGAGACGAGAAGGGCGCCAAGATGTCGAAGTCGAAGGGGAACGTTGTCGACCCCCTCGAACTCATCGACGATTTCGGCGCCGACGCCGTGCGCTTCACCATGGCGGCGTTGGCGACCCCCGGCCGCGACGTGAAGCCGGCCCGCGCCCGCATCGAGGGCTATCGCAATTTTTCGACGAAGCTCTGGAACGCCTGCCGCTTCGCCGAGATGAATGGCTGCGAGGCGCCGGCCGATTTCGACGCGGCTTCGGTCACGGAGACGGTCAACCGCTGGATCGTGACGGAGGCGACGCGGGCGCAGGAGGCGATCAACGCCGCGCTTGCCGACTATCGCCTCGCCGACGCAGCGGCGGCGATCTACCGCTTCACCTGGAACACCTATTGCGACTGGTATCTCGAGCTGATCAAGCCGCTCCTCACCGGCGAGGACGGACCGGCCAAGCACGAAACGCGCGCGACCACGGCCTTCATCCGCGATCACATATTGAAGCTCTTGCACCCCTTCATGCCCTTCGTCACGGAAGAGCTGTGGGGCCGCACCGCCACGCGCGAGGCGCTTCTCGTCGTCAGCGAATGGCCGACGCTCTCCTTCGAGGACGCCACGGCAGCCGACGAGATGAACTGGGTCGTCGATCTCGTCAGCCAGGTGCGATCGGTCCGTACTGAAATGAACGTGCCTCCCGCCGCGCAATTGCCGGTCGCCATCGTCGGCACGGAGGGCGTCGCTGCCCGCGTCGAGCCGCACCGGGCGTCGGTCATGCGCCTCGCCCGTATCAGCGATCTGAAGCTCGCCGCCACGCCTGAGCCCGGCGCGGTTCAGGTCGTCGTCGGCGATGCCACCGCCTGCCTCGAACTCTCCGGCGTCATCGATATGGCGGCGGAGAAGGCGCGCCTTGGCCGCGAGCTGGAGAAGGTCGCGAAGGAGATCGCCAAGTTCGACGCCAAGCTCGAGAACGAGCAGTTCCTGGAGAAGGCGCCGATCGAGATCATCGAGGAGCAGCGCGAGAAGCGCGAGGAGGCGATCGCCCATCGCGCCAAGCTGAGCGCCGCCGTGGAGCGGCTGACAGTCTGACAAAAAAGCGCCGCCCGGAGGCGGCGCTTTGATTGCGTGACGGCTCG
This sequence comes from uncultured Alphaproteobacteria bacterium, assembly GCA_963823045.1. Lineage (GTDB taxonomy): Bacteria > Pseudomonadota > Alphaproteobacteria > Rhizobiales > Kaistiaceae > JADLGL01. The sequence goes on along the minus strand of CAWGKA010000007.1, from coordinate 51,937 downwards.
GTCGATCAGACCGAGTAATACATGTCGAACTCGACCGGATGCGGCGTCATCTCGTAACGCATCACATCTTCCATCTTCAGCTCGATATAGCCGTCGATCAGGTCGTCGGTGAACACGCCGCCCGCCTTCAGGAAGGCGCGGTCCTTGTCGAGGTTCTGAAGCGCCTCGCGCAGCGAGCTGCACACCGTCGGGATCTTCTTCAGCTCCTTCGGCGGCAGATCGTAGAGGTTCTTGTCGATGGCATCGCCCGGATGGATCTTGTTCTGGATGCCGTCGAGGCCGGCCATCAGCATCGCCGAGAAAGCGAGATAGGGGTTCGCGCCCGGATCGGGGAAGCGAACCTCGACGCGCTTGGCCTTCGGCGAAGAGGTGAACGGGATGCGGCAGGAGGCCGAACGATTGCGCGCCGAATAGGCGAGCAGGACCGGCGCCTCATAGCCCGGGACCAGACGCTTGTAGGAATTGGTCGTCGGGTTGGAGAAGGCGTTGATCGCCTTAGCGTGCTTGATGATGCCGCCGATATAGAAGAGGCAGGTTTCCGACAGGTCGGAATACATGTTGCCGGCGAAGACCGGCTTGTTGCCCTTCCAGATCGACTGGTGAACGTGCATGCCCGAGCCATTGTCGCCATAGACCGGCTTCGGCATGAACGTCGCCGTCTTGCCGTAGGAATGGGCGACATTGTGGATGCAGTATTTGTAAATCTGCAGATGGTCGGCCATCGTCACCAGCGTGCCGAACTTCATGCCGAGCTCATGCTGGGCGGAAGCGACCTCATGGTGGTGCTTCTCGACCTTGACGCCCATGCCTTCCATCGCGGCCAGCATGTCGGAGCGCATGTCCTGCGCCGAATCCATCGGCGGCACTGGGAAGTAGCCGCCCTTGGTTTTGATGCGATGGCCGAGATTGCCGCCTTCCATATCCGCGTAGGAGTTGGTGGGAAGCTCGACGTCGTTCAGCAGGAAGCCCGTGTTGTAGGGCTGCACCGAGTAGCGGACGTCGTCGAAGACGAAGAACTCGGCTTCCGGGCCGAAATAGGCCGTGTCGCCGATCTTGGTCTGCTTCAGATACGCCTCGGCCTTGCGGGCGATGCCACGGGGATCGCGGGAATAGGGCTCACCTGTCAGCGGCTCCAACACGTCGCAGACGATCGACATCGTCGGATGCGAGAAGAATGGATCGATCGTCGCCGTCGACACATCCGGCATCAGGTTCATGTCGGACTCGTTGATCGCTTTCCATCCGGCAATCGACGAACCGTCGAACATGATGCCTTCGGTCAGCGCTTCCTCGTCCACGAGCGACCGGTCGAAGGTCACATGCTGCCATTTTCCGCGCGGATCGGTGAACCGAAAGTCGACATATTTGATGTCGTCGGCTTTGATCCGCTGCAGTAGTTCTTTCGCTGTCATTTTCTGCGATCCCCCTAGGACGTATCCTTCCGCTCATCCGGCGGCGTTGACGCTGGATTTACCCGGCCAATCCGGTGGCGTTGACGCGCGACTATATCGCGTCTGCGCCGCCACGTGGATAGCAGATTAGGTCCGTTTTGGGGGAGCCCCGATTCAGGGGCAGCGCTCCGGGTTAGATGGCGTCGTTGCCGGTCTCTCCGGTGCGGATGCGCACAACCTCTTCCACCGACGACACGAAGATCTTGCCGTCGCCGATGCGACCGGTCTGGGCGGCGTTGCGGATCGCCTCGACGGCTCGCTCGACCATGTCGTCGGACAAGACGATTTCGATCTTCACCTTCGGCAGGAAGTCGACGACATATTCCGCGCCGCGATAGAGCTCGGTATGGCCCTTCTGGCGACCGAATCCCTTGGCTTCCGTAACCGTTATTCCCTGCAGGCCGACGTCTTGGAGGGCTTCTTTGACCTCGTCCAGTTTGAACGGCTTAATGATCGCCTCGATTTTCTTCATGTCCTCCGCTTTCGATAAAGATGGATTCCATTAATGCTGGCCAGAAGCCCGTCCTCATCCAAAGCAGAAGACGTGCCATCGGAGGGGCGACATTTGGCCGGGCTACCGTGAGCGGATTCTGGGCAATTTCCAATAACAGCGCCTTCCGAAAGGCGGCCGCGATAGCCCAATGAATAGGCAAATGCCTAACAAACTGTCAGACTCTGCGAGAATGGCGTCATCATTGGGGTTGGAGCTGCTCAGCCCGGCTGAGATGGCCGCTGCGGACAGGGCGACGATTGAGGGCGGCGTACCCGGCATCGCGCTGATGGAACGCGCCGGCGCGGCAGTGGCCGAGATCGCCCGGAAAGCTTGGCTTGGCGGTCCAATCGTCGTTCTCGCCGGGCCAGGCAACAATGGCGGCGACGGCTGGGTAGCGGCGCGGATTCTGCGCGAGGCCGGCTATCGGGTGACGGTGGCCCTGTTCGGCGATCGCGAAGCGCTGCGTGGAGACGCCGCCACCGCGGCCGCCCGTTTCTTAGGCAGGGTCGTGCCTGCCGTTCCGGAGGTTTTCACGGGCGCCGGTCTCATCATCGACGCCCTCTATGGCGCCGGCGTCCGGCTGCCGCTCGACGCAAAGGCGCTGGCCATGATCGAGGTCGTCAACGGCGCTGGCGCCATCGTCGTCGCGGTCGATCTGCCGAGCGGCGTCGAGGGGGCTGGCGGCGCCATCGGCGCTGCGGCCGTGAAGGCCGATGAGACCATCACCTTTTTCCGCGCCAAGCCCGGCCATGTCCTTCTTCCGGGACGGCTCCATTGCGGCGACGTCGCCGTCGCCGACATCGGCATCGCCGCTGCGACCCTGGAGACGATCGGGCCGAAGATCTTCCTCAACCGGCCCGGCCTGTGGCGGATCCCGGATGTGGGGGAGGCCGGCCACAAATACGATCGCGGCCACGCTCTCGTCCTGTCCGGACCGGCGCACCGGACGGGTGCCGCCCGCATGGCCGCCATGGGGGCTCTACGCATTGGCGCCGGGCTGGTGACGGTCGCTTCGCTGCCGGATGCGATTGCGGCCAATGCCGCGCACCTTACCGCCGTCATGCTGCGGCCGATGGACGGTCACGAAGGCCTGCGGGCGATCCTTGAAGACCAGCGCTTCAACGCCCTTGTTCTCGGTCCCGGGCTCGGCGTCGGCGAGGAAACGCGGCGGCTCGTCGAAACGGCGCTTCGTGCCGGTCGGGCCACGGTGCTCGACGCCGATGCCTTGACCAGTTTCGCAGGCGACATGCGGACGCTGGTGGGGCTCATCGGGCGGTCGGGTGCCCCCGTTGTGGTCACCCCGCATGACGGCGAATTCGCCCGGCTGGTGCCCGATATCGCCGGCACGCGCTTGGAGCGCGCGCGCAAGGCCGCCGAGCGCTCCGGCGCGATCGTGCTGCTCAAGGGGGCGGACACTGTGATTGCCGCACCGGACGGGACGGCGGCCATCAACGACGATGCGCCACCGACCCTTGCCACCGCCGGCTCCGGCGATGTGCTGGCTGGGCTGGTCGGCGGTCTCCTGGCGCAAGGGATGCCGGCCTTCGAGGCTGCGGCGGCTGCGGTCTGGATTCATGGCGAAGCGGCAGCCCGGGTCGGCCGGGGCCTCATTGCCGAGGACCTGCCGGCTGCTGTCCCCGGCGTCTTGGTGGACCTGGAGAGCGCCTAGACAGGCAAATTGTCGATCAGGCGGGTGCGACCGAGCCGTGCCGCAACGAGAATGCGCATCGGCTCCGCGTCCTGGTTGGCGACAGGCTTCAGCGTCTCTGCATTGCGGAGCTCGAGATAGTCGACGTCGAACCCGGCCCCGAGAAGCGCTTGATGCGCTTCCTCGACCGCCATCGCGGCTAGCGACCCGTTGCGGATCGCTTCGGCGGCCGTAGTGATGGCTTGGTAGAGGCGCGGCGCGGTCCGCCGCTCATCCGCGGTGAGATAGGCGTTGCGGGAAGAACGGGCGAGCCCATCGGGGTCGCGAGAGATCGCACAGGCGAGGATTTCGCCGGGCAAGCGAAGGTCGGCGGCGAGGCGGCGGACGACGAGCAGTTGCTGATAGTCCTTCTCGCCGAACACCGCGAAATCGGGGCCGACGGCGAGAAGCAGCTTGGAGACGATCGTCGCCACGCCTGCGAAATGATGGGGCCGGAAGGCGCCCTCGAGCTCCTCGGCCGGACCGCCGACGCTGATCGTCGTGGCATGCCCGGGCGGGTACATCTCGCTGACCGTCGGCACGAAAACACGATCGGCGACCAAACTCAATTTGCGAAGATCACCATCCAAGTCACGGGGATAAGAGGAGAAATCCTCGCCAGCACCGAACTGCGTCGGGTTGACGAAGATCGACACGACGACGCGCCGGGCATGCTCCAGGGCCATCTCGATCAGGGCCATGTGGCCTTCATGAAGCGAACCCATCGTCGGCACGAGGGCGACTGTTTCGCCCTGTGAACGCCATTCGGCGACGTGTTTGCGAATGGCGGTGACGGTTTCGTCGACTGGGATCATGATAGAGGCCTTGGCGGTATCGCTGCCGCGGGAGGAGAGGCATTGTGCGGCGCTGGCGAAGTGCCATCTTACATTTGTCTGGAGCAGACAAGCGCGCGACCTGATTGACGATGAGCAAGATCACGCCAACCGACACTGAGACCCCGCCGGCGAAACCGCAAGCTGAGCCTCGTTCAAGCAGCGGTGCAATCGAGGCGTTCCTGGCGCAGGCGAAGGCCGTGACGCCGACGCCCGGCCACCGCGGCCGGCTCATCTTTGCCCTCGACGCCACCATGAGCCGTCAGCCGACCTGGGACTCGGCGATGCAGATTCAGGCCGAGATGTTCCAGGAGGCCGGCAAGGTCGGCGGTCTCGACGTCCAGCTTCTCTACTATCGCGGCTTCAACGAATGCCGGGCCAGCAAATGGGTCTCGGACACCCGCGCCCTTGCCGAGCTGATGACCGGGATCTCCGTCCGTGGCGGCTATACGCAGATCGGCAAGGTGCTGGCGCATGGCCGCCGCGAGACCAAGAAGCAGCGCGTTCAGGCGATGGTCTTCGTCGGCGATGCCATGGAGGAAGAAGTCGACGCCGTTTGCGCCAAAGCCGGTGAACTGGGGCTGCTCGGCGTTCCGGTTTTCGTCTTCCAGGAGGGACGCGACGGGAAAGTCGAGCGCGCCTTCCGCGAGATTGCCCGCCTCACGCGCGGCGCCTATGCGCGCTTCGATCAGAGCGCCGTAGGCGAGCTTGCCGCGCTCCTTCGGGCTGTGGCCGCCTATGCGGCCGGTGGCCGCAAGGCGCTGACCGATCAGGGCGGGCAGAAGGCCAAGCTCCTCCTTGAGCAGCTCCGTTAGCCGATGCAGTACCTCATCCTCGGCGGCCTCGGTATCGCAATTCTCTACGGGGTCGCCCAGCTCCTGCTCAATCTGGACGCCAGGACGCTGGTTCGTATCGCCAGATACGTCGTTGCCGCGTTGCTCATTCTGGCCGGGCTGGGTCTGACCTTGGCCCGCCAGGTAGCGATCGGCTTGCCGGCGATATTCTTTGGCGGGGTGCTGCTCTTCCGCGGCCGTTTGGGTCCGTGGGATTTCGGCTCGGGTTCCCGTCAAGATGGACAAGCATCATCCGTGCGGTCGCGCTTCGTGGAAGCGAGCCTCGATCACGATAGCGGAGAGCTGTCAGGCAGGGTCAGGGAGGGGCGCTTCGCCGGTCGTGATCTCGACGAACTGACGGATGCCGAGCTTCACGAATTGCATGCCGAAGTCCGCGGCGACGCGGACTCCGAAGCGCTAGTCGAGGCTTATCTCGACCGCAGGGTTCCCGGCTGGCGTGACAACGCTGAGGGCGATGCTGACGCGGGGCCGGGCAGCGCGGCGGATGCGGGCGCCATGACTGATAAGCAGGCCTATGAGATCCTTGGCCTTGCGCCCGGCGCCAGCGAGGCCGACATCCGAGCGGCCCATCGCCGGTTGCTCAAAGGCGTTCACCCGGACCAAGGGGGATCGACCTTCCTGGCCGCGCGTATCAATCAGGCGAAGGACTGGCTTCTCAGCAAACATCGATCACACCAATAGCCGTTCTTGCTGAATTTTCCGTCAACGTAGGCGTGTCACAGGGCCGGCACATAGCAGTCGATCCCGTGGCGTTCGATCTGATTGCAGGCTGCGATCGCGTCCTCGCGACTGGCGAAGCCCACGAAGCGCGCGCGATAAAGAACCCCGCCATTTGATGCGACGCTTTCCGTGTAAGGCGACATGTTGCGGAGCAGGTTGGCCTCGAGGTGCATGGCTTCGTTGAGCCGGCTCTCGGCCGCGGCCGCCGTCGGCAAAGCGCCGATCTGGATCGCCCAAGACGCGGCCGGCATCGGCGGTGGGGGCGCGGCTGGATCGGCATCGCCCTGCGCCGCATTGGCGACGGCGATCGGCTCAGGCGGCAAGACGGCCGCAGTCATGATCGGGTCGGTGCGCATCGGGTTGGCCAGCGGCAGCGGCACCGGGATGAGGTCGAGCGGACTTGCCACTACCAGCGCCGCGGTGCGTGGGCCGTTGGAGGCATGCGGCACATACTGGGCGAGCAGCCGGCGCATTTCGTCGTCGCGGCCCGACGCGGTGTCGCCGCCCATGACCACTGCCACAACATAGCGGCCGTTCAACTGGTAGGAGGTGACGAGGTTATAGCCGGAGGCGCTCGTGTAGCCGGTCTTGATGCCGTTGATGCCCGCTTCGCCCAGCAGGTTGTTGTGATTGCGGATGGTGACGCCGTTCCAGGTGAAGGAGGGCGTCGAGAAGTAGGAGTAGTACTGCGGAAAGCGGTCGTGCAGCGCGCGGCCGAGCGTCGCCATGTCGCGGGCGGTCGTGACCTGACCGGAGTCGGGCAGACCGTGCGGATTGCGGAAGGTGGTGGCGTTCATGCCCAGCGAGCGCGCCGTCTGCGTCATGCGCTGGGCGAAGGCCGTGACACTCCCCGAGAGGTTCTCGGCGATGACGACAGCGACGTCGTTTGCCGACTTCGTGACCAGCGCGAGGATCGCATCCTCGACGCGGATCGTCGAACCGGGGGCGAGGCCAAGCTTCGTCGGGGCCTGATTGGCGGCATTCTGCGAGACGGTGAGCCTGGAGCCGAGACTGATCTTGCCGCGCTCCAGATCCTCGAACAGGAGGTAGAGCGTCATCATCTTGGTCAGCGAGGCAGGATAGCGCGTCGCGTCCGCATTGCGCGAATAAAGGACGCTGCCGGTATTGGCGTCGATGACGAACGCAGCATAGTTGCTCGCCGCCGCCAAACTGGGACCGGTGGAACCGAACAGGACGGCGCCAATGACCGCGATCGCCGTCAGACCCCGTACAAACGCTTTGCCAAACACCGGCATTTCCAGTCGAGCACTCCGCACATTCGCCCTTAGGCGATCGACGCACAGACCCCCGCGGCCTGCCTGGCTGAATCGTGAACACACACGCCGACTGACCACGGCCGAGACATGCAGCCGGGGCATGCGGTTGATCACAAGATTTGGGTGCAATCCCGTCCCGGCCTGAAGCCCAGCCGAACCGAAACTGACGGGCTGGAAAGGTATGGTGACGCCGTTACGAAAATGTAAATTTGCCCGACTCACGAAATTGACGGCCCAGTCAATCGAAGGGCTTGCGCGAAGCCGGCTTCGCCGACACTCTTGACGTGTGCGGCTGCGCATTGTGATCGCTCCCGTCCCGCTTCGGCCTGGAAACGGGGTTCCGCGCCGCCCATATCAGGCATCGTCGGCCGCACCGCGGCGCGGCTCGATTGGCTGGTCTTGGCGGAAATGGAGCGATAATCTGGTGATCCCGCATTGCAGGGAAGGGCGATTCCTTGCAGGTTCTAGGTGGAATGAATCTGAGTGAAGGGCACCATGCGCCGCTCTGACGACGATGATCTAAGCGTCGGCATTGCCACCAAGACCAAGCCGAAGGTCAAAAGGCCGAGCCTTTATCGCGTGCTCCTGCTCAACGACGACTACACGCCGATGGAGTTCGTCGTTCACGTTCTTGAGCGCTTCTTCCAGAAGAGTCGTGAAGACGCCACAAGGATCATGCTCCATGTTCATCAGCATGGCGTCGGCGAGTGTGGCGTGTACACTTTCGAGGTAGCGGAGACGAAGGTCACTCAGGTCATGGACTTCGCGCGAAAGAACCAGCATCCGCTACAATGCGTCATGGAAAAGAAGTGAGGAACGTCAGTGCCATCCTTCTCCCGTAGCCTCGAAAAGGCTTTGCATCAGGCCCTGGCGCTGGCCAATGAGCGCCACCAGGAATACGCAACGCTGGAGCATCTGCTCCTGGCGCTGACCGACGACCAGGACGCGGCAGCAGTCATGCGCGCATGCAATGTCGATATCGACATTTTGCGCCGCAGCCTCACCGATTACATCGACACCGAGCTCAACAATCTCTCCGCCGAGGGCGACGAGGACTCCAAGCCGACGGCCGGGTTCCAGCGGGTCATCCAGCGCGCTGTCATTCATGTGCAGTCGTCGGGCCGCGAGGAAGTCACCGGCGCCAATGTGCTCGTTGCTATTTTCGCCGAGCGCGAGAGCCATGCGGCCTACTTCCTGCAGGAGCAGGACATGACCCGCTACGACGCGGTCAACTACATCAGCCACGGCATCGCCAAGCGTGCCGGCATGTCGGAATCGCGTCCGGTGCGTGGCGTTGACGAGGATGCCGCCACGGTCGATGGCCGCGGTGATGCGAAGAAGAAGGCCGACGCTCTGGAGAGCTATTGCGTCAACCTCAATGAGAAGGCGAAGGCCGGCAAGATCGACCCGCTGATCGGCCGTGACGCCGAACTGCAGCGCACGATCCAGGTTCTTTGCCGGCGGCAGAAGAACAATCCGCTCTTCGTTGGCGACCCCGGCGTCGGCAAGACCGCCATCGCCGAGGGCCTCGCCAAGCGTATCGTCGAGGAAGACGTCCCAGACGTGCTGAAGGATTCCACGATCTTCGCGCTCGACATGGGCACGTTGCTCGCCGGTACGCGCTATCGCGGCGATTTCGAGGAGCGGCTGAAGCAGGTCGTGAAGGAGATCGAGGACTATCCCGGCGCCATCATGTTCATCGACGAGATCCACACCGTGATCGGTGCGGGTGCGACGTCCGGCGGCGCGATGGATGCCTCGAACCTTCTGAAGCCGGCGCTCGCCGGTGGCGCGATCCGTTGCATCGGCTCCACCACCTACAAGGAATACCGCCAGTTCTTCGAGAAGGACCGGGCGCTCGTCCGCCGCTTCCAGAAGATCGACGTGAACGAGCCGTCCGTGCCCGACGCGATCGAGATCCTGCGCGGCCTGAAGCCCTATTTCGAGGACTTCCACAAGGTCCGCTTCACCAATGATGCGATCAAGACGGCGGTCGAACTGTCGGCGCGCTACATCAATGACCGCAAGCTGCCGGATAAGGCGATCGACGTCATTGACGAAAGCGGCGCCTCCCAGATGCTGCTGCCGGAGTCCCGTCGCCGCAAGACGATCGGCGTCAAGGAAATCGAGACGACGATCGCCACCATGGCGCGGATTCCGCCGAAGAGCGTGTCGAAGAACGACGCGGAAGTTCTGAAGGGCCTGGAAGAGACCCTGAAGCGCATGGTCTACGGCCAGGACGCCGCGATCGAGCGCCTGTCATCGGCGATCAAGCTCGCCCGCGCCGGCCTTCGCGAGCCGGAAAAGCCCATCGGCAACTATCTGTTCTCCGGCCCGACCGGCGTCGGCAAGACCGAGGTTGCCCGCCAACTCGCCGCGTCGCTCGGCGTCGAGCTCCTGCGCTTCGACATGTCGGAATATATGGAGCGCCACACCGTCTCGCGGCTGATCGGCGCGCCGCCCGGCTATGTCGGGTTCGATCAGGGCGGCTTGCTGACCGACGGCGTCGACCAGCATCCCTATTGCGTCCTTCTGCTGGATGAAATCGAGAAGGCCCATCCGGACCTCTTCAACATCCTGTTGCAGGTGATGGATCACGGCAAGCTCACCGATCACAACGGCAAGCAGGTCGACTTCCGCAACGTCATCCTGATCATGACGACGAATGCCGGCGCCGCCGACATGGCCAAGTCGGCCATGGGCTTCACCCATTCGAAGCGCACGGGCGACGACATGGAAGCGATCGAGCGGCTGTTCGCGCCGGAGTTCCGCAACCGTCTCGATGCGATCGTGCCGTTCGGCGATCTGCCGCCGGAGGTTGTCCATCAGGTCGTTCGGAAGTTCGTCCTCCAGCTGGAGGCGCAACTGTCCGATCGCAATGTCTTGTTCGACCTTTCCGACGAGGCCGTCGAGTGGCTCTCGGAGAAGGGCTATGACAGCCGCATGGGCGCGCGGCCGCTCGCCCGCGTCATCCAGGAGTATATCAAGCAGCCGCTCGCCGAAGAGGTTCTGTTCGGCAAGTTGAAATCCGGCGGCACCGTGAAGGTCACGGTCACCGGTACCGGCAAGGACAAGAAGCTGAAGCTCGAGATCCTCGACGAAACCCCGGTTCGGCCGAAGCCGGAGCCGATGCCGCGCAAAAAGCGGGCACGACCACGTCGGCGCGTTACGAAAAAGGCAACGAAGCCGACGGATAAAGACCCCGGCAACGGACGCCGCACGGGCCTCGTCCCCAAGGTGCCGCTGAAGACCGCCTAGTCACGCAACACGCCCGTCCGGGCGTGTTGTTTCCATTTGCACGACGCAACGATCGGAGGCGAACATGGACGGCATCGCCGATAACCGGCCGTCTTTGCGGACGACACCGCTTGAGGTGAGGGGCCTTTCCAAGCATTTCGGCGCCAAGGCGGCCGTGGACGGCCTCGACCTCACCATTCGCCCTGGCGAACTTTACGCGCTGCTAGGGCCGAACGGGGCAGGCAAGACGACGACCATGCGCATGGTCGCCGGCCTGCTGGAGCCGACCGGTGGCGACATCGGCATCTTCGGTATCGATGCCCTGAAGGAGCCGCTGCGCGCCAAGCAACTCGTCGCCTGGCTACCGGACGAACCGCTCCTCTACGACAAGCTGACCCCGATCGAGTATCTCGAGTTCGTCGCCGCCCTTTGGTCGGTGCCGGCGGATGTTGCCGCAAAGCGCGCCGAGGACCTTTTGAAAGGCCTTGAGCTTTGGGACAATCGCGGCGACCGCTGCGAGACCTTCTCGCGCGGCATGAAACAGAAGGCCGTGCTTGCCGGGGCGCTGATTCACGATCCGATGCTGATGCTGCTCGACGAGCCGTTGACCGGCCTCGATGCATCGATCGCACGCCACGTGAAGGACATGCTGCAGGAGCGGGCGCGACAAGGCTACGCGATCATCCTCACGACGCACATTCTCGAGGTCGCCGAGCGATTGGCCGACCGCATAGGCATCATCGCCAACGGCAAGCTCCTCGCGGAAGGCACCCTCGACGAACTGCGCTCGCGTGCCGGTGACGATGGCAGTTCGAGCCTGGAGGACGTTTTCCTGCAGCTCGTGTCCGAACCCACACTCGCCACAGCCTGATGTTTCGGCGCGGCTCGACTCTCTGGTTCATCGCGCACGACCTGCGCGTCACCTGGCGCACATGGTTTCAGCGCAGGCCATTGGGGGCAACCAAGCGTCGACGCCGGCGGGTTGCCGTGCCGGTGCCGATCATCATCGTCGCCGTGCTGCTCATCGGCAGTCTCGCCGCCGGCATTCCGGTCGCTAACGGCCTGCGCGATACCGACCTCGTCGCCACGCCACTGGTCGCCTTCATCATCGACGCGGCGCTGCTCCTCGTCTTCACGCTGATGTTGTCGCAAACGCTGGTAGCGGCAGTCGACGCCTTCTATGACCGCGGCGACCTCGACCTCCTGTTGTCGTCACCGATCCCGCCGACACGCATCCTCGTCATGCGCGCGGTCGCGATGGCGCTCAACCCGGCCCTCTTGTTCGGCGCCGTCGTAACGCCCTTCGTCGTGCCGATCGCCATCTTCGGCCACCCGCAGATTCTCGCTGTCTATGTCATCGTGGCCAGCATGGCGCTGCTGTCGACCGCCATCGGTCTCGCCATCGCTATCGGCCTCTTCTCCGCCATCGGGCCGCGCCGCACCCGCACCGTTGCGCAGGTCCTTGCCGCCCTCGTCGGCGCCGCCTTCGTCATCGTCGCTCAGATCCCCAACATCATGGGCGTCGGTCAGGACGACGTCTCGATCGAGACGGGGTGGATCGCCAGCATCGTCAGCGGCGAGGGCTTCCCGACATTCGCACTATGGCCGGCGCAGGCTTTCCTTGGTGCGCCGGTGCAACTCGCCGTATTCCTCGCCGTCGCTCTCGGCGGCTTCGCGACCATCGCGGCATGGGTCGGTCGGCGCTTCGCGCGGGACGCGGCCGCCGCCTCCGGGGCCGACACCGTGCGCCATCACAAGGGGCGGGAGGAGGCGCGCTTTGGTGCCGGTCTCCGCCGCGCCATCATGGGCAAGGAATGGCGCTTGATGATCCGCGATCCCGGGCTGATCTCGCAGGTGCTGCTGCGCATGATCTACATCATCCCGCTCGCGATCGTGATCGTTACCGATCAGGGCCGCTCGTCCGATGCCGGATCGTTCTCGCTGATCGGTCCGATCGTTGCCGGCGCCGCGGCGCTGCTCGCCGGCCAGCTGTCAGGCAGCATCGCCTGGATCGTCATCTCCGCCGAGGACGCGCCGCAGCTCCTTGCCTCTGCCCCGGTATCGATCCGCAATTTCTGGCGCGCCAAGCTGAGCGTGGCACTGATCATTCCTGCTGTCCTGCTGACGCCGGTCCTGTTGGTCTTTGCCGTTTTCGAGCCATTGGCGGCCGTAGTTGCCGTACCGACCGCAGTGGCGGCCGCCTGGTCGGCGGCGATGATCAATCTCTGGCTCCAGAAACCGACCAAGCGCTCGGAGTTTCGCCGCGCCTGGGCCTCGACCTTCGGCGCCAACATGCTGGAACTGATCAGCTCGATGAGCCTTGCCGCCTTTGCCGGTATGCTGGTCGGAGGGATCTACCTTTACGCTCTGATCCCGCTCGCCGTCGCCGTGCTCGTCGTTGCTCTCGCGCGACGGTCCGAGACGACGATCACCGAACGGATCACCGAGGCGATCTAGCCGTGCCGGAACGGCACGTGCCGGGAAAGCTCCTCCAACTCGCGCGCCGAGAAGGCCCGCTCCTGGTCGAGATAGTGCGCCACCGCATCGCGGAGGCCCGGATCGGTGATCCAGTGCGCCGAATAGGTCGGCGTCGGCGCATAGCCGCGCGCCAGCTTGTGCTCCCCCTGCGCCCCCGCTTCGACGCGCTTCAGGCCATGCGCGATCGCCCAGTCGATCGCTTGGTAGTAGCAAACCTCGAAATGCAGGAAGGGGTGATGCTCGATGGCGCCCCAATAACGGCCATAGAGCGCATCCGAGCCGATGAGGTTGAGTGCTCCGGCGATGTAACGGTCGCCGTTCCTGGCGAGGACGAGCAAGACGCGGTCGGCCATGCGCTCGCCCAGCATCGAGAAGAAGCGGCGGTTGAGATAGGGCCGTCCCCATTTCCGCCCGCCGGTGTCCATGTAGAAGGCGAAGAACGCGTCCCACGCCGCCTCGGTGATCTCGCCGCCGGTGAGGCATTCGATCGTCAGCCCATCCGCCAGGGCGTCGCGCCGCTCGCGTCTCAGCGCCTTCCGCTTCCGCGAGACGAGGCTCTTGAGGAAATCGTCGAAGTCGCGATAGCCGGCATTTTCGAAATGGAACTGCTGGTCGTTGCGCTTCAGGTAGCCGAGTTCGGCGCAAAGCTCCCATTCATGCGGCGGCATGAAGGTGATGTGCACGGATGACAGCCGCTCGCCGGCAGCAAGCTCCGCGGCGGCCGTCGCCAGCGCGCGGCGAATGCCGTCGGCGTCGGGGCCTTCGGCGGTGAGGAGCCTCCGCCCGGTCGCCGGCGTGAACGGGATCGAGCCCTGGAGCTTCGGGTAGTAGTGCCCGCCCGCGCGCTGATAGGCCTCAGCCCAGCCATGATCGAAGACATATTCGCCCATCGAATGGCTTTTCAGATAGAGCGGCATGGCGCCGATCAGCCCGCCGGCGCCGTCGGACAAGGCGAGATGATGCGGCGCCCAGCCGGTCTTTCGCGCCGCGGAACCCGATTGCTCCAGGCAGTCGATGAAATCGTAGCTGAGGAACGGATTGTAGGCAGGGCCGGCGCCGTCGCAGCCGCTCTGCAGCGGCTTGTCGCTCGGCCAGCCGGGATTGGCCACGGCGTCCCACGCGGCCCGGCCGATTTCGGCGATCGATGCCGCGACGCGGACGGTGGCGGCTCGTTCCTTGGTCTTGCTCCCGGCCATGCCCTCAGTCGATCTCGATGATCGCGTCGATCACCGTCGCCGCATTCATCGGCAGATTTGCGGCGACAAGCACGGTGCGCGAATGACGGCCGCGCTCGCCGAAAACCTCGACGAAGAAGTCCGACGCGCCGTTCAGCACGAGATGCGGCTCGGCGAAATCTTCCGTGGCGTTGATGAAGCCGGTGACGCGGGCGACGCGGCGGACCCGGTCCAGATCGCCAAGCACGGCTTTGGCCTGGGCGACGATGTTGATGGCCGACAGGCGCGCCGCTTCCTTGCCGGCGGCAAGGTCGAATTCGCGGCCGATCTTGCCGGCATAGGCGAGGCCCAAGACGTTCAGAGGCATCTGCCCCGACACGAAGACAAAGCCGCCGCTGATGACCGCCGGCACGTAATTCGCCGCGGGCGCGCTCGGCGTCGGCAGCTCGATGCCGAGCTCTACGAGGCGAGCTTCGATCTCACCGGCCATCGGTCACCATGGGCTGGGAAATTGGGACGTAACGCATCTGCCGGGCCGTGTTGGCTGGGGCGACAGTAACCCAGGCAGAAACCTCCGCCAATCGCTCGGTTGCCGGCTCCGCGGCGGCGATGCTATAGCCGGCTCAACCCCCGGCTTTTCAAGAAGGTCAGCCGTTGTCCGTCGACACCGCCACCGTCAAGCGCGTCGCGCATCTCGCCCAAATCGCCGTCTCGGACGCCGAAGCCGAGGCGATGCGTGGGCCTTTCAACGAAATCCTTGGTTTCGTCGAGCAACTGAACGAGGTCGATGTCGCCGGCGTCGAGCCGATGACCTCGGTGCAGCCGATGCCGATGAAGCAGCGCGAGGATATCGTCACCGAGGGCTTCCGGCCCGAGGACATCGTCGGCAATGCGCCCGAGAGCGAGGACGATTTCTTCATCGTCCCGAAGGTGGTGGAGTGACGGCTTTGACCGAGGTCGCATCGACGGCCCCTGTACACATTCCGCCTTTCACTGTCGCGGTCGAGAGCCCGCTGCAGGACGAGGTGCGTGCCCTCATCGACGCGCTCAACGAATACCTCCTGCCGCTGTCGCCGCTGGAGTTCCAGTTCACGCTCACTGTCGAAGAGATGGTTGGGCCGGAGACGACAGTCTTCATCGCCCGCAACGCAGCGGGGGAGGCGATCGCCTGCGGCGCGCTGCGTATCCACACGCCTGAATTCGGCGAGATCAAACGCATGTTCACGCGGCCGGAGCTCCGCGGCCAGCATGTTGGCTCGGCCATCCTGGCCGCGATCGAGGACCACGCGCGCCGTGAGGGCGTTACCATGCTGATGCTGGAAACTGGCGGCACGGCCGGCTTCGAGGCAGCCTGCCGGCTCTATGAGCGGAACGGCTTCACCCAGCGCGGCGCATTCCTCGACTATCCGGACAGTGTCTGGTCGCGATTCTACGAGAAGGCGCTCGGCGCAAAGCCGGCAGCATTGGCATGACAGAACTCACCAGACTGACCATCGCCGAGGCCCGCGACGGCCTCGCCGCCAAGGATTTCTCCGCTGCCGAGCTGACGGGCGCCTATCTGGGCGCCATCGACGCGGCGAAGGACCTCAACGCCTACGTTACCGTGACTGCCGACAGGGCGCGCGAGATGGCGGCGAAGTCCGATGAGCGCATCGCCGCCGGGGAGGCGGGGCCGCTCGAAGGCATCCCGCTCGGCATCAAGGATCTGTTCTGTACCGAGGGCGTCCACGCTCAGGCGGCAAGCCACATTCTCGATGGCTTCAAGCCGCACTATGAATCGACCGTCACCGCCAATCTCTGGCGCGATGGCGCGGTCATGCTCGGTAAGCTCAACATGGACGAGTTCGCCATGGGCTCGTCGAACGAGACCTCCTATTACGGCCCGGTCCTCAATCCGTGGCGGCCGGCGGGCTCCGACGCCCAGCTCGTTCCGGGCGGCTCGTCCGGCGGTTCGGCGACTGCCGTCGCCGCGCTCCTCTGCGCCGGCGCGACCGCGACCGACACAGGCGGTTCGATCCGGCAGCCGGCGGCCTTCACCGGTACCGTCGGCATCAAGCCGACTTATGGCCGCTGCTCGCGCTGGGGCGTGGTCGCCTTTGCCTCTTCTCTCGATCAGGCCGGCCCGATCGCGCGCTCGGTCCGCGACTCCGCAATCCTCCTTCGTTCGATGGCGAGCCACGACGCCAAGGACACGACCTCGGTCGACCTGCCGGTGCCGGACTATGAGGCCGCTATCGGTCGCGGCGTCAAAGGCCTCAAGATCGGCATTCCCGCCGAATACCGCGTCGACGGCATGCCGGCGGAGATCGAGGCGCTGTGGCGACAGGGCCAGGAATGGCTGAAGGACGCCGGCGCCGAGATCGTCGATATTTCGCTTCCGCACACCAAATACGCGCTCCCGGCCTACTACATCGTCGCGCCAGCCGAAGCCTCTTCGAACCTCGCCCGTTATGACGGCGTGCGCTACGGCCTTCGCGTCCGCGGCGACGACGTGATCTCCATGTATGAGCGGACGCGGGCCGCCGGCTTCGGCGCCGAGGTGAAGCGCCGCATCCTCATCGGCACCTACGTGCTCTCAGCCGGCTACTACGACGCCTACTACCTCCGCGCCCAGAAGGTGCGGACGTTGATCAAGCGGGACTTCGAGCAGGTGTTCGAGTCCGGCGTTGACGCCGTTCTGGCGCCAACGACGCCGAGCGCCGCATTCGAAATCGGCTCCAAGGCCGACGCCTCGCCGATCGAGATGTACCTCAACGACATCTTCACCGTGACGGCGAACATGGCGGGCCTTCCAGGCATCTCCGTTCCGGCCGGCAAGGACGGCCGCGGCTTGCCGCTCGGGCTGCAGCTGATCGGCCCAGCCTTCCAGGAAGAGACGCTGTTCGCTGCGGGACAGGTGATCGAAGACGCGGCCGGGACGTTCACGCCCGACCGATGGTGGTGACGGCCGATGCCGGCGCCCAAGGATTGCCGGACCAAGGAAGAGGTGAGGGCCGAGATCGACCGCCTCGACCGGGAACTGGTGAACCTGCTCGGCGAGCGCTTCGCCTATGTGCAGCGCATGGCCGAGTTGAAGGGCGACCCGAGCGAGGCCGATGACCCGGTGCGGGTCGAAGCTGTTCTCGATCGCGTCGCCGCCAAGGCCGCATCAGTCGGCCTCAACGGTGATTTGATCCGGTCGCTCTGGCGGCGCCTGATCGACTGGAACATCGCCTGGGAACGGAAGGCGATTGGAGGAAAGATGACCGCTGAGGAATTCCTCGCCACGGTCGGAGAGAAGAAACCGCCGGCCGGCCTCAGCGTTCCGCTGCAGGGCCTCTGGTATGCTGAGAAGGGCGACTGGGACAAAGCCCACGTCCTCGTGCAGGACGATCCGAGCCGCGAGGCCGCCTGGGTCCACGCCCATCTCCATCGCATCGAGGGTGACCTCGACAATGCCGGTTATTGGTACAACCGCGCCGACAAGATGCCGGCCGATGAACCGCTCGAGCAAGAGCGCCACGACATCGCCCGGGCGCTGCTTCAGGACGCTGCGACATGAATGTGATCACGACACGCGAAGCCAAGCCCGGGCAGTACCTGAAGGGCGCCACCGGCAAGTGGGAAATCGTCATCGGCATGGAGGTCCATGCCCAGGTGACCTCCGCCTCCAAGCTCTTCTCCGGCGCCTCGACCGAATATGGCGGCGCGCCCAATTCGCATGTCAGCCTGGTTGATGCGGCAATGCCGGGAATGCTGCCGGTGATCAATTCCGAATGCGTCGCCCAGGCGGTTCGCACTGGGCTCGGCCTTCGCGCCGAGATCAATCTCACCAGCGTCTTCGACCGCAAGAACTATTTCTATCCTGATCTGCCGCAGGGCTATCAGATCTCGCAGTACAAGCAGCCGATCGTCGGCGAGGGCGAGGTGACCGTCGATCTGCCGGACGGCACTTCGTTCACGGTCGGCATCGAGCGCCTTCACCTTGAGCAGGACGCCGGCAAGTCGATCCACGACCAGGATCCGACGCACAGCCTCGTCGATCTCAACCGGTCCGGCGTCGCGCTGATGGAGATCGTCTCCAAGCCCGACCTCCGCTCGGCCGAGGAGGCGCGCGCCTATCTCACCAAGCTGCGCACCATCCTGCGCTATCTCGGCACCTGCGACGGCAACATGGATGAGGGCTCGCTCCGCGCCGACGTCAATGTTTCCGTGCGCAAGCCCGGCGGTGTGCTCGGCACCCGCTGCGAGATCAAGAACGTCAACTCGATCCGCTTCGTCGGCCAGGCAATCGAGAAGGAAGCGCGCCGCCAGATCGACATCATCGAGGACGGCGGCACCATCGATCAGGAGACACGCCTGTTCGATCCGGTGAAGGGCGAGACGCGGTCGATGCGCTCCAAGGAAGAGGCGCATGACTACCGCTATTTTCCCGATCCGGACCTCTTGCCGCTGAGCTTCACCCAGGCCTGGGTGGATGAACTCGAGGCGCAGCTGCCGGAACTGCCGGACGAGAAGAAGGCGCGCTTCGTCGCCGATTACGGCCTCTCCGGATATGACGCCGGCGTGCTCATCGCCGAGCAGGCTTCGGCGGATTATTTCGAGCTGCTCGCCAAGGGACGCGACGCGAAAGTCGCCGCCAACTGGGTCACCAACGAACTCGCCGGCCGCCTCAACAAGGAAGGCAAGGGCATCGAGGAAAGCCCGATTTCCGCCGGTCAGCTCGGCGGTCTGCTCGATCTCATCGCCGAGGGCACGATCTCCGGCAAGATCGCCAAGGACCTCTTCGAGATACTCTGGACCGAGGGCGGCGATCCGAAAGAGATCGTCGAGGTCCGCGGGATGAAGCAGGTGACCGACACCGGCGCCATCGAGAAGGTGATCGACGAGGTCATCGCCGCCAACCCCGACAAGGTGGAGCAGGTGAAGGCGAAGCCGACCATGCTCGGCTGGTTCGTCGGTCAGGTTATGAAGGCGTCCGGTGGCAAGGCTAACCCTCAGGCCGTGAACGATATTCTGAAGGCACGGCTCGGTATCGAGTAGCCGGTTCCCTGTTTCGGCGGAAACCGTAGCGCCAAGCCAGAACCTCAGCATCCGAAAGAGATTCCGGCCTCGACCGGAGCGCCGCCCCCGACCTGGGCGACACTGTTGCCCCTGCGCAACAGGTATGCGGTGAAGTGGCTTCCGCCCGTTCACGTCAACCTATACGCCGCCATTCAGCCATAAACAGGGTCGACCACGGCCGCTCCTGACGGGGCATGCCGAAACATCAACCTGCGCGCCGCTTTGGCCCGAGCGAAGCGCATCGAGACCAGAGACTTTCAGGAAGCCCAGATGGACGTCAGAGCGATAAACAAGAACCGGCTGCCGAGCAGGCATGTCACGGAAGGCCCGGAGCGCGCACCGCACCGCTCCTACTACTATGCGATGGGCCTCAGCGGGGAGCAGATCCACCAGCCCTTCGTCGGCGTCGCCAGCTGCTGGAACGAAGCGGCCCCCTGCAACATTTCGCTGATGCGCCAGGCGCAAGCCGTGAAGATGGGCGTCGCCGAGGCCAACGGCACGCCGCGCGAGTTCTGCACCATCACCGTCACCGACGGTATCGCCATGGGCCATGAGGGCATGAAGGCCTCGCTGCCGTCGCGCGAGGTTATCGCCGACTCGGTCGAACTGACGATGCGCGGCCACGGCTATGACGCCCTTGTCGGCCTTGCCGGCTGCGACAAGTCGCTGCCCGGCATGATGATGGCGATGGTTCGCCTCAACGTCCCGTCGGTCTTCATCTATGGCGGCTCGATTCTGCCCGGCACCTTCAAGGGCAAGGACGTCACCGTCGTCGACGTCTTCGAGGCGGTTGGCCTTCATTCGGTCGGCAAGATGTCGACGGAGGATCTCGAGGCGCTGGAGCAGGTTGCCTGCCCGTCCGCCGGCGCCTGCGGCGGCCAGTTCACCGCCAACACGATGGCCTGCGTTTCCGAAGCGATCGGCCTGGCGCTGCCTTATTCCTCGGGCGCGCCGGCGCCTTATGAGCTGCGTGATCGCTTCTGCATGGCCGCCGGCGAGAAGGTCATGGAGTTGATCGCCCGCAATATCCGCCCGCGCGACATCGTTACGCGGAAGTCGCTCGAAAACGCCGCCACCGTGGTTGCCGCTTCGGGCGGTTCCACCAACGCCGCCCTGCATTTGCCGGCGATCGCGCATGAATGCGGCATCGAATTCGATCTCTTCGACGTCGCCGAGATCTTCAAGAAGACGCCCTATATCGCCGATTTGAAGCCGGGCGGCCGTTATGTCGCCAAAGATATGTACGAAGCAGGCGGCGTGCCGATGCTGATGAAGACGCTGCTCGACCATGGCTATCTCCATGGCGACTGCATGACCGTCACCGGCAGGACCATGGCTGAGAACCTCGCCAAGGTCGCGTGGAACGACGAGCAAGACGTGATGTACCCGGCCAACAAACCCATCAAGCCGACCGGCGGCGTTGTCGGTCTGTCGGGCAATCTCGCGCCCGACGGGGCGATCGTGAAGGTCGCCGGCCTGAAGCATCTGCAATTCTCGGGTCCGGCGCGCTGCTTCGATTCCGAGGAAGAGTGCTTCAACGCGGTCCGCGAGCGCACCTACAAGGAAGGCGAGGTCCTCGTCATCCGCTATGTCGGCCCGCGCGGCGGCCCGGGCATGCCGGAGATGCTGTCGACCACGGCGGCGCTCTACGGCCAGGGCATGGGCGAGAAGGTTGCCCTCATCACCGACGGCCGCTTCTCCGGCGGCACGCGCGGCTTCTGCATCGGCCATGTCGGCCCGGAAGCCTTCGTCGGCGGCCCGATCGGCCTCCTGCGCGACGGCGACATCATCGACATCGACGCCACCGAGGGCACGCTGAACGTTCGCGTCAGCGATGAGGAGCTTGCTGCGCGAAAGGCGGAATGGAAGCCGCGCGAGAGCGACTATCGCAGCGGCGCGATCTGGAAATACGCGCAGGGCGTCGGCCCGGCGCGGAAGGGTGCTGTGACGCATCCCGGGGGTGGGGCGGAAAAAGTGAGCTATGCGGACATGTAGTGCGCTGCGGCTTGGGGCGTTCATTGCAGCGTTGAGCGTTGCCGTTCCGGCTTACGCGTTCGACCCGACGCCCGACACCGATACGCCGGCCAAAGCCTTCCGCTACGGCTATGATGCCTATCGCGGCGGCGACATAACGACGGCGCTGGATGCAATCCAATACGCCGCCGACCAGGGCTATACGCGCGCCATGTGGCTGCTCGCACACATGTACGCCGATGGCGATGGCGTCACGCGTGACGATGCCCAGGCCTTTGCGATGTTCGAGGAGATCGTCCGCGATCACGCCTCCGACCGGCGCATCACGCTCGACACGCCCTTTGTCGCCGACGCCTATGTTGCCCTCGGTGACTACTATCGCGGCGGCACCGAAGTGGCGGCTCCGGATCCCAACACGGCCTTTCAGCTTTATTGGCATGCGGCGACCTACCTCAACGACCCCGAGGCTCAGTACGATCTCGCCGTCATGTATCTCAATGGCGAGGTCGGCGATTCCAATCCGGCGCAAGCCGTGAGATGGGCTCATTTGTCGGCCGAAGCCGGCAATGTCTCCGCCCAGGCGCTGCTCGGATACCTTCTCTTCCAGGGCGAGGGCGTCGCCCGTCAGGCTGTCTTCGGCCTTGCCTATTTGCAGGTGGCGCTGGTCCGCACCGGCGGCAACGACCCCAATATCAGGCGCATGCACGAAGGAGCGCTGGCGCTCGCGACTGAAACCGAGCGGCGGACCGCGATGGAACTCGCCAATAGCTGGCTTGTCGCCAACGCCGCCAATCCGGTGACGGTCACTGAGGCTGGCGAGCAGGCCCGACCCGGCGACGCTGTCGCTGGCGCGGTCCCGGCCGCCGCGGCTACCGCCGCTGGGGCGCCTGCCGCACTCAACATAGGCGAAGACCGGCCGGGCGAATAAGCCCCTAGGCGTCGATCTCAATCATCAAGGGAACGTGGTCGGACGGCTTGTCCCAGCCGCGCGCCCGCTTGTCGATCGCCGCCGATCTCAGCCGGTCGGCGGCCTGCGGCGACAGCAGGAATTGGTCGATGCGGATACCGTTGTTCTTCTGCCAGGCGCCGGCCTGATAGTCCCAAAATGTGTAGTGCCCGCCTTCGCCCGTCGTTGCGCGAAAGGCGTCCGTCAGTCCGAGATTGACCAGCCGCCGCCAAGCCGCGCGGCTCTCCGGCTGGTAGAGCGCGTCGCCCGCCCATGTGTCGGGGAATCGCGCATCGCGCGGTTCGGGGATGATGTTGAAGTCGCCGCCGAGGAGGAAGGTTTCCTCCGCCTCGAGGCGCTCTTCGATCCAGCGCTCAAGCCGCTCGATCCAGGCGAATTTGTAGTCGAACTTGTCGCTGCCGACCGGATTCCCGTTGGGTAGATAGAGCGAGGCGATGCGGATGGCGCCGTTGGGCACCGATACCAGTGCTTCGACAAAACGCGCCTGCGTGTCCTCGTCGTCGCCAGGGAGCGAGACCTGCACCTCCTCCAGCGGCAGCTTCGAAAACAGCGCCACGCCGTTGAAGCCCTTCTGGCCGTGACGGGCGATGTTGTAGCCAA
The DNA here is from genome assembly GCA_963823045.1 of uncultured Alphaproteobacteria bacterium. Classification (GTDB taxonomy): domain Bacteria; phylum Pseudomonadota; class Alphaproteobacteria; order Rhizobiales; family Kaistiaceae; genus JADLGL01. The sequence continues at coordinate 29,148 of CAWGKA010000007.1, read as the reverse complement.
GGTCCTCGAAGGGCTGAGACGGGAAGGCCTCGTCCTCGGACTTGGTCTCCTGCAGGCAGACAATGTCGGGCTTTGCCGTCGCCAGCCATTTCGTCGCCGTGTCCAGCCGGGCCTTGACGCCGTTGATGTTCCAGGTGGCTATCCGCAATCGAGAACGCTCCAAATCGGCAAGGGCAAACCCAAGTGAACTACCTTTATCTCGCAGCCGCCATCGTGAGTGAAGTCGTCGGCACCAGCGCGCTCAAGCTATCCAACGGCATGACGCGGCTGGTTCCGGCAATTGTCGTCGTCGTCGGCTATCTCCTTGCTTTTTATCTTCTTTCGCTGACCCTCCGTACCATACCCGTCGGCGTCGCCTACGCGATCTGGAGCGGCGTTGGCGTTGTCCTCATCACAGTCATTGGCCTGGTCTGGTTCAAGCAATCGCTCGATTTCGCGGCAATTGCCGGAATGGGCTTGATCCTGGCGGGCGTAGCCGTGATCTATCTGTTCTCGACCGCCACAGCCGATTGAACCCGGGAGACATCACGATGCCAGTCCGTCACGCCAGCGCCATTTGGGAAGGAAACCTGAAAGAGGGCGGCGGCGAAATGCAGTTCGCCGACTATTCCGGCCCCTTCAGCTTCGCGTCTCGCTTCGAGGAAGGCGATGGCACCAATCCCGAAGAACTGATCGGCGGTGCGATCGCCGGCTGTTTCTCGATGGCGCTGTCCGCCGATCTCGATGACGCTGGCTTCAAGCCTGTTCGGGTCGACAGCGAGGCGACCGTCGAGGTTCATCCGCAGGTCGGCGGCGGCTTCGCTATCACGAAGATTCACCTCAAGACGCGCGCGAAGGTGCCGGGCATCAGCGATACCGACTTCCAGCGCATCGCCGATGCCACACGGCAGAACTGCCCGGTGGCGAAGGTGTTGGCGATTCCGGTAACGCTCGACGCCGAATTCAGCGGCTAGGACGAGGGATCGCTCCAGGGCGCCCGGCGTTCGGCGATCGCGATGAGATTGCCCGCCGGGTCCTCGAAGAAGTGCATCCACTCTTCCTCGCCCGCGGCGCCGAACTGTCCGGCATCATCGCGGTGGACCATCACCGGATCGCCCTTGAAGACGACCCCGCGCTCGGCGAGAGCGCGGCCGGTGTCGGCGATGCTGTCGACGCGAAGATAAATCTGCGCCTTGGGAGCCTCCGGCGAGAACAGCAGCCTGACGCCGTCGGCATCGAAGAAGGCAATGCCCGGCGGCTCGAATTCGGCCGAGGAGCGGGAGGCCGACCACGTCACGATAGAACGTGACGACGGCTTCGAGATCGTCACCGCGGGAAAGGGCAATCTGGTGAAGAGGGCCGAGCGTCATCGCAATATGGCGATGGCCGCCGGTCTAGATCGCAAAGCTGGTGCCGCAGCCGCAGGACGATGTCGCCAGCGGATTGTGCACCTCGAGGCCTTCGCCCATCAGATTTGCGACGAGGTCGATCTCAGAGCCCAGCATGTAGGGCAGGGAAATCGGGTCGATCGCGAGCACGGCGTCGCCATTGCGGACCACGACGTCATCCGCATCGGTCGCGGGCACGAGATCGAACTTGTATTGGAAACCCGAGCAGCCGCCGCCCTCGACGCTGATACGCAGCGCAATCGAACTCGCCTCGTTGGCGATAAGGCTGGCGATCTTCTTGGCAGCACGGTCGCTCACCTTGACAGGTGCGGCGACGGGGTTGTCTTGGGCAATGACGTTCATTGAGTTGCCTCTGGCTTCGCGCCAAGCATCGGTAAAGGGTAGGTGGGGGCCCGATTTGTGTCAATCAACCCGTAGAGCGCCGGGGTGGGCGTGACGTCGCCTTTTTCCTCCGATCCGGCTGCGAGCCGCGGCCGTGTCCACGCCGAGATTCCGTCGCGCTGGCGCAGCGACTTCCAGCGCGACCGCGATCGCATCATCCACGCCACCAGCTTCCGCCGCCTCAAGGGCAAGACCCAGGTGTTTTTCGCCGGTGAGGGCGACCACTATCGGACGCGGCTGACGCATACGCTGGAAGTCGCACAGATCGCCCGCTCGCTGGCGCGGGCGCTCGGCTTCAACGAAGACCTCACGGAGGCGATCGCGCTCGCCCATGATCTCGGCCATCCGCCCTTCGGCCATTCCGGCGAAAGGGCACTGGCCCGCGCCGCCGCCGCGTTCGGCGGATTCGATCACAACATCCAGAGCCTGCGCGTCGTCACTAGCCTGGAACACCGTTATCCGCGCTTCGATGGCCTCAATCTCACCTGGGAAGTTCTCGAAGGCCTCGCCAAGCACAACGGCCCGATCACAGACGCTGACGGCAAGCCGCTCCGCGGTGAGATCGTCCCGGCGACGATTGCCGAACTCGACGCCTGGCGCGAACTGATGCTGTCGACCTTCGCCAGCGGCGAGGCGCAGTGCGCCGCCATCGCCGACGATATCGCCTACAACGCCCATGACATCGACGACGGCCTCCGCTCGGGCCTCCTGAAGCTCGAAGGGCTTGCCGAGGTCCCGCTGCTCGGCCGCTACATCGCCGACATCCGCCGCGACTATGAGGGCCTCGAACGCGAGCGGTTGGTGCCGGAACTCGTCCGCCGCCTCATCAATGGCCTGGTCGAAGATGCGCTCGCCGAGACGCGCCTGCGACTTGCGTCCTGCGAGCCATCGCCCGGCGGCCTCCGAGAGGCCGGCCGGGTTACGGTCGCCTTCTCGGCGAAGACGGCCGAAGCCGAGGCGGCGATCAAACGATACCTCGGCGCCGAACTCTATCGGAGCCTGCGGGTGATGCAGGTGATGGACCAGGCGGAGGAGTTGGTCGCGTCCCTCTTCGCCCGATATTGGGAGGATCCGGCGGCCCTGCCTGAGGCATGGCGCCTGGACCTTGGCGACGATCAGCGTCGCGGCCGCCGCATCGCCGATTTCCTAGCCGGCATGACGGACCGGTTTGCCCTGGCAGAATATCGGCGTCTGTTTGACCGGGTGCCGGAATTCGGCTAGGCGCGGCGCCAATATCTCCGCCGGGTCAACGCCAACATATGAACGTTTTCGAGCTCTTCACCGGGCGGGTCGTCTCCGTGGTTCGCCTCGTGGCAGAATCCGCCTACGGCCAGCCTGACCCGGACACCGCCAAGGTCGTGGTCGAGCCGCCGCGCGACCCGTCCCACGGCGAACTCTCGACCAACGCCGCGATGGTGCTCGCCAAGCCGCTGGGCGCCAAGCCGCGAGACCTTGCCGAGGCGATCGCCGCCGGTCTGCGCGACGATGCCGATATCGATCACATCGACATCGCCGGTCCCGGCTTCATCAATCTGACGCTGACGGCAGACTTCTGGCGGCGCTTCCTCGCAGAGGTGATCCGTGTCGGCGACGCTTATGGCCGCTCGAAGCGCGGCGCGGCCGAGGCGGTGAATGTCGAATATGTCTCGGCCAACCCGACCGGCCCGCTCCATGTCGGCCATTGCCGCGGCGCGGTGCTGGGGGATGCAATCGCCAGCCTGCTGGACACCGCCGGCTACGCCGTTACGCGCGAGTTCTACATCAACGACGCCGGTGCCCAGGTCGATGTGCTCGCCCGGTCGGCCTACCTCCGCTACCGCGAGGCGCTCGGCGAGGATATCGGCACGATCCCGGAAGGCCTCTACCCCGGCGATTATCTAAAGCCGGTCGGCGCTGCTCTCGTCGATGTCCACGGCAAAGGCCTTCTCGACCTGCCGGAGGCAGAGTGGCTGCCGATCGTGCGCGCCGCCGCCATCGACGAGATGATGGCGATGATCCGCGACGATCTCGACGCGCTCAATATCGGGCACGACGTGTTCTTCTCGGAGCGCTCCCTAACCGACGGCAAGGACCGGGTAGCCGAGGCGGTGAAGTCGCTGACCGACCAGGGCCTCGTCTATGTCGGGCGGCTGCCGCCACCGAAGGGGCAACTTCCGGAAGACTGGGAAGACCGCGATCAGACGCTCTTCCGCTCCACCGAGTTCGGCGACGACCTCGACCGGCCGCTCATGAAGTCGGACGGCTCATACACCTATTTCGCCGGCGACATCGCCTACCACTACGACAAATACCTTCGTGGTTTCAGTAGCATGGTCGACGTTCTCGGCGCCGATCATGGCGGCTATGTGAAGCGCCTTCAGGCCGCCGTCACCGGCATGTCAGGCGGCAGGGCGAGCCTCGACGTCAAGATCTGCCAGCTGGTGAAGCTCTTCCGCGGCGGCGAGCCGGTGAAGATGTCGAAGCGGTCAGGGGACTTCGTCACCCTTCGCGACGTCGTTGAGGAAGTCGGGCCCGACCCGGTCCGCTTCATGATGGTCTTCCGCAAGAGCGACGCGCCGCTCGATTTCGACTTCCAGAAGGTCACCGAGCAGTCCAAGGACAACCCGGTCTTCTACGTCCAATATGCCCACGCCCGGACCTGCTCAGTCGTTCGCCAGGCCGCAGAAGCGGGCATCGATGTCGATGCGTTTCACAGCGCTGTGCACAACGGCCAAGTTGACGCTGCCTATCTCGAACCGCTAAGCGACTCAGGCGAATTCGGCCTGATCCGGCGTTTGGCAGATTATCCGCGGATCATCGACGCGGCCGTTACGGCGCGTGAGCCTCACCGAATCGCTTTTTATCTGTATGAGTTGGCGGCGGACTTTCATGCACAATGGAATCGCGGCAAGGAAGAACCGGACTTACGTTTCATTAACCACGAGCGAGCAAGCTTGACGAATGCAAGGCTAGCTCTCGTCCGAGCTGCCAATTTGGTACTGCGTTCGGGACTGGCTATTCTTGGCGTTCAAGCGCCTGAGGAAATGCGGTAAAGTATTGCTCGAACGGCGACAGACGGGCGAGGGGGCGAGGAACAGGGAGCGAGAGCTCCGACACGATGGATGAGCGCACGCCCATGACCGCTATGGCCCGCCCAAAGACTGACCGCGGGACGCAGCCCGACCCCATTGACGACGATCCGCTGGTTGAATTGGCGCGTATCGTCTCGGGACGCTCTACGTTTGACGAACCGAAACGCCGCAGCGTCTTCGAAGATGATTCGGGGCTGAGCGAGGCGGATCTCGCCCGCGACCTCGAGGCCGAGCTCCTCAGCGATTTACAGGCAACTTTCGCCGCTGCCGGTGATGCCGACGATGGCGAAGAACCCCCGTTCTACGCCGACGAGGACTACGCCGATCAAGCCGAGGATCATGCCGGCGAAGAGGCTGTGGCCGAGCCGGAGCCTTACTACGCCGAGGAGCCCTATCAGGCCGAAACGCCGTACCAGCCCCATGACGATGGTGCCGCTGGCTATGCGCCCGAGGAAGAGGCCTACGAGCCCGCTCCCCCCGCGCCCGAGCCGCAGGCTCCGACGACGCCCGCCACGTCACGGTCTGGCTTCCGCTCCGCCTTCAGCGGGTTCAGCCTACGCGGCAATCGCGGTGGTCCCGCCTTCAACCCGAGCGCCCTGTCGACCGAGACTGTCGAACCCCCGCTGCCTGCACCGCCCGCCGCGGAGCGGCCGCGCACCGGCTGGGAAGCGACCGCCGAGGAAATGGCTCAGGAAGAGGAGTTGACGCCTGTTGCGCCGCCCACCGGCTTCGACGATCAGGAAGACTGGGGCCTTGATGCCGAGCCTGAGGCGATTGACCCTGTTTATCAGGAATCTCTCGCGGCGGCTGGCGCGTTCGTCGACGAGACCGCCGATGTTGCGCCGCCCCCCCCGCCGCCTCGCCATCGCGATGCGCGCCTTGATGCAGACCCGTACGGCGAAAGGCAGTACGCGCCGCGTCGGCGTGGCCGCCGCTACTATTCGGTCTTTGCCATCCTCGCTCTTGTCGCCATCGGAACGGCAACCGTTCTCGTCCTGCGTGGCGGCGGCGCCACTGGTGGCGATGCACCGCTGATCACGGCCGATGCCGGCCCGACGCGGGTATTCCCCGACGCGACGACGCCGACCGACGATGCCGGTAATGTCGTGTTCGACCGCGTCGATCCCGCTGGGGCGGCGCCGGCCGAAACCACGCTCCTGGCGGGCGCCGAACCCGTCACCGATGTCGGCAACACGGTCGATACCGAGGACGGCATCGGCGCCATGCTGGCGCCCACGGAAACGGCCGACGCCAACCCTGCCGACTTGCCGCGCATGGTGCGCACCGTAACGGTGCTGCCGGACGGCACGATCGTCGACAACAACACCGCACCGGCCGGCGCCGCCACCGCGGACAACACCGCTGCTGCCACGCCCGCGCCTACCGAGACCGCAGCCGCTGGAACGCCTGCCGCGGAGACGCCGGCCGCAACGCCGGCGACCGAGACGCCGCCTGTGACCACGGCTGAAGCGCCGCCGACGACGACCGAAACGCCTGCGGTGACGCCCGCGACCCCCACCGAGACGCCGGCTGCAACGCCAGCGGCCGAGACGGCGCCGGTAACGATTGCCGCCGCTACGCCCACCGAGACGCCGCCGACGGCCGCTGCGGCAATCCCCGCCGGCATCTACGTGCAGGTGTCGGCGCAAGGCACGGAAGCCGCCGCGCAATCGACGCTGCAGGAGACCATCAACCGGGCGCCGTCGATCCTCACCGGCGAGCCGACCGCGATCGATCGCGCCGACCTGCCCCAGGGAACCTATTTCCGGGTGCTCTTCGGGCCCTATTCGGGGGCGGACGCCGAAGCGCTTCGCCAGCGTCTCGCGGCTGTCGGCATCGACTCGTTTATCCAGAGGTACTAGCGGCTCGGGGTCTTTCGGCTGTCGCCAGGCCTCTCGCGTCGCCATAATCGCCTGATGATTCGCGCGAAACGGCCAGAGTTCGGCACAGCCTGATGCGACCGACGACCACCCAGGACGATTTGTGGGAGGAGGACACCCGTCCGCCGGACGAGATGCTGGTTGTCGACGTCGATGGCTTTGAAGGCCCACTCGACCTCCTTCTCGATCTGGCGCGCTCGCAAAAGGTCGATCTGGCGAAGATCTCGGTCCTCGCCTTGGCCGAGCAATATCTGGACTTCATCGAGCGCTCGAAGGAACTCAAGCTGGAGTTGGCCGGCGACTATCTCGTCATGGCCGCCTGGCTTGCCTACCTCAAATCGCGCTTGCTGCTGCCCGAGCCGACCGAAGACGACGAGCCGAGCGGCGAGGAACTGGCCGCCGCTCTGGCGCTGCGCCTGCAGCGGCTCGAGGCCATGCGCAAGGCGGCAAGCCTCCTGATGGCACGCGATCGCTTGGGCCGGAACGTCTTCGCCCGGGGCGCGCCGGAGATCCACATCGAACGCAGGAGCGCCTACAAGGCAACGCTCTACGACCTTCTGTCCGCCTATGCCCGGATCAAGCGCCGTGGCGCCGAGACCGTGATCCACATGCCCAAGCGCGTGGTCTGGTCGCTTGTCGATGCCCGCGAGGCGCTGGGGCGGCTCATCGGCGATATCGCTGAATGGACGCCCCTGACGGTCTTCATGTCGCCCTATCTGGTCGCCAGGGAGACGCGCCGGACGGTGATGGCTTCAAGCTTCGGCGCCAGCCTCGAGCTGGCGCGTGAGGGCAAACTGCAACTGCGTCAGACGGCGACCTTTGCGCCCCTGATGATCAGGACGCCGCGGCCGGAACGGCCGCAAGGAGTGAGCAATGGCTGAACAGAGCGTCGTGCGGCTCTTCCCCGAGCCGGAGGAAGTTGAGGCGCCGCGGACCGAAACGCAGCATCTGCGGGCCCTGGAGGCACTGCTGTTTGCTTCGGCCGAACCGGTATCGGAGGACGAGCTTCGCCGCCGCCTGCCGGCCGAGGCCGACCTCCCGGCGCTGCTCCAGGAGCTGCAGCAGCTCTACGCCGATCGCGGCGTACAGCCTGTCCGCGTCGCCAAGGGCTGGGCATTCCGCACCGCACCTGACCTCGCCCATCTCATGACGCGGGAAGTTGTCGAACAGCGCCGCCTGTCGCGGCCGGCTTTGGAGATGCTTGCCATCATCGCCTACCACCAGCCCGTGACGCGCACCGAGATCGAGGAGATCCGGGGTGTTTCGACCAGCAAGGGCACGCTCGACCTCCTCATGGAGATCGGCTGGGTGCGTATCTCCGGCCGCCGCAATGTACCCGGCCGGCCTGTGACTTACGGCACGACCGACGCTTTCCTCGAGCATTTCAGCCTCGATCGCGTCACCGATCTGCCGGGCGCCGAGGAACTCGCCGCGGCGGGTCTGCTTGAGAAGAGCGCCGTTGCCGTGCCAGAAGACGCCCAACCCGAGGTGTCCGACGATGACGAGACCGGTGATGACGAGTTCGACCGTGTCTTTGTCGATAACGACGCCGAGGCGGAAGCCGAGGAATAGGCCGCTTGGCGGCCGCAGCAACGGTCGTCTTTGTTGAGTAGCACCGCCCCGTCATCCCCGCCGGCTCGCTCGTGGCGCCGCCGCAATCGCACGGGTGCTTCGATCGCAGCGCGCGTCTCGCTGGAAGGCATCACCCACGCCTTCGACGGTGTACCCGCGATCAGGGGCGTCGACCTCACCGTCGAACCGGGCGAAATCGTCTGCCTGCTCGGCGAGTTGGGATGCGGCAAGACGACACTGCTGCGGATCGCGGCGGGGCTCGAACGGCCGAGCAGCGGGCGCGTCTTGCTCAATGATCAGGAAGTGGCCGGGCCGAATGTCTTCCGTCCGCCTGAGAAGCGCGGCGTTGGCCTGATGTTCCAGGACTATGCGCTCTTCCCGCAGATGACGATCCTTGCGAACGTCATGTTCGGTCTGCGCGCTCTGTCGCGCGGCGACGCCGAGAATGAGGCCCTTCGCGTCCTGGAGCGGGTCGGCCTCGACCGCTACGCCAACGACTATCCGCACATTCTCTCCGGCGGCGAGCAGCAGCGCGTGGCGCTTGCCCGGGCGATTGCGCCGCGGCCGGCCGTGCTTTTGATGGACGAGCCGTTTTCCGGCCTCGACCGGCGCCTGCGCGAAAATGTGCGCGAGGAGACACTGACAATTCTACGTGAAACGCGGGTGACTGCGATTCTCGTCACGCATGATCCGGAAGAGGCGATGGAACTGTCCGACCGCATCGCGCTGATGCGCGCAGGGCGCATCGTGCAGATCGGCCCGCCGGAAGAACTCTATCGCCAGCCGATCGACATCGCCGCCGCTCGTTTCTTCTGCAATGTCAACGAGCTGGAAGGGCGCGTTGAATCGGGTTCTGTGATAACGCCGCTTGGCCGCTTCGACGCCAAGGGCCTTGCCGAGGGAAGTGAGGCGATGGCCGCCATTCGGCCCCAGGGCATCGCCTTTGCCGGGGAAGGGCCCGTCGTCGGCCGCATCGTCGAGCGGCATTTCCTTGGCGAGGTCGATCTGGTTGAGATCGTCGTCGACGGGCTGGATGCGCCGATATTGGCGCGAATGCGCGAAAACGGACCGGCCGTTCCGGTGGGCTCCGAAGTGGCCCTCCGCATCAACCCCGGTGACGTCCTCGTATTTGCCAAGACTTCGGGATTAGTCCTACATCTCGCGTATGCAATCATGCGAGCCTCAGCCGCGCCGAGCCAATGGTGCGGCGGAATTCGGAGGACGAAATGGGATTCGGTAGCATTTGGCCATGGATCGTCGTTCTGGTCGTGGTGGTGCTCCTCTTTGGCCGCGGTCGCGTCTCTGACCTGATGGGCGACGTCGCCAAGGGAATGAAGAGCTTCAAGAAGGGCCTCGCTGACGACGATCAGCCGGCGCGGCCGATCGAGCAAGCCGCCACCGAGACGGTGAACACCCGCGCGTCGACTGACGAACGTACCAACAGCAACGCCGGCTAAGGCCGGCGAACAGATGTCGCCCTGCGCGACCAGGAGCGGACAGCAATGTTCGGCCTAGGTTGGACCGAGGTTCTCGTGATCGCGACGATCGCGATCCTCGTGGTCCCCACGAAAGATTTGCCTGCCTTGATGCGCAATGTCGGCCGCACGGTCAGCAAAGTGCGTGGGATGGCGCGCGACTTTCAGCGGCAGGTCGAGGACGCGGTTCGCGACGACGAACTCGACCAGCTGCGCAAGCAGGTGACCGAGCTCAATCGTGACACACGGACCGAGCTTCAGCGCGGCATGACGCCCTATCAGCGTCCGGCCAGCGTATCGAAAGAGCCGCCGCCGACGGGCCCCGCGATGACGCCGCTGCCTGCGCCGGAGACGCCGGAGACCGCAGCTTTGCCCGCGCCGGCCGACGATTTGCCCGCCGCGCCCGCGGTTGAGGCCGCGCCGGCCGCCGCCAAATCATGACCGACGAGACGGCGGAAGCCGCAACCGAGCAGGACGACGAGGTCGAAGCGAGCCGCGCGCCGCTGCTCACGCATCTCGTCGAGCTGCGCAGCCGGCTGATGAAGTCGATCCTGTTCTTCCTGGTCGCCTTCGTCGCGTGCTTTGCCGTCTCCGACAAAATCTACAATATCCTGCTGATCCCGTTTGAGTGGGCGTCGGGGGCGAACAGCGATATCCACCTCATCTACACGGCGCCGCAGGAATATCTGATCACGCGGATCAAGCTCGCCTTCTTCGGCGCGCTGTTCCTCGCATTCCCGGTCATCGCGACGCAGATCTACAAGTTCGCCGCGCCCGGCCTCTACAAGAACGAGCGCAAGGCCTTCCTGCCGTTCCTCTTCGCGACGCCGGTACTTTTCGTGATCGGCGCGATGGTCGTCTTCTTCCTCATCATGCCGTTGGCGCTGACCTATTTCCTCGGCATGCAGCAGCCGGGCGGCGAGGGCACGGCGACGATCGAGCTCTTGCCGCGGGTCAGCGAGTATCTCGGCCTGATCATGATCCTGATCTTCGCCTTCGGCCTCTGCTTCCAGCTGCCGGTGGTGCTGATCCTGCTCGCGAGGGCAGGCCTGGTCGACGCCAAGGGCCTGAGGAAAGGCCGGCGTTACGCCATCGTCGCCGCCTTCGCCGCGGCCGCGGTGCTGACGCCGCCCGATATACCGAGCCAGTTCGGCCTCGCGATCCCCACCATCTTCCTCTACGAAATCTCGATCTTCGCCGTGCGCGTCGTCGAGAAGCGACGGGCACAGGCCCAGGCCGCCAAGGAAGCCGCCGAAGGCGCCAACGCCTAAGCTGGAGGGCCACCCCCAAACCTCCCCCTTTGACGGGGGAGGTCGCGATGCGAAGCGGCGCGGGTGGGGGTGCTGGCCCCTGCGAGGTTCACCCCTCCCCGGCGCCGTTCGTGCACCCACCCTCCCCGTCGAGGGGAGGGTGGCTGACATCGCGCCTCTTGCGTATAAGGCGCCGAACCAGCCCTTCGGATTCGCCTAAATGCTCGACATCAAATGGATTCGGGAGAACCCCGAGGCCCTCGATAAGGCGCTTGCCAACCGCAACGCCGAGCCGGCCGCGACGCGGCTGATCCAGCTCGACGAGGATCGCCGCCGCCATATCGCCCGCCTGCAGGAAGCGCAGGGGCGCCGCAACGCCGCCTCGAAGGAGATCGGCAAGGCGAAGGCATCCGGCGACGAGGCCAAGGCTCAAGCGCTGATCGACGAGGTCGCCAAGCTGAAGGACGAGCTTCAGGCCGGTGAAGTCGCCGAGCGCGAACTCGATAAGGCGCTCCGGGACGCGCTCGCCACCGTCCCCAACGTTCCGGCCGGCGACGTGCCGATCGGGCCGGACGAGAGCGCCAATGTCGAACTGCATCGCTGGGGCGACAAGCCGGGCGAGGGCGACGCCGAGCGGCCGAGCAACCGCCCGATCTGGCCCGCCGGCTTCGCGCCGAAGGAGCATTTCGACATCGGCGAGGCGATGGGGTCGATGGATTTCGAGACCGCCGCCAAGCTTTCCGGATCACGCTTCGTCGTGCTCAAGGGCCAGATGGCGCGCCTCGAACGCGCCCTCGGCCAGTTCATGCTCGACCTCCACACCGGCGAGCACGGCTACACCGAGGTCCAGCCCCCGCTACTCGTCCGCGACGATGCGCTGTTTGGGACGGGGCAGCTGCCCGAAGTTCGAAGACGACCTGTTCGTAGCGCTCAGTCGAGTCACGAAACTAAGTGGGCAAGTCGACCATGGCGAAGGCCTGGGAGATAAGGCTCAAGCGACGAAGGTGGCAATTCTGAAGACGACATCGGGTGAAAGACGGGCGATTCGGATGGCGTGATCTTCGCGAGCAGGTGAATATCGGACATGCGAGGCCCTCGAGACTTCGGCACTTCGGCTCATCCCGACCGCCGAAGTCCCGCTCACCAATCTCGTCCGCGAATCCATCCAGGCCGAAGCCGAACTGCCGCTGCGCTTCACGGCGCTGACGCCGTGTTTCCGCTCCGAGGCGGGCGCCGCGGGTCAGGATACGCGCGGCATGATGCGCCAGCATCAGTTCGACAAGGTCGAGCTCGTCTCGATCACGACGCCGGAGAAATCGGTCGAAGAGCATGAGCGCATGCTCGCCTGCGCCGAGGAGGTGCTGCGCCGCCTCGATCTCCACTATCGCGTCGTCACGCTATGCACCGGCGATATGGGCTTCTCCGCCGAGAAGACCTGGGACATCGAGGTCTGGCTGCCGGGGCAGGGGCGCTATCGCGAAATCTCGTCCGTGTCGCGCTGCAATGCCTTCCAGGCGCGGCGCATGGACGCCCGCTATCGGGACGGCGAGGGCAAGATCCGCCATGTCCATACGCTCAACGGCTCGGGTGTGGCCGTCGGCCGCGCCCTGATTGCCGTGCTGGAGACCTATCAGAACCCCGACGGATCGGTCACCGTTCCGTCGGCTTTGGCTCCCTATATGGGCGGCATCGACAAGATCGGTCCCTGAACCAGTTTGGTCATCGCCGCCGATCGCCCTAAATTGACGGACACCATGCGCATTCTCATCACCAATGACGACGGTATCGACGCTCCCGGCCTTGGCGTGCTGGAGCGCGTTGCGCGCGCCATGAGCGACGACGTCTGGGTCATTGCCCCGGAGACCGACCAGAGCGGCCTGTCGCATTCGCTGACGCTGGGCGATCCGCTCCGCCTTCGCGAGCTCGGCAACCAGCGCTTCGCCCTCCGCGGTACGCCGAGCGACTGCGTCATCATGGCGACGCGGCGCATTATCGGCGATCGGCCCGATCTTGTGCTTTCCGGCGTCAATGCAGGCCAGAACGCGGCGGACGACGTGACCTATTCCGGCACCGTCGCCGGCGCCATCGAGGGAACGCTGATCGGCATTCCGTCGATCGCCTTCAGCCTCGCCTATGACCCGGAAACCGGCAATGACGAGCCGCAATGGGATACCGCCGAAGCCTATGCGCCGCAGGTGATCCAGCAGCTTCTCGATTTCGGCTTTCCGGAGAACGTCCTCTTCAACGTCAATTTCCCCGATCTGGCGGCCGATCAGGTGCGCGGCATCGACGGCACCAACCAGGGCCGCCTGCTGCACAGCCTCTTCACCGAGGAGCGCACCGATCCGCGCGGCATGAAATACTATTGGCTCGGCTATCGTCGGCAGCAGACCGAGCGCGTGCCCGGCACGGACCTCTTTGCCATCGAATCCGGCGCCGTTTCCGTGACGCCGCTCCGCCTCGACCTGACCGACCACGAACTTGCCGCGCGCCTTTCCCGGCACCTTGCCGCCGGCGCGCCTGCGGCGAAAACCGGATGAACCAACCGGGCGAGCCGGCGTTCGGCGTCGCCGAGGCCGAGAAGGACCGCATCGCCGTCGCCGGCTTCCTGCTGAAGCTGCGGCAGCGCGGCATTACCGACCGGCGCATCCTTTCTGCATTTAAATCGGTTCCGCGCCGCATGTTCATCCCGCATGAGGCGCGGGACAGCGCCTATCTGGAGCGCGCGCTGCCGATCGAATGCGGCCAGTCCATCTGCGCGCCGGAACTCGTGGCCCGCATGACCGTGGCGCTTGATTGCCGGGCCGAGCATCAGGTTCTCGAGATCGGCACCGGCAGCGGCTACCACGCCGCCGTGCTGTCGCATCTGGCGCGGCACGTCTACACGATCGACCGGTTCCGGACGTTGGTGGAACTGGCCGAACTCCGTTTCCGCACGCTGCGCATCGGCAACGTCACGGCCGTCGTCGGCGACGGGACGCTTGGCTGGCCAGCAAATGCCACATTCGACCGCATAATCGTCACTGCCGCGACCGAGGACGTGCCGCCGGCGCTTGTCGAACAACTCAAACCGAACGGAGTCATGGTCGCTCCAATTGGCCCCGCCGATGGCCCACAAACGCTGAAACGGCTGGAGAAAACGGGCAGGCGGCTTGGCGAAACGATCCTCGGTGAGGTGCGCCTCGTTCCGCTCATTCCGGGCAAAGCCGAGCGGCTTTAAGTCTTTCTCAACGTTACCAGAGCATTTTTTGCGTCCGTTCAGTTGCGTTTGACGCGAGTTGCAGAATGCACAGTTCCGCCACCGTCTCTTCCAGGATTCGTTTTGCTTACCCGGTAGCCGCGGTGGCGGTTCTGGCAGCGCTCCTCAGCGGCTGCGCCAGCTCACGCTTCGACCGCACCGTTACGGGCGCAACGGACGGAGGAACCTACGGCACCGCCGATCAGCCCGTCCCGCCGGCCCTCATCGGCAACAATCCGATCGCCGGCGGCCAGCAGAATACGGCCTACGACGCGACGACGACCACCACCACGACCGGTGGCGTGGCCACCGCCGCATTGCCGCCCGCAGGCAATACCTACACGCCGCCGACGACGGTCGCGGCGGCAACGCCTGCTCCGGCGGCCGAAAGCACGATCCATACGGTCACCTCCGGCGAAACGCTGTACAGCCTCGCCCGCAACTACGGCGTTTCCGTTGCCGCCATCGCCGGCGCCAATGGCCTAACCCAGACGTCGACCCTCACAATTGGCCAGCGCCTCGTGATCCCGAGCCCGGGCACGACCGCAGCGCTCGGAACACCGCCGGCCCCGCTTGGCGTAATGACCGCGAACGGCACCGCGCCGACCGCCACGACGCCCGTCGCCCAAGCCGCCCCGGCCGCCGCCACGCCGACGCAGACGACACAGATCACCGGCGGCACCTACATCGTGCAGACCGGCGACACGCTCTATTCCATCGCCCGCGCTTCCGGCGTTCCGGTGAGCCAGCTTGCCAGCGCCAACGGCCTGACCACAGACACGCTCGTGCGCATCGGCCAGCAGCTTGTGATCCCCGGCGGCACCACCGCCGCGGCCCCGGCCGCCACAACGCCGGTGGCGACGACGGCGACGCCTTCAACGACAACGGCCGCGACGCCGGCGCCCACGCCCACTCCGGCGGCCCCGGCTGCCACCGTGGCTCAGGCCCCGACGCCCACGACCACCGCCACCGACGCGGCGCCGACCCAGGTCGCCAACGTGCCGGCAGGCAACGACACCCCGTCGCCCACCGGCACTGCTTTCCGCTGGCCGGTGCAGGGCCGCGTCATCTCCGACTTCGGCGTGAAGCCGGGCGGAGAGCGCAATGACGGCATCAACATCTCCGTTCCGCTCGGCACCGAGGTTCATGCCGCAGAGGCTGGCACCGTGATCTACTCCGGCAACGGGATCGCCGGTTACGGCAACCTCATCCTCATTCAGCACGCCGACAACTGGGTCACCGCCTACGCCCATCTCAGCCAGATGAACGTCGATCGCGGCGCCACGGTCACCCGCGGCCAAGTCATCGGCGATGCCGGCAACACCGGCGCCGTCACCGCCGCCCAGCTCCACTTCGAGCTTCGCCGCGGCACCACGCCGGTCAATCCGCTGGATTATCTGACCAACTAGTCCGGTAGCGGCGTCTTCGCCGCTGCCTCTTCACCTAGCGAAGCACGAGAAACAGCGTCACCCCGACGGCCACGACCGCCCCGGCCAGCGCTGAGATCGTCAGAATGCGGTCCCTTCGGCGCTTGACCGCGGGGTCAAGCGGGACGATTTGGCCGGCCCGTTTGTACCGGGCCTCGACGGCCGATCCGATCGCAAGGCCAACCCCGGCACCAAGCGCCAACCCAATGCTGAGATACGCGGCATCGCCGAACAGAAGGCCGACGGGCAGGCCAATCGGCATCCCGATCGCGAGGCCGAGATTGACGAAATGCCCTTCCGGGTATGTTCGAACGTCCGGCACGACATGCCTCCAGCGTTGTCTGTTTAAGGCGAACCTTCATCAGCACCCGGGTCGCTGCATTGATCATGATCAATCCGGCGCCGCGCCGTCGAGCCGGACGCCGAGACGTCCGGCCAAGTCCAGCGTGAACTGCCAGGCGACGCGGCCCGATCGAGCGCCGCGCGTTGCCGCCCATTCCAGCGCCTCCGCGCGCATCACGGCCTCGTCGATCTCCAGACCGAAAGTCTCGGCATAGCCGCGCACCATGGCGAGGTAGTCGTCCTGGCTGCAGGCATGGAAGCCGAGCCAGAGGCCGAACCGATCGCTGAGCGAAACCTTCTCCTCCACCGCTTCATGCGGGTTCACGCCGGCCGAGCGCTCATTGTCCATCATCTCGCGCGGCAGGAGATGGCGACGGTTCGATGTCGCATAGAGGAGGGTATTGGCCGGCCTGCCGTCGATGCCGCCTTCGAGCGCCGCCTTCAGCGACTTGTAGGCGGTGTCGGCGGCTTCGAAGGAGAGGTCGTCGCAGAAGAGGATGAAGGGGTAGGGCGCCTCGCGCAGGATATCCATCAGGCGCGGCAGCGAATGGATATCCTCGCGGTGGATCTCGATGAGTTTCAGATCGCCCGTCTCGGCGTTGACCGTGGCGTGGGCCGCCTTCACCAGTGAGCTCTTTCCCATGCCGCGGGCGCCCCACAGCAGCGCATTGTTGGCCGGCAGCCCGGCGGCGAAGCGCCGCGTGTTGCCCAGCAGCAAGTCGCGCACCTGATCGATCGCGCGGAGGAGTTCGATATCGACGCGATTGACGCGGACAACAGGCGTCAGCCTCTCGCGCTCTGCCTCCCAGAGGAACGCCTCCGCCGAGGCGAAATCGGGGAGGGGAGCGGTCGCCGGGGCGATTCGCTCCAGCGCGGCGAGGAGCTTGTCGAGCCGTTCGGCAATGGCGGAGAGGTCGGTCATCGGCCCATTCCGTAGCCATTTGCCGGGGCCCGGCAATCGCATTGAAATCCTTGCATTCGCGGTTTGCCAGCCATAAGTCCCATCGCTATAGTCCGCGCCACTTTCCCGGCCGGCGAAATGTCGCCCGCTCCGAGAACGTGATACCCGCAGAATTCGGAGCCCGAGGAGCCCTTAATGTTGGTTACGCCCGCCTTTGCCCAGGACGCCGCGACGACGACGTCCGATCCGACGGGTGGCCTGCTCTCCATCGTGCCGCTCCTGCTCATTTTCGGCATCATGTTCTATTTCATGATTTTCCGGCCGCAGCAGACGCGCATGAAGGCGCACCGCGAGATGATCTCGAAGGTGCGGCGCGGCGATACCGTTGTGACCAGCGGTGGGCTGATTGGCAAGGTTTCGAAGGTCGTCGCCGAGGGAGATGACGAGCTTCAGGTTGAGATCGCCGAAGGCACCCGAGTCCGTATCTCCCGGCAGGCGATTACCGAGGTTCGGTCGAAGGCCGAGCCGGTGAAGGAAGACAGTTGACGCTTAGGCCGTCGGAGTAGCGCGGATGCTGCATCTCAGCCGCTGGTCTATGGCGTTCATTATCGCCGTCATTTTGGCCGCGATCGTTTTCGTCATACCGAACTTCTTCTCGAAGGATACGGTTGCGAACTGGCCCGGCTGGCTGCCCAAGCAGCAGGTCGTTCTCGGCCTCGATCTGCAGGGCGGTTCCTCGCTCCTCTATCAGCTCGATGAGCAGGGCTTCATCGCCGACCAGCTGACGACGCTCGCCGGCGAAGTGCGCGCGACGTTGCGTCAGGATCCCGCCGTCTCCTATTCCGGCCTTTCGACCGGCGACCAGATTGCCGCCAACTGTGCCGATGCGACCGCGAACACCTGCTACGTCCAGGTTCGCATCGAGGATACGACCCAGCTGCAGGAAGCGCGCGATCGGCTCAACGCGCTGCGCAATCCGCTCAGCAATGCCGCCGGTCAGGCCAGCACCTACGAATACGATCTCACCGAGCCGGAAGACGGCCTGTTCCGCTTCACCTACAACACCGCCGGTCTGGCCGAGCGGATGCGCGGCCTGGTGGCGCAGTCGATCCAGGTCATCAGCAACCGCGTCAACGAACTTGGCACCACCGAGCCGAGCATCCAGCGTGAGGGTGCGACGCGCATCCTCGTCGAGGTGCCCGGCCTCGACGATCCGCAGCGCCTGAAGGACATCATCGGCCGCACGGCCCAGATGACCTTCAACATGGTCTCGGGCACCGGGCCGATGAGCCAGGCGGCAGCCGAGGCGGCGCGCCAGCCGGGCGAACTTGTCTATCCGGATGCGAACAATCCGGGCGGCTACTACGTCGTCGGCGATGCGCGCGTGCGCGGCCAGAAATCTCATCGACGCGCAGGCGACGCTTGACCAGACGACCGGTCAATGGGTCGTGCATTTCCGTCTCGATACCGCCGGCGCGCAGTCCTTCGCGCAGGTGACGCAGCAGAATATCGGGCGGCAATTCGCCATCATCCTTGATGGTCAGGTCATCTCCGCGCCGGTGATCCAGAGCGCCATTCTTGGCGGCAGCGGTCAGATCGAGGGTAACTTCACAGCGGGGACAGCGAACGATCTTGCCATTCTGCTCCGTGCTGGCGCCCTGCCCGTCGGCCTCACCATCGTCGAAGAGCGCACCGTTTCGGCCGGCCTCGGCGCCAACTCGATCCGCGCCGGCGAGATCGCGGCCATCGTCGCGACCATCGCCGTCGTCGTCTTCATGGTCGTCGTCTATGGCTTCCTGGGCGTGCTCGCCAACATCGCGGTGATCCTCAACCTCTTGATGATCTTCGCTGTGATGACGGTGCTCGGCGCGACGCTGACCCTGCCGGGTATTGCCGGCATCGTCCTCATCGTCGGCACCGCGGTTGATGCGAACGTGCTCATCTATGAACGAATACGCGAAGAATATCGCTCCGGCCGGTCGGCGATCCAGGCCATCGATCTCGGCTTCCAGCGCGCGCTCAACACCATTCTCGACGCCAATATCACCACGCTGATCGCCGCCGCCGTTCTGTTTTATTTCGGTTCCGGTCCGATCAAGGGCTTCGCGGTGACGCTTGGCATCGGTATCGGCACGACGCTGTTCACCGCGTTCCTTGTCACCCGCTTGATGGTGGCCGTCTGGGTACGGCGTCGCCGGCCTGCGGCGCTAGCGATCTGAGGACGGAGACACCATGCCAATCCGCCTCATAAAGGACGGTACCAAGATCCGCTTCATGCGGTTGCGCCGGGTCGTCTTCCCGACGTCGATCCTGCTCAGCGTGATCGCGGTCGCGCTCTTCATCTTCGTCGGTCCGAACTACGGCATCGATTTCACCGGCGGCACCGTGCTCACCATCGAGCCGACCGATCAGTCGGTGACTGTCGATGACCTGGCCGACGTCCGCTCGCGGCTGGAAGCAGTCGGCATCACCGGCGTAGACGTGCAGGCGGTTACCAACTCGGCCACGCAGGGGCAGAGCATATCGGTGCGCATCGGCGTGCCGAGCGGCGGCGAGGAGGAACAGCAACAGGTTCTCGCCACCGCGCGAGATGCGTTGGGCGACATAGGCGCCATAAGTCAGTCGGTGGTCGGACCGCGCGTCTCCAGCGAGCTGGCGCGAGACGGCATCATCTCGGCCCTGATCGCGATGATCGCGATCATGATCTATGTCTGGTTCCGCTTCGAATGGCAGTTTGCCGTCGGCGCCATCATTGCGACTTTGCACGATGTCGTCATGACGCTGGGCTTCTTCGCCGTGGTGAAGCTCGACTTCAACCTCACCAGCATCGCGGCGATCCTGACTATCGTCGGCTATTCGCTCAACGATACAGTCGTCGTCTATGACCGCATCCGAGAGACGTTGCGCAAATACAAGCGCGTGCCGCTCAACGATCTCATCGACACTGCCATCAACGAGACGCTGACGCGCACCACCGTCACTTCCCTGACGACCTGGATCGCGCTGTGGGCGCTCTACATCTTCGGCGGCGAGGTGATCCGCTCCTTCGTTGCGGCCATGATCTTCGGCGTCGCCATCGGCACCTATTCGTCGATCTTCATCGCGGCTCCGGTGCTCGTCTTCTTCAATCTTCGCGGTGATCAGATGCAGAAGAAGGAAGACAAGAATGACGCGGGGCAGGCCGAGCCCGCCAGCGAATAATGCCGCGCCGGCCGACGCCCGGCACTGTCATCCGGCAGGCGCATTTCCCGGGGCGGGCTCCGATCGATGCCTATGGCAATGGCGGCTTCCGCTTCGCCGAGATGTCGCATCGCGGTTCTATCCTGTGTCTGCCGAGCGGCATCTATGGCTGGCCGCCGGATTCGTTTGAGGCCATCGACGCCGCCGCGTTGAAGCGCGCGCTCGACGAAGCGGCTGAAATCGACATCCTGCTGATCGGCGCTGGCGACGGGCCGCGCCGCCTTCCTCCTGAGCTGATCGCAAGGCTGCGCGAGGCCGGTCTTTCGTCCGATGCCATGTCGACGGGCGCGGCGGTGCGCACCTTCAATGTGCTCCTGGCCGAGAATCGCCGCGTCGCTGCTGCGCTGATCGCAGTGGACTGATCGGCCGAATTGTCCCATCTCGATAAGATGGATGCCTACGAGCAAGCCGCCGCGATCGTGCGCGAGCGTGACCGCGATCGCTTCATCGCTGATCTGTTCGCGCCGCAGCCGGCACGCAAACACCTGCACGCTCTCCACGCATTCGATACCGAGATCACCCGCATCCGCTTCGTCGTCAGCGAGGCCGCGCTCGGCGAGATCCGCATGCAATGGTGGCGCGACGCGATCGGCAACAATGAGAGCGGCGGCAATCCGCTCGCCGAGGCGCTGCTCGAGACGATCGACAAGTTCGCCCTGCCGCGTTCAGCGTTCGACGCATTGCTGACGGCGCGCATCTTCGATCTCTACAACGACCCGATGCCGACCATGGCCGACTTCGAAGGCTATGCCGGCGAGACGACGTCTGCGATGGTCCAATTTGCCGTGCTTGTATTGGCCGACGGCAAGGATTTCGGGTCGGCCGATGCCTCGGGCCATGCCGGCGTCGCCCTCGCGCTGTGTGGCGCCATGCAGCGCTTCGGCGTCGACACGAGGCGGAAGCAGCTCTTCCTGCCGCGCGATCGGTTCGACGCCCACGGCGTCACGCTCGACAGCATCTTCGCCTTGCACATGACGCCGGAGGAACTGCAGCGCGCGATGGCCGAGTTCCGCCAAACCGCGCGCGATCACCTCGCCAAGGCGATTGCTGCGCTCCGGCCTTTGCCGAAGGAGATCCTCCCGGCCTACCTGCCGCTGGCGTTGGTCGGGCCGGATCTCGACCGCCTTGACCGCGATCATTTGTATCCGTTCCATCCGCCGCCGCTCGGGTCGCGGCTAGGGCGTCAATGGGCCTTGTGGCGTGCGGCGAGGCGAGGGCTGCGCTGATTACTCCGCGGCGATACGCTTGCTATCGCCGAGCCAGCTTTCGAGATCGGCGAGGGCGCGGGCGGAAATGGCATGTTTCTTCGCGGCGCCGCGCTCGGCCTTCCTGCCCTTCGGCACTTCGACTTCCGGGAAGAGACCGAAATTGATGTTCATCGGCTGGAAGGACCGCTTGCCGGGTTCGTCTGCATAGCGATGGCCGCCGGTAATGTGCGCCAACAGCGCGCCGAAGGCCGTCGTCGCTGGCGGCGCTGCCGGCTCAACGCCAAGCCGTTCGGCCGCGGCGAAACGGCCGGCGAGGAGCCCGATCGCGGCAAACTCGACATAGCCCTCGCAGCCGGTGATCTGGCCGGCAAAGCGGAGCCGAGGCATCGCTTTCAGGCGCAGCGTGCCGTCGAGCAGCTTCGGCGAGTTGAGATAGGTATTGCGGTGAAGGCCGCCGAGCCGCGCGAACTCGGCGTTCTCAAGTCCGGGGATCATGCGGAAGACGCGAAGCTGTTCGCGGTAGCGCAGCTTCGTCTGGAAGCCGACCATATTCCACAGCGTGCCAAGCGCGTTGTCCTGGCGAAGCTGCACGACGGCGTAGGGCTTCACGTCGGGCCGGTGGGCATTGGTGAGGCCGACAGGCTTCATCGGTCCGTGGCGCAGCGTCTCGCGTCCGCGCTCGGCCATCACCTCGATCGGCAGGCAGCCGTCGAAATAGGGCGTGCCTTCCCACTCGTGAAACGGCGTCTTCTCACCTTCGAGAACGGCGTCGATGAAGGCCTCATATTGGTCGCGGTCGAGCGGGCAGTTGAGATAGTCGCGCCCGGTGCCGCCCGGGCCCGGCTTGTCGTAGCGCGACTGGAACCAGGCGATGCTCTGGTCGATCGTCTCATATTGCACGATCGGCGCGATGGCATCGAAAAAGGCGAGGGCGTCCTCGCCGGTGAGGTCGGTGATCGCCTTGGCGAGATCGGGCGAGGTCAGCGGCCCAGTGGCGACGATCACGCTGTCCCATTCGGCGGCCGGCAGGCCGGCTACCTCGCCGCGTGCAATCGTGATCAGCGGCTCGGCCTCGATCGCGGCGCCGACGGCGGCCGAGAAGCCCTCGCGGTCGACGGCGAGCGCCGATCCGGCGGGCAGCCGATGCGCGTCGCCCATGCTCATGATCAGCGAGCCTGCGCGCCGCATCTCCTCGTGAAGCAGGCCGACGGCGCTGGTGAGGGCGTCGTCGGAGCGGAAAGAGTTGGAGCAGACGAGTTCGGCGAGGCCGTCGGTCTGATGCGCTGGCGTGGCGCGCTCCGGGCGCATCTCGTGGAGCACGACGGGAACGCCGGCCCGGGCGATCTGCCAGGCGGCCTCGGAGCCGGCGAGTCCGCCGCCAATGACATGGATGGGGGATGTGGTCATGGCGGCAACCTAATGCCTGGCGATGACGGGCTCAATCGCCCTCGAAACGCTCATGGGACGCGCCTCGAACGACAGACCCTGCTCCGGCGATGTGACGCGGTATAGTGACCGCAGAACGCCGGGGGTACGTTTCTGCGACCAACGGCGACAGAAGGGGAGGAACGCATGACGACGATCCTTGTCACCGGGGGAACCGGCAAGATCGGCACCGAGTTCGCTCAGCTTTGCGCGGTTCATCCCAGGCGGCCGTCGCTGCGTTTTGCAACGCGCGACCCGTCCGGCGGCCGCGCCGGTTTGCTGCGCCGGTTGGCGCCCGATCGCTTCTCACCAGTTGCCCTCGACGAGGACGACCCGGCGGCATTGGCCGAGGCGATGGCGGGGGTCGACGCGATCATGCTGATTTCCGCCGTTCATTCCCGACATGGCCGGTTGGCACGCCAGGATGGCGGAAGCCGCCAAGGCCGCCGGTGTCAGCTACATCGTCAAGGTTAGCGTCACCGGCGCGCGCGAGCCTGTCGGCGAGCCGCAAGCCATTCCCGAGCGCCACGGCGCCGGGGAAAGGGCGCTCCGCGAGAGCGGCGTCCCCTACACCGCGATCCGGCCGACGATCTTCGCCCAGCACTTCACGATGTCGCCGGGTCTCTACGTTGCCGGCGCAGACCGGTTCTTCCTTCCCACCGGCGCGGCGAAGATCGCTTTTCTCGATTGCCGCGACATCGCCGCGATGGGCCTTGCCCTCATCATGACGGGTGGGGACGAGCGTGCCGCACATAACGGCAAGGCCTATGAGCTGACCGGCAGCGCATCCGTCACCGCGGCCGAAATCGCCGACATCCTGTCCACGGTCGGGGAACGCGCGATCACGCATATCGACGGCGCGGAGGCATTCGTTGCACGCTGCGCCGAACTCGGAGTGCCGGACATGCTCAAGGCCGTCTATCGCGAGGCCGGAGAAGGCTGGTTCGGCGCTGTCGATACCGGACCGTTCCAGGCGCTGGTCGGGCGATCGCCGCGCAGCTTCATCCATTTCGCCATCGACCACGCAGCGCATTTCGCCGCACGGTAGCGCATAAAAAAAGCCCCGCCGAAGCGGGGCTAGGCCTGGAAAAGCGAACGCCCCACCAGGGAGGAGATTGGTGGGGCGTTCTCAATAGAGCGTCAACCGGGGAGGATTGACGCCGCCTGGCGCAGGGGGAGGGAGGGAGAGCCCCTGTCGCTGGGTGCCTGGAAAACGGGGTTGGCCACCGTCTCCGTTTGCTTGACCAAATATACGCGCCCTACGCATGAGGGGGAGGTCCGCAAATGCATAGCTGACTTGCGGAGTGTGCAAATCGATCGCCTCGAAACCGTCATGTTCTGCCACTCTTGGCGATCTCACGAAACATGTGTGCCTGTTAGCTGGGCGTGACTGTTTGTGAGGCAGAACGGCCGGGCGACTCGAAACCGCTCAGGAGGCCTAGTCGACCTTGAAGTCCTTCGGATCCCAATCCGGCTGGTGCGGCTGCGGGTTCATCGCCTCTAGCGTCTGCCGGACGATCGAAGCGACGATCGCGTTGCGCGCCCATTTGTGGTCGGAGGGGACGACGAACCATGGCGCCCATTCGGTCGAGCAGCGGTCCAGCATCGTCTCATAGGCGACCAGATATTCGTTCCAGCGGTCGCGCGCCTCGAGGTCCGCCGGGTTGAACTTCCAGTGTTTTGCAGGCATTGTCGAGCCGCGCTTGCAGCCGGTCGCGCTGCTCGGGCTTCGAGATGTGCAGCATGAATTTGAGGATCGTCGTGCCGTTCTCGGTCAGCGTCTTCTCGAAGGCGTTGATCTGGTCGTAGCGTTTCTCGACCGCGCGCGCGGGCGCGAGTTCCTCGACGCGAACGACCAGCACGTCCTCGTAATGCGAGCGGTTGAAAATGCCGATCGTGCCGCGCCGCGGCGCTGCCTTGTGGATGCGCCACAGATAATCATGCGCAAGCTCGTGGCTGGTCGGCTTGCCGAAGCCGGTGACGGAGATGCCAAGCGGGCTGGTCTGCCGGAAGACATGACGCACCGTGCCGTCCTTGCCCGACGTATCGGTGCCCTGCAGCACGACAAGCAGCGCCCGACGGCCCTCGGCATAAAGCCGCTCCTGCAAATCGCTGATCGCCGCGCCGTCCTCGCGCAGCCGCTTCTCGCCGGCGTCCTTGTCGGCAAGGCCATCATCGGTGGCCGTCGGCCGCTCGGCGAGGCGGGAAGGCGAACCCGGGGTGATGAGGTAGGGGGAGTCAGCCAACGGTCTACTCCGCCGCCTCGATGCGGCGGCGTTCCAGCACCGGCTTGAGGAAATGGCCGGTGTAGCTGGCCTTCACTTCGGCGATCTGTTCGGGCGTGCCGGCGGCGACGACCTCGCCGCCGCGGTCGCCGCCATCGGGGCCGAGATCGATGATCCAGTCGGCCGTCTTGATGACTTCGAGATTGTGCTCGATGACGACGACGGTGTTCCCCTGCGCCACCAACTCATGCAGCACTTCGAGGAGCTTGGCGACGTCGTGGAAATGGAGGCCGGTGGTCGGCTCGTCGAGGATGTAGAGCGTCCGCCCGGTCGCCCGGCGCGACAGCTCCTTCGACAGCTTCACGCGCTGCGCCTCGCCGCCTGACAGCGTGTTCGCCTGCTGGCCGACCTTGATGTAGCCGAGGCCGACGCGCTCCAGCGTCTCCATCTTGTCGCGGATCGCCGGCACGGCGGCGAAGAACTGCGCGCCTTCCTCGACCGTCATGTCGAGAACGTCGGCGATGGACTTCCCCTTGAACTTCACCTCCAGCGTCTCGCGATTGTAGCGCGCGCCCTTGCAGACGTCGCAGGTGACATAGACGTCCGGCAGGAAGTGCATCTCGATCTTGATGACGCCGTCGCCCTGGCAGGCTTCGCATCGTCCACCCTTGACGTTGAACGAGAAGCGGCCCGGCTTGTAGCCGCGCGCTTTCGCTTCGGGGAGGCCGGCGAACCATTCGCGGATCGGGGTGAACGCGCCTGTATAGGTCGCCGGATTCGAGCGCGGCGAGCGCCCGATCGGCGACTGGTCGATATCGATGACCTTGTCGAGATGCTCCAGGCCTTCGATCGCATCGTAGGGTGAGGGCGCCTCGCGCGCGCCGTTGAGCCGCCGCGCCGCGGCCTTGTAGACGGTGTCGATGAGGAATGTGGACTTGCCGCCGCCGGAGACGCCGGTGACCGCCGTGAACGCGCCGATCGGGATCGACGCCGAAATCGATTTGAGGTTGTTGCCCGACGCGCCGGTGATCTTCAGCGACCGCGCCTTGGTCGTCTTCCGCCGCTTCTCCGGCACCTCGATCGCCAGCGCGCCGGTGAGATAGCGGCCGGTCAGCGATTTCGGGTTCGCCATGACTTCGGCCGGCGTGCCCTCGGCGGTGACTTCGCCGCCATGGATGCCGGCGGCCGGGCCGATATCGACGACGTAGTCGGCGGTGCGGATCGCGTCCTCGTCATGCTCGACGACGAGGACCGTGTTGCCGAGATCGCGCAGATGGCGAAGCGTCGCCAGCAGCCGGTCATTGTCGCGCTGATGCAGGCCGATCGACGGCTCGTCGAGCACGTAGAGCACGCCGGTGAGACCTGAGCCGATCTGCGAGGCGAGGCGGATGCGCTGGCCTTCGCCGCCCGACAGCGTACCCGCCTTCCGCGCCATCGTCAGATAGTCGAGGCCGACATCGACGAGGAACTGCAGCCGCTCGCGGATTTCCTTCAGGATGCGCGAGGCGATCTCATTGTGCTTGGGCGAAAGGCGCGCCGGCAGCTCTTCGGCCCAATGCGCGGCGTTGCGGATGGAGAGCTCCGAGACCTCGCCGATATGCTTGCCGTCGATCTTTACCGCCAGCGCTTCCGGCTTCAGGCGGTAGCCGCGGCAGGCCTCGCAATCCACGGCGGTGAAATAGCGTTCGATCTCCTCGCGCATCCACGAGGATTCGGTTTCCTTCCAGCGCCTTTCGAGATTGGGGATGACGCCTTCGAACGGCTTCTTCGTGTCGTAGCGGCGGAGCCCGTCTTCATAGGTGAAGGTCACGGACTCCTTGCCGGAGCCGTAGAGGATGACGTTTCGCGCCGCTTCGGGCAGCTCCTTCCACGGCTTCGCCAGCGAAAACTTGAACTGCCGCGCCAGTGCTTCGAGCGTCTGCACATAATAGGGCGAGGTCGATTTCGACCACGGCGCAATCGCGCCGGCGCGCAGCGTCAAATCCTCGTCCGGAACGATCAGCGCCGGGTCGACCGTCTGCTCCGTGCCGAGACCGTCGCACACCGGACAGGCGCCGGCCGGATTGTTGAACGAGAAGAGCCGCGGCTCGATCTCGGCTATGGTGAAGCCGGAAACCGGGCAGGCGAATTTCTCCGAGAAGGTGATGCGTTCAGGGTCGCCCTTCTTAGCGTCGGCCATCTCGGCAATGGCGATGCCGTCGGCGAGTTCGAGCGCGGTCTGGAACGAATCCGCCAGGCGCGCGGCAATGTCGGCGCGGACGACGATGCGGTCGACGACGACGTCGATCGAATGCTTCAGCTTCTTGTCGAGGGCAGGGGTCTCGGCGATCTCGTAGAAGGTGCCGTCGATCTTCACGCGCTGGAAGCCGCGCTTCTGCAGTTCGGCGAGCTCCTTGCGGTACTCGCCTTTTCGGTCGCGCACGATCGGCGCCAGCAGATAGAGCCGCGTCCCCTCCGGCAGTGCCAGCGTGCGGTCGACCATCTGGCTCACCGTCTGGCTCTCGATCGGCAGGCCGGTCGCCGGCGAATAGGGGATGCCGACGCGGGCGAAGAGCAGGCGGAGATAGTCGTAGATTTCGGTGACGGTGCCGACCGTCGAACGCGGATTGCGCGAGGTCGTCTTCTGTTCGATCGAGATGGCGGGCGACAGGCCGTCGATCTGGTCGACGTCCGGCTTCTGCATCATCTCCAGGAACTGGCGCGCATAGGCCGACAGGCTTTCGACATAGCGCCGCTGGCCCTCGGCATAGATCGTGTCGAAGGCGAGCGACGACTTGCCGGAGCCCGACAGGCCGGTGAACACGATCAACTTGTCGCGCGGCAGGTCGAGATCGACGTTCTTGAGATTGTGCTCGCGCGCGCCGCGAATGGAGATGAATTTCTGCATGGCCGAAGTCCAGCATATGGCGTGCCGAGTTGCCAGACGCCAGTTGCGGAACATAAAGCGAACGGCGCATCAGTCAATCGGCTCGAAAGCGGGATCGGAAACGCTCCGGGCCGCGGGTCTTTTCGTATTCGGTTCATGCCATCGCGACAAACAAAACGCGCGTGACTTGACAAATTAACGCTCTCGCGAGGGAATCAGGGATAGGCGAGCGGATGGGGTCGGCGTCCGCGCGCCATCCGACAGGGTGTTGAGTAGGAGGCAGAAATGCCGGCGCGTGCGTATTGGTCGGGGCAGATCAGGCTGGCCCTGGTTTCCATCCCGGTCCAGGTTTTCTCCGCCACGAAGACGGCGGCGAGGGTCTCGTTCAACCAGATCCACAAGCCGACCGGCAAGCGGATCCGCTACGAGAAGGTCGTCCCCGGCGTCGGCGCCGTCGATGCCGATGACATCGTGCGCGGCTACGAGGTCGAAAAGGGCAAATACGTTCTGTTCGACGATGACGAGATCGACAACGTCAAGCTCGAGGCGAAGCGCACGATCGATCTCGTTCAGTTCGTTGACGAGGACGAGATCGACCCGGTCTATTTCGAGAAGCCGCTCTACGTCGCGCCCGACGAGGATGAAGTTGCCGGCGAAGCCTATGTCGTCCTTCGCGATGCGCTGAAGGAGACGGGCAAGGTCGGTCTCGGCCAGCTCGTCGTTCGCGGCAAGTCGAGCATCGTGTGCCTTCGCCCTCACGGCAAAGGCCTTGCCATCGAGACGCTGCGCTACGCCGACGAGATCAACAAGGCCGATCAGTTCTACGCCGAGGTGCCCGATGTCCAGCCCGAAGAAGAGCTGAAGACGATGGCCGAGGAGCTGATCAAGCGGAAGACCAAGCCTCTCGATATGAAGGCCTTCAAGGACCCGTATGAGATCGCATTGCGCGAGCTCATCGAGGCCAAGATCGAGGATCGCCCTCTCGAAGAGATCGACGAGCCCGAGGTCGGAGCCCAGGTCATCAATCTGATGGACGCGCTGAAGAAGTCGATGGCTGTCGGCGAAAGCAAGTCGTCCGGCTCCAAGTCGCGCCCCACCAAGAAGACGGCGGCGAAATCGGCCTCGACGACGAAGAAGTCGTCGGCCAAGAGCACCAAGGCAAAGTCGGACGAGAAGAAGCCGGCCACCCGGAGCCGCAAGGCCGCCTAGCGACCCTTTGCGAAGCGCTTCGACAGGAAACGGTGCTCCGATGCCCGACA
>CAWGKA010000006.1:0-41539 GCA_963823045.1 uncultured Alphaproteobacteria bacterium | reverse complement strand
CACTGCGGCCGGCCATGTCGGCAATCAGCGCGGCGTGGAAGGACTGGAAGAGGTCGGACGAATCCATGCCCTCGAGCGTGGCCAGGGCGCCGTCTATGTCGCCCTCTCCGGCCTGGATCCACGCGCCGAGAATGCCGGTGGTGGCGTCCGACCGGCATCACCGGAAATGGCGTCGAGATGTCCGGCGGCAACGTCGAACTGCCGCTCCGATCGCGTCGGCGGCTAGCACCAGTCGCGCCGGCTCGTTGCCCGGCTCCGACGAGATCGCCGACCGCGCCATCGGCAGCGCCTTGGTCGACCTGGCCGGCTTCGACCCACAGGCTGATGATCGTCGTGACCAGGGTGGAATTGCCGGGGTTGCGGTCATGGACGATGCGATAATAAACTCGCCGCGGCCCCGGATCGTTGCGGACCAAGGACCGCCCGCGCCGCCAGATAGGCGCCGACCGTGCTCACCAGGGCGGGTTGCGCCTGCGCCACGCCAGGGGCCGCGAAGACCGTCGAAGCCGTTGCGACGGCAGCCAAAATCGAGACAAGACGGAATCTGATGCGCATCGTCTTTATCGGGCCTGGGGGGTGGGCGGGTGGAGGATGGTCATTTTGCCGTGGCGCTTGCAACTAGCAGTTTCAGTGGGCGCGCTCGATACAGAAATCGACCACCTCGAGAAGCGCCGACTTGAACGGCGATGACGGGAGGGGCGCCAGGGCGTCCCGCGCCACTCGCCGAAATGGCGGGCCCGTTCGATCGTGTCGTCGAGGGCACGATGCCGCTTCAGCAAGGCGATGGCGTGAGCGAGGTCGCCCTCGCCGATTTCGTTCTGCTCGACCACCCGGGCCAGAAGTCGCGGTCCTCATCGGAGCCGCGGCGGTAAGCAAGCACGAGCGGCAGCGTGATCTTGCCCTCGCGGAAATCGTCGCCGATCGCCTTGCCGAGGTCGTTGGAATTGCCGCCATAATCGAGGACGTCGTCGATCAGCTGGAAGACGAGCCCGAGATTGGCGCCATAGGATCGGAACGCGGCGCGCTCGGCTTGCGGCCGCGTCGCCAGCACCGGCCCGACTTCGGCCGATGCCGCGAACAGCGAGGCCGTCTTTGCCGAGACGATGGCGAGATATTCGTCCTCGGTCGTCGCCAGGCTCTTGGCGGCGGCGAGCTGGCGCACCTCGCCCTCGGCGATGACCGCAGCCGCGTCGGAAAGGATCGAGAGCGCTTCCAGCGAGCCGACCTCGACCATCATCTTGAAGGCCTGGCCGAGCAGGAAATCGCCGACGAGGACGCTGGCCGAATTGCCCCAGACCATCCGCGCTGCGAGCTTGCCGCGGCGGAGGTCGCTGTCGTCGACGACATCGTCATGGAGGAGCGTCGCCGTGTGCATGAACTCGACGCCGGCCGCGAGCTTCACATGGCCGGAGCCGGCATAGCCGCACATCCGCGCCGCGGCGAGCGTCAGCATCGGCCGGAGGCGCTTGCCGCCGGAGGAAATGAGATGGTTGGCGACCTCCGGGATCATCGCGACGTCCGATCCGGCCCGGTCGATGATCAGCTGGTTCACCTGCGCCAGATCGTCCTTGACGAGCGCGGAGAGCGGCTCGATCCCCGGCCGCGGCGCTTGTCCTCGTCAAGCGCAACAACAACTCCCAAAAGGCATTCCTCCCGGAAAGAGGCGCGACAATAGGCAACCGGCCTCGCCGCAACAAGCCACCCGTGGAAGCCAGATTGTTTGACCGCGCCGGAACCCTTACCTTCCGCCGCCTAACGGGAGGAAATGCCGCGCCGATGGAAGAGCTGATGAGGACCAATGACCCGGTGCTGCTGTCATTCGCCCAGGCAGTACTCAAGGACGCCGGGATCGAAAGCCATATCTTCGACCAGAATATGAGCGTCCTCGAAGGCTCCATCGGAGTCCTGGCACGGCGTCTCATGGTTGGCCCCGACGACGCAAGGCGGGCTCGCCAGATCCTGGAGGAGGCCGGCATCGCCGGCGAATTGCGACGCCCGAAATCCAAGTGATCCGCCCGCATTTCAGGGGCCAAACGACGATCGACGCCTTTCTCGGTGGCCGCGTCGAGGCGGTGCAGCCGGCTTCCGGCCATCACCGCTCCGGCCTCGAAGCGGTGCTGCTCGGCGCATCATTGGACACCGGGACGACCGGTACGATCGTTGACCTCGGCGCCGGCGCAGGCATCGCCGGTTTCTGTGCCGCGACGCGCTGCACCGCGGCTGAAATCCTCCTCGCCGAACGCGAGCCTGCGCTCGCCGACTGCGCCCGGCTGGCGCTGACCTTGCCGGCCAATCGCGCCTTTGCCGGCCGCGTCCGCGTCGCCGAGATCGACATCACCGCACCGGAAGCCGATCGGCTTGCCGCCGGCCTGCCGCGCGAAGGCGCCTCGGCGGTGCTCACCAACCCGCCTTTCCATGCCGCCGACCGTGTCAGCGCTTCGCCCTCGGAAAGCCGCGCCGCCGCCCACATCCTAGCCGGAGGCCTCGACGCATGGTTTCGCGCCGCCGCCTGGCTGCTGGCGCCCGGCGGAACGCTGGTCGCCATCGTTAGGGCCTCGATGCTGCCTGATCTCATCGCCGGCCTATCGGGCCGTTTCGGCGCGGCGACGCTGCTGCCGCTGCATCCACGCCCAGGCGCTGCGGCCGAGCTGCTCCTTGCTGGCGCCATCAAGGGCCGCAAGGCGAGCCCGACCGTCCTGCCCGGCCTCGTCCTTCATGAGGCGGAGGGCAACGGCTTCGCCCCGCCGCTCGAAGCGATCCTCCGCCATGGCGCCGGCCTCGGCGAAATCCACCCGCCTTGGCGCGGCGGCGCGGCGCCCCCATCTCAACGGCAATGACCGCGGCTTGAGGCGCGGCGGCTTCGGTGCGAAGATTGCGCCACCGCCAGCAAGCGGCAGGGGAACGCCCGCAATGAGCCAGTTTATCGTCCTTGCCATCGTCGCCGTGATCACCTTGGTGCTGTGGAAGCGCTTCGTGCCGCCGCCGGCCGACGGGGCGACGAGCCGCCGCAGCGCGGATGCCAAGACGCTGGAGCGCGATCCGGCCACCGGCGTCTACCGCCAGTCCGAGCACGATCGGCAGCCGCGCCACGACCAGGCGCTTGACCTAGGCCGGCCCGGCAGCTAGCTCGCCGAGGTCTTTTTGCCAAAGCCGGGCGCTTCCATGTCATCCGACCTCAACCCGCGTGGGTCGTTCCAGGACCTCATCCTGACGCTGCAGACCTACTGGGCGGCCTATGGCTGCGTCATCCTGCAGCCCTACGACATGGAGATGGGCGCCGGCACGTTTCATCCGGCGACGACGCTGCGCTCGCTCGGCCCGAAGCCGTGGAAGGCCGCCTATGTCCAGCCTTCGCGCCGGCCGAAGGACGGCCGCTATGGCGAGAACCCCAACCGGCTGCAGCACTATTATCAGTTCCAGGTCATCCTGAAGCCGAGCCCTCCGGACCTGCAGGACCTCTATCTGAAGTCGCTGGAAGCGATCGGCGTCGACCTCCATCTGCACGACATCCGCTTCGTCGAGGACGATTGGGAGAGCCCGACCCTGGGCGCCTGGGGCCTCGGCTGGGAGTGCTGGTGCGACGGCATGGAGGTGTCGCAGTTCACCTATTTCCAGCAGGTCGCCGGCGTCGAATGCGCGCCGGTCGCGGGCGAACTCACCTACGGGCTTGAGCGCCTGGCGATGTATGTCCAGGGCGTCGAGAACGTCTTCGACCTCAATTTCAACGGCCGCGAGGGCGCCGAGAAGGTCACCTATGGCGACATCTTCCTGCAGGCCGAGCAGGAGTTCTCGCGCTACGATTTCGAGTATGCCGACGTCGAGCTTCTGTTCCGGCACTTCGCCGACGCCGAGAAGGAGTGCAAGGCGCTGCTCGATGCCGGCCGCTCCGGCGATCGCCAGCTGATGGCGCTGCCGGCCTATGACCAGTGCATCAAGGCGAGCCACGCCTTCAATCTGCTCGACGCCCGCGGCGTCATCTCGGTGACCGAGCGGCAGAGCTACATCCTGCGCGTCCGCGAACTCGCCAAGGCCTGCGGCGAGGCCTGGCTGATGACGGCCGGCGGCGGAGCCGGCTGATGCAATACTTCCCATTAGAGTTTCCCGTTCGCGTGACAGGGCGCGTCGTCTCCGTGGCAGCGAAACTTACGCCGAACGACGCTTCCGCCGCGGCCTTGGCCAGATCGAGCTGAAGGGCACGCACTTCCGACGCCAGGCACCGATCGGGTCTTATTTCGTTGACTTGGCGCACCTCCGGTTGCGGCTCGTGATCGAGATCGACGGCGACACGCACGCAACAGCCGCTGCTCAGTCACGGGACAGGCAGCGAACCGCTTCCTGGGTCTCGCGGCTATCTGGTCATGCGCTTTCCGAATATAGATGTCTTCGACAATCTCGCAGGCTGCCTAGCGATCGTTCGTGCGATCGTCGAATCGCGAGAGCAAGAACCTCCCCCTTGACGGGTCAGGTCGATCGGCAAAGCCGATCGGGTGGGGGTGACAGCGCCGCGGAACGATCACCCCTCCCCGGCGCACTGCGTGCACCGACCCTCCCCGTCGAGGGGAGGGTGGCTCAAGCCCACATGGGCAGACGTGATGCCTGACCTTCTG
The DNA here is from genome assembly GCA_963823045.1 of uncultured Alphaproteobacteria bacterium. Taxonomy (GTDB): domain Bacteria; phylum Pseudomonadota; class Alphaproteobacteria; order Rhizobiales; family Kaistiaceae; genus JADLGL01. Next base: position 36,932 of record CAWGKA010000006.1, on the reverse strand, counting down.
CTCGAGCTCTTCTCCGAGGAAATCCCCGCCCGCATGCAGCGGCAGGCCGCCGACGATCTGCGCCGCCTCGTCACCGACGCGCTGGTCGAGGCCGGCTTCATCTATGAGGGCGCCAAGGCCTTCGCGACGCCGCGCCGGCTGGCGCTGACGGTGAACGGCGTTCCCGCGCGCTCGCCCGATCTGCGCGAAGAGACGCAAAGGCCCGCGCGTCGATGCGCCGGAACAGGCGATCGCCGGCTTCCTCCGCGGCGCCGGCCTCGCCTCGATCGACCAGGCGACGGTCAAGTCCGACCCGAAGAAGGGCGACTTCTATGTCGCGACTATCGAGAAGCCCGGCGTCGCCGCCGAGGCCTTCCTCGCCGAGACGCTGCCGAAGATCATCCGCGATTTCCCCTGGCCGAAATCGATGCGCTGGGGCGCGGCCTCGACCGAGCCGGGCAGCCTTCGCTGGGTCCGCCCGCTGCACGCGATCGTCGCCACCTTCGGCCCGGAGACCGAGGATCCGGTGGTGATCGATTTCGCCGTCGATGAAGTGACCGCGGGCGACATCGACCTATGGCCATCGCTTCATGGCGCCGGCGCCGATCACCGTCCGCCGCTTCGACGATTATCAGGACGCCCTGCGCGACGCCAAAGTCGTGCTCGACGCCGACCGGCGGAAGGACATCATCCTTCACGACGCCAAGGAGCGCGCCTTCGCCCTCGGCCTCGAACTGATCGAGGATGAAGGGCTGCTGGAAGAGGTCGCCGGCCTCAATGAATGGCCGGTCGTGCTCGTCGGCTCTTTCGACGAGGCGTTCCTCGACATCCCGCCCGAGGTCATCCGCACCACCATCCGCGTCAATCAGAAGTGCTTCGTCCTGCGCGATCAGTCCGGCAATCTCGCCAACCGCTTCGTCATGGTCGCCAACATCGAGGCGAGCGACGGCGGCGATGAGATCGTCGCCGGCAATCAGCGCGTCATCCGCGCTCGCCTCGTCCGATGCCCGCCATTTCTGGAACACCGACCAGCGCGATCTGCCGGGTCATGACAGCGGGGCGATGCGTGCCGCCGCCGAGCGTCTCGGGCTCGATCTTTCGAAGCCGCTCGACCAGCGCATGGCCAAGCTTGCGGCGACGAATGTCGTCTTCCACGAGAAGCTCGGCACGCAGGGCGAGCGCGTCGAACGCATCGGCCGCCTCGCCGGCGAGATCGCCGATGTCCTGTCGTCGCAGTCAAATTTCTTCGATGGTAAAATGCTTTCCGCCGAAGATTTGAATCGAACAGAGCGCCTTCAGAAACAAGTCGGCGGCCGCCGTTCTCGCCAAGGCCGATCTCACCACCGAAATGGTCGGCGAGTTCCCCGAGCTGCAGGGCCTGATGGGCCGCTATTACGCCGACCGCCAGGGCGAGGATGCTTCCGTCGCGACGGCGGTCGAGGATCACTACAAGCCGCAAGGACCGGGCGATGATGTCCCGACCGATCCGGTCGCCATCGCCGTCGCCCTTGCCGACAAGCTCGACATCCTCGTCGGCTTCTGGGCGATCGACGAGAAGCCGACCGGCTCGAAAGATCCTTACGCCCTCCGCCGCGCCGCGCTCGGAGTCATCCGCATCGTGCTGTAGAACGAGCTGCGCTTCCGCCTGGCGCCGGCCATAGCGCGCTCGCGCTTCGCCATCTGGGCGGCGCTCGGCAACAAGGAACTCGGTGCGATGCTGGGACGCCTCGGCGACGTCCGCAGCTTGCTGCCACGCGGTTCGATCAGGGTTCCTCATCGCGCACTGGTCGAGGCCGGCGTCGCGGTCACGGAGCAACAGCTCAACCAGCTGATCAATGCCACGATCGCTGACCTCCTCGCCTTCTTCGCCGATCGGCTGAAGGTGCAACTGCGCGAGGAGGGAGCGCGGCACGATCTCGTCGACGCCGTCTTCGCGCTCGGCAATCAGGACGACCTCCTGATGATCGTCGAGCGTATCGGTGCGCTCTCCGCCTTCCTCGACAGCGAGGACGGCAAGAACCTCCTCGCCGGCTATCGCCGCGCCGTGAATATCCTCCGCGACGAGGAGAAGAAGTCGGGCGAGATCATACCGGCGACGCCGAGGTTTCGCTGCTCTCCGAGCCGGAGGAGATCGCCCTCCACGACGCCATCGACAAAGCCGAAGCCGGGGCCGCCGCGGCGATCGAGGCCGAGGATTTCGCCGCGGCCATGGCGGCGCTCGCCGATCTCCGCGCCCCGGTCGATGCCTTCTTCGACAAGGTGCTCGTCAACGCGCCCGACGCCGAAATCCGCCTCAACCGCCTTCGTCTCCTCGGCCGCATCCGCGACGCGATGGCGACCGTCGCCGACTTCTCCAAGGTCGAAGGCTAGGCAACGTAACGTAAGCCGAATTATATCAAGGCTCTTGTATCGCCCGCGGCAATCGGTCGGAATCAGCGCTGCTTTCACACGAGCGGCACGCCCGTGCCGCTATAGTCCGCGGCGAAGGGGAGGGCAGCACTTGCATCCCCGCCGCCGCGGACAACATATACTCAGGCTGAGTATATTATCGGGACACCGAAAGGATCGCATCGATGGATGATGTCTTGGCGACATCCCGTGGACGCACCGGGCGACACCCGAGCGTCTGCCCATGCCTTCGCTCGACTACACCGACGAGGTCGCGCGCGAGACCGCGCCGATCTACGCAGCGCATGAAGCACGTCATGCCGGCGATCGAATGGCCGGTGCACGCGCCCTATGTGAAGGCGATCAACGAGCTGAAGCAGCAGCGGAACGCCGTCATCCTCGCGCACAATTATCAGACGCCGGAGATCTTCTACGGCGTTGCCGACGTCGTCGGCGATTCGCTGCAGCTCGCCATCGAGGCGTCGCAGACCGAGGCCGATCTCATCGTCCAGTGCGGCGTCCATTTCATGGCCGAGACCTCGAAGATCCTGAACCCGGACAAGACCGTGCTGATCCCCGACAGCCGCGCCGGCTGCTCGCTCGCCGAATTCCATCACCGGCGACGACGTCCGCCTGCTGCGCCAGCGCTATCCCGGCGTGCCGATCGTCACCTATGTCAACACCTCGGCCGACGTGAAGGCGGAGAGCGACATCACCTGCACCTCGTCCAACGCCAAGGCCGTGGTCGAGAGCTTCGGCGTCGACACCGTGCTGCTCATCCCGGACGAGTATCTGGCGAAGAACATCGCCGCGCAGACCGACGTGAAGATCCTCACCTGGAAGGGCCATTGCGAGGTGCATGAGCGCTTCAGCGCCGCCGAACTGCTGGCCTTCAAGGAGGCCAATCCTGGCGCCGAGATCATCGCTCATCCGGAGTGCCCGCCCGAGGTCATCGCGATCGCCGACTTCACCGGCTCGACGTCCGGCATCATCAGCCATGTCCGCGACGACGAAGCCGAAGAAGGCGTTCCTCGTTACCGAATGCTCGATGTCCTCGAACATCAAGGCCGAGCTGCCCGAGGTCGAATTCGTCGGCCCGTGCAATCTCTGCCCGCATATGCAGCGCATCACGCTGCCGAAGATCCTCAACAGCCTCCTCAATCTCGAGGAGGAGGTGACCGTCGATCCGGAGATCGCCGGCCGCGCCCGCCAGGCGGTCGAGCGCATGATCAATCTGAAGCACTAGCGCAGCGGCCCCGCGCAGGCACCGCCCATGCTTGAAACCGACAGCCTGTTCCCGCCCCAATCCTGGGAGGGCATCGACGACGTCATCATCGTCGGCGGCGGCCTCGCCGGGCTCTTCTGCGCGCTGCGTTTGGCGCCGCGGCCGGTGACGGTGCTCGCCGCCGCGCCGATCGGCGAGGGCGCATCCTCGGCCTGGGCGCAGGCCGGCATCGCCGCCGCGCTTGCCGACCGGCGACACCGCCGAAGCGCATCTTGCCGACACCATCGCCGCGGGCGCCGGGATCGTCGAAGAAGCGCATCGCGGAACTGATGGTGCGCGAGGCGCCGGACCGCGTTCACGATCTTCTCGCCTATGGCGTCGCGTTCGATCGCAGGAAGAACGGCGATTTCCGCATGTCGCGCGAGGCCGGGCATTCCGCCGCGCGCATCGTCGGCGTCGGTGGCGACCGCGCCGGTGCCGAGATCATGAAGGCGCTGATCGCGGCGGTTCGCGCGACGCCGTCGATCCGCCTCGCTCGAAGGCATGGTCGGCGAGTCGCTCTACACCGAAGGCAACCACATCACCGGCATCGGCGCGCGCATGCGCGGCCAGCCGGGCCGCTTCTTCTTCCCCGCCCGCGCCGTCGTGCTGGCGGTGGGCGGCAGCGGCCATCTCTATGCGGTGACGACCAATCCGCCCGAATCGGAAGGCACCGGCCTCGCCATGGCGGCGCGTGCCGGCGCGATCATCGCCGATGCCGAATTCGTCCAGTTCCACCCGACCGCGCTTGCCGTCGGCCGCGATCCGGCGCCGCTGGCGACCGAAGCGATCCGCGGCGCCGGCGCGACGCTGATCGACGAGACCGGCCTCCGCTTCCTCGAAGGCGTCCATCCGATGATGGAACTCGCGCCGCGCGACATCGTCTCGCAGGCGATCTACCGCCATATCCGCGCCGGCCATTCGGTCTATCTCGACGCGCGCGAGGCGATCGGCGACGCCTTCCCGGCGGAGTTCCCGACGGTCAACGAATACTGCCTGGATTCCGGGATCGATCCGGTGAAGCAGCCGATCCCGGTGTCGCCGGCCGCGCACTACCACATGGGCGGCATTCTCGTGGATGCGAATGGCCGATCCACCATCGACGGTCTTTGGGCGTGCGGCGAGGCCGCGAGCACGGGGGCGCATGGCGCCAACCGGCTCGCCTCGAACTCGCTGCTCGAGGCCGTCGTCTTCGCCGCCCGTATCGCCGACGACATCCACGGCCTCCTGCCACAGCCGCAATCCGGCTGGACCGATCGGCGCGGCGCCGGCCGCGAACCGCCGGAGGCCGACGAGACCGAGTATGTGGCGTCTGCTCCGCCGCACCATGACCGAGATGTCGGCGTCATCCGCGATGCCGGCGGGCCTGATCGCCGCGCTCGAGACGATCGCCGCGCTCGAGGGCCGCGCCGCACAGCCGCGCAGATGCGCAACCGGCTGACCGCCGCCAAGCTGATCGCCTCTGCGGCGCTGCAGCGCGAAGAAAGCCGCGGCGCGCATTTCCGGTCCGACTTCCCCGAGCCGGGCCCGACCTTGCCAAGCGCAGCTATCCTCACGCTCGCCGACGCCGAGGCCGATCGCCGACCGCGCACCGCCGGCCCGCCTTGCGCCAGACCGCGCTGCAGGCTGACACCGATGATGCGTCGACCCTGCCGCCGAAGGCTGGAACGCCGCCGGTACGCCGCGCGCTTGCCGAGGATCTCGGCCGCGCCGGCGACATCACCTCGGCCGCAACCATCCCGCCGACGCCCGCGCCGAGGCGACGATCGCCGCACGCCAGCCCGGCGTCATCGCCGGTTTGCCGCTCGCCGGAGCAGCCTTCCGCATGGTCGATCCGTCGATCGCCTTCACGGCCGCCACCGAGGACGGCAACGGCTGTTGCCGCCGGCAGCGCTCGCGCCGCGTCGACGGGTATGCGCGCGCGATTCTTGCCGCCGAACGCGTCGCGCTCAATTTCCTCGGCCATCTGTCGGGCATTGCCTCCGCCACGGCCGCCTTCGTCGAAGCCATCAAGGGCACCGGCGCCAGGATCACCTGCACGCGCAAGACGACGCCGGGGCTTCGGGCGCTGGAGAAATATGCCGTCCGTTGCGGCGGCGGTTCGAACCACCGCTTCGGCCTCGACGACGCCATCGCTGATCAAGGACAACCACATCGCCATCGCCGGCGGCGTCGTTCCGGCGCTGGAGCGGGCCAAGGCCGCCGCCGGGCATCTGGTCAAGATCGAGGTCGAGGTCGACAGGCTGGAGCAACTGGCCGAGGCGCTGCCGCGGCCCCGACGTCGTGCTCCTCGACAATATGAGCCCGGATCAGTTGCGCGAGGCGGTCGCGCCTTGTCGCCGGCCGCGCCGTCACCGAGGCATCCGGCGGCGTCACGATCGGCAATGTCCGGGCGATCGCCGAGACCGGCGTCGACTTATCTCGTCGGGCTGGATCACCCATTCGGCGCCGGCGCTCGACGTCGGGCTCGATATCGCCGGCTACACGGCCTCAGATCCAGCCGCCGCCATAGGTGCGGTAGAAGATGTGGTTCCCGATCTGCGCCATGCGCTGCATCGTCGGCGCCCAGTCCGGGTGGACATAGATGGCGTGATAATGCGTCGAGGAGCCGATCTCCGGCAGATAGACCGCGTCGCCGTCGAGTTCGGCATCGGCGATCTCCTGACGCGATGCCCCAGGCATCGCGGTCGCGCACGACGTCGCGGATGCCGTCGCAGGCGAAGGAGAACTGGCAGGCGTTGTACCAGTTCTGGTTCTGGTAGACGACGCCGCAGACCGTGCCCGGATAGGCGGGGTTCTTCAGCCGGTTGACGACGACCTGGGCCACCGCCATCTGGCCGCGGATCGGCTCGCTGCGCGCTTCGAAATAGATCGCCTCGGCAAGGCATCGGCGCTCGGCCGCCGTCGTGGCGCTCGCCGGAATCGGATTGGCGACCCAGGCGTGATCGGTCGTCGGGTCCGGGCCGGGCAGGTGCACCTCCGGCTTCGCCAGCGGATTGATGAGGGCATCGAACGGCGCCTGGATGTCGGCGGTGCCATCGGGCTCGGCATAGGCGATCGGCGCGTCAGCGGATCGATCGCCGCCTCGGCGCCGGCTCCTCGGCGACGGCGATGGGCTCGGGAATCGCGGGCGTTCGACCGGCGTCACCATTGGCCGTCCGCCGAGGGCGACACATCGCGCCGTCCAGCGTCGGCGCCGCGCTCGGGGTAGTGGATTGGTTGCCGGTGGCGAACAGGAACGCCCGATCGGCCTCGGTCATCCTCGCTCGGCCAGATATCGGCGACTGCCGGCATGGCATCGTCGACTTCGGGAACGAAGAACGGTTCGTCGGCGCGACCGCCGCGGTGGTGATCGGGTCGACCGCCACGGCCTCCCCGGCGGCGACCGATAGGGCCGCCGGCATCGAGATTGGCGCAGTCGATAGCAGGAAGAACCCGATGGCCGCCGCCGCCCGGGCAAGGAATCGCAACTCGCTTTGGCCCCGAGGCCGCGCCGCTATTCGGCAAGCCCACTCCACGCTTACGCATACGCCACCGCATCGGCCCCTGCGGCAGCCGCGCATCATCGTTCAAATTGTTCCGATTAACCTTGCAGACGCGTTAACGGCGACGCCCAAAGAAGCGGCGGCGTGGCGCAATTGAGGCTGCGGAAATAAGGCCAGGGATTTCGCTCCAGCCGCGGTGGCCGTAGCGAAGCCCGGCGCCGGGCCGTTCCTGCAGCACTTTGCGGCGAAAGCGGAACAGCGCCGCCGGCCGCCCGCCGGTGGAGGTATTGGTGCCGCCGGTCGGCTCGACCAGCCCGCCGTTTCCACCAGCCGGCGGAAATTCTGCTTGTGCAGATGCCGCCCGGCGATCGCCTCGACGGTCTGCTGCAGTTCGGTAAGGGTGAATTCCGGCGCCATCAGCTCGAAGACCACCGGGCGGTATTTCAGTTTGGCCCGGAGGCGCGAGATCGCGGTCGCGAGGATCCGGCGGTGATCGTGCGCATCGACGCGCCGAGCGGCGGTAAATCGATGTCAGGCGACCGCGCCCGTCACGCTGCGCCTCGGCCACCAGTCCGGCCTCGTAGAGGAGTTCGTAGCGGTCGAGCGCCCGCTCTTCGTCCCACGCGCTGTCCGACAGCCCGAAGGCCTGGCGGAAACGGTCCTGCCTGCCGAGCGCCCGTCCGGGCGGGGCAGCCGCGGGTCGGCCTCCACCCACGCCTTCAGGCGCGGCAGGACGATCTCGGCGAGGATAGCCGGTTCGCCGGCACGCCAGTCCTCCCATGGGAAGAAATCGTACCAGGGCCGCCATCGCGCGCCGGTTTCGGCGAGCATCGGCTCGGCGGCCGGATCGCGCCGCGCCAGCGCCAGATAGCCGACCGAGACGGTGTGGCCGGCATCGCCATGGCGCGCGTGCCGGCCGCGATCACCGAAGGTGTAGAGTTGCTCGACATAGCCGAGCTTGAGCGAGGTCTGCTCCTCGACCCAACTGCGCAGGCCGATCTCGAAAGTGCGATGGCGCAGCGGATCGAACGGGCCGAAGGGCAGCGAGTCGGCCTCGGAGCTCTCGGTGGCCGAGTGAACGGCCAGGACGAGCGGCGTCTGCTTCTCCACGGCGACGATGACCGCGTTGAGGCCGATCTCGATCGGTGTTTGCGCGGTCTCGCTCATGCGGCCAACGCGGCCACAATGTCGCGGCAGACGATCGGGGCGCGAACCTTCGACATCGGCCGAGTGTGATCTCAGCCGGCCCTCCGATCAACTTTTGCCGCCATTGACCGCAGCGAAGAACACGTCGAACTCGGCGCGGAAACGCGCCTCAGCCACCGCCGTCGGCCAGGGCTCGAGGTCGAGCCGGCTGGCGGCGATGCGGGGCTGGCCAAAGAATTTCAGCGCTTCGCCACGCTCGAAACCGGCCAGCTTGACCGCCTCGTGAAAGGCCGAGACGCGGTCCGCGGTCTTGATCGCGCTGGCCATCGCCGCAGGTAGTTGGTCAGGCAGACCGAAGCGGCGATGGACGGCGACCGCGAGCCGCTTCTCCACGCCCCAATAGTCCGGGCCGATCACCGCCTTGAAGGGCGAGATCATGTCGCCGATGACATATTCAGGCGCATCATGGAGCAGCGCCGCGAGGCGTCCGACAGCGCCGATCTCGGGAAAGAGCGCGTTGGTGATCGCCACCACGAGGATCGAATGCTGCGCCACGGAGAACGGATGATCGCCCACCGTTTGCCCGTTCCATCGCGCCACGCGGGCAAGGCCATGCGCGATGTCCTCGATTTCGATGTCGAGCGGCGATGGATCGAGCAGATCGAGCCGGCGTCCCGACAGCATGCGCTGCCAGGCGCGGCGTTCGACATCGCCGACCGGTTTCGCGCGGGATGGGCTCATGAGGCAGCCGCGTCGAGCTTGAACCGTGCCCAGGAGGGCAGAACGATTTCGACCGCCTGGCCCTTGGCCGTGAGCTGCTGGCCGGAGGCGATAGCTTCGGCCGCGCGGTCGAGCCGGACGGTGGCAAGTCCGATGCCTCCATCGCTGGAGCTGATGGTGCCGATTGCTTGGCTGCCAGCAACGATCTCTGCGCCGCCTTCAAGGTCGCTGCCGCGCACCTGCACGATGCGGCGGCGCGCCGTGCCACGATGCTCCATCCGCGACACCACCTCCTGGCCGACGAAGCAGCCCTTGGTGAAATCGACGCCGTGGAGCTGATCGATATCGGCGTCATGGGGGAAGGCGTCGCCATAGGCAAAGTCCACGCCCGGCCTCGGGCACGCCCAGCGCGGTGCGGTGATGTCGATAGGCCTCGGCGGCGGTTTCCGCGCCGCCATCCGGTGCAACGCCGCTGGCGACGATGCCGCGAAAGCCGAGCGCCGCAAGGCGCGGGTCGGGCGCAAGGCCTGGGGCCGCATCTCCGCCCCATGCCGCCACCACATCCAGATCATCCGACTTGTCCGCGATCTCCACCTTCGCGCGCAGGCGGTAGAAGCCGAGCCTTTGGGCAAAACTTGCAGCGGCCTCGCGCGGCAGATCGAACAGGAAGCCATCATCGGTGGCGAAGACGATGAAATCGAACTGGATCTTGCCCTGCGGCGTCAGCAGCGCGCCATAGCCGGCTGCGCCACGCGCCAGCGCTTCGATGTTGTTCGTGACAAGATTTTGCAGGAAATCGCGGGCTTCCTCGCCGCCGACCGCGACAACGCCGCGGTCTGGCAATCTCGCCCAGCTTCCCTTGCTTGCATCCGCAGGCATTTTTCTTTCCCGCTCCAGCGCGTTAAGTAGGCCCCTCATTTGAGGGTAGCAAGACAATGACCGGAGGCACGATTGCCCGAGACCTATGACCTCGTCCTCGCCGGCGGCACCGTCGTCAACCAGGACGGCATTGGCAAGCGCGACGTCGGCATTCGCGGCGGTCGCATCGTTGCACTTGGCGACATCAGCGGCGACGCCGGGGAGCGCGTCGACTGCACCGGCCTGCACATCCTTCCCGGCGTGATCGACACGCAGGTTCATTTCCGCGAGCCGGGAATGGAGCACAAGGAAGACCTCGAATCGGGCTCGCGCGCCGCTGTGATGGGCGGCGTCACGGCTGTGTTCGAAATGCCGAACACGCGGCCGCCGACGACATCGGCAGAAGCGCTCGCCGACAAGGTCCGCCGGGCCACGGGGCGCATGCACGGCGACTTCGCCTTCTGGGTCGGCGGCACGCATGACAATTCCGACGAATTGCCGGAGCTGGAGCGCCTGCCGGCGGCAGCCGGCGTCAAGGTGTTCATGGGCTCGTCGACCGGCGACCTTCTCGTCGACGACGATGCTGGTGTCACATCGATCCTGTCGAAGATCTCGCGCCGTGCTGCCTTCCATTCCGAGGATGAGCCGCGCCTCCGCGAGCGCCTCGGCCTTCGCGTACCCGGCGACCCCTCATCGCATCCGGTTTGGCGCGACGAAGAAGCGGCCCTCAAATGCACGCAGCGCCTCGTCGCCATCGCCCATCGCACCGGCGCGCAGATTCACATCCTCCACGTCTCGACCGCCGAGGAGATTGAGTTCCTCAGTGGCCACAAGGATGTCGCTTCGGTCGAACTGACGCCGCATCATCTGACGCTGTCGGCCGACGACTACGCAACGCTCGGCACGCTGGTTCAGATGAACCCGCCGGTCCGCGCCAGCCGCCACCGCGACCGCCTGTGGGCCGGTCTCGCCGACGGCACGGCCGACATCTTCGGCTCCGACCACGCGCCACATACGCTGGAGGAGAAGGCAAAGCCCTATCCGGATTCGCCGTCCGGCATGACCGGCGTACAGACGCTGGTGCCGATCATGCTCGATCATGTCGCCGCCGGCCGCCTCAGCCTTGAGCGCTTCGTCGACATGACATCGGCAGGTCCTCTGCGGCTGTTCGGCATCGTCGGAAAAGGGCGCATCGCCGTCGGCTATGACGCCGATTTCACCGTCGTCGACCTGAAGCGCCGCGAGACGATCCGCAATGACTGGATCGCCTCCAAGCCGGGTTGGACGCCCTATGACGGGCGCGAAGTGACCGGCTGGCCGATCGGCACGATCGTGCGCGGCAGGAAGGTGATGTGGGAAGGTGAGCTGGTGACGGCGGGCAATGGCGAACCGGTGAAGTTCACCATGACGCGCCGGAAGCGCTAGCTACTGGATCGTCCGGCCGACGGTAAATTCGCGGTTGTGGATGCGATCCTTCAGCGTTGCGGCGAGTTCCGCCACGGCGTCTTCGCCGTAGCTCGCCACGAGGTCCGACAGCGCGGCGAAGAGAGCGGCATGCGCCAGAACATCGGACTCGACGCCCTCGGCGACGGCGTCGCCCCAGGCCTGCGTCAGATAGGCGAGCGCAACCTTCTTCTGTTCCGCGATGGGGACAAGGCTCTCGGTGTCGTCGATTTCGGTCATCTCGTCGTGTCCCGCGCTCATTCCGAACCTCGTCGAAGGGTAACAGAACCGACCCCGTCCGCTAGTGATTCGTCAAGGGCAGGTTAATAGAAAGCTAAGAATCCATGGCTCGCTATTAACGCTTCGTCAACCTACGGGGCGCCGACCGAGGGGGCGGGAACGGCCGGGCCTGAGCCGTAGCGCGTAGCGATGTCGGCGGTAATTGCCGCCCCTTCCTCACGATAATGGGTGATCGCCAGCCGCGCCGCGTCGGTGCAGTTGCGGTAGACGGCGGCGAAGCTCGAATAGCCGAGATTGAAGCGGTCGGTGAGGCGCACGCGCCAGGCGTCGTCGGAGCCGGCAAGCGACAGCAGCTCCTCCATCTGGTCGCGCCACGGCGCAGGCGTGTCGTCGCAAAGCTCGGTGAGGAACTGCAGCGAACCCAACACCTCGGCGAGGCGTTCCATCTCGCCGGCATAGGGCGGCAGCTGTGCGCGCGCTCCGTGGCCGAGACTTACGCACAACATGAGGGCGAAAAGGAAAGATGCGGCCGTCCGCCGATCGCGCATCGGCCTAGCGCGGCCGCGCCCGGGTGATGGCGTCACGGCTTTGCGGCGTGATGTCGAGGTCGTCGAGTTCCTTGGCCGGGACCCAGCGCGCCTCTTCGGCGTCGTCGCCGGCTTTCACCTCGCCGTCCTCATAGGTGGCGGCAAAGGCCATCAGAACGAAATGGGCGGAGATCGGCTGTTCCATGACGATCTCGAAGATGCCGACCGGGTTGCCGATGGTGGCGGTGATGCCGGTCTCCTCAAGAAGTTCGCGCTTGGCCGTCTCGGCCATGCGTTCGCCGAAGCGGACATTGCCGCCGGGGAGGGCCCATTTGCCGGCATAGGGACCGCTGCCGCGCTTGATGAGGAGGACGGCATCGTTGCGCCATAGCGCAACGGAAGCACCGACCCGAGGCACGCGGCTCGGGGGAGGAGTCGGAATTGTAGCCATGTCGGAACGATAGCGTCGGAGGACGGTGCGGGGAAGCGCCCGCGATCCTCCTTCGGCCGACCGAGACTAGTGCTCGGTCGTTTCCGTCTCGTCGGAGCGGTGCGTCGCGGCGACCGCCTCGCGAAGTTCCGGGTTGCCGAGCTGGCGATACTGGGAGACCAGCGCCTGTTCGAGTTCGAGTTCTTCCTTGGACCGGAAGGGCCGATCGATGGGGTTCTTCATCATCTGGCTTTGGCCTATGCCTGTGGCTTCTTTGCGGCGGCGAGCTCCGGACGAATCGCCGCCATCGTTCAAAGGTACGGCCACCTTATGAATCAAATGTTGCGGATCGGTTCCGTGTCGGACCGGAATTCCACCGCAAATAACGGCGGAACGTCGGATGCGCGTTGAGGCAAAACGCCGCCGGTCGCGACTTGCCCTTTGGAGCCGCCGCGCGGCCCTGGCGTCGATCCTCGTCTTGCTCGTTCGCCGTCGTCGGCCACCGCACCGACTTCATCGATCAGCAGCCGACCCTGGCGATGCTTGCCCTCGGCCTCGCTTTCGCATTCAGCGCGGTCATTGCCGCGATCGTCGCTTTCGGCGCCATTTGGCGCGACGCCCGCAAGGGCTTTGGCGCGGCCGTGTTGGGGCTCGTGATCGGCGCGGCTCTGATTGCCTATCCCGCGGTCCTCTTCAGCCGCCTGTTCTCGCTTCCGGCGATTGCCGACGTCACCACCGATCCGGATGACGTGCCGGCCTTCCTAGGCGTCGACTGGGACCATTCGGACCCGACGCCGCTACAGACCGCGGCGCAAATCGGCGCTTATCCCGGCGTTGTTCCGCACGTCTATGCCGCCGATCCGCCCCGGGTATTCGACGAGGTGGCGCAACTCGTCCAGGAGCGCGGTTGGAATGTCGTCTTGGAGGAGCCGCCGGTGGTTGCTGCGCCCATACCGCAGCCGGTCCCCCCTGCGGCTGGCGACGGGGTTGCCGGAGCCGATGCTGCCCCCGCGGTCGCCGAGACCCCCGTGGAGCCAGCGCCGACCTTGGCGACGCCAGGCTATGTCGTGGCTGTGGCGCGGACGGCGGTCGTCGGCTTCCGCGAAGATGTCGCCATTCGAATCATGGCGGGCCCGGATGGAACGATCGTCGACATGCGTTCGGCAAGCCGCGTCTTCGCCCATGATTTCGGCAGCGACGCCCGCCGGATCGAGAGTTTCCTCTCCGATCTCGACGAGCGTCTACCGCTTGTCACGCCTGGCTAGCTACCAGCCGCAGGCCGCTCCATCGAAGCGCGTGTCGCCTTCCCAGGTGACCGTGCGGTCCGCCGGGAACATGCAGCCGACACGAACCAGCCCACCGCGGGCGCCGCCACCCGGCGGTCCGGCATAGCCGGCGAACAGGTCATTGCAGTCCTGTCGCGCCCAGTTCCGCGGTACATAGAGCATGTAGTTCTGGTCCGGCTGCGGGTTGGCGGCGCGCGCGCCCCAGCGCACGAGGCCGACGCAGATCTTCACGCCGCCCGAGTCGGGATCGAGGAACAGCGCAGCACCGGCTGGTCCGGCAGGACCTGCAGCGGCCCCATCGCTCCGGCGGGACCTTCCGGTCCTTGCGGTCCGGGAGGACCAGCGACACCCGCGGGTCCTTGCGGACCCTGCTCACCCTGAGGACCTGCCGGTCCAGGTTCACCCTGCGGACCTTGGGGCCCCTGTTCGCCCTGTGGACCGGTCCGCGCCCGCCTTGCGGCCCCTGTTCGCCTTGCGGGCCGGCCACGCCGGCGGGCCCTTGTTCGCCTTGCGGGCCTGCCGCTGCCGGCGGGGCCCTTGCTCGCCTTGCGGGCCGGCGGGTCCCACCGGACCTCGCTCGCCCTGCGGCCCAGCGGGGCCAGCCGGGCCTTGATCGCCTTGCGGGCCCATCGGTCCCGGAATCGGCTGTCTCGGCCACGGCCGCACCTTCCTCAGGCGTCGCAGTTATCCACCGCAATGACGTCAGTCGTCGTTGTTCCGTCCGTCAGGCTGATGGTGCAGGTCGGCGGCGAATAGGAGCCGCCCACCAGAAAGTAGCCGGTCATTCCAGTCCAGCTTGAGATGTCGGTGCCGACAATGGTGATCGTCGCGTTCGCTGCTGCATGGCCGGAAACGACCAGTCGGCCGTCAACCATGGTCGCAGAATCGACCGTGATCTCAGCCGCAAGCGATGGCGTCGCGGCTACGAAAAGCGCCGCAGCGAAGCCTGCGACGAGCATTCTGTGCTTGATCATCTGCCCCTCCCGCCCTGCGATCACTCTTTGCGGTGTCGCTCGGCGTTTCTGTCGTCCGCGTGGGTGCGGACCTCCCAGGGGCACGAACTTAGCTCTGCGGTTGTGACGTGACAACGAAGGCCCGGTTGTCCGGCGAGCCGTCCCGGGAGCGATCAGCGGCTGATGAAGTAGACGACCACGATCGCGACGAAAAGGACGGCGCCCGCGATCAGGCCGGTGACGGCGAAACGCCGGCGAAGACGCCGTTCGGCCGGCGTCAGCGATCGAATTCGCCCCTTGCGCTTGAGATTGGCTTCCATCGTCGAGCCGATGGCCACCCCGGCCCCGGCACCGAGGGCGACGCCCATGCCGATATAGGCCGGGTCCCCCAGAGTCATGGCTAGGGCGGCGCCGAGCGGCATGCCAACCCCGATGGCGATGCTTGGGAGATCGCCGCGCGCATAGTCTCGTGCCATTGCCTACTCCACTGCTCCGCGGGCTCGCAGAAAGGCGGCATCTGCGCCACCGATCATTAATACGGCGCAAGCACGCCAAAGCGTAAACGCGGCGGAATGCTGGTCGGAGTGGCAGGATTTGAACCTGCGACCCCCTCGTCCCGAACGAGGTGCGCTACCAGGCTGCGCTACACTCCGACGCTGAGCGGGAAGGCGGCTTTATAGCGATGCCCCCGACCCCCCGCAACACTCGTCTCGGCCGTGGCGACGCATTGCGGCGACCGGGCTCAATCGCTAGGAAAGGTCGCCGCGAGCGCGTGTTGGCATCTGCGGCGGATGGGGCGTGGCCAAGCGGTAAGGCAACGGGTTTTGGTCTCGTGATCCCAGGTTCGAATCCTGGCGCCCCAGCCACCCATCCGAAAAGATCGAGGCCTTCCACGGCAACGCAATCCTTTTGTTGCCGCCGGCGGCATTCGGCGTCATCATCGCCGGCAAACAAGGGCCGGCGCGGAGCGGGGGTTCGCGGCGCCCGACGAAATGAAGCAGGACACGACCGGGGATCTGCCGGGCCGCATTCGCGAACCGGTAGGGAAGAAGCAACGTCCTTTCGCGGATAGAAATTGGCGGCCGGCGCTGGCGCTTGCGGCAGCGCTGTTCGTGTCCGCTTGTGGCAGCAGCAATGACGACGGCGCTGACCAGAACGCTGCCGCCAATCAGGCGACATCAGCGGCGCCCTCCGCGGGCGTTGCGGCGGCATCGGCCGGATCGATCGGGGCGCCCGCGGCGGAATTGACGCTAGCGTCCGCGCCGGCCTCGGCTGCGGAGTCACCTTCCACGCCCGTGGCAACGACACCGAGCACCGAGGCCGCTCCCGCTCCGGCGGCAGGGTCGGCCTCGACGCCACCCGCCTCCTCGGCGTCGGCATCGGCGCCGGCCGCCGATGCGGAGCCGTCCATGATCGCGCCGGTCGGCGAGGTGCCGCTCGTCACAGATCTCGATGAGCCCGCGCTCTCGCCGGAGATGGCGGCGATGATCGACGCCGGCGATGCGGAGTCCGGTCGCCGCTACGCACAACGCTGCGTCGGCTGTCATTCAATGCGGGAGGAGCAAACCGCGGGCGGCCCGCAGGTTGGCCCGGTACTATTCGGCATCTTCGACGCGCCGGCCGGCGCACAAGCCGGTTTCGATTACTCCCCGGCATTGGCGGGCATGAACGAGGCCGGACTCACTTGGACCGCGGCCCGCCTCAACGCCTTCCTCACCGATCCGTCGGCCGCTCTGCCGGGAACGACGATGAACAGTGGGACGATCGCCGACGACCAGAGCCGCGCCGACGTCATCGCCTATCTAAGGACGCTGGAACCGGAACCCGAGGCGGGAGGCGCCGATGCCGACCTTATCGCGCGCATTGCGACCGCGAACGTTGCCGATGGCGAGGCGCTTGCCGCGGGTCGCTGCGGCGGCTGCCACACCTTCACCGCCGGTGGCGATACGATCGTCGGCCCCAATCTCTATGATGTCGTCGACCGGCAGGTCGCCGCGGTCGAGGGCTTTGCCTACTCGCAGGCGCTTCGCGATCTCGGCGCCGATGCCACCTGGACGTTCGACCGCCTGGATTCCTTCCTGGCAAGTCCGGCCGTTGCGGTTCCGGGCACGCGCATGGGCTTTGCCGGCATATCCGATCCGGACGATCGCGCCGCAGTCATCGCCTATCTGCAAACGCTGTCGGAAAATCCGGTATCGCTGACAGGTGAGGGGCTGCTCGGCATCGGCGTCTATCAGGCGGACCTCACGCCCATTGTCTTCTCGCGCGGCCAGGCTGAGATCGGCCAGGCGCGCTTCGGCACCTTCGCGTGCGATGCCTGCCACGAGCCTGGGCTGCAGGGCGGCGTCGCGGGCATGGGCGGCGCGGTGCCGCCGCTCGTGGGCTTTCGTTTCGAAGAGAAATGGTTCGGCGGGACCGTCTTTGCCCTCTTCGATCATCTCGCCCAGCATACGGCGCAAGTGACCGAGGATATTGCGGACTCCGATCTGCCGTTCCTGATGGCGTTCATTCTGTCGCGGAACGGCTTCCAGCCCGGCTCGTTGTTGTTCCCGCTCGATCGTGACGCGATGCGCGGCATGGGGTTCTATCAGTAGACCTCCGCCGTTTTGGCGGGCACGGCGCTCCGCCGCATGTCACGCCAATGACTCCGCCCGGCAATGGCGTAAGATTGGCCGCGAGGCAGGGCGTCGTTTGACGTCGGAGGCGAGGCAAGAGAATGGCATTCACGCGGCGCGATGCGCTGAGACTAGCGGGCGCGGGCGCGCTGGGAGTTGCCGCATCGCCGGCCCTCGCTGGCGTCTCCGGCGGGCGCGACGAGACGCTGTATCCGGCGGAGGTGACGCCCTGGCCGATTCTGCAGGGGCCGACCGATAATCGCTCGGCGACGTTCATCGTTCTTCTGCCGGCCGATTTGCCGCTCTCCGTTCGCATCTCGGATGCGAGCGGTCGTGACTATGCATGGCGCGCCGTCGCGCGCTTCGACATGCCCGACTGGGGTAACAGCACGCATGAGATCGTGGTCACCGGCCTGCAACCCGGCCGTGACTACACGCTCTATCTCGTCGCTCCGAATGGAAGTTATTTCGACCGGCGTATCTTCCGCGCGCTCGACACGTCGCAACCGCAGCTTCGCTTCGCCGCCATCAGTTGCATGAACGACATCTTCCGCGACGACGCGATCGTCATGTGGGAAGCGCTCGCACGCGAGGAGTGCGACTTCGTCATCCTCAATGGCGACACCTGCTACGCCGATCAGGACAACCCTCTGCTCGACGAGGCCGGCTATGCGCGGCGCTACACCGAGACGCGGATGATGCTGTCCTGGTTCAAGCTTGAGAGGCTGGTGCCGACCTACGCCATTTGGGACGACCATGACTTTGGCATCAACAATGGCGGTGGGCCAGGCTTCCCGCTGGCGACCTATATGGCCGGCCTTTTCCGTGGCTTCTGGGGCTCGAGCGAAGACGCCGCCTGGCGCCGCGGTCTTGGTCTCGGCGGGCGCCTGGGGATTTCCGGCCAACGCTTCTATGTGCTTGACGGGCGCAGCTTCCGTGATCGCGACGGGACACCCGGCGGCCGCCATTGGGGGGCCGAGCAGCTGGAATGGCTATTCCGGTCGTTGGCGACCGATAGCAGCCCCGCATGGATCATCACGGGCAACCAGTTCTTCAGTTCATTCCCCCTGAGCGAGTCCGTCGAGTACGACCATCCCGGTGATTTGCAGCGCATGATGGATGGCCTTGCCGCGGTGCGCGCGCCGGCCGCTCTGATTTCAGGTGACGTGCACTACTCCGAGATCAGGGCGGTCGATCCAGCCTTGCTCGGATACGAGACCTACCAGTTCACATCGAGTTCGATGCACAGCCTGCCCAAGATCGGCGATGTCCATCGCGACAACATCGCCGCCGACAAGCGGCACAATTTCATGGTGTTCGATACGGATATGCGGGGCGGCTGGAACATGCGCTGCCGCTGCGTGTTGCGGGACAACGTCGTCAGCTTCGATGAGTTGTTCGTCGTCGGGCGCTGACGCTCAGGGCGTGAATTCGAAGATCATTGTCGACAGCGGCGGCAGCGTGAGCGCGATGGAGTGCTCGCGGCCATGCGCGGCGATCGGCTCGGATTCGACGCCGCCGAGATTGCCCATATTGCTGCCGCCATAGACGGCGGAATCGGTGTTGATCACTTCGCGGTAGCGGCCGGCACTGGGTACGCCGATTCGATAGGCGCCGCGTGGCACCGGCGTGAAATTGCAGACGACGATGGCCAAATCGTCCCGTCCCTCGCCCCGGCGCAGCAAACGCGACAACGCTGTCGTCGGCATCGTCACCGATCAGCCATTCGAAGCCTTCAGGAACGCAGTCGCGTTGATGCAGCGCCGGCAAGGCGCGGTAGATGCGGTTGAGGTCGCCGATGAGCGTCCTGACGCCTTCATGCTCGGGCTGTTCGAGGAGATGCCAGTCGAGGCTTTGATCGTGGTTCCATTCGTTTTCCTGGCCGAACTCGCCGCCCATGAACAAGAGCTTCTTGCCCGGATGGCTCCACATGAAGCCGAAATAGGCGCGCAGATTGGCGAAGCGCTGCCAGCGGTCTCCTGGCATGCGGCCGATCAGCGATCCCTTACCATGGACCACTTCGTCATGGCTGAGCGGCAGGATGAAGTTTTCCGAGAACGCGTAGAGCATGCCGAAGGTCAGATCGTTGTGATGGAAGCGCCGATAGACCGGGTCGAAGCTCATGTAGCGCAGGGTGTCGTTCATCCACCCCATGTTCCATTTGAAGCCGAAGCCAAGGCCGCCGGTGTAGGTCGGTTTCGACACGCCGCCCCAGGCCGTTGATTCCTCGGCGATCGTGACGATGCCCGGCGCGTTGGCGTAGGCTGCCTCGTTCATGTGCCGCAGGAAGTCGATTGCCTCGAGATTTTCGTTGCCGCCGAAGCGGTTCGGAATCCACTCGCCGGGGTTCCGCGAATAGTCGAGATAGAGCATCGACGCGACCGCATCGACGCGCAGCCCGTCAACGCGATAGTCGCTCAAGCCAGAAACGCGCATTCGCAATGAGGAAGGCTGCAACTTCGGCGCGGCCGAAATTGTAGATCGCCGTACCCCAATCCTGATGGAATCCCTGTCGCGGGTCGGCGTGCTCGTAAAGATGCGTACCGTCGAAATCCATCAGCCCGTGCGGGTCCTGCGGGAAATGCCCGGGCACCCAATCGAGGATGAGGCCGAGGCCGGCGCGATGCACTTCGTCGACGAATAAGGCGAAATCTTCCGGCGAACCGAAGCGGCTGGTCGGCGCAAATAGCGAGACCGGTTGATACCCCCAAGATCCATCGAACGGATGCTCGGCGATCGGCATCAATTCGATATGGGTGAAGCCGAGTTCGACGACATAGGGAACGAGGCGTTCCGCCAGCTCGCGATAGGTGAGGTAGCGGTTGTTCTCCTCCGGCACGCGCATCCACGAACCGAGATGGCATTCATAGATGGAGATCAGGCTCCGAGCGCGGGTCGGTGTGAAACCGTCCTGCGCCCTCGGTGGCGCCGTCCGCAAAGTCCGGCAGATCGTGGATGATCGACGCCGTCGCTGGCGGGTTTTCCGTGGCGAAAGCGAACGGATCCGCCTTCAGCGGCAGCAAGGTGCCGGCATGCGTGCGTATCTCGAACTTGTAGCGTTCGCCGACGCGGCAGTTCGGCAGGAACAATTCCCAGATGCCGGCATGATGGCGAAGGCGCATCGGGTGACGCCGCCCGTCCCAGTCGTTGAAATCGCCGACCAGCGACACGCGTTGTGCATTCGGCGCCCACACGGCAAAGCGATGTCCGACGACGCCATCGATGGTCGTTTCGTGTGCGCCGAGTATGCGATAGGGCGTATCGGATCCGACAGCCGGTCGTCCCGCCAAGCGCCGCATCATCGAGGTCGGTGCCGAAGCGATAGGGGTCTTCGCGTGTGACGGTTCCGTTCGCCGTATCAATATCCAGGCGATAGACCGGCTGGCTTTGGCTCTCGATCTGGCCGACGAAGAAGCCGGCCGCGTCGATGCGTTCCATCGTCGACAGCATCTTCTTGCCATCGGCGCTGACGACCACCGCGCGGCTCGCGTCCGGCAGCATCGCGCGAATTTCCCAGCTCTCGGTTCCGATCTGATGCGGCCCGAGCACAGAGAACGGGTCGCCGTGATAGGCGCCGACGATCGCGCTCACCGCCTCGGCGCTCACGGCATACCCGTTGGCCGCCTTCGCCTTCGCCTTGGCCGGCGCAGCGGCCGTAGCTTTTCTTCCTTGGCGGCGCTTTCGTCATTTACCTGCCTGTGCATCGAGAATCTCGAGAGCCCCGCGTGTCGGGACGTCGATCCATGTCGGGCGATTGTTTGCCTCGTAAACAATCTCGTAGAAGGCGCGCATCAGCAGATGGAAGGTCAACAGACGCTCGCGGTCGGCGCGTGTCTTGATCCAGGCCTTGCCGTGCTTGGCGGCTTCTTCGTAGGCCGAAAGGAATCCGGCTTCGCATTGATACCGCCAAGTTGCGGCGACATCGGCGACATTGGGCGCGACCTCGGGGAAACGCTCCTCAAGCGAACGATAGGCCGTCTCGGCCGCATAGGCAAAGGAGCGCAGCATGCCGGCGACATCGCGCAGCGGATGATCCTTCATGCGGCGGCGCTCCGACGAGCGGCCCGGCTCGCCCTCGAAATCGACGATCACGACGTCATTCTCGGCGATCAGAACCTGACCGAGATGGAGGTCGCCATGGACGCGAGTCTTCACCGCGCCGCGGGGCGTGCGCGACAGGGTCCGCAGCAGCGCCATTGCTTCGCGCTTGCGTCCGAGCAGGGCATCCTCCGGCATCGGTGCGGTGCGTCCGCGCGCTGATCGCCGCGAAGGCCTGGTCGGCAAGCTCGACTGCGGACGACCAGCTGCGTCGCGCATGTCCGAGGCGGCCGAGCGGTTCCGGTGCGAAGGCCGGATCGTCGGACGGTTGCGCGAGGGCGGCGTGCAGTTCGCCGATGCGGCGGCCGATCGTCTCGGCAAAATGCAGGAAGTGCGTTTCCGCCGTGGACGCCGACGCGGGGCCGTCGATCAGCACCATGCGTGCGTCGAAATCCTGTTTCAGGCCGCCAATGGCAACCGAGGCGGCGTCGCCCTGATTGACGACGAAGCCCTGCAGCAGCGCCAAGGCCGTCGAATTGCCGTCCTTGTCGATCGACTTCGAGCGTGCCGAACACCGGTGGCGTATGTTCGAAATGGACCTTCTCGGTGAGGTAACGGCCCATCTCGATTTCAGGATGGATGCCCGGCTGCAGATAGCGATACGCCTTCAGCATCATCTGGCTGGCGAGACCGATCGACGTATTGCTCTGGTCGCCGCTGACGCGGGCGACCTTGTCGAGCGGGATGTCGATATCCTGCGGGAAACGCCTCCGTCGCCGTGAAGCGAAGTTCGGCGCCCTCATTGGTGCTGATAGGTCTTCCCTTGGCGCATGGCCTCGACGACCGTCAGGGCAAATTCCGGCGCTTCCCCGGCGCCATAAAGGAGACCGGTGCGCGGCCCGCGACGGATCCGCGCCAGCGCGTAGGGGAGAAGCGCTTCGCTCTCCTCGGTGCTCGTCGCCATCGGAATGAAATAGTCCTGCTTCTCGCCGCTCTTCAGTTCGACCTCGACCTGCGACAGCAGGAACGCGTCCTTGCCCTTGCGGTCGGGCGAGCGTCGCCAGATCAAGCAAACGAGCCGCAGCAGATCCGATGCGTCTTCCCGGCGAACCATCGTTGCGCCGCAAGATAGCGCGGCACGATGGTGCGCTCGAAGGCGGTGCGCTCGCGCCCGGTCAGCAGCGTGTCGACGCCGCCGGTGCTGACCAGCGTGAAGAGTTCCGGCTGCACCGGCGGCCCCAAGCGGTCAGGCGCCACCGGCAGATTCGGTGAGCGAGAACCAATAGAAGCCATAGGAGGGCAGCGTCAGCAGATAGGGCAGTTCGCCGATCGGCGGGAAGGCCTCGCCGCCGGTCATTTCCACCGGCGTCATGCCGCTGTGATCGGAAAGGTCGAGCTCCACCGCCTGCGGCGAATGCGAGATGTTGGCGACGCAGAGAATGCGCTCGCCGTCATATTCGCGCAGATAGGCGAGAACCTTGCGGTTGGCCGGCAAGAGGAAGCGCAGCGTGCCGCGGCCGAAGGCGCGGAAGCTGCGCCGGAACGCGAGCATGCGCTTGGTCCAGGAAAGGAGGCTCGATTGGCTGCGCTGCTGCGCTTCGACATTGACCGCCTGATAGCCGTAGATCGGATCCTGGATCGCCGGCAGGTACAGCCGCGCCGGATCGGCGCGGCTGAAGCCGCCATTGCGATCGGGCGACCATTGCATCGGGGTCCTGACGCCGTCGCGATCGCCGAGATAGATATTGTCGCCCATGCCGATCTCGTCGCCGTAATAGAGGATCGGCGTTCCCGGCATCGTCAGCAGCAGCGAATTCATCAGCTCGATCTTGCGGCGGTCGTTTTCGAGCAGCGGCGCAAGTCGGCGACGAATGCCGAGATTGATGCGCGCCCGGCGGTCCGCCGCATAGAACGACCACATGTAGTCGCGCTCCTTGTCGGTCACCATCTCGAGCGTCAGCTCGTCATGGTTCCGAAGGAAGATCGCCCATTGCGCGCCTTCCGGAATTTCCGGCGTCTGGCGCAGAATGTCGGAGACGGGGTGCCGATCCTCCTGCGCGATCGACATGTACATGCGCGGCATCAGGGGGAAGTGGAACGCCATGTGGCATTCGTCGCCGTCGCCGAAATAGGGCGCGGTGTCCTCCGGCCATTGATTGGCTTCGGCGAGCAGCATGCGGTCGGGATAGCGTGCGTCGAGTGCGGCGCGGATCTTCTTGATGACGTCGTGCGTCTCGGGAAGGTTCTCGCAGTTCGTCCCTTCGCGCTCGACGAGATAGGGGATGGCGTCGAGACGCAGGCCGTCCACGCCCATGTCGAGCCAGTAATACATGACCTCGATGATCGCTTCGAGGACCTTCGGATTGTCGAAATTGAGGTCCGGCTGATGGCTGTAGAAGCGGTGCCAGTAATAGGCCTTGGCAACCGGATCATAGGTCCAGTTCGACGGCTCGGTGTCGAGGAAGATGATGCGCGTTTCCTCATATTTCTCGTCGGTATCGGACCACACATAGAAGTCGCGCGCCGCTGAGCCCGGCTTGGCGCGCCTCGCCTTCTGGAACCAGGGATGCTGGTCCGAGGTGTGGTTGATGACGAGCTCGGTGATGACGCGGATGTCGCGCTTATGCGCCTCGCGAATGAAGGCGCGGAACTCGCTCATCTTGCCGTAGGCCGGATTGATGCCGCGATAGTCGGAAATGTCGTAGCCGTCGTCGCGCAGCGGCGATGGATAGAACGGCATCAGCCAGATGGCGGTGACCCCGAGCTCGCGGATATAGTCGAGCTTCTTCGTCAGCCCTTTGAAGTCGCCGACGCCGCTGTCGTCCGAATCGAAGAACGACTTGATATGAACCTGGTAGATGATGGCGTCGCGGTACCAGTCGGTCTGCGTGCGGTCGATCATGTGGACCCAAAGGCCTGTTGAGAGAGAAGGGAACGGGTGATGGCCGTCATAGAATGCAACGATGAGGAGCTGTTACGCAAAGCATGGCCGGTTGTAAGCCAGCTACGCGATCATATTTCGCTCGAAGAATTTCTTGCGCGCGCCGCCGCGGCGAAGGACGAAGGCTATCGCTTGTTCGCGCTTGAAGTCGATGGCCGGATCGTCGGCGCCATAGGCTGCCGCATCGTCAACGACCTCGCATCCGGACGTTCGTTCTATATCGACGATCTCGTCGTCGATGGCGCCGAACGCAGCAGCGGACATGGGCGCGCGCTGATCGCATTCGCCAAGAAACAGGCGGCGGAAGCGAAGTGCGACGCCATCCGTCTCACCAGCAATTTCCAGCGCGTCCGCGCCCACGCCTTCTATGAGCGCGAAGGCTTTGACCGGAACGGCTACACCTTCAAGTTCAACCTGACGGGCTGACGCCTTCATCGCGACAGCCTCCAGATGACCACCGAGCGGTCGGTCGGGTCGAGGGTGATGCTCTGCACCTTGCCGGTCAGCGTGAAGCTGATGCCAAGGAGGAGGTCTTCGACGTTGACGGTGCCGGCATCATCCAGTCCGAACTCCCACAGCGGCACGTCGTAGTCAGCCGACTGGGCGTGATGCGGGTCGAGATTGACCATGATCATCAGCGCATTGGAGCGATCGGCTGTCGCGCGGAAATAGCTGATGATGTTG
This sequence comes from uncultured Alphaproteobacteria bacterium, assembly GCA_963823045.1. Taxonomy (GTDB): domain Bacteria; phylum Pseudomonadota; class Alphaproteobacteria; order Rhizobiales; family Kaistiaceae; genus JADLGL01. The sequence continues at coordinate 11,935 of CAWGKA010000006.1, read as the reverse complement.
TCGTTCCACGCCGTCAGAAACGAGGTGTTGCGGAAGTCGTGCAGCGCCGGATTCTCACGGCGGATACGGTTGAGCGCCGCGATATGGTCGCGGATGTTCCCGGGCGCATCGAAGTCGCGCGCACGCAGTTCGTATTTTTCCGAGTTCGAGATATTCCTCGCGGCCGGGCAGGGGTTCAAACTCGCAGAGCTCGAAGCCGGAATAGATGCCCCAGCTGCTCGACAGCGTCGCCGCAAGCGTGGCGCGGGCGATGAAGCCTGCGCGGCCGCTCGTCTGCAGATAGATCGGGTTGATATCCGGCGTATTGGTGAAGAAGTTCGGCCGGTAATAGTCGGCCATCTCGCCGCCGAGCTCGGTCACATATTCGCTGAGCTCGGCCTTCGTGTCGCGCCAGGTGAAGTAGGTATAGGACTGCTGAAAGCCGATCTTGGCGAGCCGCTTCATCATCTTCGGCCGCGTGAAGGCCTCGGCGAGGAAGATCACATCAGGGTAGCGCGCATTCACCTCCGCGATCAGCCACTCCCAGAACGGCAGCGGCTTGGTGTGCGGATTGTCGACGCGGAAAATGTGCACGCCTTGCTCGCGCCAGAACAGGACGATGTCGCGCAGCGCCAGCCAGATGCCCGGCAGCGCGTCGCGATAGAAATGGACGTTGACGATGTCCTCGTATTTCTTTGGCGGGTTCTCGGCGAATTTCAGCGTGCCGTCCGGACGCCAGTCGAACCATTCCGGATGCTCCTTGATCCACGGATGATCGGGTGAGCACTGGATGGCGAAATCGAGCGCAATCTCCATTCCATGATCGGCGGCGGCCGCGATCAGGCGGCGAAAATCGTCGAAACTGCCGAGCGCCGGGTTGATCGCGTCATGGCCGCCTTCGGACGACCCGATGGCATAGACGCTGCCTGGGTCGTCGGCCCCAGCCGTGAGGCTGTTGTTCTTGCCCTTGCGGTTGGTCGTGCCGATCGGATGGATCGGCGGCACATAAAGCACGTCGAAGCCAAGATCACGCACGTAAGGCAGGCGGGTGATGACATCGTCGAAGGTGCCGTGGCGCGAAACGTCGTTGCCGGCCGAACGCGGGAACAGTTCGTACCAGGCGGAGAATTGCGCGCGTAGGCGATCAACCTCGAGCGGGAAAGGCGCAGGCGGCATCGAGACATTGAGCCTGCGCCCGGCGCGCGCCATCAGCGCTTGCGTCTCCGCCTCGTCGAGAATGTGCCAGGCGGCTTCAGTATCGGCACTGCCGAGCCGGGCGAGCAGCGTGTCGAGTTCGGCCTTGGCCGGGCCCTCGGCTTCTTCCTTTGAGAGCCGGACGATTTCCTTGCCCTCGAGGATTTCCAGCTCGACGGGCTGACCGGCCTGGCGCTTCTTCGTCACCTCGGTGTGCCAGGTCGCAAACGGATCGCGCCAGGCTTCGATGGTAAACTGATGGCGGCCGGCGCTTTCCACGGTGAAAGAGCCGGCCCAGCGGTCATTGTCGACGAAATGCATCGGCGTCCGCTGCCAATCCGAATCGCCGACGTGACGATAGAGGATCGCGGCGGCAATCTTGTCGTGGCCGTCGCTGAAGATGTCGGCGCTGACCTCGACGGTGTCGCCGACCACGCGTTTGACGGCGAAACGGCCACCATCGACCGCCGGCGCGACGGCTTCGATCGCGACACGGTTCTCGCCCGTCGGCAGGCCTGAGGCCGGCATTTCGGCGTGCTTTGGCGCCTTCGCCTTGGTCGGGCGGGTCGGTTTCGCGTTCTTTGTTGCGGTCGCCATCAATTGTTCCGGGGTGGTATCACCAGGCCGTCATTGCGGCCCTCCGCTGCCATTGCCTGCGCGAACCTGTCAAGCGGGCCGCCTCTGGTCGCCAGTTCCGCGATGGTCATCGGCAGGCGCCGCCGCCAGTTCGGCGCATCCTCGACAACGCCTGGGATGTTCTGAGGATCCACGGCGCCGGCAAGGTCGTCGAGCTGTAGGCCGACAAGCTCCGAGCGGCAGCGGCCAAGGAGCCGCGCGACCGCTTCAAGAGGCGCGGTGGCAGGCAACTCCTCGCTGTCGACGAGGCCTTCGTTGCGCAGCAGCGCCATGAGGCGATGCCGGTCGATATCGCGCTCGCGCCGCGCCTGACCGACGCCCTCGATGTCGGTGATGCCGTATTTCAACCGATCCTCGATGTCCTCGCCGCGCCACCAGCCTTCCAGCGTTGCCAAGTCATGCGTGTCGATCACCGCCATCGCCACCTCATCATAGGCGGCCGGCGGCCGGAAATCGCCCCCATGGTCGCGCTCGAAATAAAGGACGCGATAGCCGAGAATACCGGAACTGCGGATCGTTTCGGAGAAGCCGGGCGGATGGGTGCCGAGATCCTCGCCGATGACCATGCAGCGGGCGCGGTGGCTTTCAATGCGGAGCACCGCGAGCATCGCCTCGGTGGGGAAGCGGAGATAGGCGCCGGCCGATGACGGCAGGCCGTCGGGGATGAGATAGAGCCGCCGCAGCTGGAAGGCATGATCGATGCGCAGCGCGCCGACATGGCGCATGTTGGCACTGATGAGCGCGCGGAAGGCGGCCATGCCGTTCGCTTCCAGAGCAAACGGATCGAGGCCGCGCAGGCCCCAATTCTGCCCGTGGGGTGCGAGTTCGTCCGGCGGCGCGCCGACCGACAGCGAGCCGAGATAGCCGTCCGGCGCCGCCCAGGCTTCCGATCCTTGCGGATCGACGCCGACGGCAAGATCGGCGAGGAGGCCGATCTCCATGCCGGCGGACCGCGCCGCGTTGGCGGCAAGCGACAGCTGATCGTCGGCGAGCCATTGCAGCCAGGAATGATACTCGACCGCCTCGCGGTTCGCTGCGGCGAACTCCGTAAGCGCTGCCGAGTCCGGTGCCGGCATGCCGGCATAGGGTTCGCTTTCGCCGGCGGCGCTCCGGGCGGCCGCGAATGCCTCGAACGCGGCGTGGCGATTGAGCGCCATGCCCCGTTCGGAGCGAAAGGCATCGAACAGAAGCGACCCGCCATGGTGGCGGAATTCGTGCCACAGCGCCTCGAGCATCGGCGCCTTCACCGCCCACACCGCGGCGTAGTCCACCAGCGGTCCGCCGCGCGCCTTGGCGAGACGCCCGTCATCGGCGGCCTCGGCAAGGAGCGCCCGGGCGCGATCTCCCAGGCCGGGGACCTTTCGTGGGTCGACATAGATAGGGTCGCGGAACAGCCGCGAGGATGGCGAATAGGGCGAGATGCGGTGGCGTTCGGCGGGGAACAGCGTGTGCAATGGACTGAGACCGAGGAAGCTCGCGCCGCGCCGTGCCGACGCCTCGCCGATGGCGCCGATATCGCCGAAATCGCCGATGCCGAGATCGACCGCCGACACCAGCCCATAGGCCGGGCCATAGACGCCCCAACGCTTCTTGCCGGCGGTCGGCCGCCAACAGCTCTCCGGCGCTGAGAGGATCGTCAGTTCGGCGGGCCGCGCGCCGGCCGTCAGCGTCGCTTTGTAGTAGCCGGCGGCGAGCGGTGGCAGATGAATGCCCGGACCGTCGCGGTGACCGACATGTGCGTGCCCCTCGGTCACAACGCCGGCTTCGTCGACGACCGACCAGCCAACCAAATCGGCATTGGGATCGTTGAGCGAGACGAAGGGGGCCTCATCGGCCTTGGCGATGATCCATTGCGGGGCGAGACGATCGCGCTTGGCTTCAAGGCGGCTGACGCTGTCGCGCGCCGCCGCCTCGTTGTCCGCGGGCAGGCGGATAGCGGCCAGCAACTCGCGCACGGCCTCCAGCGGCGTCTCGACGTCGTGGCCGAGGCCATCGCGATAGCCGAGCCGGATGCCGGCCATGTCCGCAATCTGACGAACCGCGTCGTCCCAGCCGCTCATGCCGAAACGGACACGCGATGGCGAAGGAGCAGAAGCGAGCGGCCCCCGATCGGGATCATGCCGCCGGGCTTCAGATGTGCGGACGCGCGTCCGGGATGGCCGCTCTTGCGCGCGGTGTCGAACACAGGCTCCCAAGCGGTTCCGGGGAAGTCTTCGGCGAGTTTGAATTCGATCGCCTCGGCATCGGCGTTGAAGAGGATCAGGATGCGGTCGGTCGCCGTGTCTTCATTGCCAAGCTGGCAGCCGAGCGTTCGCCGCTCCGGATCATGCCAGTCGCCTTCGGTCATCTCGCGTCCCTCGGGCGCCAGCCAGTAGACGTCCTTCAAGCCGGTGCCGTTGTGGTTGTGGCCGCTGAGGAATTCGCTGCGATGGAACGCGGTCGTGCTGCGGCGGATACCCGCCAGCACACGAACGACCGCCGTCAGATCCTCGTCCGCGCCTTCCCAGTCCATCCAGCTGATCTCGTTGTCCTGGCAATAGGCGTTGTTGTTGCCCATCTGCGTGCGGCCGAGCTCGTCGCCCATCGTCACCATCGGCGTGCCGATGGACAGGAACAGAGAGGCGAGGAGGTTGCGCTGCTGTCGGGCGCGCGCCGCCAGGATGCCGGGGTCGTCGGTCGGCCCTTCGGCGCCATTGTTCCAGGACAGATTGTGGCCGTGGCCGTCGGCATTGCCTTCGCCATTGGCCTCGTTGTGGCGGTGTTCGTAGGAGACGAGGTCGCGCAGCGTGAAGCCGTCATGCGCGGTGATGAGATTGACCGACGCCCAGCTCTGCCGGCCGGAGGATTCGAACACTTCGCGTGAGCCGGCGACGACCCGGGCGAGCGCCGGCAACTGGCCCTGGTCGCCGCGCCAGAAGGCGCGCAGCGTGTCGCGATACTGGTCGTTCCATTCGCTCCAGCCCGGCGGGAAGCCGCCGACGCGATAGCCGCCCGGACCGATATCCCACGGCTCGGCGATCATCTTCACTTGGCTCAGCACCGGGTCCTGCGCCGCGGCGGCTAGGAACGGCGCGCGCGCATCGAAGTCGATCGGGTTGCGGGCCAAGCGTCGAGGCAAGGTCGAAGCGGAAGCCGTCGACGCGATAGGATTCGACCCAATGGCGGAGGGAATTGAGCACGAGGCGCATCACCTGCGGATGCGCGACGTCGACCGTGTTGCCGGTCCCGGTCGTGTCCCAATAGTGCCGCGGATTGTCGTGCATCAGCTTGTAGTAGGTGGTGTTGTCGATGCCGCGGAAAGAGAGCGTCGGCCCGAGCTCGTTGCCCTCCGCCGTGTGGTTGAAGACGACGTCGAGGATCACTTCGAGGCCGGCATCGTGCAGCGCACGGATGGCGCTGCGAAGGCCGGTCGGCCCCTCCTCGCTGAAATAGCGCGGCTCGGGCGCAAAATAGGCGAGGGTCGAATAGCCCCAGTAGTTGCGGAGGCCCTTGTTGACGAGGAAGCGGTCGTCGACGAAGGCGTGGATCGGCAACAGCTCTACCGCCGTTGCGCCGATCTTGACGAGATGGTCGATCACCGCCGGATGGGCGAGCGCATCATAGCGGCCGCGGATCGGCTGCGGCACGTCCGGATGCAGCTGGGTCAGCCCCTTCACATGCGCCTCGTAGATGACGCTGTCGCGCATCGGCGTCTTCGGCGGACGGTCGTCGCCCCAGAAATGCGCCGGCGTTTCCACCACGCATTTCGGCATCATCGGCGCGCTGTCGCGCCGGTCGGCGGTGAGGTCGCCGCGCTGCGCGCCGGGACGATAGCCGAAGACGGCATCGTGCCAGCGCAGGCGGCCGGCCAGTTGCCGCGCGTAGGGGTCGATCAGGAGCTTGTTCGGATTGAAGCGGTAGCCGCGCTGCGGCTCATAGGGGCCATGCACGCGGTAGCCATAGAGCTGGCCGGGGCCGGCGCCGGAGAGGTAGCCGTGCCAGATGTGTTCGGTCCGCCGCGGCAGGGCAACACGCTCGGTCTCGCGCCGGCCGCTGTGGTCGAACAGGCAAAGCTCGACCTTGGTCGCATTCGCGGAGAACAGGGCGAAATTCACCCCGCGCCCGTCATAATGGGCGCCGAGGGGCGAGGGTGACCCTTCCTCCAGCTTAATCATATGGCTTGTCCCGGCCCGTTGGGAGTTCGGGCGAAGGCGAGGGTTTTAGCCGAGATGGCGGCGAAGCGCCAATCGAACTCGACGGGAGGTCGACGAAGACTAGGCTTTGCCTTCGCGGCCGAAGAAGGCGGATGTCGGGTCGGACATCACCATTTCCTTGATCCGCTCCCACAGATGCGTGCGCAGCTTCTGAAATCTCGGATCGGCGCGGACATTGTATTCCCAGCGCGGGCGCGGCAGGTCGACGTCGATCACCTCGACGATGCGGCCGGGCCGCGGCCCCATCAGCACGACCTTGTCGGCGAGCAGCACCGCCTCGTCGACGCTGTGCGTGACGAAGACGACGACGCCCTTCTTCTCCGCCCAGATGCGCATCAGCTCGATCTGCATCAGTTCGCGCGTCTGCGCGTCGATGCTGGCGAACGGCTCGTCCATCAGGAGGATCGCCGGGTCCGTGACCAGCGCGCGGGCGAGCGCCACGCGCTGCTTCATGCCGCCGGAAAGCTCGTTCGGATAGGCTTTGCCGAACTGCGACAGGCCGACCAGATCGAGATAGCGGTCGGCCGTCTCCAGTGCTGCGTTGCGGCTATGGCCCGTGATCTCGAGCGGGAAGGCGACGTTCGAGCGCACCGACGTCCATGGGATGAGCCGGAAGGACTGGAACACGAAGCCCATTTCGGGGCCCGGACTCGGCACGCGGCCGTCGACGAAGACGCGGCCGCGATCGGGCGTGATCAGCCCGTTGAGCATCCGCAGAAGCGTTGTCTTGCCGCAGCCCGACGGTCCGACCAGGGACACGAAGGTGTTGTCGGCGATATCGATCGAGACGTTCCTCAGCGCCTCGACCGTTTCGGTCGATTGCGGTCGCATGAACGTCTTGGAGACGCCCTGGACCGAAATCTTGGGGGCGGCGGCGGCTCGCGCCGCCGCCGCTGGTTCGTCAGCAAGTGCCACCGTCGTCACGATCGTTCGACCATCTTAGCTAGCCTGACCTCGTGACGTCGGTGGTTCCGCTTACATGCCTTGCATGGCGCAGGTGTCGCCCATCTCGTCGCCGCCGTCACATCAGCAATGCCGATGTCGGCGAGCACGGCGCAGATCGGACCCCAATCCACCCAGTCGGTGAGTGCCGGAGCCGTCAGGCCAGTGAAATCCTCACCCGTGAAGATCTGCTCCTCCGAGAATGCGAGCTGGGAGTGGACCAGGCCGCCATTGACGCTCCAATCGCCGACGAAGCTGTTGGCGAGCTGCGTCAGGTTCTCGACCGACTGATCCGGCCGCGCCGTCGTCATGGCGTCGACCCACATCTGCGGATTCTCGTTGAAGTCACGCGACAGCTTGATCAGGGCACGGACAACCGCCTTGACCTCGTCGCCGCGATTGGCCAGCGTATCGGTCGTGACGATGTTGACCTTGTTCACCACCGGAGCGGCCGCGCCGTAGTCAGCGACGTTCACCAGGATATGCAGGCCGGTGTGGTCAGGCATCGACAGCCACACGCCGATCGACATGGTCGTGCAGTCGATCTGGCCGGCGGCGAGCGCCTCGCCACGGGCCGGCGGAGCGCCGATCGCGACGAAGTCGACGTCGTCGGGGTTGAGGCCGTTGCTGTTCATCACCATGTTCGACAGCGAGTAGTCGAGGCTGCCGACGCGGGCGACGCCGAACGAACGACCGGCCATGTCGGCAACATCGGTGACGTCGTCCTTACAGGCGATCAGGAACGGCAGGAACTTGTCGGGCGACGTCACGGCGCGGAAGTCGCCGCCATTGGTGATGAGCAGCAGAGCGGAATCGAGGGCGACATTGGCCATATCGCCTTCACCCGCCTGAAGGGCGGCGACGGCGAGTGGCGTGTCGGTCAGCTGGATCAGTTCGACATTGACGCCCTCGGCATCGAAATAGCCGAGTTCCTGCGCCAGGATCATGACCGAGTTCGGTACCAGCGGAGCTTCCTGTTCAGTGATGATGAGCCGGAACGGCTGTTGGGCATTGACGGCCGACGACGACATCGCCAGCGCCCGCCAAGCACCAACGTCGCGGCGAGCCCCCGCAACATCTTGTTGGTATTCATGGGACAAATCCTCTCCCTTGTCGCGACGCGAGCCGCAACGGTTTCAATCTGCTCCATGTGCCTACCTATCGTGGCTGTGCTGACCGCGATGGCTTTAGTCCATTTAGCCACAATTGGCCGGCAAAAGAAAAGCCTGATTCCGTTGGGTTTCCATCAATTGCCGTTGTAGCGCCAGCGCTCCGTCCGCGATTCCAGCACCCGCAGGAGTGACGTCACAACCACACCGATAAGGGATAGGCACAGGACAACCACCAGGTAGTGATCCATGGCGAAGCGCGCACGATAGACCTGCAACAGCCCGCCGAGGCCGGTCGTGGCCGTGTAGAGTTCGGCGACAACGGTGTTGATCAGGCCGATCGTGGCGCCGATGCGCAGGCCGACGACAATGTAGGGAAGCGCCCCCGGAAGCAGAATGCGCAGGAAGATCTGGCCCCGGTTCGCCCCGGCGGAACGCGCCATCTCGACCAGCTCGCCATCGCTGTTGCGGACGCCGGCATAGGTATTCACCAGGATCGGAAAAACGGCGCCGAGGAAGATGATGAACGTCTTCGCCTCGTAGCCGAGGCCGAGAAAAACGATGATCAGCGGGATGAAGGCGATCCGCGGCGTCGCCATGATCGCGTTGGTGAACACCTCCATCGTGCGGCCGAGCACGCGGAAGCCGCCGAGGACGAGGCCGATCGGAATGCCGATCATCGCGCCGAAGGAGAAGCCGGACGCATAGACGCGAAGGCTGTCATAGAAGCCGACGCGCAGGCCGTTGCGGTCCTCGCCGAACATGTCGATTGCGGCGCGGAAGGTGGCGGCCGGATCGGGGAAGAGGTTCGGGCCGCGCGCGCCGCCGCCTCCCACCAGATCAGGACGAGGAGGGCGAGGGCCAACATGCGGAAGAACGGGATGCGGTAAGGCAGGAACCAATCCGGCGGATCGGTGGAAAGACGCGTCCTTCGCCACAGGCCGATGGCGAGCAGCATGAGCCCGAGCCACATTGTGAAGAAGTGGTAGTAGAGCGGGAATGATCTGTCCGAAGCGTCGATGAACTCCTCGCAGACATCGTCGCGGAAGAACAGGCAGCGCGCCGCGTCGAACAGCGAACGGTCGGAATCGGCCATGATCTGGCTGTAGGAAATCGCCCACCACATGACGGCGAGGACAACGAGCCCGAGGCCGATAATGATCGTCCAGCCGATTTTCCGGCCCTGGGTCGATCCCTCCGACGGCGCCGTCTCTTCCTGACCTCTCAAGCCGGCGCTGCTCGCGCCGGTTTCGCTCTGTACTCTCACCTGAGCCCTCCGGCATCACAAATGGCATGTCGACTGGGCCTCCGTCACGCCCAACGTATCAAGATCGTTGACCGGATTGACGAAGCCTTCGAGCGGCGCCCGCTCGACGACATAGTTGTTGGTCGCCAGAAGGATCGGCTGGCGCAACTGATGATCCCACGATCGGACGCTGAGCGGGCTGACCTTGGCGCCGTCGAGGTTGAGCCCATCGCCGAGCAGATAGGCGAGCATGTCCTCGTAGCTGATCGACTGGGCGCGCATACCGCCTGCACCACGGCGCGGACGGAAACCCACGCCGCCCAGTCCGACGACCCCATGCGGCGGTCGGCCTGGTATTCGAAGCGGGCGTTCAGCTGCGGAGCGCCGCCGCGCTCCCACGCCCAATGCCAGGCCGTGGCGACAAGGCCGGCGGAACCGACGATCGGCCGCGGGTCGGCGGTGCGATATGGCACGGTGCTGGCGAATTCGCCGACGGAATCGGCGACGAAGACGACGTCATAATCGCGACCGGCGGTAAGCAGGGCGACATTGGCCGTCGACGGGTTGCGGGGATCGTCGCCGATGGCGAAGTCGCGGACATCGGCGATCCGGGCGCCGAACAAGTCGGCCGATTCCCGAAGGGCTGCCACGATCGCCTTGTCCTCAGGCCGCGGCCCCTCGAGCACCAGGATGTTCTGCCAGCGCCGCTCGACCAGAAACTGGACGATCGCATCGGTCATCATCCGGTCGCTGGGGATGACGTGGATGAGATTGGCGCGGCAGGCCTCGCCGCGCAGGCTATCGTCAGTCGCCGATATGTTGAAAATCGTCACCGGCAAATCGGCGACCGCGTCCGAAACGTTCACGAGATCGGCCGCGGGCAGATCGGCAAGAACGAAATGGATGCCTTCGTCGACCCATTGCCTGATGTCTTGCGCAAGCGCGTCGAGATCGTCGCTGCGGGCAACCTTGAGGTCGAAATGATAGCCGATCTGTCGGCCGATCAACTCTGAATTGATCACGGCCAATTCGGCGGCGGTGACCGAACGACCGAGCGGCGTTACCGGAATTTCGTAATAGACGTTGCGCTCGATCTGACGCGGATCGGTCTCGCGCTGCACATAGCCGACGGCGAATTCCGGCAGGGCCGGCACCTCCTGGGCGCGGATCGGCTGTCGCGACGACGCCATGAGGGCCGTCGACAGCATGATGGTTAGGGCGCGCCTAGCCACCTGCGACCACGCTGTGCGGCGAGAGGCCGGTCACGATGGAGCGGATATTGCGGCGGGTGGACATGTCGATGACCGAAATGTCGTCGCTGAGGCCATTGGTGACGATAGCCGCTCCCCGTCAGGGCTCAAAGTGAGGCCCGAGGCGCCGTTGCCGACGAGCACATAGCGCTGGATGTGGCGGGTCGCGGCATCGACAAAGGCAACCTGGTTGGAGCGGCCGAGCGCCACGACAAGCGTGGCTCCGCCGTCGGCGGATATGATGGCAACCGGCGTGACGTCGGCCGAGCGGAAGCCCGGCGCGAGAAGGCGATCTCCGCGACGACGGTGTTGCTGGCGGTGCCGATAACCGAAACCGTTCCGGAGAGCTCGTTCGACCCCACGATTCGCTGCCGTCCGGCGACAGGAGCAGCCGGCGGGGCCGGGCGCCGACGATGATGTTCTGGCGGATGGTCGCCGAGGCAACATCGATGACGTGGACCATGTTGGAGATTTCCGATGTTGCGTAGAGCGTTGCGCCATCGGTGCTTAAGAGCCAGCCCCTCCGGCTCGGCTCCGGTGGTGACCTCCCCGATCTTGTTGCCGCTGGCAACGTCGATCATCGCGACGGCGCTCTCGTCTTCCAGCGTCATGAAGAGCGTGGCGTCGTCCGGGCTCAGGAGGAACAATTCCGGGCTGCTGCCGGTCGGGATTGAGCGCGTGACGGTCATCGTCGCCAGGTCGATCACCTGAATGACGTTGTCGTCGCCGCAGGCGACGAACAGCCGAGTGCCGCTGCTGTCGAGATGCATGTCGCGGGGCCGGCGCGCCGTGGAGATCGTTGCCACAACCTCCAGCGATTCCGCCTGCAGCACCGTGATCGTGCCGGAATCCTCATTGCTGACGAAGACATAGCCGGTCTCCTCGGTCGATGACGCGGCACCAGCCACGAGCAGAATGAGGGCCAATGCCAGCGCGGCCCTGGTCAGGAAGGGCGCCAGACGGACCGTCGGCCGACCCCATCCATCGCCGGTTCTCGCGAAAGCCAGCGCCAGTCCGCGAACCAGTCCGGTGCGCCGCGCTTCGGGGCAATGAATGACGCCTGCATATCGTCCGTTAAGTTGGGTACAGAATTCACATTTCTTACGGAGTATGGTCTTTCGTCAATCACTTGAGCGTGCTCCGACGCTGAATATCGCACAGGAGGGCGTGTCTTGCGACGATCGAGCCGCTACTGTCCGCGCCGCGACAGCCGATGAACAAGACTGCGTGAAGAGAAACGCGAATGGTCGAAACGGCCGAAGTGCTGGAGTTTCGGGGCGTCGATAAAGCCTTCGGCCGGCTGAAGGCGCTCACCGCTTTCGACCTGAAACTTCCCGAAGGGGCCTTTGCGGCGATCATCGGACCTTCCGGGTCCGGAAAGGCCGC
>CAWGKA010000005.1:0-247916 GCA_963823045.1 uncultured Alphaproteobacteria bacterium | reverse complement strand
CCTTCGCCTTGGTCGGGCGGGTCGGTTTCGCGTTCTTTGTTGCGGTCGCCATCAATTGTTCCGGGGTGGTATCACCAGGCCGTCATTGCGGCCCTCCGCTGCCATTGCCTGCGCGAACCTGTCAAGCGGGCCGCCTCTGGTCGCCAGTTCCGCGATGGTCATCGGCAGGCGCCGCCGCCAGTTCGGCGCATCCTCGACAACGCCTGGGATGTTCTGAGGATCCACGGCGCCGGCAAGGTCGTCGAGCTGTAGGCCGACAAGCTCCGAGCGGCAGCGGCCAAGGAGCCGCGCGACCGCTTCAAGAGGCGCGGTGGCAGGCAACTCCTCGCTGTCGACGAGGCCTTCGTTGCGCAGCAGCGCCATGAGGCGATGCCGGTCGATATCGCGCTCGCGCCGCGCCTGACCGACGCCCTCGATGTCGGTGATGCCGTATTTCAACCGATCCTCGATGTCCTCGCCGCGCCACCAGCCTTCCAGCGTTGCCAAGTCATGCGTGTCGATCACCGCCATCGCCACCTCATCATAGGCGGCCGGCGGCCGGAAATCGCCCCCCTGCTCGCGCTCGAAATAAAGGACGCGATAGCCGAGAATACCGGAACTGCGGATCGTTTCGGAGAAGCCGGGCGGATGGGTGCCGAGATCCTCGCCGATGACCATGCAGCGGGCGCGGTGGCTTTCAATGCGGAGCACCGCGAGCATCGCCTCGGTGGGGAAGCGGAGATAGGCGCCGGCCGATGACGGCAGGCCGTCGGGGATGAGATAGAGCCGCCGCAGCTGGAAGGCATGATCGATGCGCAGCGCGCCGACATGGCGCATGTTGGCACTGATGAGCGCGCGGAAGGCGGCCATGCCGTTCGCTTCCAGAGCAAACGGATCGAGGCCGCGCAGGCCCCAATTCTGCCCGTGGGGTGCGAGTTCGTCCGGCGGCGCGCCGACCGACAGCGAGCCGAGATAGCCGTCCGGCGCCGCCCAGGCTTCCGATCCTTGCGGATCGACGCCGACGGCAAGATCGGCGAGGAGGCCGATCTCCATGCCGGCGGACCGCGCCGCGTTGGCGGCAAGCGACAGCTGATCGTCGGCGAGCCATTGCAGCCAGGAATGATACTCGACCGCCTCGCGGTTCGCTGCGGCGAACTCCGTAAGCGCTGCCGAGTCCGGTGCCGGCATGCCGGCATAGGGTTCGCTTTCGCCGGCGGCGCTCCGGGCGGCCGCGAATGCCTCGAACGCGGCGTGGCGATTGAGCGCCATGCCCCGTTCGGAGCGAAAGGCATCGAACAGAAGCGACCCGCCATGGTGGCGGAATTCGTGCCACAGCGCCTCGAGCATCGGCGCCTTCACCGCCCACACCGCGGCGTAGTCCACCAGCGGTCCGCCGCGCGCCTTGGCGAGACGCCCGTCATCGGCGGCCTCGGCAAGGAGCGCCCGGGCGCGATCTCCCAGGCCGGGGACCTTTCGTGGGTCGACATAGATAGGGTCGCGGAACAGCCGCGAGGATGGCGAATAGGGCGAGATGCGGTGGCGTTCGGCGGGGAACAGCGTGTGCAATGGACTGAGACCGAGGAAGCTCGCGCCGCGCCGTGCCGACGCCTCGCCGATGGCGCCGATATCGCCGAAATCGCCGATGCCGAGATCGACCGCCGACACCAGCCCATAGGCCGGGCCATAGACGCCCCAACGCTTCTTGCCGGCGGTCGGCCGCCAACAGCTCTCCGGCGCTGAGAGGATCGTCAGTTCGGCGGGCCGCGCGCCGGCCGTCAGCGTCGCTTTGTAGTAGCCGGCGGCGAGCGGTGGCAGATGAATGCCCGGACCGTCGCGGTGACCGACATGTGCGTGCCCCTCGGTCACAACGCCGGCTTCGTCGACGACCGACCAGCCAACCAAATCGGCATTGGGATCGTTGAGCGAGACGAAGGGGGCCTCATCGGCCTTGGCGATGATCCATTGCGGGGCGAGACGATCGCGCTTGGCTTCAAGGCGGCTGACGCTGTCGCGCGCCGCCGCCTCGTTGTCCGCGGGCAGGCGGATAGCGGCCAGCAACTCGCGCACGGCCTCCAGCGGCGTCTCGACGTCGTGGCCGAGGCCATCGCGATAGCCGAGCCGGATGCCGGCCATGTCCGCAATCTGACGAACCGCGTCGTCCCAGCCGCTCATGCCGAAACGGACACGCGATGGCGAAGGAGCAGAAGCGAGCGGCCCCCGATCGGGATCATGCCGCCGGGCTTCAGATGTGCGGACGCGCGTGCGGGATGGCCGCTCTTGCGCGCGGTGTCGAACACAGGCTCCCAAGCGGTTCCGGGGAAGTCTTCGGCGAGTCTGAATTCGATCGCCTCGGCATCGGCGTTGAAGAGGATCAGGATGCGGTCGGTCGCCGTGTCTTCATTGCCAAGCTGGCAGCCGAGCGTTCGCCGCTCCGGATCATGCCAGTCGCCTTCGGTCATCTCGTGTCCCTCGGGCGCCAGCCAGTAGACGTCCTTCAAGCCGGTGCCGTTGTTGTTGTGGCCGCTGAGGAATTCGCTGCGATGGAACGCGGTCGTGCTGCGTCGGATACCCGCCAGCACACGAACGACCGCCGTCAGATCCTCGTCCGCGCCTTCCCAGTCCGTCCAGCTGATTTCGTTGTCCTGGCAATAGGCGTTGTTGTTGCCCATCTGCGTGCGGCCAAGCTCGTCACCCATCGTCACCATCGGCGTGCCGATGGACAGGAACAAAGAGGCGAGGAGGTTGCGCTGCTGTCGGGCGCGCGCCGCCAGGATGCCGGGGTCGTCGGTCGGCCCCTCGGCGCCATGGTTCCAGGACAGATTGTGTCCGTGGCCGTCGGCATTGCCTTCGCCATTGGCCTCGTTGTGACGGTGGTCGTAGGAGACCAGATCGCGCAAGGTGAAGCCGTCATGCGCGGTGATGAGATTGACCGAAGCCCAGCTCTGCCGGCCGGATGATTGGAACACTTCGCGTGATCCGGCGACGACCCGGGCGAGGGCCGGCAGCTGGCCCTGGTCGCCGCGCCAGAAGGCGCGCAGCGTGTCGCGATATTGGTCGTTCCATTCGCTCCAGCCCGGCGGGAAGCCGCCGACGCGATAGCCACCAGGACCGATATCCCAAGGCTCGGCGATCATCTTCACTTGGCTCAGCACCGGGTCCTGCGCCGCTGCAGCCAGGAACGGCGCGCGCGCATCGAAGTCGACGGGGTTGCGGGCCAAGGTTGAGGCAAGGTCGAAGCGGAAGCCGTCGACGCGATACGATTCCACCCAGTGACGAAGGGAATCGAGCACGAGGCGCATCACCTGCGGGTGCGAGACGTCGACCGTGTTGCCGGTCCCGGTCGTGTCCCAATAGTGTCGCGGATTGTCGTGCATCAGCTTGTAGTAGGTGGTGTTGTCGATGCCGCGGAAAGAGAGCGTCGGCCCGAGCTCATTGCCCTCCGCCGTGTGGTTGAACACGACATCGAGGATCACTTCGAGGCCGGCATCGTGCAGCGCACGGACGGCGCTGCGAAGGCCGGTCGGCCCCTCCTCGCTGAAATAGCGCGGCTCGGGCGCGAAGAAGGCGAGCGTGGAATAGCCCCAGTAGTTCTTGAGGCCCTTGTTGACGAGGAAGCGGTCGTCAACGAAGGCGTGGATCGGCAGAAGCTCGACGGCCGTTGCGCCGATCTTGACGAGATGGTCGATCACCGCCGGATGGGCGAGCGCGTCATAGCGGCCGCGGATAGGCTGCGGCACGTCCGGATGCAGCTGCGTCAGCCCCTTCACATGCGCCTCGTAGATGACGCTGTTGCGCATCGGCGTCTTCGGCGGACGGTCATCGCCCCAGAAATGCGCCGGCGTCTCCACGACGCATTTCGGCATCATCGGCGCGCTGTCGCGCCGGTCGGCGGTGAGATCGCCGCGTTGCGCGCCGGGACGGTAGCCGAAGACGGCGTCGTGCCAGCGCAGGCGTCCGGCCAGTTGCCGGGCGTAGGGGTCGATCAGGAGCTTGTTCGGATTGAAGCGGTAGCCGCGCTGCGGCTCATAGGGGCCGTGCACGCGGTAGCCGTAGAGCTGACCGGGGCCGGCTCCGGTGATGTAGCCGTGCCAGACATGTTCCGTGCGCCGCGGCAGGGCAACGCGTTCGGTCTCGCGTCGGCCGCTATGGTCGAACAGGCAAAGCTCGACCTTGGTCGCATTGGCGGAGAACAGAGCGAAATTCACCCCGCGCCCGTCATAATGGGCGCCGAGGGGCGAGGGTGACCCTTCCTCCAGCTTAATCATATGGCTTGTCCCGGCCCGTTGGGAGTGCGGGCGAAGGCGAGGGTTTTAGCGGAGATGGCGGCGAAGCGCCAATCGAACTCGACGGGAGGTCGACGAAAACTAGGCTTTGCCGTCCCGTCCGAAAAAAGCGGAGGTCGGGTCCGACATCACCATTTCCTTGATCCGTTCCCACAGATGCGTGCGCAGCTTCTGAAATCTCGGATCAGCGCGGACGTTGTATTCCCAGCGCGGGCGCGGCAGGTCGACATCGATTACCTCGACGATGCGGCCGGGCCGCGGCCCCATCAGCACGACCTTGTCGGCGAGCAGTACCGCCTCGTCGACGCTGTGCGTGACGAAGACGACGACGCCCTTCTTCTCTGCCCAGATACGCATCAGCTCGATCTGCATCAGTTCGCGCGTCTGCGCGTCGATGCTGGCGAAAGGCTCGTCCATCAGGAGGATTGCCGGGTCCGTGACAAGCGCCCGGGCGAGGGCCGCCCGCTGCTTCATGCCGCCGGAAAGCTCGTTCGGATAGGCTTTGCCGAACTGCGACAGGCCCACCAGATCGAGATAGCGGTCGGCCGTCTCCAGTGCTGCCTGCCGGCCATGGCCCGTGATCTCCAGCGGGAAGGCGACGTTCGAGCGCACCGACGTCCACGGGATGAGCCGGAAGGACTGGAACACGAAGCCCATATCGGGGCCCGGACTTGGCACGCGGCCATCGACGACGACGCGGCCGCGGTCGGGCGTGATCAGCCCGTTGAGCATCCGCAGAAGCGTGGTCTTGCCGCAGCCCGACGGTCCGACCAGGGACACGAACGTATTGTCGGCGATGTCGATCGAGACGTTCTTCAGCGCCTCGACCCTGTCGGTCGATTGCGGTCGCATGAACATCTTCGAGACGCCCTGGACCGAAATCTTGTGGGCGGCGGCGGCTCGCGCCGCCGCCGCTGGTTCGTCTGCAAGTGCCACCGTCGTCACGATCGTTCGACCATCTTAGCTAGCCTGACCTCATGACGACGGTGGTTCCGCTTACATGCCTTGCATGGCGCAGGTGTCGCCCATCTCGTCGGCGCCGTCGCCATCAGCAATGCCGATGTCGGCGAGAACGGCGCAGATCGGACCCCAGGCCACCCAGTCGGTGAGTGCCGGAGCGGTCAGGCCGGTGAAATCCTCACCGGTGAAGATCTGCTGCTCCGAGAATGCGAGCTGGGAGTGGACCAGGCCACCATTGACGCTCCAATCGCCGACGAAGGTGGTGGCGAGCTGCGTCAGGTTTTCGACCGACTGATCCGGCCGAGCCGTCGTCATGGCGTCAACCCACATCTGCGGATTGTCGTTGAAGTCACGCGACAGCTTGATCAGGGCGCGGATAACCGCCGTGACGTCGTCGCTGCGATTGGCGAGCGTATCGGTCGTGACGATGTTGACCTTGTTCACGACCGGAGCGGCCGCGCCGTAGTCAGCGACGTTCACGAGGATATGCAGGCCGGTGTGGTCAGGCATCGACAGCCAGACACCGATCGACATGGTCGTGCAGTCGATCTGGCCGGCGGCGAGCGCCTCGCCACGGGCCGGCGGAGCGCCGATCGCGACGAAGTCGACGTCGTCGGGGTTCAGGCCGTTGCTGTTCATCACCATGTTCGACAGCGTGTAGTCGAGGCTGCCGACACGGGCGACGCCGAACGAACGACCGGCCATGCCGGCAACGTCGGTGATGTCGTCCTTACAGGCGATCAGGAACGGCAGGAACTTGTCGGGCGACGCCACGGCCCGGAACTCGCCGCCATTGGTGATGAGCAGCAGAGCAGAATCGAGGGCGACGTTCGCCATGTCGCCTTCGCCCGCCTGAAGGGCGGAGACGGCGGTCGGCGTGTCGGTCAGCTGGATCAGTTCGACATTGACGCCCTCGGCGTCGAAATAGCCGAGTTCCTGCGCCAGGATCATGACCGAGTTCGGTACGAGCGGAGCTTCCTGCTCAGTGATGATGAGCCGGAAAGGCTGCTGGGCATTGACGGCCGACGATGACATCGCCAGCGCACCGCCAAGCACCAACGTGGCTGCGAGCCCCCGCAACATTTTGTTGGTATTCATGGGACAAATCCTCTCCCTTGTCGCGACGCGAGCCGCAACGGTTTCAATCTGCTCCATGTGCCTACCTATCGTGGCTGTGCTGACCGCGATGGCTTTAGTCCATTTAGCCACAATTGGCCTGCAAAAGAAAAGCCTGATTCCGTTGGGTTTCTTATCAATTGCCGTTGTAGCGCCAGCGCTCGGTGCGCGATTCCAGAACGCGCAGGAGTGACGTCACAACTACACCGATAAGCGATAGGCACAGGACAACCACCATATAGTGATCCATGGCGAAGCGCGCGCGATAGACCTGCAACAGCCCGCCGAGGCCGGTCGTTGCCGTGTAGAGTTCGGCAACAACGGTATTGATCAGGCCGATTGTGGCGCCGATGCGCAGGCCGACGACGATATAGGGAAGCGCCCCCGGGAGCAGGATGCGCAGGAAGATCTGGCCACGGTTCGCCCCGGCGGATCGCGCCATTTCGACCAGCTCGCCATCGCTGTTGCGAACGCCGGCATAGGTATTAACCAGGATCGGAAAAACGGCGCCGAGGAAGATGATGAAGGTCTTCGCCTCGTAGCCGAGGCCGAGAAATCCGATGATCAGCGGGATGAAAGCGATGCGCGGTGTCGCCATGATCGCGTTGGTGAACACCTCCATCGTGCGCCCGAGCACGCGGAAGCCGCCAAGCACGAGCCCGATCGGAATGCCGATGATCGCGCCGAACGCGAAGCCGGAGGCGTAGACGCGAAGGCTGTCATAGAAGCCGACGCGAAGGCCG
The DNA here is from genome assembly GCA_963823045.1 of uncultured Alphaproteobacteria bacterium. Taxonomy (GTDB): domain Bacteria; phylum Pseudomonadota; class Alphaproteobacteria; order Rhizobiales; family Kaistiaceae; genus JADLGL01. Next base: position 240,835 of record CAWGKA010000005.1, on the reverse strand, counting down.
TTGCGGTCCTCGCCGAACATGTCGATCGCCGCGCGGAAGGTGGCGGCGGGATTGGGGAACAGGTTCGGCCCCGCGCGCGCCGCCGCTTCCCACCAGATGAGGACGAGAAGGGCGAGGGCCAAAATGCGGAAGAAGGGGATGCGGTAGGGCAGGAACCAATCCGGCGGATCGGTGGAAAAACGCGTCCTTCGCCACAGGCCGATGGCCAGCAGCATGATCCCGAGCCACATCGTGAAGAAGTGGTAGTAGAGCGGGAATGAGCTGTCCGAGGCGTCGATGAACTGCTCGCAGACATCGTCGCGGAACAGCAGGCAGCGCGCCGCATCGAACAGCGAACGGTCGGAATCGGCCATGATCTGGCTGTAGGAAATCGCCCACCAGATGACGGCGAGGACAACGAGCCCGAGGCCGATGATGATCGTCCAGCCGATTTTCCGGCCCTGGGTCGATCCCTCCGACGGCGCGATCTCTTCCTGACCACTCAAGCCGGCGCTGCTCGCACCGGTTTCGCTCTGCACACTCACACTGAGCCCTCCGGCCTCACCAATGGCATGTCGACTGGGCCTCCGTCACGCCCAACGTATCAAGATCATTGACCGGATTGACGAAGCCTTCGAGCGGCGCCCGCTCGACGACATAGTTGTTGGTGGCCAGCAGGATCGGTTGGCGCAGCTGATGATCCCACGAGCGGACGCTCAGCGGGCTCGCCTTGGCACCGTCGAGATTGAGCCCATCGCCGAGCAGATAGGCGAGCATGTCCTCATAGCTGATGGACTGGGCGCGCAGTACCGCCTGCACCACGGCGCGGACGGAAACCCACGCCGCCCAATCCGACGACCCCATACGGCGGTCGGCCTGGTATTCGAAGCGGGCGTTCAGCTGCGGAGCGCCGCCGCGCTCCCAGGCCCAATGCCAGGCCGTGGCGACAAGGCCGGCGGAACCGACGATCGGCCGCGGGTCGGCGGTGCGGTATGGCACGGTGCTGGCGAATTCGCCGACGGAGTCGGCGACGAAGACGACGTCATAATCGCGGCCGGCGGTAAGCAGGGCGACATTGGCCGTCGTCGGGTTGCGGGGATCGTCGCCGATGGCGAAGTCGCGGACATCGGCGATCCGGGCGCCGAACAAGTCGGCCAATTCCCGAAGGGCTGCCACGATCGCCTTGTCCTCAGGCCGCGGCCCCTCGAGCACCAGGATGTTCTGCCAGCGCCGCTCGACCAGAAACTGGACGATCGCATCGGTCATCATCCGGTCGCTGGGGATGACGTGGATGAGATTGGCGCGGCAGGCCTCGCCGCGCAGGCTGTCGTCAGTCGCCGATATGTTGAAAATCGTCACCGGCAAATCGGCGACCGCGTCCGAAACGTTCACGAGATCGGCCGCGGGCAGATCGGCAAGAACGAAATGGATGCCTTCGTCGACCCATTGCCTGATGTCTTGCGCAAGCGCGTCGAGATCGTCGCTGCGGGCAACCTTGAGGTCGAAATGATAGCCGATCTGTCGGCCGATCAACTCTGAATCGATCACGGCCAATTCGGCGGCGGTGACCGAACGACCGAGCGGCGTCACCGGAATCTCGTAATAGACGTTGCGCTCGATCTGACGCGGATCGGTCTCGCGCTGCACATAGCCGACGGCGAATTCCGGCAGGGCCGGCACCTCCTGGGCGCGGATCGGCTGCAGCGACGACGCCATGAGGGCCGTCGACAGCATGATGGTTAGGGCGCGCCTAGCCACCTGCGACCACGCTGTGCGGCGAGAGGCCGGTCACGATGGAGCGGATATTGCGGCGGGTGGACATGTCGATGACCGAAATGTCGTCGCTGAGGCCATTGGTGACGTATAGCCGCTCCCCGTCAGGGCTCAAAGTGAGGCCCGAGGCGCCGTTGCCGACGAGCACATAGCGCTGGATCTGGCGGGTTGCGGCATCGACAAAGGCAACCTGGTTGGAGCGGCCGAGCGCCACGACAAGCGTGGCTCCGCCGTCGGCGGATATGATGGCAACCGGCGTGACGTCGGCCGAGCGGAAGCCCGGCGGCGAGAAGGCGATCTCCGCGACGACGGTGTTGCTGGCGGTGTCGATAACCGAAACCGTTCCGGAGAGCTCGTTCGAGACCCACAATTCGCTGCCGTCCGGCGACAGGAGCAGCCGGCGGGGCCGGGCGCCGACGATGATGTTCTGGCGGATGGTCGCCGAGGCAACATCGATGACGTGGACCATGTCGGAGATTTCCGATGTTGCGTAGAGCGTTGCGCCATCGGTGCTTAGAGCGAGCCCCTCCGGCTCGGCTCCGGTGGTGACCTCCCCGATCTTGTTGCCGCTGGCAACGTCGATCATCGCGACGGCGCTCTCGTCTTCCAGCGTCATGAAGAGCGTGGCGTCGTCCGGGCTCAGGAGGAACAATTCCGGGCTGCTGCCGGTCGGGATTGAGCGCGTGACGGTCATCGTCGCCAGGTCGATCACCTGAATGACGTTGTCGTCGCCGCAGGCGACGAACAGCCGAGTGCCGCTGCTGTCGAGATGCATGTCGCGGGGCCGGCGCGCCGTGGAGATCGTTGCCACAACCTCCAGCGATTCCGCCTGCAGCACCGTGATCGTGCCGGAATCCTCATTGCTGACGAAGACATAGCCGGTCTCCTCGGTCGATGACGCGGCACCAGCCACGAGCAGAATGAGGGCCAACGCCAGGGCGGCCCTGGTCAGGAAGCGCGCCAGACGGACCGTCGGCCGATCCCATCCATCGCCGGTTCTCGCGAAAGCCATGCTAGTCCGCGAACCCGTCCGGTGCGCCGCGCTTCGGGGCAATGAATGACGCCTGCATATCGTCCGTTAAGTTGGGTACAGAATTCACATTTCTTACGGAGTATGGTCTTTCGTCAATCACTTGAGCGCGCTCCGGACGCTGAATATCGCACAGGAGGGCGTGTCTTGCGACGATCGAGCCGCTACTGTCCGCGCCGCGACAGCCGATGAACAAGACTGCGTGAAGAGAAACGCGAATGGTCGAAACGGCCGAAGTGCTGGAGTTTCGGGGCGTCGATAAAGCCTTCGGCCGGCTGAAGGCGCTCACCGCTTTCGACCTGAAACTTCCCGAAGGGGCCTTTGCGGCGATCATCGGACCTTCCGGGTCCGGAAAGGCCGCATTGACCCAGTTGGCCCTGGGCCTGGAATGGCCCGATCGCGGCACCGTCACCGTCCTCGGGCAGAACGCCCGCCGCCTGACGACGCAAGCGCGCTCGGCTATCGGTGTCGTGTTTACGGATTCAGCCCTGGAACTCGATCGGTCGGTGCACGCCAATCTGCGCTACGCCGGGGCGCTCTACGGGCTTCGACCGGATGGCGCGGCCGAACGCGCCCGGACGCTGCTCGAGCGCTTCGGCCTTGCCGGCCATGAGCGCGATCTCGTGCGTTCCCTTGGTGCCTTCGATCGGAGCAAGGTCGAAATCATCCGGGCGGCCCTGCATCGCCCGCGTCTCCTGCTCCTCAATGAGATCGGCGAAGGTCAGGACCAGACGCGGCGCAGGCAGCTTGTCGACCTGGTCGCGGGCCTTCGCAAGGACGAGGGCATGGCGGTGCTCTGGAGCACGAGCCGTGCGTCGGAAGGTGCGACCGCCGATCACGTCGTCCTGCTTCAACGCGGCGTGACGCGCTATTCCGGCAAGCCGGATGACCTCGTCGCGCAGCAGCAGGCAAAGGAATTTCGCGCAGCAGCGCTGAGCTTGCTCGGCGAGGAGGCCGAGGGCGACTGATCGCCTAGGGGCTGTCGGTCAGCTCTTCCTGCGGCAGACGGCGCGCCTCGATCTTGTCGATGCGGCGGGCGTCGAGATCGACCACCTCGAAGCGCCATCCACGCCAAGTCAGCAATTCGCCAGTCTCGGGGATATGGCCGAGCTGATGCAGAATGAAGCCGGCGATGGTGTGGAAATCCTCGCCCTCATTCATGCCGGTCAACGACAAGATGCGCTCGGCGTCGTCAATCGCCATGCGCCCAGACAGGAGCCATGATCCGTCCTCGCGCTCAACGGCATCGGGGTCCTCATCGCCTTCGTGCTCAGGGAGATCGCCGGCGATCGCTGTGAGGATATCGGTCGGCGTTATGACGCCCTCAAAGGAGCCATGCTCGTCGAGGACGATGGCCATATGCACCGGAGAGGTCCTGAAGCGATCGAGCAGGCGCAAGATCGGCATGTGCTCGTCGACATAGAGCGGTTCGCGGATCGCCGCTTCGATATCGATCTTCCCGGTCGTGTGCAGTTGGCTCAGCAATTCCTTGACGTGAAGGACGCCGACCACCTCGTCAACTTCGTTGCGGCTGGCCGGGAAGCGCGAATGCCCGCTTTCCAGCACTTCCTTTAGGATCGCCTCGGGCGAGTCCTCGACGTCGATCCACATCACATCCGGACGCGGCACCATGATCGAGCGGACCGAACGGTCGGCGACGCGGATGACACCTTCGATGATGTCACGTTCCGCCGGCAGGAAGACCCCCGATTCGGTGCCCTCGGCGAGGAGCGCGCGCACTTCCTCGTCCGAGACCGTGCTTTGCGGAGCGCGGCGCAGGCGCAACAGGCGAAGGACGCCCTCGGTCGAGGCCCTGAGAAACCAGACGATCGGCGCGACGATCCTGGCGAGCGCTGCCATGAACGGCGCGACGGCGCAGGCAATTCGTTCCGCGTTGGCGAGCGCCACCCGCTTCGGCACCAGTTCGCCGACGATCAGCGAGAAATAGGTGACGCCGATGATCACGATGGCGAGCGCCAAGGTGTGCGAGTAGTTGGCGAGGGCCGGCACTTCCGCAAGCTTCTGCTCGAGCGGATCGGATAGCGTTGCGCCGCCGAAGGCACCGGAGAAGATGCCGACCAGCGTGATGCCGATCTGCGTCGTGGACAGGATTCCGGTCGGATCTTCCAGGAGCGCCAGGGCGCGCGCCGCGCCCCGCACCTTCTGCTCGACCAGACCCTGCAGCCGGCTGCGGCGCGACGACACGATCGCCAACTCCGCCATGGCGAAGAAGCCATTCAGTAGAAATAGAACCGCAAGGACGGCAAATTCCCAGAAATGCATTATGCCTCGAAATGCCCTCGGCGCGTCTCGGCCGTCGCAGCGCCCGGAAACTAACGCGTGGCAACCGGAACTGGAAACGGCAAATTGACTACCGCCCCATGGCTCTATTGTTCATGCCACTGACGTTCAACTATGATGGCCTCATGCCAACAGACGGGAGGGGTTGATGCGCACCGGTCCTATCCGCAATTTGATGAACGCTTGCGCCCTTGGCGCTTGTCTTGCACTTGCCGCAGCCTCGACAGCAGCGGCTCAGGACGGACCGACGGGCGTATTCCCGATCAATTACATCCCGGCGGCCAAGGCCGCGGCTGCCGATCTCCCAGTGGACGATACGCGCATTCTGGGTGGTGAACCCGCTGCGCCGGGCGCCTGGCCGTGGCAAGTCGCCCTTGTCAGCACCGGTGAGGACCCCTTCCAAGGGCAGTTCTGCGGCGGCAGCATTATCGCCGGTACCTGGATACTGACGGCGGCCCACTGCGTCTATGAGGAGACGCCGGACCATGCCCTGTCGCAAACGCGCCCGCACGAGATCGAGGTGCTGGTCGGTACCAATCTGCTCGAAACCGAAGGCGGCGAGTTCATCGAAGTCGACGGCATCTATCCTCACCCGGACTACGATCCGACGCTGATCGACAACGATCTGGCGCTGATCCACCTCGCCCACGCGCCGACCGATCCGGATGTCTCGTTTGTGCGTCTGCCGACCTTGGCTGCCGAGGCCGAATACGCGCCGGCCGGCGGTACCGCGATCGTTACCGGATGGGGCCGGCTGCAGAATGGCCGCTTCCCGGTGGATCTCATGCAGGTGCAGATCCACATGCTGGCGCGCGCGGACTGCAACGGCTCCGTCATCGGCGATGCGCCGCCCAAGCCCGGCGTCGTCATCACCGGCCCGATCACCGACAACATGATCTGCGCTGCCGTCGAGGCCGGCAAAGGGTCGTGCAACGGCGACAGCGGCGGACCTCTGGTCGTGGTGCTTCCCGACCGCACCTACATGCAGGTCGGCATCGTCAGTTGGGGCTACACGGCCGACAACGCGGCCGGTTGCGCCCTCGATGCGACATTCGAGGCCTATACCCGCATCGCCGGGTATCAGGACTGGATCACGCAGACCATCAACGCGGCGCGTTAGCCGGGATCGCGGAGAAGCTCCATTTCCGACGACCGCGGTACGCCCGCCACGGTGGGCGAGATGGTGGCGTGGGCGGCCGATAGGCTGTCGGCCGCGGAGCTTCATTTCGGCCATGGGACGGATCTCGCCCGTGACGAGGCGGCCTTCATCGTTCTCGAGGGCCTCGGCGTCGCCATCGACGACCTCGCCGGCGTCAGTGACCGCGCCTTGACGGACGCGGAGCGCGATCGGCTTGGCGACCTTGTCGAGCAGCGCATCGCGACGCGGAAACCCGCCGCCTATCTCCTCGGCCGCGCCTATATTGGCGGGCACCCGTTCCGCGCCGATGAACGCGCCCTGGTGCCGCGCTCTTTCATCGGCGAAATGCTCGCCGAGGGCATCGAGACCGGCGAGCCGCCGCCTTTCATTTTCAACGAGCCACGCTCGATCCTCGAACTTGGCACCGGGTCCGGCTCGCTCGCCATCCTTGCTGCGCTTGCCTTCCCGGCGGCGACCGTCGACGCTGTCGATATTTCGCCCGATGCGCTGGCGCTCGCCGCCATCAATGTCGCCGAATACGGCCTCACCGATCGCGTCCGCCTTCTCCAGGGAGATCTGTTCGCGCCTGTATCCGGCCGACGCTACGACCTCGTCATCTCCAACCCGCCCTATGTCGATGCGGAGGAGATGGCGGTGCTGCCGGAGGAATATCGCGCCGAACCGGCCCTCGGGCTGGCCGGCGGCGAGGACGGCCTCGACATCGTCCGCCGCATCCTCGCCGCATGCGCGGATCACCTCAACGCCGGAGGCGGCCTCCTATGCGAAATCGGCACGGGAGAGGAGCGTCTCGTCGCGGCCTTGCCGGATACCCCATTCCTCTGGCTCGCCACGGAGACGAGTGAGGGCGAGGTGTTCTGGCTCGACGCCGAGGCAGCCGAGGCCTTTCAGAAACCGTAGGCCTTCATCGCCGGCGCGAAGCGGGTTCGTAACTCCGTTTCGCTGAGGCCGAATTCTTGCAACGAGTAGCGATGTTCGGATGACCCGCTGCTTTCGCGGCGGTCGGCGCGTTCGGTTGCCGGCACCGGGGTCCCCGGCAGGTGGAGCGTTTCATAGATACGCGTCAAGGCGGCGTTCGGGTCAGCCGTGAGCTCCTCGAAACGGACGGTGATCGCGGTTTCGGGTGGAAGGCCGGGCAAATCGTCGAGCGGCAGCAGATAGGTACGCTCCGAATCGGCGACGATCTCCTCGACTTCATCGGCGCTCATCGTCTCGAAATCGGGGCGCTGCAGCCGCCAGATGGCCCGCACAAGGCTGAGCCGTGACGGCACCGCTTCCAGCGGATTACGTACCAGGTGAATGAACTTCGCCGTCGGGAACACTTTGAGGAGGTCCGGGATGCGCTGGCTGAAGGCGGGGTTCTTGCCGACGATCCAGCGGTCCGGATTGGGCGCCTTCACCTCGGCGCGATAGGCCGCCTTGAGGAGACATGCCCGATACCACTCCAGCGCGGCACGGCGCTCGGCCTCGCTCCAGCTGCGATAGTCGCGCAGCCGGTTGAGCTCTTCGTCGGAACTGGCGGCGGGGCTGGAATTGACCACCATGCCCGAACGGTATGCCGCGAGCAGGACGAATTCGTCCTCCTCGATGGAATCGAGCCTGATGTGGTGGATGGCGTCGAGCGGACCGAGATGGCGATCCTGCAGCCGCTGCAGCCATCGGCCCGGACGGCTGCCCGGCCGAAAGATGGCGTTCCACAGCCTCTGGCCGGAGATCGACGGCAGCAGCATCTCGCTGAGATTGAGGGCGAGGGCGTTGGGGTCGCGGGCGAGGGCGCGGTGCAGAAAGGTTGAACCCGAGCGCTGATGGCCGATGATGAAGACCGGCCCGTTCATCGCCACGCGGTGCCAGTTCGGCGCCAGCCATTGATCGGCGAACCAGCTCACCTGATTGTCGGCGTAAAGCGCAAGGAACGCAGCGGCGTGGCCAAGGCGCTCGCCGAGCGGGCCGGTCTCGTTGCCGAGGGCGAAGTTGCGGCGCCAGAATGCGCGCCAATTGAACGGCACACGCAGCGTCGGCAGCGTGTCCCACTCGCCAGCCATTATTGTCGTTGCCCGCGCGGCACCGCGCTCAGGCCGAAGCGCTCGGCGGCGAGTGCTCTGAGCTTCGCTTTGTCGATCTTGTTGAGGCGGCCGGTCACCGGCATCGGATCGACCTTCATCATGAAATCCGGCTTGGCGTCCTCGCCAGTCACCTTATGCACCTGATGGTGCAGCGCGCTTTCGTCAACGTCCTTGCCTGGCATCGGCTGCCAGCAGAAGACGACGGCCTCGTCCTGCTTCTCCTCGTCCCAGACGCCGATCAGCGCCGCCTCGCGCAGCAGGCGCTGACCGTGATGGTCGGCGATAGCGCGAAGATCCGATTCCAGCGTCGCCGGATAGATGTTCACCGCGGCGCGGATGATCATGTCCTTGACGCGGCCGATGAGGATCAGCGCGTCCTTGCCGTCATGCTCGACGATGCGGCCGAGATCGCCGGTCGAAAACGGTTCGCCCAGGGCGAGTTCCGGCTGGCCGATATAGCCGGAGAAGAGGCCGGGGCTGGCAACGGCGATCTCGCCGTCATCGGCGATCGTCACCTTCATGCCCGGCGCCATATGGCCGAGGAAATCGCCTTCGCCGTCCCATTCCAGCTTCTCGGCGTCGCTCGCCGTTGTCACTGGGCCGGCTTCGGTTAGGCCGTAGATGGAGATCACCTTTGCCGTCGGAGGCAGCCAGGCGCGCAGCGTCTTCAAAAACTCGGGCGTCACCGGAGCACCGCCGAGGAACACGGCCTTGAGACTCGATGGAAGTTGGCGGCGGTCGGGACCGGCCATGTCCATCATCTCCATCCACAAGAAGGGAGAGCCGAAATAGACGTCGGCGATGCCGCGCTCGATGAAATCGCGCACCATCGCCGCGCGACGCTGCATGCGGCCGCGGGTGACAACGACCTCCTTGCCGAGCGCAAGGCCGTAGAGGACCTGCATCGGCGTGTCGGCGATGAGGGCCGTCGTTTCGACCTCCGCCGTAAGCGCCTCGATGTTGTCGAGCGTGTGCGCCACAGCCGCATGGGACAGGCGAACGCCCTTCGGCAGGCTCGTCGTGCCTCCGGTGAAGATGACGGCGACATCGTCGCGATCGGCCGTATTGGCGAGGATAGGCGCATCATCGACGGCGCGGCGCGCCAGCAACTTTGACGAGACCTGAAGGCGCTTGATGCCGGGGCCGGTAAGCACCGGCGGCACCATGATCTCGCGCTTTGCCAGAAACGAACGCGCGCCTGGGATTCTGTTTGCCCACAGCACGATCGGATGCACCAGCACCCAGCGCGCTTTCGCGGCCTGAAGTCGCTTGGTGTAGATCTCGTCGCCGAGGCCCGGTTCGGCGAGGATCGAGACGCCGCCGAGCGCTGAAACGGCCATCGTCGCGGCGATGAAGGGGACGCCGTTCGGTGCCTGGATGACGGCCGCGTCGCCCTTCTTGAAGCCGGCGCGCAGGAGTTGGCGCTGCAGCCCGACGATCTGCCGGCGCAACTCGCCTGTCGTGATGGTCGAGCCATCGGGTTCACGGATCGCAACGCGGCTGTCGCCGGCCGGCAGCAGATCGAAGAAATGCGATGCGAGGTTCATCGCGGCCGTGCCGCCGCTAGTAGACCAGGATCATGCCGCCGAGGGTCAGACCTGCGCCGGTGCCGGCCATCAGGAATTCCTCGCCGCGCTTGAGCCGTCCCATCTTGACCGCCTCGTAGAGCGTCAGCGGCAGAGACGTCGCCACGCAATTGCCGAAGCGATCGAGCGTAATGACGACCTGATCGTCGTCGATGCCGTTGCGGCGAAGGGCGCGCAGGGCAAGCAGGCTCGCCTGATGCGGGATGACAAGACCGATCGAGCCGGGAGCTTTTGAAAGCCCCGGGCGCAGCCGCTCTAGGAACAGGTCCTGATGCTGACGTGCCAGGCGATAGACCTTCGGGCCGGCCATTGAGAAGAGGTTGTCTTCCGGCTTGGTCGCCGGGTTCGCCGGGTGGAGACGCGAGCCGCCTCCGCGAATCTCGGTGAGATGGGCGCCGACCGAATAGGTCTCGAACCGGGTAACCTCGACCCTGGAGGCCTCGCCCTCGGGCGTGCGCGTGACGACGACGGCTGCGGCCGCGTCGCCGAACAGCGCCGCGCTCTCCGGGTCGTTGAAGTTCAGCGCCACCGAGGCGACGTCGGAGGAGACGATGAGGATGTTCTTGTAGCGGTTGGTCGCCAACAGCGTGGAGGCGAGATCCAGCGCCATGAGGAAGCTGAGGCAGGTGATGTGCACCGACATGCAGGAGATGCCGGACTTGCCGAGGCCGAGCTCGCGCTGGATGAGCGCGGAATTGTCGGGGATCGTCTGCTCGGGCGTGCCCGAGGCGCACAGAATCAGATCGATGTCTTCGAGCTGCATGCCAGCATCGGCGACCGCCTCGCGCGCCGCCTGCGCGCCCATATAGGAATTGCTTTCGCGCGGCCCCACCCAGCGGCGCTCCTTCACGCCCGTGTGGCGCTCGATCCAGCCCGGCTTGATGCCGCACAGGCGTTCGACTTCGCTGCTCGGGACAACGCGTTCGGGCAAATAGCGGCCGACGCCGACAATCTTCAACGGCATAGACATCAGTTCACTGTCCCCTTGGGCTCACCGGTCTCAAGCCAAGCTCGGGGACAGTGTGAGGGTACGATATGCAATTGAGGCCATTCTTTATGGAGTGTTCTGAGCTTGCGGTAGGTTTCATCCTGCGCCTTTTTATCAACCGCTAAGAAGCGGTGTGCCCCCCCTCGGTAGCCGCTCGTTTCAATGGCGGCAAGGTTCCAACAGCCGTCCGCGGCCAGAAACAAATCGGCGCCATCCGAGCGCCTACGCAAAAAAGCCCCCAACTGTCCGGGTGCATGTCCCGGGAGTTCAACCAGCCGGATCGAGCCGTCGCCGAAAAGGTCGAGGCTCGCATCGAAAGCAGATATCGGCGGGCCATCCGGATCGGGCAGCAATTTCAGGCGCCCCGCAATATCCTCCGGCAAGTGGTCCGGCAAGAGGCGAGCCTTAACGGCGGCCAGGCCACGACGTTCGCGAACGTCCGCCCAGGCCCGCGCCGAACAGTAGATCGGCACGTCCGGGAAGTCTTTAAGGCCGCCGAAATGGTCCGGATCGAAGTGAGACAAAATAATGCCTTTGACGTCCGCCGGGTCGTATCCGAGGGCCTTCAGCTGGTTGATGACGGCGTCTTCCTCGTGGATTTCCGCCGGGGTGACGTAGCGCATGATGCGCCAGGGGAAGCGCCGGGTAGCGGCGAAAAACCGCGGGGCGTAGCCCGTATCCCACAACAGAAGTCCCTGCGTCGGGTGCTCGATGATGCCGTAGAGAGCCGGCACGGCCATCCATTTGAAACCGCCGCCCGGCTGGAAGGTGAACGGCCGAACCCAGGCGATGCCGGCGGTGCGGATGCGGATATCCACGGCGGGCGGCTCGTTCGGCGGCACGGCCTTGGGCGGATTGCGTTTTGCCACGGCCGGAGCGGGCGAGGTGGGGAAGGCCTCGGCGATGCCTTCCTCAAGCGCCACCGCGGGTTCATAGCCAAGATCCCGGCGGGCGGCGCTGATGTCATAGGTCTGCGATAGGCCGAGAATGCCGGCCGTGTAGGTCGTCAGCGGCGGCTCGCCGGGCAGGTGCAACGTGCGCCACACAAATTCCAGCACGCGCGCCGCCCGCATCGCCCGGCCGATGCCGATCTTGCGCGTCGGCGCCTTGTAGCCGGACCGGGTGACGACCTCTTTGATTGCGTCCCAGATGCGCACTTCCTCGCCGCCGGTGATGAGATAGGTGTTGCCGACGGCCTTGTCGGATTTCAGTGCGAGCAGGATGGCAGCCACCACATCCCTCACATGGGTAAGATTGGTCACCGTCTTGCCGTCGCCGATGATCGGCAGGCGGCCCTTCGACGCCGCCTTAATCAGGCGCGGGAAGATCGCCGTGTCGCCTGGGCCATAGATGGCCTTCGGGCGCAAGATCACGGTCTCAAGATCAGCGCTCGCCGCGGCGGCCTGATGCACAAGCTCCTCCCCCAGTCGCTTTGTCTCGGAGTATATCGAGACGTGCTTGTCCGGCAGCGGTTCGCTTTCGTTGAGATTCAACTGAGCGATTGGCCGGGTCATTACGCTTGGCGACGAGATATAGACTAGCCGCTTCACACCGTTCGCACGGCAAGCCGCGATCACATTTTCTGTCCCGTCGACATTTATCGCGTGGAAGTCTTTGCGCCGCCCCCAGACCGACGATAGCGCCCCACTATGGACGACGGCTTCGACGCCCTCGGCGGCAGCGATCATTCCCGCCCGGTCGCGGAGGTCGACCGGCCGGAAATCGGCGCCGGCGGCCTGCAATTCCAGCCCGACCCTTATGTTTCGCCCCGTCGCGCGGACGGGCTGACCCAGCTCGATCAGGCGGCGCACCAGATGCTGCCCAAGGAATCCCGTGGCGCCGGTGACAAGAATGGGACCGTCAAACAAAGCTGCTGTCATCACCAACGCCCGCTATCGGGCTGTTTGCTCATCTTAGGAAACGTTGCAACCGAAAATAGCGCCAGCCAAAAATACACACTGCGATAGCAATGTGTTGGGCGGCATTGTTGAGATACATCGCTAGGTCGCGCAAGGGCAACGCCAAGCGCGCCTAGCTCCGCTGGGGCGCTTGATCCGCTTTGGGCAGGCGAAGCTCGGCCCGAAGACCGCCTGAGGGCCTGTTGCTGAGTACAAGGTCACCGCCATGCGACAGGGCGATGGTGCGCGCGATCGAAAGGCCAAGGCCGACGCCTCCGGTGGCGCGGCTGCGCGATGTTTCGAGCCGGACGAAGGGCTGAAACACGTCCTTCATCTGGTCTTCCGGAATGCCGGGGCCGTGGTCCTCGATGGCGATCACCGGCCCTGATCCGTCGTCGGAAAGGGACACGCTGGCCCGTTCGCCGTACTGCACGCCATTGTCGATGAGATTGCTGATCGCCCGCTTCAACGCCGTCGGTCGGCAGCGATAGGGGAGGCGGTGGATCGATTCGGTGAATCGCACATTCCTGCCAACATCGGCGAAGTCATCGACGATCGTCGCCACAAGGGCCGTCAGATCGACCGTGCGCGGTGGTTCCTCCGTCGCTTCCTCGCGGGCGAAGGCAAGCGTAGCCTCGATCATCGCCTGCATCTCTTCCAGCGTCGCGGTGATCTTCGCCTTTGCCTCCTCGTCGTCGAGCAGTTCGGCGCGTAGCTTCAGGGACGTAATCGGCGTGCGCAGATCATGACCGATGGCGGCCAGCATGCGAGTGCGATCGGAGACAAAGCGGCTGAGGCGTTCCTGCATGCGGTTGAAGGCGATCGTGACGAGGCGCACTTCGTCAGGGCCGCGCTCAGGCATCGGCGGCTCCGGCGTTCCACGTCCGAGGGCGTCGGCCTGAGTGGCGAGCGCGCGCAGCGGTCTGGTGGCGCGGCGGGCGGTGAAGGCGACGATGAGCAGGATCGCAACAAGCATGATCGCCGTCGACGCCATCGAGGCCCACGCCCAGGTGACAGGTTCGGCGCTGATTTGCGTTTGCGCGTTGAGCCAACCCGAATCCGGCAAAGGCACCGAGACGAGAATGTCGTAGCGGCTGTTCTGGAACGGAATGAATTGATTGCCCTGGCCGAGATCAGGCACCGGTCCGGGGCGCATCGGTTGGCCGTCGCGGATGACCTGCACGCGCACTTCGCCGCGAATCGTGTCGCCGAACAGGCGGCCGATCTGCGTCGGCACGGCGGTCACCAGCGCCCTGTCAGTGACCGCGGGTTCGGCGCTCGTCCAGATGCGCACGCGCGGCGAGCTTGCCGCACGCGCCAGCTGATCGCGGAGATCAGGTTGGGCAAGGCGCAACATGCGCAAGACGGAGGCCGTGTTCTCAAGGAGGCCGACACGGTCGGCCTGGCGCACGGCGCTGGAGCGTTCGTCGGAATAGATGACGAAGGCAATCGCCTGCGACACCGCCAACGCTGCAAGGAGCAGGGCGATGAGCTGGCCGGCGAGCGTGCGCGGCATCAGCTTCAAGCGGCTTCCTCCTGGACGTCGCAGGCGAGCACATAGCCGCCGCCCCATACCGTCTTGATGAGCGACGGGTTCTTGGGATCGGCTTCGATCTTCTTTCTGAGACGGCTGACCTGATTGTCGATCGAGCGCTCGAAGGGCTCCAGCGCACGGCCCGCTGTCAGGTCGAGCAACTGTTCGCGCGAGAGCACCATTTGCGGGCGCTGTAAGAAGACGAGCAGCAGGCGGAACTCCGCCGTCGAGAGCGGCACTGCAACATCGTCGGTGTCGACCAGTTCGCGGCGACCGGCGTCGAGGCGCCAGCGATCGAAATGGAATTCCGATATTGGCGTCGCGTGACGGTTGGCGGGAAGGGTCTGGGTGCGTCGGAGCACAGCACGAATGCGCGCCAGCAATTCACGCGGACTGAACGGCTTGGTGACGTAGTCGTCAGCGCCGATCTCCAGACCGACGACGCGGTCCGTTTCCTCCACCATTGCCGTCAGGAGAATAACCGGAATCTCCGTCGTGTCGCGCACCATGCGGCAGAGCGACAGCCCATCCTCGCCGGGCATCATGATGTCGAGCACGACGAGGTCGAAGGCGGCCCCCTTCATCAGCCGGCGCATCTCCACGCCGCCGCTGGCGGTCGAGACACGCATGCCCTTCTTGGCCAGATATTTCGCAAGCGGGTCGCGGATGTCGGCTGAGTTGTCGACGACAAGAATATGAGGCGACGGTTCCATCCATTCTTTCTCCTGGCCCGCTACTAGCCGACAATATGTGGTGGCATCCGATCACGCCCGGGGGCAAAATTGTAACAGATTGTATCAGGCGGCGGTGCCGCGACGAGCCGGTACAATAGAAGGGTCCACCGCTGGCTCGTTGTCCTTGCCGGCCTCCCGGGCGCGGGCGCGACGATGCCTCACTTGCCTCGCCGGCCGCATGGGCGCATTTTGCCGCCAGCGACGTTCGAAGGTGCCTCCGGCAAACCTATCGCCGCCGCTGCTGTCGCCCGCTGCGCCGAGGCAGTAGCTGTCACCTGCCGCCACACCCTGACCTGATCCGCCCGCCAGTTGCGGGGCCGGATCCTTCACCTCTTGCGAGGGGAACATGACAACCGCTCCTTTTGCGGAGGCCGGCACGTTGAAACGTCCGGCCTTGCCGGAATTCATTGCAATCGTCGCCGCGATGATGGCGATGACGGCGCTGTCCATCGACATCATGCTGCCGGCCCTGCCGGCGATGAGCGAGTATTTCGGCCTTGAAGATCCGAACGCCCGCCAGCTGGTGTTGACGTTCTATCTCCTCGGCTTCGCCGCCGGCCAGCTGTTCTACGGCCCGTTGTCGGACCGGTTCGGCCGCAAGCCGATCCTCATCATCGGCCTCCTCATCTATTCGGTCGCCTCGGTCGTCACCTTCCTGGCCCACGATTATTCGGTGTTCCTGGCGGCGCGGGTGCTGCAAGGCATTGGTGGCGCTTCGCCCCGGGTGATGGCGCTCGCCGTCGTGCGCGATCTCTTCCATGGCCGCGAAATGGCGCGGGTCATGTCCTTCGTCATGATGGTGTTCATCATCGTGCCGGTGATCGCGCCGAGCGTCGGTCAGGCGCTGATGTCGCTCGGCCACTGGCAGTGGATCTTCATTTTCCTCCTCATCGCCAGCCTGCTGGTGCTGCTGCTCACGGTGCTTCGTCTGCCGGAGACACGGCCGAAGACGATGCGCGAGCCGTTGTCGTTCCGCTGGGTGCTCGGTGCTTTCTGGCGTGTCCTCAGCACGCGACAGTCGATCGGCTACACTGTCGCCATCGGTTTCATCTTCGGCTGCCTTATGAGCTACGTCTCGAGCGCGCAGCAAATCCTCGAGGGCATCTACGGCCTCGATGAGCTGTTCCCGATCCTTTTCGGCGCTATCGCCATCGCCATTGCCGCAGCGTCGGTAACCAATGGCACGCTGGTGGAGCGCTTCGGCATGCGGCGCCTGTCGCATGGCGCCCTCGTCGGATTCTTCGGTGTTGCGATCATCCAGGTGCTGCTCGCGACGCTGTGGGATGGGCCGCCGCCGCTCGCGCTCTTCGCGGCACTGTTGGCGGTCGAGTTGTTCTGCTTCGGCTTCATCATGCCGAACTTCAACGCGCTGGCGATGGAGCCGCTCCGCTCCATCGCCGGAACCGGTTCGTCCTTCATCGGCTTCTTCACCACCGGTGGCGCTGCGCTTCTTGGGTCGCTGGTCGGACAGCATTTCAATGACACCGTCGTGCCGTTAGCCGTGGGCTATGTGAGCCTCAGCGGCTTGGCGCTGCTCACGGTCGTCATCACCGAACGCGGCAAGCTGTTCCAGCCGCAAACGGGCTCGTGAGGCACTAGCCCGTCTTGTCGTCGTCGCGCAGCTTCTTGGGAAGCCTGCCGCGGCGGGCAAGAGCGTCGCGCAACAGGAATTCGATCTGCGCATTGACGCTGCGCAGATCGTCGTCGGCCCACTTCTGGATGGCGTCGAAGACGCCTTTGTCGATACGAAGCGGGAAGGCCTTGCGTTCAGCCACGTCGGATCAGCCGTAAAGCGTCCCTGTGTTGACGACTGGCATCGTGCCCTGATCGGAGCACAGCACGACGAGAAGATTGCTGATCATCGCCGCGCGGCGCTCGTCGTCGAGGTCCACGACATTGTTCTCCGCAAGTTTTGCCAGCGCCATCTCGACCATGCCCACCGCGCCGTCGACGATCCGCCGCCGCGCGTCGATGATGGCCGTCGCCTGCTGACGCCGCAGCATCGCGCCGGCGATTTCCGAAGCGTAAGCGAGATGGCTGATGCGCGCCTCGATCACCTTGACGCCGGCCTTGTCGAGCCGCGCCTGGATGTCCTGCACGAGCTGCAGCGAGACCTCGTCCTGATGGGAGCGTAGCGCGATGCCATCCTCCTCGCCAAGGTCGTAGGGGTAGCGGGCGGCAAGGCCGCGCAGCGCCGATTCCGACTGGATCTTCACGAAGTCCTCGAAATCGTCGACCTCGAACACGGCTTCGGCCGTGTCGACCACCTGCCAGACGACGACGGCGGCGATCTCGATCGGATTGCCGCGATGGTCGTTCACCTTCAGCCGGTCGGAATCGAAATTGCGGATGCGCGCCGACACCTTCTTCTTGGTGAAGAACGGATTGGCCCAGCGCAGCCCGGGTTCGCGCACCGTTCCTGCATAGTCGCCGAAGAATTGCAGAACCTTCGCCTCGTTCGGGGAGACCATGAACAGGCCCGCCCACAGGAAGAGGACGAAGAGGTTCGCCACCACGCCGCCGATCAACAGGACGAAGTTGATGTCGGCCATGATGCCGGCGACCACCGCCCAGATGGCAAGGCCCTGCAACACGACAAAGGCGAGGGCAAACGGGATGCCCGGCCAGGTCTTGCGTATGTTTTCTCGGATCATATCACCCTCCAAGATCTACTCATGGCAGGTATATCGGAGTGATATCATATCGATGTCAAGTGCCGCCCGCCTGAATAGTCATTGCCGGGCTTGACCCGGCAATCCATTGAACGGCCGTGACGGCTGTCTGGACCACCGGGTCGAGCCCGGTGGTGACGAAGACGGAAGGCGGTGAAAGCCGCGCTATTTCCAGGCGACGAGGAAGGTGCCGACGAGGATCGTCGCGATGCCGACGATCTGCGTCGCGCTCAGGCTCTCATGCAGGAACATCGCCGCCCAAAGCGCGGTCAGCACATAGGCCAGCGACAGCATCGGATAGGCGGCGCTGACATCGACGCGCGACAGCACGAAGAGATACGACCCCGTGCTGACGACGAAGGTCGAGAGGCCGAGGAAGACAAACGGGTTGAAGAGAATGCGTGACACCAGCACGACGGGTGACGTGCCGCTCAACGTGAACGCGCCGACGCCGTTCATGCCGTGCTTCAGAAGAATCTGCGCCGTCGCGTTGGTGATGACGGTGAAGAGGATGAAGGGCAGATATCGCGTCATCGTTCTCGCTCCTCAGGCCGCGGTCAGATAGGCGACGACGGACGTCACGACGTTGAGGCCGACGGCGTAGGTGACGAGGACGGCGAAGGCCGGCCGGAAACCGCTGCGGATGGCGCTCGCCAGCGCGAACAACAGCACAGGCAGCCAGTCGAGCACATAGCGCTGCACGTTGTACTGCGTGAGCCCGTTCGAGTGGTAGAGCAGCATCGGCGCGATCATCGCCAGCGCGCACAGCGCACCGATTACGAGCGAGCGCCGCCACTTGGTGAACACCGCCAGTAGAACGAACGGGCTCGCAGCGAGGATCGAGCTGCCCATCCGGTCCATGCCGCCAAGATCGGTGAGATAGCGACCGGTGAAGTCGGCGTGGAAGCCCTGGAAGAAGAGGTGGAACAGGTTGAAGACGAAATAGTCCGGCGAGAACAGGCCGATCTCTTCAATGCGGAAATGAAGGAAGGTGTTCTCCGCGTCCTCGGTGCCGATATAGCCGTAGCCGGTGTCGAGCAGCGAGCCGAAGCGCGCGTAATTGTAAGCCATGTAAATGGCGAGTGCGATGAGGATCGGCGTCGCCACCTTGATCATGCCGGCGAGACGTTCCAGGCGGAATGAGATCAGCCGTTCACCCTCGCGCAGATAGACAGCGTAGACGAAGGGCGCGATGAGGATCGTCAGCTGGCGCGACAGGAAGGCGACGGCGAGGAAGAGGCCGATCAGCCAAAGTGACTTCCGGTTCAGCGCCGCCCACAGCGCCGCGGAAACCGCGAGGAAACCGCAGGCCTGCGCCAGGAACCAGACGCCGTCGCCGCGGATCGTGACGTAGTAGAGCGGCGTGCCGAAGGCGAGGGCGATGAGCAGCCAGACCGCGGTCATGCGCTCGACGCGGAGCGCGGCGAAAATGCGCGACCAGACGAAGATCGACGTGCCGGTGATGACTGTTGCCAGCGCAATGAATCCGGCAAAGGAAACGCCGAAGATGGCAACGAAAGGCATCGACAGGATCGCCGGCGCCGGCGGGAAGACGACGTAGAACTTGTCCTGATAGGTGGCGCAGTCGATGTCGATACACTGGCTGACGTCGAGGCGCCCGTGAAGGAAGGCATCGGCGAGCACGGCATAGCTGTTGCTAAGCCCTTGCTCGCCGATCATCTGCATGACCAACCCGCCGATCAGTACCGTAGCGAGGCCGAGCGCAACGACCAGCAAGACACGCATGGTCTGCTGATATTCGACCTCCGGAGAGGTCATGAATTGACGGTCGGGCGTTCGAACGCGACGGACGAGATCGGCGGTGGTGTCGGACATGGCAGTGCCTTTCAGTCCCCTCTCAGAAATGGATGCCGGTGACGGCGGCAACGAAGGCGAGCGCCATGAAGGCGCCCATGATCAGGCTGCCGCGATCGCGCACGGCGAAGACGACGGGATCGTCATGCAGTTCGCCGCGATGGCTGACGAACCAGATGCGGCTGATCCACAGGAACAGGATCGCCGGGAACGACCACAGCCACAGCGGTTCGACGTAGAAGGTTTCGCTGAAGGCGTCGTTGGTGAGGTAGAGCACCATGATGACGATGGCGGCGAGGCCGCTGGCGACGCCGAGCGCCATCACCAGCGAAGCGTCCTCGGCGATATAGCCGCGACCTGACGCATGGCTGCGGTCGTGGTCACCCAGCCTCGTCAGTTCGGTGTAGCGCTTCGCCAGCGATAGCGAGCCGAACAGGAACATCGACATGACGAGAAGCCAGGGCGACACGCTCGCGCCGACGGCGGCAAGACCGACCCCGAGGCGGAGCGTGAACAGGGCGGCCAGAACGAACGCATCGGTGATCGGCTGGCGCTTCAGCGACAGCGAATAGGAGACGGTGAGAACGGCGTAGATCGCGATCAGCGCGAGGACCGCTGGTCCGGCGACGACCGCGAGCGCCAACGCGGCCACAAGCAGCGCGCCGCAAAGCACGATCGCATGGGCGATCGGCAGCGCTCCCGACGCGATCGGGCGGTTCTTCTTCGACCAATGCTGACGGTCGTCCTGCAGGTCGAACAGATCGTTGAGGATGTATGTTCCCGACGCCAGCAGGGAGATGGCCACGAAAGCGAGCAGCGCCTGCAGCCAAGCGCTCAGATCCGTTGCCATGCCGGCGAGGATGAGTGGCGCGAACACCAGGGCGTTCTTCGCCCATTGGTGCGGTCGCATGGCGCGGATCATGGCGCGGCCGGCATCCGCAATGGCGAAGCGCTGGTCGACGCGGCTGACCTTGCCGGCGCGGCGTTCCAGGCGCTTCGAGCGCGATACGACGACGGCCGACTCCGCGACGGCCCAGATCTTCAGATCGGGACCGGAATCGCCGACATAGGTGAAGCCATCCGGATAGAGCTCAGCGAGGCGCTGCGCCTTGGCTGCGCCCTTGAGATTGACGCCATTCTCCGTGCCGATGACCTCGTCGATGAAGTCGAAACGCCGGGCAATGCGGCGGGCGATCAGCGAGTTGGCGGCGGTGGCGAGAACGACGGCGGCGCCGCGACGCTTCTCCGCCTCGGCATAGGCGACGACGGATGGATTGGCGGGAAGAAGCTCGACGTCGAGTATGACGGTCTGACTGAGCTGTCCCTTGAGATGGGCACGGCCACGCATGAGCCAGCCAAGCAGCCGGAAGATGCGCAACGGGTTGGCCTTCAGATAGATAAGTGCAAGCTCGTGCAGCACGTTCGTCGAAACGAGCGTGTTGTCGAGGTCCAAAACGACTGTCTTTGGACGATGATCAGGAACGCCTGGCTCGGAATAGGCCGCTGACGCTTCCATTCCAGGGCCTCCTCAGGGAATTTCAGCAACAATTCGAGAAGGCGGTATTTCTCTATATTTGTCACGATTGTTTCGATGTTAATCCTAACAACGGAGGCGGCAAATAGAGTAGCGAATCCGGAAAAGCTTTTTGTTCAGTCTGTTGCTCGTTGTTTCGGTCGATGTCGGTGCACATTGGTCGCAGCGCGTCGGAGCGGCAACGCAGGGCGTCGTTACCTTCACGCCGGTGTGAGTGCCCAGCGCTTTCGTCGCATGGACGCAATCACGTCAGCCATGGCTAGCTGGTACCAGGGTAGAGGAACCGAGGGGTACTAGAATGCGTTTCCCGGCCATCCGTTTGCTTGCCGCGATCGCCATGGGCGCGTCGCTTGCCGTTTCCGCCGCCGCGCAGGGCGCCGATCCCGCGATGATGATGGCGATGCAGGAACCCGTCACCATCGGCGATCTCACCATCACGCAGGCCTGGGCGCGGGCAACGCCGCCCGCGGCGATGGCCGGCGCGGGATACCTGACCATCACCAATGACAGCGCTGCCGATGATCGCCTCGTCGCCATCCAGACGGACGTGGCGACCAATCCGCAGATCCACGAAATGGCGATGGACTCCGGCAACATGACCATGCGGGAGCTGCCGGACGGCCTTGTCATTCCCGCCGGGGAATCTGTTACGCTGCAGCCGGGTGGTTTTCACCTTATGCTCATGGGTCTCGACGAAACCGGGCTTGTCCAGGGAACGATCATCAAGGTGACGCTCGTCTTTGAGATCGCCGGTTCCGTCGATGTCGACCTGGTCGTCTATCCTATCGGTTCCGAAGGCCCCGCCGGCGCGGATGCCGGCGGCATGGGTGGTATGTAGGCGGAGGGTCTGCCAATGAACTCCGATCGCACGGTGCGTTACGCCATTTGGGGCCTTGTCGCGATCGCCCTGATCGCCGTGATGCTCCTGGCGTTCAACGTATTCACGGGCGACGAGGCGACCTCTGACGCCGACACAACGGCTTCGGCGTCCGAGGCAGGCGAGGCGTCCGTGACGATCGGCGGTCCGTTCGCTCTGGTGACTGACGAAGGCGCGCCGATCACGGATGTCGACCTTCAAGGACACCCGACACTCATATTCTTCGGCTACACCTTCTGCCCGGATGTCTGCCCGACGGCGCTGACCGACGTCACCTCATGGCTCGCCGATCTTGGCGACGAGGCAGGCGATCTTGCGGTCTATTTCGTCACCGTCGACCCCGAGCGCGATACCGTCGACCGCATGCATCAATATCTCAGCGTCTTTGACCCGCGCATCGTCGGCATCACCGGCAATCCGGACGAGGTGCGCGCCATGCTGGACAGCTTCCATGTCTACTATCAGCGCGGTGCGGATCTCGACGGCGGCGGATACCTGATGGACCACTATGCGAGCTTCTACATGCTCGACGGCAACGCCAGCTTCGTCGGCGCGCTCGCCTACAACGCGTCGCGTGACGAGGCCGAAGCCTCCATCAGACAGCTGGTCGAGGGCAACTAGCCGCCTGATCGCTTCGGCGGGAAGCGCGCCAGGATCGCGGTGACCTCCGCGTCCGGGACTTGGCTGAAATCCTCGTAGTACTGACCGATTGCGCCGAACGCCTGGTCATCCTCGAGGCAGACAATATCGTCGGCCTCGGAGCCGAGTTCGTAGAGCGTGCTGGTCGGCGCGACCGGCACGGCAAGCACCAGCTTTCGCGGCGCCAGGCGCCGCACAGCCCTGAGCGCCGCCTTGGTCGTCGCCCCGGTGGCGATGCCGTCGTCAACCACGATGGCGGTCCGCCCGCTTATCTCGGCGTGCGGGCGGTCGCCGACATACACCGCGCGGCGGCGTCTAATCTCGCCAAGCTCAGCATCCCGCACCCGGTTGAACGCCGCCTCGCTGATGCCGACCAGACCGATGACGTCCTCGTTGCGAACGGTCAGCGGCTCCGCGCCGTCGACGACCGCGCCCATGGCCAACTCGGGCCGTTGCGGAACGCCGATCTTGCGCGCGATGACGAGGTCCAGCGGCGCGTTGAGCGCAGCGGCGATTTCACCGGCGACCGGCACGCCGCCGCGCGGCAAGGCCAGGATGATGGGGTTCCGGTCGCGATAATTGGCCAGCGCCGCTGCGAGTTGCTGTCCCGCGTCGATCCGATTCATAAACGGCATTGCGCGCCTCCCGGAATGGGCAGCTGCCTAAGCCTCAGCGCTCGTAGATCCCGACGATCGCCGCTTCGCCGAGAAGATGCGGCTTCGCCGCCTGCCACATCTCGGCAACCGTCGCGGTTGGTGAGACGTCGAGGTGGTCGATATCGAGCGCGCCAAGCCGAAAATGATAGTGGTGTGGACCGTGACCTTGCGGCGGGCGTGGACCACCGTAGCTCTGCCGGCCGGCATCGGTGGTCGCCGCTGGGAAAACGTCGCCGCTCCCTTCCGCGATCCCTTGCAAGCCTGCCGGGATATCGTAGATGCCCCAATGGCGAAATGTGCCGTTCGGGGCGTCGGGGTCTTCGACGATCAGCGCGAAGCTCTTCGTTCCGGTCGGCGGGTCGCGCCATTCTAGCGCTGGCGACACATTCTCGCCGTCACCGGTGAACCGCCGCGGGATCGGTGCGCCATCAACGAAGGCCGAACTCGAGAGCGTGAAGGTCATGGCCCCTTCATATCTGGCGCGATGAGCCCTTTCGACGGATTTCTACGAAATCCCGATGAGTTGATGCAACCACCGGTCGGGATGTCTCTCGATGGCGGTGTCTTGCACCCGCCACCGGCCTTGCGCTGCTTGATATTGGTCAAGGCGCTGCTCACCTAGAGTTGGTCTATTGGCCGACAACGCACTGACATCATCCAAGGAGATCACGGACATGCCGCTCGAAGGCGCCAGGCCGCCACTCAACATCGCTACGGAAAAGGTGTGCCAGATCGTCGTGCTGGCCCGCGAGTTCGACGTCAAGGAAGCCAATTCCGACCCGGATGAGGGCTCCAACCCGACCGACGATGCCGATCTCGACGTCCTGGAAGACAATGGCGACGACCCGGTCGAGTCCGAGCTTAAGCAGTTCATCGACGATCTCGATTATGACGAGCAGGTTGATCTCGTTGCCCTTGCTTGGCTTGGCCGCGATTCAGGCACGCTCGACGACTGGGCCTCGCTGCGCGGCGAAGCTATCGAAGCGCACAACAGCCGCACCGCCGAATATCTTCTCGGCATACCGCTTCTTGCCGATTTCCTGGAAGACGCGCTCTCGACCTTCGGGCGCTCCTGCCTCGATTTCGAAAGCAATCATCTCTGATCGCCGTCCCGCATCGCGAATAGGACCACACGAATGAGCTATTACTTTGCCCGCACGCTCGACATGTCTCTTGACGACGCCGTTGCTGCCACGACTGCCGCGCTCGCCCGGCACGGCTTCGGTGTGCTCACCGACATCGACATTCAGGCGACGATGAAGAAGAAGCTCGATGTCGATATGCGCGGCTATCGCATCCTCGGCGCCTGCAATCCGAAGATGGCCAATAAAGCGCTCGCGGCCGAGGACAAGATCGGAACCATGCTCCCCTGCAATGTCATCGTGCAGGAGCGGGTCGGAGGCGTCGAAGTCGCCGCCGTCGATCCCGTTGCATCGATGCAGGCGGTCGACAATCCCGATCTCGCCGGCATCGCCGATGAGGTGCGCGGCCTGCTCCAGGCGGCCGTCGCCGACATCGCGGCCGAGCCGGCCAGCGCCTAGCCGTCTTCGTCGACGACGCCGATGAAGGGCAACTGGCGGTAGGTCTGCTTGATGTCCATGCCATAGCCGACGACGAATTCGTCGGGGCAGACGAAGCCGACGAAATCGGGCGTGATTGCCCTTTCGCGCTTGCCAGGCTTCTCGCAGAGGACAGCGATGCCGACGCGCGAAGCGCCGCGCTGAAGCAACATGTCTCGGACGTGGGCCAGCGTGCGCCCGGTCTCGACGATGTCATCGACGACGAGGATCTCGCGGTCCCTGCACATCGAGGCGGATATCGCTGAGAACGTCGACCTTGCCCGAAGACTGCGTCGTGTCGCCGTAGCTCGACAGCGTCATGAAATCGATCTGTGCTGAGACGCCGATGGAATGGAGCGCACGCACCAGGTCGGCGGCGAAGACGAACCCGCCGGTCAGGACGGAGATGACGATGAGGTCGTGATAGCCGGCCTCGGCGATCTCCTCAGCCAATCCGATATTGCGCTGCGCAATCTCTTCGGCGGTGAACAGCGCCCGGATATGCGGCATCTTTTTCTTTGCCGGCTCAGCCATTTCGCGCCTCAGTCATGATGGTGATGATGGACGTCATCATGGCTGTGGTCGTGATCAAGACCATGGCTGTGTCCGCCATAGGCGCCGCCTTCCGGATCGAACACAGCCTCCACCGGACTCACGCTGCCGCCGAGGCCTTCGACCATCGCCTCGATGACATGGTCGCGGCGAATGAGAACCGAGCCTTCGCTGATCGCGGTCGGCAGATGGCGATTGCCGAGGTGCCAGATGATGCGGGCGAGGGCGACGGCGTCTGGACGCAGTGATCAGGGCCAAAGGCTCCAGCGCCGCTTCGACCTTGACGATGCCGCCGTCTGAGAGGGCGAGGCCGTCACCGTCACGCAGCAGCGTCGTCTCTGCGAGGTCGAGCAGGAAGGCCGTGCCGCCTTGACCGGTCATGGCGATGCGCCGGCGATGGCGCTGGTCATAGTCGAGGCGGACGGTGTCGATGGGGTCGCCGCCCCAACTGCCCGCGCGGACGACCTCCCGCGCAACTGCCATCGGTCCGGTCATTCCGCTGCCTCGGCGACGAGCCCGCCGGAGCGCTCGATGAAGGCAATGATGTCGTCGAGGCCTTTGCGGCGAAGGAGGTCGGCAAAGACGTAAGGCCGCCCGGCGCGGGCCTTGATGGTGTCTTCTTCCATCCGCTCGAGATTGGCGCCGACATAGGGCGCGAGGTCGGTCTTGTTGACGATGAGGAGGTCGGACCGCGTGATGCCCGGGCCGCCCTTGCGGGGGATCTTTTCGCCGCCCGCGACGTCGATGAGATAGAGCGTGATGTCGGCGAGCTCCGGCGAGAAGGTCGCGGCAAGATTGTCGCCGCCGGATTCGATGAAGACGATGTCGAGGTCCGGGAAGCGCTTCGTCATCTCGGCGATCGCGGCGAGGTTGATCGAGGCGTCCTCGCGGATAGCGGTGTGCGGACAGCCGCCGGTCTCGACGCCGAGGATGCGCTCCTCCGGGAGCGCCTGGACGCGGTTGAGGATCAGCGCGTCTTCCTTGGTGAAGATGTCGTTGGTGACGACGGCGACCGAGTAGCGGTCGCGCAGCGCCTTGCACAGAACTTCGGTGAGGGTCGTCTTGCCGGCGCCGACCGGGCCGCCGATGCCGACGCGGAGCGGGCCGTTGGGCGAAATCGTCATGAGCGGAACACCCGTGAATAGAGCGTCTCGTGACGCATGGATGCGATGTCGGAGAGGATGGCCGCCGAGCCGAGATCGTCAAGGCTCGACAGCAGCCGCACGTTCGGCAGCGGCAAGGATCAGCGGCTGCAGGCGGCCGAGGACGCCGAGGCCATCGCTCTGCCCCAGCGGCACCAGGCGCACCGCAACGGAAATCATGTTGCCGGCGAATGAGTTGAGGAATCCGGCTAACGTTGGTTTCAGCGGAACGCCGTGCCCCGCTGCCGCGAGGCCCACGGCGACCGGGTAGGCGATGCGACCGGCGATTGCTTTAAATCGGTCTGTCAGCGCGTTCGGCCAACCTGCTGAGACGGCTATCAAAAACGCGTCGCCGAGATTCAGCGTCTCCATTTGTCGCTCGCGGGATGGCGCTAGGGCCGCTGCGAGTTCGGCTACCTCGGCAAAGCGCGCCTCGTCCTCCGCAGAAACCGAACGCCATGCCTCCGCCAGAAGCACCGCGTCGGTCCAGCCGCTGCCGCGCTCGACGAGGAAACCAATCCAATTCTCAAGCGCTGCAGCGTCGGCGATGGTCCCGTCGGCGATGACGAACTCAAGGCCGTGCGAATAGGAAAAGCCGCCGATCGGGAAGGCCGGCGACAGCCAGGTCGTCAGGAGCAATTGGCCGCGCTCCGAGAGCGAAGGCTCGGGTGCCGCGCAGACATCCGCCGCCCCGCCAAGGATGGTGAGCGTATCGGCCAGTTTCAGGTTCATGCCGGCCATGATCGCACGCGGCGATCAGAACAGGAAATAGCGCTGCGCCATCGGCAGCACGGTCGCCGGTTCGCAGGTGAGGAGTTCGCCGTCGGCGCGCACCTCGTAGGTCTCGGGGTCGACCTCCATCGCCGGGGTCGCCGAATTGTGGACCATCGACGCCTTGGATATGCCGCTACGCGTGTTCTTCACGGCGACGAGTTCCTTGTCGACGCCGATCGTCGCTGCGAGCCCGGCGTCGATCGCCGCCTGCGAGACGAAGGTCACCGATGACGCGGCGCGCGACTTGCCGAAGGCGCCGAACATCGGCCGGTAGTGCACCGGCTGCGGCGTCGGGATCGAGGCGTTGGGGTCGCCCATCGGCGCGGTCGCGATGGTGCCGCCGATGAGGACGAGGTCGGGCTTCACACCGAACATCGCCGGATCCCAGAGGACGAGGTCGGCGCGCTTGCCGATCTCGACTGAGCCGACCTGCTCGGAAAGGCCATGCGCGATCGCCGGATTGATCGTCACCTTGGCGATGTAGCGTTTGACGCGGAAATTGTCCGCCGCGCCGGTCTCTTCGGGGAGGGCGCCACGCTGCACCTTCATCTTGTGCGCGGTCTGCCAGGTGCGGATCAGCACCTCGCCGACGCGGCCCATCGCCTGGCTGTCCGAAGCGATGATCGAGAAGGCGCCGAGGTCGTGCAGGATATCCTCGGCGGCGATCGTCTCCTTGCGGATGCGGCTCTCGGCGAAGGCGATATCCTCGGCGATCGACGGGTCGAGATGGTGACACACCATGAGCATGTCGAGATGCTCGTCGATCGTGTTCAGCGTGTAGGGCCGCGTCGGGTTGGTCGAGGAAGGGATGACGTTCGGCAGCCCGCACACCTTGATGATGTCCGGCGCATGGCCGCCGCCGGCGCCTTCGGTGTGGAAGGCGTGGATCGTGCGGCCTTTGAAAGCGGCAACTGTGTCCTCGACGAAACCCGACTCGTTGAGCGTGTCGGTATGGATCATCACCTGCACGTCGTAGTCGTCGGCAACCGACAGGCAATTGTCGATGGCGGCCGGTGTTGTCCCCCAATCCTCATGCAGCTTGAGGCAGGAAGCGCCGCCAAGTATCTGTTCGATCAGCCCTTCCGGCCGCGAGCTGTTGCCCTTGCCGGCGAAGGCGAGGTTCATCGGGAAGCCGTCCGCGGCCTGGATCATGCGCGCGATGTGCCAGGCGCCGGGCGTGCAAGTGGTGGCGTTGGTGCCCGTCGCCGGGCCGGTGCCGCCGCCGATCATCGTCGTGATGCCGGCGTTCAGCGCCTCCTCGATCTGTTGCGGCGCGATGAAATGGATGTGCGAGTCGATGCCGCCGGCGGTGAGGATCTTGCCCTCGCCGGCGATCGCCTCGGTCGCCGGGCCGACGATGATTGTGACGCCGGGCTGCGTGTCCGGATTGCCGGCCTTGCCGATGCCGACGATCTTGCCGTCCTTCAGGCCGATATCGGCCTTGAAGATACCGCTGTGATCGATGACGAGCGCGTTGGTGATGACGGTGTCGACGGCGCCGTCGGCGCGGCTCGCCTGGCTCTGGCCCATGCCGTCGCGGATCACCTTGCCGCCGCCGAACTTCACTTCCTCGCCATAGATCGTGAAATCCTTCTCGACCTCGACGAAGAGCTCGGTGTCGGCAAGCCGCACCTTGTCGCCGACCGTCGGGCCGAACATGTCGGCATAGGCGCGGCGGGAGATCGTGCGCGGCATCAGAGCGCTCCCATGATCTTCTGGTTGAAGCCCCAGACGGCGCGATCGCCGCGGAGCGGCACCAGCGTCACCTCGCGGCTTTGCCCCGGCTCGAAGCGAACGGCCGTGCCGGCGGCAATGTCGAGGCGCATGCCGCGCGCCTTCTCGCGATCGAAGGCGAGGGCCGCGTTGGTTTCGTAGAAATGATAGTGCGAGCCGACCTGGATCGGACGGTCGCCGCTGTTTGCGACCGTCAGCGTCACCGTCTCAGCACCCTCATTGAGGATGATGTCAGGTGCGTCGGCTGGGATCACCTCGCCGGGAATCATCAGCGGGTCCTAGAGCCAGCCGGCGACGAGGCCGACGCCGAGCAGCGCCGTCGCGCCGCCAAGCGTGCGCGCAACAACATTGCCGGTCCGCTCAGGCAGGAAACGCCCGGAAGCGATAGCGAGGCCGAGACCAATGCCGACGACATGCAGCGCGACCGTCGCCATCGTGAAGCCGATCCCGTAGTCGACCATGGTTGCCGCGCCGACTTCGCTGCCATGGGCATGGCCGTGGAACACGGCGAAGGCGCCGACAACGATCATGCCGATCCACGCCGGGAGCCGCACGGCCGTGGCAACGAGAAGACCGAGAGCGACCACCGAGGCCAGGATGACGGGCTCGACCAGCGGCATGGTGACGCCGGCCATGGCGAGGCCGAAGCCGACAGCCATCGAGCCGACGAAGGCGGTCGGCACCATCCAGATGGCGCGGCCGCCGAGCATCGCCGCCCAGAGACCGACCGCCACCATAACGAGGATGTGGTCGAGGCCGGAGAGCGGATGCGAGAAGCCCGCCATGAACGAGCCATGCTCGGCCGGATTGAGATGAGCGGAGGCGGGCGACGCCGCCAGCAGCACGATCGGCGCAAGCGCCAAGCCCTGAACGATCTTCTTCATAGAAAGCCTCCGCCTCGTCTTGTTGCTATCGGATGGGGTGATGGACGGTCACGAGCTTGGTGCCGTCGGGAAAGGTCGCCTCGACCTGGACGTCATGGATCATTTCGGCAACGCCCTCCATGACCTGATCGCGGCGAAGAACATGCGCGCCTTCTTCCATCAGCTCGGCGACGCGCTTGCCGTCGCGCGCGCCCTCGACGATGAAGTCGCTGATCAGCGCGATCGCTTCCGGATGATTGAGCTTGACGCCGCGCTCGAGCCGCCGCCGCGCAACGTTCGCCGCCATGGCGATCAGGAGCTTGTCCTTCTCCCTCGGTGTCAGAAACATTGCCCCTCTCTCAGTGCTGCCACGTTTTCGGCAGTGGCTTGTCGCCGCGCAACGCCGAGATGACGGCGACCAGCGTTGTTCTCAGCTGGTGTCCGTCGGCGGCGACGAGGCGGGCGATGAGCTTTCCGTCGAAGCCGCTGACGCCGCCATGTTCGCCGATCGCCGCGCGCGTCGCATCGACGTGAAGCTCGCTGTTCTCACCCACATAGATGATGGTTGCCATCGCGCCGGCGCCGGCGAGCGAAGCTGGTCGCGCCGTCACCAAATCCAGTGCACCGTCAAGGAAGATATCGTCGGCGAATGCCAACTGGCCGTTCTTGCGGATGCGCCAACGGTCCCGGAAAACGCCCTCGTGCACCGTCTCGCCCATCGCACGCCGGCCGAGGATCACCGCCTCCACCGCAAGAAACGCCGCTTGCGGATCGAGTTCGACATCGAAGCGGCGTCGCAGACGCGCCTGATCGAACAGGATCGTCTCCTGCGGCAGCCAGGAGAGGCTGGCGCCAGGGCCGACCGAAAGCTGCAAGTCGACCAACGCGCTCTCGTCGATGGCACGGTAGACCTTCTCATGCGCCTGGGTGGTTGCGACGACATCGGCGCCGAGGCCGGCGACAAGCGAGATCGTCATGTGGTCGCCGCCGGTCAATCCACCGGCAGTGTTGATGAGGATTGGCTCGGCGGTGGCATCGTAGCTGCGGGGCAGGCGCATCTTCGCCGCTCCCGATTCATGCAGGTCACTCAGCCTTGTGCGGCCGTCGACACCGACGAAGCTCGCCCGCAGCACGCCTTTCGCGCGCTGCATCGGCACAACCGGCGCAACGCGGCGCGGCGTGTCAGACGGTGAGGAAACGACGTACATCTTGCTTGTCCAACTCGCTCGGCGGTCCGGCAACGACGATCTGCCCGCGGTCCATGATAGCGATCGAATCGGCGAGCTCGCGGGCGAAGTCGAGATATTGCTCGACCAACAGGATGGCGAGCCCGACCTCGTCCTTCAGGAATGTGATGGCGCGGCCGATATCCTTGATGATCGAGGGCTGGATGCCCTCGGTCGGCTCGTCGAGGACAAGCAGGCGAGGGCGGGATACCAGCGCACGGCCGATGGCAAGCTGCTGCTGCTGACCGCCCGACAAATCGCCGCCACGGCGGCGCAGCATCGATTTCAGGACCGGGAAGAGCTCGTAGACATAGTCAGGCACATTGCTGTCCGCCCGGGAATTGTTGGCGTAGCCGGTTTCCAGATTCTCCTTCACCGACAGCAGCGGGAATATTTCGCGGCCTTGCGGAACATAGGCGATGCCCCGCGCGGCGCGTTCGTATGGAGCCAGTTTGCCGAGTGGCTTGTCCTCCCAGATGATCGCGCCGCTGGAGGTGCCGTGAATGCCCATGATTGCGCGCAGTAGGCTGGTCTTGCCGACGCCGTTGCGGCCGAGAAGACAGGTGATCTCGCCCGACCGTGCCGTCAGCGAAACGCGGCGCAGCGCTTGCGACGCGCCGTAATAGAGGTCGACATTCTCGACGCTCAGTTTCGAGACATTCGCCTTTGGCTCGGACGAATCCGGTGCCGGGGCAGGGGCTTCCATCACATCGCTCATCGGCCGAGATAAACCTCGATCACTTTGGCGTCGGTGGAGACATGCTCGAACGAGCCTTCCGAAAGCACGGACCCTTCGTGCAGCACGGTCACCTTGACGCCAAGGTCACGCACGAAATCCATATCATGCTCGACGACAACGACGGACTTCGTTTCCGCGATGCCGCGCAGAAGCGTCACCGTCGCCGCCGTCTCGGCGTCGGTCATGCCGGCGGCAGGTTCGTCGACAAGCAGCAACTTCGGCTCCTGCGCCAACAGCATGCCAATCTCCAGCCATTGCTTCTGGCCATGGCTGAGATTGGCGGCGAGCCAGCTCGCCTTGTCGGTGAGGCGGATGATCTCGAGCAGTTCGTCGATGCGTGCTTCCTCGGCCTTCTTGCGGCGTTGGAACAGCGAAGTTCCGACCGAGCGATCGCCCGCCAGCGCCAGATCGAGATTGTCGCGTACGGAATGGCTCTCGAATACGGTTGGCTTCTGGAATTTGCGGCCAATGCCGAGCTGCGCCGTCTCGGCCTCGTCGAGCTTGGTTAGATCGACGTTGCCTTCGAAGAATATCTTGCCGGAATCGGGACGCGTCTTGCCGGTGATGACATCCATCATTGTCGTCTTGCCGGCGCCGTTCGGTCCGATGATGGCGCGCATTTCGCCCGGCTCGATGATGAGCGACAACTCGTTGAGCGCGCGGAAGCCATCGAAGCTGACGGTGACGCCCTCAAGATAGAGGAGGTTCTCAGGCTTGTCGGCCATCGGCGTCTCCCAAATTTGGTGCGGCGGCCACAGCTTCTTCGCTGATGCCCTCGTCATTGACAGGAGCGCCGACGACAGGCTCGGGCGATGAAAGGTCCGCATCGCGGCCTTCTTCGGCCTTCACCGACTCGCGGCGCGCGCGCCATGCGTTCCAGCCGGCGCCGATCGTGCCGATGATGCCGCGGGGCAGCAACAAGGTCACCGCCACAAAGATGCCGCCCAGGACGAACAGCCAGTATTGCGCCAGGCCGAGCGAGGCGCTGGGATCGCGCAATGCGACAATGGTGAGCGCACCCAGCACGGCGCCGCCGGCAGCCATGTTGCCGCTGCCGGCCGAGCGGACGGCGCTGAAGAGCCAGACCAGCGTCGCGACGCCTGCCACCGCGAAGCCCCACCAGCCCGCCACCGAATCCGGCAGCACGAACAGCAGCGCCGCGACCGCAGCGCCGATGGCGCCGCCGAGGATTGGCGACGTAAGCAGCGCTTCCTTTCGGCGGATATAGGCGAGGGCCGCAAGGCCGAGCCCAGGCACAAGCGCCAACACCCACGCGGGCATCATCGCGCCACCGGTGAAATAAGACTTGATCGCATTGACGAGAACGCCGCCGATAATCGGACCGACCAGCGTGCCGCGTCCGCCGACGGCGACCCAGACGACGACCTCGATCGATTTGATTGGCGCGAGTTCGCTCGGGTTGATAATGCCCGCCTGCGGCACATAGAGCGCGCCCGCAACGCCGGCCATGCACGCCGATAGCGTGAAGACAAACAGCTTGTAGCGGTCCGCTCGATAGCCAAGGAAGCGCGTTCGGCTTTCTGCGTCGCGCGCGGCCACCAGCACACGCCCATATTTCGAGGCGATCACCGAACGGCTGATCCAATAGCCGATGGCGAGCGCGATCGCCGAGGCGGCGAACAGGACACTGCGCGTCGTCGGCGATTGGACATCGGCGCCGAGGATGTCCTTGAAGTCGGTGAAGCCGTTATTGCCGCCGAAACCGAAATCGTTAAGCAGGAACGCCTGCCACAGCGCAAAGGTGAGCGCCTGCGTAATGATCGACAGATAGACGCCCGTGACGCGCGAGCGGAAGGCGAACCAGCCGAACAGGAAGGCGAGGAGGCCCGGCGCCAGGACGATCATCAGTCCGGCAAACCAGAAATTGTCGAAGCCGTACCAGAACCACGGCAAATGATCCCAGTTCAGGAACACCATGAAGTCTGGCAGGATCGGGTTGCCATAGACGCCGCGCGAGCCGATCTGACGCATCAGATACATGCCCATGGCGTAGCCGCCGAGCGAGAAGAAGGCGGCGTGGCCGAGCGACAGGATGCCGCCATACCCCCAGACGAGCCCGACCGAGAGAGCCAGCAGCGCATAGCAGAGGAACTTGCCGTAAAGGATCGTCGTGTTGCTGGCGACGTGGAACGGCGAGTCCGGCGAGTTGGCGAAGCTCGGCACGATGATCGCCGCCGCGAGCAGGATGCCAAGGACGATCAGCGCCTTCCAGTCGAGCCCGCGGATGACGAATGCGCCGACGTCGCTGAGCCGCACCGGCTCGGGTCTGACGATAGTTTCGTCGCCACCTTTCGACAGCCGGTCGGGGCCGGAGCGATTGGCGCCCTTGGTGCCGCGCAGGCAGCCGATTTCGATGAACCACCATGCCGCAGCAAGGACGGCAAATACGTCGCCGAAGCGCAGCGTCGGCACCGTCGTATTTGCGGGCGGATCGACGAGGAAACCGCCAAGATAAACGGCAATCGGCAGCGGGATATAGGCTAGCGTCCACCACGCGCTCTTGTCGCGGTCGTGCAGTCGCTTCGCCGTGAGTATGGAAAGGAAATAGGCGACGAGCAGAAGCCAGGCGGCGATGATGAAATCGCCACCGGCGAACGTGAACTCCGCGCCCTCATAATAGGCGGCGAAGCGAGCGCCCAGATCTTCGAACAGACTGGAGGCGACAAAGGCGAAGACCACTGTCGCGATCGCAACGATGCCCAGGCCCAGCCACAGCCGCGACCGGTTGATGCGTCCGGTGATCGTGAAGAAGAGGTTCAATGCGTCGTTCATCATTGCTCGACGGACCTTCCGCGCAAAGCGAACAGGCCGCGTGGGCGTCGCTGAATGAACAGGATGATGAAGACGAGGACGAGAATCTTGGCGATCACCGCGCCTGCATATGGCTCAAGGAACTTGTTGACGACGCCGAGCGACATGGCGCCGATCAGCGTTCCCCACAGATTGCCGACGCCGCCGAACACGACGACCATGAATGAGTCGATGATGTAGTTCTGGCCGAGATTCGGGCTGACATTGTCGATCTGGCTGAGCGCGACGCCGGCCATGCCGGCGATGCCCGAGCCGAGGCCGAAGGTGAGCGCGTCGACCCACGGCGTCCTGATGCCCATGGCGCTCGCCATCTGCCGGTTTTGTGTCACGGCGCGCACCTGCAGGCCGAAGCGCGTGCGCTTGAGGAAGACAAGCAGAGCCACGAACACGACGAGTGCGAAGATGACGATCCACATACGGCTGTAAGTGATCTGGATCTGGCCGAGATAGAACGAGCCGGACATCCAGGAAGGGTTGCCGACCTGCACATTGGTTGGCCCGAAGATGGTGCGCACCGCCTGCTGCAGAACGAGCGACAAGCCGAAGGTCGCGAGCAGCGTCTCAAGCGGGCGGCCGTAGAGCCAGCGGATGATGCCGCGCTCGATCAGCATGCCGATCGCGCCCGCGACGACGAAAGCGGCCGGGATGGCGAACACCACCGACCAGTCATAGAGCGGTCCGCCGCGGAGCGCGTCCTGGATCACGAAAGTCGTGTAGGCGCCGATCATCACCATCTCGCCATGCGCCATGTTGATGACGCCCATCACGCCGAAGGTGATGGCAAGACCGATGGCGGCGAGCAGCAGCACCGAGCCGAGCGACACGCCGTACCAGATGTTCTGGCCGACATCCCACAGCGCCAGTGCACGGTTGATTGTCTCGACACCCGCAGCAGCCGCCTCGGCGACCGGCCCTTCGCCGCGCGCGACGGTCGAGAGCTTGCCAAGCGCCGCCTGATCGCCGCGGGCGATGAGGACATTGACCGCAGCCAGCCGATCGGCCTCATCGGCGTTGGCGTTGTCGAGGATGATGGCGGCGCGCGCTTGTTCCATCGCCCGGAGCACGCGCGCATTCGTCTCCGTCTCGATGGCGTTGTTGATGAGGTCGAACGCGGACTGATCGGCGGCGGCAAACACCGCTTCGGCGGCCGACAGGCGAACGCTGGGATCGGGCGATAGCAGCGTCAGATTGCCGAGTGCGGATCGGATCGCGCGGCGCACCGAGTTGTTGATGCGGATCCTCGTCGCGTCGCCGGTGGCAATTTCGCCAAGCACGTCGGCCGTGACCGGATCATGCATGATGTAACCGGTGCCGCCCTCTTCGGCGCGGAACACGACATCGTCGCTGTTGCGGAAATAGAGGTTGCCCTCCTCGAGCGTCTCAAGGACAGGCACGGCGTCGGCATTGCCGGTTGCGGCGATGCGTACGACGACGGCTGAGAGTTCGTTGTAGTTGGCGGCGGCGGCGAGCTCTTGGATCAGCCCGCGCAACTCTGCCTCGGGATCGTCCTGCGCTCGAAGCTGCGGCGTCATCGCCAGCAGGCTGAACGTCAGGACCAGTGCGATTTTTAGCCAGCCGAAGACGCGATGTGGTCTCGTCGGTTTGAAAAGTCTTTTCATTTCAGATTGCGAGTCCGCGCCCCAGTCGGCTTCACTCAAGGAGTGGAGGGGGCGGCGTGTGCCGCCCCGCTCCGGTTTCGTCTAGCTTGCCTTACTCGGCGCCGGCTCCACCGCAGGCTCCGGTCTCGACATTGTAGTTGCCGCAGCTGAGCGGCGCACGCCAATCCGAGATCAGGACCTTGGAGTTGGGCAGGAAGTCCGACCACGCATCGCCAGGCACGGTGCCGGGCGTCTGCCACACCACGTCGAACTGACCGTCGGCCTGGATTTCGCCAATGAGGACAGGCTTGGTGATGTGATGGTTCGGCATCATCGCCGCGTAGCCGCCGGTGAGGTTCGGAACCACGACGCCGATCATCGCGTCGATGACGGCATCCGGATCGGTGGTTCCGGCCTTCTCGACCGCCTGCACCCACATGTTGAAGCCGATGTAGTGGGCTTCCATCGGGTCGTTGGTCACGGCGTTCGAATTGCCGGTGTAGGCCTGCCACTGGGCGATAAAGGCCGCGTTTTCCGGCGTGTCGACGGACATGAAGTAGTTCCATGCCGCGAGATGGCCGACGAGCGGACCGGTGTCGACGCCCTGCAGTTCCTGCTCACCGACCGAGAAGGCGATGACCGGAATGTCTGCCGCATCGACGCCCTGGTTGGCCAGTTCGCGATAGAACGGCACGTTGGCGTCGCCGTTGATGGTCGAGACCACCGCCGTCGGCTTGCCTTCGGAACCGAAGGCCACGATGTTGGCGACGATCGTTTGCCAGTCCGACTGACCGAACGGCGTATATTCCTCGATGATGTCTTCAGGCGGGATGCCCTTCGACGCGAGATACGCCTGCAGGATGCGGTTGGTCGTGCGCGGATAGACGTAGTCGGTGCCTTCCAGGACGAACCGGGTGTAGCCCTGCTCGAGCAGGTAGTCGACGGCCGGGATCGCCTGCTGGTTCGGCGCGGCGCCGGTATAGAAGATGTTGCGCGAGCTTTCCTCGCCTTCGTACTGCACCGGGTAGAACACGACGGTGTCGAGCTCTTCGGCGACCGGTAGGATCGACTTGCGGCTGACCGACGTCCAGCAACAGAAGACGACGTCAACCTCGTCATCGGTCACCAGCTGGCGGAGCAGTTCGGCGAATCGCGGCCAGTCCGATGCCGGGTCGACGACGACCGCCTCAAGCTGGCGTCCAAGGACACCGCCCGCAGCGTTCTGTTCGTCGATGAGCATCTGCATTTCTTGGCTGAGCACGCTCTCGGAGATCGCCATCGTGCCCGACAACGAATGAAGGATACCAACTTTGATTGGCCCCTCATCTTGCGTCAGCGCCGGCTGTGCCGCCGCCATCGCCAGGCCCACCACTGCGGCGGCCGTGAGAGACTTACGGAAAAGACCCATGAAAAAACACTCCCTGTTGGTCGACGCCTGGGAGGACGTCAAAGGAGCAATCCGCAAATCCTGTGCCAGCGATGATTTATCCCCGTAGCGGGACGAATCCTGCCTGTGGTGCTGCTTTCTCGACCGTCTGCCGATTCCGGCGGCAGACGCAGCCTCGTGATTGAGCAATCCGATATCGACTGCCCGCTAACTGGTCTGCTCGGCAAAACGCTTCGTCAGGAACTCAAGGAGGTCCACGTCGCTGCGCCCGGTCAGCGAGACATAGGTCAGCGTAAGATTTGTGCGCGGCCGCACCATGCCGCCCGGATAGGGCAGGTAGACCAACTCGCGCGAACCGAAGCCGGGCGAAGCGGTTGCGACCTGGAAGCCGTCAGTGACGGTGACATCGACGAGACGGCGGGACAGCCCATCCGGGCCGTCGATTGCGTCGGGAACGCCGGCAAGCCGCAGATAGCTTGTCTTGTCCTCGGATTGACGGAAGCCGTCGATGAAGGCCTCGGCAAGCGCGTGCAGATCTTCGCGTTCGCCTTCGCCGTGGAGATGCGAGTGCAGCTCATGGGCTATGGCGCTGTTGTGGCCGCTGTGCCCGTGACCATGCGCATGGTGATGCGAGTGGCCGTGCTCATGATCGTGGTCGTGGTGATGATCGTGATGATGACGGAGACGTGGCAGCATCAGACGACCTCCGGTCCGGGCGGGATCGTCACCGGCTTGTCGATGATCGATTTATGGGCACCGAGCTTTCCGGAGGAGACCATGGCACCGAGCACCTCGACGATGACGCGCGTGCCGAGGAGCGCGGTGATGTCGGAGGTGTCGTAAGGCGGCGACACCTCGACGACCTCGAGGCCGCAAATGCCTTCCGCGGCCACCTTGCCGACGAGCGCCAGCGCCTCGC
This sequence comes from uncultured Alphaproteobacteria bacterium, assembly GCA_963823045.1. Lineage (GTDB taxonomy): Bacteria > Pseudomonadota > Alphaproteobacteria > Rhizobiales > Kaistiaceae > JADLGL01. The sequence continues at coordinate 202,275 of CAWGKA010000005.1, read as the reverse complement.
GCGGCAGGAAGCCGCCGGGCTCGGGCCAGCCAGTGCCGGGGACGAAGCCGCAATCGACCGAGTCGATGTCGAAGGAGATGTAGACCGCGTCGGCGTCCTTCCACGCCATTTCGAGCGCGATCTCGGCGGTCTTGTCGACGCCGTATTCCTCGAAGTCGGCCATCGTCAGGATCGTGGTGTTGCGCTCGCGCGCGACCTTCACGCCCTCGCGCGGCACCTGCCAGCCGCCGATGCCGACTTGGACGAGATTGGTCGCCGGCACGTTCGGAAGATTTGTCGCGTGGAACCAGGGGGTTGTGTGCATCCGTTCATCGAGATCCCTTTCCTGGATGTCGATGTGGCGGTCGAAATGGACGATGCCGATCCGCTTCGATGTGCATTCCGCAATGCCGCGCACGCAGGGGAAGCCGATCGAATGATCGCCGCCGATCATGATCGGCAGCGCGCCAGATGAAGCCACATGGCTCACCGCGCGGCTGATCTGGTCGAAGGTCTTTTCGATGTTGGCGGGAATGGTGAAGACGTCGCCGACGTCGCACAGCGTCATCTGCTCGCGAAGGTCGATGCCCATCTCATAATTGTAGGGCGTGTAGAGCGCGGAGATGCGGCGAAGTCCCTGCGGCCCGAAGCGCGTGCCGGGGCGATAGGTGGTGCCGCCGTCGAACGGAACGCCGATGACCGCCGCATCGTAATTGCCGACCAGCGTCGCGTCCTCGATATAGGGCGCCTTCAGGAAGGTGTTGATGCCCGCATAGTGCGGAAGCTCGCCGCGCGCGAAAGTCGGGATCGTCTTGTCGGTGAGGCTGTCCGAGCCGGTGAGGCCCATGCGCAGCGCCCACTGCCTCTCCTTCGCCCATGCGTTCTCCGGGATCGTCCCTTCCTTCACCGCCGCTTTCCAGCCGCGCGCCTGCAGACGATCGAAATCGGGGTGATGTCGCCGCGCTCGAACCGCGTCGTTTCCGATGTGCGTGCTTGTCTTTGTCTGCCGCATCAGTTCGGCCTCCCATTCAGTCCGGCGGGTAGCGGGATCACCTTGCGCTCGTCGGGCCGGTTGCGATCGAGCGAAAGGTCGTAAGTGATTGTCGCGCCATAGGCTTCCGGGTGATCCGGATCGTGGCGCACCTTGTCGAAGACGAGGACGCGGGTGGCGAGCTTGAAGGCCTCGCGGATGTCATGCGTCACCATGAACACGGTCATCTTCGTCTCGCGCCAAAGGCGGAGGAGTATCTCGTGCATGTCGGAACGGATGCCAGGATCGAGCGCGCCGAAGGGCTCGTCGAGGAGGAGAACTTTCGGCTTCATCAGCAGGGCCTGGGCGATGGCGAGGCGCTGCTGCATCCCGCCGGAGAGCTGCGCCGGGTAACGGTTGCGCGCTTCCCACAGGCCGATATCGCGCAGCGTTTCGGCGACTGCCTCGCGCGCCGCGCGCCTTGCGCCGAAGAACTTGCGGCCGAGAAGCGGCGAGCTGGTGAACTCGGCGGCAATGACGAGATTGTCCGTCACCGTCAGATGCGGAAACACGGAATAGCGCTGGAAGACGATGCCGCGGTCCGGCGTCGGCTCGGTCGCGATCGGTTCGTCGTCGATGCGGATATCGCCGCGGCTCGGCAGTTCCTGGCTCAGCAGAAGGCGGAGGAAGGTGGACTTGCCGCAGCCGCTGGCGCCGACGATGGCGCAGAAGGTGCCCGAAGCCACGTCAATATTGATGCGCTCCAACACCGGTGACTGGTCGTAATCCATGAAGAGATTGGCGACGGAGACCCGGCTCATAGCCCCGCCCCCTTTGGATGCGCCCAGCTGAACAGCCGCACCGACGCCTTCCGCAGCGAATAGTCGAGCAGATATGCGATGAGGGTGATCCAGGCGACGTAGGGCAGGATAATGCTCATCGCCAGATAGCGGCGGACGAGGAAGATGCGATAGCCGAGGCCGCTTGTCGCCGCGATCGCCTCGGCGGAGATGAGGAAGATCCAGGCCGGTACGAGACCGAGCCGCGCCGCGGTGATGAGATGCGGCATCGCCTGCGGCAGCGCGATGCGGATGATCATTTGCCAAGTCGAAGCACCGAGTGTCTCCGCCTTGACGATCTGCTCTTCGGGAATCTCGCTGACGGCCTTGGCGATGCTCCGCACCATCACCGGCGCGGTGCCGACAACGATGAGCGCGACCTTCGCCGTCTCGCCGAGGCCGAAGGCAATAAAGAGGATCGGCAGCACGGCGAGCGGCGGGATGAGGGAGATCGCCGCGACCACCGGCGCGAGCACCGAACGCGCGAGCGGGAGGAAACCGATGCCGATGCCGAGCGTGATGGCGAGGAACGCGGAGATGCCCATGCCGAGGCCCAGGCGGATCATGCTGGACGCAGTGTCGGTCCATAAGAGGTAGTCGCCGGTTCGCACATCCGGCGTTGCCGCCATCGACCAGAAGGCGTTCGCCATGTCGCTGAGCGACGGCAGGATCGGGTCGGACGGGTTGATGGCGAGGCGGTTCGCGCTCGCCCAGGCATAGGCGATGATGATGAGGATGAAGGGGAGGAGCCCGAGGATGAGGCTCGCCCCGCGGCTGGGCTTCCGGTTGACCAGTCGCGAATGGCGACGCGGCCGACGGCGGGGTTTGTCTTTCCCGTTGTCGACCGCGCCTGTCATTTCTGTTTCAATCGCAGCCACTTACGTGACGTTGATCATAGCGTTCCGTCGGCCGCCATCTGCATGAAGGTGGGGTCGAAGCGGAGCTTGACGTTATTCGGGTCGCCGAGGATCGAACCGTCGGCGAACTGGATGCCGACGAAGTCGACGCTCGGTGCAGCGACGCCGAGGATGCCGTGGTCGAACAGGAAGTTCCTGACATAATCCATGGTCGTCGGCAGCTGAGCGCTGTTGGCGAAGTCGACGGCCTCTGCCGGGGCGTAGAACATCGCCGTGCTGGCGAGTTGCGCCTCATAGCCGGCAAGGTCGGTGCCGGACGCGGCCGCCATCGCCTCGCGCGCGGCGATGCCTTCCGGCGTATCCGACGACATGATCGCCATTGCCTCATACCAGGCGCCGACCAGCGCCTTGCCGAAGTCCGGATTGGCAGCGAGCACGTCGGTGTTGACCATCATGATGTCGATGATCTCGCCGGGGATCTGGCTGGAGTTGAACACCTCATGTGCGCCCGGGAATTCGAGGATCGACGAGACCAGCGGGTTCCAGGTCACCACCGAGGTCACTTGCGAGGTCTGATAGGCGGCGATCATGTCGGCGTCGGAGGTGTTGACGACAGTAACATCGCGCTCGCTGGCGCCGATCGAATCGAGGGCACGGGCGAGGAGATAATGGGATACCGACAGCTCGACCAGGTTGACGTCCTGCCCGATGATGTCGCTGAGTTCGTCGGCACCCTTCAGGATGATGGCGTCATTGCCGTTGGAGAAATCGCCGATGATCAGAGCGGTGGTGTCGACGCCGCCGCCTGCCGGGATCGACAGGGCGTCCATGTTGGTCATGGAGCAGCCGTCATAAAGACCGGCGGTGTATTGGTTGATTGACTCGATGTAGTCGTTGATCTGCACGACATCGACGCTGATGCCGTATCGGTCGGCCCATTTGTCCATGATGCCGGAATCTTCAATGTAGCCCCATGGCATCCAGCCGGCATAGATCGACCAGCACACGCTGAAGCTCGTGCGTTCGCCCTGAGCCTGGACGGTTGAAGCGGAAGTGAGGGCCGCAGCGGCGATAGTCAGCGCGGCGACGGCGTTTCTGGCGCGGAACATTGACGCTCTCCTGTTCATGGCGAGCCGCCTCTCCGACAGGCCCCGGGAGGTCGGTTCGCGTTGGCAAACCGTCGTGCAGTGACCTCCCGGGATTTTGGCCCGCCGTGTATTCGGTTCGAAACCGAATCCGCATCTCTCGGACCAGGCGCCAGCAGGGAGAGGAGTGCTGGCCGGAACCCTAGACGCGCTGCACGAGATCTCTGATGCAGGGCGTGTGCCACTCGACGCGCCACCTGACGTGACGGGGCGGCGACAGCGCAGGTGCTTCTTTATTGAGCGGGGCTGCCGTCCATTACGGCAGCGGTTGCGGCCTCAGGCTTCCTTGCGGGCCCGTGCCACGGCGTTGTCCGCCATACCGTCGGCGGCGCGCAGTTCGCCCGCCGCATCGCGCAGCAGGGACACCAGACGATCCCGTTCCTTCTGCGCCCGCAGGGGCGTGGGGTCGGTCCAGGGTTCCGGCCGGCCGATCAGGAAGCCCTGTACCTCGTCGCATTCCTCCTCGCGGACGAGCGCCATCTGCGCTTCCGTTTCAACGCCTTCGGCAATGATCTTCATATCGAGAGACTTCGCCAGATCGACGATGGCGCGGATGATTGCCAGCGAGCCTTCAGACGTCACCGCGTCCTGGATGAAGGAGCGGTCGATCTTGACGCGGTCGAACGGGAAGCGGCGCAGATAGCTGAGCGAGGCGTAGCCGGTGCCGAAGTCGTCGAGCGCAAGGCTGGCGCCCAGCGCCTTCAACTGACGCAGCATGGTGAGGGCGCGGTGGTCGTCATCGATGAGCACGCTCTCGGTGACTTCGAGTTCGAGCCGGTGCGGCTCCAGCCCGCTCTCTTCCAGGGCGTCGATGACGATACCGACGAAGTTGCGGTCGCGGAACTGGATGGGGCTGACATTGACGGCGACGCGCTCGCTGCCTGTCCAGTGCTTGGCAACCTTGCACGCCTCGTGGATCACCCAGCGGCCGAGCGGCAGGATGAGGCCGGTTTCCTCGGCGATGGGAATGAAGTCGGCCGGGCTGATCATGCCCTTGTCGGGGTGCTGCCAGCGCAGCAAGGCCTCATAGCCGCGGATCTCGCCGGAAGGGACGTCCGCCTGGGGCTGGAAGTGAAGCGCGAAGGAGGCTTTTTCGACAGCGTCTGCGAGGTCGGCCTGCAGCGATTGCCGCTTGCGGATGGCGGCGTCCATGCCCGGCTCGAAAATGCGGAATGTGCTGCGTCCATTGCCCTTCGAGCGGTAGAGCGCAGCGTCCGCCTGCGAGATGATCTGTTCCACGTCGCCGCCGCCATGCGAGCAGATGGCGACACCGACGCTGGCGCCGCAACGGATCTGCATGCCGTCGCCCAGCGAGATCGGCGCAGCGAGCGCCTTGACGATGCGTCCGGCAAGATCGGTGACCTGATTGGAGAAACTGAAGCCGGTCTGGATAACGGCGAATTCATCGCCGCCGAGACGCGCCACGGTATCGGTGGCGCGGACCGACTCCGACAGGCGCTGTGCCGCTGCCATGATCACCTTGTCGCCGACAGGGTGGCCATGGATGTCGTTGACGTCCTTGAAGTGATCGAGGTCGACGAGGAAGAGTGCGACGCCGATGCCGGTGCGGCCGTTGACGTCGAGCGCGTTGGCGAGCCGCTCCTGGAAGACGGTGCGGTTGGGCAGGTCCGTCAGCGGGTCATGCATCGCGAGATGGCGAATCCGCGCTTCGGCATGCCGCCGCTCACGCATGTCGCGGAGCGCGAGCACCAGTGTTTCGGTTCCGCGGAAAACGATCTGCCGGCCGCGTACCTCGACCGGCACCTGGTTGCCGCGGCGGTGGCTCACAGTCGTCTCGAACGGCTCCGATTGCTCGCTGGTGAAAGTGTTGGTGATCGCGGGCCAATCCTCATAGGGCATCAGCGTTTCGAGGCGCTGGCCTTTCAATTCCTCGATCGGCACCGACAGCATGCTCGACGTCGCCTGGTTGCCGTCGACGATGCGTCCGCCGACGACCACGATGATCGACTCGAATGCAGCGTTGGAGAGCGCGGTCAGACGTTCCGCCTCCTCCGCCGAGCGTTGCGCGTCGGTCTGCAGAGCGCGGGCCCGTTCGTCTGCTTCGACGCGGTCCATCAGAGCATTGAAATGGGTGGTGAGGATTTCGGCCTCGTCGCCGGGCTCGACCGGCAGTCGCTTGGAAAGGTCGGCACGACCGCCGACCAGCGAGGCCATTGCCTCTTCGACATGCCCGACGCCGAGGCGGGACCCATGTTCAGCGTCATTGAGGCCGCGGCGCTCGGCTTCGGCGGAAACGCGAAGGCCGAAGAAGCGATTGTAGAGCCGGCTCAGCACATAGCCGAGGCCGAACGCCCAGACGAAATTGATGGCGACACCAGTCCCCTGGATGACCAGTTGATCGAAGCGATTGCCGAGCGGCAAATTCGCCACCGGCGCGAACAGCGCCAGGCCGATCGTGCCGACGACGCCGGCGACGCCGTGGACGCCGATCGCTCCAATAGCGTCGTCGACCTTGAGCCGGTGCTCGATGAAGCGGTTGCCCCAGATGGCGGCGAGTTCCACCGAGCGCCCCGATGAGCAGCGCGCCATGCGGTTCGAGCACGTTGCAGCCGGCGGTGATGGCGACAAGGCCGCCGATCATGCCCGACATCGCGTGCTCTGGCGCGACGAAGCCGGTGTATCTGCGGCCGAGCAGGAAGCCGGCGAGCGCGCCCGTCGCCGCCGCAAGCACGGTGTTGGCAATGATGTGCGCGATAGCCGGCGTGCCGGTGGTCGTCGAACCGCCATTGAAGCCGATCCACCCGAAGAACAGGAGGAAGACGCCGGCGACGGCGAGGACAGGCGAATGGCCTTGGATGCGAACCGGCTTGCCATCGGGGCCGAACTTGCCGATGCGGGCGCCCATGACGACGCATATGGCGAGGGCCACCCAGGCGCCCGTGGAATGCACCACCGTCGACCCGGCGAAATCGACGAACCCCGCCTTGGCGAGGAACGCCGATTGATTGTCGAAGATCGCCGTGCCCCAGGCCCAGTGGGCGAACACCGGATAGATCAGCCCGGCCATGATGAAGGAGATGACGATATAGGTCGAAAGCTTCATGCGTTCGGCGACGGCGCCTGAGATGATCGTCGCCGACGTGCCGCAGAACATCACCTGGAAGACAAAGAAGGCGGCGGTCCAGGCGGTGAGGCCTCCGAGCAGGAATGTTGAGCTGTCGAAGCCGACGAGGAAGCCGCTGTCGCGGCCAAAGGCGAGCGTGAAACCGATAACCGCGAACGCCAAAACCGAGGCGGCGAGGTCCATCAGGTTCTTCAGTGCGACATTGATCGAGTTCTTTGAACGAACGAGCCCGGCTTCGAGCAGCGTGAAGCCGGCCTGCATCATCAGCACCAGGGCCGCGGCAACGAGCAGCCAGACGATATTGAGGTTGCCCTGAACCGCCGCGGCGGCCTCTGCAGCCACGGTCGTTTGCGCGGCCGCGGGCAGCGCCGTCGCCAGCGCAGCCGCGAAGATCGCCGCGGCGGCACCGATGAAGCGCCGAGCTGGATACCCGCCAAATGCCATGAAGCCCCGCCTCGCAACCTATTGGGTTGCGTTTCGCACAAAAACTCTAAGGAATCCTTGGCTTAGCGCTGCCTGTTGAATGAGCAGTTGCACAACGCAGGGTCACATCGGCGCGACGTCGATCACATCCCCGTGTGTCGTGGAATAGTCGCCACCGTTCAGGCGTCTTGTTGGGTGGAGGCGGCATTCCGCCGTCTCATCTCGGAGGAGGAATACCCAACATGCTCCCTCGCACGTTACGAACCTTCGCCGCCGCGGTCGTGGTTGTCTTTGCCACCGCCGCCTTCGCCCAGGAGATGGGTCCGGCAATGACCTATCAGACCGATCAGGGCACCATCCTCACCGGCCCGAACGGCCTGACGCTCTACACCTATGACGCCGACGGCCCGGGCGTCAGCAACTGCTATGGCAACTGCGCCGTGAACTGGCCGCCCTTCTATGTCGGCGACAACGCCGCCATGGCCGATGCCGATTGGACCATCGTCCAGCGCAACGATGACCAGCCGATGTGGGCCTATAAGGGCCAGCCGCTCTACTACTGGAAGAATGACACCGAGGCCGGTCAGACCACCGGCGACGGCGTCGGCGGCGTCTGGCACGTCGTCATCACCGAAGTGCCGATGTAACGCTGGTCCTTCCGGCGCATGGCGCACACCAAACGGGCCGACGGCCGCGCATCGCCGCCGTCGGCCGAGCGGGGCACTGATAGTGGCCGTTGATCGCCGCGAGATGGTGAAGTTTCTGCCGGCCCTGAGGCGCTACGCCCGAGGGCTGATGGGAAGCGTTTCGCTCGCCGACGATCTTGTCCAGGACACCGTGGTGATGGCGCTGTCGAAGGAGAGACAGTTTGCCGGCGGCAATCTCGGCGGCTGGATGTTCGCCATCCTGGTCAATATGGCGCGTTCCCAGGCCCGCCGTGAACGCCGCGGCCCGTTTGTCGTCGCTCTCGATGATCCGCCTGATAGCGGTGTCGATCCCGCGGCGCGGATTGGCATCGTTCGCGCGCTCGAAGCGCTGGCAGGCGAACATCGCGAGGTGTTGCTGCTCGTCACCGTCGAGGGCTTCAGCTATCGCGAGGCCGCCGAGATCCTCGACGTTCCGGTGGGAACGGTGATGTCGCGTCTTTCCCGCGCCAGGGATCAGCTTGCCGGCCGCCTCGAAGGCGCTCCGGTGGTGCCAATCAGGAGAGTCAAATGAGTGACCCGCAATCAGAGATCTCGGAGGCTGACCTCGTCGCTTATGCCGACGGCCGCCTCGATCCGGATCGGATGGATGCGGTCGCCGCCTGGCTCGCGAACAATGACGAGGCACGGCACCGGGTCGAGACATGGCAGGAGCAGGCGATCATTCTCAAGGGCGTGCTCGATCCGATCGCCGATGAAACGGTTCCGTCTAGTCTGCTAAATGCCTTGACGCCAAGACGGCGGAGGGTCTGGCCTATGGCAGCAGCCGTCGCCGGTATCGCGCTCGGCTTCACCGGCGGCTTCCTCGTTTGGGGCGAGGGCACCACAGCGCAGGAACGGGACCTCGCTTCGATCGGCTTGTCGGCGCACGAGGTCTACAGCGCCGAGATTCGCCACCCGATCGAAGTCACCGTCGCCGACGAAGTTCACCTTGTCGCCTGGCTGTCGAACCGGCTCGATTTCGCCATCACGCCGCCCGATCTGTCCGCCGACGGGCTCTCGCTTCTGGGCGGCCGCGTTGTGCCGCAGGATGGCCAACCGGCAGCGATGCTGATGTATGAGGACGAGGCCGGCGTCCGCTACACGCTCCTCATCGCTCATTCCACCGAGGACCGGTCAACGTCGTTCCGCTATGCGTCGGCGGCGGATGCCGGGGCGTATTACTGGATGGACGGGTCCATCGGATATGTCCTGTCCGGGCCACCCGACCGCGATCGTCTCCTCAGCATTTGCCGGACTGTCTACGACCAGCTTGAATAGGCGCTAGGACTTGTTCTCCAGGCCCTTCTTCATGGTGTCGGTGTCGAGATGTTCGACGAAGCTGCCGACGCGGTCGACGAAGGAATTGTAGTCCCTCACCAGTTCGTCGCGAAGGCCCTTCCATTGGAGACGCGTCGTGTCGGCGGCAGCCGATCCGACCGTGTTTCTGAGCTTGGCATGGGCGGCCCTCAGACCGGTGGCGAGCACATTATGTACGTCGGAGAACTCCCCCTTCGCCTTGAGTTCCTCCACGCGCTGATCGATCCGCTTACCGAGATCGTCGAGGCGAGAGAGCATGTCGGTCGGTTCGGTCATATGAGTGCTCCGGTCCTTGTCGTGCTTGGCCTTTGAGATAGGTCGTCCGCGGGTCCGGTGCAAAGGCCGTACAAGCGCGCATCCATTAAGGGGCGATTTCCAGGGTCACATCATATGTAGCCGAACAGGACAGCATCGGCTCCAGGCCGAGCCTGAACGACTGGCCGGGACCGAGCTGGGGCGACTGAAGGTCGCGCAGGAAATGGTGCGTTCCGTCGGGATAGGTCAGCACGGCGTTGAAGTGGATCACGGTGCCCGGCGCGATCGTCCCGGTCGTCGTATTGGTAATGACCGCAACCTTCTCGATTTCGATCGCGCAGCCAAGCGACACCTTCGGACGGAGGGCATCGACATTCGCGCCAATCCCGGCGCGTATTTGTGCGGTTGCCGCCAGGGACTGGGCGGTGGCAGCGGCGGCGAGGACGACGACGGCGACAAGACGCAGCTTGAGCATGGTCACGCTCCGCATTGGATGCCCCGCCACGAAGTATGCAGCAGGGTGAAACCTTGGTCCATCGCCAAGGCGCATGACGTCTGCGTGGCCTAGGCGTTCCTGACCCCGGCGTGGCATTCGCCGCGCTCGTCGACCCAGGCGACCTGGATGCCTGCCGTGTTGAAGGCGATCGAGACGCCCCCACGATGGGCAGCGATGATGCCGCCATGACCGCCGAGGCGATCGATCTCGGCAATCACGGCCGCCGTCGCCGCATCGGTATCCGCACCGCCGAAGCGCATGCGGTACGCGACGTTGGCCGCCGCAGCCGTCCGGATGAAGAACTCGCCTTCGCCGGTACAGGTCACCGCGACGGCGGAGTCCGCCCAGGTTCCGGCGCCAATGATCGCCGGATCGCCGACGCGGCCCGGGCGCTTGTTGCGAAGGCCGCCGGTTGCGGTCGCTGCAGCGAAGCGTCCCGATAGATCGAGCGCAGCGGCGCCGACGGTGCCGTGATCGCGCTTACTAGCGCCGGCCTTGGCCGCCGTGACCGGCGCGAAATAGGCGGCAGGGTCATCGACGAAAAGCCCGCGGCGTTCGCCAAAGGCGGTTCTTACGCCGTCGCCGGCGAGGAGGACATGATCCGTCTCCTCCATGACGAGCCGTGCCAAGCGCGCCGCGCCGGACGCATTTCTGACGGCGGCGACGGCTCCGGCGCGGGCCGTCCGGCCGTCCATGATCGATCCGTCGAGTTCATAGTCACCCGCGCGGTTGGGGCTGGACCCCTTGCCCGCGACGAAAGCCCCGGAGCGCTCCAATTGGTCCACGACGTCCTCAACGACGTCGAGGGCGGCGTCTCCGGTCAAAAGGCGCTGATACCCGGCGCGGCAGATGGCCTCGAGAACCGCCTTCGGCCCGGCATAGTCCGCCTCGACATTGTCGACGACGCCGCCATGCAGGATGAGCTGTGGCCGCGAGATCCGATCGGCATTCATACCTCCCATCTCGCGCCGATCCGGCCCGGACGCAATGGCTGGTGCTTCGGGCGCTTCCGCAGCCTTTGCCGCATCCGAAATGCGTCACTAGCGCGCGACATCGCTCGACTTCGGGCGCTATGATGCCGCAATCAATCTGGTGGGACGGCCCGAAGACGCATTCGATTCGTGACGGAGCATGAGAAGAGCCGCAATCATTGCCGCCGCATTCATGCTCGCGGCGATCTCCACTCGCGTTGAAGCGCATCCCCATGTGCTCGTCGATGCTCAGACGGAAATCGTCTTCGACGACAACGGCGCCATCACGGCCATCCGCCATATATGGCAGTTCGACGATGCCTTCGCTGCCTACGCCGTCCAAGGCCTCGACACCAATAATGACGGCCAGCTGACGCGCAGCGAACTCGTTCCGCTGGCGCAGACCAACGTCGATTCGCTCGCCAATTACGACTTCTTCACCTGGCTCGATTTCGACGGCGAGGCGCAGGCCTTCCAGGCGCCGACGGAGTATTGGCTCGATTCCTATCACGGCCATCTGACGCTGTTTTACACGCTGCCGCTGCAAACGCCGGCCACGCCGCATTCCGCCGTCCTGCGCATCTACGATCCGGAATATTTCGTTGCCATCTCCTTCGATGACGGCCCGCCGATCACGCTCGACAACGCGCCGCCCGGCTGCTCAGCAGCTTTCATCCCGCCGCCAGCGCTCGATCCGCAGACGGCGACCGCGCTCGCCGCCGTCCCCGCCGACCAACGCGCAGTGCCGGCCAACCTTGCCGGCTACACCGACGAACTCGCCAACACCTTCGTCATCACTTGCGACACGGCGGACGCAGCCGCTGCGCCAGCCGCAGAAGCAGCGCCGCCAGCCGAGACGACGGCCGGCAGCGGACCGCTCGGCATCGGCGCTCCGGAAACCGGGGCAGGCAATTGGGGTGGGCCGCTCGCGCCGCTCTTCGTCAAGATCGCCGCCTGGCAGACCTCGTTCTATCGTCAGCTCACCGACAATCTCGCCGCAACCCGCAACGGCGCCAGCTTCCTCTGGGTCCTGCTCGGCATCAGCTTCCTCTATGGCGTCTTCCATGCCGCGGGCCCAGGCCACGGCAAGGCCGTCATCACGTCCTATCTCCTCGCCACTGGCGAAACGCTGCGCCGGGGCATCGTCATCGCGTTTGCCGCAGCTTTCGTGCAGGCGCTGACGGCGATCGCTCTGGTCAGCATCGCTTCCGGGCTGCTCCACGTCACCGCAGCGTCGATGAGCAACGCCACCAATGTGCTGGAGATCGGCAGCTTTGCGATGATCGTCGCGGTCGGTGCCTGGCTGCTATGGACCCGACTCCGGCCCACACCGGTGCGCAGGACGGAGCGCACCCGCGCCAAACTGCGACCGGCACAGGCAACTGCGTCTGCGGCGCCGCGCGACCTGCCGCTCGAATATTTCCCGCGCTCGATGCGCGGCGACAATGCACCGACGCGGTTCACCGCCGATCCGTTGCCCATTGGCATGTCCGATGTCCGTGTTCTCGAAACCGACGATGGCCACGACCATCACCATCATGCCGCGGACGCCGCGCAACTCGATCGGCGGCTGACCTTTGCCTCCGCCTGGTCGGCGATTGTCGCCGTCGGCATCCGGCCTTGTTCCGGCGCCATCATCGTTCTCGTCTTCGCGCTGTCGCAGGGGCTCTACGCGGCCGGCGTCACGTCAACCTTCGTCATGGCGATTGGCACCGGCTTCACTGTTTCGCTGCTGGCGAGCCTCGCCGTGTTCGCGCGCGACGCCATGTTCCGCATTACCCGCCGGCGGTCGAAAGCGCTCGCCATCCTCGGCCGAACGGTCGAGATCGGCGGCGCGGTCTTAGTCATCCTGCTGGGCCTGCTCCTGCTCGGCGGCGCGCTTTCCGGATGACATGCGCGGCGCGCCGGCAATTGCGGTCGTCGCCGTCCAGTTCCTAATCAGCCTTGGCCCGCATTGCGCCTCGCGGCCCGCGACAAATCGCCAGCGGCAGGTCCGATCGCCCCGACCTTCCGTCGCGAGAAAACCCTCGTCGTTCCGAGCAAGCCGGCGAGATCGAGCCAAAGGCGCGCCGGCTTCATTTTCCGACATCTTATGCAATTTCGGCGATGTCGCCTTTGTGGGCATTCTGCCTTTCAATTGAAATTGACTCACCTGTGAGGCCGGGTGGACGCTCGCCATCGAACGTTGGTGCAACCGGAAATACCGATGCCGGTTGTGTGGCTGCACCTGCGCGCCGCAGGGCGAACTGGTCAAGGCATAGCCACCCGCTCAGACGCGAGCGGCGCACTCCGCAATCTGGTCGCCGATCCCCGCCCAAACGCGATCGACGGGGATGATCCAGCTGCGCTCCCGAATCTCGTGATAGAGATCGCCCGTCGCGGGATCGAAGCGGTAGTACACCACGAGCTTCCAGAAGAACGACGATGTCGTCGCCGTGCCGTCGTCACCGTCGCGCGGCTCGTAGATCGTGTTGTGCCGCGCTTCGCCGATATCCTTCGTGCATTCATAGATCGCGCGCGTGACGTTGTGGAACGTCCGTGTGTCGGCGGCCCACGCTGTTGCCGGCAGCGCCAGCGCGGAGATCGCGGCGATCGCTGTGCTCCAGCCTTTCATCGCATCCCTCAACGATGACAACACGCCGCAGCACTGCTCTGTGCATTTGCCGAGGGCGAGCGCCTGGCGGTTAAGAACGTACAAGACCGCCCACGCGTCACACCATACCACAACCCTATCGTCGGCGACTGATCGTTGCCGTCTGCCCAGTGCGTCCGCTCTTGGAGCGGATGCGGGAATGGAGTTCGATCTCTCAAGGACGCGCTCACTCGGTCGCCGATTATCGCCTCCTCGCGAAGCGGGTTCTGCCGAAAATGGTGTTCGACTTCATCGATGGCGGCGCCGGTGCGGAAAATACCGTCGCCGGCAATCGCAAGGCTCTCGACGCCAAGCGCCTGCTCGCATCGGGTCCGATGAACATCGAGACGCGAAGCCAGGAGGTCGAGCTCTTCGGCCGAACCTTCGCCATGCCGATCATCATCGGCCCGACCGGTCTTGCCGGCTCCGCCTGGCCGAAAGGCGAGATGGATCTCGCCCGCGCTGCCGGCCGCATGAATGTTCCCTTCGTCATGAGCACCGGCGCCACCATCGCCGTCAGATCGTCCGTGACGACTTTGATCTGATCGCCGTCATCGGCACGCCAACCGTGCTGGGGACGGTCGATGCCGCGGTCCAAGCAGGTTCCGATGTGCCGATCATCTTCATCGCCATGGGCGATCCCGTCGGCGCCGGCATCGCCAATAGCCTGGAAGAGAACCGGGCCAGCAGGCGACAGGCACGACCGACTGGACGCCGCCGGTTCAGACTTTGGCGAGCGTCCTTGAGGTGCTGCCGGACGCGCAGAACATCGGCACGAACTGGGATCCGTCGAACCAGAACGGCAAGGTCTTCCACGACGCGCTGGCCGACGCGGTCGAAGCCGCGGGCCTCACCGCGCTCGATCGCCTCGACCTCGCCATCCCGACTGGTGAATTCATCACGCTGGTCGGCACCAACGGGGCCGGCAAGAGCACACTGCTCGGGGTTCTTGCCGGGACCGTGCCGCTCACCACCGGCGGCATTGAGGTTGACGGCGAGGACGTCACCTTCATGCCGGATTTTCATCGTGCCAGTTGGCTCGCCCGCGTGTTCCCCGATCCGCGAGTCGGCACCTGCGATCAACTCATCGTCGAGGAGAACCTCGCCATCGCGCTGACCAAAGGCCGTCGCCGTGGCCTCCGGCGACCGCTCCATTCAGGCGATCGCGAGATGCTGCGGGAGCGGCTGGCCGAGCTACATCTCGGTCTCGAGAGCCGCCTCAACACGCCGGTGCATCTGCTTTCGAGCGGCCAGCGCCAGTCCATCACGGTGCTCATGGCGACGCTGGCGACGCCCAAGCTGCTGCTCCTCGACGAGCATGTCGCCAATCTCGATCCGCGTACGCAGGCCGACCGTGCTCGGTCTCTCCGATCGCACCATCCGCACGCTCGGACTGTCGGCGATCATGGTGACGCACGACATCCGCAGCGCGCTTGCTTATGGCGACCGCCTCATCGCACTGAAGGATGGCCATGTCATTCTCGACGTCAACGGCGAGGACAAGTCGAAGCTGACCACCGCCGACATCGACGCGGTCTACGCCGACAGCACGGTCGCCTGCGTCCGACCGTCGCGGTGATCCTGGCTGCGCTCCTGCTCGGGGAGGTCGTGACCGGCCTTCGCCTCGTTGCGATCGCGGTCACGCCCCTTGGCGTCGTCATCATATCAACGCGCGCCGTCCCGACGCGCGCTAGATCAGCCGGGCCTGTCCCACGACATGGTCGCCTCGAAGCCATCCGCGATGCCGGTCGCAGGCGAGCGGAAGTTGAGCGTGCCGCCGGTCTGATCGACGATCGCCCGCACGATGGAAAGTCCGAGGCCGCTGCCCTGCGCCGAGGTCGCGCCGCGAATGAAGGGCTCGTCGAGATGTGCAAGCACGTCCGGCGGCACGATGGGGCCGTGGTTGACGACGCGGACCGCGGCGCCGGGCCCGGCGTGGATATCGACCGGCGAATCCGAAGTGCCGTGAATAAGTGCGTTCTGAACGAGATTGCGCAGAGCGATCGCAAATGCGTCGAGATTGACGGGCGCACCAAGGGATGCGCCGTCCGCAATGTGCAGCCGGATGCGTGAGCCGGTGACACCGGCCTGATAATCGCGAACGACGAGACGGAGCGCCGGCAGAAGATCGTTGTCGGACTCGCTGCGGGCAAAGCCCGCATCGAGTCGCGACAATTGCAGCAAGCGCTCGGAAAGTTGCGACAGATGTTTCAGCGCGGTCTCGATCTCGCGGACGCGCTCGATGCCGGGATTGCCATCCAGCTCGATGGCGAGCTGCTGCGTTTGCGCCAGCGCCCCCGCGATCGGCGTGCGCAGCTCGTGGGCGCTGCTCGATGCGAAGGCGCGCTCCGCGTCGAGCGCGGCGCGCAGCCGCTCGATCAGGCTGCCCACGGCGTCGGCGATCGGTGCCAGTTCCACCGGTTGACCTTCGGCGCTGAGCGGGGCGAGGTTGCGCCGGTCGCGTGCGGCGATGTCGCGGCTGAGCTGACCAACCGGCCGCATGCCGAGACGGATGGCGTACCAAATGCCGAAGCCGATCAGCGGCAGCAGGCCGACAAGCGGCCAGATCAGCGCGGCGAGACTCTTGCCGATGGCGCTTTGCCGGTGGTCGGTGCGCTCGATGACGAGGATCGAATAGCCGGAGCGGCGGTCGGTGGTGGCGAAGGCGCGCCGCCCGTCGATCTCCGAGAAGCCGCTCGGCACGTTGTTGATCACCAGGTCCTCGGGCGCGTCCTCGGCGCGGATGATGACGTTGCCGTTCTGGTCGAGCACATAATAGGTGAAGTACTCGTCTTCCGGCTGAAGCACGCCCACCGGCTGCACGTCGTCGCGCAGACCTGCTCGGTCGTTTTCGCCCAGCTCGTGAGTTGCCAGGGGAAGCAGGCGGAAGGCGCTCTGGCGCAGCGTCTCGTCGAAGGATTCGTCGAGCTCGTTGCCGAGGATCGCGCCGGCGATGGCGACGGCGCCGACCCATACCACGGCCATGCCGATCGACAGGCCGATGGCAAGCCGCCAGGCGATGGACCTCCGCGCCATCAGGTGCCTACCAGGTAGCCGAGACCGCGCGAGGTCTTGATGAAATCGCGGCCGAGCTTCTTGCGCAGGCGACTGACATAGACCTCAACGGCGTTGCTCTCGACTTCGGCGCCGAAGGCGTAGAGCGAATCTTCGATGTCGCTCTTGCTGACGATGGCGCCGCGGCGCTGGAGGAGACGCTCGAGAACCGCCCATTCGCGCGCGGTGAGGCTTGCCGGCTCGTCGCCGACGGAGACGATCTTGCGGGTAAGGTCGATCGATACGTTGCCGACCTTGATTTCCGGCACCGGGTTGGCGGCGTAGCGGCGCGCCACCGCGGCCAGGCGGGCACTCATTTCGCTGAGGTCGAACGGCTTTATGAGATAGTCGTCTGCGCCGGAATTGAGACCCTCGATGCGCACCGCGATCTGGTCCTGCGCCGTGACGATGATGACAGGCGTCGTGTTGTTGGCCTTCCTCATCTCGCGCAGCAGGTCGAGGCCGCGCCCGTCCGGGAGATTGAGGTCAAGGAGGACGAGCTGGTACGGCGCGGCGGCGAGCGCCAGGCGCGAGTCATCGATCCGTTGCACCCAATCGACACCATGGCCGGTCGAGGCGATGTGGTCGCGAATCGCCGCGCCGAGCACATGGTCGTCCTCGATAAGCAGCACGCGCACTTGATCAGAGCCTCCATTCGGCGATGCGGAAATGGCTTATGAAACTGACACTAAGCTGAAGACCTTTCCGAGAAGCTTTCAGCGCCATGTCAGCTTGGCATGGCAAGTCCTGGCGCAACGTCCCCAAGCCAGGCTGCCCCCCGATGAAAAGATCCTACCTCAAGCCTCTCGTCGCCGCCCTCGCCGTGACGACCGCATTGACCGTCCCCCGCCTCGCGATGGCGAAATCCGTGACCATCTCCGGCGAGATGGCGACTTGGCGCGGTAACGCCGCCTATGTCGCCATCTATGTCACCGACGCCGCGGGCAACTATCAGTCAACCCTCTATGTCGCCGGTCGGAACGCCCGATATTACCGCGAACTGCGTACCTGGTATCGCGGCGTTGCGGCGGCCGGCAGGCTCGATGGTGTCACCGGCGCCAGCGTCGGCAGCGGCCGCACCTTCTCGGTATCGCTCGATATCGCCGACGCACTGATCGATGCCGGCTATGAGATCCATGTCGACAGTGCCTCGGAGCACGGCTCCTATTATTCCGCTGACATCGTCATCCCGCTTCAGCAGACCAATTCAGGTCAGGCCTTCAGCGGCGCCGGCTATGTGTCGTCCCTGACCGTCCAGATGTAGCACGGCGAAAGGCGCCTCCCATGATCCGCCGCATCCATGCCGCGTTCGCCTTGGCGGCGTCGGTGATCGTCTGCTTCATGGCGATCACCGGGGCGGTCCTGTCCGTCAACCCGGCGACCGAAATACTTGCCGCCTCCGGCAATGATGTTGCCGGCCTCAGCGTCGCGGATGTCGCGGCCGCGGTCGCCGACAA
Organism: uncultured Alphaproteobacteria bacterium; assembly: GCA_963823045.1. Lineage (GTDB taxonomy): Bacteria > Pseudomonadota > Alphaproteobacteria > Rhizobiales > Kaistiaceae > JADLGL01. The sequence continues at coordinate 184,109 of CAWGKA010000005.1, read as the reverse complement.
TTATTCCGACATCGACAAGGTTGTGCGCACGGCCTCCGGATCGGTCATCGTCTATTACTACGACGCAACCGGCAATGCTGCGGCCGATTATATTGACCCGGCCACCGGCGCGAGCCTTGGGCCGTACGAACCCTCGGGCACGTTCAGCTTCTTCACCGAGTTGCATCGTTCGCTCTTCATGGGTGAGGGCGGCCGTATCGTCGCCGGCATCGGCGCCGCGGCGCTCGCCATCCTTGCCTTCTCAGGCATGATGATGGTCGTGCGCCGCGTTGGCGGCTGGCGGCATCTCTTCAGGCGCGCGAAGGGCGGAGTTGGCTGGCACCGGCTTCACGTCAATCTTTCGCGCCTCGTCATCGTCGGGCTCATGCTTTCGGCACTCACCGGCGTCTACATGTCCCTGGTGACGCTCGGCGTCGTAGCCGACGGCTCGAACGCCTTCCTGCCGTTTCCCGACAATGTCGATGGCGGAACGCCCGCGCCGATCGCCGAACTCGCGGCGATGCAGGACACGCCGCTTTCGGCGCTGCGCGAACTTGTCTTCCCATTTGCCGGCGATGCTACCGACGTGTTCACGATGACCACCTCGGCCGGCATAGGCTATGTCGATCAGGCGACCGGTGCGCTGCTGCTGTTCACGCCGAACAGTTTCGGCCAGCGCCTCTATGAGGCGGTCTACCTCCTCCACACCGGCCAAGGCGCTTGGTGGCTGGGCATCCTCTTGGGCCTCGCCGCGCTGTCCGTTCCCGTCATGGCCGTCAGCGGCGTGGCCATCTGGTGGCGTCGCCGGAAAGAAGGACCGCACATCCTCGGCAATGTTCGCCCCGGCGCCGCGGACACGGTCATCCTCGTCGGCAGCGAAGGCAACTCCACCTGGGGCTTCGCCGGCGTGCTGCACGCCTCCCTGCGCGATGCGGGCTTCCGCCCCCATGTTGCATCGATGAACCGGCTTGCGCGCAGCTATACGAAGGCCGAGCGGATATTCGTGCTCACCGCCACATATGGCGACGGCGGTCCGCCGGCCTCTGCGAACCGCTTCATGCACCGCTTGCAGCGATGGCGCGGCAAGCCCCTGCCGTTCGCCGTGCTTGGCTTCGGCGATCGCTCCTTCCCGCAATTCTGCAAGTTTGCCGAAGACGTCGAAGCGGCCCTGGTCGATAAGGGTTGGACGCACTTCGCGGCTTTCGACGCGGTCGATCGCCAGTCTTCTCAATCCTTCGAACGCTGGGGTGTCGAGGTTGGCGATCGCCTCGGCGTTCCGCTTGAACTGCGCCACGTCGTTGCGCGGCCCAAGACGGCAACGCTGACGCTGGACAAACGCACCGACTACGGCGCCGAGGTGCAGGCGCCGACGGCGGTGCTGCGCTTTGTGCTGCCACGCGGCGGGAGGCGGACGGCAAGGCTGGCGCGGTTCGAGGCCGGCGACCTCGTCGGCATCATTCCTCCGGGTGCGGTGGCGCCGCGCTACTATTCGCTCGCCTCATCGAGCCGCGATGGATACCTCGAAGTTTGCGTGCGCAAACAGTCTGGCGGCGTTTGCTCTGAGTTCCTGCACGGCCTGCAGCCCGGCGACACCGTCGAGGCGTTCATCAAGGCCAACCCGGCCTTCCGGCCACACAAAGGGCGAAAGCCGGTCATCCTCATCGGGGCCGGCACCGGCATCGCACCGTTGGTCGGTTTCGCCGCCGCCAATCGCCGCCGTCGGCCGGTCTATCTCTACTGGGGCGGTCGCGATCCGCGCTCAGACTTCCTCTATGGCGAGAAGCTGGAAGCGCTCCTTCGCGAGTTGCGCCTTAGCCGATTGGTGACCGCCTTTTCCCGTATCGTCGGCGGCTCCTATGTGCAGGATCGCCTGCGCGGCGACGCAGAGGTCCTTCAGACCCTGCTGAAACGTGGCGCGCAGATACTCGTCTGCGGTGGCAAGGATATGGCGGCCGGCGTGCGCAGGACCGTGGACGAGATCGTTGCACCGCTCGGCATGGATGTCGGTGCGCTCAAGGCGGGGGGACGCTATCTCGAAGATGTCTACTGAACCGGAAGCGTTGCATCGCCACGCCCTCAACGGTCCGACCATGGGGACGCGCTACTCGGTCGTGTTCTATGCGCGGCCGGGCTCAGCTCTTCAGCCGCTTCATGAGCAACTGCAACAGGCCGTCAACGAGGTCGACCGGCAAATGTCGACCTGGAAACCAGGCTCCGACATCTGCCGTTTCAACAACGCCGCGGTCGAGGTCTGGGTGGATCTGCCTGCGGAGATGTTGTCCGTCATACGCGCGGCAATCGAGATCGGCCAAGCCAGCAATGGCGCGTTCGACATCGGGGTTGGCGACATCGTCAATGCCTGGGGCTTCGGCCCGAGCGGCAGGCGGCCAGACGGCGCCAGGATCGACGCGGCCGAGGCGGCGGCAAGACCCGGCTTCGCCACGCTGGACCTCGATTGGGAAGGGCGGCGGCTCAGAAAACGATCGCCCATCGCGATCGACCTCAGCGGCATCGCCAAGGGTTTCGGCGTCGATCAACTCGCCCATGTGCTCGAACGCGCGGGCATCACTGACTATCTCGTTTCGATCGATGGCGAGATGCGCGCGTCTGGGGCAAAGCCCGGCGGCATGCCTTGGGCCGTCGGCGTCGAGCGCCCGCATCGCCAAACGCGCGAAGTGGCCGGTGTCGTTGAGCTGAAGGATTGCGCCATCGCCACCTCAGGCGACTACCGGCACTGGGTGTCCAAGGACGGCCGAGACTACTCCCACACCATCGATCCCGCCTCCGGCCGGCCGGCCGACTCCAAGGTCGCCTCGGTCACGGTTTTGGCCGACGATTGCATGAGCGCCGACGCATGGGCGACCGCGCTGATGGTGCTCGGGGAGGAGCGGGGCCCGGTGATGGCCACGGCCCTAGGGCTCGATGCGTTGTTCTTCATCCGCGAGCAGGCCGGCATTGCCGAGATCGCCACCGGCGCCCTGCGACAGCCCGAGCCGGCAGACCTCGGGCCCCAGTCGTCAGGCGCCTGAGAACGCGCCTGCCTTTCAGGTCAGGGAAGGGTGCGGGGAGGCGGATATAGCTCTTCCAGGAGGGAGGGAAGCTGTCTTCCGTCCACCTCCCCGCGGCGGGAGTCGCAGGCACCAATCTGCTCCGATCGGCAATAGGGACGGATCCCTTTGTGCCTTGTCGTTTTGCGGAGTGAATTAGAGGCGCCTGATCCGTTCGTAGAATAGTTGAGAACTACTGTCGTGACCCATCTGGGTTGCGAGGCCATTTTTGAGTGTTTTGTTGTATCTTGTAGTTAGGTTTATTGCCGGGCGGTAGGTTAAAGCCGACTGATGACCCAGTTGGGGCATGACACTCAACCGGCGACCGTGCAGGCAATTCCTCCGGGTGCGCGCGGCGGGAACCGCCGATTGCGGGACTCGAAAAACAAGAAAAAGAAAAACAACAAGCTGACCCGTCACGAGGGTCGAAAGGGAAGAAATGACCAGGAGTACATACCTGAAGGCGACCGCGTCCGCGGTTGCCCTGGCCGCGGGCTGCGGTTTGGCCACGTCGGCCTTCGCCAACCAGGACGTCATGGATCACATCGCTGCCGGCGATGTTGTTCAGCCGAACATCACCTATGACGGCCACAACTTCTCATCGCTCGATCAGATCAATCTGTCGAACGTTGCCGATCTGACCATTGCCTGGACGATGCAGCTCGGCGTTCTCGACCAGTACGAGGCCTCCCCGCTCGTGGTCGGCAACACCATGTACATCGTTTCGCCGGTCAACCAGTCGGAAGGCTCGGGTCAGGCTCCGAACGAGGTTCTGGCCCTCGACCTCAACGACAGCGGCAAGATCCTCTGGGAGTTCCGCCCGGACGTTGACCGCGAGCATGGCCTTCAGGCCTGCTGCGGCGCCCAGACCCGCGGCCTCCAGTACGCCGAAGGCAACATCTACTACCACACCATTGACGGTCAGGTTTTCGCTCTCGACGGCGAAACCGGTGAGGCGCTGTGGCGCTCGATCGGTGCCGACGTCACCATCCGCGAGCATACGCCGGGCAACGGCATCATCATCGACGATCTCTACATCATCGGCATCGAGGGTGGTGAGTCCGGTGTTCGCGGCCACGTTTCGGCCTTCGACATCCACACCGGCCAGACCCAGTGGATCATGTACAACATGGGTCCGGACAACGAAGTCGGCATTGGACCGCGCTTCAACCCGTATTACGAAGACGACAAGAAGGGCTCGCTCAGCACTTGGTATGGCGATTCCTGGCGTCGTGGCGGTGGCACCGTCTGGGGCTACTTCACCTACGATCCCGACCTGAACGCGTTCTACTACTCGACCGGCAACTGCGGTCCGTGGAACCCGGACTATCGTCGTGAGTGGGGCGTTGTCGATCTCGACGCCAACAACGGCATCAACAGCTACCAGAACAACTGGTGCGCCTCGATGATGTCCCGTGACGCCACCACTGGTGAGCTGCTGTGGGCCTACAACATGGCGCCGCAGGAGTCCTGGGACTATGACGAGCCGCTCAACACGCCGCTCGTTGACGTCGACATGAACGGTGACGGCTCCGTCGAGCACACCGCCATGAAGGCTTCGCGTCAGGGCTACTTCTACGTTTGGGATCGCGCCACTGGCCAGATCATCAACGACCCTTGGCCGTTCGTCTACGTCAACTTCATGACGGGCGTGAACCTCGAGACCGGTCGTCCGAGCTACAACATCGAGACCATCGAGTTCACCAACCAGGCCGATCGTGCCAACTACACGACCGGTCAGGATATCTTCACCGACGCCCAGCGGGCCGACCCGGACTTCACCGGTACCGAAGTCTATGTCTGTCCGTTCATTCAGGCCCGCAACTGGCAGAATGAATCCTATTCTGACCAGACCGGCCTCTACTATGTGTCGACCACCAACAGCTGCGGCGGCCTCCGTGCCGTCGAGGGTGAATACGTCGCTGGTGAAGGCTACGTCCTTCAGTCGTTCAACCCGCTCGGCCCGATCTACGGTCCGTTCGGTCTCGACGGTCAGCCGACCAACATTCGTGGTCAGCTGCAGGCCCTCGATCCGGTGGCGGGCGACGCTCGCTGGACGATTGACTTCGGCGACACCGGCGGCGGCATCCTGTCGCCAGGCAACAACGTTCCGGTCTTCTCGACAGCCGGCGGCCTGGTGTTCCAGGGTGGCAACCATGACGGTGCCATGCACGCCTACAACGCCGAGAGCGGCGAGTTGGTTTGGTCGTTCCCGACGGGTTCGAACTACAACCAGTCGGCAATCGCCTACATGCATGATGGCAAGCAATACATCGCCATCATCGCGTCTGGTTCGAACACCGGTCAGGTGCTTGCCGGTGACGCTGCTGGCGATGCAGATCGCTATCGTCGCGCTGGTTCGACCCTCTACGTCTTCGCGCTGCCTGACGCCGTTGCCGGCGGCATGTAGTCCTTAGACTGCCACGCAAAACCAGCGGGCCCCGGACTTCCGTCCGGGGCCCGTTTCGTTTGTGGTGTCAGCCGTCGCCGTGGAGGCCGGGCCGAAGCGTCTAGCCCAGGGCGCTGAGGATCGCGTGCGGATGCAACAGCAGCAGATGTGTTAACTCCACCTGGCTGTGCGTCTCCGTCTTCTCGAAGACCGCCTTGATATGACGACGCGCCGTCTCTCGGCTGATGCCGAGTTCTTCCGCTGCCGCCGGCAGCGATTTGGACAGGACGAAACGCCGGGCGAAACGCGCTTCCGCCTGTGTCAGGCTGAATTGATCCTGCAGCAATCCTTCTGACGGAAGCGGAGGATTGCCCGGGTTGCCGAGCACCAGGACAACGGCGTCGGTGACGCCGCCAGACCAGGCGTCCGGCGCCGTGCTGACAACCGCGTGCAGCGCCGAGGCTCCGGAACGCGTGACGCGGAATGTCTGCGCCGAGCCGGTCAACGCAGTGCGGATAAGGAGATTGAGCGGCGTTTGCGAGATCACCGACAGGCGGCCGTCCCGGTCGCGCACGAGGTCTCCGACATCGAGCATGCGGCGGGCGATCGTATTGGCCCGCAAGATCCGGCCGTCGGGGCGCAGGACGAACACGGGGTTGATCATGCAGTCGAAGGAATCCTCGGTCTGCGCCCGTGCCGAAACGCTTGCTCGGCGCGCCAGGGTCGCCGCGTCATGAAGATGCCGGGCGAAAAGAGCGAACTCGGAGATCGAGCGCTCGCCGAACGCCGGAAGAGACGGATCGCGCAGGAGGCAGACGAAGGTGTCTTCCTCCGGCGAATGGTGCATCACCGACAGACAGTGATCGTACGGGAGGATGTTCTTGCGGAAATAATCGCTGTCGCGCAGCGCAGGATCGCCCTTCAGCCGATCGATCAATATCCGCCCAGGCGGCGCGGCAAGCGTGCGCCCGACCAGCGGATTTGGCGAGATTCGGCTCCCACAAGATTTCTGACTCGACGAATCCGGCCTCTTCGGACGAGGCAAAAGAATATTGCCCGCGGACGACCCCGTTGTTGTCGGTCGAAATCTGCGTTTTGATGCCGGCATATTGGGCATCAAAATGATCAGTCGCCGCGACCATCAGCCGTTGCCAGTCGGCCTGTCCCTCGATCGCGTGACGATAGCCTTGCCCGACTAGGTCGAGCAGTCCTGCCGCTGCGTTCATTGTTTTTAGCGGCGAGACAGGCGACTGGGTCGTCACCTGTCGCGCCTCCCTCTTATTTCCCCATCGCAAGAATAGCCCTGGCCAGCTTCGCTGCATAGGAAAACCTTATAGGGGCGGCGGTCAGCCCAAGACCTGTTGAGAACTAAGGCACCTGGGGGCATTTCTTGGGCAATGGTCATGAGCGTGGAACGTGCAGGCGATGGCTCGCCTCGCCCCGGGCTGGTGCTCAACCTGCCTGCGTCGACCTGCGACCAGGCGCGAGGGCGCTTGCGGTATCACGAATTATCGGCTTTTCCAGAAGAAAGGCGTCGCTGCCAGCATCAGAATCATGGTAGCGCGCGGCATTCCGGGCCGACGGTGGGTTCACGTCCGGCTCCGCATCCCTTTCCGACCCAGCAGCGTCATCCCAATTGGAGGAACTACATTGGCAAGACCTAAGAAAGTAACCGAGGCAATGAACAAGTCGCAGATGCTTTCCGATATCGCGGAAACCACCGGCCTTACGAAGCGCGATGTCGGATCGGTCTTCAACGCGCTCGATTCGGTCATCGAGCGTCACGTCGCCAAAGGCGCCGTCGGCTATGTGACGATCCCCGGCCTGATGAAGATCAAGACGGTGACCAAGCCCGCGCAGAAGGCCAAGAAGGGCGTTCCCAACCCCTTCCGTCCCGGCGAGCTGATGGATGTCAAGGCGAAGCCGGCGAGCACCCGGGTCAAGGTCCTGCCGCTGAAGAAGCTGAAGGACATGGTCTGAGAGACCTGCCGCTAGGCACGATCCGGACAGAGGGGGCGGAGGCTCAACCGCCTCGGTCCCCTCTCCGGAACAAGAGGCGGGACCGCGATATGGGCCGATACTATCGGAGGCCAGCCCGCCAAACCGCCCGGCAAGAATGGCCGGACATCTAAATCGGCGTTAAACTTTCAAGTTTACTTACTCTCGTCTTGAGAGCAGCAATGCAGGATTGCTGCAACCTTGGCGAAGGCGTATCCTCCAACATCATTCTGTTGGGTGACGGGGGGATATTTATGCGCCGTTCAATCGCACTTGTTGGTTCCGCCATTGGCATTGCCGCCGTCGGCCTTTGGGCTAGCGGCGTCTTCGCCGAGCCGTCGGTCGAACGCGGCCAGTATCTCGTGGATGGGCTGGCCGCTTGCGGCAATTGCCATACGCCACGCAACCCTGACGGCACGTTCAACAACGATCTCTATCTCGCAGGCGGTTTCGAGATTAACAGCTTGCCGGCTTTCGACGCGTATACGCGCAACATCACACCCGATGTGGAAACAGGCATCGGCGGCTGGACCCTCGACGAGATTGTCACGGCGATCCGCGAAGGCCACACCCCGGAGGACGAGACGATCGGGCCACCCATGCCAGTCGGCTTCTATAATCACCTGTCCGACGACGACGCCTACTCGATCGCCCTCTATTTGCAGTCGATCCCGGCGATCCATAACGAGGTGCCCGAGTCGACCTACAATATCGACAAGCCGACTTACGGCCCTGCGCCAGGTGGCCCGACCCCATCGCCCGATAATCAGCTGGCCTATGGCGAGTATCTGGCAACCGTCGCGCACTGCCTCGATTGCCACACACCGCGTGACGCTACAGGTGCACCGGACTTCACGCGCGCCGGCGCCGGCGGCTTCGACATCACCCAGCTGCCGGGCGGCGTCTTCATACAGACCGCCAATATCACCAGCGACCGCGAGACGGGTATCGGCGCCTGGAGCGACGACGCTCTTCGCCGCGCGATCACGCAGGGCATCTCGCGCGACGGCCACATCCTCTTCCCGCTCATGCCGGCGGCGTTCTTGAAGAACGCGACGGACGAGGACATCGATGCCATCATGGCTTGGGTGCGGACTTTGCCTGCGGTGAGCAACGAAGTGCCGAAGGTCGACTGGATGGCGGCGCTGGGCATGCCGCCGATGGAGAATGCGCCGCCGATGGACTAGGCGCGGGCGACTTTCTCGAACACCGAAAGCCGGCTGCAAAAGCAGCCGGCTTTTTCGTTTCGTCGCCTGCCGTCAGCGAACCGCGAAGTAGCCCATCATGCCTGTCTCCTGGTGCTCGGCGATGTGGCAATGCGCCATCCACAGTCCGGGATTGTCGGCGACGAACGCCGCCTGGATCGTCTCCTCGGGCTCAAGCAGCACGGTATCGGCGAAATGCGGAACGATGCTGCGCTTGTCCGAAGCCAGCACCTTGAACGAATGGCCGTGAATATGGATCGGGTGCAGCAATTGGGTGTTGTTGCGCAGGACGAAATTGTATGTCCGCCCGCGCTCAAGTTCGGCCAGGGGCGCCGGCAGATGAGCGTGGTCGCCTGCCGGCCAGGCGGTGGCGTTGATGGTCCAGTTGGTGGCGCTGCTGCTGCATAGCGGTCCGAGCACAAGATCGAGCAACGGATTGTCGGGGTCCAACTCGTCGGCCGATCGCACCGAGCCGAATTCAAGTTCGAACAGGCCGGCGTCGGTCAGATCCGGCTCGGGCACGATGCCGGCGCGCAACGGCGCCGGCGCGAAAGCGCCGGATCGGCGCGGTTCGCCCGAACCGATCAGACGCGCCAGCTCGAGCGGCTCCTCGGGCCGGTAGTCCATCAGCCGAACGCTCTCTCCATCGGCGGCCGATCGCAACACGATATCGATGCGCATGGCGGGACCAAGAGACCAGCGCTCGAGCGGGAAGGGCGGCACCGCGATGCCGTCGACAGCAATAATCGCTGCCGCGGCGCCTTCAATGCCAACATCGACGATCCGCGTCGGATCCAGATTGAGCAGCCGCAATCGGCAGTCGGCGCGAGCCGGCAGACTGATTTCCGGATCGACGATGCCGTTGACGCTGCGAATGGGCCCGTATGTGCCCGCGCGCGCCGCACCCCGTGTCGTCGTGAATGGCAGGAACTGTCCGGCGTCAACGTCAACGCGCCAGTCGCGGATCACGAGCACTTCGTCGGCGTCATAGGGCTCTGTCTCGTCGCCCTCGACAATGAGGACGCCGATCAGGCCGCGACCGAAATGCTCCGGCGTATTGCAGTGCGTGTGGAAGAAGAAGGTGCCGGTGTCCGGCGCTACGAAGGAATAGTGATAGGACTCTCCCGGGAACACGGGGTCCTGGACCAGGTAGGGGACGCCGTCCTGACTGTTCGGAAGGCGAATGCCGTGCCAGTGAATTGACGCGTGCTCGCCTTCTCGCGGCAGCTGGTTCGTCAGGTCGACTTCGAGCCGCGCACCCAGCGGAATGCGCACCACCGGCGCCCACGTCTCGTCGCTGAAGGTCCACAGCGGCAACTGCTTGCCGTCGAAGCAGGGAAGGGCGGTCAGTCGCTCGCGCGGCTCCAGCGAAAGCGGAACGACGATCTCTTCGCCTGGTTCGATCACGCGCCCAAGCGGTTCCCCATAGGCCGGCGATCTGTGACCGGCGAGCCAGACCGACCCGGCAAGTCCGGCTGTGCCGACAATGAAACGACGACGGTTCAACATGCCGAATCGATCTCTGGGTCTGCGAGGTCCGGGGTCGGCCCAGCGACCTAAGGATGCCGTACCGCCACGTCCCGCAGTCTAGCCGAGCGCCGATGCTGGCGACAGCGCCGCGCGAACCGTTTGGGTTCGCGGTGTCTTCATTTTGCAGGCCTCATGCGGGGAAGTTTGCTTCCGGCGTCGCTATCACGCCGCGCCGGAAGCCGCACTCTACGCGAGGATCAAAGGCGCCAGTGGTCGGGCGCCTCGTCGTTAATCGCTGCCGCGTGATACCAGCCACGTTCGGCCAGCGCGCTCGGGTTCCGCTCCAACTGACGATCCAATACCGGTCGCTCGACATAGTGATCCTCGTTGGCGGCGATACGCCGTCCGGTGAAGATATCGAAGACATCTGCCGATCTGCTGTTCATGGTCGTAGTCATTGGCGTTTCTTTCGTTGTTGTTCGCTCCGAAGCGTTTTGTGTGGAGTGGTCACATGGGCGCCCCTAGACGCATTTGAAGAGCGCGCATACCAATTTTTTTGCAGTTGCCCATTTTATCGGCACGCCCATTCCCGCGCCCCTGTCGCCGCGTTCGGGGAACAGCCAGCCTGCACCTGGATTTATGGCCAATCTCTCAGCTGACACACCACGTGATATGCAGCCGAATGCCGCGTGCCCGCACCGCGTGCCTGGCTGGCACGGCCAATGCATTCAAACAAGGCAACTGCGCCAGATGACCGGCGCAGGGTCTCAAAACCAAACTTTCCACTCGTCGAGTGAGGGCCATGACAAAGTACAAGCTCGAATACATTTGGCTGGACGGCTACACCCCCGTCCCCAATCTTCGCGGCAAGACGTTGATTAAGGAATATGATGAGTTTCCGACGCTTGATCAGCTGCCCCTGTGGGGTTTCGACGGCAGCTCGACCCAGCAGGCCGAGGGCAGCAGCTCTGACTGCGTGCTGAAGCCGGTTGGCGTCTATTTCGATGCCGCGCGCACCAACGGCGCGATCGTCCTGTGTGAGGTGTTGATGCCGGACGGCACGCCGCATCCCTCCAACAAGCGGGCGACGATCCTCGACGATCCGGGTGCTTGGTTTGGCTTCGAGCAGGAGTACTTCTTCTACAAGGATGGCCGACCGCTCGGTTTCCCGGCGGCGGGCTATCCGTCGCCGCAGGGCAAGTACTACACCGGCGTCGGCTTCGCCCAGGTCGGCGACATCGCACGCCAGATCGTGGAAGAGCATCTCGATCTCTGCATCGCTGCCGGAATCAATCACGAAGGCATCAACGCCGAAGTGGCGAAGGGCCAGTGGGAATTCCAGATCTTCGGCAAGGGATCGAAGAAGGCGGCCGACGAGATGTGGGTTGCCCGCTATCTTCTCGAGCGCCTGACGGAGAAATACGGCGTCGATATTGAGTATCACTGCAAGCCGCTCGGCGACACCGACTGGAACGGTTCGGGCATGCACGCCAACTTCTCCACGACGTTCCTGCGCGAGACCGGCGGCAAGGCGTATTTCGAGAAGCTCATGGCCGCCTTCGAGGCCGCCAAGGAAGACCATATCGCCGTCTACGGCCCGGATAACCACATGCGGCTGACCGGCAAGCACGAGACCCAGTCGATCGATATGTTCAGCTGGGGCATTGCCGATCGCGGCGCGTCGATCCGGGTCCCTCATAGCTTCGCGAAGAACGACTATAAGGGCTACCTTGAGGATCGCCGGCCGAACTCGCAAGGCGACCCCTACCAGATCGCTTCTCAGATCCTGAAGACGATTGCGACGGTGCCGACCAGCGGTAGTGTTTCGGCAGCCGCCTAGTCCGGCGTTTCTGCCCGCTCAACAAGCCCGCGGCCGCAAGGTCGCGGGCTTTCGTTTCTTGGCGAAAGCGGATCAGCAGCGGATCAGCAAGCGGGCGGCTGCCCGGCCAAGACCTCCCCACGCGGCGCCCGCATCCTCGGCGCGATTCCTGGGTCGCAGTGCGCAGGTCGGAGAACGGGCTGGCAGCCTGGGTTGGCGGAGGGAGAGGAACCGGGTTCCAAATGTTCTCCAGTTTCGAGGACGCTCCTAGATCGGCCCTTCGACCGAGAACACCGTCAGCTCCAAGGGGATGCCTTTTATCGCTACGGGCCGAGCGGGGTAAACGACAGGGATCTATCGCTGAATGCTTCCCGGACTTCCTGGCCGACGACTACCTGGCTTGGCCGCGCAACGCCCACGAGGCGGGCCGCCGATTCACGCTTCTGCCGTAGTAGTCGCCGTCTTGAGAAACAACCGGCCCGAAGGCAATCCCTGCCCGAACGGGTGGAGTCTTGTTCTCGAGCCAGCGAGACTATTCGAAGAGCTGCAGAAACCGCTTCCTCGGGGCGTCGGAACAGCATCATCGCTCCATCGCCCAGCGCCTTTACGAGTTCGCCGCGTCCTCGACTAACCTCGGCTTGTACCAGCTCAAGAAGGGCGAGGCCCAATCCAGCCGCGCTGGCGTCTCCGGTGGTCTCAGCTATTGCGGTGAAGCCCGACAAGTCGACGAACCCGATCGCTCTGGTCGCGAGGCCGTTTGGTTCCGATGCGCCGGCTGCCGACAAGAAATCCTCAAACCGCGATATCAAGTTTGTGAAGACTGCCTCCTCGTACAGGCGCCTCTGCAGGAGGTACGCGGACCGGTATCCGACGCGCTGCAGCATCACCCGGGCCGGCGCTGCTACTGCGAGCATCTCTCGGGGTGCAAGGCCCTTGTCGAGCAGAGGTGCCTCGATGTGATTGCGAAAGAGGCTCCGCGATGCCTCGGCCATTCGTCGAAGACTCATCGCGAATGTTCGTAGCGTGTTGATAAGGGCTTTTGGTGGAACGCCTGCCTCAACGACGGAGGCGAAGATCGTCAGCAACTCCCGCATGTCCTCCCTCATAGCGGCATCTCTTGCCGGTGAGGCGAAACCAAGAGCCAGCATCAGGGTGTCGAACGTGTCGTAGTCGACCCCGCTCTCTGGCACGCTTCATTCACGGTGATACCGGACAGGGCGACCGGATCGGCGAGCATCTTGCCCGCAAACTCAAATGACAATTGCTGCTCACGCACGGAGCGCGCCAGCGAGTCCGCTGAGAAGCCGGAGTCGAGCAAGGCGGCGATAAGCCGTAGTCGTGTTACGTCTCCACCCTTGAACCTGCCGTCTGAGTTGCGCCAGGGACTTGGCCGTCTTGTTCTGAATGTTGCGGAGTTGTGTCTCCAGGGCAGTCGTTGGATCAGGCATCGTCACTGGCTTCCTTGGCTGCTGGTTGGGGCAAGTGAGAATTGGCGACAGGCATTGGCCATTGCTCTCGCCGCGTGCGTCGCGGAAGGACGAACTCCATCCTGCCAAAGATGAAATACATCAATCGTGTGCCAAGCCCCGGCCCACCAGTTTCAGCGATTGTCTTGAGCGTCTTGAGGATTCTCATGCCGCCGGCCCGCATATCCTTGGCAGTGCGGGTATCGGGCCGCAGATCCAGAACACGCAGCGTTACTTCCACCCCGCCTTGGACGGGCTTGAGTTCGTAGGACACGCGGCAGACCGGGTCATCATACTGTGTGAACCGGTGAGTATGCACATAGCGATGCGGTGGGTCGAATACCTCCACCTCGCCGTCGACCATCACGTGTCTGCCGGTTTTCGTCCGCATTTGAAAATGTCCGCCCGGCGACAGTCCGGTGGTGTGCAGCCAAGCGTTGAACAGCGCTCCTTGCGCTTCGTCGGTTTTGGTCAGTTCGCGCCAAATCCGCTCGATGGGGGCGTCAATGACGATGCGAAACACAGCATCGGCAATCGGCGGCGTCTCAGCCATTTCCGCCTCTTCTTCGGTTAGGGGTTGCGGGGAGGATTTCAGCGCCTTCGGCCGCCACTTTCAGGCGTGTCAGGCGGGCAGCCCAATAGGCGCTGTATTCGGTCGTCCAGCGTTCGTGGATCCATTGGATCGGCGTGACGTCGAACCACAGAAGCTTCTCTCGGCCTTGGCGTTCCGAAAAGACAAGGCCTGCCTTCTCGAGGACAGCCAGGTGCTTCATCACGGCGAACCGGCCCATCTCGCGGTCCAGGTGGCCGCAGACCTGATTGACGTTCGCGCCGGGTTCGAGCTTGAGAATGTCAAGGATGCGCCGCCGCGGGTCCGAGGCCAGTGCGAAGAAGACAGCATCGAGATGGTCATCGTCGGTGTTCGAAAGCTTGCCCATATGTGACGATATCGTCACATATCCGGGCGTCGAGTTAACCGCGGGTCACAACATTGAGGGGGATTATGGAGGACGGTGGTAGACCGCCAAGCGCCAGCAATGGCAACGGTTAGATGCCGAATGCGCGCAGGTAAGGCCCGAGCGCACCGGGAGGCCAATCGGAACGGGCGGCTCCTTCGACTGGCAGCCCGGGTTCTTGTCGCCGATTTTCAGTTGCGTATTCGGTTGCCGGTAAGCTCTCATCAATCATGTGGGGAGCACCCTCCATCGTCGCCCTTTTCCTCTTCGCATTGGGGAGCGAAGCCTTGAAACGGTCATACGACCTTGAAGTCGTTCATGATGGTACATTGAGGGTTGAGTTCAACGGTCGAGAGTTCGGCCCTTTCCCGAATAAAGACGCTGCGCTGGGAGCAGCCAACGCCGCTGTCTCAAGGGTGACGGACTTAGGCGCCGAGGCGAGGGTCATGGTCAACGCCTGAGTGGGTCTGTCACGCCATTCTCTGTCCTCTTGGTCCCTTTGCTATCCAGCATCACGCGCGTGCTGCCGCTAGGTCGCAAACACGCCAAGGTTGGCCTGTCTGGCGCGACGACCTCCAAATCCTCCAAATACCAAAAGCGACTTGCGCGAAACGCAGCGCCAAACGTCTGATTCTGGCGCATAGACGCCACCTGAAAGACCTCGCCGACGATTCCAACAATTTCGGCTCTTCGGCGGGGCACGCAGTGCGATGTGCCCCGCCGCTAGGTCCATTGGGCATCCGTGCCCGACTAGGCCGCAACGCGGCGGACCTCAGGCTGCGCGACCTTAAGGACGACATTTCCACGCTTGCGCTATCAAACGGCAAACACACACCAAGTGCCGCCACAATCGCCTCGGCCGCCGACGCCATTCCTCCCGCCTAGAAAGACAATCGTTGCGCAGCGCTGCGCTCGATTGCGCTGGCAGCGCGCGTCGAACACTACGCATGACGCGCCCCGGTGTCACGCATGACACGCCCCGGTGTCGGATGGGCTGCCTTTGGCTCTGCTTCGGGGTATGACTTCGAGGAGGCGAGGATTTATCCGCTTCTCCGCAGCAGATTCATCACGGTCGACACGTGCCATCGGCCGCCGCGAGCGGTGCGAACGCCTCGGTCATTGAGGGCGCCGGCAATCCCCGCCAGGGTGGTCACGCCGCTCCGCTGAATTGATGACACGATAGGCATGAGGTTTGCGGCGAACTGGGCGGCAGCTTCTTTCGCCGAAGTTCGCCCGCCCAAGCTCAGGAATTTGGAGCCAGGATTGGTGTCCTGAACTGTCAGGTCGCCGGCGGGTTTGGATTTGTTTTTGGGTCATCTCGCGAGGTCAATTGCGCCTTCACCGGTTTCGGCGGTGAAGTCGTTGAATACTACACCGGCCGGATCAACAATTTCGGCATCGATATCGGTTACCGTAGCAACGGCGTCATGGTTTGGGGTGTATTTGCCCCAACGGATGATGTGGCCACCCCTGGTGCGCTAGCCGGCACATATGCCGGGTTGGGTGCCCAGGCGGCGTTGGGGGTCGGTTTCGGCGGGCGCATTCTGGTCGGCGGCCTCGAAAGCAGCATCGCGCTCCAGCCGTTCTCCATCGAGGGTGTTGCCGGACTGAACATAGCGGCCGGTATTGCATCCCTGCGGTTGGATGTGATGGGCACCCAAGCCCCTTAGCAGCGAACTTGCGGCTGCCTCGATGGCGTCGGAAATAGCGGCATCGGGCGCACCGCGCGAAGCTCCGAACTCGCCGGGGTGTTTCGTTCACCAACCTAGAGGCCACTTCGGGCAGCAGCGGACTCTTCGTGGACGCTTCTCGGTCGGGGAAGATGCTCACCAACTCGACCGCCAGGGATGATATCCTGTCTCAGCGGGGCCCATACGTAGCCGTGGCAAACCCCGACCGCACAATTCGAGGAGTGGTCGACAGGTACGCCTTTCTCGATAGTAGCCATCGTGCAGCCAGCGGTCTTCATTCGTTGTGACCCAAGGAGGGCCTCAAATTGTTGACGGATCACTTGCTAGAATTCTCGTATCTCCAGAGCAACGGAGGGCTGTTGATCCTCTTCATGTTGATCAGTGGGGGTTTCACGGCGATCCACGTCTACCAGGAGTGGAAGGGCACACCGGTGCCGAATACTTCCCGCCTAAAGAGCTTGCGCGCGTAAGCGACGCTTGATCGCCAACTCCCGGCAGAACTCCGGGGCGATCAACCAGCCGCAGGGCACAAATATCTACTGCGCGAGCGCTCGGATGTCCTCGGGAATGCCCTCTCCTTCGACGATCTCGACCGCCTCGTGGCGAAGCATGAACCCGCCGTCCTCAATCAGGCCATTGATCGACAGAAGCTCGATCCGGTTCCAGAAGCAGGTTTCGTAGTTGATGGTGGGATTGCGCCAATGCTCGCAAGCAACTCCGGCAATCGTTATGTCACCGAGGCGCTCATAACCGGCGGCCGCCAAATCGGCTGGGGCAATGATCGTGACCGAGGCCGGTTCCATGTTCCTCTGGCGAAGCGGGGTATCGTAGAGTTCGTCGGTTTCCAGATCGCGTCGGTAGAGGCGGTCACCGTCCCAATAGGCATAGCTTCGATCTGGCCCCAAGACAGTCGTGAGGTCAGTCTCAATCGCCACTCGTTCGCCGTAGTTCTCAATCCACAGCGTGCTGCGCCCCTGCTCAGAGCCTGAATGCTCAAACACGATCTTGACCGTATCGATGCCGAACTGGTCGTTCGCGAGCGTCACCGTAAGTTGGCCGGGTGTCGCCTCTTCGGAGCTCGATACTGGCGAGGAAGATTCGAGCTCGACATTGCCTGCAACGGTGTCTTTGGCCTGCTCGGAATCATCCGATTCACCGCAGGACCCAAGCACCAATAGGACCGGCACAATCGCTAGGTGTCGCAACGTACGCATGGGTACATCCCCTCTGCTGTTTGCCGACAGAGCAATGGACGCCGAACAGCATAGCATTTGTTCGTGTCCAAATCGCCCATGTGCGATTAAGAGGCGGAACGACAAACGAGTTGGCTTCTGGAAACTCCCGACCAAAAGCCCGCGCGAGGATGGGCAGACGGTGGATGTGTGCGGCTCTAGCTTACTTCCCGCCTAAAAACGCGCGCGAGGAGGGAGGGATGAGGGACGTTCTCAGAAAGACCACGGCCCCGCCCGTGCGAGACGGATAGGCTCGCAGACGAGGCGAGGAAGTATAGGTATCCTTACTGGGCGGCGTGCCAACGGGCGAGGACGTTCCGGACCGTTGAGACGTGCCACCGTCCTCCGCGTGCGGTTCTGATGCCCCGACCGTTGAGAGCATCGGCAATTCCGGCGAGAGTTGAGATGCCCGTCGCCTGAACTGAGGCGATGATCGGAAGAACGTTTGCCGCAAACCGAGCTGCTGCTTCCTTGGCCGCATGCCGGCCCAAGTCACCCGCCTCAGCGATGTTGGTGCGATTGCCCAGGTGTTTTCCCTGAGCCTTCCGAGCTGCAAGTCAGGGAGCCGGCGGCATGCGCCGCGGGGCGCTAGCCCGAAAAAGTCGCGGCCCCCGAAAATAGCGCGCGTGCTCCGTCTAAGGCCCACGTCGGAGCGCCAGCAAGATCCTCCCTTCAGAATGCTGAGATGATAGCACCCATCGCGGCAAGGGTGACTAGTTGGTAGCCGGCGTAGATGAAGAAGAATTGCATCGATCGCTTTTCGAATAGTATCCCGGGAAGCATAATAGTGGCGACAAAGCCTACCCAGATAATAGCGCCGACCAACGCTCCGGACCAGACATCCGCAACGCCGAAATGGCCGACGACTTGGGCCAGAATGTAGGCCATGACGAAACTGCCAAGGGCCTGAACACCAATCGCCCCCGGCATCCGCGTGGCGCCTTCGTCCATGCCGCCCGTCCGCTCCCAACGTCTGCCGAAGACCGGCGGCGCATACCAGGCAGCCCCAGCCACGATTCTGACGATCGCGGCCACGACTACTGCGGTCCAATTGACTGAGATCCAGGGTTCCATGATCGTGCCTCCGTTTCGATTGAAACGCACACGCAACAGAACTCGTGCAAGGGCGGGCTAACTGCCGCGTTAGTGAGTACTTAAGAGTTTAACCCCGCGGTGACTGGAAGCAATAGGGAGGTAGTCTGAACGAGGGAGTTCAGCCGCCCTGGGTTGTCTTCTACCCGCACCTCGTCGGATTCGACTCGCCCACTCCCAATTCCCGCGGCCAACATCTCTTTGCGTGCTGACCGCTTTGCGCCGGAAATGGCCAATCGCACCAACGTCCCACCCGTTTGACCAGGAGCACTTCAGCGCGACGTGAGCAGTTCGGTTGCCGCCTGCCACAAGGTCCGCGTCTGGATCTCCAATAAGCTCCTCGTTGCCGGGGTAGTGCTGAAAGCCATCGTCGGTCAGTGTCGGGAATTTCTCCGATATTCTCCACCGGTTCCGCTGGCTCGATCGGCCCCACGGCCCGACCTCAGCCAGGTTGACCGAGAGCAGGATAGTGCACCTTCCCGCAGCGTACTTCCCGCCTAAAAACGCGCGCGAGGAGGGAGGGATGAGGGACGTTCTCAGAAAGACCACGGCCCCGCCCGTGCGAGACGGATAGGCTCGCAGACGAGGCGAGGAAGTATAGGTATCCTTACTGGGCGGCGTGCCAACGGGCGAGGACGTTCCGGACCGTTGAGACGTGCCACCGTCCTCCGCGTGCGGTTCTGATGCCCCGACCGTTGAGAGCATCGGCAATTCCGGCGAGAGTTGAGATGCCCGTCGCCTGAACTGAGGCGATGATCGGAAGAACGTTTGCCGCAAACCGAGCTGCTGCTTCCTTGGCCGCATGCCGGCCCAAGTCACCCGCCTCAGCGATGTTGGTGCGATTGCCCAGGTGTTTTCCCTGAGCCTTCCGAGCTGCAAGGGCGGCGGTGGTGCGCTGCGAGATGAGACGGCGCTCTTTCTCGGCCAAGGCGGCGTAGAGATGCAGCATGAAGGGATCGGCGTCGATGCCGAGTTCGGCGACGATGAAGGGCACTCGCTGCGCCATCAGCCCTGCAATGAATGCGACGTCCCGCGACAGACGATCGAGCTTGGCGACCACGACCGGACACTTCGCTGTCCGGGCTGCTGCGAGAGCGGCGGCAAGCTTCGGCCGGCGTTCCAGGGCGTCGGATCCCTTGCCGGTTTCTACTTCAACGAACTCGGCGATTTGGGTGAGGTCTTCGCCTTCTGCGAACCGTGTGACGGCGGTTCGTTGCGCTTCGATGCCGAGTCCCGAACGGCCCTGTCGCTGCGTCGAAACGCGATAATAGGCGACATAGATCTGCGGCCGGGCGAGGGTGCCGTTCATATACAAACCGCATACCACCGTTTGCGGTTTGTATGAAGCCTAAGCTATTGCAATATAAGGGTAAAGAGTAGACTAGTGAGAGGCTTCGGGTTTCAGCCGTGGCGTTTGAAACAGGCAAAACAGGGCGGGACCTCGCGAAGCGAGCCTTGCCGCATGCACGCATACTGCAGTCGTTGGAGGCGGGCACGGCGCCTCCAGCAGGATACGGGCGCGCTTGGGAACTGCAGGGTCTAGTCGGGAGGGCCGATCGCTGGCGCGAGGTTCTGCTCGACCTCCGGGGCGCCGCTTTCATCAACCGGTCCGAGAACGCTGTGGTTGTGGCCTTTGCGGGGACCCGGATGAGCCTTCGAGGAGTAGTTGCGATTCTCTGTCGCCGGGCCTTCGGCGGATATTCCAGAGTCGCCGTTCATTTCGCGGATCGTGTTCGCGCCACGTTTCCAGAGTTCGAGGTTACAGTCATAGGCCACTCGTCAGGCGGCGGATACGCGAGCTACGTTGGGGCTGTACTTGGCGTTCCCAGTGTCACCTTCAACGGCGCACGGACGAGGGCCGCACGGCTCAACGATGGCACGCGACAACTCAATGTCATCGTCAGGGGGGACTTCTGGGGAGACCCAGCCTTCTTGCCGGGACGCCTGGCAGGCGCGAACCTCTGGCTAGACGCCGACGGTCGCGCGCGGTGGGAACTCCATTCGCTGTCTACGATTATCGAGGTGCTCGAGAGCCTAGCCCGCTAGCCCCGAGTCGATTTCCGCGCTGCCGACCGCTGACAACGAACGCAGCGAAGGCGAGAATGCAGCCGTCGCAAGAATTCTGACCCCTAGGGGGCAGTTTTCGTATGGGGCAAGAAGGGCACGACCCCCTCCATACATTTCGGCCACCCGTGAACCCTTGTTGGTGGCAGCAGGTCATCGATCGGAGCTGTCGGCGGGTGATGACCCAGCCAGGCTGAGGTCGTTGAGGTCGATGCCGGCCGTCTCCGCGGCTGCCGCCGAGCTGATCAGTTTCTGCAAGAGGTCGATGCGCTGGTTGAGTTCTTCGTCGCTCCAGCTTTGCAACGGTCGCTGATCGCGCAGTTCATGCACCGACGTTTCCTTCCAGCCGGCGCGCGTCTTCAGCCAGAAGATGGCTGCAGTGACCGCTTCACGCCCCTCGCCGGTCGCCTTACGGTAGAGGTTCTCCGCGACTTTGCTGTTGGCCTTGATGGCAGCGCCTGAAAGCTGCTGAGGGTAGTCCCGTTCGAGGACCCAACGCTCGATGCCGAGCGCCGTGGCGATGTCGCTTGCGGGAATGCCGTAGCCGGCCATCGCCTCGATCTGGCGGGCGAGAAAGGCGTTGCTCACGAACCTTTCCCGTCGTGTAGGTTTTCGATCGCCGGGTGGTAACGCAACAGCCAGTTGGTTCATGCCGGGGTCACCGACTACTTGCTACGATGCCCAGCAGTCGCTGCTTCTTCTCGGACTATGCGCCCAAGGTGGATTGCACGGTGGTGTGTATTGCGATCCCGCCGGTTGTCCAGATTGGAGTGCCGTTCACCGTTCAGCTTCAGTTCGAGTCGCCGAACCAGTTTGTATGGATGGACGCGGGCGGGCCGATGGCGTTCGTCCGCCAGCAGCAGTAGGTCGGAATGATCGAGACGGGTTGGCGGTGCACTTAAAGACAGTGGGCAGCCGAAAAACACTGCCTCCGCACCTTTGGCGCGATAACCCAGGGCTCGGCCGATCCCCAAGTCCTGCCGCTGTTTACATCATGGGCTTGTCCGATCTTATATCGGTCCGGTCCAACACCGTCTGAAACGCGTGTTTTGGAGCGCGGCGAAAATCTCAGCCCCGAGGAGCGACCATGAAACGATTGACCGCCATCTTGGCCTTCGCGGTAGGAGTCACCCATTCGGTGGCATTCGCACAGGAGGTAAGCCCAAGCGACAACCCGACCTGGCTCAGCATCATCTCAGGCACTGTGCAGACTTCAGACACAGGTGAGATCGCCTTGGTGTTCGACCCTGTCGCAATAATCTTTACCGACCGTCCGGCCCGCGAGGTCTCGCTAGTTAATACAAGCGATATTGTGGATCTCGGTTGGGGACCCGCTGGCGATTTCATTTCCGACCCCCCGAATGCCTCGTTGGTAAACATGACGACGGGCACGATTGGCGTGGTCGAACTCACTCATGGTGAGATCGGGGAAGGCATCGTTACCTTCACGTATGCCGAACTGGAAGGCGCGCCGCCCTCAGTTGGCGATCGAATTACGATAACCATTGACGGGTTTCTTGGGGGCCTGAAGCGCTTAAGGAATCAGTGCAGGGTAACGCACATGCCGTTGTGCCCGTAGGCACAGAGATAACCGAAATGGCCGTGAGAGTGTGATTGGCTGCTCCTGACAGCGAAGGCGGCCTTGCCCCGGACGAACGAGCTGCACTGGCTCAGATCGAGCGGAAGGCCACGGCGATCCGTCGTCGCAAGACAGGGCCGGCAATGACGGAGGCTGCGCCACCACCAAGCCCAAGAAGGTGCAAGATGAGAAGGATGTCGTGCATGTCCGCCCACGAATTCGGAGGCTTGTTGCGCGAGGGCCGGGGTCCGCACCAGTTCAGCAAGTAGGGTAGTGCTCGGTCCGTTCTTGCGTCGAACGACTTACCAGACCCCGCCAGGCCGGCCGAAAACCCCGTTGCAGGATGAGCTCACCGGGTGCGCTCAGGGTCATCATCAGACTTACCTCATAGAGCACCACGCAGGTGTCCGGAGGTCGAACGGGGCGTTTCTGACCGAGATAGCCCAACAGCGCCGCGCCTAGAGCTCTGAGGCGCCGGGTTGCTTCAGGCCGGCCTTGCCAAGTCCATTCGCGATGACATCTGCGACACTTGGGTCGAGGAATGGCATCCGGCTCCTGTGGGCGGAGAACGAGTAGTCAGGATTCACTTCCATCAGCTCCGTCCACACTCTCTGGGCTTCGTCGGATTTCCCGAGGTGACCGAGAACCGCCGCGAGCATCGCCCGTGAAAAGTCGGTCTCCGGCGACAGCAGTATCCGTTCCCTGGTTCTCCGGCGGCACACTGGAGCGACCTGGCCTGAAGCGCCTCATCCAGGACGTCGAAGCTGGCCTAATCGACGTCATCGTCGTCGCCGCTGTCGAGAAGGTCTCCGACCGGTTTGTCAGCGGGATGATGCGGCTCGCCTATCTGTCGCCGGAGGTGCTCGATCACCTCGTGATCACGCGGAGGTCGCCGGCGCTGTCGCTCAATGATCTGATCGCCGTGGCCGAGTTGCCGTGGGCGGGGCAGATGGATGCCGTTTTCGGCTAGCAGCCAACTGTCGGCTGCGGTTGCCGCTGGCTTGATCACGCGCTTTGATGATCCAAGAAGAGGGAGGCGTCGCCAGCCGGCTGTGCTCTACGCGCGTTTCCCTCGGCGCCCTGGCAGGCTTCGATCGCGGCGATTTTCAGCTGCGTCCTGGCCAAGGCCCAGACCTGTTCCCGCGCTGGTCTTGCCAGTTGAACCGCCGAGATCGAAGCCAGGTCGATCGACGGCGACGGGGTCTGGCGAACTGTCCGTGGCTTTGGCTCCTGTTTGCCCTGATCGCGCTTACTTTTGGGACTGTTCTTCGCGGCAGGCGTCTTGGATTGTTTCTCAACCATCATCTTGTCCCTCCTTGGTTCGTTGATTGGCGTCTTTGGCGGCAGTCGATCCGCTACAGATCGCCCGTCCGTATGGTGTCGGCGCCCTTCATCTTGATTGAGCCTGCCTAGGGTAGTCTCCAGAGCGTGTTGCAACTTCTTGGCAGCGCCCGAATAGGCACCCTCAAGCGTGGCGGCCTGCTCGCTGGCCACTTCCGGCTGACGCCCTTCCAAGCGCGCTTCGATCAGACAACGTTTGTCGGAACCGCCGACTTGTCCCCGTCCTCATCACTGAGGTGCACTTCAATACGGGTGATGTGTTGACTATAGCGATCCAGACGGGTGTGGATCTCGGCCGACACCCGGGCGGACAGGCCTTCCCCACCGTCTACGTTTTCGTCGGTGTTGACTTGAATTTGCATGACTAACTCCCTTTCTTGAACCGCCGCCCAATGCGGAGATGCCGAAAAGGGGAGGTCGATTGCTGTGTCTGACCCGGGCCAACGTAAAAGGAGCTCTACCGGCTCGCGGTTACTTGAACCATAGCACTGCTCTGCCCGAGACACGCTGACCCTGATTGCTGCAATGCCTGAATTCGATGATGGTTCCTGAGTTGACGCCGCGTCTGGTGCGGGGCTCACAAAACTATCGTTCAATCAGCTGGTGAGCGGAGTACTGGCATGTGTGGTGGGGGGGTCGGCTGATCGTAGATGCGCTTAATCATGATTTCGGACATCGCAACACCTCGTCGAGAGCCGTCCGCGGCATCAGAAACGGACCAACAATGAGTGAAGGAAATGCGATCACTGGAGCGCCCCAGAACTCGGGGTCGAAACGGCCATCCTTGCGCAGTTGCCTGTGGCCGCTTCAGCCGAACCGGGAGCTGCCGGTCAAGCCGCGGCGCTGGCCGCTGAGGCTTGTTCGCGGAGCATCTGCCGGACCTCGGTGCCCGGGCGAGGCTTGCTGAAGAGGAAGCCTTGGGATTCAGTGCAGCCCTCGGAGGTGATGCTGGCGAGTTGCTCCTCGGTCTCCACGCCCTCGGCAATGGTGTTTATGCCCAAGCTTCTGCTCAGTCCGACCACAGCGCGAATGATTGCAAGACTGTCTTTATTGCGGGCAGATCGCGAATAAAGGACTGATCGATCTTGATCGTGCTGAAGGGGAACTTGCGCAGATAGCCAAGGGAAGAATAGCCGGTGCCGAAGTCGTCCATCGCGATCCTGATCCCGAGATCGCGGAGCCGATTCTAAACGGCGAACGCGTCCTCGCTTTCCTCCAGCAGCACCAGTTCGGTGATCTCGAGTTCGAGCCGGCTGACAGGAAGTCCCGAAGCCGCAAGCACATTCATGACCGCCGGAACGAGGTTTTTGCTTTTAAACTGAGCCGGGGAGAGATTGACCGCAACCGCTATGTCGTTTGGCCAGCGCATGGCTTCTGCACAGGCGTTCCGCAAAACCCATTCGCCTAGTTGCACGATCAGCCCCGTCGCTTCCGCCACCGGAATGAATTCCTCTGGCATGACGAGGCCGCGCTCGGGGTGATGCCAGCGCACCAGCGCCTCACAGCTGCCGATCTTCCCTGTCTTGACATCAACGATGGGCTGGTAGAGCAGTTCGAACTCATCGCCGCTGGTGATCGCGCGGCGCAGATCGAGTTCGATGACGCGCCGCTCCTGCATGCGCGCATCCATTTCGGCTTCGAAGAAGCGGTAGATACCGCCCCCGTCGATCTTTGCGCGATAGAGGGCCAGGTCGGCGTTCTTGATGAGCGTATCGGCCACATCTCCGTCGCTGGGCGCGAGCGCAATACCGATGCTCACCCCCACGCTCACCAGGCGGTTGTCGAGGTCGTAGGGAGCCCCGATGACCTCGATGAGGCGGGTCGCGAGTGCAGTGACGTCCGCCGGTTTTTCGACCGGGACCTGGAGAATGGCGAACTCGTCTCCGCCGAGCCGTGCCACGATGTCTCCGTCGCGCATGCAGCTTTGCATGCGTTGGGCCGCCTCCTGCAGCAAGCGATCGCCAATAGGATGACCTAGCGTATCGTTGACGGCCTTGAAGTGGTCGAGGTCCAGACTCAACACCCCGATGGATTCGGCGCGGCGCAGATGCCTCATGATGGTGTCCATCTGATCGTAGAAGGCAACGCGGTTTGGCAGATTGGTCAGCGCGTCATAGTGCGCCAGATGCCTGATCTCTTCTTCGGCCAAAAGCTTCTCGGTGATGTCCTCGAACGTCGCGACGATCCCGCCGTCCGACATCCGCCGAATTGCGTTTGTAAGGCTCCGGCCGTCGCTTAGCTTCTGGATGTAGGTTCCTTCCACGTCTCCACGCAGGACGCTCCCCGCATAAGCGAGCGTGCCCTCAGGGTCCAGATCCCGGACTCCCGTGTTCGAAGTCTGCGAGCGCCATAGTTCCGGTATTGTCATGCCTGGCAGGATCTGGTCGAGCGGCATCCCGAAAATCTCGGCATAGCGAGAATTGAACAACATCAGCCTGCCCTCTGCATCGAGCATGACGAGGCCTTGCGACATGTTCGAAAGTGCGGTCTGAAGTTTCAACTCGGAAGCGGCGAGGGTCTGTTCGGCCTTCTGCCGCTGGCTGATGTCCTCGAATGTCACGACGATCCCGCCCCCCGGCATCGGCCGATAGGTCGCTGCAATGCTCCGGCCGTCGCTCAGGTTCTGGATATAGGATCCTCCCTCGGCTCCGCGCATGGCTTTCTCAGCCCGACCGAACGTGCCCTCGGGGTCCAGATCCCGGACGCCGGAGCTTGAATCCTGCGAGCGCCATAAGCTCCGGTACGGTCATGCCCGGAAGGATTTGGTCTTTAGGCAGTCCATACATCTCGGCGTGGCGAGAATTGGACAACATCAGCCTGCCCTCTGCATCGAACATCATGAGGCCCTGCGACATGTTCGAAAGTGCGGTCTGAAGTTTCAACTCGGAGGCGGCGAGGGCGGCTTCCATCTGCTTGCGGGCGCTGATGTCGATCACAGCGCCGATCACGGCAGGTTGCCCTTCGAAGATGGCTGCCGAAGCGTTGACGAAAATGTCGACGGTCTTTCCGCTCTTTTGGATTATCGAAGTCTCGAACTGGACGAAACGGCGTTTGCCGGTCAAACGATCCCCGATCACTTCGGCGACGTTGCTCTCGTCTTTCTTCAAAGTGAATTCGAGAATCGGCTTGCCGACCATGTCCGTCGGCAAGCCACCAATCAGGCCGGCGAAATATCAGTTGATGTCGCCGATGGTGCCGTCGGCCCGGACAACGATGATGCCGACCACGTGCTGTTCGAACTCGGTTCCTGGCTTGTTCATCTCCCAGAACAGATCGCCCGGGATATTGGGCAAGACCGGAAGCACGTCTACCGGCCGGGACTTCGACCGCTTGGCGCCCTTGTGCGTGGCAGGCTCGTTCATGACCAGCCTCTCCATCAGCTGTATAGCCAAATCCATACAGTTCAGACTGGGCGGACAACGATAATCTTCACTTCTTCGACAGCGACCTTTGCGCCAGTGTCGAGCATCCCGGGATCGGTCCAGTCGCGATGATGGACGCTCAATATCATCTAAGCGCTAACTCGCCCCAAAATTGCCGGTGAACATCTTAATACAAGTCAATTGATCGCCTTTGCTCAGAAGCATCGGTGCGTTCTTTTTCGGCGAAGTCTGGTGCGTCGGCAGGCCCTGGCGCGCCTATGACATCGACCAAGACGGAGCCCATAACGGCCGAGCTTACCGAACGCTCAACGTTATCGATGAGTTCACCAGGGAGTATTCGTGGCGAGTTCCGCCGGTTTGACCATCGGGAACCGCCGCTTGTTCCGTCAACGGCACGCAGCATAACATTCAGCTAGATGATCCGAAGACGCTAGTGTCAGAAACTCTGACCACGGACCCTGTCCAACCCACGTGGGCGTCAAATGCCGGATCGGTTGAGGTCACGCTCAGCGATCTTCGCCGAGGTCGAGGAACATCAGACCCAGTTGGTCGTCTCGCTGCCACCGTTTCTCCACCGGGCGGCGGCGATCACCGTCTGGGATGAAGAGTTCCATTCTGTCGGGGACCAAGAACTGGCCTTCGACGGCAACGCGAGCGCCGCCCATCGACACGTCGCGGATGATGCAATCGACGGTGCTGCTTCCATCGCTGACGACGAGCTGGCCGCGTTTCAAGGTCCGGTGTCGTATATGCTGCCTCCTGTTGGTGGTCCGACCGGCCAGCGCCGGCGTTCCGGCGGTTGGCTCGTTCGGAGGCGGCGGCCCCTTTTCGTCGTTTCTCGCCTTGCCGAATGCTTTGCCACGAACCGCGCGCGAGCCGGCATGTCGTTGGGGTGGACCTCGGTCGCTACTGGTAGCCGATGCCGGCCTGGCCGCCACATGGATGCCGCCGCCAGGAAGCTCGGCCGCACTGAGATCGACACCCCAGTCCTTGCTGAATTTCAATTCTGCCGCGTTGATCAGTTCTTCCACCGTTTGCCCGTCGCCAGGGAAGAAAGCCGGGCCAATCGCTGCGGTGATCGACAGGCCCACATCATCGAGATTCAGCGAAAAAGACATTGCGCCGCTCAGCCTGCGACACGCTCCGGTGATTCCATCCTGGCTGACATCGTGATCCACCAGGTAGACAAACGTATCGCTGGTCAGGCGAGCGAGCGTGTTGGCGGCCCGCGACTGGTCGGCCAGCCTCCTGGCAAAAGCAAGGAGGGCGTGATCACCGACGTGGTATCCGAAGCCGCCGCAGATTTGCTCATACTCGTTGAAGCGGATGAGGATGATGGCAAACGGGCTGCCGTAACGCGCCTTGATGTGCATGAGCTGGTCGAGGCGCTCCTCGACAGAATTCCGGTTTGCGAGGCCCGTCAGACTGTCCCGCTGCGCGAGCAGCTCAAGTAGCTCGGTATGCGCATTTTCCTCGCGTCGCTGATGGACAGATCTTTCGGCGCGTGCCACCGCATCGCGGATCACTTGGCCAACCCTGGCCTCTTCGGTCAGATAGTCCGCAAAGCCGCAGCGATATGCCTTGATCGCAGCGCGCACATCACTGGGGCCGATAAGGATCGTCGCTGGTGGATCGCGATAGAAGGATTTGACGAGGTTGTTGGTCTCGACGCCCGACCGGTCCGACAGCGCGTCGGAGAGCAGGATCACGTCGAAGGCGAATTCGTCGAGCAACGCCTTGAGGGCGTCCCAGCTGGCTGCCTGCTTCGACTATCAGGGCGCGATCGTCGCGCAGCTCGCGGGCGAGCGCGGATCGCTCGGCGGTATCGTCAATCGCTATGATGACGCGCCCATGTCCTTCAGGCGGAATGTCTGGTCGGAGCGCCGGCTTATGATCCGGCCACCGCGTCCTCCATGCTGGAGGCGGGTAGGCGCCGTTGTCCGAGCTCGCGAAACGCCGAGCTGTTCAGTTCACGCATTGGCGTTTGCGGCGCGTGCACGAGGGGCGGAATCGATCCCCTCATCCTGCAACTGCCGGCGCCGGGCAGCAACGAGATAGGTCGCCAAATCGTCGGCCCGAAGTGGCCGGCAGAAATAGTATCCTTGGCCCTCGCCGCAGCCCAGTTCGCGGAGGACCTTGAGCTGACTCTCAGTCTCGATGCCCTCGGCGACCACAGCCTTGCCTAGGCTCTTGCCCATGCTGATCACCGCCGCGACCAGCGCCCTGTCGGACGCGTCGCTTGCAATCTCCTGCACGAAGGAGCGGTCGATCTTCAAGCCGTTGAAAGGAAAGCGCCTCAGGTAGCTCAAACTCGAAAACCCAGTCCCGAAGTCATCGAGCGTCAGTACAACGCCGAGATCGGTCAGGGTCCGAAACGTTTCGCCGACGACCTCTGTGTCTTCCAGAAGAACACTCTCGGTCAGCTCCATCTCGAGTGTGCCGATGGGATATTTGGCGAAGAGTTTGGTGACGCCTTCCAAGAAGCCGGTGGCACGGAGTTCGACGGCCGAGACATTGACCGCGACCGGCACGATTCCCGCCCCGCTAGCACGCCATTTCATTGCCTGTCGACACGCCTCCTGCAACACCCATCGCCCGATCGGGACGATCAATCCGGATTCCTCGGCGATCGGCACGAACTCCTCGGGAGGGATGAGGCCGCGCTCGGGATGTTTCCAGCGAATCAGCGCTTCGACGCCGCCGATCGCTCCTGTCTCAAGGCTCACCCGTGGCTGGTAGTAGAGGCAGAACTCTTCCCGCTCCAAGGCACCCAGAAGGCTGCCCTCGACCGATTGCCGCTTGGTCGCGCGGGCTGTCAAACTCGGGCGGTATGACCGACAATTGTTGCCACCTCTTGCCTTGGCGTCGTAGAGGGCCAAGTCGGCACACTTAACCAGCGCTTCGGGATTGCGGGCGTCGGTCGGATAGACTGCGAGGCCAATGCTCGCCGTCAACTGCAGTTGGTGCTGCCCGATGCGGTGCGGCGTGGCTAGCGCGCGCAGAATCTTTCGGGCGCACAGCGCGGCGTCTTTGACGCTCTCCAATTCCGACAGAAGGATGACGAACTCGTCGCCGCCCACGCGGCTGACCGTGTCAGAGCTGCGTACCGCCGACACGAGCCGCTTGGCGAACGACTGCAGCAAGAAATCACCGACGTTGTGGCCGAGGGTGTCGTTGATCCGCTTGAAGTTGTCACAGTCGAGGAACAGGACGGCGAGCCGCCGTTGATGACGTCGGCCGAGAGCAATTGCTTGCGAGACACGATCGCCGAACAGCATCCGATTGGGCAGATCCGTGAGATAGTCGTACTGAGCCAAGTGAGACATTTTCAGCGCCACGGCGCGCGCTTCACTCACGTCGTGGAAGACCACAACTGCGCCCGTCACCTTTCCGCTGCGGTCGTGAATGGGGGCGACTGAATCCTCGATCGCCGACTCGAAACCGTCGGCGCGGATCAGGATGGATTGGGCTGCCAGTCCCATCGGCTCATTGTCGCGGATGGCGAGTTCAAGGGGGTCGCGAATTCGCTCTCGCGTGGCGCCGTCGATGACATGGAATATCTCGCTGGCCGGGTGTCCCGCCGCGTCTTCGCGCGACCAGCCGGTCATCCTTTCGGCGACCAGATTGAGATAGGTGACGCGCCCCGTATTGTCGGTGCACAACACCGCGTCGCCGATCGAGTTCAGAGTAACTTCGGCCCGCTCCTTTTCAGCGAACAATGTTTCATCCATCGATTTTCGCTCGATGATTTGCTCCAGTGCGTGCGCCAGGGGGCGCGTCTCAAGCCGTCCTTTGATCAGGTAGTCGCAGGCGCCGCCCTTGAGCGCAGCTTTCGCCACGGATTCGGATTCCGCGTCAGCGATGACCAAGATGGGGGCGCTCGGCGCCGCCGCCTGAACGGCCTCAAGGATGTCGAGCCCCCGCCCATCCGGCGGGGACACATCCAGAAGGATTGCGTCGAAGCGCTTCTTCCCGATGGCCAGCAGCGCCGCCGGGAGCGTATACTCCCAATGCGTATGGGCAACGGTCGGCCTCTCCCGCGACAAGCGAAGCGCGATGGCATCGAAATCAGCGCGAGCGCGACCGATGAAAAGAATTTCACGGGCTTGGGCGTGACGATGGCCGGTCAAGGTAAGAGCCTGCGTGTGGAACGTGAAGGTGCACAATCAATGCAATTGAACGCTCCGGTGGAGTGGTCAATATTGAACAATCTTGATTTGAATCGGGTCGGATGGTTAAATTTGTCACTAGGGGAGATTGACCGCTCATTCAAAGAAGTGGCCGCCATGTAGTGCGCCGGAGGCGGGCGCCTAAACGTGCAATGCAGTCACTGGCGATTGATGCGGATACTAAGGCGAGGCTAGCGCGATGGTGCAAAAAAGTAGAACACCGCCGTTTAGTATACGGGACTTTCTCTTGGAAGGGACCGTCGGAATAACGACAGCAAAATATGACAGAAATGGAGTCGTCTATCATCAGGGCGATCTGGCCGTAACAGTATTTTTTGTTTTGGCCGGGCAGGTCAAGCTCACCGTGACTTCCGAAAGCGGCAAGGATGCGGTGGTTGCTATTCTTGGCGCCGACGACTTCTTTGGAGAAAGATGCGCAGACGGCGAAACGCTGCGGTTGTCAACTGCAACGGCCTTGACGGACTGTTCAGTGGTGCAAGTAAATAAGGCCGAGTTTAAAAGGATAATTCACGCGGAGCCGATCTTTGCTGAGTTTTTTATTGGATATCTTTTGGCCCGCAGCGGCGATATTCAAGCCGACTTAGTCGATCAGTTGTTCAACTCGAGTGAGAAACGCTTGGCACGGGCGCTGCTGCTTCTTGCAAATTACGGCAAAGAAAGCGAACCGGAACCGGTCTTGGCGAAGATCAGCCAGGAGACGTTGGCAGAGTTGGTCGGCACGACGCGATCACGCATCAACTTCTTCATGAACAAATTTCGGCGGCTGGGTCTGATTGATTACAATGGCAAGATCGAGGTCCATCGTTCCTTGTTGAACTTGGTTCTCCACGAAGCGCCTGCGCTCAGACCTGAACACGAGTAGCTTCGGTCACGCCAAGAGGCCGGGCGTTTCCTGTCGCTCGGCCCGCGCTTCTCCCAGATGTCGCCCAGGCCATGGCTACCGATGCAATTCGGCGCTCGATTCTTTCGACGCCTAAGTGATCCAACTCGACGGCATCGGGACCATACAAAATCCTTCCAGTGTACCGCTACCTGAAGGCATTATCGGCTTGAACCGTCGGGTGCGTAGGGGTCCTTGAGTACGGCCGCGTCTCCGCGCAGATCCTACCAGGCGAAGCTGAGCCGCACCGACCCGGCGTAGCTGCGCGAGCCGCGCGCGACTTCGCCATCGAATGAAGCACCGATCGCGAAGCTTCCGAAATTGGCCGAGGCTGCGAGGGAGTACAGGAAGGAATTCGGCGGAGGGGCGGCGCCCTCGACCGTGAAGGTCGCGCCCGGCATGGTCGCGAATGCCGCCGTCATTGTCGTGCTCGACCAATACTCGTGAACCCAGGCGACACGACTCTGCAGCGTCAGGCTCGCGCTGTCGCCGAGATCGAACGTGCGCGCCACGCTGGCGCCGAGTTCTGTCCGAACGGCGATTGTCGTGTGAGGGTCAAAGACAAGCGCGAAGGCAGGCGCACCGCTGACAGCTGTTTCGGTGTAGGCTGGCGTGAAGAAGGCCTGAACACCGACTGCGCCATATGGGGTGATCGAGGCGCGGTCGTCGCCCAGCCGGTAGCCCGCCTCAATTTGACCGCCGACATTGTGAGCTTGGTACTGCCCGATCAATCGGGTGGTTCCGATACCGGTCACCGTGCGGTCGGTTGTTACGGCGCTCCACGCATATGCGATCCCGGCCGAAAGATAGCTCTGGCCGAATTCCATGCGGGCGTGAGCGGCCGCTTGCACGGTTATGCTATGACCGCCGCCAAGTCCGTCCGACAGCTGAAAGCCGGTCTTCCCGACGCCAAGGGCCAACCCGACTGTCGCCTGTGGCGAAAGCACATCGTCTATCCCAACGACGAAGCCATAGTTGTGGGCGAAGCGGTCATGCGATCCGGCCATGGGATCGCCATCAGCGTGGCCGATCCCGCCGAAGCCGTCCGCCCAAACATAAAGGCCGCGAGGATCGGGGATCATTGCGTCCATTTGCGCGAAGGCCGAATAGGCAGCCGGGTCAGAGGGCACTTCGGCATAGCCCATCGTCATGACGGTATTGTTGTTCGCAGGGGCCGGCGCGATCGGCGTCGGCGGAATAACCCGCTGGCTGCGATAGGGGTTCATGACAGTCGCCAGGAACTGGTCCATCGCGGCCATGCCTGCGGGAGCAACCGCCGTCCCCGCTTCTCCCGTCAACTCCATGGCGACGAACGCCAGTTGCTCGGGTGTCAGGAAGGCAAGCAATACCCCAAACTCGGCGGGCAGATCGCCGGCTTCGATGATGGCGTCAATCGCGTCAGCGACCTCCATCTGGTTTTCCGTGAGGTCGGGCCCCAACACATCAGTGATCGTCGCTGTGACGAGCGGACAGACAGTGATCGTGTTGGTGTCGAGCGTCACCGCACCATTGCGCGCCCAGGCCGCACCACAGGTTATATCCGCCCCCGTGGTCAGGGTAATGCTGGTCAATGCGACGATTGTTCCGTTGAAGGACGAATTGGTGCCCAGCGTCGCCGAGCTGCCAACGCGGAAGAAGACGTTGCCCGCCTGTGCTCCGTTGATGAGCACGACATCCGATCCGCTGGCCGTGGTCAGCGTGCTGCCGATATCAATGATGAAGACGGCATTGGGATTGCCCTGCGCATCCAGCGTCAGAGTTCCGTTCATGCCGGCGGAGGTGTCGAAATTGTACACGCCCGCAGTCAGCACCAGACCGCCGAGATCCTGTCCGGTGAGGTTCACCGTCGTCGGTTGTCCCGCCAGATATTCATAGGCGATAACAAGGTCGGACTTGGCTTGGATGGCGATAGCGTCGGCCGCATGAACCTCTCCGATCACCAAGCCTGGGCCTGGAGGTCCGGAAACGGTGAAGCCGGTAATGGCGGTACCCGGGGCGAGGCCGACATTGCCGGTGATCACGCTGGGGCCGGTGTTCGTAATAGTGGTCCCGGCGAGAAGGGCGTAACCGGCCGCAGTCCCGGTCGGCACCGCCTGAGCACGCGCGCTTGTCATGGCGCAGATGAGAGCTAGCGCACTGACCGCCGCCAGGCTTGTACGCGGGAGAAGGGAGTTCATGCGTTCCGCCTTTCACGCCAATCGAGCGCCTTGAAGCTTCGCTGGCGGAGTGGCCACACCTCCCGCCGAACGAGCCGCCTCGAGTGATTCGCAGCGTTGCAGCGAAGATCGGCACACTCGGCCCGGTTGACTGTTCAAAACAGCACACGTTTGCCGGATCGTTCGTTCCAAAATAAATGTTGTGAGCTAATATTAGAAACAATTTAACAATACAAAACGGTAGGCAATCAAACGCAGAGTTGGAAACGAGTTACCCATAATAACCTGCGAATGCGTAGAATAGTGCGAATATGCGCCGCGGCGTTGTTTGCGACAGCGGTCGCCTCGGCGTCATTCCCCGAAGTGTCGGTCGCTGCCGGGGCGTTGGTCTCCTATGATGGCGGATTCGCACCCGGAACCATCGTGGTCCATACTCAAGAGCGACGACTATATTTGATCCTGGGGCCGGATCTCTCTTTGAGCTTCACCGTCGGCGTTCGCCGTATCGTGATGGCAATGGACCGGAACAACTTTCATCGACGGGAAATTCCTTCGTCCGAACTGGGTGCCGCCCCCCAAGATTCGGCTTGAACAACCTGACCTGCCGACGGTGATCCCCGCTGGGTCGGCGGCCAATCCGATGGGCGCGGCGGCGATGACGCTCGCGGGCGGTTTCTTCGCCATTCACGGAACCAACGCGCCGGAATCGATCGGCGGATTCGTTTCGCATGGCTGCATTCGCATGTTTAACGAAGATGTCACGGATCTGTTTGACCGGGTGGGCATCGGTACGACTGTCGTTGTTCTTCCGTGATAGCCACGCATTCGCCGATGGTGGCGGACGCCGGCGGCCAGCTCCTTGCCCCGCCGCAAACGATGATCTGCGCTCGCGCGCGACGAGTCTACGCGGGCCTCGGCGTTCGCTCCGGTTTCGGTTCTGCACGACGCCCGGTCTTCGACGACACGCGAGAGCGGGCATTGTCAGGCAAACGGGAAACCTGGCCCACTGGCGGGCCATGAGGCTCGTTCGGTCATCGACCGGGAGGCACCGAGTTGATAGGTAGTCGATGAAGCCATCTTTCCATGCCCGCCGTGTCGATCATGTGCCCGTTCAGATCATGCCTTCGTCACAACTCGGTGGCTCCGATACTGCGTGCCGCCGAATGAGGCGCTTGCTTACACCATGGGCTTGTCCGATCTTATATCGGTCCGGTCCAACACCGTCTGAAACGCGTTGTTTTGGTGCGTAGCGAAATCTCAGCCCCGAGGAGCGACCATGAAACGATTGACCGCCATCTTGGCCTTCGCGGTCGGAGTCACCTATTCTGTGGCATTCGCACAGGAGGTAAGCCCTAGCGACAACCCGACCTGGCTCGGCATCATCTCGGGCACTGTGCAGACTTCAGACACAGGTGAGATCGCCTTGGTGTTCGACCCTGTCGCAGTAATCTTTACCGACCGTCCGGCCCGCGAGGTCTCGCTAGTTAATACAAGCGATATTGTGGATCTCGGTTGGGGACCCGCTGGCGATTTCATTTCCGACCCCCCGAATGCCTCGTTGGTAAACATGACGACGGGCACGATTGGCGTGGTCGAACTCACTCATGGTGAGATCGGGGAAGGCATCGTTACCTTCACGTATGCCGAACTGGAAGGCGCGCCGCCCTCAGTTGGCGATCGAATTACGATAACCATTGACGGGTGGCTCCGGAAGCTCCGGTGGGGCAGTGCATTCTAGCGGTGTTCACTCTGCTCACCTTGAGGAGGATGCCCTCCTTGGCGTGACTTTAGCGTCGGCTGACCACGCACAGGTCTCTCGGGTGCGGCGGGATTCGTCAGCGCGCACGCAGCGGGGCTATGGTCGCGTTTCGCGCGCGGCCGGTGAGTGCATCCGGGCGCTGAAGGTGGCCTTGCGGCGGCTTCGGAGGGCGAGTGGGCGCGGGCCGATGCAGCGGGCCGATCGTCTGACCCAGGCATGGCGGCAAATCGGTGGCCGAGCTTGCTGGCGGCGCCGCCCCCTGGGCCTTCTTGAGGAGGATTGGTATGACTTTCGACTTCGCCAAATTCAAGAACGCATTTGAAACGAAGGACTATCGGGCCTGGATAGACTTCTACGCCGCCGACGCGGTGTGGACCGAGTACCGACATTTCAATCCTCCGAAGAATCCCAATGTCATGCGCGGCAGGGATGCCATAGCCTCATTCCTCCAGAGCATCTGCGCCCAACCCTTCACAATCTATTTCGACGATGAGATTTTGGCCGGCGACCGCGCCGCCTTTCGGTTTATCGTGACCTTCCCCGACGGAAAGCAAATCTACGAACATGCCTTGCTTGACACCCGGGGCGGCAAGGTCACGCGCCAGGTAGAGGTCGAAGCCTGGGATCAGTGATCCTGCGTAACCAGCACGTGATCAAGGTCCGATCAGGCGTTTCTTGGCTATCCTCGGCCAAGCGGCGATGCCAGCTTTGGGTCATCAGTGGACTAGAGACAGCTCGACCGGGGAGACCGGTTTCGAGGCATAAGCGGAAATTCGAAACGGGTCATTCTCGGCGGGCGAGGGCAACCACCAACTCATGGGGCTCTGAAGTCTGCCGCAGGCCCTTATTTCTAAGCACTTGAACTGCGTGCACCAGTTCACAGGTCCAGAGAATTTCAGCCCAAACAGAGAATCCTCGGCGCGATTCCCAGCGTCGCGGTGCGCAGGTGGCGCTGCCTGAAAGGCGCGTTCTCGGCCTTTTCTGGCGGGTCTACAGCAGTTGGAGAACAGGTTGCCGGGCAGGGCTGGCGGAGGGAGAGGGATTCGAACCCTCGATACGGTCTCCCGTATACACACTTTCCAGGCGTGCGCCTTCGACCACTCGGCCACCCCTCCGCTCGCTTGCGCGAGAGGGCGGCACTATAGGCACCCGCGCCCTCTCGGCAAGGCGCTTCATCGCGTCAAAATCGGTCAGGCGCCTGGCAATGCAGGTCCCGAACCGGCGCCCGTCGCGGCAATCGCTGCGGCGATCTCGGTCATGTCCTCCGTACTGAGGCGAACCGTGGCGGCCTCGATCCAGCCGTCGACCTGATCCGGACGCCGCGCCCCGACGATGGCTCCTGTAACGCCCGGCCAAGCGAGCGCCCAGGCCACCGCGACGACGGCCACCGTGGTGTCGTGCCGGACTGCGACCGGGCGCAGCGCTTCCGCCAGGGCAAGGTTCCGCTTCAGCCTGTCGCCGGAGTAGTCGGCGTCGCGCGAGCGCCAGTCATTCGCAGGCAGCGACCTTGCCCGTTCGAGAGAGAAGGTGCCGGTGAGGAGGCCGGTCTGCATCGGGCTGTAGACGATGACGCCGGTCCCGTGCGCGTCACACCAGGGCAGCTCGGCAAGCGCCGCGCCGCGGCGGATCGCCGAGAAGGGCGGCTGCAGCGTGTCGACATGACCGAGCCGTTCGGCGATCTCGAGCTGTGCGGCCGAATGGTTGGAAAGGCCGACGGCGCGCACCTTGCCTTCCTTCTTCAGGTCGAGAAGCGTCTGCCAATAGACCTCGAGCGGCGTCCCGTCCTTCGCCGGCCAGTGCATCTGATAGAGGTCGATGCGTTCGACACCCAGGCGGCGGAGCGATGCCTCGACCTCGCGGCGGATGCTGTCGGGCGCGCCGACTTCGCGCGGCGGGGAGGCGTGGTTGGCTTCGTCCCAGACGAGGCCGCATTTGGTGAAGACATAGGGGCGCTCGTCGGCCGGGATGCCGGCAAGCGCCTCGCGCACGATCTCTTCGGAGTGGCCGAGGCCATAGACCGCCGCTGTGTCGATCCAGTTGATGCCATGTCCGATCGCGCGCCGGATGGCGGCGACCGACTGGGCGTCGTCCTGACTGCCCCAGCCGAAAGACCATTCCGGACCACCGATCGCCCAGGCGCCGAAGCCGACCGGCGTGATGCTTATGTCGGTCCGGCCGAGCGGCCGGGTGGGGAGGGGGGACGCGCTGCCCGGCTTGGTCGCATTCATGCTCATGGCTCGCCTCCTGCGATTGTGACCGGCTGCTTCATGGAGCAGGCTTACCCGCAAACCTATATGTTGGGAGCCGACAGACAAACTCAGGAGGTGTTCGATGGGACTGTTCGACAGGTTCTCCGCCAAGCTGGCCATGCCGACGGCTGACACCGTCCTGCCGGGACGGCCCGAGGCGATCCCGACTTCTGACAAGCACTTCGTCAACGGGCGGTCGATCCATCCGCCGTTTCCGGAGGGCATCAAGACGGCCGTCTTCGGCCTTGGTTGCTTCTGGGGCGCCGAGCGCGTCTTCTGGCAACTCGACGGTGTCTATGTCACGGCGGTGGGCTATGCCGGCGGCGCGACGGCGAACCCGACTTATCAGGAGGTCTGCTCCGGCCGCACCGGCCACACCGAGGTCGTGCTGGTCGCCTATGACCCGAAAATCATCAGCTTCGGTCGGCTGCTGAAGGCCTTCTTCGAAGCCCATGATCCGACTCAGGGAATGCGGCAAGGCGCCGACGTCGGGACGCAGTATCGCTCAGCAATCTACGTCATGGACGAAGCGGAGCGGGCGGAGGCCGAGGAGGCGGCGCGGATGTACACCGCCGAACTGAAGGCCAAGGGCTACGGTCCGATCACGACCGAGATCGCGATGCGCGGTCCGTTCTACTACGCGGAGGATTACCACCAGCAATATCTGGCGAAGAACCCGAACGGTTATTGCGGCCATGGCGGGACGGGCGTGACCTGCCCGATCCCCGCGGCTGCGAACGCCTAGCCGCCTTCCGACCCGCCGGCGGTTGCCTCCGCAAGCGCCCGGCGGGGCGATGGCACCGACTTCGGCCGGGCAAAGCTGGCGGCCTCCGGCGCGCCGCGCGTGCTGGCGGCCAGTTCGGTGGCGGCCATGACGCGGGTCTTCTTCAACGCCGCGAGGAAGGTCTCGCACCAGCGCATGACGTCATGCGTCTTGATGCGCTCATACATCGGTTCCCAGCGTTCCTTGCGCTCCTCCAGCGACATGTCCATCGCCGCGGCGATGGCGTGGGCGATGTCCTCGGTGTCGTATGGATTGACGAGGATCGCGCCGTCGAGTTCGCGCGCCGCGCCGGCGAAGCGCGACAGGATGAGCACGCCGGGATCCTCCGGATCCTGCGAGGCCACATATTCCTTGGCGACAAGGTTCATGCCGTCGCGCAGCGGCGTCACCAGGCCGACGCGGGCGATGCGATAGAGGCCGGCGAGCGCGCCACGCTTCACCGTGCGATTGATGTAGCGGATCGGCGTCCAATCGAGGTCGCCCAACTGACCGTTTACGCGCCCGGCGAGTTCCGCGATCTCGCGCTGCATGTCGGCATATTCGGGCACTTCGGAGCGTGACTTCGGCGTGATCTGCAGGAAGACGACCTTGCCGTGCGAGGCGGGGTTCGTTTCGATGAAGCGCGCATAGGCTTCGATGCGTTCCGGCAGGCCCTTGGAATAATCGAGGCGATCGACGCCGATGATGAGCTGATGTCCCTCGATCGATCGCAGCATGCGTTCGACAAGCAGATTCCGCCTGTAGTCGGCTGCGAGCGCGGTGAATTCCTGCGCGTCGATGCCGATCGGAAAGGCGCCCATTGCGAACAGGCGGCCATAGGCATCGAACACCTGCGTGCCGACGCGGCTGCCAAGGCCCTCGCGGATGAGACAGGCGGCGAAGTTCTCCGCGTCGAACTCTGTCTGGAAGCCGACGAGATCGTAGCTCGACAGACCCCGCACGATCGTCTCGTGCGGCGGCAGCGCAAACAGGACGTCCGGCGGCGGCCATGGAATATGCAGGAAGAAGCCCATGCGGTTCTTCAGCCCCATATGGCGAAGCTCCGCGGCGAGCGGGATCAGATGGTAGTCATGGACCCAGATGATGTCGTCCGGCTGAATCAGCGGCGCCAGCATGCGGGCGAAGAAGCGATTGACGCGGAAATAGCCCGCCATGTCGCGACGCGAGAAATCAGTCAGATCGAGGCGGTAGTGGAAGAGCGGCCATAGCGCGCGGTTGGCGAAGCCGGAATAATACTCGTCGAGATCGCGCCTTGTGAGGTCGACCAGCGCGTAGGTGATCTTGCCGACCTCGGTGGTCGTCAGCCGGTCGGTTTCGCGGTCTCCGCTCGATTCGCCGGACCAGCCGAACCAGATGCCGCCATGCTTCTCCAACGCCGCCTGGAGCGCAACGGCCAACCCTCCCGCGCTCGCGGTCTGATCGCCGGGCGCCGGTACGCGGTTGGATACGATAATGAGACGGCTCACTCCTCGCCTCTTCCGTGTTCAGGCGCTTGTCGGCGGCGCGCCATTGTTAATCACCATATCAGAGTTCGACGTGACGCTGCCAAGGCGTTCTCATTAATTTACCGATGCAAGCCAGTTCCGGACCGCCTGTGGGCTGTCGATCCTGAACTTGGCTTCCGTCGGCCGATCCGGCGGCCCGACGCGAATTGTCATGCCGCCCAGCTCGTTAACAATTGCGAACATCTCCTCGTCGGTGACATCGTCACCGATGGCGAGCGGTTCGCGTCCGGCGAAGGGAAGATCCTGCATCAGCTGCCTGACGGCGGCGCCCTTGCTGGCTCCTGCAGGCTTCAATTCGATCACCATCTTGCCCCTCTGCGCCTTGAGCGTGCCGCCCGAATTGATCGCGATGTCCTCCACGAATACCTCGATCTCCGGGCCCGCATCGGGGGCGCCGCGGAAATGAACGGCGATCGAGCCGCCCTTGTCCTCCAACTGTGTGCCGGGAAAACGGCCAACCAACGCCGCAAGGGTCGGTTCGGCTTCGCGCAGGAGCGGCGGCGTCGGGATGACAATTTCGACGCCATCGGGGCTGCGGAACTGGCTGCCATGGAGGCCGACAAGCGTGAAGCGGCCGGGCATGAACAGACGGTCGAGCGTTTCTACCGAACGGCCTGAAACCAAAGCCAGAGCGCCATGCGCCGATTCCGCGCAGACGGCCGAGATCGGTAACGAGACCCGGCGGCACGACGACGGATTTCGGGCGTCGCAGCGAGGTCGATCAGCGTCCCATCGACATCAAGGAAAACGGCATAGCCATCCGCCGAAACGGGCAGACCGGTACTGTCGCCGGTCAGGTCGAATACGCGGTGGTCGCCGGACATGAGCTCCTTGGTGGGCGGGAGGAAAGACCCGTGAACCGACCTTAGAATCAACCGACGGCATTGATCAACGCCGCCGCTGCGAGAACCGCGAGCGCAATCCCGCCGATCAAACGCAGCTCCAGGCGATCGGGATCGACTTCAATCGTGGCGTCCTGCGGATCCTGCGGATTGTAGCGGATCTCGATGCCCGCCCCGACGGGAAAGTGTTCCACCACCTTCTCGGCGTCCGCCAGCTTCGCCTTGCTGGCGTCGCCGAAGCGCAGCCGCGCGGCCTGATAGGCAGTGCCGTCGACAGCATATTCATAGGCGATGACTGGCACGTAGCGGGCGGTGACTGGACCGCCATTCGCTCCTTTCTGTTCCTCCGCTGCGACTTCGCTGTAGACCACCGTCGCGAGGGCGATCGGCCAGGTTGCACCGGCTACGGCGCGGGCGCCGGCACGGCCCCAGCGCACGAGGAAGCCTGCCCCGGCGCCGAGCGCGATCGCGAGGGCGATCAGCCCGAACGAGACGGATGACCCACCGCCATCGGCCGTTGCCTCACTATCCGCTGCAGGACTGGGCGCTGCTTGTTCCACCGTCTGGGCGTTGATGACATCGCCGATGGCGTCGCCCACCGCGCCCTCGGCGGCAGGCGTCTCTGCTGCTGGCTCCGTTGTCTCGGCTGGCGTCTCGGCGGCGACAGCGGGGGGCTCGGGCTCCGGTTCCGGCGCAATGACTTCGCGCGGCGCATTGGGGTCGGGTCGCGGCACCGGGATCGGCATCGCCTGTTGCGCCGGGTCGGCGATGGTTGCGATGCCGGCATTGGCTGCGCGCGGTCCGGTCACCACGCAGAGCACGAGGCCGATCGTCTCCGGCATCGGCAGCCAGGACATGACCAGTTCGTCCTCGCCGCGCGTCGCGAGATAGACGCGATTGTCATCGGCATCGATGTTGATGACGGCGAGCGACCAGCCCGCTTCGGCGAAGGCCGTGTCGGTATCGCGGCGGATGACGTCGCGATTGTCGCCGAGTGCGTCCCAGATGTGGAACTCGGTCGCGCCGCAGGCTTTGTTTGTCAGCGCCGCCGCATCATCGAGCGCCGCCGCTTGCGAGCGCTGCGCGTCCGGCACCCACAGATTGGATGGCGTGGGGAAGATGACGCCGGCGAGTTCCGAGCCCTGGAGGATCTGCTGGGCCAGTGCGGCGCCGGCGAAAAGCACCATGGCGACGGCGCACAGAACCCATATCCGCGCGACGCCGGTGTCGGCGGATCAGAGCCGGCTCAAAACGGCCGGGGACATGATCGGCTCGAGTCCCCATGCATGGAAAAGATACCAGCCGCGACTGAGTCGGGCGAGGAAGGTGGCGTCACACGCCACAGCTTATGCGAGCCCGCTAGTCCTCCATCTTCAGCGCGGCGATGAAGGCTTCCTGCGGGATGTCGACCTTGCCGAACTGCCGCATCTTCTTCTTGCCTTCCTTCTGCTTCTCCAGAAGCTTCCGCTTCCGCGTGATGTCGCCGCCATAGCATTTGGCGGTGACGTCCTTGCGGAGGGCGCGGATCGTCTCGCGCGCGATGATGCGGCCGCCGATCGCCGCCTGGATCGGGATCTGGAACATGTGCTGCGGGATGAGGTCCTTCAGCTTCTCGCACATGGCGCGTCCGCGCTTCTCGGCGGCGCCGCGATGGACGAGGATCGACAGCGCGTCGACCGGCTCGGCATTGACCAGGATCTGCATCTTCACGAGATCGCCCGGGCGATATTCGGTGAGCTGATAGTCGAACGAGGCGTAGCCGCGCGTCACCGATTTCAGGCGGTCGTAGAAGTCGAACACCACCTCGTTGAGCGGCAGATCGTAGACCACCATCGCTCGCGCGCCGGCATAGGAGAGATCGACCTGGACGCCGCGCCGGTCCTGGCAGAGCTTCAGGATGGCGCCGAGATATTCGTCCG
Source organism: uncultured Alphaproteobacteria bacterium (assembly GCA_963823045.1). GTDB lineage: Bacteria > Pseudomonadota > Alphaproteobacteria > Rhizobiales > Kaistiaceae > JADLGL01. The sequence continues at coordinate 141,114 of CAWGKA010000005.1, read as the reverse complement.
GCGTCAGGATCGTCGCGCGCAGCCACGGCTCCTCGATCTCGGCGATCTTCACCGGGTCCGGCATGTCGGCCGGATTGTGCAGTTCGATGGTCGAGCCGTCCGTCATCTTGAGGCGATAGACGACCGACGGCGCCGTCGCGATGAGGTCGAGGTCGAACTCGCGCGTCAGGCGCTCCTGCACGATCTCCAGATGCAGGAGGCCGAGGAAGCCGCAGCGGAAGCCGAAGCCGAGCGCGGCGGAGGTCTCCATCTCGTAGCTGAAGGCGGCGTCGTTGAGGCGGAGCTTTGCGATGGCGGCGCGCAGATCCTCGAAATCGTCGGCGTCGACCGGGAAGATGCCGCAGAACACGACCGGCACCGCTTCGCGGAACCCGGAGAGGGGCGCGGCGGCCGGCTTGCGATCGTCGGTAATGGTGTCGCCGACGGCGGTGTCGGCGACTTCCTTGATCGACCCGTTGAGGAAGCCGATCTCGCCGGGCCCGAGTTCGCCCCAGTCCAGGAGCTTGGGCGTGAAGATGCCGACCTTGTCGACGTCATAGACGGCGCCGGTGCGCATCATCTTGATGCGCATCCCCTTCTTCAGCTTGCCGTCGATGATGCGCACGAGGACGACGACGCCGAGATAGGGGTCGTACCAGGAGTTCATCAGTAGCGCCTTCAGCGGCGCTGTCGCGTCGCCCTTGGGCGGCGGCAGGCGATGGACGATCGCCTCCAGAACGTCGACGACGCCTAGGCCCGGTCTTCGCCGAGATCGGGATGGCCTTGGAAGCGTCGATCCCGATGACGTCCTCGATCTGCTCTTTCACCCGATCCGGTTCGGCGGCCGGCAGATCGATCTTGTTCAGGACCGGCACGATCTCATGATTGTTGTCGATCGCCTGATAGACATTGGCGAGCGTCTGCGCCTCGACGCCCTGGCTGGCATCGACCACCAGCAGCGAGCCCTCGCACGCCGCCAGCGACCGGCTCACCTCATAGGCAAAGTCGACATGGCCGGGCGTGTCGATGAGATTGAGGACATAGTCCTCGCCATTCTTGGCCTTGTAATTGAGGCGGACCGTCTGCGCCTTGATGGTGATGCCGCGCTCGCGCTCGATGTCCATCGAATTGAGCACCTGCGCGCGCATCTCGCGCTCGCTGAGGCCGCCGGTCGTCTGAATCAGCCGATCGGCAAGCGTCGACTTGCCGTGGTCGATATGGGCGATGATGGCGAAGTTGCGGATATGATCGATGGGAACCGCTGTCATCGCGTCGCCGTAGCATTGGCCCCCCAGAGCGGCAAGGAGCCGCGCCGCATTCGTGCGCCGATGCCGCAGCATTCACGGTTCTTCAATGTCGTAGCGCTTTGCTCTGACGCGCAACGCGAACGCCGCCGAGAGAACGACATGCGCATCGCCCTTCCGCTCATCGCGATGATCTCTTGCCTCGCCCTATCGGCCTGCGTCGTTCACCCGGTGCGCGGCTGCATCAACCGTCCGGTCGTTTGCGCCGGCACCGTCGCCGCCGGTGTCGCCGGCGGCTATTGGCTGGTCAACAACACCGACCTCGGCAACTTCGTCCCGACGCCCTGATTTGCGATCGTGCCGTCCGTGGCTGTGGCATCACCGCCACAGCGCGGCAACAATGTCGCGCTGTGGGCGGCAATCGGGCCGGTTCTGCTTGCCTTGACGGCGCCGGTCGTCCCAACCTGCCTGAGACAAACGGGTCTGGGTTGCCAGGTTTCGTAGGGTCATGCCGAGCCGGGGGGTTCGGTAAGGGGGGCATAGGGCCGCGCCCGGCTGGGCGCGGCCCTTCCTTTTTGCGGTCTGCCTTGAGCTGCGTCGCCGCGCTCACTTTTTGCCGCGCGACCACAATTCGGGCCACAATCCCCATCACCCTCGGCTGCGATTGAGCTTGGGAGGAGATGGCGAAGATGGTGCGACGCGGGCTTCCGTTCCTGCCGGCGCTAGGCGCGGCTTGCGGCTTCATTCTGCTGGGTTTTGCCGGTCCCGTATCGGCGCAGAGCCTGCCGGTCGATCCCGACCGTTCTCGATAATGCGACCGAGGATGAAGCGCTCCGCCTGTTGGGGCAGGCGCTCGGCGACACGGTCGAGGCGACGCAGACCGATCCGACCATCCCGCAGATACTCACCGCCCTCCAGGACAATATCGACGCGGTGCACCGCATCCGCCAACTCGCCGAGGCGGAAGAAACGCTGACCGACGAGCAGATCACCCAGATCGCCGCCGAAATCTCCGCCATCGCTGATTCGTTCCAGCAAATCGCCGATGTGGCGCCGGAGGTGTTCACGCGCCGCTATCAGGAGATCGCCACGCTCAACGCCATCGGTGAGGCCATCGGCTTCCGTATCGCCGACGCCCGCTCGCGCCTCGACGAACTGCGCGCCGACAATCAGCGCATCCAGGATGAACTCGCGCATGCCGATCAGCTCACCCGCGGCGACATCGAGAAGCGCCAGCTGACGCAGCAGGCCAACAATGCCGAGATTCAGAGCCTCGAAGCAGCCGTCGTTGCCTGGCAGCTCTTCTCGCAGCGGCATGACGAGATCATGGATCGCATGGGCGACCAGACCGACGATCTCGACGTCTTCTTCCATGCCCTTCGCGAAAATGCCCGCGTCTATCGCGCCGCGGCGCAAACGCTCAATCTCGCCAAGTCACTGCATGATGCGCTCGCCGATCTCGAGACGATCGAGACGCTGGAGTTCATGCGCTCGCAGCTGGTGCAGTCCTGGGGCGATCTCATGCGCATCATCGACGAGGTCAATGATGGCCTCGTGTTCACGCCGGGGGCCTGATGCGCCGCTTTCTCGTCCTCGCCGTCACCTTCACAATCGGGGCCGTCGCCTGGATCATCCTCGACGCCGACCCTGAAGGCCGCCAGGCGTTGTTCGACCGTATCGCCCACGCCTTCAACGGCACCGAGGAAGCGCCGGCTCCGAACTGGGGCGACGTCGCCACCAAGGTCGGCGAGTTTACGGATGAGGAGCGCGCGCTTCGCGCCGTGCTCAATCCGGCGATCGACGAGGCGGCGCCGGAGGCAACGACGGAATCCGTCGGGACTAGTCTCTAGGACGGCTTCGGCAGATCGCCCGGCATCGGCATGCCGACGGCGTTGAAGCCGGTGTCGACATAGAGGACTTCGCCGGTGACTCCCGACGACATGTCCGAGAGGAGATAGGCGGCGGTTCCGCCGATCTCGTCGAGCGTGACCGTTCGCTTCAGCGGTGTCGCCGTCTTTTGATAGTTGTAGATGACGCGCGCATTGCCGACGCCCGAAGCGGCGAGCGTCCGCACCGGTCCCGCCGAAATTGCGTTGACGCGGATATTGTTGGCGCCGAGATCGGAGGCGAGATAGCGCGTTGAGGCTTCCAGGGCCGCCTTGGCGACGCCCATGACGTTGTAGTTCGGCATCACCCGGCTGGAGCCGATATAGGTCAGTGTCACCGCAGCGCCGCCATTCGGCATCATCTCTGCCGCCCGCTTCATCATCTCGGTGAACGAGAAGCAGGAAACGACCATCGTCTTGATGAAATTGGCGCGCGAGGTGTCGGCATAGCGACCGGCAAGCTCACCGCGATCGCTATAGGCGACGGCATGGACGACGAAGTCGATCGTGTCCCAGGCGTTGCGGAGGCCCGCAAACATGTTGTCGATCGATGCGGGGTCATCCGCGTCGGTGTCGAGCCCGACATCGCAGGGAAGGAGCACGGTGCTGCCGATCAATTCGGCGAGCGGGCGTACGCGGCGTTCCATGTTCGGCTGATAGGTGAAGGCGATCTCCGCGCCCTCCGCCGCCAGGCGCCGAGCGATGCCCCAGGCAATCGAGTGATCATTGGCAACGCCCATAATCACGCCACGCCGTCCTTGCATGAGTTCCCCCATCGCCGCCCCGCCGGCTAGGTAGCGTATCGCTGGAAGACCAGCGAGGCATTGGTGCCGCCGAAACCGAAGCTGTTGGAAAGGACAGTGTTGAGCTCAGCGTCGTCGATGCGCTCGCGCACGATCGGGACGTTGGCGAAATCCGGGTCGAGATTGTCGATATGCGCCGAGGCGGCGACGAAGCCGTTGTTCATCATCAGGAGGCAGTAAATGGCTTCCTGCGCGCCCGTGGCGCCAAGCGAATGCCCGGTCAAAGATTTCGTTCCCGAGATGGGGGGGCATTTGTCGCCGAAGACTTCCATGATCGCCTCGACCTCGACCTTGTCGCCGATCGGTGTCGAAGTCGCATGTGGATTGATGTAGTCGACCGGCGCGTCGACATTGGCGAGCGCCATCTTCATGCAGCGCACAGCGCCTTCGCCCGACGGCGCCACCATGTCGTAGCCGTCCGATGTCGCACCATAGCCGGCGATCTCGCCATAGATTCGCGCGCCGCGCGCCTTGGCGTGTTCCAGTTCCTCAAGCACCAGCACGCCGGCGCCGCCGGCGATGACGAAGCCGTCGCGGTCGCGGTCATAGGCGCGCGAGGCGACTTCGGGCCGGTCGTTGAAATGGGTCGACATCGCGCCCATGCCGTCGAACAGCACCGACAGCGTCCAGTCCAGTTCCTCGCCGCCGCCGGCGAAAATGATGTCCTGCTTGCCGAGCTGGATGGTCTCATAGGCATTGCCGATGCAATGGTTAGAGGTCGCGCATGCCGAGGAGATCGAATAATTGACGCCCTTGATGTGGAACGGCGTCGCCAACGTCGCCGAGTTGGTCGAGCACATCGCCTTCGGCACGGCGAATGGGCCGACCCGCTTGGGCCCCTTTTCGCGGGCGACATCGGCGGCTTCCACGATCGAACGCGTCGACGGACCGCCCGAACCCATGATCAGGCCGGTGCGCTCGTTGGAGACTTCGTTCTCCTCGAGGCCGGCATCCTGGATCGCCTGGCGCATGGCGACATAGTTCCAGGCCGCGCCGCCGCCCATGAATCGGGTGGTGCGTCTGTCGAGAACGTCATCGGTATCGAGCGTCGGCGCGCCGTGCACCTGGCAGCGGAAGCCAAGTTCGGCGTAGCGCTCAGCGCGCACGATGCCGGAGCGGCCCTCGCGCAAAGACGCCAGCACTTCCTGCGTGTTGTTGCCGATCGATGAGACGATCCCCATTCCGGTCACGACAACGCGCTTCATGAGCTGTTCCTTCCCTGGGACTGCTGAAACGGAGCCATTCTGCTCGGTTAGGCACCGGCCGGCGATTCGTCGGCCTGAAACAGGCCGACGCGCAGGTCCTTCGCGACGTAGATGGTGTCGCCGTCGGCCTTCAGCCAACCGTCGCCAATACCAAGGAAGAGCTTGGACTTGAAGACGCGCTTGAGATCCACCCCATATTCCACGCGTTTCACCGTTGGCAGGACCTGCCCGGAAAACTTTACCTCGCCTACCGAGAGCGCCCGGCCATGGCCGAGTCCGCCGACCCAGCCGAGGAAGAAGCCCAGCATTTGCCACAAGGCGTCGAGGCCGAGGCAGCCGGGCATGACCGGATCATCCTTGAAGTGACACTGGAAGAACCAGAGGTCTGGATGAACGTCGAGTTCAGCCCGCAGCATGCCCTTGCCATGTTCGCCGGCATCTTCGTTGATGGCGGTGATCCGGTCGAACATGAGCATCGGCGGCAGGGGAAGCTGAGGATTCCCGGGACCAAACAAATCGCCGCGGGCGCAGCTAAGCAGGTCCTCATATTTGAAACTGGATCGGCGTTCGGCCATGCGTCTCAGCGGTTCCGTTAATGCGTTTCGGCAAGAGCCGCCGCCGGCCGCTCTCAGGCCGCGTCTCCTAACATAGGGGTTCTGAGACCGAAAGGGCGCGTGGAATGGCGTTCACCTGGGCAACGCGCGGCGATGCGTCGCCTCACCGCGCAACCACAAAACACTCCACAGACCGGCCGCAAGCGCTTATAGTTCAAGGCTAACGTCGATCGGCCGAGTTGAACGGCGGCGCCGTATCCCTATAATATGAGGGAATGTAGAGGGTCTTGACGTGGCTGAAATTCCAGCAACGCCGCCAGGCATAGCCGCAAGGCTGTCATCCATGACCCGCGCCCGTCTGCGCGGCGCCGGCCTGCGGCCGACGCGCCAGCGTATGGCGCTGGCGCAGCTTCTGTTTGCCCGCGGCAACCGTCACATCTCAGCCGAGGCGCTTCACGACGAGGCGATCTCCGCCGATGTGCCGGTCTCGCTGGCCACCGTCTACAATACGCTGCACCAGTTCACCGCTGCCGGCCTGTTGCGCGAAGTGCCGCTCGACGGCTCGAAGACCTATTTCGACACCAACGTTTCCGACCATCACCACTTCTTCCTTGAGGACGACAATGTCATGTTCGACGTCCCGGAAGAGGCGCTGACCTTGGATAGGCTGCCCGAGCCGCCGCCCGGGACCGAGATCAGCCGCGTTGATGTCGTCATTCGCCTGCGTCGCGTCCGCTCCTAGCGGCGTCGATCAGTCGAACTCCTCGTCGGGATAAACCCCCCACAGCCGATCCTGCTCGACCCAGCCGTCGAACCGGCTGTCGCTGAGCCGGCACCAGCCGCCTTGGCAGCGGGCCACCGGTGCGATGACGTCGGCCTCCAGCATCGCCACCGTTGAGGATGTCTCGGACGCCGACGAATGCACCGCCAGCGGCGTTCCGTCGTCGGATGGCAGCACGATCGCCCAGCGATCGCCGGACAAAAGGTTCCACAGGACCCAGCCCTCGTTTCCTTCCGAATCGCGGATGCGGCGCCAATTGTCGTATTCTTGTGTGATCTCGACCGGCAGGCCGAAGCGCACATAGGTCCAGGCGACGGGATAATCCTGGCCCGGGCCGACACGGACATTGACCCGGTTGGACTTGAGGCTGACGAAGCGCGGCAGCGGCAGATTTGTCTCCGGGCCAAGCTCCTGCGCTTGCGCCACGAACTCACCGGCCGGCGCGGCGACGATCAGCATCGCTGCGAAGACGGCGGCCAGAAGACGGCGCGGCATTGCGCGGCTCATGCGTGCTGCTCCGCTGTGGTGCGAGCCAATTCGCCCGCTATGGCCTTGTGGATGAGCTGGCGCGTTTCCGCGATGCCGTAGATCGCCGCGAAGGAGCCGAAACGCGGCCCGCGCGGCAGGCCGAGCAGCACCTCATAGAGCATCGAGAACCAGGCGAGCGAGACGCCGGGCCGTCCGTCGGGCGCCTTCTTCTGCGCGTCCTGGAAGCGCTCGAAGGAGCGGCCGACCTCGTAGACGGCATTCTGGATGGCGAGGTCGGTGTCATTGCCTTCGCCTTCCAGCGTCGCCAAGGCGCCGTCGAGTTCGGCAAGCGCGGCGCGCTCGGTTTCGTCCGGATCGCGGAACGATTTCGTCGGCTCGACGAAGTCCTGATAGTAGCGAACGGCGTAGCCCACGAGCTTGTCGAGGTCGGGATGGGTCTTCGGGCCGACGCCGGGCACATGCCGCAGGATGAAGCCCCACAGCACGTCCGTCGAATGTGCGTTCGACGCGGAAGCGAGATTGAGCAGCACGGCAAATGTGAGCGGCATCTCGACCGTCGGCACCTGACCGGAATGGACGTGCCACGCCGGGTTGCCGAGCCGCCGCTTCGGATCGGTCTCATCGCGGTGATAGGCGGCGACGAAGGTATAGTAGTCGTCAACGGCGCGGGGGATCACGTCGAAATAGAGCCTCTTCGCGGCGCGCGGCTTCTGGAACATGAACTGCGCCAGGCTCTCCGGCGAGGCGTAGCGCAGCCACTCCTCGATGGTGAGGCCGTTGCCGCGCGACTTCGAAATCTTCTGGCCGTTGTCGTCGAGGAAGAGTTCATAGGCGAAGCCCTCGGGGGGATCGCCGCCGAGCACCTTGCAGATCTCGCTCGACAGCTTCACCGAGTCGATCAAGTCCTTGCCGTTCATCTCGTAGTCGACGCCGAGCGCGGTCCAGCGGAGCGCCCAGTCGGCCTTCCACTGGCACTTCACATGGCCACCGGTGACCGGCACTTCGGTCAGCTTTCCATTGGCGGGGTCGCGGAAGACGATCACGCCGTCGTCGGGCTTGGTCTCGGTGAGCGGCACCTGCAGAACCTCGCCATTGACCGGCGAGATCGGCAGGAAGGGCGAGTAGGATTGCTGTCGTTCCTCGCGCAGCGAGGGCAGCATGATTGCCATCACCTGATCGTAGGCTCTCAGCATCGCCAGAAGCGTCTCGTCGAACCGGCCCGAGCGGTAATATTCGGTGGCGCTTGCGAATTCGTAGTCGAAGCCGAAGGCGTCGAGGAAGCCGCGCAGCATGGCGTTGTTGTGGGCGCCGAAGCTGTCATGGGTGCCGAACGGATCGGGGACGGACGTCAGCGGTTGTCCGATCGAAGCCGCCATTTCCTTCGCATTCGGGATGTTGTCCGGAACCTTTCGCAGGCCGTCCATGTCGTCCGAGAAGCACAGGAGCCGCGTCGGGACCTTGTCGCGGGTGAGGACGCGGAAGGCGGTGCGAACCATGCTCGTCCGCGCCACCTCGCCGAATGTGCCGATATGCGGCAGGCCGGACGGGCCATAGCCGGTCTCGAAGAGAACGCTGTCCGTTCCCTTCCGCTTCAGGCGCGCCACCAGTTTCCGGGCCTCCTCGAAGGGCCAGGCCGGGGACTGTTCGGCAGCTTCTACCAGCGAATCGGTGATCTCGAGCGACGGCGTCGCCATGCGGCTGTTCTTACCTATGTTCGGCGTGGGCGGGACCCTATGAATCGACCGCCCGCACGTCAACGCCGCATGACGGTTGCCCTGGGGGCGGCGGTTCCCTAACTAACCGAAAGTCGATAGCAGCGAGGACGGGAATAAAGGATGAACCAGATGTCGCGGCCAATCAGCCATCACGAAGCTCTCATCTATGTGATGGTTACCGTATCCGCGTCCGATCGGTCGATGACCGACAAGGAACTCCTCAAGATTGGCGACATCGTGCGCCAGCTGCCGATCTTCTCGGATTTCGATCCGGAGCGGCTCGTCTATGTCGCCGAGGAATGCGGCCGCCGCCTCCAGGACGATGACGGGCTCGACGAAATCCTCGATATCGTCGCCGACACCCTGCCGCCGCCGCTGTATGAGACCGCCTACGCGCTGGCGGTGGAAGTTGCCGCCGTCGACCTTCACGTCGAGCAGGAGGAGCTCCGCTTCCTGCAGATCCTTCGCGACTATCTCGAGGTCGACAAGCTGATCGCCGCCGCGATCGAGCGCAGCGCCCGTGTCCGCTACCGCCTCGCCGAGCCTAGAAAAAGCTGAGCGGGAAGTAGCGCAGATAGATGCCCGCATAGGTGCCGTCGGCGTAGATCGCCGCCAGCGCCGCATTGATGGCGGCAAGGATATCCCACTCGTCGCGCTTCACCGCGATCGCCAGCCCTTCGCCGAAATAGGCGGCCTCAAGATAGGGGCCGCCGGCAAAGACGCAGCAATCGCCCGCGTCGAGCCCGTCCAGCCAGAACGACAATTGGAGCCCATCGCCGAATAGCGCGTCGACCTCGCCCTGCCGAAGCGCAGTCCGAGCGGCTTCGGCGCTGGCATAGCCACGGATATCGGCCTCGGAAAAGAATGTCGTGAGATAGGCCTCATGTGCCGTCCCGGTGATGACGCCGACGCGCCGGCCGGTGAGGGCTTCCGCCGAGATGTCGAAGACATTGCTGCGCCGTTCGACGAAACGGGCCGGCAAGCGGAGATAGATGTCAGAGAAGGCGACGCTCCGCCGCGCCTCGGCCGTGATCGCGATGCCGGCAATGGCGGCGTCCGCGCGATCGTCTCCGAGCGCGGAGACGAGATCCTCGAACGGGCGCACCTGCAAGGTGCAAGGCACGGCTAGGTGCTCGCAGATGGCGCGGGCGAGGTCGACATTGAAGCCGACCAGGCGTTCGTCGGCATCGGTGAAATTGAAGGGCGGATAGTCGTCGGAGGTGATGAAGCGGATGCCGGCGATGGCGGGAGGTGCCGTCCGTTCGCCCTGCGGGTCCCAGAAATTGGGGATGACGACCGTCGCCCCTGCAGAAGCCTCCTGGGCTCGCGCGCCCAAAGGCATGGCCGCGGTGAGAGCGAGGACGGCGCAAGCTATGATGCGGGCGGTTCGATGTCCGTGGGTCATGGTCCGCGACTTGAATCGGTCTCACCGCAAATGCCGGCAAGCGATTCACAGTGCAGCCGAAATCGCCCTGCCGCAAATCAGGAGGAGGGCGACCTCTCTGCCGGCTTCCGCGGCCCCCATAGGAAGGCGATGACGAGGATGATCGGCCCGAGCGTCAGGGCAAAATCGGCAAGGTTGAAGACGAAGAGGTCGCGGCTGCCGAAATGGAGTCGGAGGAAATCCACCACCTCGCCGTGGAAAATGCGGTCGACGATGTTGCCGATGGCGCCGCCGACAATGAGCCCGAAGCCGATCGTGGCCAGCTTGCCGCCATCCGTCGCCCGCACCCAGAGCACCAGCACCACGACGGTGATGAGGACGACGGCGCCGAGCAGGATGTCGCTGTTGGAGCCCATGAAGAAGCTGAAGGCGATGCCTGGATTGTGCGTCAGCTGCAGCGCCAGGATCGGCAGGAGGTCTGTCGACGTCGTGGCGTCAAGGCTTCCCTCGGCCCACCATTTCGTCACCTGATCGAGGATCAGTGTCAGGGCCAAAACCCAGATGCCCAGGCTTGAGGCGGGGCCGGGCGGTTTGGCTGTGGCGGCTTGGGGGGCGGCAGGTTCGGTCACGGCGGCGTCCGGTCAGAGAGTTCAGCTGATTGCGGCGTATCTCGTAGAGCATCACAGCGGTCGAGACCGCAAGGTTCAACGAATCGGCCTGGCCGACCATCGGGATGCGCACGAGTTCGTCGCATAGAGCGGCAGCCTCGTCGGTGAGCCCCGATTGCTCGTTGCCCATGAGGAGAAGCACGGGCTCACGATAGTTGGCGCTGCGGTAGTCGACGGCCCCCGACAGATGCGTTCCGACAACAGAACCCGGCCATTTCGCCCGAAGCGCGGCGAACTCCTCCTCCGTCAGCCGGGCTAGCGGCACATGGAAGATCGAGCCCATCGTGGCGCGCACGGCCTCGAGCGAGAACGGATCGACCGACGGACCGACGAGACAGACGCCGCCGGCGCCGACGGCATCTGCGGTGCGGATGATCGTGCCGAGATTGCCGGGGTCCTTGATCCGCTCCAGCGCGATCAGGACCGGACCCGCCTTGGCCAGGTCGTCGGCGCTGGCCAGGCGCTGATCGACGACGCCGAGCACCATCTGCGGATTGTCGCGCCGTGCGATCTTGCCGAGGATATCGGCGCTGACGGCAAGGATGTCGGCGCCCCGCGCCCGCGCCGTCGCGGCCGCATTGGCAACCGCCGGCTGGGACATGGCGTCGGCCTGATGGATCACGGTCCGCACCGGCCAGTCCTTCTCCAGCGCATCGGTGACGAGCTTCAGTCCCTCGACCAGAAACTGCCCCGTCTCCTTGCGGTATTTCGCCTGTGCGAGCGCCTTGATGGCCTTGATGCGCGGATTGGCATGGCTGGTGATCGTCAGCACCTGGCCGGGGCGGGCGCGATCGCTCATGGCGCGCTCCAGCGGCTATAGAGCGAGGTCGAAAGGAAACGACCGCCTCCTTCCTCGCGCAGAAGCAGTTCGCCCGATTCCAGCGCGCCGGGAAGGCCGCTGAGCTCCTGCGCGGCGACTTCGTGGATCGACATGAAGGAGGCGCGGATCGAGTAGGCGGTCAGCACGAGGAAGAGCGCATCGTCGGCGAGCAGCGTGCGGCAGATGCGCATCATCTCGGCGAGGTCGAGGAAGATGTCCCAGACCTCGCCTTTCGGGCCGCGACCGAATTTCGGCGGATCGAGGATGATGCCGTCATAGCGGTTGCCGCGCCGCTCTTCGCGGCGGACGAACTTCATCGCGTCGTCGCAGATCCAGCGGATCGGCAGATGGTCCATGCCCGATGCTGTCTGGTTCTCGCGCGCCCAGGCGATCGTCTTCTTCGAGGCGTCGACATGCGTCACCGTCGCGCCGGCGCTTGCGGCAAGCAGTGAGGCGACGCCGGTATAGCCGAAGAGGTTCAGAACCTTCGTCGGCCGGCCCGCGCCGCGCAGCTTCTCGTCGACCCAGCTCCAATGCGCCGCCTGTTCCGGGAACACGCCGACATGGCGAAACGAGGTGAATCGGCCGATGAAGCGCGCATCGCCGAAGCGCATCGGCCATTCCTCGGCGATCGGCTTGGGGAAACGCCAGCGCCCGTCCGACTCCTCGTCCTTGCCGCCCGTGAAGACGGCGTCGGCCGATTCCCAGTCGCCGATCGGCGCCCTGCGGCGCCACATCGCCTGCGGCTCGGGCCGCACGATGCGATAGGCGCCGTAGCGCTCCAGCTTCTGCCCGTCGCCGGAATCGATGAGGGCGTAGTCCTCGAAATCCCGCTGTTTCCAGCATCACCGGAAACCGGGCCTCGGGACGCGCCTTTTGATTGCCTCCAAGTTCGGCCATGCTAGGGTCCGAACGCCTCCGATAACTTCATGACAGCGCGTGATAACCATGCGCTGGGCATCCGAACAGAGGCGTTGCGCATTCCAGTCTAGGTGGGATCATCGATGGAACTCAAAGGGCAATACACGCTGCCGGCCGCGCGCGCTGCCGTCTGGGCGGCTTTGAACGACCCCGACATCATCGCGGATTGCCTGTCCGGATGCGAATCCATGGAGAAGGTTTCCGACACCGAGATGAAGGCCGTGGTCGCCGTGGCGTTCGGCCCGTTCAGATCGCGCTTCACCGGCACGGTCGCCCTAAGCGACGCTAACCCGCCGATGCGCTGGACGTTGACCGGCGAGGGTCGTGGACGCCCATCCGGCACCGCCAAGGGCGATGCCAGCGTCGAATTGGTCGAATCCGGCAGCGAGACGATCGTCAATTTCATCGGCGGCGCGGAGGTGGGCGGCAAGCTCGCCGACATCGTTGAAGCGCTTGTCGAAACCCAGGCGCGTGAGATGGCCGATGACTTCTTCCTGCGCCTTTCGGAAAGGCTCGTCGCCGGACCTGCAAAGGAATGGGTCGACGAACTCGATCACTCCATGGCGGGCGTCCAGCTGGGAGACGAGCCGGGCGAGGATGTTGTCGAGGACAAGGCCGAAAATGCCGGGGAGGTGGCGGAGAGCGTCGAGGAACGGCTCGAAATCGCCGCGGAGGAGCAGGTGCTGGGCGGGCCCTATGTCTGGGGTCTGTTGGCGCTGATCGTTCTCGTCATCATTTTGGTGGTGCTCTACCAGTAGGACCGGTACCGTTTTCGGTCGCCGCAAGCTCCTGCGCGAACGCCGAAACGTTGCCGTATCGTCATGATCATTTGTTCCTGCAACGTCCTTTCCAGCGCTGTCATTAGAGCGGCTGCCGAGAGGCTGCGCGATGAGGATCCGACACGGCCGGTCACGCCGGGGCGCGTCTTTCTCGACCTCGGCGCCAGGCCTCAATGCGGGGGTTGCATCGAGCTGGTACGGAAATCGCTTCGCGAATGGGGCTTCCCGATGACCTGCCCGGAACCCCTGTCCAGCATTGCCGATGAGCCAGAAGACGCCGACGAGACCGACGAGACCGTTGAATGGGGCCTGGTTTGACGCTCAATGGCTCCCTCACTATATCCTAACATTAAAGTCATTCTAAACTAGGAGGCCAGCATGAAGGGCGAACCGCGGGTTATCGAGCGTCTCAATGGGGCGCTGAAGATGGAACTGGGAGCGGTGAACCAGTACTGGCTTCATTACCGGCTGACCGAGGATTGGGGCTTCGGCAAGCTCGCCAAAAAGGAACGCGCTGAATCATCGAAGAGATGCACCCGCCGACCGCCTCGTCGATCGGATCATCTTCCTCGAAGGCATGCCCAACATGCAGCAGATCGGGCCGCTGCGCATCGGCGAGAACCTCCGCGAGGTGCTTGAAGCCGATCTCGCCGGCGAGGTCGAAGCGCAGAAATATTACAGCGAGTCCCGCGACATCTGCCGCGCCGAAGGCGACTACGTTTCGATGGCGCTGTTCGAGGATCTCGTCAAGGACGAGGAAGGCCACGTCAACTTCCTTGATTCGCAGCTCGACCTTCTCGATTCCATCGGCGAGCAGCTCTACGGACAGCTTCAGGCCGAGGCGACGACGACGCCGAATAATCGTCGGCTCGCTGGGGGGCGGGTCACATGGCGGGGCCAGTTCTGGCCATCGAGCAAAGCGGCCTTCGCTGTCGCGCCGTCCTGTTCGGCGCGGATGGGCGCGTCCTCGCCTCCGCACGGGAAATTTGAGCCCCCTTTCGCCCAAGCGCGGCCATATCGAGCTTGATCCGGAAGAGATCTGGGCAACGACGATCGCCACTTGCCGCGCCATGCTCGTGCGGGCGCGGGCGGACCCGGGAACGATCGCAGCCATCGGCATAGCAGGCGACACGGAAACGATCGTCACCTGGGACCGGGAAGGCGGCGAGCCCGTCGGCGATGCCATCGCGGCGGCCGACTCGCGCGCCAATCTCGCTGCCAGGCCCTTCGCGTCGCCGGCGTGGAGCCGACGATCCGGGCCCGAACCGGCCTTCGCCTCGACGCCAGCCGGGCCGCGCCCAAGCTTGCCTGGATACTCGACAATGTCTCAGCGCCCGCTCGCTCGCCGACGCCGGTCGGCTCGCCTTCGGCGATGTCGGCTGTTTCCTCCTATGGCGCCTGACCGATGGCCGGGTGCGGGCCGCGGATGCCCCCAGCGCCGCCGCCTCGCTGATCTTCAATCGCGAGCATCAGCAGTGGGACGAGACGCTCCTCGACATCTTCAGCATCCCCGTTTCAGTCCTGCCGGAAGTCTTTGACGACGCGACCTATTTCGGCGCTGTCGACGCCGCGCATTTCGGCGGCTCCGGCCCCATTGGCGTACATGGCATCGTCGGCGCGGAACAGGCGGCGCTGATGGGGCAGGGCGGCCTGACGCGCGGATCCGCTCGGCCTCAATTTCAGCGCCGGCTGCACGGCGATGATGAACATGCGCCGCACCGGCAAGGAAGGCGAGCTGAAGGGGCAGATTGTCCCTACCGCGCGCATTGAAGGCAGGCTCGCCTACGCCATCGTCGCCACCAACCGCGCCGCCGGAGACGCCTTTCGCTGGGCGCATGGCGCCTTCGGCCTGGCGGAGGGTTGGGAAGCGACGGATCGGCTGGTGAAGTCCGCCGATCCGGACGCCGAGCTCTTCATGGTCCGCGCAACTCACGGCGCAGTCGCCATGGCACGGGCCACGCGCGACCGGGATGATGCACGGACTGGAGACAAGGATGGGCGCTGCGGACGTCATCCGCGCTTCGCTCGAACGGCCGTTCTAACGGCGCGCGATCTCGTCGTCGCCATCGGCGAAGGCCTTCCCGAACCGGAACCGGAACCGCCGGCACGGGTGTCGGGAGGCCTCGCCCGGTCGGACTGGGCGATGCAGTGCCTGGCCGACATGCTCGACCGTCCCGTCGAGCGGCCCGTTGTTGAGGAAACGCGGCCCTGGGCGTTGCCTGGCTGGCCGGTGCATCCGCACGCGCCTGGCCAAACGCTGACACCTTCGCGACGGCCACCGCCATCGAGCGCCGGTTCGAGCCGAAAATGCCGAGCGCCCATCGCGCGGAACGCATCGAGGCTCCTGGCATCCGGCATGCCGCGCAGCTCTCGCGGCCGGGGCTGCGCCAGCCTGATCGCTAGCGCCAATGGCGCTTCGACAGGAGGATCGATGGCGAAGCGCGATGGATGGCGGTGGGTTCGGCGGCTACCGACGAAAGCTCAGCGCGCTTATGCACCACCCGCAGCATCGTTGCCCACCGCCTCCAGCGCGTCATGGAACGGCGCCTTGTCGACAAAGGCGCTGCGGAAGATGCCATTGGTGAAACGGTCGACAATGCGCGGCGCGATGCCACCGGCGACGAACGCAGCCACAGCGGGACAGATAAAGAAGCACCATGTCGCCGGCGAGCCGGCCAAGGCAGGCGGCGAAGATGTCGAGCGCTTCGGAGGCGGCGACGTCCCCGGCCTCGGCGCGCGTCACCACTTCCGCCGCCTTAAACAGTTACACCGTAGCACCTTCGACGGTGACGATGGCGCGGTAGAGGTTTTCGATGCCACGACCGGACCGACGGTCTCCACCTGGACGCGGGCGCCGGTCGGCGACAGGAACGGCCAATCTCGAATTCACGCGGATGCGCCCGGCCGAAGTCCATGTGACCGCCCTCCGTCGCCGCGGCGTGCGAGCGATCGCCGGCCGGGGTTCAGGGCCGCGATGCCGAGGCCGGTGCCCCAGCCCGATCACCAGCTTCGTCTCCTCTTGCGCGAAACGGCCACCGCCGATCCGCGCAGAGGATGTCGTTGTCCTGAAGCGCAGGAAGGGCCAGGGCGAGCGCCCTCGAAATCATTGATGGCACCAACCTCGTCGAGACCGATCACCGTATCCAGCGCCCACAGGTCGACATACCATCCGCCATTGACGATCTTGACGCGCTCGCCGTCGATCAAGCCGGCCAGCGCAAGCAGTGCCGAGCGCGGCCGGCTGGCGAAGGCCGGGATGACGCGCTCCGTTACCTCGGCCGCGAAATCGCTCACTTCCGCGATGGGGAAGGTCAGCAAGTAGGTCAGCGTTCCCATCCTCGTTGAGCACGGCGAAGCGCGAGTTCGTTCCGCCGATATCGGCGATGAGGCAGGGCAGCGGCAGGAGCGTTTGCGTCATAGCGGTGTCGCCTCGGTCGAAGCGGAATCGAAGCCCGGCGTACCCAGGTCGTCCGCGAAGGCGGGGCTCACCCAAGTGCCGGTCATGAGGAAGGGGAGCAAGCGCACGCCGATGTCGTTGTCGATGGATGGATCAGGACGACGCCGACGCCGCTGATCTCCGGCCGCGTCGAGCCGCCCCAGCCGGCGAAAGTGAGGTCGAAGTCGCGGCCCTGTTGCGTCGATGCTGTCGGCGATGAGTTGACCGCCATAGAAGGACAGCTGCGCCTCGAACTGGGCGAACGCCGTTTCCGCGCCAGGCGCCGGTGACGACATCGTCGACCGTCGGGGCGGCCATCGCCGCCGCATGCGAGAGGTCGATGCCGGGTATTCTTTCATCGTCGATCGTGGCGTCCAGGTTGCCAGTGAGGCGGTCGATAAGCTTCTGCCGAGTTCGCACCATCGGCGGAGACCGAACGCTGCCGTTAGCCCGACCGCAATGGACGACACGCCGACGAGGTCGGTGAGCGCTGCCTGCGCGTCGACATTGGTGAGGGTCAGCTCGGCGTCCGCGCTTGAGAGCGCGGCGCCTGATAGTCGACCGTGAGCGAGGCGTGGATGCGTCCGCCATCGAGGCCTGCTACGCCGAGGCGCAGCGAGATCGAGCCGGTCTTCGCGATCGCCGAGACGGCGAGGTCTTCAAGATGCATGGCGCCGACAATCAGTGGGTCGGCGGATACGCGGATGTCCGCATCGACGTCGTCGAAGATCGGCAGGCTGATCAGGACGTTCTTCCAATCCTCGCCCTGCGCCTGCACCTCGGCGAGGAACGCATCGGCATCAGGGCATGAGGTCCAGCTGGCTGAGCGCCAGGGTTCCGACGATGTTGACGCGGATCGTCGCTGAAATCGACCGAGAACGCGCCCGATGCGGCGTTGCCGTCAAGACGTCGATCTCGAGTGCGAGGGGGAAGGAACAGACCAAGCCCATCACGCCGTGCCCGAAATGGTGCGTTCGCAAGCGTATCCGCCGCTCCGGATCGGCGCCGCCCGCCCAATCGATGACGCGGCGCAGCAGGCCCATGGCGACGGCGGTGTCGCCGGCGAAGGTGAAGATCGAGATCGTCGCGCCCGACCGCTCCGTCGAAAGCGATGTCGATCAGGTCGCCGAGTCGACGGTGGAAATCTCCGCGCGACGGCCTGCCGGCGATCAGTTGAGACAGCTGCAGCAGGGCGGCCGAGATATTGAGTCCTCGCCGCGCCATGTCAGCGAGCCATTGACCGTTGCCGCCCGGGCCGTTGACAGGCCAGTCGATATCGAGCGACACGTCCGAAATCACCGCCAAGGGCGCGCCCGGTTCTGAGTAGGTAACCGTGCCGTCGATGATCCGGAACCGTCCGAGCGCCACCTCGTTCACGTCATTTCCGGTGTCCTCGTTGACGCCGAACGCCTCGTCGACGCGGTCGCCGAGCGTGCCTTCGAATGTCCAGTTGGTGGCGCCAGACTCATCGACGCGCAGCGAGATCGTTGGCCGTTCGAGCCGGAACGAGCTCACCTCGACATGGCCGAACAGCAGCGGCAACAGCCGTACCGTGCCGATCAGCTCATCCACGGAGATGAACGTTTCGTCCGACCCGTCGCCATCGGCGATCGCGACATTCTCCAACCGCACCGTCGGGCGCGGGAAGAACGAAATCGCCGGTTCGCCGGTGAAGGTCACCGGGCGGCCGATCCACTGCTCGATCTGTTCTGCGATACGGGCTCGTGCCAGCTCTTCGGGAATGAAGAGCGGGGCGACGATGAGAATCCCGGTCACCAGAACGATGACGGCAGCAAGGATGATTGCCAGCCGTTTCATGGCAACGATCGGGTGGCCTCTCTTGCCCGCTTTGTCCGCGCCTTTCGCATAAGGACGAATTGGAGGCGGGGCAAGCCGCCGCCCTAGCCGGAGGGCTTGGCTGCGGGGCGGAAGTTGAGGCTTCGCTCGGTCGTCCGCGCCAGGAGAATGACGGGGATGAGGCCAACCAGGACGATAGCGAGCGCCGAAACGGCCCCAACCTCGTAGGTTCCGCGCTGCGCCTCGGCGAAGAGCTGGGTCGAGAGCGTCTCCACGCCGAAGGGGCGCAGAAGCAGGGTTGCCGGGAGTTCCTTCATGCAGTCGACGAACACGATGAGGGCGCCGGCCGCGAGCGCCGGCCGCAGGATCGGCAGGTGAACGCGCCTCGCCGTTTCCAGCGGCCCGGCGCCGAGGCTGCGCGCCGCCATGTCGAGCGA
This sequence comes from uncultured Alphaproteobacteria bacterium, assembly GCA_963823045.1. GTDB lineage: Bacteria > Pseudomonadota > Alphaproteobacteria > Rhizobiales > Kaistiaceae > JADLGL01. Next base: position 122,216 of record CAWGKA010000005.1, on the reverse strand, counting down.
CGGGCTGATCTTGGCGAAGCCGGATTCGGCGTTGCCGACAGCGATCGGCAGGAAGCGCAGCACATAGGCGAAGATGAGCGCGGCGCCCGAGCCGAGGATGATGAGGCCGACCGACACCCCGAACCATTGGTCGAGATGGTCGGCGACCCAATTGTCGAGCGAGGCGACGGGGATGAGGAGACCCACCGCCAGCACCGTTCCGGGCAGAGCGTAGCCGATCGTTGCCAGCCGCATCGCCACGAAGCCGATACGCCGCTTGAGGACGCGTGCCGCATAGGCGAGGAAGAGCCCGACCGAGACGGTGAAGACGGTGGCGATGGCGGCGAGCGTCACCGTGCTGCCGATCCAGCCGCCGATCTCCGAGGGCCAGCCGAACTCGGCGATGCGCGTCGCGGCGGCATAGATGAGATAGAGCGCCGGCACGCCGAAGCCGAAGAAGGGCGGGGCAGCGCATGCGACGATCGCCGCGGCGGCGCGCCAGCCCCTGATTTGCTTCAACGCCGGCGGGTGCGAACGCTGACCGCCACCGACATAGCGCTGCTTGCGCCGCGCCCAGCGTTCCAGCATCAGGAGGCCGAGCACGATCACCATCATCACCAGGGCGATCTGCGCCGCCCCTTCGATCGAATTCCGCGTCACCCAGGTCGTGTAGATCGAGACCGTCATGGTGCGGATGCCGAGGAATTCGGACGCCCCGATGTCGTTGAGGGCTTCCAGCAGCGCCAGCGTCAGTCCGACGACGACGGCCGGACGGGCGAGCGGCAGGGCGATGCGCAGGAAGCTTGAGAACGCGCCGGCACCCAGTGTGCGCGATGCTTCCAGGAACGTTGCAGACTGCATCAGGAACAGCGCCCGCACCGGGAGATAGACATAGGGGAAGAGGACGAGCCCAAGTAGGAAGATGGCGCCGCCCATCGACCGGATCTCCGGGAACCAGAGGTCGCGCGGATTGCTGATGTTGAAGATGTCGCGGAGGAAGGTCTGCACCGGTCCGACGGGATGCATCACGTCGAGATAGGCATAGGCGATGACATAGGTCGGCACCGCCAGCGGCAGCAGCAGCGCCCATTCGAGGAAGCGACGGCCAGGGAAACGGTAGGTTGCGATCAGCCATGCCGTGCCGACGCCGATGACGGTTACGACGACGCCGACCCCGAGGAGTAGGATGATCGTCGTCCGCGTCGCCGTGGGCAGCACGGTCTGCAGTAGATGCGGCCACAGATCGCCGGAGCCTCTGGCTGCGAACCAGGCAAGGCCGAATACCGGCGACAACACCAGTGCGGCGATAACCACCACCGGGATGAGCCAGCGCCATTGCACCTTCGGCCGGCGCGAGATCATCGCACCGGCCGGCACAGGCAAAGGCGCAGGGTCAGTAGTCGAAACCGACAATGTCGACCAACTCGCTTTCGTTCGGCGATACTGAGACAGCTCGCTCAGCGGCGTCGGATCGATCACCAGATTGCCGAAGGCGGCGACGATCAGTTCCCGGCGCAACGCCTGCCAGCACAGGATATTCGAAATTCGCCTTGGCGTAGATTTCCTGTGCTTCCGGCGAAACCAGGAACTCCATCAAGCGAACGGCAATGTCGTAGTGCGGCGCGTATTTGGCGACGACCGCGCCGGAAATGTTGACATGCGTGCCGAGCCCATCGTCGAAGGTCGGCAGGATGACGCGGATGGCGTTGCCCCAGGCCTGCTGCTCGGCGCCGCCGGCGCCAGAGCGCATCAGCCCGACATAGTAGGAATTGCCCACCGCGACGTCGCAGATGCCGGCGAGGATATCGCGGGCGCCGTCTCGATCGCCGCCGCCGGCGGTGCGCGCGAGATTGTCGTGCAGGGCGCGCAGATAGTCCTCGGTGGCGTCAACGCCATGCTTGGCGATGAAGGCGGCAAACAGCGAGGTGTTGTACGGGTGCTGGCCTGAGCGGATGCACACGCGCCCCTTCCATTCCGGCTTGGCCAGATCCTCATAGGTCAGCGTTTCTTCCGGCACGCGGGCCGGATCGGTCGATGCGTAGATGACGCGGGCACGGATCGACAGCGCAAACCACTGGTCGTTCGGATCGCGCAGATTGGCCGGGATGGCGGCGTTGAGAATGTCGGAATGCACCGGCTGGGTAAGGCCGCGCTCGACGAGATTGTCGAGTTCGCCATAGTCGACCATCATCACCAGATCGGCCGGCGAATGTTCGCCCTCGGCGATCAACCGCTCGGCGACGCCCTGGCTGATATAGACGGTGTGGACGGTGATGCCGGTGGCAGCGGTGAAGGCATCGAACAGCGGCAGAACAAGGCCCGGTTCGCGCGTCGTGTAGACGTTCACGGTGTCGGGGTCGGTGTTGAACTCAGCGCTTGCCGGCAAGGCGGCCACAACAACGAACGCAGCGACAAGTGCCGCCACCCCGCCACGCTTGCGGACATTGCTGAACATATGAGTATCCCTCCGGTCGGCGGGCGCGTTGCCCACCTGTTTGGCCTTGGCCCCCGAGCCGGAGCTGATGCTTGCCAAGTCGGCTTCGGCAAGTCCTACCGATTTGCTGCTACTTCAATAGCTTAGAAGAGGTACAAAGTGAAACGGCTCTAAACCGTGCGCCAATTCGCCATACGCGGCAAAGGCTAAGGCGACGTCTTGTGTCAGCTCTGTAACACCCGCTCGATCGGGAAGTTGATACGCACGAGCGTGCCTTGGTTGGGCGCGCTGTCGATCGCGAACGCAGCGCGGTTGGCTTCGACCAGCGCCTTGGTGAGTGGAAGCCCGAGCCCGGTTCCTTCGAAACGCGCCGCCCCGGCGGTCGCGATTTGCTGGAACGGCTTCAGCGCCGTCTCGATCTCCTTCTCCGACATGCCGATCCCTGTGTCGCGGATTTGGAGGACAACCTCGCCATCCTCCTCAAGCGCAGTCGACACGATCACCTGTCCGCCCGCGACGTTGAACTTAACCGCGTTGGAGACGAGGTTGAGAATGATCTGGCGCAGCGAGCGTCCGTCGGCGACAACCTTGGGCACATCTTCGGCGAGGCTGGTGCGGATGATGACGCGGCGGCGGTCCGCCTCGGGCTGCATCAGCGCGACGCTTTCGAGCACGATCTGATTGACAGCAACGGCCTCGAAGTTGAGGTCGAGCTTGCCCGACTTGATCTTGGAAAGGTCGAGGAGGTCGTTGATAAGGCTCAGCAAATGCGTGCCCGACAGGCGGATATCCTTGAGATATTCGCGGTAGCGGTCGACGCCGATGGGGCCGAAACGTTCCTCGATGATGACGTCGGAGAAACCGATAATCGCGTTCAGCGGCGTGCGGATTTCGCGGCCGATCTTGGCCAGGAACTCCGATTTCTGCTGGTTGGCGGTCTGGCCGTACGTCGTGCCGCAACGAGCTCCTCCTCGATGTTCTTCCAATGCGTGATGTCTCGCAGCACGGCGCAGAACTTGCCGCGCTCCGCGAGCCTGCCCATCGTCATGAACAGCGGGATCAGTCCACCGGCCGGAACGAGCCCGATCACCTCGCGGCCGTCATTGAGGACCGAGGCGACGCCGTTCCGCGCCAGACCATCGAGATAGTCGACGGCCGATTTCCGGCTCTCCTCGGCGAGGAGGTCGGTGAAGGCCTTGCCAAGGACATCGGTGGCCTCGACGCCGAACAGCGCCTCCGCACTGCGGTTGAGGCTGAGGATGCGCCCGACCCCGTCGAGAACGATCGTGCCGTCGGTCGCCGTGTCGAGAAGCGCTTCAAGCTCATCGATGCGCGCCATGGCTGCCCGTTCGTCGAGGAGGCGCCGTTCCTCCACCTGCTGCACCGGATCGCGGATCGAAAGCATCGTCGCCGCTCCGTCGACCCAAGGCACGACATGAAGTTTCGCCTCGGCCGCGATCTGGCGGCCATCGGCGGCACGCAGCGGGATGCGGTAGCTTTCATCGGCCTCACCCGCGGGCGGCGGCCCTGCCTCGGCGAACAGCGCGTCGACGCCGCCGGCTGCTGCCAGAGCCGCGACGCTCGGATGCCCAAGCCGGTCGAGCAAGGCAGGATTGGCGTAGAGCACCTCGTTTTCGCGAAAGACGACGATGCCGATCGGGATGCGATCGAGCAGGCGCAGCGGAATCTCGGAAGGCGGCGAAGGCGCCGATGCCGGCACGGCGACCGGCTCGGCCGGAACCTCTTCGACCTCGGCCACATCCGGTGCCCTGCGCCCGATCGTGCGCAGGGTTTCGGCAATGCGGCGGAAGGCGTCCTGCTCGTCGCCGCTTAAGGTCGTGCTCCGTGCCTCGACGCGATCGGCCGAGGGCAGGCGCACGACATTCGATGGCGGCGCTTCGCTCGGTGGTGCTTCTTCATCGGCACTGCCGGCTTCGTCCGAGACTGGCTCAACCGGCAGAGGCAAATTGCGGATGACGCCGAAACCGCGGAACCCCTCGAACGTTCCGTCGCGACGGAAGCTTGGAATGGCGGTGAGGTCGACGGCCACGCGCTCGCCCTCACGGCTTGTCGGCCAGGACACTGTTACGCCACTCCAGGTGTCGCGCCGGGCGAGGGCTCCGGCAATGGCGCCGCCATCATCGAGGTCGAGCCGCTCGGCGATCTCGCTCCAGCTGTGTCCGATGAGGTCGGCAGCCTCGGCACCGACCGCGCCCTCAAGGTCCGGTGAAACCGCGGTGAACTGCTGATCCTTGTCGAGGCTGAAGGTGAAGCGCGGCGGCCGTCGCTCGGCCTTGGCCGGCGTCGGCGCGGCGGCTGGCGCCGGGATCGCCGCTGGTTCGGGTATCGTCTCGATCGGCGGCCCGATAATGAGGAGGAGAAGTTCCCCGTCGGGCGTTGCCGCGACCGCGGCGCCGGTCACGCGCTGCTCCTCGCCGAAGGTCTCGCTGCGCTTCATCAGGCGCCGGCTGCCGGCCAGCATGTCGTCGGCGAGCGCGCCGATTACGCGGTCTCCGTCGCCGAGCAAGCGAAAGCCGGCCGAGGCGGCGAGAACGCGCCCGTCCGGCCGCGCCAGCGCCGTCACCATGCCGTCGCCGGCGATCGACTGCACCAGCCGCCCGGCGCGGACGGCGAGCGGATCGACCCCGGCGCCTTCATCCGTGGCAACGAGGAGCAATGCTTCGGTTCCGTCGTCCAGCGTGAGCCGTGAGGCGAGACACCAGAGTGTCTCGTCGCCTTCGCCACGATGGAGCAGCACCTCTTCCATTTGCGGCGTTTCAGACACCGCGCCGGCAAGTCCGGCGACATCGGCGAGAGCAGGCGCTTCGGCGAAGTCCCGGCCGAGGAGGTCTTCCACAGTCTTGGAATCGAGGAAGCGCGCGCCGGCAGCGTTTGCCCACAGCACAGCATTGCCATCCGCGCGCCACAGCCAGGCCGGGCGCGGCGTGAGCAGCAGCGCGCCGATTTCAGGCAGCGCCGTCAGGTCGAGATAGGAGTGGCCTTTCCGCTTCATCCCGCGCCCCGGCGAACCTTGCCGGTCGCCCCAATTGCCGATCGCAGATGCCTAACAGAAGGTGAATAGGGGTAAACGGCAAGCCCGTCCATGGCAGCAGGGCGGCGTTCACGGGGCAGTTTCGGAACGGGGTTAAGCGGCTTCGTGTCGCTTGAAATACGAACCGCGAAACCCTACCGTCCGCCGCGGTTCATCCATGCAGCTGTAGCTCAGTTGGTTAGAGCGCCGGATTGTGGCTCCGGAGGTCGTAGGTTCAAGTCCCACCAGCTGTACCATCACCCATCTTCGCCGGGCATCATTTCGTTCGTGCCCCAGCCGATGCTACGCGCGGCTCCGATGTGACGTCAGATTGCGCTGAGAGTTCTGTGTGATCGATGCGCCAACAGACCGGTTCAGAACGGCCGCGTATTCAGCACACGTGTGAAGGATAGTCCCGTAGGCGTACCTGTTGATGCTCGCTGACCAGGCTTTGTAGTCGTCCTCCATATTCTTGAGCGTCTTGTTGTGAAGTATGCCGCTCGTGGCGGCGCGCGGATCATACTCTGCCTCTTTGAACGCGCCGTCGATCATAGTGGGCAGTGATAGGTCGTGCCCGTCTGCTGAACGAAGCAGCGTCCACGTTACCGTGACCGTCCCCTCCACATTCACGCTGAGAGCAAACGGGTCGGTCCCTCTGTCGAGGCCCCAATTGAGCTTGTATTCGCGTGTTCCGGGCATCAGCTCGATGGCGCGCCCCACCAAGGTGTTCGATGCCGCGGTCCTGCCCGTTGAGGCAACGCCTTCATCGACGGATGTGGCGGTCCTTATTTCGCCTCCGACGCGCGATTGCTCGACCAGGAGTCTTCGACCGAGTTGGCTGAACTCTGCGCGAAGATCTGCCCAAGGGCCAGTGACATCAGGTACGGCGCTTGCCAGCCGCGCCAGCAGGCGAAACGCTTCCGCCCTGAAGAACACAGCCATTGAACCAAGGAGCAATCCGGCATCGCTGTTCAACGCGCTCGTGAGCTTGAGTTCAGCGGAGCCCGCGCCATTGCCGAGGTCCCTGACCAATTTGCGGAAATCGGGCTCGTTCCAAGACCGAGCCAAGGCCAGCGCGTTGGAAAAGAGTTCATGCGCGCTGTTGTAGGCCTTCGAACTCGTTATCTTTGTTCTCCCACCCGGCAGGATTCGCTGAATTGTTGACGGAGTAGCCGGCGCCCCCCGGCTTTCGCGTCGGCAGTTCGTTGATCGCCGCCTTCGCCGGCGTGACATATTGCTGATCGATTACTCCGTCGTTTTGGGCGATCTGTCCGGGCGCCTGATCGGCAGACTGCCCCAAGCCGTTGGCGACATGCGTTGCGAAAGGTCCGAACGAATTGGCAACGGCAACTGCCTTGCCAGCGGCTAGCCACTGGTCGGCGTTGTAGGTCGCAGCATGCGCGGGCGAGATCAGCGCTAGGGGGGACACGGTTCCGGCAAGTGCAATCAACGCACCCGTCGATGGAACCAGTTTCAACAAAGTCCGGCGTGACAAGTCTTGCATGACAATTGTCCCCCATCTCTCTCTGGAATAATGACAACCTAAGGCATTCTTTATGTATTCTCCGAGTCTCGATGCTGAACTTACGGTATTAGACCATGGAATCCTCGATCGAGCCACAACCGTGACTCAATCAAAAATTGAAAATACTAAATATTCTCTAGAGGTGCTTGGGTTTAGATGATCATGAGGAGGTGCTGCGACAGGCCCGAGGCGTAAAATACATGGACAAGTTGCCCCTCACACCAACCTGTACGATCATCCATCTTCGCCAGCGCCGAATAGCTATCCGCGCCCAGGTTGGGCGCCTTGGTGCGGCGCTGCGGGCGCTTCGGGCTCATAGCGCCGACGCCGGCCACGGCCGAAACCCGACCATCCGCGAATTCCAGTCCCAGCGCCCCGCCGGGCGGCACGTCCCATGCGTGGCTCAGCAGCGCCCCGACTGGCGCTGTGGACCAGCGCATAGCCGCGCTGCAGCACGCTCTCCTTCGACATCGAGAAGGCATCGAGCAGCTTGTCGAGCGCTTCCAGGCGTTGCCATGCCGCGAGGAACCGTTGGCTGAGGCTGTGTTCTTTTCGCCGGTTTCATCCTCGCAAGGCGCGTTCCTGCGGCGGCGACGCGGGTCGCGATCTTCGGCCCGGGACGTAGACGCTTTGCGCGAAGACGTGCGCACCGTTTCCGCTCGGCATGCACCGAAAGCGCCTGCGCCATCCGGTTCGTCGCCGTGCCGATCCGCATCTGAGCCTGTTGCAGGAGCCGGGAGAGACCGAGCGGCGACAGGCCTGCCGTGGCGCGGTCCAGTCTGGCGTGGTGGGCGAAGGCGTTGGCCGTCAGCGAGCGGGCGAGCCGGCCGCTGATCTCGTCGAGCGAGCGCCCCGGACTGGCGAGAATGTCGTCCGCCGACGGCAGGGCGCGAGCATGTCCTGTCAGTTCGCGGCGGTGCCGTTCGAGAAAGCGCGCCACCGCCGTTCGCCCGCGCGCGAGGATCGCGTCAGTCCGGGCCATGAGATCGGTGCGGACCGGGACGGCCATCTCCGCCGCGCCGGTCGGTGTCGGCGCCCGTTTGTCGGCGACGAAGTCGATCAGCGTCGTGTCGGTCGATGGCCCACCGCGGAGATGAGAGCGACCCCCAGGCTCTGCTGCGGCGCGCACGACGATTTCCTCGTTGAACGGCCACAGGTCCTCCAGGCTGCCGCCACCGCGCGCGACGATGACGAGGTCCGGCCGCCGCATCGGGCCTTCCAGTGGAGTGCTCTCGAAGCGGCGCAGCGCCGCAGCAATCTCCGCCGCGGCGGTTTCCCCCTGCACCCGCACCGGCCACACGACCACCTCCGTCGGGCAGCGATCGGCGAGGCGGTGCAGGATGTCGCGGATGACGGCGCCGGTCGGCGAGGTGATGACGCCGATGCGCTTCGGCAGGAAGGGAAGGGGCCGCTTGCGTGCGCTGTCGAACAGGCCCTCGGCGGCGAGCTTCTTCCGCCGCTCTTCCAGCAGCGCCATGAGAGCGCCGGCCCCGGCGGGCTCCAGCGTGTCGATGACCAGCTGATATTTCGAGCTCCCGGCGAACGTCGAAAGCTTGCCCGTGGCAATGACTTCGAGGCCTTCCTCGGGGGGGAACTTGATGCGCTGCAGGCTGGTGCGCCAGATCACCGCCTCGAGCCGCGCCTTGTCATCCTTCAATGCGAAATAGGCGTGACCGGAGCTGTGGACGCCGCGAAAGCCTGAGATTTCGCCGCGGACGCGGACATAGCCATAGGCATCTTCGACGGTGCGCTTCAGCGCCGCAGAGATCGAAGAGACGGTATATTCGGTGACGTTGCTGGCCACGCGCGCTCCGTTTTCGGCTAGAGGAGTGGTGGGCGATTTAGCCGATCCTGCGTCAAGCCGCAGCGCTTGACCGGGGTGCGGGATACAGGGAAGCGATGCAACGACTGTTCATGCGATCGCGGCTGGCCGCCGGGGCGGTCATCGATCTCGACCGCGGCCAGACCAACTACCTCGCCAACGTGCTGCGCATGAACGCAGGAGCGGCGATTCGCGTCTTCAACGGCCGCGAGGGCGAATGGCGAGCGTCGCTGACGCAAAGCGGTCGCAGAGGCTGGGCGCTGACGATCGAGGAGCGAGGAGCCGGCCGCAGGAAGACGCGCCCGGACCTCCACTATCTCTTCGCGCCGCTGAAGCAGGCCCGGCTCGACTACATGGTCCAGAAGGCGGTGGAGATGGGGGTCGGTCGCGCTGGCGCCGGTCCTCACCCAGCACGGCCAGGTCGGCCAGGTGAACTGTCGAGCGAATGGAGGCGAACGCAATCGAGGCCGCGGAACAATGCGGCCTCTTGAGCATTCCCGTCGATCGAAGAACCGGTTCCGCTCGGGGACCTGCTCGACAACTGGCCGTCGCGCGCAGCCAGGCCGGCGCATCATCTTCTGCGACGAGGCCGCGCCGCAGGACGATCCAATCGCCGCGCTCGGCGCCGTGAAGGAAACGAAGCTTGCCGTGCTCATCGGCCCGGAGGGCGGTTTCTCGGCGACGAGCGGGCGCGGCTGCGGACGCGCCCCTTCGTCACGGCGGTCAGCCTCGGGCCGCGCATCCTCCGCGCCGATACGGCGGCCGTGGCGGCGCTTGACGCTTGTCCAGGCCGTGTTCGGCGACTGGCCAAGAGCGGCTGCCCCTTCCACATAGACCTCCTCACGACCACTTGATTGCGGGGCCGGGGTGCCGCCGCTAAGTTCCGCCCTCTTGTCCCGGAGCCTCTGATGGCGCTCGCCATTTCCGACAACGACACCGATCGAATCCCGCGACCAGCTTGTGGCCTATCTTGAAATCAGGCTCCAAGCCGCGGGAAGCCTGGCGCGTCGGCACCGAGCACGAGAAATTCGGCTTTCATACCAACGACGTTGGAACCCGTCGCTTATGAAGGACCGGGCGGAATCCGCCAGCTCCTCGAAGCGATGGCGGGGCTGCTTGGCTGGCACACGCTCGACGAGGACGGCAAGCCGATCGGCCTCGTCGACCCGCTCGGCCTGGCGAGCGGCGATCTCGCTCGAACCAGGCGGTCAGTTCGAACTGTCCGGCGCCCCGATGGAGACGCTCCATCAGACCTGCCGCGAGCTCAACGCGCATCTGGCCCAGCTTCGCGAATGCGCCGATCCGCTCGACATCTCTTTCCTCGGCCTCGGCTTTTCGCCGCTGTGGACGCTGGACGAAACGCCGGTCATGCCGAAGTCAACGCTATCGCGATCATGCGCGACTACATGCCGACGCGTCGGCACCCTCGGCCGCGACATGATGTTCCGCACCTGTACGGTCCAGGCCAATCTCGATTTCGCCGACGAGGCCGACATGCGCCTGAAGATGCGCGTCGGTATGGCGCTGCAGCCGATCGCAACCGCGCTGTTCGCCAATTCTCCCTTCACCGAGGGCAAGCCCAACGGCTATTCTGTCCTACCGTGCCGAGATATGGCGCCACACCGATCCCGACCGCACGGGCATCCTGCCCTTCATTTTCGATGAGGGCTTCGGCTTCGAGGCCTATGTCGATTGGGCGCTCGACGTGCCGATGTATTTTCTTCGCCGCGACGGCAGGCTGCACGATGTTACCGGCTCCTCCTTCCGCGACCTCATCGACGGCAAGCTTGCGGCCATGCCGGGCGAGCGGGCGACGATGTCCGATTGGCACGATCATCTGTCGACGCTCTTCCCGGATGTGCGGTTGAAGAAGGTGCTGGAGATGCGCGGCGCTGACGCCGGGCCCTGGCGGAAGATTTGCGCGCTGCCTGCGTTCTGGGTCGGATTGATGTATGAGCCCGACGTTCTGAACGCCGCCTGGGACCTAGTGCGGGACTGGACGGCGGCGGAAATCGATGGGCTTCGCGCGGCGGTCCCGAAAGCCGGGCTAAAGGCTCCGATCCGCGGCGAGACGGTCCTCGACGTGGCAGTCCGTGTCGTCGATCTCGCCGAGGAGGGCCTTCGGCGCCGCGCCAACCTTTCCGAAAGTGGAGCCGACGAGCGTATCTATTTGAAGACGTTGCACGAAACCATTGCCTGCCGCGAGACGCCGGCCGAGCGCCTGCTCACCGAATATCGCGACGAATGGGACGGCGACATCACCCAGATCTTCAGCCGCTACGCCTACTGACGCCTCGGCGAAACCGCTGGTTCCCATCGGTCGGATTGGGAGAATGCTTTCCTCTCGATGGCCGGAAAGTCGCAGTCAGATGTGCTTGTTGGCGGGCGGCTTGCGACCAATATTCGAGGTCAAGGGCGACGGCCCACGCAGGACACGAAGGAAGGACGAACCATGACGCTTCGCATTGGCGACATTGCCCCCGATTTTCAGGCCGAGACCACCGAGGGACCGATCAGCTTCCACCAGTGGCTGGGCGATTCCTGGGGCATCCTGTTCTCGCATCCGAAGGATTTCACGCCCGTCTGCACCACCGAACTCGGCACGATGGCGCAGTCTCAAGCCGGAGTTCGACAAGCGCGGCGTCAAGGTCATCGGCCTGTCGGTCGATCCGGTCGATCGCCATGCCGAGCTGGGCCAAGGACATCGAGGACGCGGTCGGCACCGCGCCGAACTATCCCGATGATCGGCGACTCCGGATCTCAAGGTCGCCAAGCTCTACGACATGCTGCCGGCCGGCGCCGGCGACACGCTCCGAGGGACGCACGGCGGTCGACAATCGAGACCGTGCGCACCGTCTACGTCATCGGGCCCGACAAGAAGATCAAGCTGGCGCTCGCCTATCCGATGACCACCGGCCGCAACTTCGACGAGATCCTCCGCGCGGTCGAATTCCATGCAGCTGACCGCGAAGTCACAAGGTGGCGACACCGGCCAACTGGAAGGAAGGCGACGACGTCATCATCGTCACCTCGGTCTCCGACGAGGAGGCCAAGAAGAAGTACCCCGAAGGCTTCCGCACCATTAAGCCGTATCTACGCTACGTCGCTCAGCCTCGCGACTAGCCGAGGCTCTCATCCTCGGCAAAAGGCCCGCGCGCTGGACGGCGCGTGGGCTTTTCTGGTTTGCGTTCGCGCGTGATGAAAGCGCTCCGTGATTGGGGTACCGTCCGCGCGGTCTGGGGTGAGCGATGCAGACACTTCTCAATGACGAAGGCGGACCGATCGAGGGCAGTCCGGCGGGCTTCCTTGAAGACCCGATGCGCCGATCGGTCCTCGATGGAAATCCACGCGCGGCCGTTCCACGGCGTTGCAACGCCACGCCGTGTCTTCCACTACGCCTTCCTGACGAAGCCCGAGGGCGCCACCAGGGCGCATGAGCAACTGCTCGAGCGTTGCCGTGAATTGGGCGTGCCTGGGCCCGCCGCCGGCGACAACCACTTCCTCATCACCTTCGGCGAGGCGCGCCTTCGCTGGGAGGCCCATTCCGAGTTCATCACCTACACATGGGACATGGCGCCGACCGTTGCCGAGGCGCCGCCGGCATTCAGCGACCTCTTCGGCGGCCCGTTCGACCAACCCGGTCCGCTGATCGTCGCCACGCGCCTCGACCTGATCGAGGAGCACGGCGAGATCGGCGCCTTGCTGGATGGGCTCGACCCCGGCACCACCGCCGTCTCGACCCTTCGCGAGGGGCGCGCCATTGGCGCCACCGATTTCCGCCTTCATCGCGACGGCATGACCAGGATTCTCCTCATCGACCGCGGTCTCTATCCGCATGAGATCGGGCCGATGGTCATTCGCATGACGGAACTCGAGACTATCGCACTCTGGCGCTGCTTGGTCTCCCCGAAGCGCGCCGCCTGCAGCCGGTCCTCGCCCATGCCGAGGCCGAATTGCACGACGCGACAACCAAGATCGGCCTCAGCCCCGACCTTGCCGAGAACCGCGCCCTCCTCAAATCGCTGACCCAGCTGGCCAGCGATATCGAGGCGTCGGCGACGGCGAGCGCGTACCGTTTCGGGGCAACCAAGGCCTACTACGATATCGTCCAGAGCCGGCTTGGAGCCACCCGCGAGGGGCCTCTGGAGGGCTACGCGCGCTGGAGTTCCTACCTGCAGCGGCGCATGGCGCCGGCGATGCGAACTTGCCTCGGCGTCGAGGGCCGGCAGCGAGACATATCCGACCGTCTCGCCAGGGCCGCCAATCTGCTGCGCACGCGCATTGAGGTCGATCTCGAACAGCAGAACCGCGAGCTGCTCTCCTCCATGAACCGCCGCGCCCGGCTGCAGCTTCGCCTGCAGCAATGGGTCGAGGGTCTGTCGGTGGCGGCGGTCAGCTACTACGTCGTCGGCCTCATCTCCTATCTCGCCCACGGCCTCGAATTGGTCGACCACGACATGAACCCGGGCGTGATAACCGCCCTGGCGGTGCCGCCCGTCGTGATCGGTATCTGGCTCTTCGTCCGCATGTACCGCGCGCGGGGGCATGCCCAGGAGGCAGAAGAAGATTAGGCCATCTCCTTGACCTCGCGCTCAAAAGCGCTACCAACGCTGACGGCCAAAACGACGGGCGATCAACGCACCGCCACTTAGCCGGTGCAGGTTTGCTGCACTAAGCACGCTGAGTTTTCCGAAGGGGCAACGATTTGGGCGTCGCCGATACTGAGGCGGAAGTCGCGCTTTTGGGCGCTGTGGGACCGCGTTTCGACGAAATCCTCACGCCGGAGGCCATCGGCTTCCTGGGCGCATTGCATCGCCGTTTCGATGCGCGACGCCTCGATCTCATCGAACTGCGAGATCTTCGACAGGCGCGCTTCGATGCGGGCGACCTGCCTGACTTCCTGCCCGAGACCGCCGAGATTCGTGCCGGCGATTGGCGCATTGCGCCGATCCCCGAGGAAATCCTCGACCGTCGCGTGGAGATGACCGGGCCGCTCGAAAGGCGGAGGCTGATCGACGGCCTCAACGCTGCTTGCCGCGTCTATATGGCCGATTTCGAGGACGGCACCGCGCCGACTTGGAACAATCTCGTCGAAGGGCAGATCAATGTCCGCGACCGCTGGCATGACCGGTTGACCTACACCGACCCGGACACCGGCGAAGAGCTGGGCCTGTCCGCCAGCCCTGCGGTGTTGATGACAAGGCCGCGCGGTTGGCATCTGCCGGAGGCGCATCTCACCGTCGACGGCGAACCTATCAGCGGCGCCCTTTTCGACTTCGGCCTGACGCTGTTCCACAACGCCAAGGCGATCCTCGCCAAGGGATCGCGGCCCTATTTCTATCTGCCCAAGCTGGAGACTCATCTCGGCGCTCGGCTGTGGCGCGACGTCTTCGCCTACAGCGAAGAGACACTCGGCCTGCCCCCCGGCACGATCAAGGCGACGGTTCTCATCGAGACGCTACCAGCCGCCTTCGAGATGGACGAGATTCTATACGAACTGCGCGACTACATCGTCGGCCTCACATGCGGCCGTTGGGACTACATCTTCTCGCTGCTCAAGACCTTCCGCACCCGACCGGCCTATCTTCTGCCGGACCGCGATCAGCTCGATATGGGCGATGCGTTCCTGCACACCTATTCGGAACTGCTGATCAAGACCTGCCACCGTCGCGGTGCGCTCGCGATCGGCGGCATGTCGGCCTACATCCCGGTCGAGGGAGACGGAGCGGCCAATGAGCGCGCGCTGGCGGATGTCCGCAAGGACAAGGAGCGCGAGGTAAAGGCCGGCCACGACGGCACCTGGGTCGCCCATCCGGGCCTCATCCCGATCGTCGAAGAAGTCTTCGGCAAGTTCATGCCCGGCCTCAATCAGCTCGACAGGCTGCGCGAAGACCTCGAGGTCGACCAGTACGATTTGCTGGAACTGCACGACGGCATTCGCACCGAGCAGGGCCTGCGCGATAACATCCGCACCACCATCCAGTATCTTGAAGCCTGGCTGCGCGGCCAGGGAACCGTTCCTCTCAATCACGTCATGGAGGACGCGGCGATCGCCGAGATCAGCCGCGGCCAAGTCTGGCAGCAGCTTCGGTTCCAGGCGAGTCTCTCGGAGGGCGTGAAAGTCACCCCCGCGCTGTTCTCGCAGGTCCTGCACGAGGAGATGGACCGCGTGAAGGAGGAAATCGGCGACGCAGCGTTCCAATCAGGCCGCTTCGCCGACGCCATCACGATCTTCACCGAGCTTTCAATGGCGGAAGAACTGCAGCCCTATCTGACGGCAATCGCCTACAAGCAGATCGTTTAGGTCGGCGCCTCTTCTTAGAGAAGCGTACAGCTGTTCCAGCTGGTTTCGTTGAAGCCGAGCGATTCGGCAGCGCGCCGTTCGCGGCGGCTGAGATCGTTCCACGTCTTGCCGACCGTATCGGGCAGGAGTGTCGGATCACCGGTTCCCCAGTTGCTGCCGGTCCAGCCGAGTCGACCCAGAGCCTGCTGCTCGTCGGGGGTCATCTGGTCCCAGCGCACCTGCCACCACTGACAAGGATCGGCGAGCGTGCGGATGCCCGTGTCGTTGGCCCCGCCGCCGAGCAGGCCGGCGTTCTGCACCACCACCGGAGCGTTGGGGTTCGGTGCGCAATCGGCACTCGGTGGCACCGGATCGCCCGGATCGCCGCCGCAGGCGGTGTTGGTCGGCGTCATCACGGTCGGCCCGGCCGCCGTGTTGCCGCCATCGGTCGTCGTGACCGGCGGGGGCAGAGTGCCGTTGGTGTTGGTGTTGAGTTCCTGCGGCCTGGGTTCGGCGTAGTTGATCCCGTCCGAGCGGCGCAGGATATTCAGAGGCCCGGTCAGATCCTGGACGGTCTGGGCGGTCGTGCCGACGCCGGTGCCGTACGTGACGGTGGAGCAACTGGCGAGAACGGAGAGAGTTGCTGCAGCAACACC
Source organism: uncultured Alphaproteobacteria bacterium (assembly GCA_963823045.1). GTDB lineage: Bacteria > Pseudomonadota > Alphaproteobacteria > Rhizobiales > Kaistiaceae > JADLGL01. The sequence goes on along the minus strand of CAWGKA010000005.1, from coordinate 106,486 downwards.
GATTTGCAGAACGCCTCTGACGACGCGGCTATTGACGATCATTATGGTCCCTCTGGGCATCCACCTGAGCGGCAGAGCCGAATCTTAGGCGCTCGTCATTGCAATGATGAGGCGATTTGCGCCGGACTTTAGGCGATCGGGTTTTCATCAGCAACAAGCGCATCATTTTAGATGCTTTCGGCCAGCGCACGGTCGATTCTGCTGCCTTCACCCGCAGACGCGTTGATTGCGCGGGCCGCCGCAGAGTCGGCATCCATCTGATCGATCAACGCCTCCACCGAATCGAATCGCTCCTCCGGCCGCAACCAGTCGAGGAAGGTGACGGCGAACGCGCGGCCATAAAGGTCGTCATTGCGGTCGAACAAATGCACCTCGAGCAGGGCGTCGCCGCCGCCGAATGTTGGGCGAATGCCGTAGCTGGCGACACCGGCAACATTGTGGCTGCCGTCCCAGCTTGCGGAGACGGCGTAGATGCCGTGGCGGAGCCCGATCGGCGCGGGAAGGCTGACATTGGCTGTCGGATAGCCGAGTTCCCTGCCGCGCTTGTCGCCAGTGACGACCTTTCCCACGACGAACCAACGATAGCCGAGCAGACGGTTGGCCGCGACGATGTCGCCTTCTTGCAGTGCCTCGCGCACGCGTCCGGACGAGATCACATTGCCGGCTTCGTCTGTGACGGTCGGCACAGTCGCCGTTCGGTAGCCATGCGTCTTGCCGAGCGCCGCCAGGAGATCGGTGTCTCCGGCGCGCTTGCGGCCGAAACGGAACCCCTCGCCGACGACAACGCCTTTGATGCCGAGGCGTTGAACGAGCACCCGTTCGACGAATTCCTCCGGCGACAATGCGGCCAGGTCGCGGTTGAAGGCGATATCGACCACGCCCTGCGCACCGGCGATGCCGAGAAGCGCGCGCTTCTGCGATGGCTGGGACAGGCGAAACAGCGGAGCGCCGGGCTGCAGCACGGCGCGCGGATGCGGCTCGAAGGTGAGGGCGATGGGCCGGCTGCCGACCTCTTGCGCCAGCGCCGACGCCGTCTGGATCAAGGCCTGATGCGCGCGGTGGACGCCATCGAAACTGCCGATCGCCACGACGCCATCGCGGATCGTCTCGGGCGCTTGCGCATCGTCGGCGATGTCGAGGACGAAATGGGGCAGAGCACCGGCCATCATATCACCAGGCGAGCCGTGGCATGAACATGTCGGCCCGCGTGCCGGTTCGCGCGAGGAACACGCCGATGCGCTCGCCGGCGCCGTCGTCGTCACCGGCGAAATCGGCGGCATGAATGCCCGACGCGACGAACAGCGTCGATAGACCGGTGCGATCGGCGCCGAGCATGTCGGTGCCGGCGCCGTCGCCGATAGCCAGGATCTCCGCCTTGGCGATGGTCCGCCCGGCCAGCTTGTCGATCTCGCGCAAGGCCTCGTCATAAATGGGCTTGTGCGGCTTGCCGATAATGACGGTGTCGCCGCCGAATGTCTCATAGCGCGCCGCCATCGCGCCCGCGCAGGGAACGAGCCGGTCGCCGCTCTCAACCACGATGTCGGGGTTGGCGCAGATCATCGTCAGCTTGCGCCGCGCCATCTCGGCAAACATTGCGTCATAGTCCTCCGGCACCTCGGTCTGCTCGTCGAACGGTCCGGTGCAGGATACCAGCGTTGCCGAATCGAGATCGGAGAGTTCGATTGCAAGGTCCCGATAAATCGGAAGATCACGGTCCGGCCCGAGATGGAAGACGCGGGCGCCAGCCTTTTCGCCGAGCGCCGCTCGCGTGACGTCGCCCGAGGTGATGAGCCCGGCCGCGCAGGCGCGATCGACCCCGATCCGGTCCATCTGCTCCCACACCGCCCAGGCCGGGCGCGGAGCATTGCTGATGAGCATGGCGACGCCCCCCTGCCGGCGGAAGGCTATCAGTGCATCGATGCCGGATTGGAGTGGTGCAACGCCGTCATGGACCACACCCCAGACGTCGCACAGGACGGCGGGAAAGGACGAGGCGATTTCGGAAAGGCCGGCGAGTCGGCGCGGCGGAGCGGCGTTGGTCATCGCGGTCAGCTAGAGGGGCGCCGGGTCCTGGTCAAGGGCGGCGGCCGGGCCACGAAAACGCATTGTTTACCCTGTTTGTCGATAGTCGCCGGTGGTTGGCGCGGCACGCGGGAGGCAGCGCCGCCTGGGGTCATCGCAGCCGAGCATGCCAAGCCAAGCCGAACCAGTATCGGTGCTGATCGTCGATTCCGATCCGGTACAGCGTCGCGTACTCGCCGATCACTTGGCCACCCATCCCGGCCTACGTTTCCGCGCTCGCGCCTGCGTTTCGGCTGATGAGGCGCGCGCCGTCGCCGGTACCTGCATCGTCATCGCTGACATCGATTCGATAGGCGGTCCAGGCGAAATGTCGCGCCTCACCGAGGGTGGCCGCCGCGTCATCGCGTTGAGCGAGGGCGGTTCGGTCGCGGCCGCCGTTGCCGCCATGCGCGCCGGCGCAACCGATTTCATCCCCAAGCCGGTCGGCCAGCGGCGGCTGATCGAACGCCTTGAAGCAGCCCTCGCCGACTGGCGCGCGCCGCCGGCGATGACGCCGGTTCAGGCGCCCATCGCACCGCCTCCAACGCAGACCGACTTCGCAGGCTTTGTCGGCCGGTCGTCGGCGATGCGCGCCGTCTATGATCAGATCGAACGCGTCGCTCCATCCCGCGCCCCCGTGCTCATCACCGGCGAAAGCGGCACCGGCAAGGAATTGTGCGCCGAGGCGATCCATTCCGCCCGTGGCGCCGAGAAGCCCTTCGTCGCCATCAATTGCGGCGCCATTCCCGGCGAGCTCGCCGAAAGCGAACTGTTCGGCCACATCACGCGGCGCCTTCACCGGGGCGGTTGCGGATCGCACGGGCGCCGCCGAATTGGCCGATGGCGGCACGCTCTTCCTCGACGAAGTCGCCGAGATGCCGATGGCGCTACAGGCCAAGCTGCTGCGCTTCGTCGAAGACGGTTCGTTCCTCCGCGTCGGCGACGGCCGCAAGCGTCAGGTCGACATCCGTATCATCGCCGCCACCAACCGCGATCCCGAGACCGAGATCGCCGCAGGCCGCTTCCGCGAAGACCTCTACTATCGCCTCAACGTGCTGCCGCTTCAGCTGCCGCCTTTGCGCGACCGGCCGGGCGACATCATCCCGCTTGCACGACACTTCCTCCAGCGCAGCGCGGCCGAGGAGGGCGGCGCAATGCGGCAGCTCGATCCCGCCGCCGAGGCCTATCTGGCCGTGCATCCATGGCCCGGCAATGTGCGCCAACTGCGCAATGTGATCCGCCGCATCGCCGTGCTCGGCGGAAGCGATACGATCAGCTTCCCGGTCCTTCGCAGCGCCCTCGGCGGGCAGGTCGTCGAACTGCGTTCCGCGGCCGAGGAGCGCCCCGTCGCACCATATCGCGAGCAGGAGCGCCGCATCATCGAAGCCGCCCTTGCAGCGCATGGCGGCAACATCTCGCGCGCGGCCGCCGCGCTCGAAATCGATCCTTCGACCATCTATCGCAAACGCCAGGCCTGGAAGGCAGCGAGCTGATCGGCCTTGCCGCAGCGCTTGCGACGGTCAAGACTAGGGCGTCGCAATGAGGGATGGCGCCGCAAAGCATGCGAAAATATCTGCCGCTGAGCTTCTGCCTTGCCGCATTGGCGGGATCGCCCGCTCTTGCCGGCGAAGCGGCCGATGCCACGGCGGCAGCGGAAGCGCTGATCCCGGCCGCGGCACCGTCTGTAGCGTGGGACGCCTTCGAGCGTGCGACTGAGCTGTTCTGGGCCGAAGCGCCGCTGGCTTTCCGCGCCGCCACGCTGGCCGAAAGCGTCGATGGCTTCGGACAATACCAGCCGCGCAGTGGCAACAGTTTCGCAGCTGGCGATGTCCTCGCAGCTTATCTTGAACCTGTCGGGTATGGCTGGACGCCGATCGGCGACGACTATCGCATCCGCTTCACCGTCGATGTCGCGATCCTGTCGGCGGACGGCCAGACGGTTGCGAGTGAGGATGCCTTCGCCGTCATTGAGCAGGACGGCGCGGACGCGAAGCCGCGAGTTCGAGGCGACGGTGAAGGCTCACTCTGCCCGGCCTCTTGCCCGGCGCCTACGAGCTGAGCCTGACCTTCCACGACGCGGCGACCGGCAAGGCGGCGACCGCATCGATCCCCTTCGTCATCGAGGAATAGGCGTCGCTACTCTGCGATGCGCAGCGTCGCGATGTCCTGGGCGATCAGACGGAACGTCGCGATCAGCTCCGCCTCGTTGTCGGCATCGAAGGCCTTGCTCGGATCGCTGGCGCAGTCGTGCAGGATCTGCGCTGGCGTCAGTTTCGTCGCCGACCTCGAAGGCGATCGTATAGACGGTGATCTCGGTGTCCTGGACGTTGGCGCAGACTTCCAGCGTCCGATCGTCCATGGCCGCCACGATCGTGCTGTCGTTGCGTCGACGTCGTTCCGAGCAGGTCGTGGGCCGTGTAGTTGTACGCCATGTATTGCGAGTGGTTGATGTTGTTGCTGCTGTTTTCGCCGACATAGGTGTTGGCGCCGTCGGTCATGACGATCATGATCTTGTGGTTGCCTGTGTCGCCATAGTCGCGACCTTCGGTGAACGGGCGCGTTGGACGACAATAGGCTCCAGCCCCACATCACGCCTTGCTCGATGTCGGTATAGGCGACCGGGCTCTGAGGCGCGCTCATAGCGTTGATCGCCGAGATGAGGGACGTCTGTGAATTGGTCATCGGCGTCAGCGCGTTGACGGTGCAGTTGAGGTTCGGACCCACGCCCGTCCCACGATAGCTGCTGGATAGCGTCGCGCCATTGTATTTGCACGTGCGCTCCTGCAGCTGCTGGTCGCTCAAATTGATGGTGTGGGTCGTGGTGGTCGTCGTCGCGCAGCCCGACAGCCACGGCCAGTAGGCGCAATACCAGGGCCGCGTGCCCGGGTCGGTCGAGGTCGTCGTGTAGCTGCTTGACGCAGGTGCCGCCGGTGTCGCTGAGGTAGCTGTTGTGGAACCCGCTGTTCGGGCTGTCCGGCCGCACCCGGCTCGTCCGGCGCGAACATCGGCGTGAAGAGCGTTGACGGCACGGCGGCGTCGGTGTTTCGTCCGTCACGTCATAGGGGTAGGCCCGAGCTTCCACGCATCCGCCCCAAGTGTAGCCCGAGAGGCCAAGGCTGCCCGAATTGGTGAAGGCGCCGAACACATTCGCCGGCATCGTGACGCCGGGATAGTTCGCCGCCCACCACGCAGCCTGTTCGGTATCCGTCGTGAAGTTGAGACCCGTGTCCGCGGCAATTCCCGTGGTGTCCATCCAAGAGGCGTTGGCGTATCCGGCGCCGACATTGACGGATGCTCCGAACGGCACGAGGCCGACGCGTACCGGATCATCCGCCGGGTTGCTCACGGCCAGCGCGAACAGCGAGTTGACGAGGTCGGCCGCGGCGGTCTTCAGCGTGGAGATCTTCGAGCCGCGCATCGACGTCGAGTTGTCGAGCACGAGGACGACTTCATAGGTGGCGGCGCCGGCGATGCTCGTCGAACTGATGTCGAAATTGATGTCATCGATGCCGACGATGCCGAGGAAGTAGGTCGGCACATCCAGCGTCGTCCACAGGCGGACCGATCCGCCGTCGATCTGCATGTGCAGCGTGACGTTGGAGTTGATCTGGTCGTCAGTATTGGCGACGAAGAAGGCCTGCGCCTCGGCGAATATCTCAGCGTCGGTGGAGAGGCCTATAAGCTTATTGGCGGCCAAGGCGGCGGCGTCGAGCGCATCCTGGACGACTTGCCGTTGTTCATAGGCGTGCGAATAGTCGATCGCAGCGCCCGTGGCGGCGATCAGCGGGATCGACACCAATCCGAACATCATGGCAATATTGCCACGCCGGTCTTTCAGGAAGCGCTTCAGCATTCGCCGATCTTTTTGCCGCACTGCGGGCAAAAGGCCCGCTTTACCGAAAATTTTACGCGCTAGGGTTTTGCCGTCCCCTTAACTTGCGTCGGTAAAATTTGAACGAGCGAACCGATTTCGGCGGTCGGGCAGCCGCTCGCGGCCGCCACCTTCGCGTGCTCCTCTCGTTGCCCCCCAGCTTGGCGAAGCGCGCCGTCATCCGTCTCCGGGGTGGCGGCCCCTCCGCCGCCTTGACATCGCCCGGCCACCTTCCTAAATCCGCCGCGGCTGTTAGCACTCGCGATCAATGAGTGCTAACGCAGTATCGACGTGGCGGTTTGTCCGCCATTTTTTGCTGGAGAGGAAATCTGAGCATGAAGTTCCGTCCCCTACATGATCGGGTCGTCGTCCGCCGGATCGAGTCCGACGAAAAGACGGCTGGCGGGATCATCATCCCGGACAGCGCCAAGGAGAAGCCGCAGGAAGGCGAGATCGTCGCCGTCGGCGCCGGCGCGCGCGACGAGACCGGCAAGCTGGTCCCGCTCGACGTCAAGGCGGGCGACCGCGTTCTGTTCGGCAAGTGGTCGGGCACCGAGGTCAAGCTCGAGGGTGAGGATTTCCTCATCATGAAAGAGGCCGACATCATGGGTGTCGTCGAGAAGTAGGCGCTGCCGCATCGAAATCGACGGCCGTGAGGCCTTCCCGTCAAACCAGACGACACTGAGGAAAAAAGATGTCTGCCAAGGAAGTTAAGTTCTCGACCGACGCGCGCGACAAGATGCTGCGCGGCGTCGACATCCTGGCCAACGCGGTCAAGGTGACGCTTGGCCCGAAAGGCCGCAACGTAGTGCTGGAGAAGTCCTTCGGCGCCCCGCGCATTACCAAGGACGGCGTCACCGTCGCCAAGGAGATCGAGCTCGAAGACAAGTTCGAGAATATGGGCGCGCAGATGGTGCGCGAAGTCGCGTCCAAGACCAATGACATTGCCGGCGACGGCACGACCACTGCGACCGTTCTCGCTCAGTCGATCGTCCGCGAGGGCGTCAAGGCGGTGGCCGCCGGCATGAACCCGATGGATCTGAAGCGCGGCATCGACATGGCCGTCACCGCCGCGGTGAAGGATCTGGAGAAGCGCTCCAAGCCCATCAGCACGTCTGACGAAGTTGCTCAGGTCGGCACGATCTCGGCGAACGGCGACAGCGACGTCGGCAAGATGATTGCCGATGCCATGCAGAAGGTCGGCAATGAGGGCGTGATCACCGTCGAGGAAGCCAAGTCGCTCGAGACCGAGCTTGAGGTCGTCGAGGGCATGCAGTTCGATCGCGGCTATCTTTCCGCCTACTACGTCACCAACGCCGAGAAGATGCTTGTCGAGCTTGAGGATCCTTTCATCCTCCTGCACGAGAAGAAGCTCTCCTCGCTGCAGCCGATGCTGCCGGTCCTCGAAGCGGTCGTGCAGACCGGCAAGCCGCTCCTCATCATCGCCGAGGACGTCGAGGGCGAGGCCAACGCCACGCTCGTCGTCAACAAGCTCCGCGGTGGCCTGAAGGTCGCGGCCGTCAAGGCGCCTGGCTTCGGCGATCGCCGCAAGGCCATGCTTGAGGACATCGCCATCCTGACCGGCGGTCAGGTGATTTCCGAAGACCTCGGCATCAAGCTTGAGAACGTCACGCTCGACATGCTCGGCACCGCCAAGAAGGTCTCGATCTCCAAGGAGAACACGACCATCGTCGACGGCGCCGGCGCCAAGGACCAGATCACGGCCCGCATCGGCCAGATCAAGTCGCAGATCGAGGAGACCACCTCGGAGTACGACAAGGAGAAGCTGCAGGAGCGTCTGGCCAAGCTCGCCGGCGGTGTTGCCGTTATCCGCGTCGGCGGTGCGACCGAGGTCGAGGTAAAGGAGAAGAAGGACCGCGTCGACGACGCCCTCAACGCCACCCGTGCGGCGGTCGAGGAAGGCATCGTTCCCGGCGGCGGCACCGCGCTCCTCCGCGCCAAGGCGGCGGTCGAGAAGGTGACGTCGGATAATTCCGATGTCGAGGCCGGCATCAAGATCGTGCTTCGCGCGCTTGAGGCACCGATCCGCCAGATCGCCGACAATGCCGGCGTCGAAGGCTCGATCGTGGTCGGCAAGATCCTGGAGAACAAGGACGAGTCCTTCGGCTTCGACGCCCAGAGCGAGACCTTCGTCGACATGATCAAGACCGGCATTATCGACCCGACCAAGGTCGTGCGCACCGCGCTGCAGGATGCCTCTTCGGTCGCCGGTCTCCTCGTCACCACCGAGGCGATGGTTGCCGAGATTCCGAAGAAGGACTCGGACCGGCCATGCCTCCGGGCGGCGGCATGGGCGACATGGGCTTCTAGACCGGCCCATCAGCGACTATCGAAAGGCCGCCTTCGGGCGGCCTTTCCTTTTCACGCCCGAAGGTCCCGCCCGCCTTGCCGCTCCCGAGGCGATCCGCTACCAAGCGGCTCGCCGGTTCGCGGGCCTTGGCCCCGGCCATTTCCATCGAACGTCAGCGTCCAAGCCCATGGCCAGAAACGACGATCGCCTGAAGGCGGAGTTGCCGCGCGGTTTCGCCGACCGCACGGCCGCCGATATCCGCGCCATGGATTCGATGATCGCCAGGATCAAGGCGGTCTATGAGCGCTATGGCTTCGAGCCGGTCGAGACGCCGATGATCGAATTCACCGAGGCGCTCGGCAAGTTTCTGCCCGACCTCGATCGGCCGAACGAGGGCGTCTTCTCGTTCCAGGACGACGCAGGAACATCGGGTGTTCCCGATGTCCCCAACGAAGGGCGATGGTTGTCGCTGCGCTATGATCTGACGGCGCCGCTCGCCCGCTATTTCGCCGAGAACTATGAGCGCTTGCCCAAGCCCTATCGCAGCTATCGCGCCGGCTGGGTCTATCGCAACGAGAAGCCGGGCCCCGGCCGCTTCCGTCAGTTCATGCAATTCGACGCCGATACGGTCGGGGCATCCTCGCCGGCAGCCGATGCCGAGATGTGCATGATGGCCGCCGACGCCATGGAAGCGCTCGGCATCGGCCGCGGCCAATACGCTATCAAGGTCAATTCGCGGAAGGTGCTCGACGGCGTCCTCGATGTCGCTGGCCTGCCCGGCGAAGACGTCGGACGCCGCCTGACGGTGCTGCGCGCCATCGACAAGTTCGATCGTCTCGGCATGGACGGCGTGCGCGATCTCCTCGGCCCCGGCCGCGAGGACGAGAGCGGCGACTTCACCAAGGGCGCCGGGCTCGATTCCGACCAGATCGCGGCTATCTTCCGCTTCCTCAACGCCAAGACTTTCGTCGGCGCCATGGTCGAGGGCGGCGATCAGACGGGCCTGGGTCTGCCGGCGCCGAACAAGGAAGGCCGCTTCGACGTCATCGACTTCCTGCACATGGTGTTCGGCGAGAACGAGAAGGCCGCCGAAGGCATCTTCGAGCTCCGCGCCATCGACGAATTCATCAACGCCGCCGGCTATGGCGATCGCGTCGTCGTCGACACCTCGGTCGTGCGCGGCCTCGAATATTACACCGGCGCCGTCTTCGAGGCGGAACTCCTCTTCGACGTGCCGAACGAGAAGGGCGAGACGGTCGTCTTCGGTTCGGTCGGTGGTGGCGGACGCTATGACGGACTTGTTGGCCGCTTCCGCGAGGACGTGCCGGCGACCGGCTTTTCCATCGGCGTCTCGCGCCTGCTCGCGGCGCTGAAAGCGCTCGGCAAGGTCGACGCCGCCGATGTCCCCGGCCCGGTCGTCGTCCTCGTCATGGACCGCGATCGCATCACCGAGACGCAGGCGATGGTCACCGAACTGCGCAACGCCGACATCGCCGCGGAACTCTATCTCGGCAGCTCCGGCATGAAGGCGCAGATGAAATATGCCGACCGCCGCGGCGCGCCCTGCGTCGTCATCCAGGGCGAGGACGAACGCGCCCGCGGCGTCGTTCAGATCAAGGACCTCGCCCTCGGCAAGGAACTCTCCGCCGACGTCGCCGACAATGCAGCCTGGCGCGAAGAGCGGCCCGGCCAGTTCGAGGCGAACGTGACGGACCTCGTCGCCGAGATCCGCAAGCTCCTGGCGCGGCAGAGGGATCGGTCGTGACCCTCGGTCCGGTCGATCGTCTGCGCGATCTCCTGGAGGGTGCGGGCTACCTCTTCATCGAGCCGCCGCTGCTGCACGACGCCGATCTCTTCCTCGATCTCGCCGGCGAGGATTTGCGTCGCCGCATGTTCCTGACCGCCACCAATGACGGCGCCGACCTTTGCCTCCGGCCGGACTACACCATCCCGGTCGCGCTGCATCACATGACGACGGGCGCTCCCGCGCGCGTCGCGGCCTATGCCTATAGCGGCCCGGTATTCCGCCAGCGCCCCGGCGAGACGGGCGAATTCCAACAGGCGGGCATCGAATCGATCGGCCGCACCGACATCATGGAAGCCGACGCCGACACGCTGGCGCTCGCCCTCAAGGCCGTGGCGCTGTTCGACTTCGACGCGCCGACGATCCGCATCGGCGACTCGGCTCTGTTCGCTGCGCTGCTCGATTCGCTGCCTTTGCCCGAGGTCTGGCGCCGCCGGCTCGGGCGCTCCTTCGGCGATAATGCCCGCCTCGCCGCGCAGCTTGACGAGCTGTCCGGAAGGACAAGCCGGCCGAAGCCGGACATGGCCGCATTCGATGCCACCGACCGCGACGAGACCGAAGACGCCGTTGCCGAGCTTCTCGCCAGCGCTGGCATCTCGCAGGCCGGCGGACGCACCGCGGCCGAGATCGCCGACCGCTTCGTTGAGCAGCAGGCGCTCATCGCCGGCTCCGACGAGGACATCCGGGCCGTGGAGATCATCCGCCGCTTCCTCAGCATATCCGGCACGCCGGACGAGGCGGCGCTCGCCCTGGGTGAACTGGCCGCCGAAGAGGCGCCGAGCCTCGCCGCGGCGATCGAGCGCTTCGCACACCGCACGCTCGGCCTGGTCGGTCACGGCATCGACACCGACAGGCTGACCTTCGCCGCTGATTTCGGCCGTCGCCTCGACTATTACACCGGCTTCGTTTTCGAGCTTCTCGATCCGCGCCGCACCGACGGCAAGCCGATCGCTGGCGGCGGGCGCTACGACCGCCTCTTGTCCCTGATCCGCAATCGCGACGGCACCGGCGGGGATATTCCCGCCGTTGGCTTCGCGCTCTGGCTTGACCGGCTGGAGGCGAGCTTCTGATGGCCGCGCCGCTCATCATCGCCGTCCCGTCAAAGGGCAGGCTGCATGAGAAGGCGCAGGCCTTCTTCGCAGCGGCCGGCCTCGAGCTGACACAGCCCGGGGGCGCGCGCACTTATCGCGGCGGTATCGCCGGCATCGATGATGTCGAGATCGCGTATCTCTCCGCCGGTGAAATCGCGCGCGAGCTCGCCGAGGGCGGCGCGCATCTTGGCATCACCGGCCTCGATCTCGTTGAGGAGCGCATCGCTGATTGGGAGCAGCGGGTCTATCTCGTCCTGCCGCTGGGCTTCGGCTTTGCCGACGTCATGGTCGCCGTGCCGCAGGCCTGGATCGACGTCGAGACGATGGCCGATCTCGACGACGTCGCCGACGAGTTCCGCCGCCATCATGGCCGCCGGCTCAAGGTCGCGACGAAATATTTCAACCTGACGCGGCGCTTCTTCTCCGGCCACGGCATCGCCGACTATCGCATCGTCGAGAGCCTCGGCGCCACCGAGGGCACGCCAGCGTCAGGCGCAGCCGACCTTATTGTCGACATCACCACGACGGGGACGACGCTCGCCGCCAACGGCCTGAAGCGCGTCAGCGACGGGACCATCCTTGCCTCGCAGGCGCATCTCGTCGCCAGCCTCACCGCGTCCTGGAGCCCGGAAGCGAAGGCGGGCCTCAGCGCCATCCGGAGCCGCATCAGGGGCGACAAGACGGTCGAGACGGCGTTCGATGACTTGATTCAGAAGATCGGCAGTCGCGGCTAAGGGATTCGTTTCGCGGCAAAAAAGCTCCTGAGCAATGCCGCCGCATCGCTCTCGCCGATGCCGCCATAGACCTCCGGCCGGTGATGGCAAGTCGCCGACATGTAGTAGCGGACGCCATGCTCGACTGCGCCGCCCTTGGGGTCTCCGGCGCCGTAATAGAGCCGGCGGATGCGGGCGAAGGAGATCGCTGTCGCGCACATCGCGCAGGGTTCGAGCGTGACATGGAGGTCGCATTCCGTCAGCCGCTCCGTCCCGAGCTTGGCAGCCGCCTCGCGGATCGCCAGCACCTCGGCATGGGCGGTCGGGTCGGTGAGCTCCAGCGTGCGGTTGCCTGCGGCGGCGATCACCTCGCCGCCCCGCGTGATCACGGCGCCGACCGGCACTTCACCGCGTTTCGCCGCTGCCTCAGCCTCCGCAAGCGCCAGTTCCATCGGCGTCGATTTGCCCGCGGCTTTGTCTCCCGCGGCCGCGTCTGGGTGATATGAAGAAGCCATGGACGCCAATCCCCGCAGTTCCGATTCCGCCGAAGGCGAGCGCATCGCCAAGGTGATGGCGCGCGCCGGCCTCTGTTCGCGCCGCGAAGCCGAGGCTTGGATCACCGCCGGCCGTGTCGCCGTCAACGGCGTGGTGCTTTCCTCGCCTGCCCGCAATGTCGGCCCGGACGACGAGATCGTGGTCGACGGTGAGCCCTTGCCGATGAAGGAGCCGACGCGTTTGTGGCTCTACCATAAGCCGAAAGGGCTGGTCACCACGGCGCGAGACCCGGAAGGCCGGCGCACCGTTTTCGAAGCCCTGCCGAAGACGCTGCCGAGGGTCGTCACTGTCGGCCGGCTCGACATCAACACCGAGGGGCTGCTGCTCCTCACCAATGATGGCGGGCTTGCCCGTGTCCTGGAACTGCCCTCGACCGGGTGGCTCAGGCGCTATCGCGTCCGCGTCCACGGAACGGTGGATGAGGGGAGGCTGGCGGCGCTGGAAAAGGGCATCGCCATTGACGGTATCCTCTACGGCTCGATCGAGGCCTCGCTCGAACGCCGCCAGGGCACCAATGCCTGGCTTTTGATCGGCCTTCGCGAGGGCAAGAACCGCGAAATCAAGCGCGTGATGGAGCATCTCGGACTGGTCGTGACGCGCCTTATCCGCATTTCTTTCGGACCGTTCCAACTCGGTGATCTCGCCGAGGGGGAGGTGAATGAAGTGAGGGGACGCGTCCTTCGCGATCAGCTTGGAACGCGTCTGGCCGAGGCAGCCGGCATTCCTCTTCCGGCTAACAAGCCAGCCCAGCAGCGGCCGCAGCCGCATCGGCAGAACCGTGCGGATCGTCGGCGGTGAGTTCCGCGGCCGGCCGCTTGTCGGACCGGCGAGCGACAGCACGCGGCCGACATCGGACCGCGTCCGCGAGACGCTATTCGACATTCTGAAGCATCGTTTCGACGATCCGGTCACGGGCACGCGGGTGCTCGATCTGTTTGCCGGCACCGGCGCGTTGGGGCTGGAGGCGCTGTCGCGTGGGGCAACGAACTGCCTCCTGGTCGAGCAGGATGCCGATGCCCGCGGCACCATCCGCCGCAATGTCGAAGCGCTGAACCTCACCGGCCGCGCCAGAATCTTCCGCCGCGACGCCACCAATCTCGGCCCGGTCGGCACGGTGGCGCCGTTCGGCCTCTTCTTTGCAGACCCGCCCTATGGCTTTGGACTGGGTGAGGCGGCGCTGGCCTCGGCCGTGGAGGGTGGCTGGCTTCTCCCCGGCGCGATCGGTGTGCTGGAGGAGGCGGCCAAGACCACTGTCGCACTGCCGTCGAGTTTTGCTGATTTGCATCAGCGCGTCATTGGCGACACTCAGTTGTTGTTTTTGAGTTGGGAAGGAGCGGAGCGATGAACAGCGATCGTCCGGTTGGCTTGGCCCTCGGAGGCGGAGGCGCGCTCGGCTTTGCGCATGTTAAGGCGCTGCAGGCCTTCGACGAATTGGGCATCAAGCCCGCTATCATCGCCGGCACGTCGATGGGCGCGATCATGGGCGCCTTCTATGCCGCCGGCTTCACCGGGGACGAGATCGAGGTGTTCCTCCGCGACCTTCGCCATCGCCGGCGCGAGCTTGCCAATCGCATGTGGAAGGCGCGGCCGCGAACCGTACGCAATCTGTTCGGGCCGGTGCGTTCCACGGCTGGCCAGCTTTCCGCGGATGCCGTGCTCCTCGCCTTCGGCGATCGCCTGCCGAAATCCTTCGACGATCTGAAGATCCCGCTCACCGTCGTCGCCACCGACTATTACGGCTGGCGCGAGGCCGTGTTTTCCTCCGGGCCGCTGATCCCGGCCGTCGCCGCCTCGATGGCGATCCCCTTCGTCTTCCGCCCCGTCGTCATCAACGGCCGGCCACTGGTCGACGGCGGTGTCGTGAACCCTCTGCCCTATGAGCACGCGATGCCGGAGGGCGGCATTTGCGTCGCCGTCGATCTCGTGCTGCGGCCGACCGGGGAGCCGCTGAAGACGCCGAAACGCATTCAGGCGCTGGTCGGTTCGGCGATGATCATGATGCACGCCGTCACCGACGAGAAGCTGCGGCGGATCAAGCCGGACATCCTCATCGAGCCACCGATCGAGGAGTTCACAGGCATGGAATTCGGCAAGGTCGAGCAGATCATCGACGCCGCTGAGCCGATCAAGGACGACCTCAAGCGCCAGCTCGAACGGATTCTGACCTAAGGCCTTTTCGCCCTCTCGCCCCTTGTCGCCCGCCGACCGCGACCCTACTAGAAGCTCATGACAGCATTGATGGATCAGACCGACCTCCTCAACCGCGCCGCGCGTCTGGTTGAGGCCGCCAAGCGTGCCGGTGCCGACGCGGCAGACGCCGTTTCGCTGCGCAGCGTTTCGCTCGAAATCGAATCGCGCCTCGGCAAGGTCGAAGAGACGACCCGTGCTGAGAGGGACAATTTCGCCCTTCGCGTCTTCGTCGGCAAACGGAACGCCAGCGTCTCGGCCAACAGCCTCATGCCGTCCGACGAACTGGTCGAGCGGGCCATCGCCATGGCCAAGGCCGCGCCCGAAGATCGCTTCGTCAGCCTTGCCGACAAGGATCGGCTGGCGAAGGATTGGCCGGACCTCGACCTTCTCGACGAGACGATCCCGACCGTGGAAGACCTCACGGCCCGTGCTCAGGAGGCCGAGGACGCCGCCCGCGCCGTGGCTGGAATCTCCAATTCCGGCGGCACCTCGGCGGGCTGGTCGGTGGAGGGTCTGGTGCTCGCCACCAGCGACGGCTTCGCCGGCTCCTATCTGCGCTCGCGTCATTCGCTGACGGCGATCGCCATTGCCGGCGAAGGGCAGGGGATGGAGCGCGACTATGACTACGCCATCGCCAACTATCTCGCCGATCTCAAGGATCCCGCCGCAATCGGCCGGACGGCAGGCGAGCGCACCGTGCGCCGCCTCAATCCCGGACGGATCGAGACCGGCCCGGTGACCGTCGTTTTCGACGAGCGCGTTGCCTCCAGCCTTGCCGGCCATGTCGCCGGCGCCGCCAACGGCGCCTCGATCGCGCGCAAGACGAGCTTCCTCGCCGGCGACCTCGGCAAGCGCATCTTCGCCCCCGGGGTCGCCATCACCGACGATCCGCACCGGCGGCGCGGTCTCGGCTCGCGCCCCTTCGATGGCGAAGGTGTTGCGCAGACGGCATTCGATCTTATCGCCGACGGCGTGTTGCAGACCTGGCTGCTCGACACCGCCACCGCGCGCGAGCTCGGCCTTGCCACCAATGGCCGAGCCGCGCGCGAGCGGTGGCGGCACGTCGCCGTCGACCACCAATCTCACCCTGATGCCGGGGAGTATCTCGCGCGAGGATCTTATCCGCGACGTCGGCGACGGCGTGCTCGTCTCCGACCTCATCGGCGCCGGCGTCAATCTCGTCACCGGCGACTATAGCCGCGGCGCCGCCGGCTTCCGCATCAGGAACGGCGAGATCGCCGAGCCGCTCACCGAGATCACCATCGCCGGCAATCTGCGCGACATGTTCGCCCGGCTGCGTCCCGCGAACGATCTCGTCTATCGCTTCACCACCAACGCCCCGACGGTCGCCATCGAGGGGATGACGGTGGCGGGTCGGTGACAGGGAAACCGTCGCTCCAACAGGAACTCGACCTCCTGATGCGGTATGTCGGCGAGGCGGCCGAGATCGCGCTGGGCTTCTTCCGCAATGGCGCCCGATCCTGGCTGAAGGCCGGCAACTCGCCTGTCACCGAGGCCGACATCGCGGTCGACCGGCTGCTCCATGCGCGCCTCCTGGAAGCCCGGCCGGGCTACGGCTTCCTTTCGGAGGAATCGGAAGATGACGGCAGCCGGCTGACCGCCGAGAGAACCTTCATCGTCGACCCGATCGACGGCACCCGCGCTTTTATCGCCGGGGCCACGGACTGGACGATCCCGGTCGCGGTCGTGGAGAACGGTCGCCCGATCGTCTGCGTCGTTGCCGCGCCTGCCCGACATGAGCTTTACCGCTGCATTGTCGGCGAGGGCGCCTTCCGCAATGACGAGCCGATCCATGTCTCGGCGCGCAAGACCCTGGAAGGGGCCGAGCTTGCCGTCTCGCAGCGGCTCCTCCGTTCCATCTCCGACAGTGCTCCGATCCAGGCGCGTTCGGTGTTTTACGCCTCGCTCGCCTATCGCCTTGCGCGCGTCGCCGATGGCCGTCTCGACGGCGCTGCGATCAAGCCAAATGCCCAGGATTGGGACCTTGCCGCAGTTGACCTTTTGGTGCACGAAGCCGGAGGGCTCCTTGCCGATCTCGACGGCAATCCATCCGCGCTACGATCGGACCGAAACAGCCCATGACACCATGGTTGCCGGGCCGCCGGTGCTTTGTACCGAACTCGCGCGGCTCGCCAGGGCGGCGCTTGGCCGGGGCACCACAGCAACCGTGAATGAATCTCTTTTCCGCGAGGCTCAACCTGAAATGCCCCCTGATCCTTCGCAGCAGCTTCTCCACCTCGTCTTCGGCGGTCGCCTGAAGTCATTGTCTTCAAATGAGTTTGCCGATCTCACCGACGTCGACATCGTCGGCATTTATCCGAACTACCGGCTTGCCTATGATGCATGGAAGGGCAAGGCACAGCAGACCGTGGATGACGCGATGATGCGCTACTACATCGTGCATCTGCACCGGCTGCTCGAGCCGGAACTCGACGCCGGCTGACCTTTCGGCCGACGGCAACCAGCGGGGCGGCGCGGTGGCGATCGGGGAGGGCGAGGGAATAGCTCGGACAGGAGAGCGACGGCGATCGCCGATCGGTCGCGCGTGGAAGCGCTTCGGCCGGTCGCAGCGTGTCCGCCGCATGATCGGCAGCGCCGCCGCCGGCTACATCCGCCTCGTCGGCGCCACCAACCGTCTGACCTATGAGGGCTCGGTCGACTACGCCGAGCTCGACCTGTCCGAGCCTCTCATCATCACCATGTGGCATGGGCAGCATCTTCTCCTACCGGTGGTGCGGCGTAAGGATCACCGTGTCGTCGTTCTCATCTCGCGCCATCGCGATGGCGACCTGCAGGCCATCGTCGCCGAGAAGCTCGGCGTGGAGACCGCACGAGGTTCGGCGGCGCGTGACCAGAGCCGCATCATCGAGCGCGGCGGCATCAGCGGTTTTCTCAGGCTTCGCGGCGCCATCAAAGAGGGCAAGTCGGTCTGTTTGACCGCTGACCTTTCCAACACCGTCGCTCGCAGGGCCGGGCCCGGCATCATCCAGCTGGCGCGCGCATCCGGCGCGCCCATCGCGCCGCTCGCGCTTGCCACCAGTCGCCGCAAGATCGTGGGTTCCTGGGACAACACCAGCGTCAACCTGCCCTTCGGGCGGATGGCGATGGTCGTTGGCGATTTCATTTCCGTGCCGGCCGATGCCGACGACGCAACCATCGAGGAGAAGCGCCTGGCGCTGGAGAATGAGCTCAATCGCATCACGGAACGCGCCTATGCCATCGTGGACGGCCAGGATGGCTGAGACCTTCGGCGGCGCGCTCCTCGGCATCTACGGCTTCGCCGGACGGATGATGATTCCGCTGATGCCCTGGTGGTTGAACCGGCGCGCAGCGCGCGGCCTGGAAGATGGCGACCGCAGACAGGAACGCTTCGGCATCGCCGGTCTGCCGCGTCCTGATCGGCCCGTCATCTGGGTCCATGCGGCGTCGGTCGGTGAAACCAATGCCGTCCTGCCGCTGATCGGCCGCCTTGCCGAGGCGGGTTGGAACGTCGTCCTCACCACCATCACCGTTACCGGCGCGACGACCGCCGCCCGCAATCCGCCTGCCGGCGTCGTCCATCAATTCGCGCCAGTCGATGTACGCCCTTTCGTTTCCCGCTTCCTCGATCACTGGCAGCCGCATCTGGCGCTCTTCGTCGAGTCCGAGGTTTGGCCGACGATCACGGAGGAACTGTCGCAGCGCGGCGTACCGCACGTCATCGTCAATGCGCGCATGTCCGATCGTTCGTTCCGGCGCTGGCGTTTCCTCGGCGGCGCCCCGCGTCGTGTGTTCGGCCGCGTCACCCTTGCGCTGACGCAGTCGGACGAGGACGCCACGCGCCTCGCCCGCCTCGGTGTGCGCGATACCAAAGCGGTCGGCAATTTGAAGTTCGACATGGCGCCCCCCGGCGCCGACGAGGCGACGCTGGAGGAGCTTCGCCAGTCACTCGGCGATCGGCCCTTCTTCCTCGCCGCGAGCACGCATCCGGGCGAGGACGAGATCATCGCCGACGCGCATCGCTTTCTCGCCGAACGCTATCCCGGGCTCATCACCGTCATCGTGCCGCGTCATCCGGTGCGCGCCCCCGATATCGCCGCCATGCTCGGCAAACGAGGCATCGCCCATTTGACTGCGAAGCCGCGACGCCGGGCTGCCGTCCGAAGGAGGCATCCTGATCGCCGACACTCTGGGCGAACTCGGCCTGTTCTATCGTCTCGCCGACGTCACGTTTGTCGGCGGTTCGCTCGTCCCGGTCGGTGCCCATAATCCGGCCGAACCCGTAGCCCTTGGCGCCGCCGTCCTGCACGGCCCGCTCACCGGCAATTTCGCCGCCATCTATGACGCGCTCGAAGCGGCCGGCGGATCGGCCTCGGTGGTGACGCCACAGGACCTTGCCAGCGCGGCGGGTCGCCTTTTTGACAATCCGGCAGCTTTGCGCACGCAGAAAGCAGCCGCCAAGGCGGCGATGGCGACCTTTGCCGGCGCGCTCGGCCGAACGCTCGAAGCGCTTGCTCCGTTCCTGGAAAAGCCCGGCGCGCCGTCATGATGGCTCCGAGGTTCTGGTGGAAGAGACGCGGCCCGGCAGCGCTCGCTCTGGCGCCGGCCGGCTGGCTCTATGGACGGCGGGTCGCCGCCAGCATGCGCCGCAAGCCGGACTATTGGCCGCCCGTCCCGGTGATCTGCGTCGGCAACTACACGGCCGGGGGCGATGGCAAGACGCCGACCGCGCTGGCCCTTGGCAAGATCGCCATCGAATTCGGCCTCAAGCCGGGCTTCCTCACCCGCGGCTATGGCGGCGTCGAGCCGGGCCCCGTGCTCCTCGGCGGCGGCGCCGACGATCCGCGTCGCATCGGCGATGAGCCACGGCTCCTCGCCGAGGTCGGCTCCACAGTCGTTTCGGGCGACCGCCCGCGCGGCGCACGCCTCCTTGTCAGCGAGGGCGTCGATCTCATCATCATGGACGACGGCTTTCAAAATCCGTCTCTCGGCAAGGATCTGACGCTCGTCGTCACCGACGCTGCGGTTGGCCTTGGCAACCGCCTGGCGATGCCGGCTGGTCCGCTCCGTGCCTCGCTCCGCGCCCAGCTCGCCTTGACCGACGCCATCATCGCGATCGGCGATGGACCGGCGCAGATCAGCCTTGTCCGTCTCGCCGCAAAGGCGGGCAAGCAGCTTCTTCATGCGAAGTTGAAGCCGATCCGGCCGGGCGAATGGGGGAAGGGGACGATCCTCGCCTATGCGGGCATAGGCCGGCCGGAGAAGTTCTTTGCTGCGCTCGAGGAGGCCGGCGCCCATTTCGCCGGGCGGAAGCCGTTCCCCGATCATCATTTCTATACGCCGTTGGAGGCCGAAGCCCTGCTCGGTCACGCCAATGCCGGCGACATCAGGCTGGTCACGACCGAGAAGGACCATGCGCGTCTCGCCGGTGCCGATGGACTTGTCGGCGAACTGCGCGAACGCAGCGAGATCTTTGCCGTGGAATTGCAGTTCGAGAGTCCGGAGAGCGTCCGCCGCCTGATTACGGCGACGGTCGAAGCGGTGCGCACGGGCCGCAGCAAGCGCCGCCTAGCGGCCGGCGTCTGAGCCCTCCGTTACGCGCTGATGCGCCTTGAACGACGCGGCCGCGTCGACATAGGCTTCCTGGCGCTCGACGCTCCAATAGCGGAGCTCGTCGAGCGGGATCTGCGTGCCGGTGACGGCACAGCGTACGAAGGAACCCGGCGAAATCACCTGGAAGTCGCCGTCGAGATAGCGCACGCGCGCTTCGCCGCCTCTGCCTGAAATGTCGATCCGGTTCACCTGCTCGCTCCTTCCGGGACGCACTCTAGTCTCAGCATTCGCTCTGCCTGCAACGCCGCTATCGCCGCCCGAACAGGCGCTCCAGATCGCTGAGCTTCAGTTCGATATAGGTCGGTCGGCCGTGAATGCACTGGCCGGAATAAGGCACGGCCTCCATCTGGCGCAGCAGCGCGTCCATCTCCTCCGGCCGAAGGCGTCGGCCGGAGCGCACCGAGCCGTGGCACGCCATTGTGCCCGCCACCTTGTCGATGCGCTGTTCCAGCGTCGTCGCCGCGTCGAACTCGGCGAGTTCGTCGGCGAGGTCGTTGACGAGGCCCTTGATGTCGACGCCGTCGAGCATCGCCGGCACCTCGCGGATGGCGATCGCGCCCGGCCCGAAGCCTTCGACGACGAGGCCGAATTCGGCCAGTTCCTCGGCGCGGGCGAGGATGCGCTCGACATCCTCGGCGGGTAGATCGACCACCTCCGGCACGAGCAGCATCTGCGTCGCCACGCCCTTGGCGCGGATCGCTTCCTTGAGGCGCTCATAGACGAGGCGCTCATGGGCCGCGTGCTGGTCGACGACGATCAGCCCGTCCGCCGTCTGCGCGACGATGTAGTTCTCATGCAGCTGCGCGCGGGCAACGCCGAGTGGGCGCGACAGATCAGCCTCGGCCGGCGGCGCCATCGCCTCGCTGCGGATGTCGGCGCTGCCGCCGACCTCCGCGAGCACGGCCTGCTCGCTTTCGCCGAAGCCGTTCTGCCGGGGAGGTGGCGCATAGGCACGCATCGGCGGCGGCGCGAAGCTCGGCCGCGCGCGCGGCGAAGGCGCTCTGCATCTCGGTCGCCCCGGTCGATGTCGAGCGATGGCCTGCCGCAGCCAACGCCTCGCGGATGCGCGCCGACGATGAGGCCGCGGACGAGACCCGGGTCGCGAAAGCGAACCTCAGCCTTCGCCGGATGGACGTTGACGTCGACCAGCCGCGCGGGCGTCTCGATGAAGAGGGCGGCGACCGGATGGCGGTCACGCGCCAGGAAGTCGGCATAGGCGGCGCGGAGCGCGCCGTAGAGCTGCTTGTCGCGCACCGGCCGGTCGTTGACGAAGAAGAACTGCCGGAGGCTATTGCCGCGATTGTAGGTCGGCAGGCCGGCGAAGCCGGTGAGGCGGATGCCTTCGCGCTCTGCGTCGATGGCGATCGCGTTGTCGCGGAACTCCGGGTCCGAGCACCTGCTCCATACGGCGAAGCCGATCGTCGGTGGCGGCGAAATCGGTGAGCGTGCGGTCGGAGCCGGAGAGGACGAAGCGAACCTCGCGGATGCGCCATCGCCGTCTGGCGCACGACATCGCTGATCGCCGCTGCCTCGGCGCGTTCCGATTTCATGAATTTCAGCCGCGCCGGCGTCGCAAAGAAGAGGTCACGCACTTCGATCTGGGTGCCGGGCGAGATCGCCGCAGGCGCCGGCTTCGAGACGCGACCGGCATCGACGTCGACGCGCCAGCCATGATCGGCGTCGCGCTGCCGGCTCGAGAGCGTCAGCCGCGCGACAGAGCCGATCGAGGCAAGCGCCTCGCCGCGGAAGCCGAGCGTGTCGATCGCGTTGAGGTCGTCTTCGAGTTTCGAGGTGCAGTGACGCTCGACGGCGAGAGCGATCTCGTCCCGCGCAATGCCGGCGCCATCATCCGAGACGCGGATCAGCGCCATGCCGCCTGCCGCGGTGGCGATCTCGATGCGGCGCGCGCCGGCATCGATCGCGTTTTCGATCAGTTCCTTGACGACGCTCGCTGGCCGCTCGACCACTTCGCCGGCGGCGATGCGGTTGATGGTCTCTTCGCTAAGGCGATGAATGGTCAGGGCGTTGGCCTCAATCGAACCGGCCGGCAGGCCCGAAACGAAAAGGGGAAGACCGAGGTCTGACTGTTGGCCGAAAAGTCACCTGGGATCGCAAGCAACCCGTCAAAACCGGGGCAAAGCACTTAAGCCTGCAATCTGTTGGCCAAAGACAGTCTTCTCTCGACCTTCCCCGACAGCCTGCGGGCAAAAATAAGCACCGCCTGCTGTATTTCGGCGCCGCCGGCTTTGCTCCTGCGACGCCGCGCTAGCGACCGAAAGGCCGCTGCGTGAAACCGACTGACGGACGTTATCCGAATGAAAGCCGAGTCAGCAAGCCGGTTTTGACGATGGCCAGAAGCCGCGGCTACCGGCTGACGCGGTTATTGGCAAGCGTCAGCCAGGCGAAATCGGAAGCGCCGGAAAGGGTTAGATCGCCCGTGGCGGCGTCGGCCCAACGCATCCCGACGACCGCACCATCACTCGCGCCGTCGATCACATTGTTGGAAATCAGCGCTGCACCAACGCCATCGACGACGCTGACGGTGATTCCCACAGGAGATCCGCGAACGACGTTCCCGGTCACGGCAACGTCGCGCAAATATTGCCCGTAGCCGAGCCAGATCCCGGCGAGCGGGGCGCCGTCGATGACATTGCCGGTGACGGCAGCGTCGGCCTCGACGTTGATGCCGATCCCGAATCCGGGCGCCGAGTCCTCATAGGGCGCTTGGCCGGTGAGGTTACGAATGATGTTGCCGTTGACGACGGCGATGCGTCCGCCGTCGTTGAAATTGGCGACCGAGATGCCGGTGGCGGCGGTGTCGACGATGTTGTCGCTGATGACCGCCGCCTCGAAGGCGAACTCTGAGAAGATCGCGACCTCGCCAAGCCGGCTGCAATTGTTGCTGGTGATGGCGACATTGTCGGAGCTGTTGGCGCGGACGGCGGTGAAGGCGCAGTCGGCGATGCGGTTTTGCGACACCGTCACATTGTGCGCCTGGAACACGTTGATGCCGTTGCCGTACTGCCCCGTGCCGCCATTGTCGGCGCGGATCCGCTCGACGCGGTTGCCGAGCACCAGCGAGCCGTCCTCGCCCGGCCGTCCAGCGATAGATGAGGATGCCGGCATTGCCGCAATCGCTGACGGTGTTGTCCGTGACCGAAAGGCCGGTCGATTCGATCGCACGGATGCCGGCCTCCGCTGCGCCGACGATGATGTTGCCGGTGATGCGTCCGCCCGAGCGATCGAGGGCAAGGGCCGACTGCGCGCTGCCCATGAAGTGGCAGTCCTTCGACGACCACGTCCGGAACGCCGCTGAGATGGACGATGCCCGGCACATATTCCGCGAGCGGACGGTTGGCGCCATCGAAGACGAGGTCGCGTGAGGCGGACGAGATCTGATCCATCGGCGATCAGAAGGTAGCCGGCGCCGGTGTAGGTAAGGCGCGTTTCGCCTGGAACTCCGGTGATTCGCGCGCGTGGCGGCAGGGAGATGTTGGAGACGAGATACTCGCCGGCAGCGAGAAAGAGCGTGCGATCGTTCCCTGCGGCGGTGTTGATGGCGTCCTGCAGCGTCTGGCTCTGATCGTCGGAAGCGCCCGGACGCAGGCCCAACTCGGTGCCGCTGATCGAACCGCGCAGCTGTGCCGTGATGATCTGCCGCGCGGGCCGGGGCGGCCAGCGCCGGCGCAAGCGCGGCGCTGGTGGCGAGGGTGAGGAAACGGCGTCGATCCATTGGTCCATCCGAAGTGATGGACCACACGCTTCAAGCGGCGTGCCGTGTGAATCTGTGCCGGATTGGCACGGGTCAGAAGAGCTGGCGGATACCCGGGGTGAAGGCGATCAAGTCTTCGACCGCGTCGTTGCCCACCTTCTCGCGGGCGAAATTGATGACCTCTTCACCGGCCATCTGCATCTGTTCATTGGAGAATCCGGCGGCCGACGAGCTGCGCATAGATGCCCATCAGACCGCCGCCATTGAACACGCCGAAAATACCGCCGCGGCGTTTGCCGACCATCGCCTCCGCCTCGGGAACGGCGGCATAGAGTTCCGCCATTCTCGTCCTTCGGCGCGTTGCGATCGAGATAGGTGAGGATGCGCCGAAATCGACTTGCGAGCCGTCTCCGGTGCGACGCCCACCCTGCGCTCGATGCGTTCGATCAACTCGTCCATATGGATGCTCCGGCCGGGTCGGTTCGAACCTCTACACTCCGGCCGGTGAGCTAGGCAATGCTGGAGTATGCACTTGCCACGTCTCGCCGCGTGACCTTGCTGATCAAAGGCGGGCCGCCTATGTCAGGTGGCGACACCACAGGCTCCCGGAATTCTCAGGAGGAACAACGATGGCATTCGAGCTGCCCGATCTGCCCTACGCCTATGACGCGCTTCAGCCCTTCATGTCCGCCGAAACGCTCGAATATCATCACGACAAGCACCACCAGGCCTACGTCACCAACGGCAACAAGCTGCTCGAAGGCTCGGGGCTGGAGAACAAGGGCCTCGAGGACATCGTCAAGGAGAGCTTCGGCAAGAATGCCGGCCTCTTCAACAATGCCGGCCAGCACTACAACCACATCCAGTTCTGGCAGTGGATGAAGGCCGGCGGCGGCGGCACGAAGACTCCCCGGCGCGCTCGCAGGCGGCGATCGATTCCGACCTCGGCGGCTACGACAAGTTCCGCGCCGATTTCATCCAGGCCGGGCAGACGCAGTTCGGCTCGGGCTGGTGCTGGCTCGCGGTCAAGAACGGCAAGCTCGAGATCATGAAGACGCCGAACGGCGAGAACCCGCTCGTTCACAATGCGCGCCCGATTCTCGGCTGCGATGTGTGGGAGCACTCCTATTACATCGACTACCGCAACGCCCGGCCGAAATATCTCGAAGCGTTCGTCGACAGCCTGATCAACTGGGATCGCGTCGCCGAGCTGTTACGAGGCCGCGAGCTAAGCGCCTAGGCCGTCTTCGAGCCGGCCTCGTCCGGCTCGAAATCCAACGCCGTCCCGTTCATGCAATAGCGGAGGCCCGTCGGGGCCGGGCCGTCGGTGAAGACATGACCAAGATGCGCGTCGCAGCGGGCGCAAAGCACCTCGGTTCGGACCATGCCATGCGATCGGTCGACGTCCTCTTCGATCGCGTCGCCGTCGACGGGCGCGTAGAAGCTCGGCCAGCCCGTGCCGGAATCGAACTTCGTCTCAGAACGGAACAGGGGCTCGCCGCAGGAAACGCAGCGATAGAGGCCGGCGCGATGCTCGTCCCAATAGGGGCCGGTGAAGGCGCGCTCGGTGCCCTTCTGGCGGGCGACGCGATACTGCTCGGGAGTCAGCGTGGCGCGCCATTCGGCGTCGCTCTTGATGATCTTCTCTCGGTTGGACGCGGACATAGGATCCTCCAGTGATCGTGGCGGGGACGGGGGATTGCCGGAATGCGGGAAGCGTATCGGCTAGATCGGCACTGAGTGCGGGGAACGCAAGCGCGAAGGCGTGCCGAAGCTTGGCGTTCCGCCGATCCCGTCATAACAAATGCGTGTAACGCAAAGCCCGCCGGCCGATTCGGCCCGGCCGCGGGCGCGGTGAGACCGGAGCGGAACCGGATGCGCTTCATCGCCCAGGGCCTGTTGCTTTTTGCCTTCTGGCTGCTCCTGTCGGGGCACTACACGACGTGGCTTGTCGGCCTCGGGCGCCGTCTCGCGCCTTCGTCGTTGCCTGGCTCGTCCGCCTCGGCGAACATCTCCGATCCGGAAGGCCTGCCGATCGAACGCCTCATCGGCGGCTTCATGTATTGGCCGTGGCTGTTGGTCGAGATCGCCAAGTCGACCTTCGCCGTTGACGCGTATCATCCTCAACCCGCGCCTGCCGATCAGCCCGCGCCTCGTGCGCGCTCCGATCGGTCCGAAGACGCCGGTCGGCATCGCCACCTACGCCAATTCGATCACGCTGACGCCCGGCACGATTTCGGTCGAGGTCGACCGCCAGCGTGGCGAGATGGTCGTCCACGCGCTGACCGATGCGACGGCGTCGGATCTGCTCGCCGGTGAAATGGACCGCCGCGTCCGCCGTTTCGAGGGGAGCGAATAGATGTTCGTCGCCGGCATTGCCGCCGTCCTCGTTGCCCTGACGCTGATGGTCGTTCGCGCCCTTCGCGGCCCGTCGACCTTCGACCGCCTCGTCGCCTCCAACGCCATCGCCACGGCGGTGATCCTGCTGCTCGCGCTCTACGGCTTCTTCATCGACCGGCCGGAGTTCCTCGACATCGCGCTCCTCTATGCGCTGCTCAACGCGGTCGGCACCTTCGCCGTGCTGAAATTCTGGCGCTACGGCTCGCTCGGCGACGCCGGCAGCGAAGAGGAAGAGACGCAATGACCGGCGATCTCGACATCGTCCGCACGGTGATCGCCTGGGCGCTGATCGGCGCCGGCGGCTTCTTCGTCATCGTCTCGGCGATCGGCCTCAACCGCATGCCGGACGTCTTCACCCGTCAGCATGCCGGCTCGGTCGGCGATACTTTCGGCGCCGGGCTGATGCTCGATCGGCATGATGGTCGTTGCCGGCTTCTCGCTGGTGACGGTGAAGCTGATCATCCTGCTGCTCTTCCTCTGGTTCATGGGGCCGGTCGGCGCCCACGCGATCGCGCGCGCCGCCCTGCAGGCGGGCGAGAAGCCGATCCTCGCCGAGCGGACGGCGAGACCGCGTCCGACCAGGAGGACGCGTCATAGAAGCTGCAACCAACATGGTGCTGCTGACGCTGCTGGCGGCGACGCTGATCGGCATCACGCTGTCGCGCAAGCTGTTCGGCGTCGTCGTCCTGACGTCGATCTACAGCTTCCTCATCGCCACCGTCATGATCGTGCTCGACGCCGTCGACGTCGCCATGACCGAGGCGGCGGTCGGCGCCGGCATCTCGACCGTGCTCATGCTCGGCGCGCTCTATCTCACCAAGGCGCGCGAGATCCGCCCCGGGCGGAACGTGCTTCTGCCGCTCTTCGTCGCCGGCGTCACCGCCGTTGCGCTCGTCATCGGCACGCTCGACCTGCCGCCCTTCGGCGAGGCGGCGAACGTCGTCAACACGATGGGGCCCGATTACCTCGAACGAACCGAAGCCGACACCGGCGTGCCCAACGTCGTCACCGCAGTGCTCGCCAGCTACCGCGGCTTCGACACGCTCGGCGAGACGACGGTGATCTTCACCGCCGGCATCGCCGTCCTCATCCTGCTGCGCCGCCGCCGGCGCAAGACGAAGACGGAGGAGAGCTGAGCCATGCGCCTCGACATCATCCTCCGCGTCGCGACCAAGTTCATCCTGCCCTGGGTGATGCTCTTCGCGCTCTATGTGCAGTTCCACGGCGACTACGGTCCGGGCGGCGGTTTCCAGGCCGGCGTCATCGTTGCCGCCGCGAGTGATCCTCTACGCGCTCATCTACGGCATCGAGGCGGCGCAGCGGCTCGTGCCGATGAAGCTGCTCGAAGTCCTGATCCCGCTCGGCGTCCTGATCTATCTCGGCGTCGGGCTCTACAGTCTCTTCGCCGGCGTACAATTTCCTCGACTATTACGCGCTCGCGCACGAGCACCACGAAGCGCAGGAGTGGGGCATCTTCCTCGTCGAGATCGGCGTCTTCGTCACCGTCGCCGCCACGATGCTCGCGCTGTTCTACGCCTTCGCCGGCAGGGGGCGCGCATGAGCGGCTGGGAAGAAATCATCGGCCACTACAATCAGTGGATCACCATCTTCCTGATGGTCGGCGGGCTCTACATCGTCATCGCCCGCGGCAACATGATCAAGAAGCTTGTCGGCCTCGGCATCTTCCAGACGTCGGTCTATCTCCTCTATCTGTCGGCCGGTAAGATCCTCGGCGGTTCGCCGCCGATCATCGAGGACGGCATCGAGGTCTATTCCAACCCGCTGCCGCACGTCCTCATCCTCACCGCCATCGTCGTCGGCGTCGCCACGCTCGCGCTCGGCCTCGCGCTCGTCGTCCGCATCCAGGAAGCCTACGGCACCGTCGAGGAAGCCGAAATCTTCAGCCAGGAAGAGACGAATTGATCGACGATCAGCTGCCGATCATCCAGGTCGTCCTGCCGCTCCTGGGGGCGCTGCTCGTTGCGCTGTTCCGCCAGCGCAATCTCGCCTGGCTGATCGCGCTCGCCGTCACCTGGGCCGGCCCGGTGATCGCCGGCCGGCTGCTCTACCTCGTGCTGCATACGGGCACGATCTCGTACCATATCGGCGGCTGGGCGCCGGACATCGGCATCGAATATCGCGTCGATCTCCTGTCGGCGCTGTTCCTGCTTCTCGTCTCGTTCGTCGACCGCGGTCGTCGTCACCATGGCGCCGCGCTCGCGTCGCAAAGGAAATCCCGTCCGACCGCATCGCATGGTTCTACGCCATGCTGCTGTTGTGCCTTACCGGCCTCCTCGGCATCGCGCATCACCGGCGACGCGTTCAACGCCTTCGTCTTCCTCGAGGTGTCGTCGCTGTCGAGCTACGCGCTCATTGCCTTCGGCAAGGACCGCCGGGCGCTGCTGTCTTCGTACCAGTATCTCATCATGGGGACGATCGGCGCGACGTTCTACGTCATCGGCGTCGGCATCATCTACACGCAGACCGGGACGCTCAATCTCGGCCTCATTGCCGAGCGCATCGGCGATGTCGAAAGCACGCGCTCGATGCTCGTGGCGCTCGCCTTCATCACTGTCGGCGTCGGCCTCAAGCTCGCGCTCTTCCCACTGCATCTGTGGCTGCCGAACGCCTATGCCTACGCGCCGTCCATTGCGACGACGTTCCTGGCATCGACGGCGACCAAACTCGCCGTCTACCTCCTCATCCGCTACCTCTATTCGGTCTTCGGCGCCGGCTTCGTCTTCCATGATTTGCCCGTCACCTGGATCCTCATGGTGCTGTCGGTCGCGGCGATGTTCGGCGCGTCGCTCGTTGCGGTGTTCCAGTCCAACATCAAGCGCCTGCTTGCCTACTCGTCGGTCGGGCAGATCGGCTACATCACGCTCGGCCTTTCCTTCGCCACCGTCACCGGCCTCACCGGAGGCATCGCGCACACGCTCAACCATGCACTGATCAAGGGCGCGGCCTTCGCCGCCGTCGCCGGCATCGTCTACAGCACCGGCAAGGTGAAGCTCGACGATCTCGCCGGCATCGGCCGCAGGATGCCGCTCACCATGGCGGCGCTTGTCGTCGCCGGCCTCGGCCTCATCGGCGTGCCCGGCACGGCCGGCTTCGTGTCGAAATGGTATCTCGTTTCGGCGGCCGTCGAGCAGGGCTGGTGGTGGCTCGCGCTTCCTCAT
The DNA here is from genome assembly GCA_963823045.1 of uncultured Alphaproteobacteria bacterium. Classification (GTDB taxonomy): domain Bacteria; phylum Pseudomonadota; class Alphaproteobacteria; order Rhizobiales; family Kaistiaceae; genus JADLGL01. The sequence continues at coordinate 76,986 of CAWGKA010000005.1, read as the reverse complement.
CGTCGGCTCGTCGCTGCTGGCGCTCCTCTATGTCGGCCGCATCGTCGAAGTCGCCTATTTCCGCGTGCCGCAGGGCACCGTCGCCGAGGCCAAGGAAGCGCCGCCCGAGATGATCCTCGGCGCCTGGGTGCTCGCCGGCGCCGTCATCTATTTCGGTCTCGACCCGCATCTGACCGCCGGCCTTGCCCATGACGCTGCAACGGCTCTGCTGGGGGCGACGCCATGACCGCCGGCGATCTGTTCGTCATCGCGATGCTGATCCCGGCGGCGACGGCGATCCTTATTCCGCTCGCCCATCGCTGGCCGCAACATCCGCGAGACGATCACGCTTGTCGGCGCGGCGCTTCTCGCCGTCACCGTCGTCACGCTAGCGCTCGATGTCATCGATGGCGCGCGACCCGCGGTGACGGTGTTCACGGTCGTACCGGGGCTCGATGTCGCGTTCGCCGTCGAGCCGCTTGGTGCCATGTTCGCGCTCGTTGCAGGCGTGCTGTGGTTCGCCAATTCGATCTATTCGATCGGCTATATGCGCGCGCACCGCGAGCCGCGGCACACGCAGTTCTTCATGCTGTTCGCCGTCGCGATCGCCGCCGCGATGGCCATCGCCTTCGCCGGCAATCTCTTCACGCTGTTCCTGTTCTACGAAGCGCTGACGCTCGCCACCTATCCGCTGGTGACGCACCGGGCGACGCCCGAGGCAATGGCGGGCGGCCGCAAATATCTGCTCACGCTGATGTCGACCTCGATCGGCTTCTTGCTGCCGGCCGTCGCCATCACCTTCTATCTCGCCGGCACGCTGGACTTCACCGAGGGCGGCATCCTCGCCGGCACGGCATCGACCCTCGTCCTTGGCGCGCTTGCTGGCGCTGTTCGTCTTCGGCATCGCCAAGGCGGCGGTGATGCCGGTGCATTTCTGGCTGCCGGCGGCGATGGTCGCGCCGACGCCGGTGTCGGCGCTTCTCCATGCCGTCGCCGTCGTCAAGGCCGGCGTCTTCTCCATCGTCAAGGTCGTCGTCTATGTCTTCGGCGTCGACATGCTGTCGACCACCGGAGCAGGCAACTGGCTGCTCTACGTCGCCGGCTTCACGGTGCGTCACGGCGTCGTTCATCGCCCTCCGCCAGACCAACCTGAAACGCATGCTCGCCTTCTCGACGGTGAGCCAGCTTTCCTATGTCGTGCTTGCCACCGCGATCCTCGTGCCGATCTCGATCACCGGCGGCGGCGCTCCACATCGCCGCGCACGCCGTGTCGAAGATCACGCTGTTCTTCGTTGCTGGCTCGGTCGATGTCGCCGCCCACGCCGACCGAGATCAAACAGCTACGAGGCATCGGCCGCCGCATGCCGCTGACCATGACGGCCTTCGCCATCGGCGCCTTTTCGATGATCGGCATTCCGCCGACGGCTGGCTTCCTGTCGAAATGGTTCATGCTCTCCGGCGCCATGGAAACGCAGTCCTGGTTCGCCGTCGGCGTCATCGTGTTGTCGACGATCCTCAACGCCTCCTACTTCCTGCCGATCGTCTGGCGCGCCTTCTTCGCCGCGCCTGAGGCGGGCCACGGCGCTTCGCCGTCGATGGGGCATGGCGAGGCGCCTTGGCCGATCGTCCTGGCGCTGACGGCGACGGCGCTCGGCACCGTCGCGCTGTTCTTCTTCCCGAGCGTGCCGCTCGATCTCGCTCAGCTGGTGGGAGGCTCGTGATGGCCGATCCGAATCCGCCTAACAAAACCCCGCCGCCGGATCACGATCACTGGCTGGTGCGGCCGTCGACGATCCGCCTGCTTTGGATTGTCGGCATCGCCATCCTCGCGGTGACGGTCATCGTCGATCTCTTCGTCGACCATCACTCCGAGTTCGGCCTCGACGGCACCATCGGCTTCGGCGCCTGGTTCGGCTTCATCAGCTGCGTCGTGCTCGTTGTCGTCGCCAAGGCGCTCGCCCATTTCATCAAGCGGCCGGACACCTATTACGATGACTGAGCCGACCATCCTCACTTCGCTGCCGCCTGGGCTCATCCTCATCCTCGCCGGCGCCTTGCTGCCGTTCCTGCGCGGCACAGCGCGCTCGGCCGCGATCCTCATCGCGCCGGTGCTCATGCTCGCCTGGACCTGGCTGCTGCCGCAGGGCGACAGCCTCGCCTTCGATTGGCTCGGCCTGACGCTGACGCCGGTCCGCGTCGATGCACTGAGCCAGCTCTTCGCCACCGTCTTCTCGATCATGGCCTTCGCCGGGGGCCTCTTCGCGCTGAAGCAGGAACGTGTGCTCGAACTCGCCGCCGCATTCATCTATGCCGGCGGCTCGATCGGCGTCGTCTTCGCCGGCGATCTCATCACGGTGTTCGTCTTCTGGGAGCTGATGGCGGTCGCCTCGACGCTGGTCGTCGTCAGCAACGGCGCGGACTGCACGTGCCGCCGCACAGCGCTACATCGTCATCCATCTTCTCGGCGGCGTGCTGCTGATGGCCGGCATCGCCGGACAGGTCGCCTCAACCGGCTCGACCGACTTCGCCGCCATGCAGCCCGATAGCGTGCGCGCGCTGGCTGCTCCTCGGCGGCTTCCTCATCAACACTGGCGCGCCGCCTTTCTCCGCCTGGCTGCCCGACGCCTATCCGAAGGCGTCGTGGTCGGGGACGGTGTTCCTGTCCGCCTTCACCACCAAGACGGCCGTCTACACGCTGATCCGCGGCTTCCCGGGCGCCGACGTCCTCATCTATTTCGGCCTCTATCATGATCTTCTATGGGCTGATCTACGCCGTGATCGAGAACGACACGCGGCGGAAGCTCTCCTATTCGATCGTCAATCAGGTCGGCTTCATGGTGACCGCGATCGGCATCGGCGTCGGACATGGCGCTCAACGGCGCCGCCGCCCATGCCTTCGTTCACATCCTCTACAAGGCGCTGCTGCTGATGTCGGCGGGCTCGGTGCTCTATGTCACCGGCATCAGCAAGTTCAACCGGCTCGGCGGCCTCTTCCGCACCATGCCGATGACGGCCGCGATGTGCATCATCGGCGCGCTGGCGATCTCCGCCTTCCCGCTGACGTCGGGCTTCCCGGCGAAGTCGCTGATCGCCGAGAGCGCGCTCGAAGAACACATGCCGATCGTCTGGTATCTGATCGCTGCCGGTTCGGCCGGCGTCCTCTTCGTCGGCATCAAGCTGCCCTGGTACATCTTCTTCCAGAAGAACTCCGGGCTACGTCCTCCCGAGCCGCCGCTATCGATGCGCCTGGCGATGTATCTCGTGGCGGTATTCTGCATCGGCATCGGCATCTTCCCGGCGCAGTTCTATTCGCTGCTGCCTTTCCACACCGACTTCGCAGCCCTACACGGTGCCGCACGTCGTCTATCAGCTGCAGTTGCTTCTCTTCTCAGGCCTGGCGTTCTTCCTGGCGCTGCCCTTCATCAAGCGGACCGAGACGATCAATCTCGACATCGATTGGCTTTGGCGTCGGTTCATGCCGGCCGCCGGACACTGGCTGCGCGGCGTGGCGGGATGGCGCGCCTGGACGTTCGCGGCGGCGCGGGACTCGCGCGGATTGTCGCAGGCTTTACACGTTTGACTGAGCCAGGTGCGTTGTTTGCTCGCAGTTGGCCTACCGGAATCATGGCCTTTTGGGCTACGCTTCTGCTCGGCGCCTACGTTATTATCTACTACCTCTAGTATTGGTCGCGAACGCGCCGCCGTAATGGCCTCAAAGCCTGCATTCGGCTATTTCCGCGGGTGGCACTGACTTGTCCCGCGTCACTTTGCCTGTAACCCTGGCGTGTCTTCGTAAGTTTCCAGGTTACTTTGGTGCAGTTACAAACTGTTTGCACAGAGTTCTTGTTTGCCTCTTGTATTCAATTGCGTGCAATCATATACAGCGCAAGCACTACGGAGTTGGATTACGCGATTCCGTTTTGACCCAAGGCAAAACGAAGCGTTCCGGCGTCGCTCCCAAGATGCCCGCAAGCTCCAGTGTTTCAAGTCGATAATCCCATTCGCAATTTGAGGTGTAATATCAATGGAAGAGACCGTCGCATCCGATCTAATCGACCTGACCGCTGACATCGTTTCAGCCTATGTCAGCAATCATTCCGTCACGGCAGCAGATCTTCCGTCGCTCATTGCCGACGTTCATCAGGCCCTTGCCCGCACCCATGCGGGGCTCAACGAGCCGGAGCCGGAGCCGCTGCGGCCGGCCGTCAACCCGAAGCGTTCGGTCTTCCCGGACTACATCATCTGTCTCGAAGACGGGAAGAAGTTCAAATCGTTGAAGCGCCATCTGCGCACGCATTACGATCTGTCGCCGGAAGAATATCGCGACAAGTGGGGCCTGGCGCCCGACTATCCGATGGTCGCCCCGAACTACGCCGCTGCGCGGTCGGCCCTCGCCAAGAAGATGGGCCTCGGCCAGCGTCGCAAGCGCACCCGCGGCGCCGCGGCTCGCAAGTAGCAGCAAGACGAACGAGGCGGCTGCCGGATTGGGCCGGTTATCCGGCCTGCGCGGCCGCCTCGCGCGCATCGGCTTTGATGCGCTTCACCATCGCCCGCAATCCATTTGACCGCTGAGCGGACAGATGCTCGGCCAAATCGAGTTCGGCGAGCCGTGCCTCGGCGTCGATCGCTTCGATTTCGGCGGCGCTGCGGTTGTTGAACAGGGCGATCACCACGGCGACCAGGCCGCGCACGATATGCGCATCGCTGTCGCCGACGAAGTTGAGCCGTCGGCTCGCCATCCGTCATTGCGGCGCGTCCATAGCCAAACCTGGCTGGCGCAACCGCGCACCTTGTTCCCGTCGGTGCGTTCGCTCTCCGGCAACGGCTCCAAGCTGCCGGCCGAGCTCGATCAGATAGCGGTAGCGGTCCTCCCAATCTTCGAGAAAGGCGAAGTCCTCGCGGATGCTGTCGAAGGTTGGGCGGGTTTCTTGCGTGCTCATGGCGAAGATATAGCGACCGAGGGGCCGCTATTGAACCGCCGTCAGCGCGCTGTGTTCTGCTCGGCGACCACGGCGCCGCTCGGCATGACCTTGCCACGGGTCTCTGTGTCGGACGCAGTCAGAGTGTTGGCGTCGCCGCCATTGTGCTCCAGATAGGTCTGCACCTGCTCGATGCCGTAGCGTGCCTTGTCGGCCGCCACGGCGATGATGTCGCCGCCGGTCTGGCACACATCGGGGTTGCGCGAGCAGAACTGCGACAGATCGCTGATCGTGCCGCGAACAACCTCAAGGGCTTGCATGAACGTCACCTGCGGCGCGTTCGGCCCGGCATTCGGGTCGGACGGCAGGAGCAGTATGACGACTGCCAGCCAGAACACTATACGCAACAAAAACCGCATCGGACCCTGTCCGCATTTCTCACCCGTACCACCCTAGCGGCGAGCCTTGAAAACGGCGTTCAGCCTTTTGCTAAAACTCGAATCAATTGGTCGTCGCCGGCAAGCCGATGATTCCTTGGCTTTCCGGTGACTCATGGCCTCTGGCGGTGACCGTCCGTTAACCACGACGCTCGGTTTGAGGGCCGTCGCGAGCGCCCTTTGGCGGCTCGACAAGCACGGAAGCCCGCGCCTTAGGCTTCCCTTAAGCACGCGCTGACAGCGTGGCCTTTCAAGGAAGCGTCACTGGACTCCATGCACGCTCTTGAAAGAAACGCTGAGGCGGGTCCTCGAGGGGCAAGTCGCGCCGCCATCGCCGAAGATTCGACTGCTGCCGGCCGCCATTTCCGTTTCCTGGGCGCACAGCTGGCGCTCGGCGTCGCTGGGCCTTGCCGCGTTTCCGCTCTGGCTGGCGTTCGGGGCGCCGGGATCGGCACTCGCTAGCCTCGCCATTGTTATGCTGCTGGCGCCGCTTGGCGTCGTCGCTTTTGTCGTCCGCACCGGACATATCGAGGTCGGACAGAGCATCGCCACCGGCGTCCTCGCGGCCCTGGTGGCGCTGTCGTGTCTGGCGACAGGAGGCTTGTCCTCGCCGGCCGTGGCGCTTTTCGCGGCGCTACCGATCGCCGCGCGCCTTGGCGGCACCAAATTCGCCGTTCCGTTGGCCGCAGGCATGGCAGCCGTCGCATTTGCGACGATAACAGCTCTCGATCTGTTTGGTTCCTCGGGGTCGCCGTCCGACGTGACCAGGGCACTGACCGCCGGCATCGTCGCCCTGATCGGTATTGCGGCCTCGACCTTTACGGCATTGCGCTTAGCTTCAAGGGGAAGCGGCCGCCAGCCTCGGCGAAGGACGAGCGAAGCGCAACCACAGGTCCCGCTGAGGACGCTGGCAGTCGATGCGAACCCGTGGGCTGACAGCCGAGGCGGGGACCGTGGCCGAATTCGATCGCATCCCTACGAGTCTGCTTGGCCGATGAACGCGTGGTGGTCGATCCCGCGGAACTCAAGCGGCTCAACACCTCATCCAGCGCCGCCGGCCGGAACGCCGGCATAGCGACCGACTCAAGCGGTCGGTTCTTCGTGTTGCCGGTCGCAGAGTGCCGACCGCCGATCTCGGCGCGGCGATGGCTTCTCGCCCCGCGGCGTCGCCAACGGCATCGTTGGCGCATCGAGCGCGATGTCGAGGATCCACTACGGCGGAGCGGATCTGCCTCGGGTCGGGGTCCCTTCTGCCGAATGCGCGACGCTTATCGCCAGCCCTCCTCGTGGCCGCCTCGCAGGCCTCCAGCAGGGGCACCAACCTTCACGATTGCCTTCGAACGTCACGGCAACCAACTAGGCCTTGCCATCCGCGGAGCCGATGCATCCGCCGAAGCCGCCGGAGGCCGCACAGCCTTTCTTTCACCCGCAATCGCCATATACTGGCCATCGCTCATGCCGCCGAACTCGGCTTCGCCGAAATCGCAGCGCGCGTCAAGCTATCTGGAGGTGATCTGCGGCTGGGGCCGCGGGGCCCCGGCGGGCTGATCGTCGAGCTTGTCCTTGCCTGTCGCTGAAGCCACTCGGGAGACGACCGTCACGCCGAAGAGAGCCGAAACCGCGAGGTCCGCAAGAGTGCTTGAGCGTACCGCCTACCGCGACGACTTTGTCTACGATGACGAGGTGCGTCGGCCGGGCCTGATCGGCCGCCTGCTTGGCGCCGCGCTGCGCCATCCCGGACGCACGGCCGTTGTGCTGCTCTTCACCGCTGCCGCGGCGACGATCGTGGCCAACGCCGTCTTCTTCCAGACCGGCGAGCATCCCTCGCCGTTCTTCGCCACGCGAGCGAAGATGCCGCGCCCGGCAACGCCTGTCGCCGCTGCCAATGAGCCGGCAGAAACCGCGCCGGCGGCAACGACGACGCAACGCAGGACCAGGTCGATGAGATCGGCCGCCTCGTCGCCGTGACAACGGTCGACGCGCCTCGGGTCCAAGGAGCGGCGGCATCGGCAACGGTCGTCGAGGTGCAGCAATTGCTGCAGGCGCAGGGCTACGATCCCGGCGCGATCGATGGCCTGTTCGGCGCCAACACGCAGCAAGCCATCGAAGCCTATGAGAGGGATCACGGCCTCACGGCCACCGGCGAAATCAGCGACGCGCTGCTGACGCAGCTGCGCGCAACCGCGCCGGACACGACCAGCCCGGCAGCCGTGCTGCCGGCAGAGGGAACACAACTCCTCGCCGTGCAGACCGCGCTCAACCAGATCGGCTACGGCCCTCTCGTCGCCGAACGGGCAGATGTCGGACGAGACGGCCGCGGCCATCCGCGCCTTCCAGCTCGAATATGGCCTCGATGTTACCGGCGTCGTCGATCAGGCGTTGATCGATCGCATGGTCGCCATCGGCGCGATCACCTCACGCTAGCGGATGCGGCTGACCTCGAGGCCTCTTCGTTGCCGCCCATATCCGCCGCTGCTTCGTCGAGGGCGCGAATGCGGCGGTCGTGCGCCATGGTGCGGAGGAGGCGGGCGCGATCTTCTTCGAGGTCGATCGCCTCGACGGAACCATCGATCTGTATGGCCCGGCGCCGCAGACGGCATTTGATGAAGAACGCCCGACTGACCGCCTGTTTCAACTGATCGTCGAAAAAGCCGAGCCGTCGGCCATCAACGCGCGGCTTGAGCGCGAAGCGAAGTTCGATCCCGATCTCTGGGTGGTGGCGATCGAGGATCGCGACGGGCGATCCTTCCTCGATCTCGCTCCGGCCTAGGCGCTAGCCTTCGCCGGCGCGGCGCTGCGGCCGCTGTGTGCTTTCCGCAGGCGTCGCCGCGGCCGCCGCCGGACGGTCGGCGCCTTCGACGTAGACCGGCACATGCGTCGCCTGACGACGCTGCTGCGCAGGAGCACGCCAGGCCGCGATGAACGCTTCGGCTGTTGCCATCTCGAGCGAGGCATAGAGGTCGGCAAGTCGGAAGAAGGCTTCGACCGATTCGCCGATCTCCTTGTTGGCAAGGAGGAGCACGGTGCGGCCATCCGCGTCGCTGAGGCCGGCTGCGCGGATCATCAGCACCAGCGGTTCGCCCGACGGATCGTAGAGGAGGCGCGTCGCGACGTCGGTGGTGATGCCGAGCGCGGCAGAGAAGGCCTCGACCAAGCCCGGCCGGTCGCGCTTTCTGGCGCGGGCCACGATCTCCGCCGTCGCATAGCTCCGGCTCAGCACGTGATCGAGCCGCCGGCTCTGCGTGCCCTTGTGCGCGCGCCAGCGTTGCGAGGAGGCCTCGCCGAGAATTCGCAGCCGGCGTTCGCGCGGCGCCTCCAGGAAATCGTCGAAGCCCGGCGCCGGGATCGGTGCGGGGGGCCCCGCAACCATGTTGGTTTGTTCGGTTTCCATCACGGCGGGAGCGCTGCTTTCGGCTTGGCTGTCCGACGCCTCGGCGGCCTTCGCCTTTTGCCGGGCAATGGCGAGCGCGCGCAGCACGTCCGCATTGAGGTCGGTGCGGCCTGCGATCATCTGGTGATGGTCTCGGCCGGTTGAGGCGATGATGCCGAGAAGGTCGATCGTCGACAGCACCGGCGATTGGCGCAGCACCGGCCCGGCGATACCGATTTCGTCGCGCGCGAGAAGGCGCAGCACGGCGGGCGGCGCGTCGCCTCGGCTGCCGAGCATGGAGGCAATATAGGCGCGGTCGTTCGCCTTGACCTTGGGCAGAAGGTGGATCGCCAACTGCTCGTAGCGTCGGACCGCGTCGCGGTCGTGCGTAGGCTCCTGGCAGAACAGCGCGGTGGCGGCGCGGAGCAGGTTCGCGTCACGGTCTTCCGGCCGCGCCTGCGCCAAGGTCATCAGGTCGTCGGAGGCCGAACGGTGCTGCAAAGTGAGGAGGCTGCCATGGCTGGTGGGATCGTTACAGCTGAGCATCACCTGGATTCGTTAGCGTACTGTTAACCTTGGCCAATCCTTAATCGCCATCTGCCATAATCGAACGACGCGGCGATTGCCGCGAAGGGGCAGGGGCCAGATGGCAACGATTATCCCATTTCCCGAAGTCGCCAAGGCGGACCGTCCGGCACGAACCGGAGGCTGTCACGTTCTTATCTTCCCGGGCGTGCGCATCGAACGCGACACGCGCCGGCAAAGCCGAAAGCTCAGCGAGCTGGCTCGGCCAAGCCGCGGCGGAAGACGCAGCGGTCGAAACGCACGGCCTGAGGCTAGGGCGCTTCGACGGCGGGTGCCGCCGGTTCCGGCTCCGCGCGGGCTGAGATCGACGGGGGCGTCGCAATTTGCACCGACGAGTTGGGCGGCCAGCAGCGCACGCGCTGACGCATCGGATGCGAAAGCGCGGATGACGACGATCGCTTCGTCGATCGCCAAATCGACAACGACCGATTGTTCGAGAACCGGCGGCGGGTTCCGCCGCAGCGGCGTCAGGTCGACTGGCCGGATGAGGAGAACGTCGAGTTCGGCTCGCCCGGCGGTTTCGCTGTTGAGGCTGTAGAGGCTTGCGCCCGGTGCGATCGAGGATGCCGACCGACCAGAACCGCGCATCGAGTGCGGCGAAGATGCGGTGTGGCCGCGTGAGGTCGAGCCGGCAGACGGCGTGGACCATGTCGGGATCGAGCGTTGCCAGCGTCTCTTCGCCCGGGACCGCCTGCGGGATGACGTTGAAGACTTCCGCCGGACCATAGTCGGCGACATCGTTCCACAGGTCGCGGCCGCCAAAAAGCGGGAAGGCGAGGATGCCTCCGACGTGGAGGAATGCCCCGCCAATGAGGCCGACGATAAGGATGAAGACGCCCCGTTTCATCGGCACGCTCCCTCGGTGATTACCGGCATTGTGCGCCCCGCCGCGGCAAGGCCGGTGGTCAGAGGCGTGTCGTAGAGGCGAAGCACGAAGATCAGGCCGGTCTCCGGATCGACCGGCACCCAATTGCCGGGCTGGGCGAGGGGCGAAACGGCGATGGTGAAGCTGCCGTCCGGCTCGCGCAGGATTTCCCTGGAGTGCAAGGTTGTCCGTCCCGGCTGCATTCGCCATCAGCGCGTTGTCGGAATCGTAGACCGTCAGCGTCCACAGCCGCGCCGAGGGCGTCCTGCCGGAGACGGTGTAGTCGCATCGGCTGTTGAGCGGCCGCCCGGCGCTGTCAGTTCGAGCACTGAAGACGATGCCCTCCGCCGTACCAAATGGGATGTCGTGCGTCGTCGTCGCTATGACAGCGACATAGGGGTTGCTGCTGCCGCCGGTCGGCGTGGCGGTCCACGGCCCGATCGCCATCGTGCCGCGACTGCGCGCTTGGTCGAGGGCGAGCAGCGCCGAACCGCCGCCGACGATCACGGCGATCACCGCCACCATCAATATGTCGAGGATCAACCGGCGCAGATTCATCCCTCCTGCGGGCGGTCATCGCATAAAAGCCAAGCGTTCGCGATGCACAGCATGATTTGCCGCCGCCCATGGCGGCACGCTAAGCATCGGCGGAGCGAAGCTGGGGGCCGGATCATGCGGGGCGGAGAGTGAGCGCGCAGAGCGAAGCCGCTCCATCGAGCTTCGGCCTCAGCCAAGGGGGCGTAGCCTTCCTTATCGTCGTCGCGCTGACGCTGGCGCGCTTCGCGATGGCGCCGTTCATTCCACTTGCCTATGACGAGGCCTATTACTGGCGCTGGTCGACCCACTTTGCCACGGGCTATTTCGATCATCCGCCGCTCGTTGCCTGGCTCATCAGCGCTGGCACTTCGATCGCCGGCAATAATGAATTCGGCGTCCGGCTGATCCCGCTCGCCCTTAGCGTGCCGGCGAGCTGGGCGGTGTGGCGCAGCGCGGCGATCCTGTTCGACGATCGCCGTCTCGCCATGTCGGCGCTCATCTTCTTCAATCTGACGCTGATCGTCGCCGTCGGCACGATCCTGGCGACGCCCGACGCCTCGCTGCTGATCGCCTCGGCCTTCCTGCTCTATTGCCTTGCCAAAATCGTCCAGACGGGGCGCCCGGTATGGTGGGTCGCTGCAGGCGTCATCACTGGTCTGGGGCTCCTCGCGAAGTTCACGGCGCTGTTCTGGCCGCCATCGATCTTCCTCTGGCTATTGTTCTCCCCACGCATGCGCCCCTGGCTGCGGACGCCCTGGCCGTGGGTCGCGCTGATGATCGCCTTCGTGATGTTCTTCCCGAACCTCGCCTGGAACGCCAACCATGATTGGGCGACCTTCACCAAGCAGTTCAGCCGCGTCGAGATCGGCGCCTTCACGCCGCAATATCTGTTCGAGCATCTCGGCACCGAGTTCGGCATGGCAACGCCGATCATCTTCGTCCTGGGCTGGCTCGGTATCGCCGCCTTCTTCATCCGGCGCGGTGGGCCGCGCACGGCGCGCGTTCTGCTCGTGGCGCTGGTCCTGCCGACGACGCTTTATTTCATCTTCCACGCGCTCCATGCCCGCGTCGAAGGCAATTGGACCGGTCCGATCTTTCCCGCCTTCGTCCTCGCCGCAGCGGCCAGCGTGCATCAGGTCGAATGGCATGGCGGCATGGCGCGTTTCGTCCGCGCCATCCGCTCCTGGGCGGTTCCGGTCGGGCTATTCTTCGTGGTCGCGATCTATGGCCAGACACTGACCGGCCTCCTGCCACTCGGCACCTGGGATCCAACGGCGAGCCGCATCGGCGCCGGCATCGAGACGATCGCCGAGGAGGTCGAGACGATCCGCGAGGAGCAGGGCGCGACGCTCATTCTCACGGCCACCTACCAGATGACCGGATGGATGAGCTTCTACAATCCGGGCGATCCGATGCTCGTCCATCAGTACAACGAGCCGGAGCGCTGGGTGCAGGAACCGCCGCTGACGGCGGAACAACTGGCAGGGCCTGTGGTGGCGATCGTCGAGGCGGGGATTCGGTCGAGCCGATCGAGGCGATATTCGGGGCCGCCGAGAAGATCGCCACGCTCACCCGCACCCGGGGCACGCCTGACCGTCGCCGAATATGACGTCTATCGCCTGCCGGGAGCACCGCCCGCCAATTAGGGCGCGGCGGATGCGCGGGCGATCGCGTCAGCGCCTGGGGTTGCCGCAACCGGCTCGCCACCGAGCAGATCGTGCAGATGCTGCAATGCGTCTTCGAGCGCCGGGGCAAGAACCGGCTCGGGCGGTGGCTCTGCCGGCGCCGGTTCGGTTTCGGCCACGGCGGGCTGCGTCAGGCTTTGATATTCGTCGCGCTCGACGAATGGGATCGGCACGATCGGCACATTCTCATGCGCCACCGTCATGAACCGGTTCCAGGTCTGCGCCGGCAACGATCCGCCGGTCATGCGATTGCTGGTCTCGTAATTGTCATTGCCGAACCAGACGGCGGCGACATAGTTGCCGGTGAAGCCGACAAACCAGGCATCGCGGAAATCGTTGGTCGTGCCCGTCTTGCCCGCGGTCGGAATGCCGGCGAGATGCGCGGCGCGGCCGGTTCCCCATTCCGGCACCTGCACCAGCATGTTGTTCATCTCAGCCACGATGTTCGCCGGCAGTGCCTGTTCGGGCGGCGGCGCATCGCGCGCGCGGTCGTAGACGACCTCGCCATGGCTGTTGACGATCCGCGTGAAGGCATAGGGGTCGGCGCGTTGGCCACCATTGGCGAACACCGCGTAGGCGCTCGCCATGTCGATGACATGCACGCCTGAACTGCCGAGAGGCAGCGAGCGCGTGATCGCCAGGGGCGTCGTGATCCCCATCGCATAGGCAGTATTGGCGACTTGGTCCTGGCCGACCGCTTGCCCGAGGCGCACCGCGACCGTGTTGATCGACGTCACCAGCGCCGTCGTTAGCGTCACCGGCCCGGCATAGCCGCCGCCGAAATTGTGCGGCGACCAGCCGCCGATGGTTATCGGCGCGTCTGGCACGATGCTCTCGGGCGTGTAGCCGTTCATAAGCGCGGTGGCGTAGACGAACGGCTTGAAGGACGAGCCCGGCTGTCGCACCGCGTTGGTGGCGCGGTTGAACTGGCTTTCGCCATAGTCGCGGCCACCGACCATGGCCCTCACCGCCCCGTCCGGCGACAGCACAACCACCGCCCCCTGGCTCACATTGTACTGTTCGCCCGATTGGCGGAGGCTGGTCTCGACGGCGTCTTCGGCGGCGTGCTCGATGGTCGGGTCAAGCGTGGTCTGCACGGTGAGAATGCGGTCGCCCGTCGGCACCGCCGCCTTCACCTGCTGGAATGCCCAGTCGAGGAAGTAATCCGGCACCGCCTGCTCTTCACGCACCACCACCGTTGCCGGCCGCAGCCGCGCGCCGACGACCTGACCCTCGGTCAGGTAGCCCGCCTCGACCATGTTGGTGAGCACCTCGTTGGCGCGGGCGCGCGCGCTCGGGAGATTGACGGTCGGGGCGTAGCGCGATGGTGCCTGGAACAGGCCCGCGAGCATAGCCGCCTCGGCCAGAGTCACCTCCGTCACCGGCTTGCCAAAGTAATATTCGGACGCCGCCGCAACGCCGAAAGTGCCGGCGCCCATATAGGCGCGGTCGAGATAGATCTCGAGGATCTCGTCCTTGGTCAGCGTCGCCTCAAGCCAGACGGCGATGAAGGCCTCCTGGATCTTCCTCTCGATGGTGCGGTCATTGTTGAGATAGAGGAGGCGGGCGACCTGCTGGGTGATCGACGATCCGCCCTGAACCACCTCATTGGCGCGTAGATTTTCCAGCAGCGCCCGCGCCGTGCCCCAGATATCGATGCCGAAATGCGAGTAGAAGCGCCGGTCCTCGGTCGAAAGGACCGCGGCGATCAGATAGTCGGGCATCTCCGATAGCGGCACATTGTCGAGCTGTCGGATGCCGCGGCGGCCGATCTCATTGCCATTGCTGTCGAGGAAGGTGACGGCATAGTCGCCCTGATCGCGCCAATCGACCTTGGTCGCCTCGATCGCCGGTAGGGCGAGAGCGAGGCCGAGCGTGGCGCCGGCCGCCGTGAGGGTCAGTCCGTCGCCGAGGATTTCACTGGCGAAGCGCCAGAGGCCGCGCGGACGGAGGGCATGGAGGCCGTGGTCGACGCCGCTCAGCACCACGCCGATCCCGGCGAAGAACCGCCGCAGCGGCGACAACACCGATGGCCTCCGTTGGCGTGGAGGCTTTCGACCGGTTAGAAATGGACTGCGCACGGGATGAGCCCCACCGTTCGGAGCCGCTCGTTCAGTAGTGCTGCAAGGAGAATGGCTTGGCAAGGCATGGCGAAGGCGGTGTGTCCGATGTGGTGAACGGGCCGGCGGAGACGCCCTTCTGGCGCCATTTGACGCTGGAGGAGATGTCGCGGGCGCAGTGGGAATTGCTGTGCGACGGCTGCGCTCGCTGCTGCCTCAACAAGCTGGAGGACGAGGAAACCGGCGACATCGCCTGGACCTCCATCAGTTGTCGCCTGCTCGATGAATCAACCTGCCGCTGTAGCGATTATGCCAACCGCTCCAGGCAGGTACCGGACTGCATTCAACTGACGCCGCAGAACGTCAGGACCCTGTCCTGGCTGCCGCCGACCTGTGCTTATCGTCTCGTCTCCGAAGGACACGACCTCTACTGGTGGCACCCGCTGGTATCCGGCGACCCCGACACCGTGCATCAGGCCGGCATCTCCGTGCGTGGCCGCACCGTCGGCGAACGTTCCGTGCCCTTCGCCGATTGGGAGGACTATATCGTCGATTGGCCGCTGACCGATTTCGGGCGCGAAATGCCGTAGCGGCCGAGGTCCCGAGCGCGCTTCTTAACGCGGCGCAATCATGCTGAAGGCGACATTCAGACCGCATTCAGGTTAACCGGGCTATCCCTGCCGCATGTTCAAGAAGCTCCTGACCGCAATTGCGATTGTCGGCGTGCTCGCCGTCGTCCGGCCACCGGTCGCCGCGGCGCAGATCACCATCGGTCCGCTGATCACGGAGTTGGTGCCGGTAACGCCGGGCCCGATCGTGGCGCAGAACAATGGCCTCGCCTGCCTTGGTCAGCTCCAGGGTGCGGCGGCGATCGCACAAAATCCAATGATCGCGCTGGTCACGGTTCTCGGCCGCATCGGTGTGGCGATATCCCAGATCGTCGGCACGCCCTGCCTCGCCCAGTATAACGGCCGCTATGTGTGGGAGATCTGGGTAAACACTGGTGGCGGTCCCGTGCGTCGGGTGATAGATGCATTGACCGGCAACCAAGTGCAGGCGCCATGACGCTGCATGCAGGCGCAGCCGCCGACGGAGTTTGGGGCCGAATGCGGGTTCTAGTCGTCGAAGACGATCCTGATCTCAACCGCCAGATGGCGGCGGCCTTGAAGGACGCCGGCTACGCCGTGGACACGGCGGCCGACGGCGAGGAAGGTCATTTCCTCGGCGACACCGAACCCTACGACGCCGTCGTTCTCGATATCGGTCTGCCGCAGATGGACGGCATCTCGGTGCTCGAACAGTGGCGGCGCGACGGACGCACGATGCCGGTGCTGATCCTGACCGCCCGCGATCGCTGGAGCGACAAGGTCCAGGGCATTGACGCCGGCGCCGACGACTATGTCGCCAAGCCGTTCCACATCGAAGAGGTGTTGGCCCGTATCCGCGCCCTGGTGCGCCGGTCCGCCGGCCATGCCAGCAACGAGATCGAGTGCGGTCCGGTCCGCCTCGACAGCCGTTCCGGCCGCGTCTCGGTCGACGGCAATCCGATCAAGCTCACTTCGCATGAGTTCAAGGTGCTCGAATATCTCATGCACCATCGGGATCGGGTCGTTTCGCGCACCGAGCTGACCGAGCACCTCTACGACCAGGATTTCGACCGCGACTCGAACACGATCGAAGTGTTCGTCGGCCGCTTGCGCAAGAAGGTGTCGGGCGACCTGATCGAAACCGTCAGAGGCCTCGGCTACCGGATCGTCACGCCGCCAGATGCGGCTTAGGTTCAATTCGCTTTCCGTCAGGCTTGCGCTCAGCGCCGCGCTATGGACGCTGGTGGCCATCGCCGCCGCCGGCATCATCCTCACATCACTCTATCGCCGTGCCGCAGAGCGGACCTTCGACGAGAATCTCGACAATTATTATAGCGCCATCGTCGGTGCGATCACCCAGCAATGGCCGAATGAGATCACCAGTGTCGACAACCTCAGCGAACCGCTTTTCGGCAGCGTCTATTCCGGCTGGTATTGGCAAATCAGCAGCGAGGGACAGGTCGTCCTGAAGTCGCAGTCCTTGCTGTTCGACGCGCTGGCCGTGCCCGACAATGCGCCGCCGCGCGACGATCAAGGCTTCGTGCGGTTCACGACGACAGGCCCGGGCGGCGAGACGATCCGCGCAATCGAAAGCAGCACCACCATCAACAATCAGGCGACCTATCGCATCGTCGTCTCCGGAAACGCCACGGCCCTCGGGGCCGAGATCGCTACCTTCCGCACCAGCGTTATCGTCACGCTCGCGGTCTTCGGCGTTGCCCTTATCCTTTCGACCTTCCTCGTCATCCGCTGGGGCCTCCGTCCGCTCGACCGTGTGCGTCAGGGCCTGGCGGCGCTGAGGAGCGGCAAGCAGACCCGCCTCACCGGCAACTATCCCGCCGAAATCGCGCCGCTCGCGATGGAGTTGAACGCACTGCTGGAATCCAACCAGCAGGTTCATAGAGCGGGCGCGCACGCAGGTCGGCAATTTGGCGCACGCCCTGAAGACGCCGCTCAGCGTCATCACCAATGAAGTACGCGCCAATAAGAGCCCGCTCGCCGACAAGGTGTGCGAGCAGGCCGAAATCATGCGTCAGCAGATCTCGCACTATCTGGATCGCGCCAGGATCGCCGCCCGATCCGACGTCATCGGCGCGCTAACCCGTACCGAGCCGGTCGTCAGCCGCCTCGCCCGGGCGATGAACCGCATCTATGGCGACAAGGGCATCGCGGTGACTGTGGAGATGAAGACGGACGCTTGCTTCCGCGGCGAGCAGCAGGACCTGGAGGAGATCATCGGCAACCTTGCCGACAATGCCTGCAAATGGGCGAAGTCTAACGGTCGCCATCACGGCGACGCAGGGACCGAGCGAAGGGGACACCGTTGGCCCGCTCGTCATCACCATCGACGACGACGGCCCCGGTCTAACCGAGGAACAGCGGAAGAAGGCGATGAAGCGGGGCCAGCGCCTCGACGAAACGAAGCCCGGCTCCGGCCTCGGCCTCTCGATCGTCGCCGACCTCGTCGGCATGTATCACGGCAAGTTCAATCTCGACGCCGCCCCGACCGGTGGCCTCCGCGCGCAAATCACGCTGCCCGCCGCCTGACGCGCCGGTAACCTGTCGCATTGCCTTTGCCGCGCGGTTAGGCAACATCGCCGATTGGAGGGGGGCACCTGGGTCGCGTCGCGGAGGACGGCGATGGTGCCAATAAGGCATTTTCTAGCCGGCGTCGGGTCCCGACCGCCGTGTTGCCACGGTCGCGCTGTGCCGATACAAGCGCGCGAGCGGCCGAAGAACTGCGGATAAATATGGCTTTCTGGATAGCAATGGCGGCGCTCACCGCGGCCGTGACGGCAGGCCTTCTGGCGCCGCTCTTCCGTTCCCGCGTGCAGGTCACTGCCTCCGAGACGGAAGTCGCGATTTACCGCGATCAGTTGAGCGAGCTCGAGCGCGACGTCGAACGCGGCGTCTTGCCGGAAAGCGAAGCGAAAGCTGCGCGCGCCGAGATCGCGCGGCGGCTGATCCAGGCCGGCGAAGAGGCTGAACCGACCGTGTCCGAACCGCCCGGCCGACGGCGCACGATCGTCTGGATCGCCGTCATTGCCGTTCCGCTCGCCGGCCTTGGCGTCTATCTGGCGCTCGGGACGCCGAATGAAGCCGATTATCCCTTTGCCGTACGGCTCACCGATCCAAACACCGGCGACCTGTTTGCCCGCATTCAGCTTGCTCAGAACCGCGCTTCGCTTGCCGGCCTGCAGGGTCTGGTCGACGACGCGCTGGCGAAGTCGCCTGACGATGCGCGCCTCCTTCAGGCCGCCTCGCTGGTCTATCTCGGCGCGGGCCTCGACGCCTCGGACAACAACCAGCCTGATGACATGGCGAAGCGCTTCCAGGACGCCGTCAACGCCTACAATCAATATGTCGCGATTGTCGGTCCGGACGCGGACCCCGATGGGGCCTTCGCGGAGATGCTCGGCGAGAACATCATGCTTGGCGAGGGCCCTGGCACACCGCTCGCCGAGGCGATGTTCAACCGCGTTCTGTCGGTCGATCCGTCCAACCCGTCGGCGCGGCTCTGGCTTGCATTTGGCATGAAGGCGCGCGGCGAGAACGATGCCGCGGCCGCCGCATTCCTTGATTTGCTGCAGGACGAACCTGCCGGCGGAGCAGATTGGGCTGATCTTGCCCGCGCGCAACTGGCCGACCTCGGCGTCGAAGCACCGCCGCCGCCGGCATCAGCGCCGGCCGCATCGGCACCGGCCGCTTCCGCTCCGGCCTCGCCGGGGCTCGCCAACTTTACGCCCGATCAGCTTGATATGATCAATCAAATGGTCGCCGGGCTTGCGGCCCGCCTTGCCGACGATCCGAACGACCCGGACGGTTGGGCGCAGCTTATCCGGTCGTATATTGTGCTAGGACGAACCGAAGACGCGCAGGCGGCGCTCGCCACGGCCCGCGATGTCTTCACCGGAAACGCCGATGCGCTCGCCACCATCGAGGCGGCGGCAGCGCAACTAGGGAACACCGAATGACCGTTACACAAACGATGGGAGCGCGCCGCCGAATGGGGCGGAAGCAAAAGCGGCTGGTCATCATTGCTGCGGCGGGTGCCGTCTTGATCGCCGCCATCGGGCTCGTTCTGGTCGCCCTGTCGAACCACATCGTCTTTTTCAACTCGCCGTCCGATATCCTCGCCAGCCCGCCTTCGCCGGAGCAGCGCATCCGTCTCGGCGGTCTGGTCCAGACCGGCACCTATGAGGACGTCGGCAACGGCGTCTATCAGTTCCGCGTCACCGACGGGGCTGAGGGCGTTACGGTTGTCTATCAGGGCATCCTCCCTGACCTGTTCCGCGAGGGGCAGGGCGTGATCACCGAAGGCACCCTCGGCACCGACGGCGTCTTCCATGCCGACACCGTGCTCGCCAAGCATGACGAGAATTATATGCCCGCCGAAGTCGTCAACGCTCTGAAGGAACAGGGCGAATGGCACGGCGACGCCCCGGCTGAAGGCGCCGCAGCGGGAGCTGCGACGACAACGCAATGATCGCTGAGCTTGGACATTTCGCACTGATCCTGGCGGCCGTTGTCGCGGTCGTTCAGGGCACCGTTCCGATCTGGGGAACGCGCATCGGCGACGGCCGCATGATGGCGGTAGCCCGGCCGGCAGCGCTGATGCAGTTCCTGCTCATCGGCCTCGCCTTTGCGGCCTTGATGCACGCCTACATCACGTCCGACTTCTCGGTGCTCAACGTCGTTCAGAACTCCAACACGCATAAGCCGCTGATCTTCAGGATCACCGGCGTGTGGAGCAACCACGAGGGCTCGATGCTCTTGTGGGTCTTCATCCTTTCGGTGTTCGGCGCCGGCGTCGCTGTCTTCAGCAACAATTTGCCCGATCGCCTGCGCGCCAATGTGCTTTCGGTGCAGGCCTGGATCGCCATCGCCTTCCTCGCCTTCATCCTCATCACGTCCAATCCGTTCGAGCGCGTGCTCTTCCCGCCGCTCGAGGGCAACGGCATGACGCCGGTGCTGGAGGATATCGGCCTCGCGATCCATCCGCCGCTGCTCTATCTCGGCTATGTCGGCTGCTCGATCGCCTTCTCCTTCGCCGTCGCGGCGCTCATTGAGGGGAAGATCGAAGCCGCCTGGGCGCGCTGGGTCCGTCCGTGGACGCTCGCCGCCTGGATGTTCCTCACCGCCGGGATCGCGATGGGTTCCTACTGGGCTTATTACGAACTCGGCTGGGGTGGCTGGTGGGCCTGGGATCCGGTCGAGAACGCCTCCTTCATGCCCTGGCTGGCGGCAACGGCGCTCCTCCACTCCGCTTCGGTCATGGAGAAGCGCGACGCCCTCAAGATCTGGACTGTGCTGCTCGCCATCATGGCCTTCAGCCTGAGCCTGCTTGGCACCTTCCTTGTGCGCTCGGGCGTGCTCACCTCGGTCCACGCCTTTGCCTCGTCGCCTTCGCGCGGCCTCTTCATTCTCGCCATCCTCGCGCTCTTCATTGGCGGCTCGTTCGCCCTGTTTGCATTCAGGGCGCAGTCGCTGACCAAGGGCGGCATGTTCGCGCCGATCAGCCGTGAGGGAGCGCTTGTCTACAACAACCTCTTCCTGACCGCGGGGGCTGCCACCGTTCTCGTCGGCACGCTCTATCCGATTGTCATTGAAGCCTTGACCGGCGAGGCGATCTCCGTCGGCGCCCCGTTCTTCAACATCACCTTCGTGCCGCTGATCATCCCGCTGCTCATGGCCGTGCCCTTCGGTCCGCTCCTCGCCTGGAAGCGCGGCGATCTATACGCTGCCGCCGCAGCGCCTGATGGTAGCCTTCGGCGCCGCGTTGCTCGCGGTCGTTCTCGTCGGCATCATTGCCGGCTTCACCCAGATCCTCGGAGCGTTGGGCGTCGGTCTAGCCGTCTGGCTGATCGTCGGTGCGCTGTCCGAACTTGCCGGCCGCATCCAGCTTGGCCGCGCGTCGCTCGGCACCTCCTTCCGTCGCCTCGTCGGCATCCCGCGTTCGGCTATCGGCATGACGCTCGCCCATCTCGGCATGGGCGTTACCGTGCTTGGCCTCGTTGTCGCCAGCACCTGGTCGGATGAGGCGATCCTCGATATGGCCGTCGGTGACACGGTCACCGTCGCCGACTTCGACATCACCCTCAACGGCGCCGAGCGTGCCGACGGCGGCGACTACACCGCCGAGCGGTTCAACTTCACCGTCGACCGTCAACGGCGAGACGGTCGCCACGATGGGGCCTGAGAAGCGCTTCTATACCGTGCGTCAGGCGACGACGACCGAAGTCGGCATCCAGACCTTCGGCCTGTCGCAGCTCTACATTTCGCCGGGCGACATCAAGGACGGCAACGTGCTGACGGTGCACATCTACTGGAAGCCGGTCGTTACGCTGATCTGGCTGGGCGCGCTGGTGATGGTCGGCGGAGGCCTGATGTCGCTGTCCGATCGGCGTCTGCGCGTCGGTGCACCGCGACGCAGCCGCCGGCAGCGCGCCGCCATAGCCCCGGCGGAATAGCGCGGATGCGCCGGCTCGTTTCGGCCTTGCTGCTGGTGTTCGCCGCGGCGGCGTGCCGACGCCGGCGCTTCGCCGTCCTGCCGGACGAAATCCTGGACGATCCGGTGCTGGAGGCGAGGGCGCGCGACCTTTCCGCCGAACTCCGCTGTCTCGTCTGCCAGAACCAGTCGATCGACGATTCCAACGCCGATCTTGCGCGCGAAATCCGCATTCTCCTGCGCGAACGCCTTGTGGCGGGCGACACCGATCAGGAGATTCTCGATTTCCTCGTCTCGCGCTATGGGCAGTTCATCCTGCTCAAGCCGCAGTTCAACGGCCGTGACCGCGTTCCTTTGGATCGCTCCCGGCGCCCTCCTGCTCGGCGGCGGGTTCCTTGCGCTACCGCGTCATCAGGCGGCGGTCGGCGGCCAATTCCGGGTCGGCCGACTTGTCGCCCGAAGAAGAAGCGCGGCTGCAGAAGATCCTGCGGCGACACCCGCCAGTCTTAGGCCGGGCCCGACCTCATTCCTGCAAAGATTACGGAGATTTAATCCCGAGGCCAGCCGCCTGTAAGGTGCGGCTGGCATAGTCGCGGCAATCCTGATCCTGCGAAACGCGCCGGATCGACAGTCCCACTCCTCAAGGAGACCTGCCGTGACTGCCAATTCCAACCCATCCCAGGATCGTCGGCCACCGCTGCGCCGTCGCATCCTCACCGGCACTGCGATGGCGCTGGCCATCGCCGGCGCGCTTGGCGCCGCCAGCCTCGCCCAGACCTCCGCCGCCAATGCTCAGCCGGTCGTGATCAACCAGCCGGTACAGCTGCCGACCTTCGCCGATGTCGTCGATCAGGTAACGCCCGCCGTTGTCGCCGTCCGCGTCCACGGCCAGCGCGTGCTCAACGCCGGCATCCCCGGTTTCGACCAGGTCCCGCAGGGATCGCCCGAGGAGCGCTTCTTCCAGGGTCCCGAGACGGTCCCGACCGAAGCCTTCGGCTCCGGATTCTTCATTTCCGCCGACGGCTATATCGTCACCAACAACCACGTGGTCGATTCAGCCGATTCCTTCACCGTCATCCTCAGCGACGGCACGGAATATCCAGCCCGCCTGATTGGTACTGACCAGCTCACCGACCTTGCCCTCCTGAAGGTCGATGCGGATCGTCAGTTCACCTATGTGCAGTTCGCCGACACGCCCGCGCGGGTCGGTGACTGGGCGATCGCCGTCGGCAACCCATTCGGCCTCTATGGCACCGTCACGGCCGGTATCGTTTCGGGCCGCGAACGGCGCATCACCAACAACGCCTATGACGAGTACATCCAGATCGACGCCGCGGTGAACGAAGGCAATTCCGGCGGTCCGACCTTCAACCTCGCCGGCCAGGTGATCGGCGTGAACACGGCGATCTACTCCTCGACCGGCGGCAATATCGGCATCGCCTTCGCCGTTCCCGCCGACGTCGCCTCCAAGGTCATCGACGATATCCGCGACCATGGCTCCGTGACGCGCGGCTGGCTTGGCCTGCATATCCAGAGCATCGACGACCAGCTCGCCGGATCTGCTCGGGCTTGACACGCCGCAGGCGCCCTGGTCACCGAACCGATTGCCGGCGACCCGCGCCGATCAGGCCGGCATCCAGACGCGCGACGTCATCACCGCCATCAACGGCGAACAGGTCATCGACTCCAACGACTTCGCCCGCCGCATCGGCGGCATGGATCCGGGCGACGAATGTCACCCTGACCATCATCCGCGACGGCCAGCAGATGGACGTCCAAGTGACGCTCGGCACCATGCCCGGCCAGCAGGCGACCACCGCCCAGGTCGGCCCGGGCGAGCAGCCGCCGGAGGTTGGCCTCGGCCTGCAGGTCGGCACCGCCGCCAATGGCGACATCACGGTCGTCGGCATGAACCCGGACGGCACAGCCGCCGCGGCGGGCCTGCGCGAAGGCGACGTCATCCAGGCTGTCGATGACACCACGATCACGAGCTTCGACGATCTGCAGACGGCGATCGAAACCGCCCGCGATGCCGGCAACAACTCGATGTTGTTCCAGATCAGTCGCGACGGAGACGTCCTCTTCCTCGCGGTCGACACCTGGGTCAACGACTGATCTCCCCTCGGGCGGGGGCGCTATTCCCGCGTCGCCCCCCCAAGCTCCCCCGCCCGTATCAACGGCAGGCCGTACTCCCTCGGCCTGCCGTTGTTTCTATTTGGGGCTGACCCACCGACCGCGCCGCAATATAGGTTCCGTCCATGCGCATCCTGCTGGTCGAGGACGACAAGGAAACGCTCGACTATCTCGCCAAGGCATTGCGGGAAGCCGGGCATCTCACCGAACAGGCAACGGACGGCATCACCGGCTCGGAGATGGCGTCGACCGGCGATTATGACGTGCTCGTCGTCGATCGCATGCTGCCGGGTCGAGACGGCCTGAAGCTGATCGAAGGCCTGCGCGAGGCCGGCAATGACGTGCCGGTCCTCATCCTGTCCGCCCTCGGCCGCGTCGACGATCGCGTCACCGGCCTCCGCTCCGGCAGCGACGACTATCTGTCGAAGCCATTCTCCTTCGCCGAGCTCCTGGCGCGCATCGAGGTCCTCGCCCGTCGTCGTCGTCCGGGCGAGGCCGAAACGATGTACCGGGTCGGCGATCTTGAACTCGATCGCCTGGCGCATTCCGTGACCCGCGGCGGCAAGCCGATCCTGCTCCAGCCGCGCGAGTTCCGTCTGCTCGAATATCTGATGCAGCATGCCGGCAAGGTCGTCACCCGCACCATGCTTGCTGGAGAATGTCTGGGACTATCATTTCGATCCCCAGACCAATGTCATCGATGTCCACATTTCGCGCCTGCGGGCGAAGATCGACAAAGGCTTCGATCAGTCGCTGCTGCAGACCGTTCGCGGCGCCGGCTATATGATCCGCGATGCGCGTCGGTAGGATCGTCTCCACCACCGCATTCAAGCTGTCGGCGATCTATCTGACGGTGTTCTCGGCGTTCGCCGTGGTCTTCGCGCTGTCGATCACCTACGCCGCCAATCAGCTGCTCGACCAGCAGGTCAACACCGCGATCTCGGACGAGTTCGCCGACCTCGCCTCGGCATGGAACAGCGGCGGCACGGTCGGCGCTCATCAGCGCCATCCAGGATCGCAGCCGTTTGCCCGGGCGCAAGCCTCTATCTGCTCGCCGATCCGTCCGGGCATATCCTTGCCGGCAACGTCACCCAGGTCTCGACCGCCACGCTTTCGCGCGCCATCCAGGAGCCGATCGAGCTCGGCTATCAGACGCAGCAGGGCGAGGAGAAGCTGGCGCGCATCCAGGTTGTTCGCCTGACGGGCGGCATGCTGCTGCTCGTCGGCCGCGACCTTGCCGAGCGCGAGCACTTCACCATCATCATCCGCTATGCCCTTATAATTGCAGCGGTTTTGCTGATCGGCCTCGCCGCGATTAGCTGGTTCTTCGTCTCACGGCGCGTGCTGAAGCGGATTGACTCGATCTCGGCGACGACGCGTCAGATTATGACTGGCGACTTGACGGGTCGCCTCGAAGTGACCGGAACCGGTGACGAGTTCGATCGCCTCGCCGCGAGCCTCAACGTTATGCTGGAGCGTATCGAGATGCTGCTGCGTGGGCTGAAGGAAGTGACCGACAATATCGCGCACGATCTGAAGACGCCGCTGACGCACATGCGCAACCGCATCGAGATCGCGCTGGCCGAACGTGGCAATGATGACGAGCAGCGCGACGTCATGCGGGCGACGATCGATGATGCCGATCAGCTGCTGAGCACCTTCAACGCACTGCTGACCATCGCACGGCTCGAGGCCGGCACGCCGCCGGAGGCCAGTCGGTGAGCGAGATCGACGCGGCCGAGATCGCGCGCGATGTCGTCGAGCTCTACGAGCCGGTGGCGGAGGAAGCCGAGGTCGCCCTGAGCTTTCGGCCGAGGGAGCGGTGAAGCTGAACGGCAATCGCGAACTCCTCAGCCAGGCGCTCGCCAATCTCGTCGACAATGCCATCAAGCATGGGCGCCCGCCGGCCGACTCGGACCGTGCGCCGATGGTCGGCGTCGCCGTTTGCGCAGGAAGGCGATGAGGTCGTCATCACTGTCGCCGACAATGGCGTCGGCGTGCCGGAGTCCGAACGCACGAGGGTTCAGGAGCGTTTCGTCCGTCTCGAGGCGAGCCGCTCGACCCCCGGCACCGGGCTTGGCCTCAGCCTTGCCGCCGCCGCGGTCAAGATTGAACACGGCACTATCGAACTCGGCGACGCCAAGCCCGGCCTGCTCGTCACTTTGCGTCTGCCGGCGGCAGGCGCCGTGACCACCGGCCGCAAGGGCCGCGGGAGCAAACCGGCGACTCTGCGCGAGGCCATCAACACCGACCTCCACCCGCTCGATGCCAAGGCGGCAAAAGCCTGGTTGCGGGAACTGGCGGAGGCGGGGCGTGAGGCGGGAATCGGCCGCCGCTATCGACGCACTCATTGCCGACAGGGTCGGCCGGGTTCATCGGCGCGGTGATGGACCTGTCGCGCTTCCTGAGGCGCACGGTCCTTGATGATCCGGAACGTCTGATGCGCGTCCTCGACAGCGATCCGGACAACGCGTCTGGCCGCGATCTGCGCAAGCAGACACGGGACTGTTGGCGACTGCCCGAAGACGAGGCGATGGCGACGCTGCGGCGGTGCCGCATGGAGGTCGCCCTTCTCGTTGCGCTCGCTGATCTCGGCGACGCGTGGGACGCCGACAAGGCGATGGCCGCGCTCTCCGCCTTCGCCGCCGCCGCAATCAACGCGGCAGCCGCCTTTGCATTGCGGGCCGAACACGACGCGGGGCGCATGGTGCTGCCCGATCCGGACGACCCGCAGAAGGGCAGTGGCTGGATCCTCCTGGCCATGGGCAAGCTCGGCGCCGAGGAGCTGAACTATTCCAGCGACGTCGATCTGATCGCGCTGTTCGATCCCGAGGCAGCGGTCATTCCGGCCGACGCCGAACCGGCGAAGCTCTTCATCCGTCTCACCAAGACACTCATCCGCATGCTGCAGGAGCACACGCCGGACGGCATGGTGCTGCGGACCGATCTTCGCCTTCGCCCCGATCCGGGCTCGACGGCGATCGCCATCTCGGTGCCGGCGGCGCTGCTCTACTACGAGGCGCATGGCCAGAACTGGGAGCGCGCGGCGATGATCAAGGCGCGCGCCGTCGCCGGCGACATCGCAGCCGGCGAGGCGTTCCTCGCCGAACTCGCGCCCTTCATCTGGCGCAAATATCTCGACTACGCGGCGATCGCCGACATCCATTCGATCAAGCGGCAGATCCACGATTTTCGCGGTCACGCGGCCATCGCCATCGCTGGCCACAATCTCAAGCTCGGCCGCGGCGGCATCCGCGAGATCGAGTTCTTCGTGCAGACGCAGCAGCTCATCGCCGGCGGCCGCAATCCGGCGCTGCGTGGCCGACGCACGCTCGACATGCTTAGCTGCACTGGCGGAGATCGGCTGGATCGACGATGCAGGCGGCGACGGAGCTGAGCGCGTCCTATCGCTTCCTGCGCAGCGTCGAGCATCGACTGCAGATGATCGACGACGAGCAGACGCACACGCTCCCGGACGCCGATGAGGAGCTGGAGCGGGTCGCCCGGCTGTCGCGGATCGACACCGCTGGCACAGTTCGAGAAGCAGCTGCGGCCGGTGCTCGAGGCGACGCAGCGTCACTATGCGCAAGCTGTTCGAGGAAGCGCCCGCGCTGTCGTCGAGCGCCGGCAATCTCGTCTTCACCGGCGACGAAGATGACCCCGATACGCTGAAGACGCTGGCGGAGATGGGCTTCGCCGATCCGGCGCAGATGAGCGCGCTGGTGCGCGGCTGGCACTACGGCCGCTATCCGGCAACGCGATCGAGCAACCGCGCGCGAACGACTGACCGAGGTGACGCCAGCGTTGCTCGAGGCGTTGGCGCGTGATCGCCGCGACACCGCTGTCATCGCCTTCGACCGCTTCCTGTCGCACATGCCAACCGGCCTGCAGCTGTTCTCGCTGCTCGGCTCCAATCCGTGGCTCCTGTCCTTGCTCACCGACATTCTCGGCACGGCGCCGCGCATGGCCGACATCATCACGCGACGGCCGCATGTCCTCGACGCGATCATCGAGCCGGCGTTCCTCGAGGGACTGCCGGACGTCGACACGCTGTCCGCGCATCTCCGCCGCACCATGGACCAGGCGCGCAGCTATGAAGATGCGCTCGATCGCATCCGCATCTTCGGCCAGGAGCAGGCCTTTCCTCATCGGCGCACGCATCCTGGCCGGGGCGATCGAAACCAGGCGCGCCGGCATCGCCTATGCCGATCTTGCTGACCTTCTCATTGGCGAGGCCCTCCGTCTGTCGGAGGAGGCGATCGAAGACCAGCACGGCCATATGCCCGGTGGGCGCGTGGCAGTGATCGCCATGGGCAAGCTCGGCGGTCGGGAGATGACGGCGGCGTCCGATCTCGATCTCATCGTGCTCTATGAGTTTGGCAGGAACGCCGCCGCCTCCGATGGCGAACGTCCCCTGACCGGCGGACACTACTACGCGCGGCTGACACAGCGCCTTGTTGCCGCGCTATCGGCGCCGACCGCAGAAGGCACGCTCTACGAAGTCGATTTTCGGTTGCGGCCCTCCGGCAATTCCGGTCCGCTCGCCACCAACATCGATGCCTTCGTCGCCTACCAGACCAGCGAGGCGTGGACGTGGGAGCATCTGGCTCTGACCCGCGCGCGGCTGGTTGCCGGCGACGAGCGTCTGCAGCGCGCGGCGGTGTCGGCGATGCAGAGCATCCTCGCCAAGCCGCGGCCGGCAAAACAACTGACCGCCGACGTCCTGGAGATGCGGCGTCTTATCGAGGAAGAGAAAGGCGCCGACGACCCGTGGGACATCAAGCTTGCGCGCGGCGGGCTTATCGACATCGAGTTCATCGCCCAATATCTGCAGCTCCGCCACGCAGCCGAACACCGCGAACTGCTGCACGCGAACACGGAGGAAGCGCTGCTGGCGGCGAGCGAGGCGGGCCTCCTGTCGAAGCCGCAAATCGCGGCGCTCATTCCTGCGCTGCGCCTCTATCACGGTCTGACGCAAGTCATCCGCCTGTGCATCGAGGAAGCGTTCCAACCCGACGAGGCGCCGGACGGCTTGAAGCTTCTTCTCGCCCGCGTCGCCGAGTTGCCGGACTTCGCGCGGCTCGAAGCGCATCTCGTCGAAACGCAGTCGGCAGTACGCAAGCTGTTCGAGAAGATCGTCGGCAAGGTGCCGGCGAGCTAGGCCGCGTTGCGGCGCTGCTCCTGCGGCTGATGCTTCGGCAGGCGGATAGCGACGATCGTGCCTTCGCCTTCACGCGACGCGATGCGCATCGCGCCGCCATGCAGCAGCGCCAGCGAGCGCGTGATGGCGAGGCCGAGGCCGGAGCCCTTGTGCGTCTTGGTGAACTGGTTCTGCACCTGCTCGAACGGCCGGGCGAGCTTGGCGATCGCCTCCTTCGGAATGCCGACGCCGGTATCCTGGATCGCGATCATGACGCGGTCGCCGGCCTCGACGCGCGCGCACCGTGACGCGGCCGCCATCCGGCGTGAACTTGGCGGCGTTGGAGAGGAGGTTGAGGAGGATCTGCTTCAGCGAGCGCCGGTCGCCCTGCATCGTGAGATTGGGCTCGACATCGGCGGTCACGGTGAGGTTCTGCCCGCGCGATTGGCCCTTCACGACGCGGATCGATTCGTCGATGAGTTCGTTGAGGTCGAGTCGTCTCCACCGAAAGCGCCATCCGGCCGGCTTCGATCCGCGACATGTCGAGGACGTCGTTGATGACGCCGAGGAGGTACGAGCCGCTCTCATAGATGTCGCTGCAATACTCGTTGTATTTCGGCGAGCCGAGCTTCCGAACATGCCCGACTGCATGATCTCGGAGAAGCCGATGATGGCATTGAGCGGCGTTCTCAGTTCATGGCTGATATTGGCGAGGAACGCTGACTTCGCCTTGTTGGCGTCCTCGGCGCGGTCCTTCTCCTCGGAATATTTCTCCGCCAGCTCGACCATCTGCTGCGCCTGCTGTTCAAGCTTCTGTCGCGATTGGCGGAGGTCGGCGATGGTCGCCATCAGCCGCCGCTCGCCGTCAACGAGTCGTTCCTCGTTGCGCTTGATCTGGGTGATGTCGGTGCCGACCGAAACGAAGCCGCCATCTTTCGTCTTGCGCTCGTTGATCTGCAGCCAGCGCCCGTCGTCGAGCAGCGCCTCGTAGCTGCGCGCGCCTTCTTCGACCCTGTCCTCATGCGGGATCTGCGCGCGCACCAGCGGCCGTCGGCCGGCGGCCATCACGGCATCATATTCGCCGCCGCGCTCCGTGGCGCTGTCCGGCAGGCCGTAGAGCTCCTGATATTTCGAGTTGCACATCACGAGGCGATTGTCGGCGTCCCACAAGCACGAACGCCTCGGAGATCGTCTCGATCGCGTCGCGCAGGCGGATGTCGGCGGTGCGGTTGCGCTCGGCCAGGCGGATCTGTTCGGTCGTATCGACAGCGATGCCGATGAGATGCGCGTCGTTCTCGCCGACGATTTCGGCACGGGCGCGCAGCCACACCCAGCGGCCGTCGGCGTGGCGCATGCGGAACATGCGGTCGACCGTCGTCTCGCCGCGCTCATAGAGATGCTGCGCGATGGCAAGGAGGTCGCCGTCATCGGGATGGACGAGCCGGTTCGCTTCACCGAAGCCGATCAGTTCGTCGCGCGGCGGCATGCCGAGAATCTCGAACATCGACTTCGACCAGAACATCCGGCCGGAAGCGAGGTCCCAATCCCACAAACCGCAGCGGCCGCGCAGCAGCGCCGTGTCGAGACGCTGATGCGCCTCGGCGTAGATGTTGTCGGCCTCGTTGGCGCGGCGCGACTGCGCGAAATAGCCGTAGAGGATGATGAAGAGGATGGCGCTGGTGCCGAGGAAGATCGACACGTTGAGCGTCACTTGGCTGCGCCACGCCGCCTCAAGCGGCGCCGTCGATTCGACGAGGATGAGGGGAGCCGACGCCATCGACGAGGCGCCCCGCCGCGAGTGCCGCCTGATTGCCCGTCAACGAGACGTCGATCGATCCGGCGTTGGCGCCGAAGGCGAGCAGCGGCTGGACCTGATGGACGACATCCGTGAGGTAAAGGCCGATGGCGTCGCGGTCGTTGTCGCTCGCGGCGACAATGACACCGTTCGTGTTGGTCAGATAGGCGAAGCGATCGCCGATGAGGACACTCGACGCCAACGCATCGTCGAGTAGTTGCTGTGGCTGTGGCGTTGCTGCGTCACCGTCGGCATTGGGGATCGTCTGCCGCATCGACGTTGCCACCAGCGCCGTGACCATGCTCAACTGTTCGCGGGCGAAGGTGTCGCGATCGTCCCGCATGTCGGTGAGCTGCACGTAGCGGGCTGCGGCAACGATCGCTAGGAAGATGATGATGAGGATCGGGATGAGCCGCCTAAGCAGCGGCTCGGCGGCGAGAAAGCGCTGATAGGTCGGGCGGGCGATAAGCCGAGCGTGACCGGAAACTGCTTTCCGGCCCCCCGTCAGTCTCGCCAGGACGGGCGCGATTCTGCGCATGGACGCAGCGGCGATGTCTGCCGGCGCCATTTGGCCCCCTCAATTGTCGACTTGCTTCGGGAGCTTGCCGCCCCGAATCACTTGCATTTGAATCAAGGCGAATCACCTTGTCCAGACGGAAAAGGGTTAACGGGAAGAAAATTCTCGCGAGGAAGCGTGGCCGAAGTCAGGCGAGGATGCGCGTGACGATGTCGCTGACGTCGGGCGACAGATTCTCGATGTCGGCAATCCTGCGCAGAGCAGCCTCCGCCGCGGCCCGGCGCCTTGCCTCGAGCGCTCGCCACGAACGGAAGCTGATGAGGATGCGTGCGGCGGTCTGCGGATTCTTACGATCGAGCTGGATGACGATGTCGGCGACAAGGTCGTAGCCGCTGCCGTCCGCTCGGTTGAACTGCAGTCTGGTTGGCGGTTGCGAAGCTTCCGATCAGCGCGCGGATGCGGTTCGGGTTTTCCATCGAGAAGGCGCTGTCGCCCATAAGCTCGCGAACGCGCGCCACGGTGCCGTCGAAAGGTGCGGTGGCTTCGAGGGCGAGCCATTTGTCGAGCACAAGCGGATCACCCGCGTACCGATCACGGAAATCGGCGAGGGCGGCGGTCCGCTCGCGCGTTGCCGTGCGGTTGAGCGTCGCCAGCGCCGCCATCCGGTCCGTCATGTTGTCGGCGTTGTTGAACTGGGCCGCAGCCAGCGAGGTCAGCGCCGCGTCGCCGGCGACGAGGAAGTCCATGGCGACGTTACGCAATGCGCGCGGCCCCTGGCCTTCGGCGCTCGGCCGGTAGGGCGCGTCGCTGGCGAGAGAGTCATAGAGCTGGCGAAACTTCGCCGCCTGAACGGCGCCGAGCCGGCTGCGCAGATCGTTCCGCGCCGCGGCGATAGCGTCGGGGTCGACATCGCGTCCGATCTCGCGTGCGATCTCCGCCTCCGTCGGCAGCGTCAGGACCTGCGCGCGCAGAGCCGGGTCAAGCGCGTCGTCGACAGCAACGGCGACAAGTGCGGCAATGAGAGCGGAGTGGTCTGGCACGGGCTCGCCGCCGGCGATCGCGCCTGTCGCGGCAACAAGCGCACGCATAGCCAGCGTCTGCCCCGCTTGCCAGCGATTGAAGGAGTTGGTTTCGGCGCGCAGCAGGAAAGCAAGATCATCGGCGTCAAGATCGAGCGACAGGCGCACGGGCGCCGAGAAGCCGCGCAGCAGCGACGGCACGGGCCGCTCCGAAACCCCCTGGAAGACGATCGTCTGGCTGGGCTCGCTCAGGTGGATGACATCGCCGGTGACGGTCGCGCCGCTGACGCTGTCATAGGCAAGATCGCCGCCATTGGCGCCCACCAGACCGAAGCGCACGGGAATGTGCAGCGGTTGTTTGTTCGGCTGCCCCGGCGTCGGCGGCGTCGACTGTGCGAGGGTGAGCGTGTAGCGCCGCTGCGCCGCGTCATAGCTGCCGCGCGCGACGAGTTCGGGCGTGCCGGCCTGCGAGTACCAGATCTTGAACTGGCTGAGATCGGTGCCGGAGGAATCGGCAAAGGCAGCGAGAAAATCCTCGACCGTCGCGGCCTCGCCATCATGCCGCTCGAAGTAAAGATCCATGCCCTTGCGGAAACCCTCCGGCCCCAGCAGCGTGTGGATCATGCGCACCAGTTCGGCGCCCTTCTCATAGACGGTCGCGGTGTAGAAGTTATTGATTTCATGGTAGATTTCCGGGCGAACCGGATGCGCCAGAGGGCCGCCATCCTCGGGGAACTGTCGCGCCTTCAATGTCCGGACGTCATCGATGCGCTTCACCGCACGTGACTGCATGTCGGACGAGAATTCCTGGTCGCGATAAACCGTCAGCCCTTCCTTGAGGCAGAGCTGGAACCAGTCACGGCAGGTGATTCTGTTGCCGGTCCAATTGTGGAAATATTCGTGGGCGATGACGCCCTCAATGTAGTTGTAGTCGGTGTCGGTCGCCGTCTCGGGATCGGCAAGGACGAACTTGTCGTTGAAGACGTTCAGGCCCTTGTTTTCCATCGCGCCCATGTTGAAGGACGACACCGCGACGATGTTGAAGATGTCGAGGTCATATTCGCGACCGAACACCTCCTCGTCCCAGCGCATCGAGCGCTTGAGCGCATCCATCGCGTAGCGGCAGCGTTCTTCCTTGCCGTGCTCGCACAGGATGGAGAGCTCGACTTGGCGGCCGGACATGGTGGTGAAGGTGTCGGTGATCGCGGCGAGATCGCCGGCGACCAGCGCAAACAGATAGGACGGCTTCGGAAATGGGTCGTGCCAGATCGCATAGTGACGATCCGCGTCGCCGGGAACATCTCCCGTCTCGACAAGGTTGCCGTTGGAAAGGAGTTCCGGCGCGGCTGCGCGGGGTGCTTCGATCCGCGTGGTATAGACGGCAAGAACGTCCGGCCGGTCGAGGAAATAAGTGATGCGGCGGAAGCCTTCGGCCTCGCACTGGGTGCAGTAGGTCCCCTCCGATAGATAAAGGCCCATCAATTCCGTGTTGGCCGACGGGTTGACCTCCGTCTCGATCTCCAGCGTGAACGGACCGTCCGGCAAATCGCGAACCATGAGGCGGGCCGGCGTGGCGTCGTAGGATTGCGGTGCGAGCGGCGTGCCGTCGAGCGACAGGCCGCGCAGGACGAGATCATCGCCGACCAGATCCAGCGCGGCGTCGCCCGGTTCGCGGCGGCGCATGGCGAGCTTGGCAACGACGCGCGTCGCCGTCGGGTCCAGCCTGAAATCGAGATCGACCGTATCGATCTGAAAGTCAGTTGCGCGATAGTCCTCCAGCCGCGTCGGCTGCGTCTCAGTTTTCATGGCATCCCGGATGTTGCGGCGCTGCTGGCGCTCCGCCGCGCCTTCTATGCCTTCGCGAGGCTTACGCCAAGCATCTCGTCGAAGCAGTTGGGCCCCGGCGCTAGGCGCCG
The DNA here is from genome assembly GCA_963823045.1 of uncultured Alphaproteobacteria bacterium. GTDB lineage: Bacteria > Pseudomonadota > Alphaproteobacteria > Rhizobiales > Kaistiaceae > JADLGL01. Next base: position 42,994 of record CAWGKA010000005.1, on the reverse strand, counting down.
GAGCGGGCCCAGGCGCCAATGAAACGCGGGAAGATGAAGCAATGATCGCCGGCAAGGGACTCCGCGCGGAGCCTTTCACCAAGCGTTTCGACCTCCAATTCGGCCGACTGCGCCACACCCAGTTGCTCAAGCGAGGAGGCGATCGAGCGGATGCTGTCCGACAGATACTCCGGCACCGACATCTTCGGACCGGCCTCGACCCGGCACGAGCCGGTCATTTGCGGCGTGAACCCTGCCGCACGGAACGTGGCATAAAGCATCGAGCCCATATCGGGCTCCACACCGACCCGCCGGTAGAGGCCGACAATCCAGTTCATGCACTGGGTGAAAAGCTCAAGATCGGGGACCGCAGCCGCCGAACTGATGTCCATCTCGGCGAAAGCGATCACGCCGCCACCGGCGAGATGGGCTCCGACCTTGCGCAGCATGCCTGCCGGATCGGGGAGGTGTAGCAAAATGAACCGCCCGACAATGGCGTCGTATCTCTCGTCGGAATCGATGTCGTTGATGTCGGCGGTGGCGAAGCTGACCCAATCACATCCGGCCGCTGCGGCCCGCCGCCCGGCATGCTCGATCGCGTCTTCGGACTTGTCGACGCCGAGCACGGATCCCGAAGGTCCGACCAGGCGGCCCGCGATCAGCGACACGTCGCCGACGCCGGAACCGAGGTCGAGCACGCGCATGCCCTCGCGCAGCCCCGCGCGTCTCAGGATATCTTCCGTCGCTTCCGCGAAAAGTGCCCCCTGCCTTTCGAGGCGCGCATGCTCCTCGTTTGTGTGGCCAAGTATGTATGCAGGGCTATTTGACGGCATTCTGCCCCGTGTCCCCTCTGCTGATGCCCTCGGGCCCGAAGATGTAGCGGTTCCCTTAAGGGTTTAGAAGCTAATTGACACTATCGTTTGGTCGAATTTGCCAGACATTCTGGCGCTTCTTGCGGGAACCCTCAGTGTGTTGGGCCCTTTCGCGCCAGGAAGGGAGTTTTGTAATGTTGCGTACCAAAACAGTTGCCACAAGTCATGCCGACATTTCAGTCAATGAGACGTCTGGCACGGGACTTCCCGTAGTTTTGATCCACGGCAATTCGAGCAGCAAGGAAGTCTTCGCGGACCTCATGAATGGCCCGCTGGGCGGGGTCCATCGCATGATTGCGTTTGACCTCCCCGGCCACGGCGCCTCCAGCGACGCCCGTGACCCGAGCGTGACCTACTCCATGCCGGGCTATGGCGAGATGGCCGCGGAACTCCTCGACAAGCTCGGCGTTTCCCAGGCCGTCGTTTTCGGCTGGTCTCTGGGTGGCCATATCGCCATGGAACTCCTGCCGCGTTTCTCCGGCATGGTCGGTCTGATGATCGAGGCTGCGCCTCCGGTCCATCCGACGCCGGAGTCCTTCCAGCAGGGCTTCCGCCAGCATCCTCTCGTGCCGCTGATCTTCCAGGAGAAGCTGTCCGACGAGGAGATGGCGTTCTTCCTCGCCAACATCTATGGCGACCAGGTCACGCCGGCCATGCGCGATGCGCTCAAGCGCACCGATGGCCGCGCCCGCAGCCTGTTGTTCCAGACCCTTTTCGATGGTCGCACGTCCGACCAGCAGACGCTGGCCGAGACGACCTCGGTTCCGCTCGCGATTGTCAACGGCGAGAACGACCCGATCATCAATGTCGAATTCGTAGGCGGCCTTACCTACGATTCCCTCTGGGAAAAGCACTGCTTCATCCTTCGTGGCGAAGGCCACTCGGCGTTCCTTTCCAACCCCGAGGTCTTCAATCCGATCTTCGAACGGTTCGTTGCCGACATGGCCAAATCGGCCAAGCGGCAGCCCAAGGGTAATTCGAAAGAAGAGGCGGCAGCCTAGCTCGCGATCGAGTGAGCCTTCCGGCATCCGTCGTGTGACAGTCAGTGGGATCCGTTTGCAGCGGCAGTCGTCGTCGCCGCCGTTACGGTGTTCATGAGGCCGGCAGGTAGCAAGATGGCGAATGCCTTCAGTTCATTGGCAACGCCAGATCAAGCGGAACGGCCTCGTCGCACGCAGTCCGTTCCCTTCGAGATCTACGCATCTCTCGTCGATGCTCTCTACGAATCCGCCTCCGCCCTGTTCATCGGTTCGGCTGCCGCGACCAGCGCTGCGCTGATCACCGCTTGGCGCGCCAGCAGCCTCGTCCTGTTCCTCTTCGCTGGCGCCATTGTCGCGATCGCCCTTGCGCGCGTCCTCGACATGCGCACCTACAACCGGCTTCGTCACTCGCTGCGCGACCACACCACGCTCCGCCGCTGGGAGCGCCGCTACATCATGTGGTCGACCGTCTATGTCGCGCTGATAGGTCTGTGGTCGGTCGCGTGCTTCGCCGTCACCGACGATCCGTTTATCCACCTCTTCAGTTTCGGTGTCGTGCTGGCCTACATGGTCGGCATCTACGGCCGGAACTATGCCAGCAACGTCGCGGTGATCAGCCAGATCGCCGGCGGCGGCATCCCGATCATGGTCGCGCTCGGCATCGCCGGCGGCATGTATTACGCGATCATCGTCCTAGTCGTCCTGCCGTTCCTGTTGTCGATCAAGATGATCGCCGACCGCCTCCGGCAGCAGCTGCTCGATGCCGTGATCTCGGCGCGCGATATCACCCAGCTCGCCGCCCGCTTCACCACGGCGCTCAACAACATGCCGCATGGCCTTGTGATGTTCGATTCCGAGCGACGGCTCCTCGTCGCCAATGAACGGTTGATCGAACTGCTCCGCGTGCCAAGGGACTTCGATATCTCCGGCAGGACCCCGGGCGACCTTCTCGCAGCCGGCGATGCACTGTCGGCCGGACCCGAAACCGACCGGTTCGTTTCGACTTTCGAGCGCCGTCTTTTCGGCTCGCATGGAGAACTCTCGATCGAGACCAAGGACGAGCGCTGGCTCTCCTTCGCGTCGCGTCCGATGGAAAATGGCGGCTCGGTCGTCATCATCGAGGACATTACGGAGCGCCGCTCGGCCGAGCAGCGCATCGATCGCATGGCGCGGTTCGATAGCCTCACCGGCCTGCCCAACCGCAACTATCTGCATGAGCAACTCGAACGGTTGCTGCCGACAGCCGAGGAAGAGAAGCCTATAGCCATTCTCTTTGTCGATCTCGACGAATTCAAGCAGGTCAACGATACACTCGGCCATCCGTCCGGCGATCAGCTGCTCATATCAGTCGCAGACCGCCTGAGATCGATCGTGCGCCAGGGCGACTCCATCGCGCGGTTCGGCGGCGACGAATTCGTCGTCCTGCAACGGCTGGACTCCCGCTCGACCAGGGACGCCGAAGACCTCGCGCAGCGCATCCTCCACGACCTGTCTCAGCCCTATCAGATTGACGGCCACGACATTATCATCGGCGCCAGCGTCGGCATTGCCTTCGCCCCGCGCGATGGCACCGATCCTGACTTGCTTCTGAAGAACGCCGACATGGCGCTCTACCACGCCAAGTCAAACGGGAAGGCCGGCTGCCGTCTGTTCGATCCGTCGATGGACGCCGAAGCCCATGCCCGCCGCATGCTCGAACTCGATGTCCGCCAAGCGCTGGGCGAGGGACAGTTGGAACTCTACTATCAGCCCCTGCTCGACCTGAAGACGATGCGAATCCGCACCTGCGAGGCGCTGCTGCGCTGGCGTCATCCGCAGCGGGGCATGGTTCCGCCGAGCGAGTTCATTCCGGTGGCCGAGGATATCGGTATCATTCGCGAGATCGGTGACTGGGTGTTGCAGCAGGCCTGTCTGGAATGCGCCCATTGGCCACCCGACGTCCGCGTTGCCGTCAACCTCTCGCCGGTCCAGTTCCGCAATGCGCGGCTCCCCGATGTCGTCACCGACGCCCTGCGGGCGGCGAACCTTGCCGCCAACCGGCTCGAGGTTGAGATCACCGAATCCGTGCTTCTCAAGGACACCCCGACGATTCGCGCCATGCTGCAGGAGCTGGTCGAGGCCGGCGTCCGCATCTCGCTGGACGACTTCGGCACCGGCTATTCCGGCCTCAGCTATCTGCAGACCTTCCCGCTCGACAAGGTAAAGATCGACCGCTCCTTCGTCGCCGAGCTTCATTCCGGCGACCGCTCGCTGACCCTGCTGCGCGGCATGGCCAAGCTCAGCGCCACGCTGGGCCTGTCCGTCACCGTCGAAGGCATTGAGACCCCGGAACAGCTTGATATCATTGCCGCGGAAGGCACCGTTGACGAAGCCCAGGGCTACGTCTTCAGCGTTCCGTTGCCCTCGGCGCAGATCCGCGAGCTCATCGCTGCCCAGGGCACCGGCAATCGCTGGCCGCGCCACGGCAACAAGGGCCGGGAAACAGCCGCGGCCTGACGTCGCAACCCCTGCGTTCAGTATTGAGGCAGCTGACGAGGAGCCAAATCGCGCCGCGCTGAGTCGTTAACCTTAATCAATAGGATTCGTCTCTCAGTTGGAGCAACCTCTTACAATTTGAGTAAGAGTTTGTTAACCTTACCTCATCGTTTAGCCAAGGCGGACCGGCCTAAGCGAGGAGGCATTGATGAGTGTGGTACCTTTGGCTCCACGGCCACGAGGTCGTGCGGAGCGCCTGTTTGATCTATTGGACAGAACGGACTATCGCGTCGCGGTAACGGACGAGGATCGCGAGGCGATCTTCCAGTCTGCGCTACGACGCTTATGTCGGAGCGAATGGAATCCTCCCGAACTTCTCCAAGCGTCTGAGCGACCGCTACGACGACCTCGACAACACCACGATTTTCGGCATCTTCGTTGACGACGAATTGGCGGCCACCATTCGCGTGAGCGTTGCCACCGCGGACTATCCAGAGTTCCCGGGCATGGAGGTCTTCCCGGAGATTCTCCAGCCAAAGCTTGCGTCGGGGCAGGTCATCATCGACCCGACCCGCCTTGCCACGCGGGACAACTTCTCGCGGCAGTATCCGAGCCTTTTGCCCTATATGATTACCCGGCTGCCCTGGATGGTTGCCGAGTATTTCAGGGCGGACATCATCCTCGCGGCGGTTAAACCCGAACACACCGCGTTCTACGAGCGCGTGTTCGGCTGCTACGTCACCAGTGAGCCGGCTTTCTATCCGTCGCTGATGAGCGCCCACTACCTAATGGTGTGCGATTTTCCGCAGGTTCGGGATCAGGTGCATCAGAACTATCCGGTGTTTCGCTCAAGCGCGTTCGAACGGCGGATGCTCATGTATGAGAAGGCCTTCTCGCTTTCGCCGCGTCTAGGCGACGTCGAACGCCTTGGCGGTTACTCGGACCCGGTGCGTGCCGCCGTCGACCGCCGCCGCGTCGAGATGCTTGCGGCCAACCACGCCTGACCATTTCCGGGGCGGTTCGCTGCCCCGGCCTGAACACCCCCCGCCGGCGAACATTCACCGGCGAGCACGGTCGGAGCCACCGTCTCAGTCCCCCGAGACGGCGGCCCCGACTGACCTCCTCTGGACATCCGCTGCGCGGCCCTTCATGTGAAAGCGATGAAGACGTCACCGCGCTTCGCCGTCGCGCCGATGATGGACCGTACGGATCGGCATTGCCGTTATTTCCATCGTCAGCTGACGCGCCGCACTTTGCTGTACACCGAGATGGTCACCGCCGAGGCGGTGCTCCATGGCGATCGCGAACACCTGCTCGGCTTCGACACGGCCGAGCATCCGCTTGCGCTTCAACTCGGCGGATCGGATCCGGCCCGGCTTGCCGAGGCGGCGCGTGTCGGCGCCGAATATGGCTATGACGAGATCAACCTCAATGTCGGTTGTCCGTCCGACCGCGTGAAGTCGGGTCATTTCGGCGCCTGCCTTATGCGCGAACCCGACCTGGTGGCCGCTTGCGTCGCCAGGGTGAAGGACGCGGTCGACATTCGCGTTACTGTCAAATGCCGTCTCGGCGTCGACGAGCAGGACCCGGAGCTGGCACTCGACGCGCTCGCGGAGGCCGTCATCGCCGCCGGTGTCGACGGCCTGTGGGTGCATGCCCGCAAGGCCTGGCTGAAGGGCCTCAACCCGAAGCAGAACCGAACCGTGCCACCGCTCGACTATGACCGGGTGCATCGCTTGAAGCAGCGCCTGCCGGATGTCTTCATCGGCATCAATGGCGGCTTCGGTGAAATCGAAGCCAGCCTCGCCCAACTCGGTCGGGTCGATGGCGTTATGCTCGGCCGCGCCGCCTATGACCGCCCTGCCATGCTGGCGGCGGTCGATCGCTTGTTCTTCGGCGAGGGTGCCGACGATCCGAACCCGGACCATGTCGCCGTCGCGATGATCGACTACGCCGAGCGCTGGGTCGCACGCGGCACGCCGATCGGCCATATCGCCCGCCATATGCTTGGCCTCTATCACGGTGTTCCCGGCGCTCGCGTCTGGCGCCGCGCACTCACTATCGGCGCCGCCGCTCCTGGCGCCGGCGCGGAAATCATCGCCGAGGCGCTCCGCGAAGTGGAAACCGCCCGCGCCTCGGGTGAGGCGAGGGACGCCGCCTCCCTGGCCGCCTGATCGCGGCCGATGGATCTGTCGGGCGCATCGGCAGGCGAACTGATCGGCTACCTCGCTCTGCTGGTTGCGTCAGGTGCCGTCGCCGGGCTGCTCGCCGGCCTGTTCGGCATCGGCGGCGGCGCGGTCATGGTGCCGGTGCTCTATCAGACCTTCATCGCTATCGGTGTGGCCGAACCCGTGCAGATGCATTTGGCCATCGGCACGTCGATTGCCGTCATCGTGCCGACTTCGATCCGTTCCTACCTGGCGCACAGGCGGCGTGAGGCCGTTGATACCGAACTGTTGCGCAGCTGGATTGTCGCGGTTCCGGCCGGCGTCATCCTCGCCAGCATTGTTGCCGCGGTGATCAGCAGCGCCGGACTGCGCGTTGTCTTCGCTGTCCTGGCGCTGATCTTCGGCCTGCGCTTCGTGTTTTTTGCGCGGCTCCGGCCGATCATCAATGACCTGCCGCGGCAGCCGGCCCGGGGCCTGGTCGGTTTCGCCATCGGCTTCCTCTCGACCTTGATGGGCGTCGGCGGCGGCGTCTTCAACAACGCCTTCATGACCCTGTCCGGGCGCCCCATGTTGCAGGCGGTCGCAACCTCCGCTGGGGTCGGCGTGCTCATCTCGGTGCCGGCGTTGTTCGGCTACATCATCGCCGGCTGGGGCGCGCCCGACCTGCCGCCGCTGTCGCTGGGCTATGTCAGCATCGCCGCGTTGCTGCTGATTCCGGCAACGATCGTCGCCGCGCCCTTCGGCGTGCGCATCGCCCACGCCATCGACCGCCGCGTGCTCGAGATCGGCTTCGGCATCTTCCTGCTCGCGGTATCGCTGCGTTTCGCCATCAGCCTGACGTGACGGGCTAGGGCGTCAGCGTCATCTGATTGCCGGAGACGGTGTAGCTCGACAGCGCGTTGAGGAAGTTGAGACCGAGGAGGCTGGTGTCGAGCGCGCCTTCCTCGGTGACGAGGGCGACGACGCGGCGCTGCTCGATCGGCCCGATCGTCAAGCTGTCGATCACCACCGCGGCAGCGCGCGCCGTTCCGTTGGCCGTTGCCACCGACACGTTGTAGCGGAGGCTGTTGGTCCGGATGCCGGCGAGCCCGGCATCTTCATAGGTGAGCGTGACGACGGTGGCGCCGGTGTCGATCAACATCTGGACCGGCGCGTTGTTGACGTTGGCAACGACAACGAAATGGTCCGATGGCCGGGCGCGATGGACGACGACATCGGCGCCGTTATTCGCCGTTGTGACAGATGCCGGGCCCGGAGAAAGTTCGGCGAAGATGCGGTCGGCGACGTCGCCGAGCTCATAGCGATAGCTGTAGCCGACCAGAAGCACCGCGAGGATCATGCTCCAGATCAGGGCATTGCGTGCGATGCGGCCGAACGCGCCGCGGCCAAAGCTTGATACGAGTAGAAAGACGAGGATGGCGACGAGCATCGCCGCCTGCGCGAACTGGCCCGTGGTCAGCGCGCCGACCATGCCGTCGCCGTCGCGCGTCAGCAGCAACACCAGAGCGATGCCCAGAATGCCGAGGCAAAGCCAGAGAAAGACCGACGGACGGCGCATGGTTCACACTTCCTGACGCTTCAACAGCGTCAGGAGTGTGTCACAAATTCGACCGGCCGGTGCGTCCGGCCATGGCGAAACTCGGCGGGCGCGGGTCATCGTCATCCGCCATCCGATCGGGTTCAGTGGTCCTGAACACCAGATCGGGCCGATCGGTGGGCGCGATGTCGGGTCGCCGCTTCACGATCGGGCTTTCGAAGCCTAGGCCGTCCTCGTCCACAGGGCGTTCGCGCCTGGAACGACGGCTCATCGAGGCCCGGCGCCAGCGATCGACCACGCCGGCAATCAGCTCATGGTCGATCTTGCGGTTGGGGTCGGGATCTTCGGCGCCGGTGTTGCTGCGCGGCAGGAACTCCGCGTCGAGTTCGGCGAAGCGCAGCCGCGTCGGCAGCGCCACGCCCTCGCCGAACGCGAACACCTCGCGGGTGCCGAGCGCCGGCACGAAGGACAGCAAGCCCGCCGCGGCATCGGAGACGGCCGATCGGACGATGTCCTGGTCGCGATCATTCGCCATGCGCATCGCGAACAGCGTCGAGCACTGCGAAATGATCGTCGCATCGAGTTCGGCCGGACGTTGCGTGATGAGGCCGAGATAGACGCCGTATTTGCGGCCTTCCTTGGCGATACGTGACACGGCCTTCTTGGTCGGGCCGAAGCCGATCGTCTTGTCGGCCGGTGCGTAGCGGTGCGCTTCTTCGCAGACCATCAGCAGCGGAATGGCGCCGCCGCTCCACAGGCCGAGCTCGAACGCCATTCGGCAGAGCACCGAGACGACGGAATCGACGACTTCCGCGGGGAAGCCGGCGAGCTGCATCACCGAAACCGGACCCGAACCCTCCGGCAGGTTGAAGAGGTCGGACAAGACGTCGACCATGGTGTCGCCGCCCACATTGGCGTTGTGGAACATGAACTGATAGCGCGGGTCATTCGTCACCGTTTCGATGCGCGTCAGCAACCGTGTGTATTTGTGCAGCGTGGAGCGGTTCTCCAGCTTGCCCATGCGCTCGTCGATGAGCGAAATGACGTCGGCCATGCGATAGGGGACCGGCGTATCGACCGTGTAGCCGGGACCGTCATAGCCGTTCTTGCGCAGACGCGGCCGCGTCGCCTCGCGATCATCGCCGAAACGGTTCTTCGCTTCGGTGATGGACTGCGACAGGATCTCGACCTCCTCGTCGACGCCCGGACGGGCGCGGAAGACGACGTCAACGATCTCCTCGAAATTGAACAGCCAATGCGGCAGACGAAGATTGTGCGGCGTGAAGACGTTGGCGCGGCTGCCGAAGCAGGCGCCATATTCGTTGTGCGGGTCGATCAGGAAGATGCGCTGCCGCGGACGGGCGCGCAGGACCTCGCGGAGGATCACCGCGACGCCGGAGGACTTGCCGACGCCGGTGGTGCCAAGCAGGGCGAAATGCTTGTGCATCATCTCGTCGACATCGATGTAGGCGCCGATCTCCTGATCCTGCGACAGCGTGCCGACGTTGATCGTCTCCGGTCCGCTGATGTCGTAGATCAGGCGAAGGTCGGCGCCGCTGAGCATCGCGATCGGCGTGCCGATCACCGGATAGTCACTGATGCCGCGCTGGAAGAAGTCGCGACCATTGTCGCCGCGCACGATCTCACCAAGCAGGTCCACATCGGCGGTGCCCAGAGTCGCTGTCCTGGCCGGCGAGGGCGGTGACCACCGCGACGATCGCCGATTTTCGCCGAGCCGATCTCAAGCAGCCGGCCGACGCTCAGAATGTCGATCGTATCCTGGAGCGAGGCTGACCTTGGCATGGGAGCCGTCGACGGCAACGCACTTTGCCGTGCGACCGCCGCAATGCCCGCTGTCGATCGAATTTTCTGATCAATGCTCAACTCCGACAATACGCTTGGGCGGGCGAGATTTCCGCGAAAGCTAGCCAGTTTCGAGCAAGTCGGCAGGTTAACCGATCCCGGTCGATCAACGTTGCAGTCAACGAATGCCTAAGCGGAAAGGTGCAATCCGAGCGATCTACTCGATGACGATGCGCGGCGGCGGCCTATCGCCCTTCGCCCGCGCGGCAACCAGCGCGTCGCGGACCGCCGCGGCCATGGCGCGATAGGCCTCGGCCGGAGCGCCCTCCGGATCGGCGGCGATGATCGGCAAACCGCTGTCCGATGTCTCGCGGATGGAGATGTGCAGCGGGATCTCCCCAAGGAAGGGGACGCCGAGTCGCTCGGCCTCGTGCCGCGCGCCGCCATGGCCGAAGAGGTCAGTGCGCGTGCCGCAATGCGGGCAGACGAACGTGCTCATATTCTCGACGATGCCGAGCACCGGCACATCGACGCGCTGGAACATCGCGAGGCCCTTGCGCGCGTCAATGAGGGCGAGGTCCTGCGGCGTCGATACGATCACGACGCCCGCGAACGGCACCTGCTGCGCCATCGTCAGCTGCGCGTCGCCGGTGCCGGGCGGCATGTCGACGACGAGGACGTCGAGCTCGCCCCAGGCGACTTCGCGCAGCATCTGCGTCAGCGCCGAGATCACCATCGGCCCCCGCCAGATCATCGGCGTGCCCTCGTCGACGAGGAAGCCCATCGACATCAACTTGAGCCCATGAGCTTCGAGCGGCTTCAGCACCCGGCCTTCAAGCTGCTCGGGTTTGTCGAAGATGCCGAGCAGGCGCGGGAGCGAAGGTCCGTAGATGTCGGCGTCGAGTACGCCGACCTTGAGACCGAGCGCCTGAAGCCCGAGGGCGAGATTGACCGCGGTCGTCGATTTGCCGACGCCGCCCTTGCCGGACGCCACCGCGATGATGGCGTCGATGCCGGGCACGCCCGCCTTGGCGCCGGCGATTGGCTGCCGCGATTGCGGACGCGGCGGCTGCGGGAGCCGGCTGTCGGGCCGGCCTCCGCCGTAAGGACCACCGTCGCCGTCTTGACGCCGGCGACGGTCATTGCCGCACGCTCTGCCGCCGCGCGGACGGCCTCCATCTGCCTCGGCCCGCGACGGTTCGGTCGGTGAGCGAGAACGCCACCCTGCCCTCATCGACGACGACGTCGGAGACAATGCCGAGCGACGACGATGTCCTCGCCGCGCGCTGGGTCGCGGACGGAGCGGAGGCGGTCGATGATGGCTTCGCGGTTGACTTGGCCATGGGGAAGGCTGTCGATGAGAGGGAACGGCGCAGATAGGACGCGTCCGCGGCAAGGTCAAATCGAACGCGAGCTGCCGATGAGCAATTCCGGTACCGACGCCAAGGCGTGCTGGCAGAGCTGGCCGCCGCTGGGGTCCGAGGAGAACCGCGCCGGCATGGCGCGTTTCGGCATCAACACCGACCGCGCCTTCGGCGTGTCGATGACGTCGATGCGGCCGCTCGTCCGGAAATACCGCCGCAATCACGAGCTCGCCGCGGCGCTGTGGGCGATCGGGCAAGCACGAGGCGCGCATCCTCGCCGCGATGATCGACGAGCCGAAGCTGGTGACGCCCGAGCAGATGGATGAATGGGCCGCCGAGTTCAATTCCTGGGATCTGTGCGATCAGGCCTGCATGAAGCTGTTCGCGCGCACGCCTTACGTCATGGAGAAGGTGGAACGATGGGCGGCCGATGAACGCGAATTCGTCCGCCGCGCCGCCTTTGCGCTGATCGCCGGCTACACGGTTCACGCCAAGAAGGAGCCGGCTGAGACCTTCCTGCGGTTCCTGCCGATCATCGACCGCTACGCCGATGACGATCGCAACTTCGTCAAGAAGGCGGTCAACTGGGCGCTCCGCCAGATCGGCAAGCGCTCGCCGGCGCTGCATCCGACGGCTCTGGCCTTGGCCGAGAAACTCGCTGCATCTGACAATCGCACGCGCCGCTGGATCGGCCGCGACGCCGTGAAAGAACTCACCGATCCCGCACAGTTGGAGCGTATCGCCGAGCGCGGCCTCGACTATTCCGCCTTCTCCTTGGCCTTCGTCAGCGGCACGTAGTTGAGCGGCAGCACGGTGGTGTATTTGATCTGCTCCATGGCGAAGGCGGTCGAGACGTCGGCGATATCGATCTTCGCGATCAGCCGCTTGTAGAAGCCGTCAAAGGCCTCGATGTCGGGCACGACGACGCGCAGCAGATAATCGACCTGACCCGCCATGCGATAGAACTCGACGACCTCGGGCATGTCGCGGATCACTTCGGCGAAGCGGCGCAGCCATTCGTCATTGTGCTGATTGGTGGTGATCGAGACGAAGGCGGTGACGTTGACATTGACCTTCTTCGGGTCGAGCAGCGCCACGCGCCCGGTGATGACGCCTTCCTCCTCGAGCTTCTGGATGCGCCGCCAGCAAGGCGTCGTCGAAAGGCCGACGCGGCGGCCGATCTCGGCGACGGGTATCGTCGCGTCCTCCTGCAGGATTTGCATGATCTTGCGGTCAAGGCGGTCGACCATCGGGTGCTCTCTTCGAGAAAATTTGATGACGAAATAGCGCCTATGTAAGGGCATCACATTTTCCGGAGCGCCCCCAATCGACGCCTGGTCTTTAGACTATCATTCCAATATGACGCCAATCCAGTGGCCTCTGCCAGCGAGGCCGACAAGGATGCAAGATGCGCCCTGCAACCGCAGCTCTGATCCTGCCGCCGGTCTGCGCTCGCGCCGGCCGCCGGCTCGTGGCCGGCCCGGCGGTGACGCCGCTCGTTTCGACCGATTGGCTCAAGCCAATCTCGGCGCGCCCGGTCTCGTGATCCTCGATATCCGCTCTGCCAGCGAATTCGCGGCCGGGCACGTCCCGGTTCGCAGCGCACTGACTATCCCAGCCGTGGCGGACGACGCGGAACGACATCCCGTGGTCGCTCCCCGACACCGCCGATCTTGAGGCGCTGCCTGTCGGGTCTCGGCATCGGCAACGACACCAGCGTCGTCATTGTCCCCGCCGGGACCGATGCCACCGAACTCGGTGGCGCGACGTGGATCTATTGGGTGCTGAAGTATCTCGGCCATGACGCCGTCGCCATTCTCGACGGCGGCTGGACCGCCTGGACGAATGCCCGGGGCCCGACGAAACGGGCGTCGGCACGGCTGTCCGGCGTTGCGGCCTTCAGTCGCCACTCCGCGGCCGCAGCTCCTCGCCTAGACCGACGAAGTCGCCGCGGTGCTGCGGACCGACGCCGTGCATCGTCGACGCGCGATCCTCGCAGCAATATTCCGGATTGGCTCAAAGCCCGCTGACAACGCGGGGCCGGTCATATCCCGGGCGCCATCAATCTCGACAATGCATCGCTGTTCGACGACAGCCACGCACCGGCTGAAATCGCGCGCCGAGCTGGAGGCGGAACTGCCGCCGCAGCTTTCCGACCGAACCACCGCCATCATCACCTACTGCAACGCTGGCCATTGGGGTTCGATCGACTGGTTCGTGCTGCACGAACTGCTCGGCTTCCAGGATGTCACGGCTCTACGAGGGCTCGATGGCGGCGTGGTCGCGCCGGCCCGACCTGCCCGGTCGCCTTTGGCTCCGATCCCGGAGGCTAGCCGATCGCTTCGGCGACCGCGCTCCGCAACACCGGCAAGAGCTCGTCCTCGAACCAAGCGTTCTTCTTCAGCCAGCCGGTGTTGCGCCAGGACGGGTGCGGCAGCGGAATGACACGCGCCTGTCCCTTGGCGAGGCGTTCTTCGCCGACCGCTCGCCAATCGCGCACCGTCTCCGTAACGCTGCCGCGCCGACCTGCGTCCGAGATGATAGGCCTGCGCATAGGCGCCGATCGCAAGGATGAGCTGGAGCCGTGGCAGATGCGCGAAGATTGCGTCATGCCAAGTCGCCGCGCATTCGCGACGTGGCGGCAGATCGCCGCCATGGCCGCATCCTGTCCGGGAAAGCAGAACCCCATCGGGACGATCGTGACGCGCGCCGTGTCATAGAAGGCGTCGCGGTCGATAGCCATCCATTGCCGCAGGCGATCGCCGGACGGATCGTTGAATGGCAGGCCGGTGGCATGGACGCGCGTCCCCGGCGCTTGGCCGGCGATGCACAGCCGCGCGGTCACCGAGGCCCGTATAACCGGACGCGGCTCGTGCGGCAGGCGTTTACCCTGTGGCGCTTCGCGGCAGATGCGGCAGGCGCTAACCCGCTCAAGCAGTTCGCCAAGCGCTTCCTCGCTCTGATCCCGTTGTTGCAGCATTAACCACGCTCCTGAGAGCGATTTTAAGCGTTCTGGACGCATCGTCAGCCTATCGCCCGCAACAAGAACGGGCACAGGGCAGGCAATCACCGATGTCGACCGGATACGGCGAAGCCGACAAGACGACGATCAATCGCCAGCGCGCGGAGCGTCGGCGTGAGGTCGCTCGCACGATCAGGAGCCAGCGTGAAAGGCTGACGTCGACATCCGGAACACGGCCGGCTTTCGACTATGAACTCGCCCTGACCTTTGCACGCAACCAGGTCAGCGCCGCTTTCGCTCTCCCCATCCTCGCCCTTCTCGTTGCCGGCACCGCCTGGCTGTGGGTCGACGTGTGGTTGGTGGCGGTCTGGCTTTTGGCGGTGGCCGCTGTGCTCGCCCTGACGTTCTTTGTCTGCCGTCGATTCCTTGCTGCGTCGCAGGCCATGCATGAAACGCGGCGCTGGGTGCGCCGCTTCATCTTCATCGAGCTGGCGCAGGGACTGGTCTGGTCGGCAATTCTCGCGCTGTCCTGGCTGTCGCCGATGACGCCCGGCCTCGACGTCTTCCAATTCGCCGTGACGATCGTCGTCATTTCCGTCAGCACCATGACCGCTTCGACGGTGCTGGGCGCAGCCCTGGCGGGAACGGTGCCGGTTGTCGCCGCCGCCGCCGTCGCCTTCGTCAGCCGGGGAGAGCTGCTCTACTACGCCATGGCCCTCCTTGCCGTCGGCGCCGAGCTCTTCTTCCTGCTTCTGTCGGGACGGTTCTATTCCGCTACCTTGGCAACGCTCGAATCGCGCGCCGAGAAGGAAAATCTTATCGCCGAGTTGGAGACCGCGAAGGGAATCTCGGATGAAGCGCGGCGCCGGGCGGAGGAGGCCAATCTTGCCAAATCGCGCTTCCTGGCGACGATGAGTCATGAGCTGCGCACGCCGCTCAACGCCATTCTCGGCTTTTCCGAGGTGATGAAGGACGAAGTCCTGGGGCCGATCGAAAACGCCAACTACAAAGACTACGCGCGCGACATTCACTCCTCCGGCGAGCACCTGCTCAACCTCATCAACGAAATCCTCGACCTCTCGCGCATCGAGGCCGGCCGCTACAAGCTGCACGAGGAGCCGGTCAACATCGCCCATCTCGTCGAAGAATGTCAGCACCTTGTGCAGTTGAAGGCGCGCAACAAGGACATCACCATCACCGTCAATGCCGAACACGATCTGCCGCGCATCTGGGCGGACGCCCGGGCCGTGCGCCAGGTCGTGCTGAACCTCCTGTCCAATTCGGTGAAATTCACCCAGCCCGGCGGACGCATCGAGATACGCGTCGGCTGGACCTCGGGCGGCGGCCAGTACATTTCCGTGGTCGACAACGGCCCGGGCATCCCCGAGGAGGAAATCCCGATCGTGCTCTCGGCCTTCGGGCAGGGCTCGATCGCCCTCAAGGCCGCCGAGGACGGCACCGGCCTTGGCCTCCCCATCATCCAGGCGTTGATGCACACCCATGACGGCAAGTTCGAGCTGACGTCGAAACTGCGCGAGGGCACGACGGCAACGGCGATCTTCCCGAAATCGCGGGTGATGGAAGCCTTGCCGCCGATAAGCGGTTCATTGAAGCGCGTCAGCTAGACGCGGCGGCCGGCAGCTCGGCGATATAGCCCTCGATCAGCGCATTCACGCGATCGGGCGCTTCATACATCGTCAGGTGACCGGCATCCGGCACGACGTCCATGTGGCCGATGCCGCAGGCCTCCTGGTGGAAATAGGCATGCCGCTGCAGCGGTGCGACGCGGTTCTTCGCGCCCCAGATGAGCAGCGCGTGTTTCACCATGTCCGTTGGCCGGATGAAGTCCTTCAGGGTGAAGGTGTTGACCGAAAACAGGAGATTGATGCGGGCGTTGTTCTGCCGGTCTTGCTTGAATTTCGCGACGTATTTCACCCAGAGCGGATCGGTGGTCGGCGTTGAGCCGCCGAAGAGGATCGCCGGAAACTGACGCGCGACGATCCGGCGCGTGGCGATGAACTTGAAGAGGCGTTTGAGGCCGCGCTTGAAGCCGCTTTCCGGCAAGCCGAAAAGGATGCCGCGCACCGGCGGGAAGCGGATCATCCGCGTGCCGGGGCAGATATTCATCAGGACCATGCCGCGGACGCGCTCGGAATGCTGGTTCTGATAGCGGATCGCCGCCGAGGCGCCGATGCAATTGCCGACGAGGACGACATCGCGCAGGCCAAGCCGCTCGATGAACGCATCGAGGATGCCCGCGAGAAGATCGACAGTGATCGGACCCTTGAGATCGGAGGACTCGCCAAAGCCTGGCCAATCGAGCGCCAGCACACGGTGCGTCTTCGAGAAGTGCCGGATCTGATGCACCCAGCTCTGCCAGAAGCCGCCGCCATTATGCGTGAAGATGATGGGGTCGCCTTCGCCCTCGTCGATATAGTTGATGTCGTAGCCGTTGAGGCGAACCTGGTGCTCGGCAATGCCCGCCCAGGGCGACGTCGCGGCATTGGCAGACGCCGCGACAGCGACTTTCCGATCGGCGATATCGAGATTGGTTGCCATGTCCGAAAACCTACCATCGCGGGCGCTGCACGCCAACGCGGCAAAGCGGCCGCTACCAGGCCGTGATCATGCCCCCGAGCGTTGGCATCAGCCATTCGATCCCGAGGTCGCCCACATGCTTGATGCCGAGACGGTCGTTCTGGATGACGCCGTCATCCAGCTTGTCGTCGCGGACGGAGTCGTAGATTTCCTCGGGCACGCGCACCGCCCATGTGCTGAACGCGCCGCCCCGGCCATCCTCTTCGTTGACGATGAAGCGCGGAACGACGTTCCCATCAGCATCGATTGCCTCGACGATCAGATAGTAGCGTCGGGCTTCGGGATCGTCCTCGTAGATGCGAAAGACGCCGGAGCGTTCGTCGGGTCGCTGCACGATGATGACATCGAAGGCTGCAGCCAGTTCCTCCGCCATCAGATGCAGAAAGTCGGCAAGGGCGATGGCCTGATCGAGTTCGCCCGCAGCCAGCGCGTCGGCCGCCAACTGAAAGACCTTGCGCGCGGCATCAACCGTTGACGGCGCGTTGGCGAGCGCGGCGATCTGGTCGGTAGTGGCGGCGATGTCGGCGGCAACCGTCTGCGTCGTGACCGGCGGCGTCTTCGCCGGTTGAGCGAGGGCGCCGCTGCCCGCCAGCACAAGCGCGACCGCAAACGCCGCCGCCAGTCGCCTTCCCCAGGGTCTCATCGGTCCCTCCGGCGCTGCAAGTGGTGGGCGGTACTGGGATTGAACCAGTGACCCCTCGCGTGTGAAGCGAGTGCTCTCCCGCTGAGCTAACCGCCCGCACCAGGGTCTTGCGCATGGATTTAGAATGCCGCCGCGGAGGCCGTCAAGGAAACTGCGGCGAGGTCTACTTCACCGCCGCTCCGCGCAGTTCGGCCACCGCGGCATCAAGCTGATCGAAATGGCTGATGATGCGGTCCGGTCCGAAAGTGCTGACCGGTACGGTGGTGTAGCCGAAATCGACCGCGATCACCGGCACCTTGGCCGCCTTGCCGGTGGCGATGTCCGTCTCCGAATCGCCGACCATGACCGCACGCGACGGATCGCCGCCCGCCGCCGCGATCGTGAGGAAGAGATGCTCCGGATTGGGCTTCTTGACGCTGAAGCTGTCCCCGCCGCCGACCGTGTCGAAAAGATCGAGGATATTCAATTCGCTGAGGAGGAGCCGCGACAGGTTCTCCAGCTTGTTGGTGCACACGGCAGTCCGCCAGCCGGCGGCGCGGAACCGTTTGATCGCCTCCACGACGCCGGGATAGGGGCGGCTCTCGTCGGCAATGTGAGCCGTGTAATGCGCGAAGAAATCGTCGAACAGCTTGTCGACCTCAGCCGTCGGCAGGTCAGCGCCGACAAAGGCAAGCCCGCGCTCGAGCAGGGCGCGCGCCCCGGCGCCGATCATGCCCTTGGCCTTGTCCAGCGAGACGGTCGGATAGCCTTGCTGGGTCAGGACCGCATTGAGCGCCGACATGAGATCGGGCGCCGTGTCGACAAGCGTACCGTCGAGATCGACGACCAGAGTTTCGGGTGAAGTCAAAATTACGCCTCGTTCGGCAATGGTGAATGAGAGGGCTACCGCAAGGCGGCCGACGCGATGGGAAATGGCCGGGCGCGGCCAAAAAGTAAAGGCGCTCGCCATGATGGCGCCCGATCCAAGGCCATGGTAACTAGCCGCCCGAACGACCTCAACACCGCCGATTGGTAAGCGATTTTGGACAGCAACAACGAAGCCGGCGCCGCAGCGCCCAAGGCCGATGACCGCAAGCGCCGCGCCGCTCTCGCCGCCCTTGAGGCGGTTGAACCCGGCATGAAGCTCGGCCTAGGCACAGGCTCCACTGCCGACGAATTCGTCAAGGCTCTGGCCGAGCGCGTTCGCGGCGGGCTCAATATTATCGGCGTGCCGACGTCGGAGCGGACGGCCAAGCTGGCCGGCGACCTGGGCATTTCGCTGACGACCCTCGAGGAGCAGCCGGCGCTCGACATCACCATCGACGGCGCCGACGAACTGGATGCACAGCTCCGGCTCGTGAAGGGCGGTGGGGGCGCACTTCTGCGTGAGAAGATCGTTGCGACCGCTTCCGCGCGGATGATCGTCATTGCCGACAATTCCAAACTGGTCGAGACGATCGGCGCCTTTCCCTTGCCGATCGAGGTTGTCCCGTTTGGCCTTGGCGCGACGCGCATCGCCGTCGAGAAGCTGACCGACCGGCTCGGCCTCGCCGGCCCGATCACGCTCCGTCCGGGCGCTGGCGACAAGCCGTATCTGACGGATGGGGGGCATTTCATCCTCGACGCCTCTTTCGGCAAGATTGCCGACGCTGAGGCTTTGGCTGCCGGGCTCAACACAATTCCCGGCGTCGTCGAACATGGCCTTTTTCTCGGTATCGCCAGCGAAGCGATGATCGCTGGTCCCGAGGGAGTCACAAGGCTGACCGCCGCATAACCCCTAAGGAGACACCCCATGAACAGAGTTCGGGCGCTGATGGGCCTTGTGCTCATTGCCTTTGTTGCCGTTTCACCCGTGCAGGTCGCTGCGCAGGATGCCGCCGCCGGCGGGCCGGAGATCACCGATTCCCACCTGCAGGCCGCCTGGCGCGCCGTTCACGCCGTTGGCATCGACGCCGACTACAACAACGCCATCCCCGACATCGCAGAGCAGGTCCAGACCTTTCTGATGCAGCGTCGGCCGGACCTCTATCAACAGATCGGCCCCGTCGTGGCCCAGGTCGCCAGCGAACTCGTCGTCCGGCGCCTCGACCTCAACAACGACGTCGCCCGCGTCTGGGCGCTCGCCTTCACTGAGGACGAGCTCAATCAGATCACGGCTTTCTACACGAGCCCGGTCGGTCTCAAGCTCAGCAATCTGAACGCGCAGCTTCAAGCCGACACGCAGCAGGCCTTCCAGGCTTGGTATCAGCGGCTGGGCAGTGAGATGCGGGACCGGGCGATCCTCGCCTTCCAGCAGCAGGGCATAAACTTCTAGGCTCTGCAGGAACCGGGCGGGGGCGAAAGTGACGGAGTTTGATCTCTTCGTCATCGGCGGAGGCTCGGGCGGCGTGCGCGCCGCCCGCATCGCCGCGCGCCACGGCGCCAGGGTCGCGCTCGCCGAAGAAGACCGCGTGGGCGGCACCTGCGTCATCCGCGGCTGCGTGCCGAAGAAGCTGATGGTGACGGCGTCGCGTTTTCGCGATGAATTCGAAGACGGCGTCAATTTCGGCTGGACGGTCGAGAGCGCCCGCTTCGACTGGAAGGCATTCGCCGCCAACCTGCACCGCGAGGTCGACCGGCTGAGTGAGGCCTATGTCCGCGGACTGGACAATGCGGGCGTGACGATCTTCCGCGAGCGTGCGGTGATCGAAGCGCCGGACCGGCTGCGTCTTGTCGATAATGGCCGGCAAATAACGGCACGCAACATCATCGTCGCCACCGGCGGCCACCCAAACGTCGTCACTGATCTGCCGGGCATTGAACACGCCGTCACGTCGGAGGCGATGTTCGAAATGGAGGATCTGCCGGAACGCGTCCTCATCGTCGGCGCCGGCTATGTCGCCATCGAGTTCGCCAGCATCCTGTCAGGTCTGGGGGTCGCCACGACACTCCTGCATCGCGGCAACGAGGTTCTGCGTTCCTTCGATGGAGACGTCAGTGCGGCGATGCGTCAGGCGATGATCGCCCGCGGCATCGACATCATTCTCGATGACGAACTCGCAGCCATCGACAAGGACGGGGACCGCCTCACTGCGCGCACCAAGGCCGGCCGCGAAATCGTCGTCGACAAGGTTCTCCTCGCTATCGGTCGCTCGCCCAACACGAGTGGGATCGGTCTCGAGGAGGTCGGAGTATCCCTCGACGAGGACGGCGCCATCCGCGTTGACGAGCGCTCGCAGAGCTCCGTCCCGAATATCTACGCCATCGGCGACGTCACCAATCGCATCAATCTGACGCCGGTCGCCATCCGCGAAGGCCACAGCCTTGCCGATCATCTCTTCGGCGATGGCGGCGAGATCGTCGATCATGAAAACGTTCCGCATGCGGTCTTCGGCGTGCCAGAGATCGGCAGCGTCGGCCTCAGCGAGGAGGTCGCGCGCGAGCATTTCGATGCACTCGATATTTACGCCCGATCGTTCAAACCGATGCGCAGCCAATTCGCCGGCCGAGACGAGAAGATGCTGATGAAGCTCATCGTCGATGGCGATACTGGCCGCGTGCTTGGCTGCCATTTCCTCGGCCCGAACGCCGCCGAACTGATCCAGATGGTTGCGATCGCAGTGAAAATGGGGGCAACAAAGGCGGACATTGACGCCACCCTGGCCCTCCATCCAACGGCCGCCGAGGAACTCGTAACCATGCGCGAACCTACCGAGCGCTACCGCCGCCAGGCGGCCGAATAAGGTTGCCGAGCGGCGTTAGTCAGGTCAGAAAGCAAACCAACCAACCAATGAAGGGGAGAACAGCCCGTGGCTGATGGACAGTATGAAATCGTAGAAATTCCGGGCGTCCCGGAGATGTATGCCAACCAGTTTGTTTCCGGCGGCTTTGACGGCAGCGCGATCGCCATCACGCTCGGCAGCGCCCGCATGGTGCCGGAGCGCATGGGTGACATGCCGAAGGAAGGCAAGCTGCCAAAGGTCTATGTCACCACCCGGCTGATGATGTCGGTCCCGGCGGCGATGGAGATGATCAAGCAGCTGACCGGCATGATGGACCGTATGGGCATGAAGATCCCGCAGCCCGGCCAGCCGGCCCAAGGCGGCGGCGATTCCTGGCCCGGCGGGAGGTAGCTTCTTAACGCGCCCGGCTATATATCAACGCCACCGATAGGCGGGCCCGGCGGGGCGCTGCCTTTTTGGAGTTGGTGAAATGGCTAAGGCGTGGACCCCGGACAGCTGGCGTTCGCGGCCGATCGAGCAGGCTCCGGCCTACCCCGATCCGGCTGCGCTTCGCGACGTTGAGGGCCGGCTTGCGACCTATCCGCCGCTCGTTTTTGCAGGCGAGGCGCGCAAGCTGAAGGCAGCGCTTGCGCGTGTGGCTAAGGGTGAAGCCTTCCTTCTCCAGGGCGGCGATTGCGCCGAGAGCTTTGCCGAGCACGGCGCGGACACCATCCGCGACCTATTCCGCCTGTTCCTGCAGATGTCGGTGGTGATGACCTATGCCGGCGCGATGCCGGTGGTGAAGGTCGGCCGTATCGCCGGCCAGTTCGCCAAGCCGCGCAGCGACCCGATGGAACGGAAGGGCGAGACCGCCCTCCCGGCTTATCGCGGCGATATCGTCAATGGCATCGACTTCGACGAGGCCTCGCGCCTGCCCGATCCGGCGCGCCTGGAGATGGCGTACCGCCAGTCGGCGGCGACGCTGAACCTCCTGCGCGCCTTCGCCCAGGGCGGCTACGCCAATCTTGAGCACGTGCATCAGTGGATGCTCGGCTTCGTCAAGGACAGCCCGCAGAGCCATCACTATCAGGAGGTTGCCGACCGGATTTCCGAGGCGATCGCCTTCATGCGCGCCTGCGGCATCAATCCGCAGACGACGCCGACGCTGCAGACGACCGATTTCTACACCAGCCACGAGGCGTTGCTTCTCGGCTACGAGGAGTCGCTGACGCGCGTCGATTCGACGACCGGCGAATGGTACGCGACCTCGGGCCACATGCTGTGGATCGGCGATCGCACGCGGCAGGCCGATCACGCCCATATCGAGTATTGCCGCGGCGTTCAGAACCCGCTCGGTCTGAAATGCGGCCCGTCGCTGGATACCGACGAGGCGCTGCGCCTCATCGACCTGCTCGACCCGAACAACGAGCCGGGCCGCCTCACGCTGATCTGCCGTTACGGCGCCGACAAGGTCGATTCGCATTTGCCCAAGCTGGTGCGCGCCATCGCGCGCGAAGGCCGCAATGTCGCCTGGGCGTCGGACCCGATGCACGGCAACACGGTGAAGGTGAACGGCTACAAGACGCGGCCCTTCGACCTCATCCTGCGTGAGGTTGAGAGTTTCTTCGCCGTCCACCGCGCCGAAGGGACGCATCCGGGCGGCATCCATATCGAGATGACCGGCTCCAACGTCACCGAATGCGTCGGCGGCGCGCGCGCCGTCTCGGCCGCCGATCTCTCCAGCCGCTACCACACGCATTGCGACCCGCGCCTCAATGCCGATCAGGCGCTGGAGCTGTCGTTCCTCGTGTCCGAGCTTCTGCGCCGCGGCCGCCAGCCCAACGGCCAACGCATTGCAGGCACCGCCTGACAGCCGCTTGAACGGCGAGGCGGCCATGTGCATTTGAGGCCGATGACACTTCCGACCTTCTTCATTTCGCACGGCTCGCCGATGCTGGCGCTGACCAAGTCGCCGGCGCAGTCATTCCTTCGCGACCTCGGCGCCGAGATCGGACGCCCGCGCGCCGTCGTCGTCGCCTCACCGCATTTTCCGGCGCGCGAGCCGGTTGTCGTTGCCGACCCGCATCCGGCGATGATCTACGATTTTGGCGGCTTCCCGGACGAGCTCTATCGCATTGACTACCCGGCGCCGGGCGAGCCGACGGTTGCCGCCGAAATTGCCGAGTTGGTCCGTACCGCCGGCCTGCCGGTGCATCTTGTCGCCGAGCGTGGCTTCGATCACGGCACCTGGGTGCCGATGTCCCTGATGTGGCCGGATGCTTCCGTCCCCATCGTTCAGCTCTCGATTGAGCCGATGCAGAACGCGGGGTTCCATCTGGCGCTTGGCCGTGCACTGGCGCCGTTGCGGGACGAGGGGGTAATGGTCATCGGCACAGGCGCGATGACCCACAACTTCCAGGAACTCTTCCGCGGCGGCATGAAGCCGATCGACGCGCCGCCTGCGGAGTGGGTCACAACCTTCACCGATTGGATCGCCGACAAGGCGGCGGCGGGCGATGTCGATGCCCTCGTCGACTATGTTGCCGAAGCTCCGGAAGCGACGCGCGCCCATCCGGCCGACGACCACTTCCTGCCGTTCTTCGTGGCGTTGGGGGCGGCGGGCGAGGGGGCCAAGGGCGAGCGTATCCACGCTTCGATCGAATATGGCGCCCTGTCGATGGACGCCTACCGCTTCAACTAGCTCAGTCCCGGCCGAGGCCCTTGGCGGCGAGGTCGCTGAGATAGGTGGCCCACAGCGCGTCCTGATTGGCGCCGAGCGTCAGGAAATAGTCCCAACTGAACAAGCCGGTGTTGTGGCCGTCGTCGAAGGTGATGCGGACGGCGTAATTGCCGACCGGGTCGACCGCGGCGATTCCGACCTCGCGCTTGCCGGGAACGGTCTGGCGCTGCGCCGGGCTATGGCCCTGCACCTCGGCCGAAGGGCTGTGGACGCGCAGGAACTCCGCGGGGAAGGCGAAACTCCGGCCATCGTCGAAGCCGATCGTCAACGTCCGTTTGTCTTTGGCGAGCCGGAGTTCGGTCGGCCAGGGCGTCTTTTCACTTGTCATTGCCCCAACTGGCCCAAATCGCCCCCTCGCGTCAAAGCCTCCGCGCGCCATTGACGCCGCACGCGCGGCCACGTAGCGCCAAGCGGCCTGATCACCGCGAGAGGCCGAACAGGCCAT
This sequence comes from uncultured Alphaproteobacteria bacterium, assembly GCA_963823045.1. Taxonomy (GTDB): domain Bacteria; phylum Pseudomonadota; class Alphaproteobacteria; order Rhizobiales; family Kaistiaceae; genus JADLGL01. Next base: position 18,748 of record CAWGKA010000005.1, on the reverse strand, counting down.
GTCACGACGTCACATACTGCTCGGCATCGCCGCGATGTGCCTGTCGATGTTCGGTTTCGTCACCAACGACACGCAGGTGAAGCTGGCCGCCGAGGCGATGCCGATCGGCGAGGTGATCTTCCTGCGGGGCATATTCGCCTCGATCATCGTCCTCGCCGCTCTCGTTGCTTCCGGGCAGTTGCGGCAATGGCGGACCCTCCGCGATCCGGCCCTCGTCTGGCGCAATATCGGCGACGTCGGCGGCACGGTGATCTATTTGACGGCGCTTGCCCACATACCGCTGTCCAGCGGCGCCATCGTGCTTCAGACCATACCGCTTGTCGTCACGGCGGCCGCAGCGCTGTTCCTGCGTGAGCATGTCGGTTGGCGCCGCTGGCTGGCGGTCGGCGTTGGCCTTTCGGGCGTGCTGATCGTGATCCGGCCCGGCCTCGATGGCTTCAATCCCTATTCGCTTCTGGCCTTTGTCGCGGTGCTCTTCATCGTCCTCCGCGACGTCTCGACCAACCGCCTGTCACACGCCGTCCCGCATTTGCTGGTGGTTGGCGTCGCCGTCTTCCTCGAAATGTTGGCCGGCGGTGCGATGGCCGCGATCGAGGACTGGGTCTGGCCGGGAGCGGCCTATATTGCGGAGACAGCGGGGGCCGGGATTTGCCTTATCGTCGGCCACTGGTTCATCATCATCGCCCTGCGGACGGCGCCGGTGAGCGTTACCGCGCCGTTCAACTACACCAACGTGGTGTGGGCGATCTTGCTTGAACTGCTGATATGGGGAAGCCGGCCTGATTTACTGACTTTGCTGGGCGCGGCTCTCATTATTGGCAGCGGCGGTTATACCTTCTATCGCGAACACAGGCTCGCGCGGGGAAGCTTCGCCCGCGAGCCGTCAATCGGTGGGGCTGGACCCTAGGTAACGGGAGAGGAATGGAATGGGTACGCAAGTCGCGGAAACACTGGCGAAGGACGTCGGCGTCAGCAAGGATCGCTTCCTCGCATTGTCCGACAAGGTCATCGGCTTTGCCAATCATTCGGCACTTGAGATGCGCAAGGACGCGGTGCATCTCGCATTCCTCTATGCCGTCTCTCGCTACGGTGTCTTCACCTGGCAAAACGGCCCGAAGAATGTCGACGACGAAGCCTTCATCGCTCTGATGGTGAAGCGCTACGAACAGATGCTCCGGGAGCAGTTCGGCGACGACAAGCTGAAGAACCGGCCAGCTTCCTTCTGAGTTGACGATGAGTTGAACGTGGCCGGGAGCCGGGCTTTTGCAGCGTTTGGCGTTCCCGCTCACGTCGCTTTGTTTTGCATGGGAAGGAAAGGCTCGCACAGTCGGAAACCAAGACACTGTCTCCTGCGTATCGTCCGCACTGACAGCTCAAGGAGTCTCCGATGATCAGCAGACGCGCATTCCTGATGTCCTCGACGCTCGGCGTCGGCGCAACCGCCTTCGCTGTAGGCACGGTCGGCCGGGTCTTCGCCCAGGCAGCCGGCGATCCGCCTGCCAGCGACGGCGTCTATGAGGTCGTTCATTCCGAGGACGAGTGGCGGGCAATTCTGACGCCGGCGCAGTTCGCCGTCCTGCGCCAGGAGGCGACGGAGTATCCGTTCACCAACACGCTGCTGGGAGAAACCAGCCCGCTGCTCGACGAGCATCGCGCTGGCATGTTCTTCTGCGCCGGCTGCGATCTGCCGCTTTTCTCGTCGGAGACGAAGTATGATTCCCGCACGGGTTGGCCGAGCTTCTGGCAGGCGCTCGACAATGCCACCCGGACCAAGACCGACACCACGCTGGGCATGGTCCGCGTCGAGGAACATTGCCGCCGTTGCGGCGGCCATCTCGGCCACATCTTCAACGACGGCCCGCAGCCCACCGGCAAGCGCCACTGCATGAACGGCCTCGCCATGACCTTCCAGCCTGGCCCGACCATGCCGGCATAATTGCGGCTGAGACGCCGGCACGCTAAGGCGTGCCGGCAATGAACAACGGCAACAGCACGCTCCGCGTCGCCCTGGCGCAACTCAATCCGATCGTCGGCGACGTCGCCGGCAATCGCGAACGCGTGCGCGTGGCGCGCCGCCAGGCCGCCGGCGCCGACCTCCTCGTCCTGCCGGAGCTGTTCATTTCCGGCTATCCGCCGGAGGACCTCGTCCTGCGTCCGGCCTTCATCGCTGCGTGCCGCCGCGCCGTCGAATTGCTCGCCGCCGACACCGCCGATGGCGGTCCGGCCATCCTTGTCGGCACCCCGTGGGAGGAGGGCGGTAGCCTGTACAATTCCGCCCTGCTGCTCGATGGAGGCGAGATTGCCGCGATCCGGCACAAGGTCGAGCTGCCGAATTATGGCGTGTTCGACGAGAAGCGCGTCTTCGCCGAGGGGCCTCGGCCGGCGCCGGTCGAGTTCCGCGGGCTACGCCTTGGCGTGCCGATTTGCGAGGATCTGTGGTCGGAGGGCTTTTGCCGCGAGATCGGCGAGGCCGGCGCCGATATCCTCGTCAGCATCCATGGCTCGCCCTATTGGCATCACAAGGCACAAAGGCGGCTTGCCGTGGCGCGGGTCGCCGCGCGAGCGGCCGGCTGTCCTGTGCTCTACGTCAACATGGTCGGCGGTCAGGATGAACTCGTCTTCGACGGCGGCTCCTTCGGCGTCGACCGCGACGGCGATATTGCCTTCCAGACCAAGTGGTTCGCCGAGACGGTTGAATCAGTTTCGCTGGAGCGCACCGCATCCGGCGCCGTCATCGGGGCAGGCGACGTGGCCGCGCCGCTTTCCGACGAGGAGGCCGACTGGACCGCCTGCGTCGTCGGCCTTCGCGACTATGTCGCCAAGAACGCCTTCGCCAAGGTTGTCATCGGCCTGTCCGGCGGCATCGATTCCGCAGTGACGGCGGCGATGGCCGTCGACGCTCTGAGCGCCGCAAATGTCCGCTGCGTCATGCTGCCTTATCGCTTCACGTCGGAGGCGAGCTTGAGCGACGCGGCGGCCTGCGCCAAGGCGCTCGGCGTCCACTACGACGTCATCCCGATTGCCGAGCCGGTCGAGGGTTTCGAGACGGTCCTCGCGCCGCTCTTCGAGAGCCGGGCGCGCGACGCCACCGAGGAGAACCTGCAAGCGCGCACACGCGGCGTGATCCTCATGGCGATCTCCAACAAGTTCGGCGAGATGCTGGTGACGACCGGCAACAAGTCCGAGGTCTCGGTCGGCTATGCCACGCTTTATGGCGACATGAATGGCGGCTTCAATCCGCTGAAGGACCTGTTCAAGACCGAGGTCTATCGCCTCGCCAAATGGCGCAATGTCCACCGCCCGGCTGGATTGCTCGGGCCTTCGGGCGAGGTGATCCCGGACGCGATCATCACCAAGCCGCCGACGGCGGAACTTCGCGAAAACCAGACCGATCAGGACAGCCTGCCGCCATACGACACGCTCGACGCCATTCTCGTCGACCTCATCGAGCACGAGAAAAGCATCGCCGAGATCATCGCCGAGGGGTTCGATCCGGCCATCGTCCGCCGCATCGCTTCCATGGTTGCCATCGCCGAATACAAGCGGCGTCAGGCGCCGCCCGGCGTGAAGGTGACCGAGCGCAATTTCGGCCGCGGCCGGCGCTATCCGATCACCAACAGCTTCGTCGAAGACTGAAGCCGCCGGTCAGGCCGGCAAAACCGTCACCTTCGTGCCGACCGGCACCATGTTGTAGAGGTCGATGACATCCTGATTGAGCAGCCGGATGCAGCCCGACGACATGGCAAGGCCGATGCTCGCGGGCTGATTGGTGCCGTGGATGCGGTAGAGGGTGTCGGAATAGCCGCGGTAGAGATAGAGCGCCCGCGCGCCCAGCGGGTTCTGTGGCCCGCCCGGCATGCCGCCGGCCCAAGGCCGCGCGAGCGGATCGCGCGCCACCATCTCGGCGGGCGGCGTCCAGGTTGGCCATTCCGCCTTCCGGCCGACATAGGCATGACCCGACCAGCCGAAGCCTTCTCGTCCGACGCCGCAGCCATATTGGATGCACATATTGTCCGTCATGACGAGGAAGAGATAGCGGTTGAAGGGATCGACGACGATCTCGCCGGGATTGTTGGGAATATGGGCCGGGACGCTGACGACCTTGCGATAGAAGGCTGGATTGACCTCCGACAGATTCGACCGCCGGAATCGGAAATGGTTCCGTGGTGATCGGCCCGTAGATGTCATAAGGATTGCTTTGTGGGCCTGTGCCGACCTGGCACGCCGCCAATGTCAGCGGCAGCCCGATGAGAAGCCCCCGTCGCGTCAGCCCCAAAGGCCCGACGGTGCCGTTTTCAGTAATCGCCCCTTGCGACATGCATGACCCCAATGCCGTCCATTGAAAAGAATATCAGTGCGCGTCGCCGATGCCGAATCGCTGAAAGAAGCCGATACGTAGCCGGCGACGCTCGCAGACTACATTGATTGTCCTCCGTTAACGGTCCGTTTACGCTAAAATCATGACAGCCCGCCTTCGCTTCGCGCCATCCCCGACAGGGCTGATTCACGTTGGAAATCTGCGCACTGCGCTGTTCAACTGGATCATCGCCAAGCGCCAGGACGGTGCGTTCCTGTTGCGATTTGATGACACTGATGCCGAACGGTCACACCCCGCTTTCGCCGAAGCGATTCTCGCCGATTTGCGTTGGATTGGCATCGAGCCCGACGAAATCTTCCACCAGTCCGCACGGCTTGAGCGCTATCGCGCCGCCGCGGAAGAGCTGAAAGCGGCGGGGCGGCTCTATCCCTGTTTCGAGACGCCTGAGGAACTGGAGGCGAAGCGTCAGCGTCAGCGTCGCCGTGGTTTGCCGCCTGTCTACGACCGTGCCGCGCTGAGGCTCACCGATGGCGAGCGCGCTGAGTGCATTGCGGCGGGTCGGAAGCCGCATTGGCGTTTCCTGCTGACGCAGCCGGACGAGGCGGGAAGGGAGATCAGCTGGACCGACCTTTTCCGCGGTCCGCAGACCATCGACCTCGCGGCGCTGTCGGATCCGGTTCTCGTCCGCGAGGATGACAGTTTCCTCTACACGCTACCCTCCGTGGTCGACGACATGGACAGGCGGATCACCCATATCGTCCGTGGCGAGGACCACGTCACCAACACCGCCGTGCAGATCGCGCTGTTCGAGGCGCTTGGATCGGCGACGCCGATCTTCGGACACCACAATCTCCTCACCGCCGAGGGCGGTGAGGGCCTGTCGAAGCGAACCGGCTCGCGTTCGATCGCCAGCCTTGCGGGACGCCGGCTATGAGCCGATGGCGGTGGCGACGCTGGCGACGCTGATCGGCACGTCGGCGGCAGTCGAGCCGATGGCGAGCCTCGCCGACCTCGCCGCGGCCTTCTCGCCGGAGACAGTGTCGCGGGCGCCGGCCCGGTTCGATCTCACCGAACTCGATTCGCTCAACGCCCGCCTGCTGCATGGCACGCCTTACCAGGACGTCGCCGACCGGCTTGCCGGCATGGGCGTCGAAGGCGGCGAGGCCTTCTGGCTCGCCATCCGGGGTAACTGCACCAAGCTCGCCGATGCTGCGCGCCTGGTGGCGCGTCGTCACCGGTCCCGTCTCGCCGGGGCCATTGCCCGCTGAGGATGATGGGCTGATCGCCGCTGCGGCCGAGCTGTTGCCACCCGAACCGTGGGACGAGGGAACCTTCGGTGCCTGGGCCTCCGCAATCAAGGCAGCGACCGGCCGCAAGGGAAGGGCGCTCTTCATGCCGCTCCGCCAGGCGCTAACCGGCTTCGATCACGGGCCGGAACTTGCGGCGCTGCTGCCCCTTATTGGGCGTAGAGATACGCTGGCCCGATTAGCCGCAGTCCCGTCATCGGTGACCATCATGGCCGCGGTCGTGTCGGCGACGCCGAGGGTGAAGGGGCCGGGCGTGAAGCCGCCGAACCGGTTGGCAATCGTCTCAGGGTCCTCGCTTGGATCGGGCCGCATCACCGGCAGCGGAATGCCGGGCGTCGCGGCGGCGATGACCTGGGTCGCTTCCTCCGTCAGCGGTGTGTAGTTCGCCGTGTTGGTCGGGATCGGCGTCATCGGCTGGCAGCGGCATTCCGGGTAATAGGCAAGCCGGTAGGCAAAAGCGTTCGGCATGGCCGGTGATCGGCTGGCCTGTGAGCGACAACGCAGTCTCCGGTGTGGCTCCGGGATTTTCGTAATAGTAGAGCTGCGCGCCCGGACATTGCGCCTCGCAAATCTGCTGGTCCGTTTCGAAATGCGCGGGCGTCGTCGAGAAGCTGAGCGGGAAATAATAGCCGTCGCAGCCGCGCACGCAGATCGTTCGGTAGGTGGTGACGAGCGGAATCAGGTTGTTTCCGACGGCGCCGTTCTGGGGCACGCCGAACAAGCGGTCGAGCAGCCCGCCATTGCCGATGCCCTGGTCGGCATAGGGCGCATATTGCGGGCCGCAATTATTGGCGGCGAGCGCCCGCAGGATGTTGTTGCGCGCCGCTGCGTTCTGGTTCGGACTGGCCTGCTGCAACTGCTGGCTGCAGTGCATTGCGCTGGTCATCTAGACTGTTCAATTGGGCGAGGATGCCGCTGCAGCTCGCCGGCACGTTGAACTGGAACAGGCGGATGCAGCCCATCTGCTGCGCCTGGGCATAGGTCTGGCTATATGCTTGCTGAACCTGCGAATATTGCGCCTGGAGGTTCTGGTAGACGGTCGCCGGATTCTGCCGTTCCAGCGCAGCCAGCTGCGATTCCAGCGTCAGGCAGATCTGCTGCTGCTGAGCCAGTACCGGGGTGGTTATCGTCGTGACCGCCGCCACGAGCAGAACCAGATACGATATGCGTCCGCCAAAGCATGGCGAAATGTGCCTCCAAAACGCCCCGAATCGTTCTACGACGAACGGAGTAGCTTGGCCAAGCGCCATGACCAGGCTGCGACGAAGCGGAGGCTGGTCAAGCCCGCTTCGGGTAGGTAATAAGGCGCGGAATGGACCGAGTGGCCAATAGGCCGCTCTGTGTGGGGGAGACAATACCGTGGTTTTTGACCGGATCGACAAGGGCCTGAAGCCCTGGCACGTCCTCGCATTTCTCGTGATCGCGCTCGGCTTGGGGGCGATTCTGGGCTTGGTGACCGGCCCGCATCTTCGTGACATCACGGCGCTCGATACGTTCGATATGCGCTTCAGCGGCTATAATCTTGAGGAAGCGGTCGAGCTTGCTCACCGCCCTCGGCGCCGATGGCCGGTCCTACTATTCGTCCAGCCAGCTGATCACCGACTTCCTCTTCGCGCCGTTCCTGTTCCTGGCCGTGTCGAGCATCTTCCTTTGGCTCACCCGCCCGGGGCATCGTTTCGCGGTGCCGCTGCATGAGAACATCCGGCTTGGTCGTCGTCGCCTTGTCCTTCGTCGCGTTTGCCTGCGACTGGGTCGAGGACATCGCCCTGTGGATCGTTCTTGGTGCGGGTGAAAACCCGGCGAGCGCGGCCGTTGCCTTGGCATCGACCGTAACCGGCCTCAAATGGCTGGCGCTCGCAGGTTCGCTCGCGGCGCTCGTCGCAACCGTGATCGTCGCCGTCATCCGCGGCGCCAGCGGTGGCGAAACGGCGCGCGCCTAACCGGCGCGCGCGGCTTGACCTAGCCAGCGGAATGAAGGAAGACCTTGGCCCCATGACGACCATGACGGCCAAGGCGCCTTCGCGCGCAATTAACATCTGTCGGATTATCATTATCCGCTAGCAAACCCGCTGGCTGAGGCCGTCCTCCTGTACCTTTGAAGATCGAGTTGGACGCCCCCGGCCGGCCCGGGAGGGATCATTCGTGTCCGATCGATCGCAAGACGGCTTCAAGGGCCTCCGCCTCAGCAACACGCTGACGCGGAAGAAGGACGATTTTGTCCCGATCGATCCGGGCAATGTCCGCATGTATGTGTGCGGGCCGACGGTCTATGACTTCGCCCATATCGGCAACGCCAGGCCGCTGATCGTTTTCGACGTGCTGTTCCGGCTGCTCCGCCATCTCTACGGCGAGAGCCACGTCACCTATGTGCGCAACATCACGGACGTTGATGACAAGATCAACGCGCGGGCCGCGGAGGAGTTTCCCGGCCTTCCGCTGAACGAGGCGATCCGCAAGGTCACGGAGACCACCGAGCGCCAGTTCCACGAGGACGTCGCGGCGCTCGGCTGCCTGCCGCCGACGGTCGAGCCGCGCGCCACCGAGCACATCGCCGGCATGATCGCGATGATCGCGGAGCTGATCGCCAAGGGGCACGCCTATGAGGCCGAGGGCCACGTGCTCTTCGACGTCCGCTCCTGGAAGGCGGCCGACGGCGCGCTCGAATATGGCCATCTCGCCAACCGATCGCTCGAGGACATGATCGCCGGCGCCCGCGTCGAGGTTGCGCCCTACAAGCGCGACCCGATGGATTTCGTGCTGTGGAAGCCCTCCGATCCCAGCGAGCCGGCCTGGGATTCGCCCTGGGGCAAGGGCCGTCCGGGCTGGCATCTCGAATGCTCGGTGATGGCCGGCGAGTATCTCGGCGACACCTTCGACATCCATGGCGGCGGCATCGACCTCGTCTTCCCGCACCATGAGAACGAGATCGCCCAGTCGCGCTGCGCCCACGGCACCGAAATGATGGCCAATTACTGGCTGCACAACGGCTTCCTGCAGGTCGAGGGCGAGAAGATGTCGAAGAGCCTCGGCAACTTCATCACCATCCACGACGTGCTGAAGGACTGGCCGGGCGATGTCGTCCGGCTCGCCATGCTGCGCACGCATTATCGCCAGCCGATCGACTGGACGGTGAAGGCGCTGAAGGAAGCGGAGCAGGCGATGGACGCGTGGTCGCGCGTCATCGGTGCTGTGGAGCCGACAGTGCCCCCAGTTCAGGTCATCGAGGCGCTCGACGACGACCTCAACACACCGCGCGCGATCTCCGCGATGCACGAGCTAGCAAACCAAGGCCTTGCCGAGCCGCTCGCCGGCTCCCTGCGGCTTCTCGGCGTCACTGGCGACAGCTACGCCGCATGGCGCGCGGACGGGGACCGGCGTGTCCTCGCTGCCGCCGGCGCGGGCAATGGCACAGAGGCGATCCAGGACCGCATCGCCGCCCGTATCGCCGCCCGCAAGAACAAGGACTTCGCCGAGGCCGACCGCATCCGCGCCGAACTCGAGGCGATGGGCATTCAGCTGATGGACCGGAAAGACCCCGCCACCGGCGAGGTCACCACCGAATGGGAGGTCAAGCGATGAGCGACGCGGTTCACATCACCGGCGGCTGCCAGTGTGGCGCCGTGCGCTACGCAATCCACGCCATGCCGAAATACCCGCATATCTGCCATTGCCGCATGTGCCAGAAGGCGTTCGGCGCCTTCTATGCGCCGCTCGCCGGCGGCATCCTCAAGGAGGACTTCGAGGTGACGCGGGGCACGATCGCAACGTTCAATTCGTCCGACGAGGCCGAGCGGGGCTTCTGCGCCAATTGCGGCACGCCGCTGACATTCCGATATTTCACCTCGAAATGGACAGCCGTATCGATCGGCTCGCTCGACCATCCGGAAGAGATGAAGCCGATCGAGCAATATGGCGTCGAGGGCCGTTTGCCCTGGCTCGCCGAACTCATCGACCTGCCGGGCAAGGTCACCGAGGAAGACGCGGATGCGACGCGGGTCGAGCACATCCGCACGACCAATCACCAGCATCCGGATCATGACACCGATCACTGGCCGCCGGAGATGAAGCCATGACCGACGCAGAACTGACCGGCGGCTGCCAGTGCGGCGCTGTGCGTTTTCGCGCCGCGTCCCTGGGTCGTGCCTCGATCTGCCATTGCCGCATGTGCCAGAAGGCGTTTGGCTCGTTCTTCGGGCCGTTCGTCACGGCCCACGGCGTCGTGTGGACGCGGGGCGGGCCGAAGCGGTTCAAGAGCTCCAACGTCGTCCACCGTGGCTTCTGCGCCGATTGCGGCACGCCGCTCACATACGAATATGAGGGCGGCACAGAGCTTGCGATCGGGGCGTTCGACGACCCGAGCGTCGCGTCGCCCGAGATCCAGACCAACCCGACCGACAAGCTCACATTCTTCGACACGCTGCACGAACTGCCCATGAAGCCGGCATCAGCGAGCGCCGAATTCAACCGGACTGTCGTCAGCTACCAGCACCCCGACCGCGACACCGATCACTGGCCGCCGGAGGCACTGTCATGAGTAAGGAACGCCTCTACCTCTACGACACGACGTTGCGCGCCCGTTCGCCCGCAGGCGTGGCCCACGCCGAGGACGAACAAAACGGGCGAAAGCCGTCGCGCTCGACAGGTGATGCCGATGAGTAAGGAACGCCTCTACCTCTACGACACGACGTTGCGCGACGGCGCGCAGACGCCGGGCATCGATTTCACGCTGATCGACAAGGAGCTCGTCACCGAGCTCCTCGACGATTTCGGCATCGATTATGTCGAGGGCGGCTTTCCCGGCGCCAATCCGCTCGATAGCGAGTTCTTCGAAAAGAAGCGCACCAGCCGCGCCCGCTTCACCGCCTTCGGCATGGTCAAGCGCGTCGGCGTCAGCGTCTCCAACGACCCGGGTCTCAAGGCGCTGTTCGACGCTGAGGCGGACGCGATCTGCTTCGTCGCCAAGAGCTGGGACTATCAGGTCAGGGTCGCGCTCCGCGTCAGCGAAGAGGAGAACCTGGATTCGATCCGCCAGTCGGTGACCGCCGCCAAGGATGCCGGCCGCGAAGTGCTCGTTCGACTGCGAGCATTTCTTCGACGGCTACAAGGCCAATCCCGACTACGCGCTCGCCTGCGCCAAGGCCGCCTATGATTCCGGCTGCCGCTGGGTCGTCCTCTGCGACACCAATGGCGGCACCATGCCGGAGGAAGTCGAGGCAATCGTCACCGCCGTCGCTAAGGCGATCCCCGGCGATCATCTCGCCATCCACGCGCATAACGACACCGATCAGGCGGTCGCCAATTCGCTTGCCGCGGTCCGTGCCGGTGCGCGCCAGATCCAGGGCACGCTCAACGGCATCGGCGAGCGCTGCGGCAACGCCAATCTCGTCGCCATCATCCCGACGCTTCTCCTGAAGCCCGGCTATGCGGACCGCTTCGAGACCGGCATCACGATGGAGCAGCTTGCCAAGCTGACGCCGCTGTCGCGCCGCTTCGACGAGATGCTGAACCGCATCCCGAACAGGCAGGCCGCCTATGTCGGCACCAGCGCCTTCGCCACCAAGGCCGGCATCCATGCTTCGGCGCTGGCGAAGGATCCGCACACCTATGAGCATGTGGCACCGGAAACCGTCGGCAACAGCCGCCGCGTCTTCGTCTCCGATCAGGCTGGCAAGTCCAACCTCGTCGCCGAACTCGACCGCATGGGCATCGATTATGACCGCAAGGACAAGCGCGTCGACAGCCTGCTCGCCGAACTCAAGCGGCGCGAGGCGATCGGCTACGCCTATGAGTCCGCCGATGCCTCCTTCGAGCTCCTCGCGCGCCGCTGGCTCGGCAACGTGCCGAGCTATTTCGACGTCGATTCCTTCCACGCCACGGTCGAGCGCCGGCACAACGCCAAGGGCAAGCTCGTCTCCGTGTCGGAGGCGGTGGTGAAGACAGTCGTCGCCGGGGAGCGCTTCCACAATGTCGCCGAGGGCAACGGCCCTGTGAACGCGCTTGACCGGGCGCTCCGGAAGGACCTCGGCGTCTATCAGCAGGTGATCGAGGACCTCGAACTGGTCGACTACAAGGTGCGTATCCTCAATGGCGGCACCGAGGCCGTGACCCGCGTTCTCATCGAAAGCGCCGACGCCGCCGGCAATCACTGGTTCACGATCGGCGTGTCGGAGAACATCGTCGACGCCTCCTTCGAGGCGCTGATCGATGCTATCGTCTTCAAGCTGCTTGAAGAGCGGCATGAAGGCGGCGGGCGAACCCAAGATCACCACCCTGCAGCCGGAGAAGATCGCCTAGAGAAGGCTTGTATCGCCTTCGAGCGCTTCTTCCGACTCCGCTCCGACCGCCTGTTTCAGCGCCGGCAGAACGGCTTCGATGTCGTCGATGACGCGGTAGAGATCGGCGCCGCGCGGATGGCGGTGCATGAAGCCTTCGCCCTCCATATGGCCGAGAAGGTCGATCAAGCGGCCGCCAGAAGCCCTCGAGGTCGGCAAGCACGATCGGCTTGCGGTGCTGGCCGAGCTGCATCCAGGTCATCATCTCGACGACTTCCTCCAGCGTGCCGATGCCGCCGGGGAGGGCGACGAAGGCGTCTGAGGCGTCGAACATCGCCCGCTTCCGCGTATGCATGTCCTCGGTGACGATCAGTTCCGCCTCGTCGACCAGCGCGATCTCTCGGTCCTTCAGGAAACCGGGAATGATACCAAGCACTTCGCCGCCATGGCTGATGACGGATCGAGCGAGGATGCCCATCAGTCCGATCGAGCCGCCGCCATAGACGAGACGGATTTTGGCTTCGGCGAGGATGGCGCCGAACCGCTCCGCAGCGGCGGCATAGGCGGGGTTTCGGCCGACGGATGAGCCGCAATAGACGCAGACGCTTTCGAGCTTCATCGTTTCCTACTGGCCTGCCGAGGACGGCCGGTCAAGCGAGCGCACCGGCACGGGACTCTTGCGTAGTGGCCGCCTGTGCTAGATTGATGACCGGATTGGATTTTCTTGTGGGGCAGCGACCCGTGACACGCGCTCTGGCATTTGCTGCGTTGGCTGTGGCCCTGGCGGCCACCGTCCCCGGCCTCGGCGCAGGAGCAGTTCCGGCTTCACGCCGACGACGTTCGAGCTGATGCAGGCGAACGGCCGGGCCGTGATTGTCGGCACTGCCGAGCCCGGAGCGATCGATCGAACTGCTGGAGGGCGATGTCGTGGTCGCCCGCGCCGAGGCGAACGATCGCGGCGAATGGATCGTCGCGCCCGACGGCCTGGCGCCGGGAGCGCACGCACTCACCGTCCGCACCATTTCCGCCGACGGCCGCTACCAGATCGTGGCGCGGGAAGGGGTCAGGCTGGACATTGCGGAGGAGGGCGTCGCTTCGGGGGCCACGGCTTCCGCTCCCCTTCCGCCGCCCGCGTCCCCATCGGCACCAACGCCATCGGGCCAGGCCTTCACGATCGCCGATTTCGCCATCACCATCGACGTCAGCGCCGGTTCCGGCGCCGTGGTCGAAGGGGCGATCGGTTATCCGCAGCTTGCCGTCGTGCTTCCCGGCGATTCCCCGTGGCGGCTCGCCGAGCGCTATTACGGCACCGGCACGCTCTATCAGCTGATCCTAGACGCCAACCGCGACGCCATCCGCCGCGCTGGAACGATCCTGCCCGGCATGACGCTGCTCATTCCCGATCCCGCGGGGCACTGAGGTGACAGACCTCTTGGCAGTCTGCGCTTGCACTTGCCGGCGCTTCACCCGACATGGGGCTGCAATGCCCCAGCACCAGAGCCATTCCTAGATATGCGCCGAGCCATGCCCGTTTCGGACCTGCCGCCACGGCCGATCTCGGCCGACCGAGGTGCGACGCTCGCCGCCATGCGCAATCTGTGGCCCTACATCTGGCCGCATGACAGACCGGACCTGAAGCGCCGCGTCGCGATGTCGATCGCCGCGCTTGTGGCAGCGAAGATCGCAACCGTCTTCGTGCCGTTCCTCTACAGCTGGGCGACCAATGCGCTGGTGCCGACCAATACCGGGCCCGATGCTGCCGTCGCGCTCGCGGTGGCGACGCCGGTCATGCTGGTTGTCGCCTACGGCCTCGGCCGCACGCTCAACACGGCCTTCACCCAGCTGCGCGATGCGCTCTTCGTACGTGTCGGCCAGCACGCCGTTCGCCAGCTTGCCGCCCGGGTCTTCGCTCACGTCCACGCGCTTTCGCTGCGCTACCACCTCCAGCGCCAGACTGGCGGGCTCGCACGCCTGATCACGCGCGGCGTCAATGGCATCGAATCGATGGTGCGCCACACCATCCTGACGACGCTGCCGACGATCCTCGAATTTGTCTTCGCCGCCGGCATCATCGGCTACCATTTCGGCCTCAGCTATCTCGCCGTCGTGCTGGTGATGATCGTGATCTACGTCTGGTTCACGGTGAAGACGTCGGACCGGCGCATCACCATCCGCCGCGAAATGAACCAGTCCGATGCCGACGCCAACACCAAGGCGATCGACGCGCTCCTGAACTACGAGACCGTCAAATATTTCGGCAATGAGGGCATGGAGGCCGAGCGCTACGACGAGGCGATGGAGCGTTATCAGGCCGCCGCGATCAAGACCGGCACCTCGCTCGCCTGGCTCAATCTCGGCCAGGCCATGATCTTCACCGTCGGCATGACGATCGTGATGGCCATGGCCGCGTCCGATGTCGTCGCCGGCAACAAGACGGTCGGCGACTTCGTCCTCGTCAACGCGCTGCTGATCCAGCTCGCCAGCCCGCTCAACTTCATCGGCATGATCTACCGCGAACTGCGACAGGGCCTCGCCGACATCGAGGCGATGTTCGAGCTCCTCGCGGTGCCGGGCGAGATCGTCGATAGGCCCGCGGCGCCGCCGCTCGCCGTCCGCGAGGGCGCCGTCCGCTTCGAGGATGTCAGCTTCCACTACAATCCCGATCGCGAGATCCTGAAGCATGTCAGCTTCGAGGTCCCGGCCGGGCACAGCGTCGCCATCGTCGGGCCGTCGGGCGCCGGCAAGTCGACCATCTCGCGACTCTTGTTCCGCTTCTACGACGTCACCGGCGGGCGCATCACCATCGACGGCCAGGATATCCGCGACGTCACGCAGGAATCGGTGCGCGCCGCGATCGGCATGGTGCCGCAGGATACCGTGCTCTTCAACGACACCATCGCCTACAACATCCGCTACGGACGCCCGTCGGCCAGCGAGGACGAGGTTCATGCTGCCGCTGCCGCGGCGCAAATCGCCGATTTCGTTGCCGCCCTACCGGACGGCTACGATACCGAGGTGGGCGAGCGCGGGCTGAAGCTCTCCGGCGGCGAGAAGCAGCGGGTCGCCATCGCCCGCACCATTCTCAAGGGACCGCCGATCCTCGTCCTCGACGAGGCGACCTCTGCCCTCGACACCCACACCGAGCGCGAGATCCAAGGTGCGCTCGATCGCGTTGCCGCCGAACGAACCACGCTGATCATTGCCCACCGCTTGTCCACCGTCATCCACGCCGACCAGATCCTTGTCCTCAAGGATGGCGAGATCGTCGAGCGCGGCACCCATGGGGCGTTGCTCGATGAGGGCGGTCTCTACGCCTCCATGTGGAATTGTCAGCAGGAGGCGGCCGCGGCGGCGGAACGGCTGCGCATCGCCCGCGAGGCGGATGGCGACGGCCTCCTTGTCGCGACAGAAGAATCGGTGCCAGCGGCGGAATGACCACAGGCAGTATCCCCGGCAATCCCTTCACAGCGGCGGTCATTCGTGCTTGATCATCGCTTCGCAACACAAATGTGACGGTTCAGCGCCGGCGATCGGGTAGCGGATGGACTCAGTGATCGACTCGATTCGGAAGGCCTTCGTGCCGGTGCGGTATGAAGGGCTGCCGTTCATTGTCATCGCGGCCATCATTGCCATCCTTCTTGGCCTGCTATGGCAGCCCTTCTTCTGGATCGGCGCAGTCATCACCGGGTGGATCGCCTATTTCTTCCGCGACCCGCCCCGCGTTTCCCCGCAGGACGCCAATCTCGTTCTCAGTCCCGCCGATGGCACCGTTTCTTCCGTCGGGCCGGCGATCCCACCGCCTGAGCTCGACCTCGGCACCGAGCCGCTGCTTCGCGTCTCGGTGTTCATGAGCGTCTTCAATTGCCATGTGAACCGGGCCCCGGTGGCCGGACGGGTCACCCGCGTCGCCTACAAGCCGGGCAAATTCGTCAACGCCGACCTCGACAAGTCGAGCGAGGACAACGAGCGCAACTGTGTCGTCGTCGAGACCACTCATGGCGCGGTCGGCGTGGTGCAGATCGCCGGTCTCGTCGCGCGCCGCATTCTGTGCTGGTCGAGCGAGGGCGACGAACTGCTTGCCGGTCAGCGCTTCGGCATGATCCGCTTTGGCTCGCGGCTGGATGTCTATCTGCCGAGCGAGGCGGCGATCACCGTCAGCGTCGGCCAGACGGCGGTGGCCGGTGAGACGACGATCGCCTGGTTCGGCGGCGTCGCCGGCTGGACCGTGAGGACCGATTGATGGCCCGATCCGCGACGCCCTTTCCGAACGAACGGCGCCCGCAATCGCCGCGCCCGCCCCAGTTTCGGCAGGTGCCCGTCCGCCACCTCATTCCCAACATGGTCACGCTGCTGGCGCTCTGCGCCGGGCTCACCGCCATTCGCTACGCCTTCGAGGGGCGGTATGACGTTGCCATCTATGCGGTGCTGTTCGCTGCCACTCTGGACGGGCTCGACGGCCGCGTCGCTCGTCTGCTGCGCTCGACGTCGCGCTTCGGCGCACAGCTCGATTCGCTTGCGGACTTCGTCAATTTCGGCGTCGCACCGGCGCTGATGCTCTACACTTGGGCTCTGCACGATCTCGATTCCATCGGCTGGATCGCAGGCCTCATCTTCGCGAGTTGCGTCGCGCTTCGCCTGGCGCGCTACAACGCCGCGCTGGAGGGCCCGCGGCGGCCCTTCTGGCAGGCGGCCTATTTCGTCGGGGTCCCTGCGCCGGCTGGCGCCATCATCGCCATGCTGCCCCTCTACATCGAGTTCCTCGGCGCACCGCATGGCGGTTGGACCGCGCCGATAACGCTGATCTACCTCGTTACGGTCGGCGCCCTGATGATCAGCCGCATCCCGACTTGGTCGGGAAAGCTGATCGGCAGGGTAGTTCCGCGCGACCTTGTCGCGCCGCTGCTGATCGTCGTGGTGATGATCGTCGGTTTGTTGTTCAGCTTCACCTGGCTGGCGCTGACGATCGCTTCGCTGATCTATCTGGCGGCGCTGCCGCTCTCATGGCGTGCCTGGCACGACCACATGCTGGCGGCTTCGGCGCCAGCAACTGAAAGCGCGAACGTCGAACCGCTGCCGCTAAGACCCCGTCCGGTCGGTCGCGGCGAGAGCCGGAAAAGCGTCCCATAGCGCATTCAGCGCTGCCGACGCGTTCGGCTCCTGCATCAAATGAAGGGCGTAGCGCAGATCGGCGATCTGGCTGTCGAGGGCGACCCTCGCGGCTTCCCTCGTAGCAATGGACGGCTGCGGCATGGTCCCTCCCGCCGAATCGGAAGCAGCAGATCCCTCGACCCTGACCGGCGGCAGTTAAGCCCGCCTTACCGCGCCGGCGCGCAATTTAGTCGAATGGCGGCGGCGGTGGGTAAGTGTGGACGGCGCCATTCGGGTCGGTGACGGCATAGCCGTCTCCGAGCATGTCCTCGACGAAACGCGGCCCCACAGGCACCTTGCCGAACCCGCCGGGAATATCGAGCACATAGGTCGGCTGGGCGATGCCCGACAGCCGGCCGCGCAGGCTGCGCAAGATCGCCCGGCCTTCCTCGATCGGCACTCGGAAATGGGACGTGCCCGGCGCAAGGTCGAGTTGGTGCAGATAGTACGGACGCACGCCTAGCTCGACGAAACGGCGCATCAGAGTTTCCAGCGCAGCCACGCTGTCATTGACGCCTTTGAGGAGCACGGTCTGGCTGACGAGCGTAACGCCCGCCCGGGCGAGCCGCTTGAGCGCCTTTTCGGCCGCCGGGGTCAGCTCGAGCCGATGATTGCAGTGGACCGCGAGCCACACCGATTTCGATGCGTTCCCCAGCGCGTCGGCGAGTTCCTTCGTCACCCGCTCCGGGTCCACGATGGGCACCCGGCTATGCCAGCGCAGAACCTTGACGTGCTCGATCGGCTCAAGCGCCGAAACGATCTCGCGAATGCGGCGCGGAGACAGCATCAGCGGATCGCCGCCGGTGACGATCACCTCCCAGATTTCCGGATGTTCCCGGATATAAGCAAGCGCCGCCGATAGGTCCGCGGCCGAGAGCGCTTCGCCGCCGGGGCCAACGGTCTCCCTCCGAAAGCAGAAGCGGCAATAGACGGGGCAGGTGTGGATCGGCTTCAGCAGCACGCGGTCGGGATAGCGGTGGACGATGCCCTTGACCGGCGAATTCGCGATGTCGCCGATCGGGTCGGCGCGTTCCTCGGGCCGGACATCGAGTTCCCGCGGATCGGGCAGGAACTGCAGGCCGATCGGATCGTCCGGATCACCGCGGTCGATCAGCGCCGCCATCTCGGGGGTGATGCCGATTGCATAGCGCGCCGCCACTGCGTCCAGCTCGGGCGAAGCTTCGATCAGCTTCGCAGCGGCGAGCTCGGCAATGGATCGGTGGGCAGCGGCCATCAACGGCTCCTAGCGCACCAGCACCGTGCGGCGCTACTGCCCGAACGGATCGGCGACCGACGTCCACTGCACGTCGTCGACACGATCGGCGCCGACGGACAGCATCACCAACCGGTCGAAGCCGAGCGCGACACCAGCGGCCTCCGGCATGTGCTCCAGCGCCGCCAGGAAATCCTCGTCGATCGGATAGCGCTCGCCATAAAGCCGCTCCTTCTCTGCCATGTCGGCAACGAAGCGGCGGCGCTGCTCCTCGGCGTCGGTGAGTTCGCCGAAGCCATTGGCGACTTCGACGCCGCAGGCCAACGCTCGAAGCGCTTGGCAAAGCGCAGGTCGTCATCCGCCGCCGCGCCAAGGCCGCCTCTGGCGCCGGATAGTCATGGAGCAGCGTCGCGCGCTCCATGCCGAGATGTGGCTCGATCCGTTCGGCCATCACCCGGCTGAAGATGTTGGACCATGTGTCGTCATCGGC
>CAWGKA010000004.1:0-231491 GCA_963823045.1 uncultured Alphaproteobacteria bacterium | reverse complement strand
CAGGAGGTGGTGGCGCGGATGGAGCATCGTGGCACGGCGCGCCGCCGCATCGTGCAGGTGCGCGGCAGCGACCTTGAAGGCGGCGCAGAGATCGTTGCTGGCAGCCAAGCGATCGGCACCATCAGCTCCAGCGATGGAAGCATCGGACTTGCCACCGTCCGGCTCGACCGCGCGGCCGAAGCTATCGCCTCCGGCCAGCAGCTCACGGCCAAGGGCCAGGCGGTCGAAATCGTTCTGCCCTCCTGGGCACGCTTCAAGCTCGACGCGGCTGCCTCATGAGCCCACCCCGCGCGAAACCGGTCGGCGATGTCGAACGCCGCGCCTGGCAGCGCATGCTGTCGGGACGCCGGCTCGATCTGCTCGATCCATCGCCGCTCGACATCGAAATCGACGACATCGCGCATGGCCTTGCCCGCGTGGCGCGATGGAACGGGCAAACGGTGGGCGATCACCCGTTCTCCGTGGCGCAGCATTCGATCCTCGTGGTGGCGATCACCAACGCGCTCTTTCCCGACATCGGCGCTGTCGGACGCCTCGCGGCGCTGCTCCATGATGCGCCTGAATATGTCATCGGCGACATGATCTCACCCTTCAAGGCGGTGATCGGCCCGGACTATTGGGGCGTGGAGAAGCGGCTCGCGGTCGCCGTGCACCGCCGCTTCGGTCTGCCTGACCAGCTACCTGCAGCGATGGCCAGCGCGATCAAGATCGCGGACCGCGTCTCGGCCTTTCACGAGGCGGTCAAGCTGGCCGGTTTCGAGCGTGGCGAAGCGCTGAAATTCTTTGGCCAGCCCCGCATCGCCGCCAGCCGGCTCGACCTCGAGCCCTGGCCGACGGCGGTGGCTGAGGCGCGCTTCCGCGCCGAGTTCGACGTGTTCTTCGCTGCGGTCAACGGCAGCAAAAGTTGATCGGAGGGCCGGCTGAGATCACACTCAGCCGATGTCGAAGGTTCGCGCCCCGATCGTCTGCCGCGTCATTGTGGCCGCGTTGGCCGCATGAGCGACATCGCGCAAACACCGATTGAGATCGGCCTCAACGCGGTCATCGTCGCCGTGGAGAAGCAGACCCCGCTCGTCCTGGCGGCGCAGTCGGCCTCTGAGGGCTTTGAGGCCAACTCCCTACCCTTCGGCCCGTTCGATCCGCTGCGGCATCGCACGTTCGAAATCGGCCTGCGCAGTTGGGTCGAGGAACAGACTTCGCTCAAGCTAGGCTATGTCGAGCAGCTCTACACTTTCGGGGATCGCGGCCGGCACGCGCGCCATGGCGATCCCGGCCACACCGTCTCGGTAGGCTATCTGGCGCTGGCGCGGCGCGACCCGACCGCCGAGCCGATGCTGGCAGAGACCGGCGCACGATGGCGGCCCTGGTACGATTTCTTCCCATGGGAGGACTGGCGTGACGGCGAGCCGCCTATCCTCGCAGAGATCGTCCTGCCCCGCCTCAGGGCGTGGGTGGAAGCCGACCCCGCCGGCGCCCCGCCGGGCCGGGCGCTCGGTCGGCAGGACCGCTTCAGGCAGGCTTTCGGGCTGTCGGACCGGCTGTGGGACGAAGAACGGGCGCTTGACCGGTACGAACTCCTCTACGAAGCCGGACTAGTGACCGAGGCGCGGCGGGACGGCCGGGTTTCGCCTGGCCTCGATCTGCCGCAGCTTGGAGCACCGATGCTGCACGATCATCGGCGCATTCTGGCGACGGCGATCTCGCGCCTTCGCGCCAAGCTGAAATATCGCCCGGTCGTCTTCGAGCTGATGGCGCCCGAGTTCACGCTGACGGAGTTGCAGCAGACCGTCGAGGCGATCGCCGGGCGTCATCTTCACAAGCAGAATTTCCGCCGGCTGGTGGAGACGGCGGGGCTGGTCGAGCCCACGGGCGGCACAAATAATTCCACTGGCGGGCGGCCGGCGGCATTGTTCCGCTTTCACCGCGAAGTTCTGCAGGAACGGCCCGGCGCCGGGCTTCGCTACGGCCAGCGCGGCTAGCGAAATCCCTGGCCTTATTTAACGCAAGCCTCAATTGGGCCACGCAATCCCGTTTCTTTGCCTGCCGGCGTTAACGCGACTGCAAGGATAATCGGAACAATTTTAGCAATGATGCACGGCTGCCTCAGTGGCCGCTGCCGGTAGCGTATGCGTAAGTGTGGGGTAAGGCTTGCCGAATACGGCGCGGCCTAGGGGCCAAAGCGAGTTGCGTTTCCTTGCCCGGGCGGCCACGGCCATCGGGTTCTTCCTGCTATCAACCGCGCCAATCTCGATGCCGGCCGCCCTGTCGGTCGCCGCCGAGGAGGCCGTGACAGTCGACCCGGTCACCACCGCGGCGATCGCGCCTGACGAGGCCTTCTTCGTTCCCGAAATCGACGATGCCGTGCCGGCAGTCGCCGATATCTGGCCGAGCGAGATGACCGTGGCCGATCGGGCCTTCCTGTTCGCCACCGGCAACCAGTCAGCTACACCGCCCGCAGCGCCGACGCTGAACGGCGCGATGTCCGTCGCCCTGGGCGGCCGTCCAATGGTAACGCCCGTCGAAGCGCCCGTGATTGCCGAGCCCATCGCCGTCGCCGAGGAGCCGGCGCCGACGGCGGCGATCGATCCCGACGCACCGATCGCTTATGCCGAGCCCGATGGCACCGCCGATATTCAGGCGCCTTTCGATGCCCTCATCAATCCGCTGGCGAAGCCGGAGGTGAACCTGCCGGGTCCCGACCCGACGACGGATCACGCCTGGGTCGCCAACCCCATTCCGGGGAGCGCAACGACCGCGGCCGAACGGCGCTGCCTGGCCGAGGCGATCTATTTCGAGGCGCGCAGCGAGCCGATCCGCGGCCAGATGGCGGTGGCCCAGGTCGTGATCAACCGCCTGAAGAACCCCGCCTATCCCAGCACCGTTTGCGGCGTCGTCTACCAGAACCAGAACTGGTACAACGCCTGTCAGTTCTCCTTCGCCTGCGACGGCATCCGCGAGGTCGTACGCGACCGCGTTGCCTGGGGCGTCGCTCAGGAGATCGCCGATGCCGAACTCGATGGCGACGCGGTCTATCTGCCGGAGATCGGCTCGGCGACGCACTACCACGCCGTCTATGTGCACCCGGACTGGGCGCCGACGATGCAGCGCATGGCTCAGATCGGGAACCATATCTTCTACCGCACCTATGGCGGCGGCTGGATCTGAGGCCGTTTGGTCGCTTGCCCGCGTCCAGCTCCTTGCCCTCGCCCCCTTGGGGAGAGGGCTCCGTTCCTTGGCGAGGGAACCAAGCCCCAGGAACGGAGGGTGAAGGGGGGGCCCCGTCCCTTACCGATGTAAAAGCCCCCTCACCCGGACCGAGCCGCTCACGCGGCTTGCCCCGACCTCTCCCCGCTGGGGAGAGGTGTTGTCGCGATCAGTCGTGCCTGGCGTTGCCGTCTAGCCGGCGATATCGAGCGCGACATCGAGCGCCGGCGCCGAATGCGTGATCCAGCCCGACGAGATCATATCGACGCCGGATGCAGCGATCGCCCGAACATTGCCGATGGTGACGCCGCCTGATGCTTCGGTGACGGCGCGGCCGGCGACGAGGCGCACCGCCTCGCGCAGCTGATCCGGGGTCATATTGTCGAGGAGCACGACATCCGGTCCAAGCGGCAGGGCCTCGGACAGCTGTTCCAGGCTGTCGACCTCGATCTCGATCTTCACGAGATGACCGGCAGCGGCCTTCGCCCGCTCCAGTGCCGGAACGACACCGCCAGCGATGGCGATGTGATTGTCCTTGATGAGGATTGCGTCATCGAGGCCAAAACGGTGGTTTGAACCGCCGCCGCAACGCACGGCATATTTCTCCAGCGCCCGCAGCCCCGGCGTCGTCTTGCGCGTGCAAGTGATTCTGGCGCCGGTGCCTTTGATCGCTTCGGCGAAGGCGGCCGTCGCCGAGGCGATCCCCGACAGATGACCGAGGAAGTTGAGCGCGACGCGTTCGGCGGCAAGAAGTCCGCGCGCGGAACCGGCGACGCGGGCAAGCGTCGTACCGGCGGCAACGGCGCTGCCGTCGGCGATGGCGGCCTCGAACGCGATGCCCGGCTCGACCATGCGGAAGGCCCGATCGGCGAGCGGCATGCCGGCGATAACGCCAGGCTGGCGCGCGACGATCGTCGCCTCGGCGCGGGCGTCGGCGGGGATGGTTGCCGCCGATGTGATGTCGCCGGCGCGGCCGAGATCCTCAGCAAGGGCGCGGCGCACCGCTTCGTCCAGCACCTCAGGCGGCAGCGTCGTCCGCATCATGGTTCAGCCTGCGAGCGCGGTCTGGCGCAAAGCGGGGCCGTCGGTGGCGCGGTCGGCGATTGCCTCGGCGTCGCCCAGCGGCGAGGAAGGTCCGCTTGGCAAGGTCCGCCCTCGTCTCGGGGAAGTCCGACCGGTAATGCGCACCGCGGCTTTCTTCACGCCGGAGTGCCGCGGTCGCGATCAGCTTGGCGGCGGTCAGGCGGTTGCGCATCTGACGGCTGTGCGGCTGGCCCTCCAGTTCGGCAATCGTCTCGAGCGCGGCAACGAGGCCCGCCGCATCGCGGATGACGCCGACATGCTTCGTCATGGTGCGGCGGAGCAGAGCCACATATTCGGTCTCGTCGGCCTCCGGCGGTTCGCGGCCGGCGCCGCGCCGATCGGTCCACCCGGCCTGCGGCTGTGGCAGAAGGCCTTGGATGTCCTCGGCGATGCGGGCGGCGAAGACCACGGCCTCGAGCAGCGAGTTCGACGCGAGGCGGTTGGCACCATGCGCCCCCGTGCTCGCAGCCTCGCCGCACGCCCAAAGACCGTCGATGGTGGATCGGCCATTCGCATCCACGAGAATGCCGCCCATATGGTAGTGCGCGGCCGGCGACACCGGGATCGGCTGCTTCACGGGATCGATCCCGGATTCCAGGCAGTATTTGTTGACCGTCGGGAACTCCGCCGGGAAGGCCTCGCCGATCGCTTCACGCGCGTCGAGATAGACCGAATGGCCGGCGCGGATGTGGCGGTAGATCGCCTGTGAGACGACGTCGCGCGGCGCGAGCTCCATCATTGGATGGACGCCTTCGAGGAAACGGCTGCCGGCCTCGTCGATCAATGCAGCGCCCGCTCCGCGGATCGCTTCGGTCGCAAGGGGTGCCGGGTCGCGACCGACGGCAAGCGCTGTCGGATGGAACTGGACAAACTCGGCATCGGCGATGATCGCGCCTGCACGCGCCGCCATGGCGAGGCCGGTGCCTTCCAATTCGGAAGGATTGGTCGTCACCGAATAGAGATGACCGCTGCCGCCCACCGCCAAGACAACGGCGCGGGCGGGGAAGAAGAAGCGGCCGGGCTGGCCGCGCATGCGCGCGCCGATGCCAGTGACGTGGTTGCCCTCGGCGTAGAGCAACTCGCCGACCATGCCTTCGAGCAGGCGGATCGACGGTGTCGCGCGGACGGCTGCGATCAGCGCCTTCATGATCTCGGCACCGGCGCGGTCACCGCCGACGCCAACGATGCGCGCGGCGGAATGCCCGGCCTCGCGCGACATGCGGAACGCGCCGTTCTTCCTGCGATCGAATTCGACGCCATAGGCGAGAAGGTCGTGAACGCGGTCGGGCGCCTCGCGCACCATCAATTCGGCGATGCGCTCTTCGACGATGCCCCCGCCCGCGGCGATGGTGTCGGCAAGATGGGCTTCGGCTGTGTCGCCGGTCGCAAGCGCGGCCGCGATTCCGGCCTGCGCCCAGGCCGAGGACGCGCCCTCGCCGATCGGCGCAGCGGCGAGCACCGTCACCGGCCGCGGCGCCAAACGCAGCGCGCAGAAGAGCCCGGCGAGGCCGCCGCCGACGATGATGACGTCGTCGATACCCTCCCAGGATTGGGGCGGGAACAGGCTGTCGGTTTCAAGCATGGGCGGTGCCTGCCGGGTTCGCGGCGCTAGTGCTTCAGGTTGATCATGCGCTCGACCGCCTGACGGGCGCGGTCGGCGATCGCCGGATCAACCGTCACCTCCTCCTCGAGATTGAGGAGGCTGTTGAGGATCTTGGGCAGCGTGATGCGCTGCATATGCGGACAGAGATTGCACGGGCCGACGAATTCGACCTCGGGCAGCTCGGCCTTGATGTTCGAGGACATCGAGCATTCGGTAACGAGGAACGCCTTCTTCGGCTTCGTCGCGCGGACATGTCTCAGGATGCCTGACGTCGAGCCGGTGAAGTCGGCGATGGCGATGACCTCGGGCGGGCACTCGGGATGAGCGATGATCTCGGCGCCGGGATTGGCCTCCTTGAAGGCCAGCATATCGGCGGCGGTGAAACGCTCATGCACCTCGCAATGGCCCTTCCAGGTGAGGATCTTCACGTCCGTCTGCGCGGCGATGTTCTTCGCCAGATACTCGTCCGGGATAAGCAGCACGGTATCGACGCCGAAGCTCTCGACGACCGCCTTGGCGTTGGACGAGGTGCAGGTGATGTCGCTCTCCGCCTTCACGTCGGCCGAGGTGTTCACGTAGGTGACGATCGGCACGCCGGGATAGCGCTGACGCAGCAGGCGGACGTCCTCGCCGGTTATAGAATTCGGCGAGCGAGCAGCCGGCGCGGCTGTCGGGGATCAGCACCGTCTTGTCCGGGTTCAATATCTTCGACGTCTCGGCCATGAAATGCACGCCGCATTGGACGATGAGGTCCGCCTCGGTGCGCGATGCTTCGATGGCGAGCTGCAGCGAATCGCCGACGACGTCGGCAACGCCATAGAAGATCTCCGGCGTCTGATAATTGTGCGCGAGGATGACGGCGTTGCGCTGCAGCTTGAGGTCGTTGATCGCCTTCACATAGGGCGCGTGCACCGGCCATTCGATCGCCGGCATGACGTGCTTCATGCGCGCATAGATCGGCGCGGTCTCGCGCGCGACCTCGTCGGTGTAGTCGAGCGAAGGCATGGGCAGCCGCTCGGGTGTCCCCGCGGTGCGTCCACGGGATGTCGCCAAGACATCATCCATCGATGCGATCCTTTCGGTGTCCCGATAATATACTCAGTCTGAGTATATGTTGCTCGCGTCTCGGGGATGCAAGTGCTGCCCTCCCCTTCGCCGCGGACTATAGCGGCAGGGCGAGGGCCCCGAAAGCGCCACGATCCGACCAAATGCCGCGGGCTCGCAAGAGCCTGATATAATTGGCTTTTGTTGCCTAGCCTTCGACCTTGGAGAAGTCGGCGACGGTCGCCATCGCGGCGCGGATACGCCCGAGGAGACGAAGGCGGTTGAGGCGGACGGCCGCGTCGGGCGCGTTGACGAGCACCTTGTCGAAGAAGGCGTCGACCGGCGCCCGAAGGCCCGCAAGGGCGGCCATGGCGGCACCGAAATCCTCGGCCTCGATTGCCGCGGCGGCATCCGATTCGGCCGTGTCGACGGCGTCGTGGAGGGCGATTTCCTCGGGCTCGGAGAGGAGCGAAACCTCGGCGTCACCGGCAATGACCTCGCCTGCCTTCTTCTCCTCATCGCGGAGGATGTTCACGGCGCGGCGATAGCCGGCGAGGAGATTCTTGCCATCCTCGCTATCAAGGAAGGCGGAGAGCGCGCCGATGCGCTCGACGATCATCAGAAGGTCGTCCTGATTGCCGAGCGCGAAGACGGCATCGACGAGGTCGTGCCGAGCGCCCTCCTCGCGCAGCTGCACCTTCAGGCGGTCGGCAAAGAAGGAGAGCAGATCCACGATCGTGGCGTTGATCAGCTGGTTCAGCTGCTGCTCCGTCACGGCGACGCCGGCCTCGACCAGGACCCGGTGGGGGACGTGGACCGAGCCGCGCGGCAAAAGACTGCGAACATCGCCAAGGCGCCCGAGCATGGCGCCTAGCTCCTTGTTGCCAAGCGCTGCCCAAACGGCGAAGCGCGAGCGTGCGATGGCCGGCGCGAGGCGGAACCGCAGCTCGTTCGACATCACAATGCGGATGACGCCCAGCGCGGCGCGGCGGAGGGCGTAGGGGTCCTTCGAGCCGGTCGGCTTTTCGTCGATCGCCCAGAAGCCGACGAGGATGTCGAGCTTGTCGGCAAGCGCCACGGCGATGGCGACCGGATCGGTCGGCACGTCATCGCCCGGCCCCTGCGGCTTGTAGTGATCCTCGACCGCGGTCGCGACGGGGGCGTCCTCGCCCTGGCGCTCGGCGTAATAGCGGCCCATCAGGCCCTGGAGCTCGGGGAACTCGCCGACCATCTCGGTGGTGAGATCGGCCTTGGCGAGGACTGCGGCGCGCGCGGCCTTGTCGGGATCGGCGCCGACGATCGGCGCGATCTCACGTGCCAGACGGACGATGCGTTCGACCCGCTCGCCCTGCGTTCCCAGCTTCTCGTGGAAGACGACGTTGGTCGCGGCGAGCTTCGCCATGCGCTGGTCGAGTGGCTTGGAAAGGTCGAGGCCGAGGCGCTTTGCGGCGTCGCCCATCGCCGCGCTGTCATGGCCCGGCAGGTCACGCTGATCGGTGTTCCAGAAATGCCGGGCGTCTGACAGGCGGGCGCGGATGACGCGCTGATTGCCGGCGACGATCTCGGCGCCGCCGTCGCTCGCTTCGATATTGGCGACCATGACGAAGCGGTTAGCGAGATTGCCGGACTGGTCCCGCAGCACGAAGCACTTCTGATTGACGCGAATGGTGGTGCGGACGACCTCGGGCGGGATCTCGAGGAAGGCATCCTCGAACGAACCGACCAGCACGACCGGCCATTCATTGAGGCCGGCGACCTCCTCCAGCAGCCCTTCATCCTCGATCAGTTCGAGGCCGAGCGCGAAAGCGCGCTCCTTGGCGTCGTGGAGGATGATGTCCTTCCGCCGGTCGGCGTCGAGCACGACCTTCGCGTCGCGCAGGGCGTCCTGATAATCATCGAAGCGGCGGACAGTGATCGCATCCGGCGCCATGAAGCGGTGGCCGTAGGTTGTGTCGCCGGCGGTGACGGCGCCGACGGTGAAATCGATCACCACCGGATCCTCCGTCTCCGGCCCGAAAGTGGCGACGATCGCGTGCAGCGGACGCACCCAGCGGAGGCTCCCCGGCTCGGTCGAGGCCGCGCCCCAGCGCATCGATTTCGGCCAGGGGAAATCGCGGATGATCTTCGGCAGCGCGTCGGCGAGAAACGCCTCGGCGGCGACGCCGGGCTTCTCGATCGTGGCGACGTAGAAGTCGCCCTTCTTCGGATCGGACTTCACTGTCGCCTGGTCTATCGACGACAGGCCCGCGCCTTTGAGGAACCCTGCGATCGCCTGTTCCGGCGCGTCAACGCGCGGGCCCTTCTTCTCCTCGCGAAGGTCGGGCGAGCGCGCGGGAACACCGTTCACCGTCAGCGCCAGCCGGCGCGGCGTGGCGAAGGCCTTGGCGCCCTCATAGAGGAAGCCGGCATCGACCAGCGCGCCGGTGACGAGGCGCTGCAGATCGTCCGCCGCCTTCCGCTGCATGCGGGCGGGGATTTCCTCGGAGAAGAGCTCGAGCAGAAGATCAGGCATTGCGTCTGCCCATGTGGGCTTGAGCCACCCTCCCCTTGACGGGGAGGGTCGGTGCACGAAGTGCGCCGGGGAGGGGTGATCGTTCCGCGGCGCTGTCACCCCCACCCGATCGGCTTTGCCGATCGACCTCCCCGTCAAGGGGGAGGTTCTTTGCTCTCGCGATTGGACGGTCGCACGAACGGTCTCAAGGCAGCCTGCGAGGTTCTCGATTACATCCCTGTTCGGGAAGCGCAGGACCAGATAGCCGCGGGACTGCAGGAAGTCGGTTCGATGCCTGTCGCGTGCCTGAGCAGCGGATGTTGCGTGCGTGTCGCCGTCGATCTCGATCACCAACCGCAACCGGAGAGACGCGAAGTCAACGATATAGGGACCGATCGGTGCCTGGCGTCTGAAGTGCGTGCCCTTCAGCTCGATCTGGCCAAGGCCGCGGCGGAAGCGTCGCTCGGCGTCCGTTTCGCTGCCGCGGAGACGCCGGGCCCTGTCACGCGAGGAAACTCTGATAGGAATGTGTTGCATCAAACGGCTCCGCCGCCGGCCGTCATCAGCCAGGCTTCGCCGCAGGCCTTGGCGAGTTCGCGAACGCGCAGGATGTAGCTCTGCCGCTCAGTCACGGAGATGACGCCGCGGGCGTCGAGCAGATTGAAGGCGTGGCTCGCCTTGATGCACTGGTCATAGGCCGGCAGCGCCATCAGCTGGCGGTCGCCGGAGCGGCCGGCATCGAGCAGCGCCTTGCACTCCTTCTCGGCGTCGGCGAAGTGGCGGAACAGAAGCTCGACGTCGGCATGCTCGAAATCGTAGCGCGAGAACTCCTGCTCGGCCTGCAGGAAGACGTCGCCATAGCTGACCTTGTCGTCGCCGGAACGGCCGTTGAAATTGAGGTCATAGACGTTCTCGACGCCCTGGACATACATCGCCAGGCGCTCCAGCCCGTAGGTGAGCTCGCCCGCGACGGGCGCACATTCGACACCGGCGACCTGCTGGAAGTAGGTGAATTGCGACACCTCCATGCCGTCGCACCAGCATTCCCAGCCGAGGCCCCAGGCGCCCAGCGTCGGGCTCTCCCAATCGTCCTCGACGAAGCGGATGTCGTGCAGATGGAGGTCGATGCCGATCGCTTCCAGCGACTTCAGATAGAGGTCCTGTAGGTCCTGAGGGCTCGGCTTCAGGATGACCTGGAATTGATAGTAGTGCTGGAGCCGGTTGGGGTTCTCGCCATAGCGGCCGTCCTTGGGACGGCGCGAAGGCTGGACATAGGCGGCTTTCCACGGCTTCGGGCCGAGTGAACGCAGCGTCGTCGCCGGGTGAAACGTGCCGGCGCCCATCTCCATGTCATAGGGCTGCAGGATGACGCAGCCATAAGCCGCCCAGTAGGTCTGCAGCGTCAGGATGAGGTCCTGGAACGACCCACGAGGGTTGAGGTCGGATGACATGAGAAGGCCCGGCTTTGGCGTGAAGTCCACGGCGAGCTAGCTGCCGGGCCGGCCTAGGTCAAGCGCCGCGGTCGCCGCGTGGTTGCCGATCGTGCTCCGACGGCCGGTAGATGCCGGTGTTGGGATCGCGCTCCAGCGTCTTGGCTTCGCGGCGCATCGGCGCCTCGTCGTCCCTCGGCCGGGGCGGCGGCACGAAGCGCTTCCACAGCACCAAGGTAATCACCGCGACGATCGCGAGAACGACAAACTGGCTCATTGCGGACGCTCCCCCTGCCGCCCTATGGCGACGACGCGATCTTCGCACCGGAGGCCGAGCTCCTCAAGGTGCGGTCATTGCCGTTGAGATGGGGACCCAGCGGCATCGTGCCAAGGCGGGTGTATGTCGGCGAGCCCGGCGCCATGGCGAAGGATCGCTTCAAGCGGTGGCGCAAAGCCGTTGCCCTCGGCTTCATGCAGAACGAGACCAGGGAGCACGATCGGGCTCGCCTTGCGGCCCTTGATGGCGCGGGCGAGCAGGAGCTCGGCCGGAGCGCCAGGACGCGGATGCAGCGGAAGGAGCGTGCGCCGCCCCGAAGCGGCCGGACAGGCCGGCGAGAAGATCGGGCAGCGCCGACGCCTTGACGATGGCGACCACCGTTCCGCCCGGCGCCAGCAGCCAAGCGGCGGCGCGGAACCAGGCATCGAGGCCGGTGACGAGGATATGTGCGGCGGCGCGTCCTTCGGAGGGCGAGGCACTGACGCTGTCGCCGGCATGAAAGGGCGGGTTGGTGAGCACCGCCGACGCGCCTTCGCGTGGCAGGCCGGCGGCAAGACGCTCGGCCTCCGGCGCGGTGATGTCGATTTCGGTGACGCGCACGCGGCCGGCAAAGGCACGGTTGGCCGGTAAGGCGAGCGCTTGGCGCGCGCAATCCGCCAGCACCAGCTCGCGCTCGGCGAGGATCACTTCGGCCGCCTCGCAGCGTTTCGCCGCGCAGAAGCCGGCGATACCGGCGCCGGCGCCGAGATCGACGATGGTACCGGCGGTTTCCGGCGGCAGCGCGGCGCCAAGGAGCACGGCTTCGAGACCCGAGCGGTGATGACCGGACGCCGGCTGTACCGCCTCGACCCGCCCCCCGAGAAAGGCGTCGGTTGTGGTCGCGCCGCTCTGATGCGGGTGGTTCACTTGGATTTCGGGCGTCGCAATTCGTCAGCGATGCCGGCCTCCTCCAGAACCTGGCGCGCCCGCTGCGCATCCGCTTCGCCGACGAGGAGGCGCCGGGCGAGAACGCCGATCGACCCCTCGAGGACGCTCATATTCTGATCGAAGATGTGGCTGTGAATGCCGGCGTCTTTCAGCAGCGCCTGGGCAAAGGACAGCAGCACAGGATCGTTCGTCCTCATCAGCTCTTCCATCGGCGCGGCATTTCCTCTCGTTGAACGGCGGAAGGTAGGGGTTCCGGCCCAGTCAAACAATCTTGCTTCCCCGGGTGGCTTGTTGCGGCGAGGCCGGTTGCCTATTGTCTCGCCACTTTTCGGGAGGAATTCCTTTTGGGTGTTGTTGTTGCGCTTGGCGAAGACAAGCGGCCGCGGTCGGGGATCGAACCGCTTTCCGCCCTCGTCAAAGACGATCTGGCGCAGGTCAACCAGCTGATCATCGACCGCGCCGGATCGGACGTCGAGATGATCCCCGAGGTCGCCAATCACCTCATCTCCTCCGGCGGCAAGCGCCTCCGGCCGATGCTGACGCTCGCCGCGGCGCGAATGTGCGGCTATGCCGGCTCCGGCCATGTGAAGCTCGCGGCCGGCGTCGAATTCATGCACACAGCGACGCTCCTCCATGACGACGTCGTCGACGACAGCGACCTTCGCCGCGGCAAGCTCGCCGCGCGCATGGTGTGGGGCAATTCTGCCAGCGTCCTCGTCGGCGATTTCCTTCTCGGCCAGGCATTCAAGATGATGGTCGAGGTGGGATCGCTGGAAGCGCTGTCGATCCTTTCCAACGCGGCGGCCGTCATCGCAGAAGGCGAAGTGCATCAGCTTGCAGCCGCCAAGCGGCTGGCGACGACGGAGGACGAGTATCTCTCCATCGTCTCGGCGAAGACGGCCTCGCTGTTCGCGGCATCGGCCGAAGTCGGGCCGGTGCTGGCAGCGCGGCCTCAGGCCGAGCGCGCCGCGTTCCGCTCCTATGGCGCCAATCTTGGTCTGGTGTTCCAGCTCGTCGACGACGTGCTCGACTATGGCGGCAATTCCAGCGATCTCGGCAAGGCGATCGGCGATGACTTCCGCGAAGGCAAGATCACGCTTCCGGTCGTTCTCGCCTATCGGCGCGGCTCCGACGCCGACCGCGATTTCTGGCACCGGGTGGTTGAGCAGACGGACATCGGCGACGGCGACCTTGCCCACGCCATTGCCTTGATGAAGCGCCACCGTGCGCTTGACGACACGATCGACCGGGCCCGCCATTTCGGCGCGGTGGCAAGGGACGCGCTGGCTCCCCTGCCTTCATCGCCGTTCAAGTCCGCCCTTCTCGAGGTTGTCGATTTCTGTATCGAGCGTGCTCACTGAAACGGCAGTTGCGACGCCCAAGCAAAATCGCCATCCTCCGACCGCCCAAGCCCCAGTTCTGCGAAAGCCGATGCGCATCAGGTCCCGTTTCGTCTCAATTCTAGCTGCTGGAGCAATGGGTTCGTTGCTCGTGGCTGCCCCCAATGCGGCGCTTGCGCAGCCCGGCCTGGTCAGCACGGTTGGTGCCTATCTGGCGGCGCGAGCGGCCCTTTTCCGCTCGGACCCCGGCACCGCAGCCGCCTATTACCGCATTGTCTATGACCGCAGTCCGGGTAATCCCGGCCTCGCCACAACCATCATCAATTTGTGGATCGAAGCGGGCGAAGTCGACCGAGCCCTGCCGCTGGCGCGATCGGCAATCTCGGCCCAGCCGGGCAATGAACCGGCCCGGATGGC
The DNA here is from genome assembly GCA_963823045.1 of uncultured Alphaproteobacteria bacterium. Taxonomy (GTDB): domain Bacteria; phylum Pseudomonadota; class Alphaproteobacteria; order Rhizobiales; family Kaistiaceae; genus JADLGL01. The sequence goes on along the minus strand of CAWGKA010000004.1, from coordinate 217,675 downwards.
GCTCGCTGCCGACGCGATCAGAAACGGCAGGTTCGACGACGCCGCGCAGCATCTCGACGCCATTGCCGGCGATTCCTTGTCCGATGCGACCGTCGGTCTCCTCCGCGCCTGGGTTCAGGCGGGCGAAGGCGACATCGACGGCGCGCTGGCCACGCTCGAAGGCATGGACTCCTCCGACCTGCTCCAGACCTTCCACGCGGCCCTGATTGACGACATGGCGGGCCGCAGTGAGGAAGCGCTGAGCCTCGTCAGCGCGGTCTATCAGCCGAACAGTTCGCAGCGTCTGACCGAAGCCTATGCCCGCCTGCTGGCCCGCAACGGCCAAACCGAACAGGCTATGTCGGTGATCGAGGACTTCCTGCAGTCGGTGCCCAACCATCCGTCGCTGACCGCCTTGCTCGACGATATCCGCAACGGCGCGGAGATCGGTCCCCTGGTCAGCAACGCCGAAGAGGGCGCGGCCGAAGTCTTTTATGGCCTCGGTTCGTCGCTGGTTTCGAGCAACGATTTCGACATCGCGGTCAACTACCTCCAGCTCGCCCGCTATATCGGCCCGGCAAGCGACCTGTCGTCTGTCCTTCTTGGGCAGGTGCTTCAGTCCCAGAGCCGGCACGACGAGGCCGCTCGGGTGTTCGACAGCGTTCCGGGCGATTCGCCGTTCTTCACCTTGGCCGCGATTGGGGCTTCGGCCAGCGACGACGCCAACGGTCTGCATGAGCGGGCGGCCGCCCGCCTTGAGCCCCTGGCGGCGGCGGAATCCGACAAACGTCAATGTCGTCAATGCGCTTGCCGGCATCTACCGCAATCTGGCGCGCTGGCAGGACGCCAACACGCTACTGACGACGACGCTGCACGTCCTGCCGACGATCATCGCCGACGATTGGCGCCTGTTCTATCAGCGCGGCACGACCTTCGAACGGCTCGGGCAGTGGCCGGAGGCGGAAGCTGATTTCCAGCGCGCCCTCGCCTTGTCGCCCGATCAGCCGGAGGTGCTGAACTACCTTGGCTATATCTGGGTCGACCGCGGCGAGAACCTGCTCGAAGGCCTCGACATGATCCAGCGCGCGCTGCAGCAGCGGCCGGATTCGGCCTACATCATCGACAGCCTCGGCTGGGCTTATTTCAAGCTCGGCCAATATCAGCAGGCGATCGACGCCTTGGAGCAGGCCGCCGAGGCCAGCCCGACCCATCCCGAAGTTCTCGAGCACCTTGGTGACGCCCTATGGCGCGCCGGCCGCGAGCTGGAAGGCATCTACCAGTGGAACCACGCGCTCGTCTTTGCGATTGATGACGACGTCATCCAGCGCCTGACGGACAAGATCGACAATGGCCTGCCTGCGCTCGACGAAGGGGCGGCGCCGGGCCTGATGAACATCCAGTAGCGCGGGCCTTGGGCGCGGGCACCGACGCTTCCTCCAGCGAGATTGCGCCGGCGAAAATCAATCTGGCGCTGCACATTCTCGGCCGCCGCGCCGACGGCTATCACGACATCGACAGCCTCGTTGTATTCGCCAATGTCGGCGACCGTGTTGCCGCCGCCGCGGAGGGACCACCGCTCGTCATCGATGGACCTTTCGCGTCCGCGCTTTCGGCAGAGGACAATCTCGTAGCCCGCGCTGCGATTGCGATCGCGCGTGAGGCCGGCCGGCTACCGGACGTCGCGCTGCGTTTGACGAAGAACCTCCCGGTCGGTGCAGGGATCGGCGGCGGCTCGGCGGACGCAGCGGCAACGCTTCGTCTCCTCGACCGCACCTGGCAGCTCAGCCTTGCGCCGGAGCGGCTTCAGGCGCTCGCCCTCGAACTCGGCGCCGACGTGCCGATGTGCCTCTCCTCGCGCCCCGCCCGAGCCGCCGGTCGGGGCGAAAGTCTGACGGAGATCGACGGACTACCGCCGCTGCCGATGGTCCTCGTCTTTCCGAGCGTCAGCGTCAGCACGGCGTCCGTCTTCGCCCGTCTTGCAGCGCCGTCCGACCCGCCCCTCACGCCGCTGCCGTCGGCCTTTGCCGACGCGTCCTCCGTTGCCGGCTGGCTGGCGCAGACGCGCAACGGCCTACAGGCGCCGGCCGAAGCCGAAGCGCCTGTTGTCGGCGACGCAATCGGTCTGATTGGCGAAACCGAAAGCTGCCTGATCGCCCGCATGAGCGGATCGGGTTCCTGCTGCTTCGGCATCTACCCAACGCATGAAGCCGCGGCGCGCGCGGCGGACCTCATCGGGCAAGCGCGGCCGAATTGGTGGGTGAAAGCCGCGACCACCGGCGGATCGGCCTAGCGCCATTTGTTCTTGCTTTGTTCTCGCTGCGGACCTAGCTTTGTCGCATGGCCCTCGCCCAACACCGATTCGAACCCGACCCGCGCCCGGCGTCCGCGCCGGCGATCGACCCAGCCCCCATCGTCCCCGAACGGAGACGCGGGCGCGGGTCGGAGACCAACCGGTCCGGCCGCTACGAACCGGTCGAACGGGTCGGCCTCGACGATGGCTGGGACTCGCTCGAAGAGCTGCCGCCGCTGAAGACCGAGGTTCAGGAAGAGCGTCCGCGCCGGATCATCACGCGGAATGATTCGCCCGACATCGGCTTCAACCAGTCGATCAATCCCTATCGCGGCTGCGAACATGGCTGCGCCTACTGCTTCGCGCGGCCAACACACGCTTTCATGGGTCTGTCGCCGGGTCTCGATTTCGAGACCAAGCTGTTCGCCAAGCCAAACGCTGCCCGGCTTCTCGAACGAGAGCTGGCGCGGCCCGGCTACAAGCCTGATGTGATCGCGATCGGCACCAACACCGACCCATATCAGCCGATCGAAAAGCGCTACCGCATCATGCGTGAGATTCTGACTGTTCTGTCGGAGGCGAACCATCCGGTGGCGATCCTGACCAAGAACGCACTGGTCACGCGCGACCTCGACATCCTGGCGCCGATGGCCGAGCGGGGCCTCGCCAAGGTCGGCCTGTCGGTGACGACGCTCGACCGCAAGCTCGCGCGGGCGATGGAGCCGCGCGCGTCGACGCCGGCAAAACGGCTGGAAGCGTTGCGGCGTTTGTCCGGCGCCGGGGTGCCGACCAGCGTCATGTTCGCCCCAGTGATCCCTGGCCTCAACGAGCCGGAGATGGAGCGCGTGCTCGATGCGGCGAAAGCGCAGGGCGTGCGCGAAGCCGGCTATGTCATTCTGCGGCTGACGCAGGAGGTGGCAGACCTCTTCAAGGAATTCCTCAAGAGCCACTATCCGGATCGCTATGCGAAGGTGATCTCGCTTGTCCGCTCGGTGCGACAGGGCAAGGATTATGATTCCTCCTGGGGCCAGCGGATGAGCGGTGTCGGGCCCTATGCCTGGCAGATCGGACGTCGCTTCGAGATCGCCTGTACCCGGCTTGGACTTAACACAGCCCGCATGAAATTGCGGACCGACCTGTTCCGACCGCCGGGCGTGAGTGCACAACTGACGCTTCTGTGAAACGGCGCTTGATCCGCGTGTGCAAGGGCGGCAAGCATGGCCGCGATGGCCCGCAGATCCGCCAGCGCTGAAACGCTCCTGCCGCTCGACGAGCCGGCCCTTCCGACCGACTTCTTCGAACGGCGGGCGCGCAAGCGTGGTGCAACGTGGATTGCCGGCGTCGATGAAGCAGGGCGCGGACCGCTCGCCGGACCGGTCGTTGTGGCGGCGGTGATGTTCGAAGGCCGGCGGTTCCCGCAAGGCCTCAACGATTCAAAACAGCTCACGCTGGAAGAGCGTGTCCGCCTTTACGACAAGATCCTGGCGAGCGGACTGGTCGGGATTGCCGTCGCCAGCCGGGCGCGGATCGACGACATGAATATCCTCCAGGCTTCGCTTTGGGGCATGGTCAAGGCGGTGCGGGCGCTGCCCAAGCAGCCGGATCATGTGCTCGTCGACGGCAATATGCTGCCGCGCGGCCTCCCCTGCCCGGCAGAGGCGCTCGTTGGCGGGGACGGCCGCTCGGTGTCGATCGCGGCAGCCTCGATCATCGCCAAGGTGACGCGGGACCGCCTGATGGCCCGTGTCGCCGCGGCGTTCCCAGGCTATGGCTTCGAATCGCACAAGGGATATTCGACGCCGGAGCATTTCGCCGCGCTCGAGACGCATGGCCCATGCCCGCATCACAGGCGGAGCTTCGCGCCGATAAAGCAACGGCTTGAGCCGATACCCGAGCCGCGATCTTTGTTCTTCGAGGAAGAAACGTCCGGCTAGTGCAGGCGGGCCTTGGCCTCGTTGATCGCCTCGGACACCAGCTTCTCCGCTTCGGCGCCCTTCACCTTGGCGGAGAGCACGCGCTCGGCCGCGGTGATCGCCAGATCGGCTGAGAGCGAGCGGACCTCCTGGAGGGCGACAGACTCGGCCTGCGTGATCTTCTGTTCCGCCAGCCTGGTGCGGCGTTCGACGATTTCATCGCTGCGCTGCTGCGCTTCCTTGGCGTAGGCGGCGGCCTCGCGGCGGGCCTGCTCGATGATCTCTTCGGCCTCCTGCTCGGCCTCGCGCGCCTTGCGCTGATACTCGGCCAGGAGCGCCTGCGCCTCTTCACGCAGCTTCCGCGCCTCGTCCAGTTCGCTGCTGATCGCCTCGGCACGGCGATCAAGCGCGCCCGTCACCAGGCGCGGCGCTCTGATGTAGATGACGATGGCAAAGAAGATGAGAAGGGCGACGAGTACCCAGAATGCCGGATCTTCAAGCATTGTTACCCTCCGCCGCCTGGACTGCCTGCTTGAGCTCGGCAGCGGTGGGCTTGACGCCGATCAGCTGCTGAACCACCGCCTCGGCGGCCTCGGTTGCGATGTCGGTGACATCGGCGAGCGCCTTGCCCTTGATGTCGGCAATGCGCGTCGAGGCTTCTGCCAGCTTGGCGTCGAGCTGGGCCTCGATCTCCGCCTGACGGGCGTCGGCCTCCGCCTTGGACGCGTCGCGTGCCTCCGCAGCGATGGCGTAGGCGCCCGAGCGCGCCTCCGCGAGAGCACGCTCATAGGCGGCCAGCGCGTCGTCCGATTGCTGCTTCAACCGCTCGGCCTGATCGAGATCGCGGGCAATGCGATCCCGCCGGTCCTCCAGAATGCCGCCGATGCGGGGCAGGATGACCCGCGCCAGCAGCAGATAGAGAACGACAAAGCTGATCGCCAGCCAGAGCAGCTGAGACAGGAAGTAGGTCGATTCGAACGGCGGAAATCCGGTCTCCGCGTGTTGCTCGTCGACCCCCACCGTCTCCACCAACTCGCCTTCAGCCGGGACCGGTGTGGCCTCGGCCTGTGCGATGACGATCGGCATGGCGAAATCCATCGGCGTTCCTCAGGCTTTCCGCTGCGTTCGGCTCAGGTGAACAGCAGCAGGAACGCGATAACCAGCGAGAAGATGCCCAGAGCTTCGGTCACGGCGAAGCCGAAGATCAGGCGGCCGAACTGGCCATCGGCGGCTGCCGGGTTGCGGATAGCGCCTTCGAGGTAGTGGCCGAAGAGAGCTCCCAGGCCGACACCTGCCGCGCCAACGCCCATACAAGCGGCGCCTGCGCCGATCGCCTTACCGGCGTCGGCGATGTAAGCGCCGAGCGCGTTTGCGACCTCCATTTCCATGATCGAGAACTCCTTGGCTTGGTTGAAAAAGGCGGGCCTTTAGTGGCCGGCCGGATGAATTGCGTCGTTGAGATAGATCGCCGTCAGCATGGCGAAGACGTAAGCCTGCAGCGCAGCAACGAGGAATTCGAGCGCGGTGAGTGCCACGGTCATCGCGAGCGCGGTACCGGCGAGAAGGACACCGATCACGGTGCTCACGGCGCCGACGCCGAAGATGGCGCTCGCCGCCAGTTCGATGACGAAGCCGCCGAACACCTTCAGCGTGATGTGGCCGGCGAGCATGTTGGCGAACAGTCGCATCGAATGGCTGAGAGGACGCGACAGGAAGGAAAGCACCTCGATCGGCACGATGATCGGCAAAAGCGCGCCGGGCAAGCCCGAAGGCACGAACAGCTTGAAGAAGCGCCCGCCGTTTCTGAAGATGCCGTAGGTCAGCACCAGCACGAACACGACGATCGCCATCGCCGCCGTGACGATGATGTGGCTGTTCACCGTGAAGAAGTACGGGAACATGCCGAAAAGATTGGCGACGAGAATGAACAGGAACAGCGAGAAGACGAGCGGGAAGAAGCGCATGCCTTCTGCGCCTGCCGAATCCCGCAACATCCTGGCTATGAATTCATAGAGCATTTCCGCGCTGGCCTGGCCGCGCGAAGGCACCAGGCGGCGCCGCATTGTCGCCCACAGGAGCAGGCCGCAGCCGGTTACCACCGACAGGACCATGAACAGGGCGGAATTGGTGAAGGACAGGTCTACGCCACCGACCTCGATCGGGACGATGCGGTGAATCTGGAATTGATGGATCGGATCTGTCGCCACGCTATTTCCGTCCCGCCCTCAGTTCTCGTCATTCTTGCCGACGTCGCCCAAGCGCGTCGGGGATTCTTTTATCATTCCGGCGCCGCGCAAGGCATTCATCATGCCTGCGGCGAAGCCAAGCAACAAAAGCACAATCAGCCCCCACGGCGACGTGCCAAGCCACCAATCGACGAACCAGCCGATCGCTCCACCGACGAGTACCGCGGCGACAATGTCCGTGGCCAGACGCAGAGCCATACCATAGGCGCGTCTGTCGGGGTTCTCCCCAGCCCGGTCCTTGTCGACCGACTCGACCCGTCTGGCCGCCAGCCTCTCACTCAGAGAGTTGAGGCGCGCGCCAAGCTTGGCGTCATCGTCAGTTGCCGCCGTCTCCGGGCGTCCGCCATCGTCTTCGGGTTCATCATGCATCGGCTTTTTGCCGTTGTTTCTGAGCCCCGGAAGCGAAAGAAAAACGCGCCCAAACCCGCCGAAAACCGGGCGCACAATAGTGACGCGTCTGAATGGTGTCAAGAAATCGCCACCATTGTTCCAAGCGCCGTATCTTATTGTTGTTGCTTATATTTTTTCGCCGATCATCGCCCCGAAGGACGCGCCCCTTCCGCCAGTGGCGGCAACGTGGCACAAGGTCGCGCATGAGCGCCACCGGCAAAGCATATGGCCCGGTGCCCTTCGCCCGACTGGCGGCGAAGGTGCTTGGGCCCGTCGCGGCGAAGCGTGGCTTCGCCAAGGCCGACCTCGTTGCGGCCTGGGACGAGGTCGCCGGCCCGCGCTACGCCGCGGTGACGCAACCCGAGAAACTGAAATGGCCGCGCGATGGCGCAGGCGGCGCCGTGCTGACGGTTCGCGTTGCCGGCCCCAGCGCCGTGCTGCTGCAGCACGAGACCGATCAGTTCATCGCCAGGGTCAATTCCTTCCTCGGCTACAATGCCGTGACACAGTTGCGCATCGTGCAGCGACCGATTGAATCCGCGGCGCAAACGAAGAAGAAGGAACTGCCGGCGCTGCCGGAGGAAGAGAAGCAGGCGGTCGCGGCATCGGTCGCCGATGTCGAAAGCGACGGTCTTCGCGCGGCGCTGACGCGGCTGGGAACAGCGATTGCCCGGGAAAGCCTCGCGAGGGAGTGAACGCCCCACCTTAACTGTCGCCACAATTCCTTTGTCGAATCTGGACCTTCTGGGGCAGACTGACGGGGGGACGCGACGTACTGAACCTGTTGTCGGAGGACTTTGACTTGCCCTTGCCTATGCGAAACATCTCGCGACTGATCGCCGTCGCACTTGTCTCCGCCGCAGCGAGCTTCGGCTCGCCCGCCCAGGCGCAGGATTCAACCGTGTCCTTGGACCGGCTGATGACGCTTCCGGAGGGAGCTTTCCCGGACGTCTGGCTCGGCAGCCCCGATGCCCCGGTGACGATCATCGAATACGCATCGATGACCTGTCCGCATTGCGCCGCCTTCGCCAACACCGTGTTCGACGCCTTTGTCGCCAAATATGTCGACACCGGCCTCGTGCGCTACACAATGCGCGAATTCCCGATCGACCCGCCGAACTATCCGCTGTCGGCCGCCGCCTTCATGCTGACCCGCTGCGCCCCGGGCGAAACCGGCTATTTCGCGCTGATCGCGCTTCTGTTTGCTCAGCAGTCCAGCTGGGCGGGCGTCGAACAGCCGATCGCGCCGCTGCAGCAGCTGGCCCTGCAGGTCGGCATCAGCGCCGACGCCTTCAACGCATGCCTGAACAATCAGGATGTGATGGATGCCGTCTACGCCAACTACAATTACGCCATCGACCTTGGCGTGAACGGGACGCCGACCTTCTTCATCAACGGCACCCGCTATGTCGGCGAGATGACGCTGGAGCAGATGGATCGGGCGATCCAGCCGCTGCTCCCGGCCTCGACGGCCGCCCCGGCGTCCGCCGCATCGACGGCAGCGCCAGCGACCCCGGCACCTTAGCACTGCAGGCGGCGGGCGGCGTAGCGCCGCCCGTTGCCGCTACAGCTCAGGCCAAGCAATGAAGTCCCGTTTCCTCGCCATTGCAGCGCTGCTGCCGGCTCTGCTGCTTGCCGGCTGCGGCGGCTCGAAAGACGACGCCTCCGATACGGTCTCCGTCGACCAGTTGATGGCGCCGCAGCCGCTCGCCGACGAGTGGCTGGGCAACGCCGACGCCCCGGTGACGATCATCGAATATGCGTCGCTGAACTGCCCACATTGCGCTGCTTTCCACGAGGACGTGTTCAGCGATTTCGTTTCGGAATTCGTCGACACCGGCGAAGTGCGTTTCGCCCTGCGCGAGTTCCCGCTCAACGAGCGCGCGATGGCCGCAATCATGCTCGCGCGCTGCGCGCCAGGCGACAACGGCTTCTATTCCCTCGTCGGCCATTTGTTCGACACCCAGAACGACTGGGCGCTCGCTGCTCCCGATGCATTCCTCGACACCTTGTTCGGGGAGGTTCAGCAGGCCGGTTTTACGCGGGATAGTTTTGATGCATGCTTGTCGAATCAGGAACTTCTCGACAACGTCACCACGGTCCAAAATTACGCATTCGGGCTTGGGGTTGATGCTACGCCGACGTTCTTCATCAACGGCAAGAAGTATCTGGGCGAACTCAGCCTGGAGCAGTTGCGTGCTGCCATCGAGGCGGCGCGCGCCGGCTAGGGGCCGCCGGTGAAATTCTCCCGCTTCCGCCTGACCGGCTTCAAGTCCTTCGTCGAACCGACCGAAGTGCCGATCGAGGCTGGCCTTACCGGCGTCGTCGGTCCGAATGGCTGCGGCAAGTCGAACCTCGTCGAGGCCCTGCAATGGGTGATGGGCGAGAACTCCTACAAGGCCATGCGCGGCTCCGGCATGGAGGACGTGATCTTCTCCGGCAGCGTTACGCGGCCGGCGCGGAACTCGGCCGAGGTTTCCCTTGTGCTCGACAATGCCGACCGCACCGCGCCGATCGCGTTCAACGAGAACGATACGATCGACGTGTCTCGCCGCATCGAGCGCGAAGCGGGTTCCTCCTACCGCATCAATGGCCGCGAGGTGCGCGCCCGCGACGTGCAGTTGCTCTTCGCCGACGCGTCGATCGGCGCGCATTCGGCGGCGATCGTCGGACAGGGCCGCGTCGGTTCGCTGATCTCGGCCAAGCCCGAGGCGCGGCGCGGCATCCTCGAAGAGGCCGCCGGCATCCACGGCCTGTTCGGCCGCCGCCATGAGGCGGAGCTTCGCCTCAAGGGCGCGGAACAGAACCTGGAGCGCCTTGAGGACGTTCTGACGGAAATCGAGCGCCAGCTCGAAGGCCTGCGTCGTCAGGCGCGGCAGGCGGTGCGCTACCGCAATCTGTCGGGCGAGATCCGCAAAGCCGAGGCGATGGCCCTTGCCCTGCGGCTGCGCACGGCGTCCGAGGCGCTTGCCGTGGCCGAGCAGGAACTGGCAGATGCGACGCGGGCCGTGACTGACCGCGCCGAACAGCACGCCAAAGCGGCGCGCGATCAGGCCGCGGCAGGTGAGATTACGCCGGCTCTGCGCGATCAAGCGGCCTCGGCGAGCGCCGCGGTGCAGCGCATCCGCCTCGAAGGCGAGAAGCTCGACGCCGAGGAGAAGGCGGCGCGCGATCAGATCGCCGATCTGAGCCGCCGCCTCGAACAGCTTGCCGCCGATCTTGAACGCGAGCAGGCGCTCCTCACCGACAGCACCGAGACGCTGGCGCGGCACGCGGAGGAGCGCGCCACGATCGAAGCCGAGAGCGCCGGCCACGACGAAGCGCGCGCTGAGGCCGCCGACCGTCTGGAGCGCGCCGAGCGCGCGCTAGGCGAGAGCGAGCGGCTGATGGGCGAAGCCAACGGTGCCCTCGCCGACCTCAGGGCGCGTCGGTCACGGGCCGAGAAGGACATCGAAGACATCGCCCGCCGCGAGGAGCGGCTGCGCGCCGAGCAGGCAAAGATTGCCGAGGAACGCACGGGCCTCTCGAACGATGAAGCGAGCCGGCGGCTTGAAACGGCCGCGGCGGCGCTCGCGGAGGTCGAGACCGCGCTCGCTGGAGCCGAAGAAGCGGCCACGGCGGCGGAAGGCGAAACCGGCGCGGCGCGCGAGAAAGTCAACGCAGCGCAAGCCAGACTCTCCGAAGCCGAGGCAACATTGGCACGCATGGAATTGGAGGCCGCGGCGCTGCGCTCGCTGCTGCCGGCAAGCGACGTCAAATCACCGCTCATCGAGGCGATCGACGGTCGCGACGGCGCTGAGACGGCACTCGCCGCCGTGCTTACAGACGAACTCGACCTTTCCACCAACAGCACAGACCCGGCCTTCTGGCGCCGGGTCGAGGAAGTCGGCGATGCGCCTCTGCCCGCGGGCGTCGTACCGCTGTCCGACCTGATCGACGGACCCGCCGTGCTGGCGCGACGTCTGGCTCAGACCGGCATGGTCGATGCCGCCGATGGTGCGCGGCTTCAGCCCCTGCTGAAGCCCGGCCAGACGCTGGTGAGCCGCGAAGGCGACCTCTGGCGCTGGGACGGGCTGGTGGCGACCGCGGCGTCTCGGAAGAAGGCGGCCGAGCGCCTGACCGGACGCCGGCGCCTTGCCGAACTCGTGTTGAAGACGGAACAACACCGCGCCGTGGTGGCGGAGGCACGGGACCAGGTTGCCGCCACGCGTCAGGCTGCTGCGGCCGCGGCGCAGGAAGAGGCTGCCAAGCGCGAGGCCCGCCGCACGTCTCAGGCCATGCTCAATCGCGCACGTGATGAAATGATCAATGCGGAGCGGAAGCAGACCGGCATCGCCACGCGACTGGCGACGCTCGCAGAGTCCGAGACGCGGCTGACGCGTGACCTTGAAGAACTGGCGACCAGTCACGCCGCCGCCAAGGCCGCGCTGGAGCAGATGGCAACGCCGGCTGCCGTTGAGGCGCCGATGGCAGCCCTCCGCGAGAAGATGGCCGCCGATCGTAACGCCGTGGCCGACGCGCGTATGAAAGTCGGCGAGATCGACCGCGCGCATCAGCACCGCGCCGACCGCATCGCCGCCATCGCGCGCGAGGAACAGGCGTGGATGCAGCGGCGGAGTCAGGCGGAGAACCAGATCGCCGCAAACGCCGCGCGCCGCGAGGAAACCGAAGAGCAGCGCAACGCTCTGATGGCGCGGCCCGACGCGATCGCGGCGCAACGCAATGTCTTGCTCGAGAAGATGAGCGACGCCGAGGCGACCTTCGCCGAGGCCGGCGACGCCCTCGCCGAGGCCGAACGCGCGCTTGCTGAGGCCGACAAGGCGGCGACCGAGGCCAATCAGCGCCTCTCGGCGGCGCGCGAGCAGCGCGGCCGCCTGGAGGAACGCCTGACCGGCGCCAAGGAGCGCATCGGCGAGATCGGCGACCGCATCCGCGAGACGCTACAATGCGAGCCGCATGAAGCCGCCGAAGTCGCGGGCCTTGCCGAAGACGCGCAGCCGGCACTCGATCAGATTGAGGCGCGGCTGGAGCGGCTGAAGCAGGAGCGCGAGCGGCTCGGCGGTGTGAACTTGCAAGCCGACCGCGAAGCGGACGAACTGACCGAGCGCCGCGACGCGATGATCGCCGAGCGCGATGATCTCGTCGCCGCCATCACCAAGCTTCGGCAGGGTATCGGCAACCTCAATCGCGAGGGACGCGAAAGGCTGATCGCCGCCTTCGACAGCGTGAACACGCAGTTCCAGCGCCTGTTCGTCCACCTCTTCGGCGGCGGCACGGCGGAACTGAAGCTCGTTGGCTCCGACGATCCGCTGGAAGCCGGTCTCGAAGTCATCGCCAAGCCGCCGGGCAAGAAGCCCCAGGCGATGACGCTCCTCTCCGGCGGCGAGCAGGCGCTGACCGCCCTGTCGCTCGTCTTCGCCGTGTTCCTCACCAACCCGGCGCCGATCTGCGTCCTCGACGAGGTCGACGCGCCGCTCGACGACGCCAATGTCGAGCGGCTCTGCGCGCTGCTCGACGAGATCACCAAGGAGACCGGCACGCGCTTCCTGGTGATCACGCACAATCCGATCACCATGGCGCGGATGAACCGATTGTTCGGCGTGACCATGACCGAGCGCGGCGTCTCCACACTCGTTTCGGTCGACCTCGAAACCGCCGAGCAATTCCGTGAGGCAGGCTGAGGCCACGGGCAGCGGGACGCGCACCTCCGAACCCTCCGACATCGCAGCCAGGCTGCTTGCCTGGTACGACCGCCATGCGCGACGCTTGCCTTGGCGCGTCGGGCCGAAAGAGCGCGCGGCCGGGGAGCGGCCGGACCCCTATCGCGTCTGGCTGTCGGAGGTGATGCTGCAGCAGACCACGGTTGCGGCGGTGAAGCCCTATTTCGAGACGTTCCTGGTGCATTGGCCGACGGTCACTTACCTCGCCGAGGCCGACACCGACGACGTCATGCGCGCCTGGGCCGGGCTCGGCTATTACAGCCGTGCGCGAAACTTGAAGGCCGCAGCCGAGGCTGTCGCCGAGATGGGCGGCGTGTTTCCTGACACCGCCGCGGCGCTGCAAGGCCTGCCGGGCATCGGCGCCTATACGGCGGCGGCGATCGCGGCGATCGCCTTCGACCGGCCGGAGCCGGTAGTCGACGGCAATATCGAGCGCGTGATCACACGACTGTTCGCCATGCGCGAAGCGCTGCCTGCAGCGAAGGCGGCGATCCGCGCCAGGCAAGCCGAACTGACGCCCCTGGAGCGCCCGGGCGACTATGCACAGGCGATGATGGATCTCGGCGCAACGATCTGCACGCCGAAGCGGCCGGCCTGCTCCCTTTGCCCGCTGAATGATATCTGCCTTGCGACGGCCGCCGATCCGGAAGCGTTTCCGGTGAAGGCCGAGAAGGCGGCGCGGCCGACGCGATACGGCGTCGCCTATGTCGCGGTCCGTGCCGACGGGGCTGTTCTGCTGCGCAAGCGCCCGCCGAAGGGCCTGCTGGGCGGCATGGCGGAGGTGCCCGGCAGCGCGTGGAGCGATAAAGACCCCTCCCCTAGCCCCTCCCCACAAGGGGGAAGGGAATCAATGGCGACTGGCCCCACTTCTCCCTCCCCACAAGGGCGAGATGAATCGGCAAAGGCCGCGACCGGCCCCGCTTCTCCCTCCCCCCTTGTGGGGGAGAGTCGGGGTGGGGGTCATGCAAGCGCGCCGCTCGACCTCGCCTGGCGCAACCAAGGCAAGGTCGTCCACGTCTTCACGCATTTCCGGCTGGAACTCGATGTGTTGGTCGGCGAAGCGCCCGCCAAGGCGGAAGCGCCGGAGGGCGGCTGGTGGTCATCGCCGGCCGATTTGCCTGGCGAAGCCCTGCCGAGCGTGATGAAAAAGGTGATCGAGGCCGCCCTTCCCGGCGCGACAAAGAAGAACCGTTAGGCGACCGCTGCTAGCTCGCGGCGGATGATGGTACGGAGTTCGTCGATCGGCTCCAAGGCGCCGTCGCGCTCATGGTGCCAGAAGGTCCAGCCATTGCAGGCGTCGAGGCCTTGGACCGCGGCGCCAACGCGGTGGATCGAACCGACGACAGAGCCAGCCTCCAGCGATCCGTCGGCGCGGACCGTCGCCTGATGCCGCGCCTTGGCGTCGGTGAGGACGGCACCCGGCCGGAGAAGTCCAGCCTCGAGGAGATTGCCGAAGGGAACGCGGGGCTCGGCGCGCTTGCCGCGTGTCGTTGCCAGGGCCGCGAGGTCGATGGGCTCGATCTCGGCGATGCGCGCGTCGGCGGCGGCGATATAGTCCGGATCCCGCTCGATGCCGATGAAATGGCGGCCAAGCTTCCTGGCGACCGCGCCGCTGGTGCCGGTGCCGAAGAACGGGTCGAGGACGACGTCTCCCGGCTGTGACGAGGCGAGGAGAACGCGATAAAGAAGCGCTTCGGGCTTCTGCGTCGCGTGAACCTTGCGGCCGCCGGATTTCAGCCGCTCCTGCCCCGTGCAGAGCGGGATGGTCCAGTCCGAGCGCATCTGCAGGTCGTCGTTGAAGACCTTGAGGGCGTCATAATTGAAGGCATAGTTCGCCTCGGCGCTGCGTCCGGCCCAGATCAGCGTCTCATGCGCATTGGTGAAGCGGCGGCCGCGGAAATTCGGCATCGGGTTTGTCTTGCGCCAGATGACGTCGTTGAGAATCCAGAAGCCGAGGTCCTGCAGAATGGCGCCGACACGGAAGATGTTGTGATAGGAGCCGATGACCCACAGCGCGCCGTCCGGCTTCAGGACACGGCGGCAGCCAAGCAGCCAGGCGCGGGTGAAGGCGTCATACTCCTCGAAGCTGGCGAAGCGGTCCCATTGATCGTCGACGCCATCGACCTCGGACTGGTCCGGACGCGTCAGACGGCCCTCGAGCTGAAGATTGTACGGCGGGTCGGCAAAGACGAGGTCGACGGAGCCCGCGGGGAGCTTGGCAAGCTCGGCGACACAGTCTCCCCGGATGATCCGGTCTTGACGCTGCGGCGCTGCGGCCGCTCTTCTCTTCTCGCTCGCCATAAAATATGCCCCGGATTCAACGCGATACAGCCAAGGCCTTGGGCGCCTTGATCCGTGGCAAGCTCGCCCATCACGGTGAATTTCCGGTTGAGAATCATGGTTAAGGAAATCCAACCGCGCCGCCGGCATGCGGCATTGAAGCGAATCCGGTAGCGATTGAACGATGCGGCTGCTGAAAAAGCTCGGTCGATTTGCCCTTGTGCTCGTGGCGGCGATAGCGTTTGCCGGCGTCGCCCATGCTGCGCAGGTGATCGTGGTGATGGACGCGTCCGGCTCGGCATCGGGCCAGATCGGCGGCGTCGCCAAGATCGATATTGCGCGGGCGGCGCTGCGGTCGATCCTCCCCGAGGCACCCGACGACCTCGCCATTGGCCTCGTTGCTTATGGTGCCCGGCAGCGCGACGCCTGCAACGATTACCAGCTGCTTGCGGCGCCCGGCACGACGGCCGCCTTCACGTCCGCCGCCGCGCGGGTTACCCCGCTCGGCCGCAGCCCGATCGCCGATGCCACCGTCGCTGCCGCAGGTGCGCTGACCGAGCCTGAAGGGGCGACCATCATCGTCATCACCGACAACGCCGACAATTGCGCCGACGATCCGTGCGCCACGATCTCCGACCTCCACGACCAGTATCCCGACGTCACCATTTCGGTCGTCGGCCTCGGCATTCCCGAGGACGAGGTCGACGCGATCGCCTGCTTCGCCGACCTCACCGGCGGCCTCTATCTCCGCGCGGAAAACATCGCTGGCTTCCAGGCGATCCTCTTCCAGGCTCTGGAGACGGCCTGGGGCGGGCCGCCGCCGCCGATGCCGACGGCGACGATCGAATATCCCGGAACGATCGTTCAGGATCGGCCGTTCACGGTCGCCTATGACGGGCCGCTGGCGCCCGGCGACCAGATCCGCATCGCCTGGCTCGGCACACCGCTCGACGAATACATCACCACCGTCTTCACCCGCGCCGACGGGTCGCCCGTCGAGATCATGGGGCCGGACGAGCTCGGCGCCTATGAGTTGCGCTATTGGCACGCCGAACGGAATGCCGTCCTGGCCCGCGTCCCTTTTCGCGTCGCCGAGCTGACGCCATCGCTTGAGGCCCCCGCGACGGTCCAGCAGGGCGCCGACGTCGTCGTTGCCTGGCATGCCGACCCCGCCGGCGGTCGCACAATCCAGATCGCGCAGCCCTTTGCGCCGCTTGCCGCGGCGATCACGACCGTGCCGGTGATCCGTGGCGAGCCGACAGTCACGTTCACCGCCCCGACCCGGCCTGGAACCTATGAACTCCGCCTCCTCGATGCGCCGGTCGGCAAGGATCAGCCGCCGGAACTGCGCGACAACGACCAGAGCCGCGTGCTTGCGCGCGTCACGATCGTCGTCGAGGCGGCGGACGTCTCGCTCGCCGTCGACGGACCGATCACGGCCGGCCTCGATTTCGCGACGCAGTGGATGGGTCCAGGGGGGCGCGGCGACGAGATTCGGCTGGCGCGTCCGCAGCAGCAGGCCAACGAGTATCTCACGAGCACCGCCGCGCGAGGCGACAGCGTGACATTCCGGGCGCCCTACCCGCCCGGAACCTACGAGGTGCGCTACTGGTCGGCCGCGCTTCAGGATGTCATCGCGGTAGAGGAGGTCAATGTCGTCGCTGCGACGGCAACCTTGAGTGCGCCCGCCACGGTCGACGGCGGGACGACTTTCGAGGTCGATTGGACCGGCGACAACGCGGTCGGAGACCATATCGCGCTTGAAGACGCCGACGGTCGGGAGGTTATGTCCGCTCGCCTGTCGCTGTTTGGGGATCCCGTCATCTTCGATGCGCCGACGACGGCCGGCACCTATCAGCTTGTCTATCTGGCCGATGACGGCAAGGCGGTGCTGGCGCGGCAGGCGATCAACGTGACCGCGGCGACGGCCAGCGTCTCGGCGCCGCGCTCGGCAGAAATCGGCACGGATATCAGCATCAATTGGAGCGGCCCTGCGGGGCGGTTCGACGAGATCCGCATCGCGGGGCCGGACGAAACCGGCAACGTCGTCGCCGCCATCCGCGTGGTGCCGGGCACAGCGGCGCACCTCACCGCGCCAGCCGAACCCGGCCGCTACCGCATTCAATATTGGGCGGGCGCCGACGTCGTTCTTGCGTCGGCTTTCATCGAGATCACCTGCGCGGCCTGCGCGCCTGCCCCGGCGGAACCGGGCGAAGCGTTGAGGCTAGATCCATAGCGGCTCGCCCGCTTGTTGCTGGCCCGGGCGGCGGCGGCTAGTTTGCACGCCGATTGGCTTCGGCCCGACGGAGACTTTGGCTTCTTGAACTACATCAGCACCAGAGGCGAAGCGCCGGCAGTCGGCTTTGCAGACGTCCTGCTCACCGGCCTCGCGCCGGATGGCGGCCTCTATCTGCCGCAGCACTGGCCTGAACTCACGCCGGACGAGATCGCCGCCTTTGCCGGCAGGCCCTATGCCGAGGTGGCGGCCGATATGGTGGACCGCTTCGGCGGCGGGGAGATTGCGCCGCAGGCGGTCGCGGCGATGTGCGAGGAGGCCTATGCCGGCTTCCGCCATAAGGCCGTGGTGCCGCTGGTGCAGCTCGATTCCGGTGCGTGGATCCTCGAATTGTTCCACGGACCGACCTTCGCCTTCAAAGACCTCGCAATGCAGCTCCTGTCGCGGCTGATGGATCACGTGCTTTCCGAGCGCGGCCGGCGGGCGACCATCGTCGCAGCGACGTCGGGCGACACCGGCGGTTCGGCGATCGAGGCCTTCCGCGGCGCCGACAGCGTCGATCTCTTCGTGCTCTTCCCGAAAGGGCGCGTCTCCTCCGTGCAGCAGCGCCAGATGACGACGGTGAAGGACGCCAATATTCACCCGATCGCCATCGAGGGCTCCTTCGACGATTGCCAGGCGCTGGTGAAGGCGCTGTTCGCCAATGAACGGCTACGGCGTCGGGTTTCTCTTGCCGCCGTCAATTCGATCAATTGGGCACGAATCGTGGCGCAGACGGCCTATTACTTCGCCTCCGCCGTGGCGCTGGGCGGCCCTGGCCGGCCGGTGTCATTCTGCGTCCCCACAGGGAATTTCGGCGACGTGTTCGCCGGCCATGTTGCGGCCAAAATGGGCCTGCCGATTGAGCGTTTGTTGGTGGCAACGAACAGCAACGACATCCTGGCGCGGGCGCTGGTAACGGGTCGATATGAATTGCGCGACGTGGTGCACACGACATCGCCTTCGATGGACATCCAGGTGTCGTCGAATTTCGAACGGCTCCTGTGGGAGGCCTATGGCGGCAATGGCGAAGACGTGCGGCGTTCAATGAACCAGTTGAAGCAGAGCAGCGCCTTCGATATCCGCAGCGATGCCCTCGAACACATGCGCCAGGCCGGCTTTGCCGCCGGTCGCGCCAGCGAAGAGGAAATGGCTGCCGCGATGAAGCGAACGCTCAACGAGTTGGGCTACCTCGCCGATCCGCACACGGCGGTGGCCCTGGCCGTGGCCGAGCGGTTTCCGGCAGACGCGACGCCCGTGGTGACCCTGGCGACGGCGCATCCAGCGAAGTTCCCCGAGGCGGTGGAAGCCGCCACCGGCGCGAAGCCTGCAACACCGCCCGAGATCGCCGCGCTCGCCGGCCGCGAGGAACGCTTCACGGTGCTCGCCAACGATCTCGCCGCGCTGGAGCGCCATGTCGAAACCCATGCCCGCGCGGCAAGCCAGGAAGCATAAGGCTCACTCATGTCGGTCAACGTAACGCGTCTTCCCTTCGGCCCGACGGTGGTGACCCATCGCATGGACCATTTGCAGAGCGCCGCGCTCGGCATCTGGGTGGATTCCGGTTCGCGCTCGGAGACGCCGGACGAGAACGGCATCGCCCATCTCCTCGAGCACATGGCGTTCAAGGGAACGAAGCGGCGGACGGCGATCGGCATCGCCGAGGAAATCGAGGCCGTGGGCGGCGAGCTCAACGCGGCGACCAGCGTCGAGCAGACGCAGTATTATGCGCGCGTTCTCAAGGAGGACGTGCCGCTGGCGATGGATATCCTCACCGACATCCTGCGCAACTCGACCTTCGATCCGGCCGAATTGAAGCGCGAGCAGCATGTCATCGTGCAGGAGATCGGCGCCGCGCTCGATACGCCGGAAGACCTCGTCTACGACTTCTTCTCGGAGGCCGCGTTCCCGGGGCAGGCGATTGGCCGACCGATCCTCGGTACGGCTGAATCGGTGCGCTCCATGACGCGCGACTCGCTGTTCGACTATCTCGGCAGGAATTACCGCGGCCCGTCGCTTGTCGTCGCCGCCGCCGGCGCCGTCGATCACGGCGAACTCGTCCGACTTGCCAGCGAAGGCCTTGCCGGCGTTGGCGCGGAAAAGGGCGCGACGCCGGAACATGCGCGCTATCACGGCGGCGACCACCGCGAGGTGCGCGACCTTATGGAAGCGCAGATCGTGCTCGGCTTTGCCGGGCGGCCGATCACCTCGCCCGACTACTACACCGCGCAGATCCTCGCGTCGGCCGTAGGCGGCGGAATGTCGTCCCGCCTGTTCCAGGAGGTCCGGGAACGGCGTGGCCTCTGCTACTCGATCTATGCCTTCCACTGGGCATTCGCCGATGGCGGCGTGTTCGGCATCCACGCCGCAACTGGCGAGGGCGACGTCGCGGAACTGATGCCGGTGGTGCTGGGCGAGATCGAACGCGCCGCCGAGGACCTGGGCGAAGCCGAGATAGACCGCGCCAAGGCGCAGGCCCGAGCCGGGCTGCTGATGGCGCTGGAAAGCCCCATCTCCCGCGCCGGGCAGATCGCACGGCAAATGATGATCTTCGGTCGCCTCATCCCGATCGAAGAACTGGTGGAAAAGATCGACGCCGTCACCGTCTCCGACGTCCGGCGCCTGGGCCAGTCGATATTCACAGGAACGACGCCGACGCTGGCCGCAATCGGCCCGGTCGGCTCGCTGATCGAGCATGATCGCGTCGTGACGCGGCTCGGCGCCCCCGCGGCTGCCTGACGGGACAACGCTTTTGGCCTTCCTGCGCTCCAACCCGCCGCCCAACACCGCTACCGGGATCCGGGGCGAGAAGGTGATGCTGCGGGCGCCGACGCCAGGCGACTATGGCGAATGGGCGGAACTCCGCTTCAAGAGCCGCCGGTTCCTCGCACCCTGGGAGCCCGTCTGGCCCTCGGACGAACTGACCCGGCTCGGCTATCGGCGGCGCATCCGGCGCTATCAGCGGGATATCAAGGAGGGGACCGGCTATCCCTTCTTCATCTTTTCCAACGATGAATCGGTGCTACTCGGCGGCCTGACGCTGTCCCATGTGCAGCGCGGCGTCACGCAATCGGCCGCCGTCGGCTACTGGATGGGCGAACCCTATGCCCGGCGCGGCTATATGACCGACGCGGTTCGCACCGTGATCGGTTTCGCCTTTGATACACTGCGTTTACACAGGCTCGAGGCTGCCTGTCTGCCCCACAATTCGGCCTCGATCGGGCTCCTCGAAAAAACCGGATTCACAAGGGAAGGCTACGCCCGGAGCTACCTTTGCATTGATGGGCGCTGGCAGGATCACCTACTCTTTGCGATCGTCAGCGGTGATGTTCAGGCAGGTCGTTAGGCACGCTCCCGGCGTTTGCGTGTTGTCCGGCAAGGTCTCATTCACTACACAGTCTCACCGGGCAGGGTGATCGGAGGGTCGGTGTCGTCGTTGCGTTGGGTGCATGTCCTCCTCGCAGCCATGTTGATGGCTATGGTTGGTGGGCCGATCAAGGCGTTCGCCTTCGATACGGTCGCCATTCCGCTCGACAACCGCACCCTCGACATGACGCCGGCGGCGGATTTCTTCACCACCGACGAGCCGCGCTTCGCCACCCAATCGGCCCCTGACGCCAACGGCATCATCCGCAATCTGCAGGTCGACCAGCCGATCGGACCAGGACCGCTCTACCATTTCGCGGTGTTCGCGCTGGTCAACAACTCCGACCATCAGATCGACCGCCTGCTCGTCGCCCCGCATTTCCGCCTGTCGAATTCCGGCCTGTTCTCGCCCGATCTCGGCGGCACGCGTATCCTTGCCGTTTCGGCCTCGTCCGGCTTCGAGGCGATCCGGCAGCCAAGCCAGGAAGCCGACGTCTACCTCATCACCCTCGATCCCGGATCGATCACGACCTTCATCGTTGAGCTCCGCACCGGTGACCTGCCGCAGCTGCAGCTTTGGGAAGCCGACGCCTATAAGGACGCAGTCAACAGCTACACGCTATTCCGCGGCATCGTGCTCGGCATCGCCGGCCTCCTCGCGCTGCTCCTGACGATCGTCTTCGTGGTGCGGGGCACGGCGCTGTTCCCGGCGACGGCGGCGCTTGCTTGGGCCGTGCTCTTCTATCTTCTCGTCGATTTCGGCTTCTGGAACCGGGTGATGAATTTCCAGCCCGGCCAGGACCAATCCTGGCGCGCGGCGACGGAGGTGCTGCTGGCCGCAGCGCTGGTCATCTTCACCTACACCTATCTCCATCTCGGCCGATGGCACGTGCGCTATTCGCATGTCACCATCGCCTGGCTCGTCGGCCTCGTCGCCGTGCTCGGCATTGCCGTCGTCGAACCGCCGCTCGCAGCCGGCATTGCCCGCTTCTCCTTCGGCCTGACGGTCCTTCTCGGCTTCGGCCTCATCGGCTATCTCGCCACCCGCGGCTTTGACCGCGCCGTCATGCTCGTCCCGACCTGGTTCCTGTTGCTGGTGTGGGTGGCGACCGCCGGCCTCAGCGTCACAGGCGTCATCACCGACGACATGATCGAGCCGGCGCTTGCGGCCGGTCTCGTTCTAGTCGTGCTCCTCATCGGCTTCACGGTGATGCAGCACGCCTTTGCCGGCGGCTCCGTCGTGCAGGGACCGATCAACGAAGTCGAGCGCAAGGCGCTGGCACTCACCGGCGCCGGCGACATCGTGTGGGATTGGGATGTCGATCGCGACCGCATCGCCACCGGCCCCGAGGCTGACGAACTGCTTGGCCTCGGCCCCGGCACGCTGACCGCACCATCGGTGGAATGGATCGAGCAAATGCACCCCGCCGATCGCGACCGGTTCAAGGCAATGCTCGACGCCATCGTCGAAATCCGCCGTGGCCGGCTCAATCAGGAATTCCGCCTCCGCGCCGAGGACGGCCACTATCGCTGGTTCCTGCTGCGCGCCCGGCCGGTCCTTGGCGCTGACCGAGAGGTCCTGCGCTGCGTCGGCACGCTGTTCGACATCACCGATGACCGGGTGGCCGAAGAGCGGCTCCTGCACGATTCGGTGCGCGACCACCTCACCGGCCTGCCGAACCGGCAGCTCTTCATCGACCGCCTCGAGGCGGCGCTGACCCGCGCCATTGAAGACGGGACGACGCGGCCTTCGGTACTGGTGGTCGACCTCGACTCGTTCCGCGAGATCAACGACGCTTATGGCATTCCGGTCGGCGATTCGGTGTTGCTCACCATCTCGCGGCGACTGTCGCGCCTGGTGAAACCGCAGGACAGCCTCGCCCGCCTTGCCGGCGACCAATACGGCGTCATCCTCATTTCGGAGACGGCCCCGGAGCAGATTGCGCGGTTCGCCGAGTCGCTCCGCCGCGCGGTGCGCAGCCCCATCGGGTTCGGCGACAAGGAAATCATCCCCACCGCTTCCATCGGCGTCGCCACGCCCGACGAGAAGAAGAAGAAGATCGATGCGTCCGATCTGGTGAAGGATGCCGAGATCGGCATGTATCAGGCCAAGCGTCATGGCGGCGATCGCATCGAGGCGTTCCGGCCGGCGTTGCGCAAGGTTGGCGTCGACGTCTCTACCATGGAAGCCGACCTCAAACGCGCGCTAGGCCGCGAGGAGATCAAGATCGTCTATCAGCCGGTGGTCCGGCTCTATGATCGTTCGATCGCCGGCTTCGAGGCGCTGGCGCGCTGGGACCATCCGAAGCATGGCCGCATTCCGCCAACGGACTTCATCCCGCTTGCGGAGCGGACCGGCCTCATTTCGCAGCTCGGCATCTTCGTCCTGGAGCGCGCCGCCAAGCAGCTGAGCGATTGGCAGCATGAGCTGCGGGTCTCGACCCCGATCTTCGTCAGCGTCAACATTTCCAGCCGCGAACTGCTACGGCAGGATCTCATCAGCGACGTCAAATCGGTCCTCGTCCGCGCCAATGTCGACCGCGGCTCGCTGAAGATCGAGCTGACGGAAAGCATCGTCATGGAAAACCCGGAGCGGAGCGCCCAGATGCTCGGCCGCCTCCGCGACCTTGGCGCCGGCCTGTCGCTCGACGATTTCGGCACGGGCTATTCCTCGCTCTCCTATCTGCAGCGCTTCCCCTTCGACACGCTGAAGATCGACAAGAGCTTCGTTCGCGGCCAACCGACCGGCCCGCGCGAAATCATCCTCCGCTCCATTGTCAGCCTTGCCCATGATCTCAATATGGACGTGGTGGCGGAAGGCACCGAAACCGAGGAAGAGGCGGCCGAACTCAACGATCTCGGCTGCGAATATGCTCAGGGTTACCTTTTCGGAACGCCAATGAGCGCCAATACGGCTTCGAAGCTTCTCGTTCATGAGAAGAATGCCATCCCCGCCTAAGGGCGACGGAGCGATGAACACAAGCGTCAAGCCACCGATCGAGATCGTCCTGTGCGCCCCGCGCGGCTTCTGCGCCGGCG
This sequence comes from uncultured Alphaproteobacteria bacterium, assembly GCA_963823045.1. Taxonomy (GTDB): domain Bacteria; phylum Pseudomonadota; class Alphaproteobacteria; order Rhizobiales; family Kaistiaceae; genus JADLGL01. The sequence continues at coordinate 194,177 of CAWGKA010000004.1, read as the reverse complement.
TCGACCGCGCCATCCAGATCGTCGAGTTGGCGCTGCAGCGCTATGGCGCGCCTGTCTATGTGCGCCACGAGATCGTTCACAACCGCCACGTCGTGGAGGACCTGAAGGCGAAGGGTGCGATCTTCGTCGACGAGCTCGCAGATATCCCCGACACGACGCAGCCGGTGATCTTCTCCGCCCATGGCGTCGCCAAAGCGATCCCCGATGAAGCCGCTTCGCGCCATCTGTTTCAGATCGATGCGACCTGCCCGCTGGTGACAAAGGTGCATCGCGAGGCCGAACTCCATCACAAGCGCGGGCGCGAGATCGTCCTCATCGGCCATGCCGGCCACCCGGAAGTCGAAGGCACGATGGGCCAACTGCCAGACGGTGCCATTACGCTGGTACAGACGGTCGCCGAAGCGCGCGCCTTCACGGCGCGCACGCCGGAAGTACTCGCCTATGTCACGCAAACGACGCTGTCGGTGACCGATACCGCCGAGATCGTCGCCGTGCTGAAGGAGCGGTTCCCCGTGATCGTCGGGCCGCACCGCGAGGACATCTGCTACGCCACGACCAATCGTCAGGACGCTGTGCGGCAGGTCGCGCCCGAGGTCGACGCGATGATCGTCGTCGGCGCGCCCAATTCTTCGAACTCGCAGCGCCTTCGCGAGGTCGCTATACGGGCCGGCTGTGCCGTGGCGGTGCTGATCCAGAATGCCGACGAGATCGATTGGTCGCTGTTCCGAAACGCTGGAAGAGTTGGCGTCACCGCTGGCGCATCGGCGCCGGAGGTGCTGGTTGATGAGGTAATCGAGGCGTTCCGTCAGCGCTATGACGTCAAGACATCGCTGGTGAAGACCGCCGACGAACCGATCGTCTTCGGCTTGCCACGCGAACTGCGCACCGTCTAAAGGGTGCGCGTCTTAGCAACCCTCCCAACCGTGCCGGGCTAGCAGTGGCGGTCTACACCGAAATCAGCGGCGAGCAGCTGGCCGAGTTTGTCGCCAGCTACGACATCGGCACGGTGCTGTCCTTCAAGGGCATCGCAGAGGGCGTGGAGAATTCCAACTTCCTCCTCGTGACCGAAAACGGTCCCTACATCCTCACACTCTACGAGAAGCGCGTCGATCCGAAGGATCTCCCCTTCTTCCTCGGCCTGATGAACCATCTCGCAGCCAAGGGCGAGCGCTGCCCCACAGCCGTCGCCAACAGGAACGGCGAAACGCTCGGCACCCTCGCCGGCAAGCCGGCCGCGATCATCACATTCCTGCAAGGCATCTGGGTGCGCAGGCCGCGCCGCGAACATTGCGGCGCCGTCGGGCGCGCCATGGCGCGTCTTCATCTGGCCGCGTCCGACTTCACCATACACCGCGACAACGCGTTGTCGCTGACCGGCTGGATCACGCTCGCCGACGCCCTTGTCCCGGAGGCGGACCGCGTCGCGCCGGGCCTTGGCGACGAGATAGCAAGCGAGGTCGAATTCCTGCGCGACCATTGGCCCGTTGGACTGCCGACCGGGGTGATCCACGCCGATCTCTTCCCGGACAATGTCTTCTTCCTTGGCGAGGAGTTGTCCGGGCTGATCGACTTCTATTTCGCCTGCAACGACATGCTCGCCTACGACATTGCCATCTGCATCAACGCCTGGTGCTTCGAGATCGACAATTCGCTCAACGTCACCAAGGCCAAGGCGCTGCTCGACGGCTATCGTCAGGTGCGCCCCTTGGACGCCAAGGAGGTCGACACGCTGCCGATCCTTTGCCGCGGCGCTGCGCTGCGCTTTCTCCTTACCCGGCTCAATGACTGGCTGTCGGTGCCGGAGGGCGCGCTGGTGACGCCGAAGGATCCGCTCGAATATCTGGCGAAGCTCCGCTTCCACCGCCGCGCCGAAACCGCCGTCGCCTACGGTCTGGGCGTATGAGCGACCGCATCTCGATCTGGACCGACGGCGCCTGCTCGGGCAATCCCGGCCCAGGCGGCTGGGGCGTTCTCCTGCGCTGGAACGGCCACGAGAAGGAGCTCAAGGGCGGTGAGGCCGACACCACCAACAACCGCATGGAACTGACGGCCGCGGCCGAAGCGCTCGAGGCGCTGAAGCGGCCGTCCTTCGTCGACCTTTACACGGACTCGCAATATGTCCGCGGTGGCATCACGCAGTGGCTTGCCAAATGGAAGGTCAATGATTGGCGCACGGCCGACCGCAAGCCAGTCAAGAATGTCGACCTTTGGCAGCGGCTCGATGCGGCACGCGAGCGGCACGAGGTCACCTGGCATTGGGTGCGCGGCCACGCAGGTTCTGAAGGCAATGAGCGTGCCGACGAGCTCGCCAATGAGGGCATGGCGCCCTTCAAATAGCTAGGGCACCACCAGCATCTGCTCGATCGCTCCGCGCTCCGACGCCAGCGTGAAGGTCAGCGGCGTGTCGGCCAGCGGTTGCTCCGTGTTGACCCGCTCCAGGTCGAACGCAAAAGTCAGCCTGTTGCCGTCGCGGCCGATCACCTCGGGCGGCGTCGGATACCAGCCGTCCGGCCCCTCGACGAACAAGACGGCTCCGAAGGCCTCCGGCACGATCACTTCAGCCTGAAAATGGGCCCTGTCGGCGTCGCTGCCGACCCGTGTCGCGTTCGTCACCTCAAAAACGCCGGGGATCGGCGCTGTCGGCAGCATGGCCAGACCGTCGGCAATGATTGCCAGCGCGTCCGCGTCGACGTCGCCGGGCGCCATCGTCAATGAGAGCGCGATGTCGAGCGGGATGCAGATCGTCTCGCAGACGCCGAGATCGAGGCGCGCATGCACAGTGATCGGCGCGTTCGGCACCTCCGCCGTCATCGTTATCGGGAAGACGACGCGACCTTCATAGATGTTGGTGGCACCGTAGCCGTCGCTGTAGCGGCGCGGCGTCGGATAGCTGACCTTCACGTCGGTGATGTTGCGGGACGCGGTGAAATCGAACTGCGTCGGCAGGCCGCCTGCGCCCGGCGTGCGCCAATAGGTCTTCCAGCCGGTATCGAGGCGCATCTCCAGTGCCGCTGCCGGCGGCCCGCCGTTTTCGCCGGCGGAGGCGACGAGGCGCAATTGCAGCGCGCCGGACGTGACCCATTCGCCGACGGCCGCCGAGGCCGGTTCGGCGGCCAACAGCAACGCGGCGGCCGTGAGCGCCAATTTGAACTTCAAGAAGAACGGCTTCATGGGCCCTAGTGGTAGAACGCTGTTCCGCCCGGATGACTTATTTTCTCGTGAGGCGGTCGTTCCCTTTTGGCGACCCCGTGTTAGCATTCCGTCTATGGAGCGATGGACGAACATCGGCGATGGTTACCTTGAGGGCCACCTCCTGATCGCCATGCCGGGAATGGGCGATCCGCGGTTCGAGCGGGCAGTCATCTATTTGTGCGCTCATTCTCCCGAAGGGGCGATGGGCATCCGCATCAATCAGGCCGCTCCGAGGCTGACCTTCCCGGAGGTGCTGTCGCGCCTGCACCTTCTGCCCGAAGGCGATATCGAGGTGCCCCCTACCGCCAGCGAAGTCACCGTCCATCGCGGCGGCCCGGTGGAGACCGGCCGCGGCTTCGTGCTCCACAGCGCCGACTACATGATCGACAAATCGACGCTGGTCATCGATCACAATGTCTGCCTCACGGCGACGCTCGACATATTACGGGCGATTGCCTCCGGTCAGGGACCGAAGAAGGCCCTGCTGGCGCTCGGCTATGCGGGCTGGGGTCCGGGGCAGCTCGAAGAAGAGTTGCGCGCCAATGGCTGGCTGAGCTGCCCGGCGCGGTCGGACATCGTGTTCGGTCCCGACCTTGAGGACAAATACGAGGAGGCGATGGCCGAGATCGGCATCGATCCGGGCATGTTGTCGTCGGATTCGGGCTCGGCCTAGCCCGCTTCGCCGTCCTTCTTTCGCGGTCGGCGCATCCTCAGCACATACATCACAGCCAGCACCGCCGCGAGGCCGTACCAGGTGATGATGTATTGCAGGTGGTTGTTCGGAAAGGACACGGCCGTTTCGCCGCCCTGCGGCATGCCGCCCGGCAGGTCCGGATCGTAGAAGGCATCGATGTAGTAGGGCGCCAGACGATCGGCCGGGATGCCCAGCGCTTCGCCGATCGCCTCGGGGTCGCGCGTGAACCACATATTGCCTTCGATATCATCGGCGGGCGTGAACCAATTGCGCCCCTGCGCCCGGCGCAAAAGGCCAGTCACCTCGGTCGGGCCTGCCATCTGGCCGGCCAGCCGCGTCGCCGGATCCTTGTTCGCCTCCGGCACGAAGCCGCGATTGACGATGACGAACCAACCGTCAGCGGTCTCCAAGGGCGTCAGGATGAAATAGCCCTGGCCGCCGAGCGGTCCGGCCGGCTCGGTGAGAGCCTCGTAGACGTCGATTTCGTGGTCGTTGTCGAAGGTGCCGGTGACGGAAACGGGCAAGTAGTCGGCGTCCGCCAGATCGAGGGTCGGCCATTCGCTTGGCCCTGGAGCCGGCTCGGGCGGCAGATGGATCCGCGCGTTCACGGTGTCGATGAGGTCGGTCTTCCAGCCAAGGCGCTGCACCTGCCAGGTGCCAAGGGCACACAGGATGATGAAACCGAGGATCGCCAGGACGGTCAGAAGACCGCGACGTTCTCCGCGCGCCGCTTTGGCCAATGGATCAGTCCCCGGCCAATCGGCCTTCGGCTGCCTTGTGACGGTATTGCATGCCGATGAACCAGCCCTTCAGCGGCCGCAACAGGCCGAATGACAAGCCGAGGATCAGCGGAACCCAAACGACAGCGTGCAGCCAATAGGGCCAGTGCCAAACCACCTCGGCGACGAGCGCGAGCCCGACGACGATGAAGCCGACGATGAGGATGATGAAGACGGCGGGGCCGTCGCCTGAATTGGCGAATTCGAGATCGAGGCCGCAGTGGTCGCAGGATTCGACGGGGGTCAGAAAGCCTTTGAAAAGCTTGCCCTGACCGCAACGCGGGCAGCGCCCGCGGATGGCATTCGCGACCGGCCTGTCGCTTTCAGTCGCGGCCATTTTGCTGTCACTCATGAAGTAATGCGCGGCCGCGGAAATCCACGGCCGCGCCTTTCCGTAGGCTAGACGTAAGTCGCGCTCCAGCCGCTCCAAACGTAGACAAAGGTAAACAGGAACAGCCAAACCACGTCGACGAAGTGCCAGTACCAGGCAGCGGCTTCGAAGCCGAAATGCTGCTGTGGCGTGAAGTCACCGCGGCGCGCCCGGAACCAGCAGACGATCAGGAAGATCGTGCCGACGAGGACGTGGAAGCCGTGGAAGCCCGTCGCCATGAAGAAGGTCGAGCCGTAGATGCCGCCGCCGAACGAGAACGCCGCGTGGGAGTACTCGTAGACCTGCACGCAGGTGAACGTCGCGCCGAGCAAGATGGTCAGCGTCAGGCCCCACATCAGGCCCTTGCGGTCATTGTGCAGCAGCGAGTGATGCGCCCAGGTCACGGTCGTGCCCGAGGTGAGCAGGATCAGCGTGTTGAGCAGCGGCAGGTGGAACGGATCGAACACCTCGGTGAGGCCGGACGTGCCGTCTGGCGGCCAGACGCCGCCAGTGAAGGCGACGCGCGCGATCTGGCCGATATCGGCCCCGGTGATATGGCCCGGATAGACAGCGTTGGCGTTGAGGCTGGCGTCGAAGAAGGCCCAGAACCAGGCCACGAAGAACATCACCTCGGAGGCGATGAACAGGATCATGCCATAGCGCATGTGCAGCTGGACAACAGGCGTATGGAAGCCCTGTTGCGCCTCGCGGACGACATCCCGCCACCAGACATACATCGTGTACAGGACACCCGCGAGGCCCGGCACGAGGTACAGGAGGTTCCGCTCGCCGTTCAAAAAGATGATGAAGCCAACCGCCAGGATCAGCGCCGAGATAGCGCCCGTCGCCGGCCATGGGCTGGGATTGAGGATGTGATAGTCGTGTTGTTTGGTGTGCGCCTCAGCCATTCGTCTCTCCACTCCATAACCGATCGCCATTGTCGGCGTTTCGGCTCCCCCGCGTCCGGCGGGCCCCTTGATTACCCGTCTCCTCCGGCGGTTGCCGGTTCTGCTTGTGCCCCAGCTACCAAATTAAAGGTATAGGACAAAGTGATCGTGTCCACGTAGTCCAAATCTTCCCGATCCGCCAGCTTGGGATCGACGTAGAAAAGGACCGGCATGCGGACCGTTTCGCCCGGCTGAAGCGTCTGCTGCGTAAAGCAGAAACACTCGACCTTGACGAAGTAGGCGCCAACCGTCTCCGGCGTGACGTTAAAGATCGCCTGGCCAGTGACCGGGTGATCGGTCGTGTTGGTGGCGATGTAGGCGATTTCCGTCGCCTGGCCGATGTGAACCTTCACGCGCCGCTGCTCGGGACGAAAGTCCCAACCAAGCCCGGGAGCGATGTTGGAATCGAACTGAACATAGACCTCGCGCGCCAGCACGACGTCCGTGACGTCATCCGCCGACTGCGTCGTCCCGCCATAGCCGGTGACCTGGCAGAAGATGCGGTAGAGCGGAACGGCGGCGAAGGACATGCCGACCATGCCGAGCACGACGCCGCCGACGATGAGGGCCGTGAATCCCTTGCGCCGCCTGTTTACCGGCGGCCGCATCGCTGGCTGTACCGAGAGGTCGGTCATCAGATGAACGCCACCTCGGGCCCGCGGACCAGCGTGATCGCGATCATGATGATGATGAGCGCGCCGAGCGCCAGGCCGATGGCGATCGAGCGATTGCGCCGCCGGCGCAACTGCTCCGGCGTCAGCTCCACTGTCTCGTTGCTGTCTTTGTCGTCAGTCACGCTCAGCCAAACCATCCCAGCTGATCCAATCCGCGGTCGACAAGGAGCGCGGCAAACAAGACGAAAAGGTAGAAGAGCGAGTAGCCGAACATGCGCCGGCTGGCGGACGGGTCACTCCCGCCGCTGCGCAGGATCGGCACGGCCCGCCAGATCATCATCGCGCCGAGACCGGCGGCGACGATGCCGTAGGATGGCGAGGCGAGGCCAATGAAGGCCGGGGCAACGCCGACCGGCGCCAGCAGCACCGAATAGAGCATGATCTGCCGCGCCGTCGCGACCGGGCCCGCCGTGACAGGCAGCATCGGTATATTGGCGTTGCGGTAATCCTCGGCCTTGAGCAGTCCGAGCGCCCAGAAATGCGGTGGCGTCCAAAGGAAGATAATGAGGAAAAGAACGAGGCTTTCGATGCCGACCGAGTTGGTCACCACGGCCCATCCGATCACCGGCGGCAGGGCGCCGGCAGCGCCACCAATGACGATGTTCTGCGGCGTCGAGCGCTTCAGGAACATCGTGTAGATGACGGCGTAGAAGAAGATGGTGAAGGCGAGGAGCCCTGCCGCCAGGAAGTTGGAGGCGAGGCCCAGGATCGACACCGACCCGACGGACAGGACGATGCCGAAGGCGAGCGCCTCGCGCGGCCTGACACGGCCTGAAGGCACCGGCCGGGTGCGCGTGCGCGTCATGCGCGCATCGATATCGGCGTCGTACCACATATTGAGGGCGCCCGAAGCGCCAGCACCGATGGTGATGGCGATCAGCGAGACGACGGCAACGACAGGGTTTACGCCGCCGGGCGCAAGGAGCAGCCCAACGATGGCGGTGAAGACCACCAGCGACATGACGCTCGGCTTGAGGAGCGCGAGGTAGTCGCTGACATCCGCGTTGGAAATATCCAACGCCTCTTTGTCGGTCGTTGGGTCAAAGTCCTTGACGTAAGCCATCGGCGTTTCGTTGCGACGGACGTGGCGGACTGGCGGCCTGGTGGCCGCCAGTCAAGCTCACTTAATCCGCGGCAGCGTCTCCCAGGTGTGGAACGGCGGCGGCGAAGACACCTTCCATTCCAGCGTGGTCGCGCCCTCGCCCCAGGGATTGGCACCGGCAGGACGCTTGCGGGCAAAGCCTTGGAACACGCACCACAGGAAGACGAGGACACCGGCGAAGGCGATGTAGGAACCGACCGAGGAGACCATGTTCCAGCCCGCATAGGCGTCCGGATAGTCGACATAGCGGCGCGGCATACCGGCGAGGCCGAGGAAGTGCTGCGGGAAGAAGGTGAGGTTCGCACCGATGAACATCAACCAGAAGTGCAGCTTTCCGAGGGTCTCGTTGTAGGTGTAGCCGGTCATCTTCGGGTACCAGTAGTACCAGCCAGCGAAGATGGCGAAGACGGCGCCGAGCGACAGCACATAGTGGAAGTGCGCGACGACGTAATAGGTGTCATGCACCGCACGGTCGAAGCCGGCATTGGCAAGCTGCACACCGGTGACGCCACCGATGGTGAACAGGAAGATGAAGCCGATCGCCCACAGCATCGGCGTCTTCAGATCGAGCGAACCGCCCCACATGGTGGCGATCCACGAGAAGATCTTCACACCGGTCGGAACCGCGATGACCATCGTGGCGGCGACGAAATAGGCCTGCGTTTCGACCGAAATACCGGCGGTGAACATGTGGTGCGCCCACACGATGAAGCCGATGAAGCCGATCGCGACCATGGCGTAGGCCATGCCGAGGTAACCGAATACCGGTTTCTTCGAGAAGGTCGACACGATGTGGCTGATCATGCCGAAGCCAGGAAGAATGAGGATGTACACCTCAGGATGCCCGAAGAACCAGAACAGGTGCTGGTAAAGGACCGGGTCGCCACCCTCCGCGGCGTTGAAGAACGCCGTGCCGAAGTGACGGTCGGTCAGCAGCATGGTGATGGCGCCAGCCAGAACCGGCAGCGACAGGACCAGCAGGAAGGCGGTGATCAGGATCGACCACGAGAACAGCGGCATCTTGTGCAGGGTCATGCCCGGCGCGCGCATGTTGAATATCGTGGTGATGAAGTTGATGGCCGACAAGATCGACGACGCACCAGCCAAGTGCAGCGACAGGATGGCAAAGTCGACCGCGGGCCCTGGATGCCCTGATGTCGAGAGCGGTGGATAGACCGTCCAGCCCGTTCCGGCACCGTTGATGCCGCCGGCGCCCGGCACGAAGAGCGACGTGGTGAGCAGGATAAGAGCCGGCGGGAGCAGCCAGAAGGAGATGTTGTTGAGGCGCGGGAAGGCCATGTCCGGCGCGCCGATCATCAGCGGCACGATCCAGTTGCCGAAGCCGCCGATCATGGCCGGCATGACCATGAAGAACACCATGATCAGACCGTGGGCCGTCACGAAGACGTTGTAGGTCTCTTCGTTGCCAAAGATCTGAAGGCCCGGCTGCTGCAGCTCAAGCCGCATGCCCATCGACAGGATGCCGCCGACGATGCCGCCGATAATGGCGAACACGAGGTACATCGTGCCGATGTCTTTGTGGTTGGTCGAATACAGCCAACGCCGCCATCCAGTCGGATGGTGGTCTGCGTGGTCGTGGTCAGCGGCTGCTGTGCCGTACATGATGTCCTGCTCCCTAACCCGTTGGTCGCGTCTGATCGACCGATTGCTATCTCAAAAGATCAGTTTGCCAGCGCGACGTTGGCCAGTCGCTCCGCTTCCCACTGATCCACCATCGCCTTGGCGCCTGCCTGGTCGCCCGAAGCCATCGCGGCAACCCACTGGTCATACTGATCGCGCGTGACGACACGCAGCTCGATCGGCATGGCGTAGTGATACTGGCCGCAAAGCTCGGAGCACTGCCCGTAGAACGTGCCTTCGCGTTCCGCGAGGAACCAGGATTTGGCGAGGCGGCCCGGCACGGCGTCAAGCTTCACGCCCATCGCCGGCAGGGCGAAGGAGTGGATGACGCCATTGCTGGGCGACGTAACCTGAAGGCGGACGACGGTATCGACCGGAACGACGAAGGGCATCGTCGTCTCGAGCAGTCGCGGCTCGCCGGCGAAGTTGTTGTTTTCGTCGCGAACCGGGGTCGAAACAATGTTGCGGATGCCTTCGTCCGGATAGTCGTACTGCCAGAACCAAGTCTGGCCGGTGACTTTGACGTTGATCACCTGGTCCGGATCATAATTGTCGACGACGCGCGACGGATCGTACTGATCGAACAGCAGCCCGAAGGACGGGATGGCGATGCCGACGAGGATCAGCACCGGGACGATCGTCCACAAGACCTCGACCACAGTGTTGTGGGTGGTCTTGGACGGTACCGGATTGACCTTGGAGCGGTAGCGAATGATGACCCAGGAAAGAAGGCCAAGCACGAACAGCGCGATGATCGTGATGATGATCATCAGGGCGTCGTTGAAGCTGACGATGTGCTCCATGACCGGCGAGGCCGGCTCATCGAAGTAGACCTGCCATTCCTGCGCCTGCGCGGCCGCCAGGGTGGGAGCCAATGCGGCTGCCAACATAACGGCCAAAGCCACGCCAAAACGGCCGAAGCGATTGAAATACTTAGTCACGTGCCCCATCCCTCCATGGACAGACTCATCCGTCCTACGACCGCCCCGTGGTCGATCGCCCTCGATCGATGCCGGGTCAAGGGCTTGTTTGCGCCCATTGCGTACCCGGGACCGACCGTATAGGCGGTGACAATGACTCGCCCGGTCGCTCGTTGCTACAGCGAACAGAAACCACAAACGCTAACCGTCCCGCAATGCCTCAGAAACGGGCACGATGCGGCATTTTTGCATCAACGGTCTTGATGACGTCACAAATGCCAAGGAAACGTCGTGATTAGGCTGGGTTTCAGCGGCATCCGCATCCACAGGAAGCTTATCAAAATGGCCCACAGCACCCCGCGCCCGCGTCTGGCGCGCTGGCGCACCGCGCTCTCCGCATTCACCGCCGCCGCCGCATTGATTCTCGCAGCCGCCCCGGGCCATGCCCAGGACAACGTCGCGGCGACCTATGGCGACTGGCGCATGGAGTGCGACACGCCGCCGGGCGCGGAAACGCGGCAATGCGCGCTGACGCAGTCGGTGCTGGCGGAGGATCGCGACAATGTCGGCCTCGTCGTCATCGTCCTGAAGACCGCCGACCACACCGCCCAATTGATGCGCATTGTGGCGCCGCTGGGCGTTCTTCTCCCCGCGCCTTTCGGGCTCGGGCTCACCATCGATGACGAGTATATCGACAAGATTCCGTTCGTCCGTTGCGTAGCCGAGGGCTGCGTGGCGGAGATTCTGCTCGAGCCGGAGATCCTGGCGAAGCTGCGGAATGGCACAACGGCGACATTTTCAATTTTCACGACGCCCGAGGAAGGGATAGGAATCCCGGTGTCTCTGGTGGGATTGGGCGAGGGATTCGACGCCCTGCCCTAGCCGCAAGGACTTGGGGGGCCGATGCCTAGGGCAATGCCGCTTAAATCCATGGCCGCCGGCGCGGTCCGGCTTCGGACCGCCATCTTGGTGCTGGCGCTCGCTGGGCTTGCCGCCCCCCGAGGCGCCCAGGCGCAGGACGATCAGACCTACGGCGACTGGCAAATGACTTGCGACGCGGTGCCGGCGGGCGGGGAACAATGCGCCCTGGTGCAGCGCGTGGAGGATGCCGACCGCCCGGGTGCCTGGCTCGCGGCCTATGCGTTCCGGCCAAATGACGGCGGCGGGCAGACGCTCCTTTCCGTGCTGGTGCCGCTTGAGGTGATTCTGATCAAAGGCCTCGGCCTCAAGATTGACGATGGCGACCTCGTCACCTTCGATTTCATCCGCTGCTCGCTCGAAGGCTGCCTTGCTTCGATCGACCTGGACGAAACACGCATTGCCGCGCTCCGCGGCGGTAGTCAGGCGCTCTTTGTCTATTATTTCGACGAATCTCAGGGCGTCGGCTTCCCGGTTTCGCTCGCCGGCTTCAGCGCCGGCCTCGACGCGCTGCCCCAATAGTCGCCGCCGCGATTACGACCGTGGCCTTGGCATCGGGGCCGCCAGTCGACATATCATCCCTGACGAATGCGCCTCGTCCCGGCGCCGAATGAAAGGACCGGAAGCAGGATGACCGACAACAGCTACAGCCTGCTCGATCGCGCGGGTCTCGATCCGGAAACCGCCCGCAAGGCCGTCGCCGACGCGCTTTCCGGCGCCGATGACGGCGAACTCTATCTCGAATATGTCCAGACCGAGGGCCTTGCTTTCGACAATGGCCGTCTGAAGACGGCGAGCTACGACGAGAGCCAAGGCTTCGGTCTTCGCGCCATTGCCGGCGAAGCGGCCGGCTACGCCCATTCCGGCGAGATCTCCGAGGCCGCGATCAAGCGCGCCGGCGAGGCCGTCGCCGCGGTCAAGCATGGCCACAGCGGCCGCTATGCCGATCCGCCGCCGCGGACGAACCAATCGCTCTATGGCGACGAGAACCCGCTCGGCTCGCCGAGCTTCGGCGACAAGGTGAAGCTCCTGGAGACGATGGACGCCTATGCCCGCGCCAAGGATCCGCGCGTCCGGCAGGTCACGGCCTCGCTCGCCGGCTCATGGCAGACGGTGGAAATCCTTCGCGCCGACGGCACGCTGGTGCGCGACATTCGCCCGCTCGTCCGCCTCAACGTCCAGGTCGTCGTCGGTGATGGCGACCGGCAGGAATCGGGCAGCTACGGCACCGGCGGCCGCCAGGGCTTCGGCGCCTTCATCGCCGAGGACCGCTGGCAGCATTCGGTCGACGAGGCGCTCCGCCAGGCGCTGGTGAACCTTGGCGCCGAACCGGCGCCTGCCGGCACGTTCGACGTCGTCCTCGGGCCCGGCTGGCCGGGCATTCTCCTGCACGAAGCGATCGGCCACGGCCTCGAAGGCGATTTCAACCGCAAGAAACAGAGCGCCTTCTCCGGCCTGATGGGCGAGAAGGTCGCCGCCGACGGTGTCACGGTCATGGATGACGGCACGATCGACCTTCGCCGCGGCTCGCTCACCGTGGACGACGAGGGAACGCCCAGCCGGGCGACGACGCTGATCGAGAACGGCGTCCTTGTCGGTTACATGCAGGACCGCCTCAACGCCCGCCTGATGGGGGCAGAGCCCACCGGCAACGGCCGCCGCCAGTCCTACGCGCATCTACCGATGCCGCGCATGACCAACACCTACATGCTGGGCGGCGACAAGGAGCCCGGCGAGATCCTCGCCTCGGTCAAGGACGGCATCTACGCCGTCTCCTTCGGTGGCGGCCAGGTCGACATCACGTCCGGCAAATATGTTTTCCAGTGCACCGAGGCCTATCGCATCAAGGACGGCAAGATCGGCAACGCTATCCGCGGCGCCATGCTGATCGGCAACGGCCCCACCGACCTGAAGCGCGTGTCGATGATCGGCAACGACATGTCGCTCGACCCGGGCATCGGCATGTGCGGCAAGAATGGGCAATTGGTGCCGGTCGGCGTCGGACAGCCGACGCTGCGCATCGACCAGCTCGTCATCGGCGGCACGCAGGCCTAGGCACTCCGCACCATCACCTGAAAAGGGCGGCAGCGTTGCTTCCTTGCCGCTTACCCCGCGACTTGGCCCCCGCTATGCTTGTGCAAAAGTGATTTGCACAGCAGGCAGTGAGGCATGGAAGCAGAGCTATCGGCAAACGTCGCTGAAGCCGCAGCGCACGGGGTGAATCTCACTCAGCTCGTGGCCCTTCTCGGGGCCGCCGTCATTGCCGTGCCGATCTTCAAGCGGCTCGGGCTCGGCGCCGTGCTCGGCTATCTCTTCGCCGGCCTCATCATCGGCCCGTCGGTGATTGGCGTCTTCAAGGACGCCAATGCCGTGCTCTCCGTCGCCGAACTCGGCGTCGTGATGCTGCTCTTCGTCATCGGTCTCGAATTGCAGCCCTCTCGGCTGTGGGGGCTCAGGAGGGACATCTTCGGCCTCGGCCTCACGCAGGTGCTTCTTTGCAGCGCCATCATCGCCGCCGTCGGCATCGCCTTCGGCGTCGACGTCAAAGTGGCGGTCGTGGCGGCGATGGGCATGGCGCTCTCTTCGACGGCCTTCGTCATGCAGATCCTCGAAGAGCGCGGCGACACCAACGAGCCCTATGGCCGCAAGACCTTCGCCATGCTGCTGATGCAGGACATGATGATCGTGCCGCTGCTCGCCGCGGTGGCCTTCCTCAGCCCCGGGGGCGAGGAAAGCAGCGTGCCGGCCTGGGTGCAGATCCTGACGGCCGTGGCGGCGGTCGCGGCGGTCATCTTCGCCGCGCGCTATCTCCTCAACCCGCTGTTCCGCCTGTTCGCCTCGGCGCGGGCGCGCGAGATCATGACGGCCGCGGCCCTGCTTGCCGTGCTTGGCGCCGCCTATGCGATGCAGGCCGGCGGGCTGTCTATGGGCCTCGGTGCGTTCCTTGCCGGCGTGGCGCTGTCGGAATCGAATTTCCGCCATCAGCTCGAGGCCGACATTGAGCCGTTCCGCGGCCTCTTGCTCGGGCTCTTCTTCATGGCTGTCGGCATGTCGATCGATCTGACGCTGGTGGTCGAGCATTGGGCTCTCATCGTCGCCATCGTCATCGGCTTCATGACGCTGAAGGCGGCCGGCATCTATATCGCCGCCCGCGTGTTCCGCTCCGACCATCGCGACTCGGTGCGCATGGCGCTGATGCTGGCGCAGGGCGGCGAGTTCGCCTTCGTGCTCTATTCTGCGGCGGCCGACGCCAGCGTCATCGACGCGGAGACATCGGCCATCCTGACGGCGGCGGTCATCATCTCGATGGTGCTGACGCCGGCGGCGGTGCTGCTGCTCAAGAAGCTTGTCCCCGTCGAGCCGCCGTCGTTGGACGGCGTCACCGTTGCCGATGGGCTCAGCGGCACGGCCCTCATGATCGGCTTCGGCCGCTTCGGCCAGATCGCCTCGCAGTTCCTCTTGGCGCGGTCGATCGACGTGACGATCATCGATTCCGACCCCGACATGATCCGCAGCGCACAGAGCTTCGGCTTCAAGATTTACTATGGCGACGGGACGCGCCGCGACGTGCTGATCGCGGCCGGGGCGGAGAAGGCCGAGATCATTTGCGTGTGCATAGACGACAAGAAGGCCGCCAGCGCGATCGTCGATGTCGTCAAGGAGTCCTTCGGCTTCGCCAAGCTCTATGTGCGCTCATATGACCGCGGCCACTCGCTGCAACTGCTGCGCAAGGGCATCGATTTCGAGATTCGCGAGACGGTGATGTCGGCGATGACGCTCGGCGAGGCGGCCCTGATCGGCCTTGGCTTCAGCAAGGAAGAGGCGGCCGAAACGGCGATTGCCGTGCGCCAGCGCGACCTCGCCCGGCTGCAGGCACAACTGCTCGAGGGGCACATCAACGCCGGCGACAACCTCATGTTCCAGCAAGGTCCGCAGCCTGCGCCGCTGACGCCGCCGAAGCGCGAGAGCCGGGCGCTGACCGACGAGACAGCGCAGGTCGCCGGCGACAAGACCGAGGCCGCCGATGAAAAGTCGCCGGCGGAAGACGCGGAGACCTAGGGATAGAGCCTTTGCCGCTGCCAAGCGCCATCTTCGCCACGCGTGAACTGAATGCGGTCATGCAGGCGGAATTTCTGGTTTTCCCAGAATTCGACGGCTATGGGAGCGATGCGATAGCCAATCCAATAGTCCGGACGCGGCACATCGCGCAGGCCGAATTTCGCTGCGTATTTGGCCACGGCCCGCTCCAGGGCGAAGCGCGACTCGATAGGGCGCGACTGCTGGCTGGCCCAGGCGCCGATGCGGCTGCCCTTGGGCCGGCTGCGAAAATATTCGTCGGCCTCCTCCTCGGAGACTTCCGTCACCGGGCCGCGGACGCGGACCTGGCGGCCGAGGCTTTTCCAATGAAAACAGAGCGCGGCGCGCGGATTGGCCGCCAGTTCCAGGCCCTTGGCGCTCTCGCGATTGGAGTAAAACACGAAGCCGTCATGCGCGAAGGACTTGAGGAGAACCATACGCACATCGGGCATGCCGTCGGCGTCGACGGTGGCGAGCGCCATGGCGTTGGGATCGGCCGGCTCGGCCTCCTCCGCATCGCGGAACCAGGCGGCAAACGCCTCGATCGGATCGGTCGCCGTTTCAAGAGCCGCGTCCATCGTCCTCGCCTTCGGTGGTCCCACCTCGCAATTCGGCCGGTGCAGCCGCGCCGCCGAGGTGATAAGCCAAAGCATCGGCCCTGGACTGGCCAGGGCGTCGATCCCATATCATTATACTCAGAGTTCCCCTTACGGATTATGCACATACAGCGCCCAGGCTGCCGCAATGCGTGACCCCTATGAGGTCCTTGGTGTCGGTCGCGACGCGAGTGAGACGGAAGTCAAAAAGGCTTTCCGCAAGCTCGCCAAGCAGTATCACCCGGACCAGAACAAGGATCCCAAGGCGAAGGAGAAGTTCGCCGAAGTGAACGACGCCTACGAGATCGTAGGCGACGCGACCAAGCGCAAGCAATTCGACAACGGCGAAATCGGCGCTGACGGCAAGCCGCGCTTCCAGGGATTCGAAGGCTTCGGCCAGGGTGGCGCGCGGCGTCCGGGCGCCGGAACGGGCGGTTTCCGCTGGTCGACGGGCGGTCCGGGCGGCCCCGGCAGCGCAGGGGCAGGCGCAGGCGCAAGCGGCGCCTTTTCCATGGACGACATCCTCGGGGATATTCTCGGCGGCGGTCTTCGCGGCGGCGGTCAAACGCGTCAACGCACGTCCGCGCCTGGCGGCTCGGACGTGACGGCTACCGCAGCAGTCACGCTCGAACAGATCGCGCATGGCGAAAAGGCCCGGGTCGATTTGCCGACCGGCAAGACGCTGGAATTTGCCATTCCGCCCGGCGCAAGGCCGGGGAAGGTCGTTCGCCTCAAGGGTCAGGGACAGGCCTCGCCCCTCGGCGGAACGCCCGGCGATGCCCTGGTGACAATCGACTTCGTCGCCCATCCGCTGTTCCGACCCGATGGCGACAATCTCCGCCTTGATCTGCCGATCCACCTCGATCAGGCCGTCCTCGGCGACAAGATTCGCGTGCCGACGCTCGACGGCGAGGTGACGATGACCGTGCCGCCGGGGGCCAATGGTGGTCGCAGTTTCCGCCTGAAGGGCAAGGGCCTTCCCGCCGCAGGCGACAGGGTTGGCGATCTGCTCGTGACGCTTCGTATCGTGCTGCCAAAGAAGCCCGACCCCGAGCTCACGGCGCTGATGCAGCGCTGGCGCGAGCATGAGGATGTCGACGCCGAGGAGAACGACGCGGAGGGCTAAGGCCGCGGCGCGGCGGCGCGACGCAGGCGGTCGTTGATCGCCAGCCCCAGCCCCTCTTCCGGCACCGTCACCGCGGCAATAGGCGCCCCGGCCGCATCCAACACGCGCAGCGCCGCAAAGAGATGCGTCGCCGCCTCCGTAAGATCGCCGCGCTCGCTGAGATTGACGATGGCTGCCGCATTCTCCGCGCCGGATGGCATTTCGGGGCCGAAGGCGAGAAGCGACTCGCCCGGCCTCACATCCGTTGCATCGAGCCGCATGGGCACCGACGGCGCGTAGTGGCTCGCCAGCATGCCCGGCGCAGCCGGCTGATCCATCGCCTGCGGCAAGCCCAGCGGAGCGCCGAGCACCGCCTCGATCGCCTCCCTGGGAACAGCGCCCGGCCGCAGCAAAACCGCACCGTCAACGACCGAAACGATGGTCGATTCCAGGCCTAGCGGCGATGGGCCGGCGTCGAGAATAACGGCGACGCGGTCGCCGAGATCGGCGGCCACATGGGCTGCCATGGTGGCGCTGACGCGGCCCGACAGATTGGCGCTTGGCGCAGCCAGCGGGAACGGCAGGGCCTCCAACAGCGCCGCTGCGACGGGATGTCCCGGCACGCGGATCGCGACCGTGTCGAGCCCGGCGGTGGCGAGATCGGCAATGCCGGCCTCGGCGTGCCGAGGCGCAACAAGCGTCAGCGGCCCCGGCCAGAAAGCAGCCGCGAGACGACGGCCGAGGTCACCCAGCTCAGCGATCTGCCCGGCGGCTTCGATGGACTTCGTGTGGACTATCAGTGGGTTGAAGCTAGGACGCGTCTTCGCGGCGAAAATGGCGGCAACGGCGTCGGCATTGGTCGCGTCGGCGGCAAGGCCATAGACGGTCTCTGTCGGCATCCCGACGAGACGACCGGCTTGCAGCGCCCTGACCGCGGCGGCGATGCCGGCTGCGCGAACTCGCGTCCATGTCGTATGTTTCCGCCAAGCTGTCTTCGTCCGAGGCCGACGGCGCCGCTACTTATGCGTGCGTCCTTCAATCATCAACGGAGCTTGCGCGCCGGCCCAATCTCGCCCAACCTCTCACCCCGGCAGAAGGGGGGCCCCTAGCATCGATGTCAACGCATGACCTGGTGAAGGTCGAGGTGGAAGGCGCGGTAGAAACCATCCGCCTTGATCGTCCCGACTATATGAACGCCATCACAGGCGAAATGTTCGAAGCCGTCTCGGACGCGCTCGTGCTTGGCGAGGGTGACGGCAAGGTCCGTGCCTTCATCATATCCGGCATGCCGGGCGCCTTCACCGAAGGCAGCGACATCTCCGAGCTAGAGGAATATGTCGAATCCGGCACGGTGACGCCCGCGGCCATCCGTTTCATGAAGACCCTGGCGACGCTCGACAAACCCCTTATCGCGGCGGTCGACGGCCCTGCCCTCGGCATCGGCACGACGATGCTGTTCATGTGCGATTATGTCGTCGCCAGCGAATGGTCGCAGTTCGGCGTCGACAATGTCAGCATCGGACTTCCGCTCGATGCGGCCGCGACCCTGCTCGGCCCGCGCATGATCGGCCACCATGTCGCCTTCGAGCTGCTGGTCATGGGCGAGCCGATGGATGCGCTGCGCGCCCGGGAGGTCGGGCTCGTCAACCGCATCGTCGCCGCCGAGCTGGTTGAGGAAACGGCGCGACAGGCCGCGCTCGCCATTGCCGATCTGCCGCCGGAGGCAGTGCGCCTGGCCAAGCGGATGATGGTCGGCGACCGGCGCGACGTCGTCACGCGCATCACCTCGGAAGCGTCGAGCTTTGCCGCGCTGCAGCGCTCGCCGCACGCTTCCTCCGCGCTGCGCGACCGTGTCCGCCGCAACGGATCCAGGACGAACGAGTGACCACGCTCATCTTCGAGCATCCGATCTTCGCCGAGCATGAAGTGCCTTCGGGCCATGTCGAACGCCGTGAACGGGTCGAAGTCATCGGCCGGCGGCTCGCCGATTCGCCGTTCGGCGAACTGAAGCGCGGCGCGATCACGCCGGCGGCCGACGACGATCTCGCCGCGGCCCATTCTGAGCGCTACGTCGCGGCCATCCGCGCGGTCGCGCCGGAACAGGGCATGGTGGCGCTCGATCCCGACACCTTCATGGGTCCGTCGAGCCTTGAGGCCGCCCTCTTCGGCGCCGGAGCGGCCTGCCGCGCCGTGGAGGCGGTGATGGGCGGCGAGGCCAACAACGCCTTCTGCATCATCCGCCCGCCCGGACATCACGCGACGCCGGAACACGCGATGGGCTTCTGCGTCTTCAACAACGTCGCCATCGCCGCCCGTCGCGCCCAGCGGTCGCTTGGCGCGGAACGCGTCGCCATCGTCGATTGGGACGTCCATCACGGCAACGGCACGCAGGATATCTTCGAGGCCGATGCGAGCGTCCTCTATGCCTCGACGCATCAAATGCCGCTCTACCCCTATACTGGCACGGCGGCGGAAACCGGTGTTGGCAACATAGTCAACGTGCCGTTAGCGGAGGGAACGAAAGGCGACGGCTTCAAGGCCGCTTTTCGCGACAAGGTTCTGCCAGCGATCGACCGGTTTGCCCCCAATCTCATCCTGATCTCGGCGGGGTTCGACGCCCATTGGCGTGACCCGCTCGGCGGGCTGGCGCTGACCGGGGATGATTTCGCTTGGGCCACCGAGCAGTTGATGGCGGCCGCCGACAGGCACTGCAACGGTCGTATCGTCAGCATGCTGGAGGGCGGCTATGATCTGGAAGCGCTTGCCGAATCCGCCTCTGCCCATGTTGCGGCCTTGATGCAATAGGGATCGGCTGCGCATTATCGCTGCCAGCATTGAAGGAACGACGCCTTGTCCGAAGCCGCTCCCATCGACGGTATGACTTTCGAAACCGCTTTGGCGGAGCTTGAGCAGATCGTCGATCGGCTCGAGCGCGGCGACGTACCGCTCGCCGAGTTCGATCACCATCTATGAGCGCGGCGAGGCGCTGAAGCAGCACTGCGAAAAGCTGCTCAAAGAGGCGGAAATGCGGGTTGAGAAGATCCGTCTGGGAGGGAACGGACAGCCGGCGGGAACCGAGCCGTTCGAGGAAGCATGACCGCAATGCCGTCAGAGAAGCGCCCCGCTCCGGTCTTGTTTGCGCCGATTTCCACCCTTAGCGAACGGACCCCCGGCCATCGTGGGGGGCACCCTTGTCAGATCGTCCTGTAACGCCGCTGCTCGATCGCGCCGATACGCCAGAGCAACTGCGCAAGCTCGCCGAAAGCGACCTGCCGCGCCTTGCCGACGAGCTACGCCGCGAGACCATCGATGCCGTCTCCTATACGGGCGGCCATCTCGGCGCCGGCCTCGGCGTCGTCGAGCTGACGGTAGCGTTGCACTACGTCTTCGACACGCCGCGCGACCGGCTGATTTGGGATGTTGGCCACCAAGCCTATCCGCACAAGATCCTCACCGGTCGCCGCAGCCGCATCCGCACGCTGCGCCAGGAAGAAGGCCTTTCCGGATTCACCCGCCGCGCCGAGAGCGAATATGATCCGTTCGGCGCCGGCCATTCCTCGACCTCGATTTCGGCCGGGCTCGGCATGGCCGTGGCCCGCGATCTCGGCGGCGACGACAACAACGTCATCTGCGTCATCGGCGATGGCGCGATGTCGGCCGGCATGGCCTATGAGGCGATGAACAATGCCGGCCATCTCGGCTCACGGCTCATCGTCATCCTCAACGACAACGACATGTCGATCGCGCCGCCGGTGGGCGCCATGTCCGGCTATCTGGCCAGGCTCGTCTCGGGCCGGGCCTATCGCTCGGTCAGGCGCGCGGCGAAATGGCTGGTCGACTGGATGCCGAAATTCGTCCGCGACCGTATCGCCCTGACCGAGGAATTCGCCCGAGGCTTCTGGACCGGCGGAACGCTGTTCGAGGAGTTCGGCTTCTACTATGTCGGCCCGATCGACGGCCACAAATTCGAGCATCTGCTGCCGGTGCTGCGGAACGTTCGCGACATGCGCAACGGGCCGATCCTCGTCCATGTCGTTACCAAGAAG
The DNA here is from genome assembly GCA_963823045.1 of uncultured Alphaproteobacteria bacterium. GTDB lineage: Bacteria > Pseudomonadota > Alphaproteobacteria > Rhizobiales > Kaistiaceae > JADLGL01. The sequence continues at coordinate 173,116 of CAWGKA010000004.1, read as the reverse complement.
GGCAAGGGCTACGAGCCGGCCGAAGCGGCGAGCGACAAGTTTCACGGCGTCGGCCGCTTCAACGTCATCACCGGCAAGCCGACCGCAGCCGCCAGCAATCTGCCGACCTATACCGGCGTGTTCGCCAACAGCCTGATCGCCGAGGCCGAGAAGGACGACAAGATCGTCGCCATCACGGCGGCGATGCCGGCCGGTACCGGGCTCGATCTCTTCGCTGAGCGCTTCCCGGCGCGCATGTTCGATGTCGGCATCGCCGAGCAGCACGCGGTGACCTTCGCCGCCGGCCTCGCCACGGAAGGCTACAAGCCGTTCTGCGCCATCTATTCGACCTTCCTGCAGCGTGCCTATGACCAGATCGTGCATGACGTCGCGCTGCAGCGCCTGCCCGTCCGCTTCGCCATCGATCGTGCCGGTTTTGTCGGCGCTGACGGTTCGACGCATGTCGGCGCCTTCGACATCGCCATGCTGGCGCCGGTGCCGGACATGGTGGTGATGGCGGCGGGCGACGAAGCCGACCTTATGCACATGGTGGCGACGGCCGTCGCAATCGACGACCGGCCGTCGGCGTTCCGCTATCCGCGCGGCGAAGGTATCGGCGTCGACCTTCCCGACCGAGGCGTCATTTTGCCGATCGGCAAGGGCCGCATTCTCACCGAAGGCACCAAGGTTGCGTTGCTCTCCTTCGGCGCCCGTCTCGATGCATCTCTCAAGGCGGCGGAAGAACTCGGCAGTTTCGGCCTGCCGACGACGGTCGCCGATGCCCGTTTCTTGCGGCCGCTCGACACCGACCTCGTCGCCCGGCTGGCGCGTGAGCACCAGGTTCTGGTGACGATCGAAGAGGGCGCCGCCGGCGGCTTCGGCGCTGTGGTGATGCGCTATCTGTCAGACAATGGCTTCCTCGACGCCGGCCTCAAGGTGCGGACGCTGACCCTGCCGGATCGCTTCATCGAGCACGGCCAGCAAGGGGCCATGTATCACGCCGCCGGCCTCGACGGCCCCGGCATCGTCAGGACGGTGCTGGCGACGCTTGGCCTTGATGCAAGGGCGGCTTCGCACGCATAGAACGAGGCAATGGCTGGGGTACTCCGCCCAATCACAGCGTTGCTGATCGGTGTCGCGTTCCTGCTCACCGGCCATGGCCTGCTGCTTACCGTGGTGCCGCTGCGCGCGACCGCCGAGGCGTTCGGTTCCGTCGAGGTCGGCCTCCTCGGTTCGGCCTATTATCTGGGCTTCGTCGTCGGCTGCCTGCTGACGCCCTATCTGATCCTCCGCGCCGGTCACATCCGAGCCTTCGCCGCGCTCATCGCCCTGGCCGTCGTTTCAGCGCTGATCCTGCCGCTGGCGATTGCCTTCTGGCCATGGTTCGCCGCCCGCGTCGCCACCGGCGTCAGCCTTGCCGGCCTGTTCATGGTGATCGAAAGCTGGCTCAACGACCGTTCGTCCAACGAGAACCGCGGCCTCGTCTTTTCCACCTACATCGCTGTGAATTTCGTCGCCATCGCCCTTGGCCAGCTCATCCTCGCTTCGGGCGATCCGCTGAACTTCAAACTCTTCCTCGTCGCCGGCATGGCGATCGCGCTGGCAACGATCCCAGTGGTGATGACGCGCTCGGCGCAGCCCGCACCGATCGCCCTCGTCCGCTTCCGGCCTGTCGAGCTCTTCCGCCGCTCGCCGGTGGGCGTCGTCGGCGTAACGATGATTGGCCTCGCCACCGGCTCCTTCTGGACGCTTGCCGCCGTCTTCGCGATCGGCAAGGGCCTCAGTTCCGACCAGGCCGCGCTATTCGTCGGCATCGCCGTCATGGGCGGCGTCATGGCGCAATGGCCGGTCGGACGCCTGTCGGACCGCCTCGACCGCCGCGTCGTCCTGCTCGCGCTCCTCATCGCATCGGCGGTGATCGGCATATCGCTGGCGGTGTTCCCATTCGGTACGACGGCAATCCTCGTCATCGCCTTCCCGCTCGGCGCGACCCTGCATTCCTGCTACCCAATCGCCGTCGCGCACACCTTCGACTATGCCGACCGATCGGAATATGTGCAGACATCGGCGGGCCTCCTCTTCGCCAATGGCCTCGGCTCCATGGCCGGCCCGATCTGTTCCTCGGCGCTGATGGGCGCGATCGGCGCCGCCGGGCTTTTCGTCTTCACCGCCCTCGCCCAAGTCGGGCTGTCCGGCTTCATTTTCTATCGGTTGCAGCGGCGGGCCGCGCTCGATTCGGATCTCAAACTGGACTTCAGTCTCGGCGCCACCTCGCAAGCCGGCACGGTGCTGACGCCGGAGGCGCTTGACCCGAACGATCCGAATGTCGCCGTCCCCGAAGGCGTCGCCACGGCTGAGGACGCGCCGCCTCATGACGCGGACAAGCCGTCGACCGAACAGGACGACGCGGCCGAAACGACCATCGAGGTGCGATGACGCGGCTCGATCATCTGCTGACGGCGAAGGGTCTGGTGCCCAGCCGAGCGCGGGCCCGCGATGCCATCCTGCGCGGCCATGTCACCGTCAACGGCGAGAAGGCCCTGAAGCCGAGCCTCAACGTCGGTGATGGCGACGCACTGGCGGTGACCGACCCGGCGGCCGGCTATGTGGCGCGCTCGGCTTTGAAGCTTGTCGCCGCGCTCGACCATTTCGGTTTCGACCCCACCGGACGCCACGCCGTCGATATCGGAGCCTCCACCGGCGGCTTCACCCAGGTGCTGCTCGAACGCGGCGCGAGCCATGTGGTCGCCATCGACGTCGGCCACGACCAGATGGCCCCAGTCCTCGCCGCCGATCCGCGCGTGACCTCGCTGGAGGGCCTCAATGTGCGAGACGTTACCGCGGCGAGGATCGGTACACCGATCGAGGCGCTGGTGAGCGACGTTTCCTTTATTTCGCAGAAACTTGCCCTGCCGCCGGCCCTTGCTCTGTGCGCGCCTGGAGCGTTTGCTGTGGTGCTGGCCAAGCCGCAATTCGAGGTCGGCCCGGCCCATATCGGCAAGGGCGGGCTGGTCCGAGGCAGCACGATCGCCGCTGCGGCGGTGGCGGAACTGGCGGATTGGCTGGGAAACCAGCCTGGCTGGCATGTGATGGGCACAATCGCCTCGCCGATCCTCGGCGGCGACGGCAATCACGAATCGCTGATCGGCGCCGTGCGCAGCTGAGACGGAACGCTGCGCCAGTCGACAGCCGGCCCTTTGACGGGCTATCCATTTGGCCGCCCTACCGAGTGGAGCCTTGCGTTGAGATGAAGAAGTTCCTGGCCATTGTCGCTGTCGCGACCCTCTTGCCCGCGAGCGCCATGGCGCAGCTGACCGAAGCGGAAGCGCAGCAGGCCCAGCTCGTCGGCCAGTGCCTGGTGAACACCGCCGGACAGGCCGAGAACGTGCTCTACCATAACTTCGTCGCGGCCCTCGTCGACAACGACGCCGTCACCGCTCAGGGCTATCTGCCGGCCATCGTCGGACAGGCGCATGACAATGCCGTCGCCAACTGCAATCAGACCGATGACTGGTTCGGCCAGCCATGGGCTCCGACCGCGCTCGGCAATTACATGCAGGGCATGCTGGCGAATGTCTTCAACCAGGTCATCGACCTGATGCAGACGCTGCAGCTGCAATAGCGGCGCTAGCCGCCGAGCTGTTCGGTGGCCTCGATTTCGATGCCAAAGCCTTCCAGGCCGACATAACGCCTCTCGCGCGCGGCGAAGAGACGGATCGAGCGGACGCCGAGATCGCGCAGGATCTGCGCGCCGAGGCCAATGTCGCGCCATTCCTCGGAACGCTTCTCGGCCGATTGATGATGCTCGTCCTGTTCGGCCTGCAGTCGGTCGCGCGGCCCTTCTGCATTTGCCGGTACGCCGACAGCGCCCTCGCGAAGGTAGATGACGACGCCGCGGCCAAGTTCGGCGAACTGGCCGACAATCTGATCGAGCCGCGTGCCTGTGCCGAAGACGTCGTCGATGATGTGCTCGCGGTGGATGCGCACGGGCACGCCATCGCCGTCGCCGATCTCGCCAAAGACGATGGCGAGATGCTGCATCGGATCCCAGGGCGTGGCGTAGGTGATCGCCTTCGCCTCACCGGCCGTGGTGGTGATCCGTCGCTCGGCGACGCGCGTCACCAGCTGCTCGCGGCGCTGGCGGAAGGCGATGATTTCGGCGACCGACACCGACTTCAGGCCGTGCGTGGCGGCGAATTCCTCGACCGCCGGACCGCGCTTCACGGTGCCGTCGTCATTGACGAGCTCGGAGATGACGCCGACCGGCTCAAGGCCGGCGAGGCGGCAGAGATCGACCGCCGCCTCGGTATGGCCGGAACGGGTGAGCACGCCGCCCTCGCGGGCGATCAGCGGGAAGATATGGCCGGGCCGAACGAAGTCGTCGGCGGCGACGTTGCCATTGGCGAGCGCGCGCACCGTGTTGCACCGCTCCTCGGCCGAAATGCCGGTGGTGAGGCCGTGACGGACGTCGACCGAGACAGTGAAGGCGGTCCCGAGCGGCGCGTCATTGTCGGCAACCATCGGCGCCAGGCGCAGGCGGTCCGCGGTCTCCTTGGTGATCGGCGCGCAGACGATGCCGGAAGTGTGGCGGATGATGAAGGCGAGCTTCTCCGGCGTCGCGTGGCTCGCGGCGAGGATGAGATCGCCTTCATTCTCGCGGTCGTCATCGTCGGTAACGACGACAATCTCCCCGCGGCCGATGGCTTCGACGGCGGCGGCGGCGCGTTCTGTATCAAGTGTCATAGGGTGGTCGGCTCTGTCCCCATTTGGGCGCGATGGCGGAGATAGTGATCGGCAAGGACGCAGGCAAGCATCGCCTCGCCAATCGGCACGGCGCGGATGCCGACGCACGGATCGTGGCGGCCCTTGGTGGAAACGTCGATTTCCTCGCCCTCATCGTTGATCGAGCGGCGCGGATTGTGGATCGAAGACGTCGGCTTGACGGCAAAACGGGCAACGACCGGCTGGCCGCTGGAAATGCCGCCGAGGATGCCGCCGGCATTGTTGGAGAGGAACATCGGCTTGCCGTCCGGGCCGATGCGAATCTCGTCGGCATTGGCCTCGCCGGTCAGTTCGGCGGCGGCGAAACCGGCGCCGATCTCGACGCCCTTCACCGCGTTGATCGACATCAGCGCGCCGGCGATGTCCTGGTCGAGCTTGCCGTAGATCGGCGCGCCGAGACCAACCGGCACATTCTCGGCGACAACCTCGATGGTGGCGCCGATCGATGAGCCGGCCTTGCGAATGCCGTCGAGATAGTCCTCCCAGACCGGCACGATCTCCGGGTCCGGCGAGAAGAACGGATTCTCGTCGACGGCAGCCCAGTTCCAGTTGTCGCGGTTGATGGCGTGCTCGCCGATGCGGATCAGCGCGCCGCGGATCACGACATGCGGGATGACCTTGCGGGCAATAGCCCCAGCCGCAACGCGCGCCGCCGTCTCGCGCGCCGAGGCGCGCCCGCTGCCGCGATAATCGCGGATGCCGTATTTGGCGGCATAGGTGAAGTCGGCATGGCCCGGCCGGTACTGGTGCCGGATGGTGTCGTAATCCTTCGAGCGCTGATCGACGTTCTGGATTTCCAGCGCGATCGGCGTGCCCGTCGTGAGATAGCCTTCGCCGTCCTCGCGCGGCATGACGCCGGAAAGGATGCGCACCGTGTCCGGCTCACGGCGCTGCGTGGTGAAACGCGATTGCCCTGGGCGGCGGCGATCCATCCAGCGTTGGATTTCCGGCTCACTGATGGCGATGTTCGGCGGGCAGCCGTCGATGACGCAGCCAAGCGCCGGCCCGTGGCTCTCGCCCCAGGTGGTCACGCGGAAAAGATGGCCGAAAGTGTTGTGCGACATTGGGGGCTTCTAGGCTTGGCTCCTACCGCCGTCAAACCGCGAAGGCGTCAGACCCAGCGGCTGTCCCCGTCGCGGTGAACGAACACCTTGTCCTGCGGTTGCGGCAGCGAGGGGACCTCGGCCTCCGGGACGCCGGAGAGGAGACCGCGGACGGCCCTGCCGACTGCGCCGTGAGACACGGCAACGGTATCGGTGCGAACGCCCTCCAGCCACTCGGCGACGCGATCGGTGAGCATGGCGTAGCTTTCGCCGCCGGGCGGGATGTAGCTCCATTTGTCGGCCTGACGGCGGCTGACATTGTCGGCCTGGGTGACGGACAGCTCTTCCAGCGTGTGCCCCTCCCAATCGCCGAATGTGATCTCGACAAGGTCGGGATCGATGCGGAAATCGTCCGGGTCGAGACCCAGCTCGCCGCGGAGGATACGCATCGTCTCGACGGCGCGGCCAAGCGGGCTGGAGACAAAATCGAAATGCTCGATGCCCGCGATGTCCCGCAAGGCGCGGCCGTTGCGCCGCGCCTGCTCGCGGCCGACATCGTTGAGCGGAATGTCCTTCTGGCCCTGCAGCCGATGCTCGACGTTCCAGTCCGTCTCACCGTGGCGGATGAAGACCAGCGCCGCTGCGGGGATGATCGGCACTTATTCGCGGCTGGCGGCGAGGTCGGCGGCCGAGGGGCTCTTCATGCCAACGATATTGTAGCCGGCATCGACATGATGCACTTCGCCGGTGACGGCGCGGGACATGTCGGAGAGGAGATAGAGCCCGGCATCGCCGATATCCTCAAGCGTGACGGTGCGGCGGAGCGGAGCGTTGTCCTCGTTCCATTTGAGGATGTAGCGGAAGTCGCCAATACCCGAGGCGGCGAGCGTCTTCACCGGTCCCGCCGAAATGGCGTTGACGCGAATGCGCGATGGGCCGAGATCGGCCGCAAGATAGCGGACGCTCGCTTCGAGTGCCGCCTTGGCGACGCCCATGACGTTGTAGTGCGGAATCCATTTCTCGGCGCCGTAGAACGAAAGCGTCAGGATCGAGCCGCCATCCCTCATCAGCGGCTCGGCCTGTTTGGCGAGCGCGACCAGCGAATAGCAGGAAACGTTCATCGTCCGGTCGAAATTGGCCGCCGAGGTGTCGATGAAGCGGCCGGTGAGCTCGTTCTTGTGAGAGAAGGCGACGGCATGGACGACGAAATCGAGCGTGCCCCAGCGGCGGCCGACTTCGGCAAAGACGGCCTCGATCGAGGCGGGGTCGGTGACGTCGCAATGCCCCATCAACTCGGCGCCGATCTCCGCTGCGAGCGGCTCGACGCGCTTCTTCATGACGTCGCCCTGATAGGTCAGGCCGATCTCGGCGCCAGCGTCACTGCAAGCCTTGACGATGCCCCACGCAAGCGACCGGTTGTTGGCCACGCCCACCACCAGACCGCGCTTGCCTCGCATCATGCCGCCAGATTCCGCCATAGTCGCCTGTCCTCTTTGTGGAGGGCGCCTCTATTGCATAGGGGCGAACGGTCATCAAGCAAGCCGAGCGGGCATTCACGACAAGAAAAAAACGGGCTTTGCCTAGGGCTCGACGCGGAAATCGGCGCTCGTTAGGGTCGGCGCAAATGCCGTCATCGCCAAAACACAACCGCCCCGATAGTGCTCTCATCGCCCAATTCGTGGCGATCGTCGGCACCGACAACGCCGTCGTCAATCCGGCGCCGTCCGAGCCGTTCCTGAACGAACGGCGCGGGGTCTTTCACGGCAATGCGGCGGCGCTGCTGCGCCCAGGCTCGGTCGAGGAGGTTTCCGCGATCCTCCGCCTCGCCAATGACAGCGGCACGGCAATCGTACCCCAGGGCGGCAATACCGGCCTCGTCGGCGGGCAAATACCCGACCGGTCCGGCAATGAGATCGTCGTCGCCATGGACCGGCTCGACCGCGTCCGCAGCGTCGACGCCGACGGTGACGCGATGACGGTCGAAGCGGGCGTGACGCTCGCGAGGGCGCGGAAGGCGGCCGCAGATGCCGGCCGGCTCTTCCCGCTTGCCATCGGCTCGATGGAGCGGTGTCAGATCGGCGGCAATCTCTCGACCAATGCGGGCGGCGTCGCGGTGCTCGCCTATGGCAACACGCGCGATCTCGTGCTCGGTGTCGAAGTGGTGCTTGCCGGCGGCGAGGTCGTGAGCGCCCTCCGCGCCCTCCGCAAGGACAACGCCGGCTACAACCTCAAGCACCTCTTCATCGGCGCCGAGGGCACGCTTGGCATCATCACGGCGGCGACGCTGAAGCTCTACCCGCAGCCGCGGGGGAAATGCGCAGCATTCGTTGCCGTTACCAGCCCCGCCGAAGCGCTGGCGCTGTTGCACCTCGCGCAGTCGCGCGTGGGCTTCGAACTCACCTCCTTCGAACTTCTGCCGCGCATCTGCATCGACTTCTGCCTCCGCCATCTCGACGGCGCGTTTGATCCCCTCTCGGCGCCGTCCCCTTGGTACGTCATCGCGGAGATCTCGTCCGGCGAGTCCGCCGCCGCGGCGAAAGCCGACATGGAGGCAATTCTCGCCGAGGCGCGTGACGCCGGCGTCGTCCGCGATGCCGTCGTCCCGTCCGTCGACGAGGCGGCCGGCATCTGGCGCATGCGCTATTCAATCAGCGACGTGCAGCGGCCGGAGGGGGTTTCGATCAAGCACGACATCTCGGTGCCGGTGTCGGCGATGCCGGCCTTCATCGCGGCAGGGATCGAGGCGGTGACGATGCTGGTGCCCGGCTGCCGGCCGGTGCCGTTCGGCCACATGGGCGACGGCAACATCCACTTCAATGTCAGCCAGCCCGAGGGCGCTTCCGGCGGCCCGTTCCGTGCCATGCAGGGCGAGATCGACCGCGTCGTCTTCGACCTCGTCGCCAGCCATGGCGGCTCGATCGCGGCCGAGCATGGCGTCGGCCAGATGAAGCGGGATCTTCTCCCCACTGTGCGCAGTGCGGCGGAGATGGATGTTATGCGGCGTATAAAAGCCGCGCTCGATCCGAACGGGATTCTGAACCCGGGAAAGGTTCTGTGAACCCTGCCCGGTCACACGGCGCTAACCCTCTCGATAATCACTCAAATTTAACCGCGTCGATTAAGCCAACGCGAAGCCTCCTCGCGCATATTGGCGCCATCCGAGAAGCGGGAACCGCTCCGGGAAGAAAGGCCGGTCAACGGCCACAGTGAGGCATCAATTGAGACGTCAAACAGCCCTCGACGGTGCGGCCGTCGCGGGCGCCAGCAGGTTGGACCCATTTGCGCTCCCGGTGAGCTTCGCCGTGCCAATGGCAGGCAGGCCACCGGGAGCCGCAACCTTGGCCACCATCGACCACGACTTTGCGGTGCTGACGCGGCCGAACGGCCGCATGTCGCTGCCGATCCGCGCTTATCGCGGGATCGCCGTCCGGATCGGGGCCAATGGCAATGGCGATCTGACCGCGCTTCTTGAACTGAACCATGCCGACGCGGCGCTTTCGCTGACGCTGCTCATTGCCGACGATCCGGCCGAGCTCGCGGCGGATTGGAAGGCCTGGAGCCGCTGCCTTGGCCTGCCGATGCTTCTGATCGAGCCCGACGGCAAGACGACCCGACCGGTGGAAACGCTGGGTCACGTCGAAATTCAGGCGCCGAAGCCGCGGCGCATGCACTCCTATTTCGCCGGCCGCCGGCCGCGCTTCCTGGCGCGGCGCAAGACCGGCTGGCAGCGCGACACCGACCGCTTTGTCGGCGATGAGATCATCGCTCGCGACTAGTGCGCGTTAAACGGCGGTCACCAGCGCGTCCGCGATCAAACCTGCCAGTACGATCAAGCCGAACGTCCTGTTGGAACGGAACAGCCTGAGCGCGGTCGGGCTGTCGGCGCTGCCTGCCTTGGACGCCTGCCAGGCAAGCTGAACCGCGCCGAGCGCAAGGCCGATATAGGCGAGCCATTCGACGCTCGCCGCGACGAAAGCTGCAAACAACAGGATTACCGCTGCGGCATAGAACAACGCCACGGCGATGCCGACGCGCGGGCCGAACAGGCGCGCCGTCGAATGCACGCCAACCAACGCGTCATCCTCGATATCCTGGACTGCGTAGATCGTGTCGTAGCCGATCGTCCACAGGATGCCGCCGGCATAGAGGAGGAACGGCGCGGCAGCGAAAGCGCCAGCCTCCGCCGTCCAGCCGACCAGCGCGCCCCAGGAAAAGGCGAGGCCGAGCCCAAGCTGCGGCCAGTTGGTGACGCGCTTCAGGAACGGATAGAGCGCGACGACGCCGAGGGAGCCGAGGCCGAGCCAGATGGTCAGGCTGTTGAACTGCAGCAGTACCGCGAGGCCGACGAGCGCCTGGAGGAGAAGGAAGATCGCCGCCACCCGAACCGTGACCTGGCCGCTCGGGATCGGGCGGCTGCGCGTCCGGGCGACGGCGGCATCAAGGTCGCGGTCGACGATGTCGTTATAGGTGCAGCCGGCGCCGCGCATTGCGATGGCGCCGATGAGGAAGAGGACCATCGTCCACACGGACGGGAAGGAGCGCCCGGCCGAATTCGGCAGCGAGCGTCGCCGACCACCAGCAGGGCAACAGCAGCAGCCACCAGCCGATCGGCCGGTCCCAGCGGGCGAGGCGCGCGAAGGGGCGCAGCCAGGGCGGCGCATGGGCATCGACCCAATTGCCACGAACGGCATCGGCGACTGGAGCGTCGGCGCCATTTGGCTTGCGATCCGCCATCAATTGCGCCTTGCTTTCGGCTGCGAGCGGAAGTCCATGTCGGTTTGTAACCGGCCTCGCGGGGGGAACGAAATGGCGTTCGACAGCTATCTGGCCTATCTCGCCGCCTGCCTGGCGATTACCGTCGTTCCGGGGCCGACGGTAACGCTGATCATCGCCAACAGCCTCGGCCACGGCACGCGCGCCGGGCTCCTCAACATCGTCGGCACCGAGATCGGCACCCTGTTCTTCACCGCCGTGCTTGCCGTCGGCCTCGCCGGAGTCCTTGCCGGCCTCGCCGACTGGTTCGACTGGCTCCGCCTCGCCGGCGCCGCCTATCTCGTGTGGCTCGGGCTGAAGCTCATCCTGTGGCCGCCGGCGCTATCCAGAGAGGATGCACCACGCCCGCCGCGCGGCGGTTTCGTTCTGCAAGGGCTGCTCGTCATCCTGAGCAACCCCAAGGCGCTCCTCGTCTATGGCGCATTCATTCCGCAGTTTGTCGATCCCGCCAGGTCGGCCGTGCCGCAAGTGCTGCTGCTCGGCGGCACGTTCATGATCGTCGGCATGACGACCGACACGATCTGGGCGATCGTCGTCGGACGGGCGGGAAACGCTCTGTCGCGAAGCCGCGTGCAACTGGTGTCGCGCCTCAGCGGGCTATTTCTTGTTGGCGGCGGTATCTGGCTCGCGCTGTCGAAGCGCTGACGCTGGACAGCGGGTCCGCCGCGACTGTTTAAGCGGCACGACAGGAAAGGGCTTGGCGGGCCATGAAAGTGCTTCTCATCGGATCGGGCGGACGCGAGCACGCGCTGGCTTGGAAGCTGGCGCAGTCGCCCGCGGTGAAGCGCCTGTTCGCGACGCCGGGCAATCCCGGCATCGGCGCCCATGCCGAGCTGGTGAACGCTCGATCCCAAGGACCATGCGGCCATCCTTGCCTTCGCGATGGAGAGCGGCATCGACCTCGTCGTCGTCGGCCCGGAACAGCCACTGGTCGACGGCCTTGCCGACACGCTGCGCGAAGCTGGCTTTGCCGTTTTCGGCCCGAGCGCCGCAGCGGCGCAGCTCGAGGGCTCGAAGGCGTTCACCAAGGCGCTCTGCGCGGAGGCTGGCATTCCGACGGCGCGATACCGCCATTTCACCGAACAGCCCCGGGCGGCCGAATATGTCCGCTGGGAGGGCGCGCCGATCGTGATCAAGGCCGACGGGCTCGCCGCCGGCAAGGGCGTGACGGTCGCGGCCACGGTCGAGGAGGCACTTGGTGCGCTTGAGGATTGCTTCGGCGACGGTCAAACGGCCGGCGTCGTGATCGAAGAGGCGCTGATCGGCACCGAGGCCTCCCTCTTTGCGCTCTCCGACGGCAGTACCGTCATTCCCTTCGGCACGGCACAGGACTACAAGCGCGCGCTCGACGGCGATCGGGGGCCGAACACTGGCGGCATGGGCGCGGTTTCGCCGGCTCCAGCACTCTCCGACGAGCTGACGGAGCGGGCAATGGTCGAAATCGTCCGCCCGACCATCGCCGCGATGAAGGCGCGCGGGACGCCGTTCAGCGGCGTTCTCTATGCCGGGCTGATGATGACAGCCGAGGGGCCGAAGCTGATCGAATACAATGTCCGCTTCGGCGATCCGGAATGCCAGGTGCTGATGCCTCGTCTTCGCCTCAGACCTCGCCGAAGTCCTCCTCGCGACCGCCGGCGGAAAGCTTGCTGAGGTCACGCCGGAATGGTCGGCGGACCACGCCGTTACAGTGACGATGGCCAACCCCGGCTATCCCGGCGCCTATGCCAAGGGCGCCGAGATCACCAATCTCAAGGCCGCCGAAGAGATGGCGGACCTGACGGTATTCCAGGCCGGCACGTCGCAGGACAATGGCCGCCTGATTGCGACCGGCGGCAGGGTGCTCAACGTCACGGCCACCGGCGCGACTGACGAGATAGCGCGGACGAGAGCCTATGCCGGCGTCGGCGCTATCAATTGGCCGGGCGCCTTCTATCGCAAGGATATCGGCCTCTAGGACCGCCTGAGCCGCTTGTCGATCTCGGCCGCTAGCAAGTCCGGTTCGTCGCTGCCGATGCGGAGCCGCCGGCCAGCCTTCGTGCGCAGTTCGACAGCATGGAGCCCGCCGACATTGTAGAGCCAGCCATTGGGCGTCAGATGCACGCCCCAGCCATACCACCAGCGGTTCCGCACCGGCTTTGCCTCGACAATGTCGGCGAAGCGCAGCCGTTTGCGCCAAAATCCGCCGCGGAAGGCCCATTCCACGGCGTCGGTGCCGACTGTCACAGTGAGTTGCGAGAAGGTCCATGCTACCCAGGCAACCGGGATGAAGGCCACGATGAGCAGCGGCGCAACCAGCGTGAAAACGGCCAGAACCGCAAGGACAAGGACAATGAGAGCGCTCGGTACGACGCCGAAACGCTGCGAATGGCGATACATCGAAGGCCTCCCACCTTCGGCCCCGCCCTTGAGCGGGCGCCGGCCCTTGGCTAGCTTCCGCATCGTCGACCAAAGCTGACGGGCTTCCGCGACCGAAGCCGTAAGTGCCGTCATCCTCAATCCAGCCAAGGCCCTGCCGACCGGAGGCATGATGACATCGCAGCCGAAGACGAACAATCTCGACGCCTATTGGATGCCGTTCACGCCGAACCGGCAGTTCAAGGCGGCCCCGCGCATCTTCGTCGGGGCGGACGGCATGTATTACCGCACCGACGACGGCCGGCAGGTGCTGGACGGCACGGCGGGCCTGTGGTGCTGCAATGCCGGCCACAACCGGCCGCGCATCGTCGAAGCGATCCAGAAACAGGCCGCCGAACTCGATTACTCGCCGGCCTTCATGTTCGGCCACCCGAAGGTGTTCGAGGTCGCCTCGCGCGTGACCGCGCAGTTGCCGACCGGCCTCGACCGCATGTTCTTCACCAATTCCGGCTCGGAGGCGGTGGAGACGGCGCTGAAGATCGCCAACGCCTTCCATCGCGCCAATGGCGAGGGCGGGCGCTATCGCTGGATCGGGCGCGAGCGCGGCTATCACGGCGTCAATTATGGTGGCCTGTCGGTGAGCGGCCTTGGGCCGAACCGCAAGGCCTTCGGTCCGCTGATCGGCGGCGCCGACCATCTCCGTCACACGCACGATCTGTCGCGAAATGCCTTCACGCGCGGCCTGCCTGAGCATGGCGCCGAACTCGCCGACGACCTGGAACGGCTCGTCGTCGCTGCACGACCCGTCGACGATCTCGGCGGTGATCGTCGAGCCGATCGCCGGCTCGACCGGCGTGCTGCTGCCGCCGAAGGGCTATCTCAAGCGCCTCCGGCAGATTTGCGACAAATACGGCATCCTCCTCATCTTCGACGAGGTGATCACCGGTTTCGGCCGCCTCGGCACGCCGTTCGCGGTTGATGCCTTCGACGTCGTCCCCGACATCGTGACGATGGCCAAGGGCCTCACCAATGGCGTCATCCCGATGGGCGGCGTCGTCGTGCAGGACCGCATCTATGAGGCGTTCATGACCGGGCCGGAGCACGTGCCCGAGCTCTTCCACGGCTACACCTATTCCGGCAATCCGATGGCCGCCGCGGCAGCCGTCGGCACGCTCGACACCTATGACGAGGAAGGCCTTCTCACCCGCGCTGCCGATCTCGCGCCGGTCTGGGAGGAGGCGCTCCATTCGCTGTGGGATGCGCCGCATGTCATCGATGTGCGCAATTACGGCCTTGTCGGCGCGATCGAGCTGGAGCCGATTGCCGGCGTGCCGGCGAAGCGCGCCTTCGACACCTTCCTGGCGGCGTACGAAGACGGCCTCCTGATCCGCGCCACCGGCGACACCATCGCTCTGTCGCCGCCGCTGATCATCAGCGAGGACGAGATCGGCAAGCTGGCGGAGATGCTGGGCGCGGTTCTGAAGCGGCTGGCATGAGGCCATGGACGTCGCCGCCGGACTGTCCGCATTCCTGGCGATCCCGGCACTTCTGGCGGCGCTGATCTTCGGCCTGCTGTTCTTCCTCGGGCGCGGCCGGCATTTCGGGCCGCTCAACGACGTCGCGATCGCCGTCGCGCTGCTGCTTCTGATCCTGCCGGCGATCGCTCTCAACGACTTGGTCGGCGCGCCGACCTGGTTCGCCGCAATCACCTGGGTTGCGGTTGCCGGGATGATCCTCGCGGCCGTTGGGCAGTTGCTGCTCGTTGTCGGCGTCATCGGCCTCAACACGTCCTTTGTCACCGGCGGTATCGGCTTCCTTCCGGTCGTCGTCTGGTTTGCCGCCTTCGCGTTCCTATCGCTCCGCGACGGCGTGCCTTCCCCGGCGGTTGGCTGGTCGATGCTGGTCGGCCTCGTTCCGATCGCCGTATTGGTGGTCCTCTTTCGGCTGTCGCTGCGGCCGCAACTCGTTCTGGCGACGGTGGCCTGCATCGGTATGGCGTTGTCATTTCTGTTCCTCGGCCTCGGGCTGGTCTCTTGACCGCCGCAAGCCGACCTTCGCGTCGATGGCGATCGCCTATGGGCGAGCCTGATGGCGATGGCCGAGATCGGCGCAACCGCCGGCGGCGGCAGCAACCGGCTGACGCTCACCGATCTCGATCGCGATGCACGCGGCCTCCTCGCCGACTGGTGCCGAGAGGCCGACGCGGAAATGAGCGTCGACGGAATCGGCAACATGTTCGCGCGGCGAGCCGGGCACGAATGCCGAGCGCCGCACCGGTGATGGTCGGCAGCCACCTCGACACGCAGCCGATGGGCGGCCGATTTGACGGCGTGCTCGGCGTCCTGGCGGCGCTGGAGATCCTGCGGACGCTGCAGGATGCCGGCGTGGCAACCGAGCACCCGATCGAGTTGGTCAACTGGACGAACGAGGAAGGCGCGCGCTTCGCCCCGGCGATGATCGGCTCCGCCGTGTTCGCCGGGCTGCGGGACCTTGCCTTCGCCCTCGACGGCAGGGACGGAGCCGGCCTCCGTTTCGGCGATGAACTCAGCCGCATCGGCTTTGCCGGCGATGCACCGATCGGCCATGCGCTCGCCGCCTATTTCGAGCTCCATATCGAGCAGGGGCCGATCCTCGAAGACGAGGGCCTGGAGATCGGCGTCGTCACGCATGCGCAGGGCGTGCGCTGGCTCGACGTCACGGTGACGGGCGCCGCCGGCCATGCCGGCACAACGCCGATGGACCGGCGACATGACGCGCTGGTCGCTGCCGCGGCGATGGTCGAAGCCGTGGCGGAGGTGGGCCGTCGCAATGCGCCGGGCGTTGCCACGGTCGGCCAAATCCGCGCCCTGCCCGGCTCGCGCAACGTCATTCCCGGCTCTGTCGTTTTCTCGGTCGACCTTCGCCATCCCGTGGCGGAAACGCTGGCGGCGATGACGGAGCGAGTTGTCAGCGGCGCTGAAGGGCATTGCCGCACGCGGGCAGGCGTCGATGTCAGGATCGAGGACCTCCTGTCCTTCGCGCCGACCGCTTTCGACGAAAGCTGCGTCGCCGCGGTGCGGCATGCCGCCGAGATTTGCGGCTATGGCCACCGCGACATCGTCTCCGGCGGCGGCCATGACGCCTGCAACATCGCCCGCATCGCGCCCGCTGCGATGGTTTTCTGCCCCTGCGTCGGCGGCGTCAGCCACACCGAGGCCGAGGCGATCACGCCGGAATGGGCGGAAGCCGGCGCGAACGTTCTGCTGCAGGCGGTTCTGGCGAAAGCCGGCTGACACCGTTAGACCGACCGCATGCAAGTCTATCAAACCCAGGCCGAGACGGACGCGGCGATGATGGAAGCGCTGGTCCCGGCCGTGATCGCGGCCGGCGAGGCGATCCTCGAAGATCCGCGCCGAGGGCCATGAGGTCGAGACGAAGGCCGACTCCAGCCCCGTCACCGCCGCCGACCGCGCCGCCGAGGCGATCCTCCTCAAGGCCATCGCCGAGGTGGCGCCGGGATGTCCGATCGTCGCCGAGGAGGAGGTTTCCGCCGGACGGGTACCCGAGGTTGGCACGACCTTCTTCCTCGTCGATGCCCTTGACGGAACAAAGGATTTCATTCGCGGCGGCCCTGATTTCACCGTCAATGTCGCGCTCATCTGCGACGGCCGGCCGGTCGCCGGCATCGTCGGCGCCCCTGCGCTCGGGCAGGTGTGGATCGGCGTCGTCGGTGCCGGTGCACGCCGGCTCGACGTCGCCTCCGGCGAGCGCGTTCCGATCGCGGTGCGCGAGCCGCCGGCGGAGGGCATCGACATCGTCGCCAGCCGCTCGCACCGCAATGCGGCGACGGACGAGTTCATCGCCCGCTTTCCCGGCGCAAACATCGTTGCCGCCGGCTCGTCGCTGAAAATGGTGCGGATCGCCGAAGGCGTGGCCGACCTCTATCCACGCCTCGCGCCGACCTCGCAGTGGGACATCGCCGCTGGTGACGCAGTTTTGACCGCGGCCGGCGGGCGCGTTCTTGACCTCCAGGGCCAAGTTCTCACCTATGGCGCCAGACCCCAGGGTGAAGCCCCTCACCCCTTCCTCAACCCGTGGTTCGTCGCCACTGGGCCCATTGATCCCTTCGCGAGCCGAGCCTGACACCGGTTCTCGATCTCAGTTCCTGAAGCCATGGCAGACAGCGCGGCCGCTCCCGTTCTCGAAGTCCAGGATCTCAACGTTTTCTACGGCCCGAAACAGGCCGTCGCCGACGTCAGTTTCGAGGTTCGGCCGGGCGAAATCTTCGGCCTCCTTGGCCCGAACGGGGCGGGAAAGACCTCGACCCTCAGCGCCATCGAGGGCCTCTTGAATCCGAAATCGGGCTCGATCCACGTCGCAGGCATCGACCTCGCCGACGACCCGCTTCCGGCGCGCGCCAATATGGGCGTTCAGCTGCAGGCCACCAGCTTCCATGCCGATTTGACGGTAGCCGAGATCATCCGCCTCTATGCCGGTCTCTACGGCCTATCGCTCAGCCGCGCCGATATCGACGGCATCCTCGGCGAGATCCAGCTTGGCGATGAAGCCGGCAAGCGTTTCGCCCAGCTTTCGGGCGGCCAGCAGCAGCGCGTGTCGCTGGTGATCGCCACACTGCATCGGCCGATGCTGCTCCTCCTCGACGAGCCGACAACCGGCCTCGACCCGCAGTCGCGCCGGCAGCTTTGGGCCCGGATCGAGAGGCTGCGGGACTCCGGCCGCGCCATCATCCTGACGACGCATTCGATGGAAGAGGCCGAATCGGTGTGCGACCGCATCGCCATCATCGATCACGGCACCATCCTGGTCAGCGCGCCGCCGGCCGAGCTGGTCGAGAAGTTCGCCGACGATCCCCGCGTCAGGGCGGTTTCGCGCGCTGGCCGCGTGACGCTGGAGGATGTGTTCATCGGCCTCACCGGCAGCGAAATTCGCCCCTGACAGGAATGCACGGAATGGAAACGGCGATCGCCAAACCACAGTTCGAAACCCCGGCCATGCCGAAGGTTCTGGGCTCGCTCCTGCGCGCCGATTTCACCGCCATGCTGCGGCGGAAGCGCTCGGCGGTCATGGCGATCCTGGTCCCCGTCCTCATCGTCGCCGCGTGGCACGATATTGCGATCCAATATGGCGCGGCCTTCGCCTTCGCTTCGGCCATCACCATCGGCATCGCCGCCAACGGGCTGATGGGCTACGCCAACAGCATCGCGCGGGACCGCGACCGCGGCGTATTCCAGCGCCTCCGCGTCGCGCCGGCCCCAGGCTGGGCGATCATGACCAGCCGCATCGTCGTGCAACTCGCCCTGATCGTGGTGACGACGCTCGCCGTGTTCGTCGCCGGCGACCTCGTCGACCAGGTCACGCTGACCCCGGCGGAATATGTTGCGACCACGATCGCAGCCCTTCTCAGCGGCGCGGTCTATCTCGGCCTTGGCCAGGCGGTGGTCGGCCTCGTCGCCTCGGCGGAAACGGTCAACACGGCAGCCCGCCTGATCTACATCCCCTTCGTCCTCATCGGCGCCATGGGGGAACTCGGCGCGCTTGGCGAGACGATCAAGGAAGTCGTCGCCTGGTCGCCCTATGGTACCGTCAAGGCCGTGCTCAACGGTGCCATGGCGCCATCCAGCTGGACGACGGATACCACGGTCGCTTTGCTCGTCTCCGGTGTGTATGCGGCCCTGTTCCTCACGCTCGGAATCCGTTGGTTCCGCTGGCAGGGGCGCTAGCCGGGGCCGGTGGAAAGCTGTTTCCCGTCAGGGCGTTCCCGCGCGACATTTGCGGCGATGCGGCGGTAAAGTCGGGCACTTCGTGCTTGAGGCGAAGGCGGCTCCGCCCTAGCTTGCGCCGCACAAATCCGCGAGGCCAGACTTTCTTCATGACGCGTCCGCTGACCCATCTGCAACGGCTGGAAGCCGAGGCGATCTTCATCATGCGCGAGGTCGCCGCCACCTTCTCCAAGCCGGTGATGATGTATTCCATCGGCAAGGATTCATCGGTGATGCTGCATCTGGCGCGGAAGGCGTTCTTCCCCGGCAAGCTGCCCTTCCCGCTGCTGCACATCGATACCGGCTGGAAGTTCAAGGAGATGATCCGCTTCCGCGACGAGACGGCGGCCAAATACGGCCTCGACCTCATCGTCCACACCAATGAGGAAGCTCGCGCCAAGGGGATCAATCCGTTCGACCATGGCTCGTCGAACTACACGCAGATGATGAAGACCGAGGCGCTGAAGCAGGCGCTGACGATGCACGGCTTCGACGCGGCCTTCGGCGGCGCGCGCCGCGACGAGGAAAAGAGCCGCGCCAAGGAGCGCGTCTTCTCCTTCCGCAGCGCCAACCATGTCTGGGATCCGAAGAACCAGCGGCCGGAACTCTGGTCGATCTACAACACGCGCATCAGCCCCGGTGAATCGATCCGCGTCTTCCCGCTGTCGAATTGGACCGAGCTCGATATCTGGCAATACATCCTCGCCGAGGACATCCCGATCGTCCCGCTCTATTTCGCCGACAAGCGCCCGGTGGTGCATCGCTCCGGCCAGTTGCTGATGGTCGACGACGAGCGCATGCGGCTGGAGCCCGGCGAGAAACCGGAAATGAAGAGCGTCCGCTTCCGCACGCTCGGCTGCTACCCGCTGACCGCCGCGATCGAGTCCGAGGCAACGACGCTGGAAGACATCGTCGCCGAGATGCTGATCGCCCGCACTTCAGAGCGTCAGGGCCGCCTGATCGACCATGACGAGGCCGGGTCGATGGAGAAGAAGAAGCGCGAGGGCTATTTCTGATGGAAGGCGCCGTCACCCTCGATCGCGAAGCCGTCGCCGAGCTCCTCGCCGGCGAGAAGGATCAGGACCTTCTCCGCTTCCTCACCTGCGGCAGCGTCGATGACGGCAAGTCGACGCTGATCGGCCGGCTGCTGCACGATTCGAAGAAGCTGTTCGAAGACCAGCTGCTGACGCTGGAGCGCGACTCGCGGAAATACGGCACCACCGGCGGTGACATCGACCTCGCCCTCCTCGTCGACGGCCTTGAGGCCGAGCGCGAGCAGGGCATCACCATCGACGTTGCCTATCGCTATTTCGCCACCGACCGGCGCCGCTTCATCGTCGCCGACACGCCCGGCCACGAGCAATACACGCGCAACATGGCGACCGGCGCTTCGACCGCCGATCTCGCCGTCCTTCTGGTCGATGCGCAGAGCGGCATTCTCACGCAAACGCGCCGGCACGCCTTCATCGTCTCGCTGCTCGGCATTCGCCATGTCGTTCTGGCGGTGAACAAGATCGACCTCGTCGGCTTCGACCAGAAGCGCTTCGAAGAGATCGCCGCCGAGTTCGAGGAACTCAGCGCCGAGCTCGGCTTTGCCACGCAGATCGCCATTCCGCTGTCGGCGCGCTTCGGCGACAACGTCATCGCGCCGAGCCCGAACCTTGCCTGGTATGAAGGGCCGCAACTCCTCGACTATCTTGAGACGATCAAGGTCCATACCGAGGAAGCCGAAGAGCCGTTCCGCTTTCCGGTGCAGCTTGTGAGCCGGCCGAACTCCGATTTCCGCGGCTATGCCGGCACGCTCGCCTCCGGCCGCATCGCGCTGGGCGCGACCGTCGTCGCCGCCGCCACGGGACAATCCGCCAATATCGAACGCATCGTCACCATGGACGGGGACCTCGAAGAGGCCGAGGCCGGCATGGCGGTGACGCTGACGCTCGACCGCGAGATCGACGTGTCGCGCGGCGACATCCTCGTCGAAGCGACGGCGCGACCGGAAGTGTCCGATCAGCTTGCCGCCCATCTCATCTGGATGAGCGACCATGAAATGCTGCCGGGCCGCTCATACCTCCTGAAGTCCGGTACGCGGACCGTCGGCGCAGCCGTGTCGGAACTGAAGCATCAGGTCGACATCGACAGCTTCAAGCCGCTGGCGGCGAAGACGCTTGAACTCAACGACATCGGCTTCGGCAATCTGTCACTGGTCGAGCCGATCGCTTTCGACCCCTATGACGAGAACCGAACGACCGGCTCGTTCATCCTGATCGACCGCTTCACCAACGCGACGGTCGCGGCCGGCATGATCCGCTTCGGCCTTCGCCGCGCGACCAATATCCACCGCCAGGCGCTCACGATCGACAAGGCGGCGCGCGCCGACGCCAAGGGACAACGGCCGGCGATCCTGTGGTTCACCGGGCTGTCAGGCGCCGGCAAATCGACGATCGCCAATCTCGTCGAAGAGAAGCTGCATCTCCTCGGCTGCCACACCTATCTCCTTGATGGTGACAATGTTCGCCACGGCCTCAACCGCGACCTCGGCTTCACCGACGCCGACCGGGTCGAGAACATCCGCCGCGTCGCCGAGACGGCGAAGCTCTTCGTCGATGCCGGGCTGATCGTGCTCGTCTCGTTCATCTCGCCCTTCAGTTCGGAACGGCGCATGGCGCGCGACATCGTCGGCGAGGGCGAGTTCATCGAAGTTTTCGTCGATGTGCCGCTGGCGGTCGCAGAACAACGCGACGCCAAGGGGCTCTACCGCAAAGCGCGCGAGGGCGAGATCAAGAACTTCACCGGCATCGACAGCCCGTATGAACCGCCGGAGAAACCGGACCTCCATCTCAAGGCAGCGATTGAGACGCCGGACGCCCTCGCCGAAGAGATCGTCTCCTACCTCATCGCCAAGGGCTACGCCCGCCACCATCACGGCTGACGCCGGCGGCTACTCCAGGATCTCGATCCGGATCGAGCGAATGTCGACGGCCGTGCCGTCCCCAGGGACGCCGGGCTCGATCAGGAGATAGTCTGTGCCGTCGGTTCCTGTGCTGCCCGTCGGGATGGTCCAACCTGGCGTGAGCACGGCGAAATCGTCGAGAACGCGGAGCGGACGCCACTCAAGCGTCGTCAGGCCGCGTTTGTAGGCGATGCGAACGGCCTGTGCCGGCTGCCCCGGCGTGCCGCGCGCCTCGATGAGGAAGCGCACCTGATGCCCGGCGAGCAGATTGGCAACGCCGGGACCGATAACGGCGCGTGCGCCGCCCGATGTACTCGACGACGTGATCTGGACGATGCCGCCCGCGGTATCGCCCTGGTAGCGAACGGGATTGTCGGCGCCAGCCTCGAACACCGTGGGATCGCCACCCTCGAACAGAGTGATCGTCTCGCCGACCGTGAGAGGGGTTGCCGGGGTCGCTGCCGCAGCGGGCGTGTTGGTATCGGTGGCGGCAACGACGCCGTCCGCACCCTCGGCATCATTGCCCGAGAGAAGCTGCACGGCCACGTAGCCGGCCCAGGCAAACACCGCCAGGGCGAAGACCATGATGAGGGCGAGCCACAGGCCGCTGTGCCGGACTTTCGGCTTTGCCGCTGCCTCATCCCCATCACGGCGGCGGCCGCGAGAGCGCTTCTTCGTCCGTCGTCCGCGGGATTCACTCGCCTCGTCGTCGCCCGCAATGTCGTCGATCGAAGGCTGGCGCCGGCCACGCATCCGGCGGCGCGGCGGTTCGTCCTCAACGGCAAGATCGTCGGCCTCGTTGCGGCGGCCGCGCCGCTGGCGACGCGGTGCCTCATCCTCGACCGCGAGATCGTCCAATTCGGAGCGACGGCCACGCCTTTGCCGGCGCGCAGGAACCTCGTCCGACGGTTCAACCTGGTCAGGGCTCGGCAGATAAAGGCGGGGCTCGGCGCGGCCCGAGGGCGGCGCGAGGAGGAGCGGCTCGGAGCGGTCGGTGGCGGCGCCGCGGGCGTCCAACCGGTTTGCCAGCTCGGCGATGGGATCGCCGCCACGCGGCGCGGGGTTGCGCGCGCTCGGCTCTGTATCTCGCCGACGCGCTGCGCGTCCTCGGCGGGGCGCGGCCGCTTCATCCGGGTCGGAAACAGGCAGATCGTCAAGCGCATCGCCGCGGCGGCGCTGGCGCGAGGAACGCAGCCCACGAAGAATGCCGCGCCGCCGGCGCGTTGGTGCGGGCTCGGCGTTTTCGACCTCGTCGTCGTCCTCAACCTCCGCCGGCGGAGGCGTGGCCAGCTGGGGCTCGGCAGCTCCATTTGCCGTGGTGTGGCGCCGTCGGCTGAAGCGCGCAAACCCTCGGCTGCGGCGACGGCCCTCTGCATCCAGGTCTTCAAAAGGCCCCGTCTCGGGCGGCATCTCGTCCAAATCGGGATCGATCGCGCGCTGGGGCCGGGCGTCATGCCACTGAGCACTCCCCTCGTCCCAGGCCATGTCGATAGCCGGCGCGCCCCATATCGGCCCGGGCGCCGCGCTGTCGCCTTCCCAATCGGCTAGCGGCTCCGGCTCGGGCTCTTCGTCCTCCCAGACCGGCTCGGCGGGAGCGGGCTCCGGCTCGTCATAGTAAGCGTCTTCATATTGAGGCGCCGGCTCATAGCGGCGCGCATCGCGGCGTTCACGGCGCCGCAGCGACTGCCGCGCCTCCTGCTCCTCGAGCAATTCGCCTTCAATGCGATCGATTGCGGCGTCGAAGGTGCTTATCCGGTTGGCAATCTCGGTCTCGGCCACGGGCGGACGATGGTTGCGCAGCTTGCGCACCATGACCTCACGCACATGATCGTAGACACGCTCACGTTGGCCGCTGTCAGCCGCACCGACACGGTCCAGCGCGTTGCGCAGAACGGTATAGAAATCCGTCATCTCATTCCGTGCTGGCGGCCCTCGTCTGATCCTCGGCGGAGCCCTCGTCCCCGTCCGCGGCGATCTGCATCGCACCCCGACGAAGCTGTGGGCACGCCGGGTAACGTCATGTGAGAGGCCCAAACGGGCGTATATATGGCAAAGGCTCGTCATGCGAGCCGGAAAAACTTGGCGTGGGAGGATAAGTTCCGTCGAAGCGGCGTTGGGGCCGCGATTTGCCGCCCTCCGGCTTCTTTGAACCGTCGTGATATTGGCCCTATGTACGGATCTCGCCTCGGGTGAGACGGAACAGAGCAACGCGGAAGCAATGGGTTAGCCGGATCGACCATGGCAGATTCGACTATCAGAACGGTTACCAATCGGCTGCGCCGCCGCCTGCGCAGGGCGAGCCGGCTCCTGGCGCTCATGGCGCTGCTCCTGGCGGTGATGGTGATTGTCGACCTCATCGGCCTGTTTGCGGCGTTGCTTGTTTTCGCCGGTCTGCTGATCTCTGCCATGCTGGTGCCGCCGCGCAGCGCCAGCGGACGCCAGGTGGAGGCTCCGGTCGCCCGGCCGACGGAAAGCCTTCTGCCGGGCACGCGACGCTTCGCCGACGCGCTGCACGATCCGTGCTTCATCCTCGCGGCCGACGGTACCGTCCGCTACGCCAATGACAGGGCCGTGGCGACGTTCGGCATCGAGGTCGGCGAGGTCATCACGCTCCGCCTGCGCTACCCCGAACTCGTTGCCGCCTTCGGTCGGGTGACCCGGGGCGAGGGTCCGCAGCAGATCCAATTTGACGAGCGCGTACCAACCGAGCGGACCTTCTCGGCGTGGTTCGCCGCGCTCGGCGCGCTCAGGCGAAAATGCCGGCTATGTCCTCATCCTCGACGATCTCACCGAGGCGCGGGCGATCGAGCGCATGCGCGTCGATTTCGTCGCCAATGCCAGCCATGAATTGCGCACGCCGCTTGCCTCGCTCGCTGGGTTCATCGAAACGCTGCAGGGTCCGGCCAGTGACGATACCGAGGCGCGCGAACGCTTCCTGGCAATGATGCACGATCAGGCGACGCGGATGAGCCGGCTGATCGACGATCTCCTTTCGTTGAGCCGGGTTGAGCGGCGCGCCCATCTCCGCCCGAACACACGCGTCGATCTTATCGGCATCCTTCGACACGTGATGGACACCATGGCGCCGCTCGGCAAGGAGCTGGGCGTGACAATCGAGGCCGAACTGCCGCCGGACCAGATCATGATTACCGGCGACCGTGACGAACTCGTCCAGGTGTTCAGCAATCTGATCGAGAATGCTTGCAAATACGGCCAGTCGGGCGGCCGCGTCATCGTCCGCGCCGAGGCGGCCGATGGCAAAGGTCCTTGCTCCGCCTCGGTCATCGACTTCGGCCCCGGCATTGCGCCGGAGCATGTGCCCCGCCTAACGGAGCGCTTCTATCGCGTCGATGCCGATGAGAGCCGGCGCCATCGCGGCACGGGTCTTGGCTTGGCGATCGTCAAACACATCGTCACCCGCCACCGGGCCCGGATGCAGGTCGAAAGCCAACCGGGTCACGGAGCGCGCTTTGTCGTGCAGTTTCCCGACTCTGGAAACAATCCTCAATGAGGAGCCGGGAAATAGTCAGCCAAATCAATATGCTACACTGTCATGAAACTGTGACCATGCCGTCATAGAAGGATTGCAGGCGACCCCTACGGTCCGCCCCGCAGCGAGTGCTACGGGGCGATTGTCGACCCCGAGCGATCCTCCAATTCTTCTCCAGGGGAGACGGACATGAAATATAAGACCCTTGCAGGCGTAACCGCGCTTGCTCTCGTCTCGGGAGCGACCATCGTCGCCGCTCAGAACCGGGACACTATCCAGATTGCTGGTTCTTCGACGGTTCTGCCGTTCGCCAGCATCGTGGCCGAAGAGTTCGGTAACGTGTTTCCGCGGTTCAACACGCCGGTCGTCGGCTCGGGCGGTAGCTCGGGCGGTCTTCGCCAGTTCTGCGAAGGCGCCGGCATGGAGACCATCGACATCGCCGACTCATCGCGTCCGATCCGCGACTCGGAGATCCAGGCCTGCGCCGACGCCGGCGTGACCGACATCTACGAGATTCAGATCGGCTATCGACGGCATCGTCTTCGCCACCGGCATCAACCAGGGCGATTTTGCCCTTGAGTCGGTCTACGTCTTCAAGGCGCTGGCCGCCCAGGTTCCGATCGACGGCGTGTGGGTCGACAATCCCTACACCAACTGGCACCAGATCGACCCGTCGCTGCCTGACCAGGAAATCAACCTCGTCATCCCGGCGTCCAACCACGGCACCCGCGAGGTCTTCGACCTGCAGGCCGTCGAGCCGGGTTGCGAAGAGATCGGCGGTGCCGACGAGCAGTGCACGACGTTCCGCAGCGACGGTCGTGTCGTGGAGATCTCCGGCGACTACACCGAGACCCTTGCCCGCCTGCAGGCTGAGCCTTCGGCGATCGGCGTGTTCGGCCTCTCCTTCTACGAGCAGAACCGCGACACGTTGAAGGTCGCCACCATGGGCGGCATCAGCCCGTCGCTCGAGACGATCGCCGACGGCACCTATCCGGTGTCCCGTCCGCTGTTCTTCTACGTCAAGGGCGCGCATATCGGCCTCGTCCCGGGCATCGAAGAGTACGTTCAGTTCTTCCTGAGCGATGCCATGGCGGGCAATGGCGGTCTGCTTGAAGAGGCTGGCCTGGTGCCGGAGCCCGATGAGGTTCGCGCCACCGAGCTCGCCAACTTCGAGAACCGCATCACCGTCGGTAACGAGTAAGCAACCGTCTAGGTCGAACCGAACTCGGAGATGGGCGGCACGCCGCCCATCTCTCCTTCTCCAAACGGCCGGTAATGGCCAGGCAATTCCGGGGGCTCGGCGTTTCGTGAACTGGCTGCTGATCGGAGGACTGCTGATCCTGATGGGCTTCGCCTATCGCCTCGGCACCCGTCGCAGCCGGCGCGTCGCCCAGGACACCGGAAAGCGCCTCCATTCCCTCCCCGGCAATTACGGCACGCTCGTCGCCCTTTGGTGCGGCATACCGGCTTTCATCGTTCTCATTGCCTGGATCGCGGCGCAGGGTCCCTATCTCGACTCGGTCGCTCTTTCGCAACTGCCCGACGAGATCTCGCAAGGGACCGAGGCAACCCAATACGCCGCCCTCCAGCGCGTCATGGCGATCGCCAACGGCACCGGCGTCACGGATACGGTTACGGCCGAGGAGCAAGCCGCGGCCAATGCGGTCAACCAGGCCAAGCTCATCGGTACGCTTGCCGCCGTGGCGGTCATTGCGTCGCTGGCGATTGGCGGCCTCCTTCTTGCGCTGAGGCGCATTACGCCGACCCTCAAGGCGCGCGATCAGGTCGAGCGCGGCGTACGAATATTGCTGTTGGCCGCCTCGCTGATTGCCATCCTGACGACCATTGGCATCGTGCTGTCGATGTTGTCGGAGGCCCTCCGCTTCTTCGGCTTTGTCAACCCGATCGACTTCTTCTTCGGGACCGTCTGGCAGCCCGGCTTCGCTTCGACGGGTACCGAAGCGTCGGGTCGCTACGGCTTCCTGCCGCTCCTCACCGGCACGGTGATGGTCTCACTTATCGCCATGCTCGTGGCCGTGCCGATCGGCCTGATGACGGCGATCTATCTGTCGAGCTACGCCTCGTCGCATCTGCGCAGCGATCGCCAAGCCGATCATCGAGGTGCTCGCCGGCATCCCGACCATCGTCTACGGCTTCTTCGCCCTCGTGACGGTCGGGCCGGCGCTGCACAATTTCGGCGCCGCCATTGGGCTCGACATCAACGCTACCAGCGCTCTCACCGCCGGCCTGGTCATGGGCGTGATGATCATTCCGTTCGTGTCGTCGCTTTCGGACGACATCATTTCACAGGTTCCGCGCGCCCTTCGCGACGGCTCCCTCGGCCTCGGCGCAACAAAGTCCGAAACGATCCGCAAGGTCATTTTCCCCGCCGCGTTGCCGGGCATTGTCGGCGCATTCCTGCTCGCGGTATCGCGGGCAATCGGCGAGACGATGATCGTCGTGCTTGCTGCGGGCAACAGCCCCGTGATGCGCGCCAATCCTCTTGAACCGGTCTCGACCGTCACGGTGACGATCGTCAATCAATTGACCGGCGATTCCGATTTCTCAGGTCCGCAATCGCTTGTTGCCTTTGCGCTCGGCCTCACGCTCTTCCTGATGACGCTGGCGCTGAATGTCGTCGCGCTCGTCATCGTGCGCAAATACCGGGAGCAGTACGACTAGCCATGTCGAGCACCGACGTTTCCGCCCCAGTAATGCCGACCTCGAACTCGGCAGCGATCGTCGCCAAGTCGTTACGGCGCCGGCGGCGTCAGGAGGCGCGCTTCCGCATATTCGGCTTGGCCGCCGTCATCGCGGGGCTCGCGTTTGTCGCAATCCTCTTCGGCACCATTCTGGTGAAGGGCCTGCCCGCATTCTTCCAATCCGTCCTCAATGTCGAGGTCTATGTCGACCCCGACATCGTCAAGATCGACGCCAAGCCGTTACGTCAGGATTTCAACAATCAAGCCGCCTATGACGAAGCGCTGCTGGGCTGGCAGACGCAGCTCGCCCTCGTCAATTGGGGCCGTCTGATCGAGACCAGCATCGCGGCGCAACTCGATCAACCGCCAGGTACGCGGGACATTCGCGGCCTTTATGCCTCCAACGAACGCTATCGCTTGCGCGACATGGTGGCGAACGATCCGAGCCTCGTCGGCCAAACGATCTCCTTCCGCGCCATTGCCAGCGCCGACGTCGATGTCTGGGCGAAGGGCAATATCGACCGCTCGTTGCCCGAATCGCAGCAGCAGCTGAGCACGCCGCAGCAACAGGCAATCGCCGAGCTTCAGGCGAACGGAACGATCGAAACAGTGTTTGCCAGTTGGATCTTCACCAATGTCGATTCGCGCTCGTCGCCGGCATCGGCAGGCCTCGCCGGCGCCTTCATGGGTTCGCTCTATATGATGCTGGTCGTGCTTGTCCTGGCGGTGCCGATCGGCGTCGCCGGCGCGATCTACCTCGAGGAGTTCGCGCCCAAGAACCGGCTTACCGACCTGATCGAGGTGAACATCAATAATCTGGCGGCCGTGCCGTCGATCGTCTTCGGCCTCCTCGGCGCCTCGCTGTTCATCAACGCCATGCACCTGCCGCTGTCGGCGCCGATCGTCGGAGGCCTCGTGCTCAGCCTGATGACCTTGCCAACGGTCATCATCGCCACGCGCGGCGTGCTTCGCGCCGTGCCGCCTTCGATCCGCGAGGCGGCCTACGGCCTTGGCGCCTCACGCGTGCAGACGGTCTTTCACCATGTTCTGCCACTGGTGATACCCGGCATTCTGACGGCGACGATTCTTCGGCGTGGCGCAGGCGCTCGGCGAGACCGCGCCGCTGCTTCTGGTCGGCATGAACGCCTTCGTGGCGCATGTTCCGTCCGGCCCGTTCGACCAAGCGACCGCATTGCCGGTGCAGATCTTTCTGTGGCAGGGCAATGAAAACCGGAATTTCTTCGAGTTTCGCACCTCGGCGGCGATCATCGTTCTTCTCGGCATGATGATCCTGCTCAACGCCCTGGCGATCTTCCTGCGCCAGCGGTTCCAAACCCGATGGTAATTCCAGAGTCATGGATCAGTCAGTTATGAACACGACACAGATGGGCGTCGATATTCGCAGCCAATCCAGCGGGGAGGCGGCGCATACCACCAAGGTGTCGGCACGCAATGTCGATGTCTTCTACGGCGAGAAGCAGGCCATCCACTCCGTCTCGATCGACGTGCCGGAGAAATCGGTGACTGCCTTCATCGGTCCGTCGGGCTGCGGCAAGTCGACATTCCTGCGCTGCATCAACCGCATGAACGACACGATCGACGGATGCGTCGTGAAGGGCGAGATTCTGCTCGACGAAGACAATGTCAACGCGCCCGGCGTCGATGTCGTGCTGCTGCGCGCGCGTGTCGGCATGGTGTTCCAGAAGCCGAACCCGTTCCCGAAATCGATCTATGACAACATCGCCTATGGCCCGCGTATCCACGGCCTGGCGCGGAACAAGACGGAAATGGACGAGATCGTCGAGACCAGCCTGAGGAAGGCGGGCCTTTTCGAGGAGATCAAGGACCGTCTGCAGGAACCCGGCACCGGCCTTTCCGGCGGTCAGCAGCAGCGCCTGTGCATTGCCCGGGCGATCGCCGTCAGCCCCGAGGTGATCCTCATGGACGAGCCCTGCTCGGCGCTCGATCCGATCGCGACGGCGAAGGTCGAGGAACTGATCGACGAATTGCGCGAGAATTTCACCATCATCATCGTCACCCATTCGATGCAGCAGGCGGCGCGCGTTTCGCAGCTGACCGCGTTCTTCCATCTCGGCGTTCTCGTCGAGGTCGGCCCGACTGACCAGATGTTCACCAATCCCAGCGATCAAAGAACGCAGGACTACATCACCGGCCGCTTCGGCTAGTGCCAAGGAGAGCTAATCATGCCTGAAGCCCATACCGTTACCGGCTTCGACGATGAGTTGCGTGAGATCGGCGGCTATGTCGCGCAGATCGGTGGCATGGCCGAGCAAATGGTCGACCAGGCGATGGAGGCGCTCGCCAAGGCCGACGTCGACCGCGCCTCGAAAGTGATCGAAGAGGACATCAAGATCGACAACCTCCAGCGTGAGGTCGAAGAGAAGTCGATCATGATGATCGCCCGGCGTCAGCCGATGGCGCGCGATCTGCGCGAGATCGTGGCCGCGATCCGCATCGCCTCCGACCTCGAGCGCGTCGGCGATCTCGCCAAGAACATCGCCAAGCGCGTCATCGCCCTGCAGGGGCAGTTCCAGCCGCAGTCGCTGATGCATGGCGTAGAGCATCTCGCCGAGCTCAGCCTGGAGCAGCTCAAGAACGTCCTCGACGCCTACGGTCGCCGCGACGTCAAGCAGGCGCTCGCAGTGTGGCAGCGTGACGAGGAGATCGACGCTCTCTACACCTCGCTCTTCCGCGAGCTGCTCACCTATATGATGGAAGATCCGCGCAATATCGGCTTCTGCACGCATTTGCTGTTTTGCGCGAAGAACATCGAGCGGATCGGCGACCATGCGACCAATATCGCCGAGACGGTGCACTACCAGATCACCGGTGTGACCCTTACCGACGAGCGGCCGAAGAACGACAAGTCGTCGGTTATTGCGGCTCCGGATTTGCCGCAGTCCGACGATTGAGAAAAGCCACGGCCAAGATATTCCTGCTCGCGGGAGCCAAGGAGGATAACGCATGACTCCGCGCGTGATGATCGTCGAGGACGAGGAGCCTCTCACGGCACTCCTCCGCTACAATCTCGAAGCCGAAGGCTACGCCGTCGACGCGTCGGCGCGCGGCGACGAGGCCGAGATCAAGATTCGCGAGAGCGCTGCCGGATCTCCTGCTTCTCGACTGGATGCTGCCGGGCGTTTCCGGCATCGAGCTGTGCCGCCGCCTCCGCCTCCGCGATGAGACGCGCGAATTGCCGATCATCATGCTGACGGCACGCGGAGAAGAGACGGAGCGCATCCGCGGTCTTGCGACCGGTGCCGACGACTATGTCGTCAAGCCGTTCTCGGTGCCGGAGTTGATGGCGCGCGTGCGCGCGATCCTCCGCCGGATCCGACCGGAGACGATCGCCTCGGTCCTGCGCAGCGGCGATATCGAGCTCGACCGCGAGACGCATCGCGTGCGCCGAAGCGGGCGCGAGATGCATCTGGGTCCCGACCGAATACCGGCTGCTCGAATTCCTGATGCAGGCGCCCGGCCGCGTCTTCTCGCGCGAGCAGTTGCTCGACGGCGTGTGGGGGCGCGAGGTCTATGTCGACGAACGTACCGTCGACGTCCATGTCGGCCGGCTGAGGAAAGCGATCAATCGCGGCCGCGCCAAGGATCCGATCCGCACCGTGCGTGGCGCCGGCTACGCCCTCGACGAGCAGTATGACGGCTGAGGCTGGCTAGCCGCGCAGCGCGGCTCCGGTCGCCTTGGCGACATCGGCCACGATCTTCTCGGCCGCAGCGTCGATCTCGGCGTCGGTCAGGGTGCGCTCCGTCGGCTGCAGCGTCACCTCGATTGCGATCGACTTCTTGTCCGTCCCGAGCGATGCGCCCTCGAACAGATCGAATACGGCGACGCCGGTCACCAGCTTGCGGTCGGCGTTCTCGGCGGCGCGAATGATGTTCGCCGCCGGAACGGTGCGATCAACGACAAAGGCGAAGTCGCGCCGCACCGGCTGCAGGTCGACGAGATCGAGCGGCGGTTTGGTGCGCGTCGCGCGCGCCTTCGGCGCCGGCAGCGCTTCGAGGATCGCCTCAAAGCCGACGATCGGGCCGTCCGCGTCGAGCGCTTCCAGAACGGAAGGATGCAGTTCGCCGAATACGCCGAGAATGTTCTTCGGACCCAACTGAATGGTGCCGACACGACCGGGATGGAACCAAGCCGGTCCCTCGGCGACGATCTGAAGCTTCGTTGTCGGCGCGCCCAGCGCATCCAGAAGCGCCATGAGATCGGCCTTGGCGTCGAATACGGAGACGGCGTCGGCGGCGCCTGACCAATGGCGGCCGCCGCCGTTGACGCCGTCCGTGCCACGGCGGATGCCGGTTGCCGCGGTGAACTGATCCTCCGGCCGCACGCCGCGATAGATCTGCCCCACTTCGAACAGCGCGAGGTCGCCGAAGCCGCGATCGGCATTGCGCTTGGCGGCCGCGATGAGGCCTGGCAGCAGGCTCGGCCGCATGTCGGACATGTCAGCGGAAATCGGATTGACGAGCGTCAGGGCGGGTTCTCCGCCGCCAAAGGCAACCGCCTCCTTCGTCGAGATGAACGACCAGGTCATTGCCTCGGCAAGACCAGAGGCGGCGAGCGCCCGCTTGGCCGCGCGGGTGCGCTTCTGCCCCGTCGTCAGCACCGGCGGCGCAACGCCGGCGGCGCGCGTCAGCGGTGTGGACGGAACCTCGTCGACGCCGATGATGCGGACAATCTCCTCGACGAGATCGGCCTTGCCATCAATGTCGGGACGCCAGCTCGGAGCGACGACGCTGAGGGCCTGCCCACGGCTGCCGGAAGCATCGAAACCGAGAGCGCCGAAGATCGCCAGCATCTTCGTTGTCGGCACGTCGATACCGGCGAGGCGGCGCACTTCGCTGGTCGGGAATTGATGGTGCGGCGCGTATCCGGCACGACGCCGGCGACGACGATATCGCTTGCTTCGCCGCCGCACAGTTCCAGCACCATGCGCGTCGCGAGATCGAAGACCAGGCAGCATGAAGGCCGGGATCGACGCCGCGCTCGAAACGGAAGCGGGCGTCGGAATTGATGCCGAGTTGGCGGCCGGTGCGCGCGATGTTGAGTGGCTCCCACAGCGCCGATTCAATGAGGACATCCGTCGTCGTCGTCGGTGCAGCCGGACAGCTCGCCACCCATGATGCCGGCGATCGACTCGACGCCATTGTCGTCGGCGATGACGCACATGGAATCGTCGAGCTTGTAGGTACGGCCGTCGAGCGCCAGCACCGCCTCGCCTTCGCGGCCGCGGCGGACGACGAGATTGCCCGCGACCTTGGCGGCGTCGAAGACATGTAGCGGCCGGTTGCGGTCAAAGGTGAGGAAATTGGTGATATCGACGAGCGCGTTGATCGGCCGGAGACCGATCTCACGGAGGCGGCGCTGCAGCCATTCCGGCGACGGGCCGTTCTTGATGCCGCGGACAAGGCGAAGGCCGAAGGCCGGGCACAGCGACGGCGTCTCGTCGAAATCGAGCGAGACGTCGACGGGGCAAGGGAAGGTTCCGGGGATCGTCTCGTTCGGCCGTTCGACAAGCTTGCCGAGGCCGGCGGCGGCGAGATCGCGGGCGATGCCGGAAACGCCGAGGCAATCGGGCCGGTTCGGCGTGATTGCGACGTCGATGACCGGATCGTTGAGCTTCATCCAGTCGGCATAGGCATGACCGACCGGCGCATCGTCGGACAGTTCGATGATCCCCTCATGCGCATCGGAGAGGCCGAGTTCGCGCTCGGACAGGAGCATGCCGTGGGATTCGACGCCGCGGATGGTGCCGACCTTGAGGTCGACGGCGGTGCCCGGGATGTGCGTCCCAGGCGCAGCGAAGACGCCCTTAATGCCCGCGCGCGCGTTCGGCGCCCCGCAGACGACCTGCACGATCTTGCCGTCGCCAGGGTCGACGGTGCAGACGCGCAGGCGATCGGCATTCGGATGCTGCTCGGCAGTAAGCACGGCGGCGATGCGGAACGGCGCCAGCGCCTTCGCCTTGTCCTCAATGCTTTCGACTTCGAGGCCGATACGGGTCAGCGTGTCGGCGATCTCGCCGACGCTTGCCTTGGTGTCGAGATGCTCCTTGAGCCACGACAGAGTGAACTTCATCGGTTGCCCCCGGTCCGTTGTGCCGGCGCTGGCGCATGGCGTTCCGCGTTGCGGGTGATGCCGTAGCGATAGCGAAGGACGAAGGGGAAGCAGATCGCCGTCACCAGCGCCGAAAGGCCCGGGCTCAGTTGCTCCCGCCAATCCTCGTCGAGCGCGATCGTTACCGCGCGATCGTAACGCATGCGGTTGCCGGCAACGGCGTGATGGTTCGCTTTCGCCTTGCGCAACGGCAGACCGTTCAGAGGTCCCTGCGGAATCATCGGATGCAGTTTCTCCGGAACGCCGGTAAGCAGCGCGTCCTCGTAGCGAACCCGGACATAGGCGTCGCGGTGGCGCAGACCGAAAAGTTCGGCAGCGACATTGGCGGCCGACCATGCGGTGGCGACCTTCAGGGTCACGCGAAGGGAGGTCCAGAAGGACGGCGTTTCGCCTCGGCGAACGCGGTCGCGCAGGAAGGAATAGGCGACGCCGCGCGGGTCGCGCACGAGGTGGATCATCAGGAAATCGGCATCGAGATTGCGCATGAGATAGCCCGGTGCGAGGGCCTGTCGCAGCGCCGTCTTCGACGAATCGACAATATTGTGGTGCTCGGTCGACGCCATCACCGCTTCAAGCATCGTCAGATGCGTGCGCCGGTCGACATTGCGGGGCGACCTGGCGCTGACGACCGCCGGGATGTTTCGCCAGACCCGACAACGCCCGAGCGGCTTGCCGCACGTGCAGTAGAGGCTTCTCCGCTTGCTTCGCGTGAGGCGCCGGGCGGTGCGGACGACCTCTCCGAGCACCAGCGTGTTCTGACGCTGCGCCAGAACGCGCCCGAGCAGTGTCGAGCCGCTGCGTCCATAGCCGCCGACATAGATGAGCCGGCGACGCTCGTCGCTTGCCGTATCGCCGTCCGTTGCGGAAACACCGTCCCTCATGTGGACAGGCCGGCGGTCAGCGTCGGCAGGTCAAGCGGGCGGAAGCCATAGTGGCGCAGCCAACGGATGTCGGCGTCGAAGAACGCGCGCAGGTCGGCCATGCCATATTTCAGCATGGCAATGCGGTCGATCCCCATGCCCCAGGCGAAGCCCTGATAGCGGTCCGGATCGATGCCGCCATGGCGCAGCACGTTCGGATGGACCATGCCGCAGCCGAGGATCTCCAGCCAGTCATCGCCCTCGCCGAAGCGAATCTCATTGCCGATGCGGCGGCAGCGAATGTCGACTTCCATGGACGGCTCGGTGAACGGGAAGAAGCTCGGCCGGAAACGCATCTGCACGTTCTTGACCTCGAAGAAGGCCTTGCAGAATTCCTCGAGCGTCCACTTCAGATGACCAATATGGGTGGTCTCGTCGATCACCAGCCCTTCGAGCTGATGGAACATCGGCGTGTGCGTCTGGTCGGAATCGCAGCGATAGGTGCGGCCCGGAATAACGACGCGGATGGGCGGCTTCTGGCTTTCCATCGTCCGGATCTGCACCGGCGATGTGTGGGTGCGCAGAACGAGCCTCTCACCATCCTCCCGATCATTGAGGAAGAAGGTGTCGTGCATCTCGCGGGCGGGATGGCCCTCGGGGAAATTGAGCGCGGTGAAATTGTAGTAGTCCGTCTCGATATCCGGCCCCTCGGCGACGGAGAAGCCAAGATCGGCGCAGATGATGGTGATCTCATCGATGACCTGGCTGACGGGGTGAATGCGGCCGGTGTCGAGCGGCGACGGACGGACGGGAAGCGAAACATCGGCCATTTCGGCGGCGAGGCGGCGGGTCAGCGCCTCCTCCTTCAGGATCTCCCGGCGGGCGGACAACGCCTCGCCGACGCGATCCTTGAGGCCGTTGAGCCGCGGGCCGGCGTCCTTCCGCTCCTCGGGCGACATTGTCCCGAGGGTCTTCATGAGTTCGGATACCGAGCCCTTCTTGCCGAGCGCGGCAACGCGCACCGCCTCGAGCGACGCCTCATCGCCTGCTCCGGCGATGGCGGCGTTGATCTCGGTTTCCAGGGCCTCGATGTCGGACATGGTGCCCTCTAATGCTTCACGGCCTGATTCTTGGCAACTCGGATGGCCTATCCAAGGGGACAGGCCAGGCAAGATCCGGGCGCGCGCCCGGACCGGCTCAGCTCAAAAGCTCGGGAATCAAGGCTTTGGCGCGGATGCTGGTGACCGGGAGGCCGGTCACCAACCTTCAGGCTATCAGCCGAGGGCGCTCTGGGCGCGCTCGACCAATGCCTTGAACGCATCCGGCTCGTGGACGGCGAGATCGGCCAGCATCTTGCGGTCGACCTCGACCCCGGCCTTGCCGAGCCCGTCGATAAATCGGCCATAGGTGAGGCCGTTCATGCGAGCGGCGGCGTTGATGCGCTGGATCCAAAGGGCGCGGAAGGTGCGCTTCCGATTCTTGCGGTCGCGATAGGCATATTGGGCCGCTTTGTCGACGGCCTGCTTGGCGACGCGGATGGTGTTCTTGCGGCGGCCGTAATAGCCCTCGGCGCGCTTCAGAACCTTCTTGTGGCGAGCATGGGCGGTGACGCCGCGCTTCACACGGGACATGGCGTTTCTCCTTCGGGAATCGCGTCAGGCGTTGGGCAGGAAGAACTTCTTCACAATCTTCGCGTCGGCGTCGGCCAGGGTGGTCGTACCGCGGGCGTTGCGAATGAACTTGCTGCTGCGCTTGATCATGCCGTGGCGCTTGCCGGCCTGGGCAACAACGACCTTGCCGGAGCCGGTCACCTTGAATCGCTTCTTGGCGCCGCTCTTGGTCTTCATCTTGGGCATTTCGCTCTCCATCGAGGCTATCCGCCGGGCGGCGCCTCATTTGTTCGAATTGTGATCGAGCATCCGCAACCGCCACGGCATGCCCTACAGGCCGGGCGGCGGGAGACGCGGCGTTATAGTGAGCCGAAGCGCCTGAGGCAAGCGGACAAAGGTCGCGCTTGGACGAACCGCCGGATGAAGGTGGGCGCGGCCGCCGCTACCTCTTCCAGCCAGCTTGCTTCTGGCCGGGCAACGGCGCGCCTATCAGCCGGGCGGGGTGCCGCCTGCGCCGGGCGTCGCCTAGCGCGGCGCCAGCACCATGATCATCTGGCGGCCTTCGAGCTTGGGCTCGGCTTCGACCTTGGCGAGATCGAGCGTCTCGGATTTCACCTTGTCGAGCAATTGCATGCCGAGTTCCTGGTGGGCCATCTCGCGACCGCGGAAGCGGAGCGTGACCTTCACCTTGTCGCCTTCGTCGAAGAATTTCTTCATCGCTCGCATCTTCACGTCATAGTCATGCGTGTCGATGTTGGGGCGCATCTTGATCTCCTTGACCTCGACAACCTTCTGCTTCTTGCGCGCCTCGGCGGCCTTCTTCTGCGACTGATATTTGAAGCGGCCGAAGTCCATCACCTTGCAAACAGGCGGGACGGCATTGGGCGAGATTTCGACGAGATCGAGACCGGCCTCTTCGGCGATACGGATCGCCTCATCGGTGGGGGTCGGACCGAGATTCTCTCCGTCCTGGCCGATCAACTGAACTTCAAAAGCGCGAATGTCTTGATTAACGCGCGGTCCCTCTTTGGTCGTAGGGGGTGCTCTGTGGGGTCGACGAATGGTTGCGTTCTCCTCTAGTCGTTTCGGATAGTCGGTTACAAACGATTGCGGCCCAGCGCATATGTCGGGCGGCCTTCGATGGCCGAACCTGCCGGTGCCTGCAGGCAACACTTGTGACCGTGGGGGTCCGAAGTCAACCGCGGGGGCCGTCCTGTCCTTATTTTGCGGATGTGCTGTGGCAGGTCTGTCGCGCGGCCCCTAACTGCAAGTCGCTACAATTGTTGAGGGATAACTGCCCATGACGGATGAAATCACGTGGCTGACCGTTGGCCCGGACAAGCGCCGCGTTGCCACGATCGCGCGGGCAGGCAGCGCCCCCGGTATTGTCTGGCTCGGCGGCTTTCGCTCCGACATGATGGGCACCAAGGCCGTTGCGCTGGACGGCTACGCCGCCAAAAAGGGCATCGCCTATAGCCGCTTCGACTATTCCGGCCAGGGCCAATCGGAAGGCGTCTTTGAGGACGGCACGATCTCGCGCTGGCTGGAGGACGCCCAGGCGGCCTTCGCGGCGACCGCCGGCCCACAGATCCTTGTCGGCTCGTCGATGGGCGGCTGGCTGTCCCTGCTCCTTGCCGATGCTGAGCGCCGCAAGCCGGGCGGCGGGCGGGTTGCCGGATTGGTGCTGATCGCCCCTGCCGTCGATATGACCCGGGCGCTGATTTGGGACGCGATGCCGAAGGCGGCGCGACGGGAGCTCGCCGAGGCCGGCATCTACTACGCGCCGAACGCCTATGGCGGCACGCCCGTGCCGATCACCAAGACGCTGATCGATGACGGCGAAAAGCACCTGTTCGGCGACCGCCTGATCGAGGTGGGCTGCCCGGTGCATATCCTGCAGGGCATGCGCGACGCCGAGGTGCCCTGGCGTGACGCCAATACGCTGGTCGAGCGCCTCGCCAGCGACGACGTCGTGCTGACGCTGGTGAAGGACGGCGACCACCGCCTGTCGCGGCCGGAGGATCTTGTCCTCCTCCGCGACGCGCTGGACGGGCTCATCGCGACGGCCGCGGAGGCTAGCCCTTGAGGCGCACCTTGGTGGCGAGGGGGCCGGTGTCGCCGACTTCCTCGACGTAATAGACCTCGGTTCCGCGCTCCATCCCGTCGAAATCCCCGTTCAGCACGCTGTTGCGGTGAAAATAGAGGAGACCGCCTTCCTTGGTGATGAGGAAGCCGTGGTCGTCCTCGGCGTGCATTTCGGCAACCTGGCCGAGATACTGGTTGGCGTCGTCGTGGTGCGGCTGCTTGGTGCGCCGGCTGCGCTGTTCCTTGAGCGCCAACAGCTGCCGCTCGGCGATGCGGAAGGTTTCGTTAATCGCCTTCCTGAGATCCGGCTCCTGAAAGCGGCGCTGAATATGCTCCGCATCGGGAGCAATGATGAGGTCGGCATGGCCGGGAATCCCCAATTCCATGCGGACGACCGGCGGCACGCCATGGGTCTGGTTCGGCCGTTCGATGCGCACCCGGCAGCTGGTGATGCGCCCATACATTTTCTCGAGCTTGGTCAAGCGTTCGTTGATCTCGACCTCGGCCCATTCGGTCGGATCGACATGGTGGAAGGCCAGCTCAAGCGGCACTTGCATGGAACGCTCTCCTCAACAGTAAGCTCTCATACTGAGATTATGTCGGCACGTGCCCGGCGCAAGCCTTGATCGCCTTCAATCGGGCGATCGTCCCTCCCCGGCTCTCCACAATGCGACCAGCCCCTCACGGTAGGTGGGGTACGCCAGCTCAAGGCCGAGACTGCTTTTCAGGTGTTCATTCCGCACGCGCTTGTTCTCACCGTAGAAGGAACGCGCCATCGGAGTCAGATCGGCCTCGTCGAAGGGTAGTTCGGGCGGCGGGGCGACGCCCATCAAGCCTGCCGCATAGGCGACCACGTCCTGGGCGGGCGCCGGCTCGTCATCGACCACATTGAAAACGCCCGCCGCATCCCGCGCAAAAGCGGCGTCAATAGCGGCAGCGATGTCGTCGACGTGGATGCGATTGAACACCTGATCCGGCTTCACGATCCGGCGCGCCGTGCCGTCGGCGAGGTTGGCGAGGGCATTGCGCGCAGGACCGTAGATACCGCCCAGGCGCAGCACCGCCAGGGGTATTTCGGCTTCGGCGGCGAGATCAAGCCAGGCCTGCTCGGCCCTAAAGCGCGCGAGCGAGCGGGCGCTTTTCGGACGCGGCGGTGTCCTCTCATCGACCCAGGCACCGCCGTGATCGCCGTAGACGCCGACGGTGGAGAGATAGACGACGCTCTTCAGCTCAGGCGCCTCGCGTATTGTTTCGGCGAACGCGGCCAACACCGGATCGCCATTATCGCCGGGCGGGATGGAGACGAGGAGATGCGTCGCCTCGCCGAGCGCCATGTGGACTTCGTCGGATGCCCCGGTGCCGCTGAAGTAGAGCGCGCGAATGCCGCGACGCTCAAGGTCGGCCGCGGCCTCATCACTGCGTGCTGTGGCGGCAATCCATTCGGCGCGATCGCGCAACCGCTCGATTGCAGCCGATGAGGAATAGCCGGGGCCGAAAACGAGGAGCTTCACCGGCGACGGAACGGCCCGTGGCGACGGCCGCGCTCAATCTCGATTTCGCCGACCGACAGCTTCTCGATGTGCACTTCGCGCGCCGATATGCGGCCGATTGCAAGCACGCCGATGGCAAAGGCGCCGAGCGCCGCGACGCCGAGGGCGGTTACTCCAAGCGCGGTGCCGCCGATGGCAAGGCCGGAACGTGCGGTCGCTCGTTGCGGCGTTGCCAGTTCGACCAGCCCGCGCCGTGCGAGCCGTTCCATGCGATGCAATGTCGTCATCGGCCTTCTCCGCCTTTGTCGGTTCCGGCGTCACCTCGGCGACGCAGCGGCTTGATCTTCCGGCCTGCGGCCGAGTCCTCGATGAGCGCCGCGAGCCGGCGCTGGCGGGTGTCAGCCCGTTTGGCACTCACA
The DNA here is from genome assembly GCA_963823045.1 of uncultured Alphaproteobacteria bacterium. Classification (GTDB taxonomy): domain Bacteria; phylum Pseudomonadota; class Alphaproteobacteria; order Rhizobiales; family Kaistiaceae; genus JADLGL01. The sequence continues at coordinate 132,668 of CAWGKA010000004.1, read as the reverse complement.
ACCCACCAGGTGGCGGGCCGGCGATAGGATTGGGGCATCGCGGCGAAATTGGTCCACGCGGCGCGGTTGGCCCTGAAATGCTCCTCCTCGGCGGCGGAGAACGCAATGCCCTCGCTTTCGTGGGAATAGAGCTGCTTCGGGTCGCGATCACGGCGATCGAAGACGGCTTGGCCGGGCTCGGCCATTCGTCCTTCGGCGATGAGTTCCTCGGCGCGCTTGCGATTGATCGCGCTCCAATAGCTCTTCGCCCGCCTCGGAGCGAAGCGGATCATCCATCGCATGTCGTCGATCGAGTGCGCGACGCCGTCGATCCAGCCATAACAGAGCGCCTCGTCGAGAGCCTGACGATGGGTGATGCCGGCGAGGCCGGAGCCGACCTTGACCAGGCCGACGCGGATTTCGGTCATCTTGTCGTGGTTTCGCGCGAGCCAGCGCCGCCACTCGGCCTGCGATTTGAAGAAGACGGGTTCGCTCATGCCGCCAACCATTCGGCGCGGACCGTCGCATCCGCCTCATGCGAGAGCCGCGCCTGTCGCAACCCCGCGAAGTTGCCCCGCGGCGCAAGCTCGAAGAGCGCCCAAACGGCGGCGCCGCGCACGAGCGGCGACGGATCATCGAGCAGCCGCTCGGCATGCTTAGCCAGATTCATATCTCGGGAATTGCCGATCGCGACGAGGACGTTGCGCAGGAAGCGGTCGCGGCCGATCCGCTTCACCGGTGAGCCGGCGAAGAATTCACGGAAGGCACCATCATCAAGGGCGGCGAGATCTGCCAATGGCGGCGCTTCGAGATCGGCGCGCGCGGCGAGCTTTGCCTCGCGGCCCTGCTTGGCGAAGCTGTTCCAGGGACAAACGGCGAGACAGTCGTCGCAGCCATAGACGCGGTTGCCGATCGCCCGCCTGAACTCCCTCGGGATCGGCCCATGGTGCTCGATGGTGAGATAGGAAATGCAGCGCCGCGCATCGAGCTGATATGGCGCGGGAAAGGCATCGGTCGGGCAAGCGTCGAGGCAAGCATGGCAAGAGCCGCAATGGTCGGTCTCGGCTGCGTCAGCGGGCAGCTCCGCATCGGTGAGGATGGCGCCAAGGAAGAGCCAGGAGCCGTAGTCGCGCGAGACGAGATTGGTATGCTTTCCCTGCCAGCCTAGGCCGGCGGCTTCCGCCAAAGGCTTCTCCATCAGCGGCGCGGTGTCGACAAACACCTTCACCTCGGCGCCTGAGCGGACGGCAAAGCGGCTGGCAAGCTGCTTCAGCCTGCCCTTGATGAGGTCGTGATAGTCGCGGTTGCGCGCATAGACGGAGATGTTGCCGCGATCCGGCTTCGCCAGCGTCGCCAGCGGATCGCCGGCGGGGCCGTAATTGAGGCCCAACATGATGACCGAGCGGACAGCGGGCCACATGGCGCGAGGGTCGCCGCGGCGGTCCGAGGTCGTTTCCAGCCAATCCATCGTGCCGTGGCGGCCTTCCGCCAGAAAGGCCTGAAGCCGGCCTGCTGCTGTGGGAATGGCGTCGGGGCGGCAGATGCGGAGCTGGTCGAAGCCTTCGCTTCGCGCTTCTTCGATGAGCGCCGCTTTCAGCGCGTCGGCGCTCAGAAGTCGAGATTGCCGTAGCTTGCCGACGGCGGCACCTGCTTTATCCGATCGGCGAGGATCGGCCGGAAGGACAGGCGGGACTTGATGCGCGCGTACCATGACTTTGCCGGCTCATTGTCGTTCCAAGGCAGTTCGCCGATGTAGTCGAGACAGGAAATCTCGGCCGCGGCGGCGAGATCGGCAAGGCTCATCTTTCGGCCCGCGAGCCAATCGCGCCGCTCGGCAAGATAACCGATATAGCGCAGATGATAGTGCACGTTCGACCGCCCGGCACGGATAGCGGCCGAATCCGGCGAGCCCCCACCCCGCCCCGACGGGGCGACGCGCTTCAGGACGAGTTCATCGACGAGGGGCCGCGTCACCTCGAAATTCATCTTCTCGGTGAACCACGAGACGAGACGCCTCGTTTCGGCCCGTTCCGCCGCTGTCGGCGGCATCAGTGAATCCTCGCCGAAACGCACCCCGCGGGTCTCGGTCAGATATTCGCCGATGGCCGATGCCGGCGAAACGACGGTGGCATTGTCGTCGGCGAAGATCGGCACGGTGCCGGCCGGGTTGAGCGCCAGGATCTCCTCGTCGCGCGACAGCGGCGCCACCTCCCTGAGCTCGGCCTCCTCGCCATATTCGGCCAGGACGAGGCGGATATAGCGCGAGGGTGCGGAGAGCGAGAAATGATAGAGTGTCGACATTCAGCGGCGCTCGATCGGACGGCGGGAACTCAGGGAAGAACAGCGGTTCCGGAGGGATTCCACACTCAAACGAAGCGCTGAGTTGGCGACCGGAAAGGCATTTCGTATAGATGCCGGGTCGCTGCCGAACAACCCGATTCGGCGCTATTCCCGAGGTCATACATGGACGCCGGAACATTCGTCGACGCGATGGCGCTCGGGGTGTTGGAGGGCGCAACCGAATTCATCCCGGTTTCGTCCACCGGCCATCTTGTGCTGGCGAGCCATTTCCTCGGTTTCAACGACCAGGGCAACACCTTCATCATCCTGATCCAGCTTGGCGCCGTTCTGGCCGTGCTCAGCGTCTATGCCTCCAAGCTGATCGGCATATTGCGCGCCTTCCCGCATGATCCGAGGGCGCGGCGCTTCGTCGTTGCCGTGATCGTCGCCTTCCTGCCGGCCGCGGTCGTCGGGGCGCTGGCAATCGATTTCATCACCAGCGTCCTCCTCGAGACGCCGACATTGATCGCAATCGTCCTCATTGTCGGCGGCGTCGTTCTCCTTTTCGTCGATCGGATGGAACACAACCCGACGCGCTTCGACATCATGGACTATCCGATCCCAATGGCGCTCGGCATCGGCTTCTTCCAGGTGCTGGCCCTGATTCCAGGGGTGTCGCGATCGGGCGCCACCATCGTCGGCGGCCTCCTGTTTGGCGGCGATAAGCGGTCGGCGGCTGAATTCTCGTTCTTCCTGGCGATGCCGACCATGCTCGGAGCATTCGTCCTCGACATCTACAAGAACTGGGATTCGCTCGATCTAAGCCAGATTCAGACGGTCGCCGTCGGCTTCGTCGCGGCGTTCCTGTCGGCGCTCGTCGTGGTGCGCTGGCTGCTCGGCTATGTCAGCCGGCACGGCTTTGCCCTGTTCGCCTGGTGGCGAATTCTCGTCGGCGGCGTGGCGCTGGTGCTGCTTCTTTTCGGCGTCTAGGCGTTGCGCCGCTCGAACTGACCGTGCGCGCGGAAACGCGTCAGATAGGTGGGCAGGATCGCTTCCAGAGCGGTCGGTGAAATGCCCAAATCGCGGATCGTCCGACCGTCCTTCACCGCCTCATCCGACACGGCAGTGTCGACCATAAAGCTGGCGCGCCATGTCGGCGGTGAGGAGGCGGCCGGGGAGCAAGCCGAGCACGCTGCCGGCGACACGCGCGGCCCAGGCCGGCACCGGGAGCATGAGCCGCCGGCGCTCGATTATCCCGAGCATCAATTCCATGCATTGGCGGAACGTCAGAACCTCCGGCCCGCCCAGTTCGTAAGTCTTGCCGCCCTCGACCTCGCCATCAACAGCGCGCTGCACCGCCCTGGCGACGTCGCCGACGAAGACCGGCTGGTACCTGGTCTCGGCGCCGAAGAGCGGGACCACCGGCGACATGCGTGCGATGCCGGCGAAGCGATTGAAGAAGCCATCGCCGACGCCGAACTGGACGGATGGGCGGAGGACGGTTGCGGCGGGAAACACGGCTCGGACGGCAGCGTCACCCTCGGCACGGCTGCGGTTGTTCACCGAGGCCGATTCCGCGTCGGCGGCGAGCGTCGACATCTGGACGAGGCGCTCGACACCGTTATCCGCGGCGAGCGCCGCGATCCTCGAAGCGCCGTCGACATGGACGGCCTGGAAAGTTTGCTTGCCGCGCTCGAGCTGAATGCCGACGAGGTTGACCGCGGCGACGGCGCCCTTAAGCGCCGTGTTCACCGAATCCGGATAGCGGAGGTTCGCCTGAACGGGCTGGACCTGCCCGACCATGCCGAGGGGGCGCAGGAAGCCGGCAAGATCAGGCCTGCGTACGGCGACGCGGACGCGATAGCCGCGCATGGCAAGATCACGGACGACGTGCCGGCCGACGAAGCCGGAGCCGCCGAAAACGGTGACAAGTCTGCCGTTGCCATAGGTGCCTTGCATCGCGTCTCCCCCAAAAGCGGGCCATCTTCGGACCCTGCCCTCCTCGCCCGTCTTATCGGCCGATCGCCGGCCTGTACAGGCGGCGAGGCGTCACGCAGGGCGAAGCGGATGCTTTCGCCGGGAGGCAGGATTGCCTTAATTGACAAGGAGTCTGCCGCCACCTAAATCGGCGGCCGTGCCCAGGTGGCGGAACTGGTAGACGCGCACGGTTCAGGTCCGTGTGGTGAAAGCCGTGGAGGTTCGAGTCCTCTCCTGGGCACCATTACTCTTCCGAAGCTGAGGGTCTTTGCTTCCTGACCAGCCCTAGTGGCCATCAGGAATGCCCTTCGCGATTTTGTCCGTGCCGCCGAGGTCACGGCGTCGGGTGACCCGGCGCCGCGATCAAAAGTCTTGGGCGCCAAGCAGATAGGAATGCCTGCGCGTGCCGCGATAGGCCTTGGCTGCCGCGTCCAGGATGCGCTCGATGTTCTTGTCGAACACGCTGAGCGCGCTTGCCTCGTCCCTTCGCACGCGCGCATCGATCCGGGCGAGCGCGTCGGATTCGAGAAAGAACGAAATCTGGCTGATCCCGTCATAGCCGACGAAACGCACGCGATGATGCGATGTATCGTAGCTGCGGAGACTATTGGGAAAGCTGAGCGACACGCGGCAAGACTCCATCACGAGCGGCCGGTGGACATTCCCCGGTGACATCGATGTGGGCCTGATATGGGCGCGTTGGCGAAGGCTGTCGAGTGGCGGCCAGCGAATTCGGCTCCCCTGATGCGCCGCACCAGTCTCCTCGAGAGGAGCCCTGCCTAGCGCTCCAGATGCGGCGACCGGGCCAAGGCGGCCAGCAGGTCGGTCTGCGTTACCAAACCGAGGAGACGGCCTTCGTCGTCGATGACGGCGCAAGCGTGGTGCCGGCCATCAGTGAGCGGATCGACGAGGCTGACAGCGCTGTCTCCGGGTCGGACGGTCATTGCCGGCGACATCACATCATCGACGGTTTCACCCTCCCTGGCGATCTCCCGCAGACCGACACAGCCGAGGACGATGCCCTCGCGATCGATAATGGGCAGCGTGCGTACGCCCTGATCGAGGAGGAGCCGCCGCGCTGCATCGACCCTCGTTCCCGTGGATGCGCGGATGACGTCACGGGACATGATGTCGGCACAGGTCAGATTGCCTTGCGTGCGCTCGAGGGTGCGCCGCTCGACCTGACGCAACAGGCGGCCGATATCGTCATGGCTGATGTCATAGGCCTCGCCGAGGTCGGCGATGGCATGCTCGATGTCCTCATCGGTGTAGCCGGCGCGCGCGAGCGGCGGCGGGTCGCTGGTGCCGATCGGGTTGGGTGCCGCTCGTTGCCGCCGAGCCGGATATTGCCGATCCGTCAGTTGATGGAAAGCAACGCCGAGCGCGGTCAGCAGAGCGGCGTTCATGCCAACCGGAACCAAGGCGTAGAGGAATCCGTCGGCCGCGATTTCCGGTCCGCCGATAACGGCGATCAGCGCCGCAGCGGCGCCCGGCGGATGCAGGCAGCGGGCGAGCGTCATGGCCAGGATAGCAAGGCCGACGGCCAGGCCGGAGGCGACGATCTCATGCGGGATGACGCGGGCGACGGCAACGCCGACGAAAGCCGAGATGACATTGCCACCGACGATCGGCCATGGCTGCGCTAGCGGGCTGGACGGCACGGCGAAGAGGAGAACCGCCGACGCTCCCATCGGAGCGACGATGAAGGCGGTGTTGGCGTCGCCGCCCGTCACCAGCGAACAGGCGAGGCCTGTGAGGCCGATCGCCAGGATCGCCGCGAGTGTCGCAACAACGCGATCGCGGATCGTCGCGCCGGGAAGGTTGAACTTGAACCGTCGGGGCGCCTTGTCGTCGGTCATGTAACGCGGGCTCGGCGCGGCGTGCCCGCGCATTCATCATGGTCGCTTCATCGGCACCGACGCCGTCTCGACGTCAAGTCTCGATCCGGCTCCTATTGCTGCCAGGCGCGGGGGGCGCCGAGCGCACCGAGGGCCTGACCGAGAGCGGCGAGTTCGGCGTCCGCCATGCGGACCGCCATTCGCGCGGATCCGAATTGCAGGACAATGGACGCAGAATTGATCTGTGCGCCCTGCATCAGGCCAACGCCCGTCGGCTTGATCGACGGCGCCTCAAACAGCGCTTCGCCTTCCTTCGGTGCGGTCGAGACGCCGGCCATCTTCCCGGCGGCAGCGACGGCGTTGAGGAGGGCCGAGACCACGGAGGCCACGAAGCGGGCCGGCAGCACGATATTGGCGGTCTCCTCGCCGGATTCCGTCACTGTGATGCGGATTTGGTTGTTCTCCAGGGCCTCGCATTCGATCCGCCCTGCACCTTCTTGCTCGTCCATCCCTTTTCCTTTGCTTATGCCCGGGTGTCGGCCCCGGCTGACCGTTTGCGCGAAACTGTGAGAGATCGCGCGCGGAATCAAGGCTAGACACGCGTCATCGCGTGCCATGGCTAAGGGGAGCGGCCTACTGGCGGCCGGAAAGGCTGTGCCGCCGGAAGAACTCCCAGATCGCATCGGTGGCATCGAAGGCCGTAGTCGGAATGTCGCCGAAGGCGGTTCCGGGCTCCCCGCCCGGCCAGGCATGGCCGTTGTCTTTGACGAGATAAGCTTCGACGTCGAGCCCATTGGGGCAGGCGAAGCGCGTGAGCACAAAGGCGTTCTCGTCGTCGACCTCGGGCGTGTCGACATCGCACTGATCGGCCGATGCCCAAAAGGTCCCCTGATAGGCGGCGGGCATCAGGGGCGTTCCGTCCCAGGCGCCGGGGAAGCGCTCTTCGCCGAGGCCACCTTCGGGCGGGACCCTTCTGTCGAGCTCGCCATTGATGATGATGGCGGCGACCGGGCTCCGCGGCAGATTCTTCATCGCCGAACAAGCCGCCGACCACCGGCGCAATCGCGGCGATACGGTCCGACAGCTCGATGCCAAGGCGCAGCGTCATCATCGCCCCGTTCGACATGCCGGTGACGTAGATGCGGTCCGGATCGACCGGGTAGTCCGCTATCAGCGTATCGATGAGGTCCGCGATGAAGCCCACGTCGTCGATGTCGTTTTCCATCGCGTAGCCGCAGCAATGGCGGGCGTTCCAGGTGAGCAGCACCGTGCGTCCGGTTCCCTCGGGGAAGACCGCGATGAAGCCGTCCTCCATCGCCTGGTCGGCAAATCCGGTCATCTCCATGGCATTGACGCCATTCCCACCGCCACCGTGCAGGACGATGACGGCAGGCACGAGGTCGGTCGATGCGGCGACAGCGGGCGGCACGGTGACGAGATAATGCCGTTCCAGGCCGTCATGGATGAGCGTGTGCCGGACTGGATCATCGGCCGCGTCAGAGTGCGCTGTGGCTCCCAGGGCGAGCAGGATGGGGAGCAGCACTTGCCGGGCGGATCGCATCAGCCTAGGCGAAAGCTGCGTAATGCCGGCCATGCGCTTGCCTGCCTTGTCGGGTTCGATCGAACCTGACGACGGTCGCACGATTGCGATCGACGTCAGCCCAGCTAAGAAACGCCAATGGACAGCACCGAAGCAAGCGAGGCTGAGCGGAAGGCTAAACGGCATACTATCCTCGTCCGTTTCGCCATTGCCGTCGCCGTGCTGGCGGTGCTCGCGCTGGCCACACTGCCGCTGCTGTCCTTCTTCGGCGACCCGCAGCGGGTTTCCGATTTCATCGCCAGCGCAGGCCCCTGGGGGCCGATCGTCTTCATCCTCATCCAGATTGGGCAGGTCTTCGCCGCGCCTATCCCAGGTCAGGTGACCGGCTTCGTCGGCGGGTTCCTGTTCGGCCCGATCTGGGGATCGGTCTACGCAACGATCGGCGGCACGATCGGCTGCACGCTCGTCTTCGCGCTGTCGCGGAAGCTCGGACGCCCCTTCGTCGAGCGGTTCGTGAAGCCCTCGATCCTCAACCGCTTCGATTTCCTGACCGAAAACAATGGCGTCTGGGTGCTGCTCGCCATCTTCGTGGTGCCGATCTTCCCGGACGATCTGATCTGCTACATCGCCGGTCTCACGCGCATTCCGCTGCGGCAGCTCATCATGGTCGCCTTTTTTGGCCGCATTCCCGGCTACGTCGCCTTCAGTCTGACGGGCGCCGGCTTCGCGCAGTCGAACACGACGCTGGTGATCGCGATCGCCGCCATCATCGTCATCGCAGCGGGCGATCGCCTTCTGGCAGCGCGCGCGCATCGAAGCCTTCCTCCGCACCCTTGCGGCGCGGCCGAAAGACCCCACAGGCTCGGCTTGACAGGCAGCGGCGGCGGATGCGACTGCGCGTTGTCCAGCTTGGCGAATCTCCCGCAGAAAGGCCGAGGCGATGACGATACGCCTCCACCAGCACGACCTACCGGATCTGTCGGCCTATGGCGGCGATGCGGTGGCGATCGACACCGAAGCGCTCGGCCTTAACCCGCATCGCGACCGCCTGTGCCTTGTCCAGCTGTCGCCGGGGGACGGCACCGTGGACATTGTCCAGATCGACGCCGATCCCAAGCCGGCGCCCAATCTCCTGGCGCTGCTGGCCGACGAGACGCGGACCAAGATTTTCCACTTCGCGCGTTTCGACTGCGCTCTCCTGTTCCACACTTTCGGCGTCATGCCGGACCCGATCTACTGCACCAAGATCGCTTCGCGCCTGACGCGGACCTATACCGATCGGCACGGCCTGAAGGATCTCGTGCGCGAATTCCTCGATATCGACATGTCGAAGCAGCAGCAGAGCTCGGACTGGGCGGCGACCCAGCTCAGCGACGCGCAGCTCGCCTATGCCGCGTCCGATGTCCTCTACCTCCACCGACTGCGCAACGATCTGAACGCCCGGCTGATGCGGGAGGGGCGGACCGAGCTTGCCCGCGAATGTTTCGACTTTGTCGGAACGCGCGCCCGCCTTGATCTTGCCGGATGGGCAAGCGAAGACATCTTCGCGCATATTTAGGCGGCGGCTCGGGCACAGCAGCTGGCATGCCGGCGGATTAGCGTTGGTTGCATTTGTGCAATAAGTTCAATCTGCTGCGCTATCCAATGCGGTGACCGCCTCGCGGATGAGCCAATATCGTGCGCCAATACGCCGGGAGCCCCGCGCCGCCTCGCGCATCGAGGTGGCCGATGTCGGCGTCGCGCCGGATTATGCCCATGCCGCGCGCCATTCTCGCCGCGTCCGCCTGCTGCGCCGGGTTATCCCGGTCGTCATCGTCGTTGCCGTCGGCGGCTATTTCCTGTCGGCAAATCTGCCCGGCCGCGACCTGCCGATCGATTTCGACAATATCGTCGTCACCGGCGAGGGGATCGTTGTCGACCACCCGCGACTGACCCGCTTCGAGGTCGGTCAGTCCTATGAGGTCGTGGCGGAGCGGGCGATCCAGCCCCTCGACGACCCCAACCAACTGCACCTTGAAGGCGTGACGGCGACCTATGAATTTCCTGGCGGAGATGTTGCTCGTTTCGAAGCACCGGCCGGCGAGTATAATGGAGCCACGCAGGTGGTGACGCTTTCCGGCGGCGTAACGATGTCGATCGGCGAGAATGTGCATTTGAATCTCGAAGTGGTGACAGTGGACGTTCCGAACAACACGATCGCCACCGATCAGCCTTTCGATCTCATGGCGGGCAATATGGCCGTCCACGGCACCCAACTCGCTTTCACGACGGACAGCATGCGCGTCGGGGGAGCCCATACGGTGTTCACCGCCGACGGCACGACCGCGCCTTTGCCGCGCATCGGCGCTGCCGCTCCATGAACCGGCTGGTCGCCGCACTGGCATTCGGGCTAGCTGTGGTGTTCGGCGCCATGCCCTTCGCCTTTGGCCAGGCGGGGACTGCGATGTTCGGCGGTTTCGCCGCGCAGTCGAACGATCCGATCAGTATCGACGCCGATCTCCTGGAATGGTCGCAACGCGACGGCCGGGACATCATCGAATATAGCGGCAATGTCATCGCGACGCGGGGCGACATGACGATCCGCGCCTCGCGCCTGACGGTGTTCCTGCCCGCGGAAGGCGCAACGGGCGGCGGCACGTTCGACCGGATCGAAGCCACCGGCAATGTTTCGATCGCCGCCGCTGACCAGAACGCTTCGGCCCAGTCGGCAGTGATGGATATGGTGGCGCAAACGGTGGTGATGACCGGCAATGTCCAGCTCAATGACGGGGTCAATCAGATGTCCGGCCAACGGCTGACCGTGAACCTCGACAATGGCAACTGGCAGATCGACGCCGGCGATGATCGCGTGCGCACGATCATCAATGCCGGGCCATGAGGCGAGGACAGTCGGCGTGAACTACTCCGAACCGCCCTATTACGACGACGACGGCGACAGCGACTTCGGCCCGCAGGGCCAGCTGCCGTCGCGCATCTATCCCGATGCCGGCGGCCCGGGCTGGCTGGTGGCGCGCCATCTCGGCAAGAGCTTCGGCGCCAACCGGGTCGTCGACGATGTCAGCGTTGCGGCGGCTCGCGGCGAGGCGGTCGGACTTCTGGGCCCCAACGGCGCCGGCAAGACGACCGTGTTCTACCTCATCACCGGCCTCGTCCGCGTCGATGACGGCACGATCGACCTCGACGGCCATGGCATCACCAAGCTGCCGATGTATCGCCGCGCCAGGCTCGGGATCGGCTATCTGCCGCAGGAAGCCTCGATTTTCCGTGGCCTGACGGTCGAAGCCAATATCCGCGCCATCCTCGAATTGGTGGAGCGGGACCGCCACCGCCGCGAAGACCAGCTCGATGCGCTGCTTCAGGAATTTCACATCGACCATCTGCGCAAGGCACAGGCACGCGCCCTCTCAGGCGGCGAACGGCGGCGCTGCGAGATCGCCCGGGCGGTGGCTGGGCGGCCGAACTTCATGCTGCTCGACGAGCCTTTCGCCGGCATCGACCCGATCGCGGTTGGGGATATACACGCCCTCGTCCGCCACCTCACCGCGCGCGGCATCGGCGTGCTCATCACCGACCACAATGTGCGGGAAACGCTCGGACTCGTTGACCGCGCCTACATCATCCATTCGGGCCGGGTGCTGATGGAAGGGCACCCCGACGACATCATCAACAGCCCCGATGTGCGGCGACTTTACCTAGGCGACGAGTTTACCCTTTGAGAACGATCTGACTTGCGCTAGGGATTAGCACAAGCAAGAAACAGACCAGTTCAGGGACGCGTACGCCTATGGCGCTGTCACTTAAGCCGGAGCTCCGGACCAGCCAGTCGCTGGTTATGACTCCACAGCTGATGCAGGCGATCAAGCTGCTTCAGCTCTCAAGCATCGATCTCGCTGCTTTTGTCGATGCCGAGTTGGAGCGCAACCCCCTGCTTGAGCGCGACGAAAACGACGAGCGCGACGCCCCGCAGGCGGAACGGCAAGATGCCGATCGCGCCGAGGACGGGGCGGACTGGGTCAAGACCGAAATGACGGCACTGCCCGCGGCGGAGGCTCGCATTGGCGACCCCGATACAGGCAGCGATTTTGTCGATGACGCCGGTGGCGTCCGCCCCGAGGCCAACGTTTCGCTGCCGACGGAGAACTGGGCGACCGGCCCCAGCCGCACGCCGATCCGCGCCGACGATTACAATCTCGAGGCGTTCATCGCCGACCGGAAGTCGCTCGCTGACCATCTGTCCGAGCAATTGAGCCTGGTCGCTCCAGACCAGACGACGCGCATGATTGGCGTTGCGCTCATCGCCGAGCTCGACGAAGCCGGGTATCTGCGGAGCGATCTAGACGAGATCGCCGAGCGGCTGGGAGCGGAACGCGGTCTTATCGATCAGACACTGACGCTCCTGAAGACATTCGAGCCGACGGGGGTCTTCGCCAAGGACCTCGCCGAGTGTCTGGCGTTGCAATTGATGGAAAAGAACCGCTTCGACCCGGCGATGGCGGCTCTTCTCGAAAATCTCGACCTTGTCGCCAAGCGCGATTTCTCGGCGCTGCGGCGCTGCTGCGGCGTCGATGAGGCCGACCTTTCCGAGATGCTGGAGGAACTTCGCGCGCTCAATCCGAAGCCGGGCGCCGATTTCGACCCGCCGCCGGTGCACACCGTCATCCCCGACATCATGGTGACGCCGGCGCCCGATGGCGGCTGGCGGGTGGAACTCAACAGCGAAACGCTGCCGCGTCTCCTGGTGAACCAGAGCTACTATACGACAGTGTCCAAGGCGTCCCGGAAGGACACCGACCGCGCCTTCCTCGCCGAGCGGTTCCAGACGGCGAAATGGCTGGTCGACAGCCTCGACCGCCGAGCCCGCACGATCCTGAAGGTCGCCACGGAGATCGTGCGCCAGCAGGACGGCTTCTTCGCGCTCGGCGTCCAGCACCTGCGGCCGCTCAATCTGCGGGCCGTCGCCGACGCCATCAGCATGCACGAATTGACCGTGAGCCGCGTCACTTCGAACAAATACATGGCGACGAGCCGCGGCATCTTCGAGCTGAAATATTTCTTCACCTCGGCGATCCAGTCGGCGGCCGGCGGCGAAGCACATTCGGCCGAAGCCGTGCGGCATCGCATCCGCTCGCTCATCGACAATGAGGCCGATGCCGTCCTTTCCGACGACGCCATCGTCAAAGTGCTGCGCCAATCGGGCATCGACATCGCCCGCCGCACCGTCGCCAAGTACCGCGAAGCCATGCATATCCCCTCTTCCGTCAACCGCCGCCGCGAGCGACGGGTGAATCTTTGATCAGCGCCGGAATTGACTCGGCTGTCCCCCGTCCGTAGAAGGGCGCCCAACACGGCAGGTCAGCGCCTCACTGGCGTGGCGGGACAAGCAGGCGATATTGGCCAATGTCCTGAAAGATCAGCCGAAATGGCCTTGCGGCCCTTTGAACTCGAGCAGTTTGAGCGAGACAGCCAAGGCCCCAACCAGCGTGTTTTCGATTCCGCTTAGCTCCATGACCGTTTTCTCGGCCCGTTTGGTGCATTCGCGCGGTTATCGAAGGCCGCCTCAGCGCCATTGCGCTCGTTAAATCAGGACCCTCCCGTTCATGGATCTCAGCGATCTCATCCAGCCCAACGCCGTCTTGCCGTCGGTGAAGTTGACCAGCAAACGGCAGGTGATTCAGGAACTTGCCGCCAAAGGCGCGCAGCTGACCGGGTTCGACGAGCGCCTCATCTTCGAGACCCTTCTCGACCGCGAGAAGCTGGGTTCCACCGGCATCGGCGAAGGCATCGCCATTCCGCATGGCAAGATCGCCGGACTCGACCGCATCTACGGGGCTTTTGCCCGCCTTTCGCAAGCCGATCGATTTCGAATCGCTCGACGGCCAGCCGGTCGACCTCGTCTTCCTGCTTCTGGCGCCGGAAGAAGCCGGCGCCGACCACCTCAAGGCGCTCGCCCGCATTGCCCGTATCCTCAGGATTCCCGGCGTTGCCGACCGCCTCAGGGCCACCAACGACACCAACGCGCTCTACCGGACCCTGAGCGAGGGCGTGGAGCCCAGCGCGGCCTAGACCCGCCATCTTGTTGCGCCGCCGCCACGCCCTAATATCAGGCGGTGCGCCCCGAACAGCTGCTCAGCCCCGGTCCCGGCGGGCTCTATTGCCCGCTCGGCGATTTCCACATCGATCCGACCCGCGCCGTACCGCGGGCGCTGATCACCCATGGCCATGCCGACCATGCGCGGCCCGGCCATGGCGCAGTACTGGCGACGGCCGAGACGCTGGCGATCATGGCGGCCCGCTATGGCGCCAATCACGCCGGCGCGACGCAGGCGGTCGCCTATGGCGAGACGCTGAGGCTGGGGGACGTCTCGGTCCGTTTCGAGCCGGCGGGCCATGTCCTCGGCTCGGCGCAGATCGTCGTCGAGGCGAACGGCGTTCGCATCGTCGCCTCGGGCGACTATAAGCGCCAATCCGACCCAACCTGCGCCGGCTTCGTTCCGGTTCCCTGCGATGTCTTCATCACCGAGGCGACCTTCGGTCTGCCGGTGTTCCGTCATCCGAGCGCCGCCGGCGAGATCGAACGGCTTCTGGCGTTCCGTCGCGCAGTTCCCGGAGCGGACGCATCTCGTCGGGGCCTATTCGCTGGGCAAGACGCAGCGCGTCATCAAGCTCCTGCGTGAGGCCGGTTACGATCGGCCGATCTATATCCACGGCGCTCTCGAGACGCTGTGCCGGCTCTATCAGGATCTCGGCATCGACCTCGGGCCGCTGCTGCCGGCGACCGACGACAAGCGCGGCCGCGCCGATTTCGCCGGCGCCATCGTGCTCGGTCCGCCGACGTCGATGAACGACCGCTGGGCGCGGCGCTTCGCCGACCCGATCGAAGCCTTCGCCTCAGGCTGGATGCGCATCCGCCAACGCGCCAAGCAGAGCGGCATCGAATTGCCGCTGGTCATCTCCGACCATGCTGACTGGGACGAGCTCGGTACGACGATCCGCGACACCGGCGCCGGCGAGATCTGGGTCACGCATGGCAATGAGGAAGCGCTGGTGCGCTGGTGCCAGCTTGCCGGCATCCGCGCGAAGCCGCTGCATCTCGTCGGCTATGACGAGGAGGAAGCGGAGTGAACCGCTTCGCCGCCCTCCTCGAACGGCTGGTGCTGACGCCGCAGCGGAACGTGAAGCTGCGGCTGATGCGCGATTATTTCGGCGCGACGCCCGATCCCGATCGGGGCTATGCGCTGGCGGCGTTGACGGCCGATTTGTCGATCGCCTCGGTCAAGCCGGCGATGCTGCGGGCGCTGATCACCGAGCGGCTCGATCCGATCCTCTTCGGCTACTCCTATGACTATGTCGGCGATCTCGCCGAAACCATCGCGCTGGCCTGGCCGGCGAGGGCCGATCACCCTCCCCTCGACGGGGAGGGTCAGGCCGAAGGCCGGGGAGGGGTGACACCGTCGCGGCATTCAGCACCCCCACCCGATCGGCTGCGCCGATCGACCGCCCCCGTCCAGGGGGCGGTGAGAATGCCCCATCCCTCGCCGCCATCGTCGAGACGTTGCAGCTTGCTTCGCGCCTGGAAGGACCGCGGCTGATGGAACAATGGCTCGACGAGCTCGACGCCACCGGACGCTGGGGGCTGATCAAGCTCGTCACCGGCGGCCTTCGCGTCGGCGTCTCGGCGCGCCTTGCGAAGACGGCGCTGGCAGAGCTTGGCGGCAGGCAAGTCAGCGAGATCGAGGAGGTCTGGCACGGCGTCCAGCCGCCATACGAGACGCTGTTCGCCTGGCTCGAGGGAAAGGGCGAACGGCCACGCTCGACCGCCCCGGCACCGTTCCGCCCGGCCATGCTCAGCCACGCCATCGCCGACAACGAACTCGCGGCGATCCGACCGGATGACTATGCCGCGGAGTGGAAATGGGACGGCATCCGCATCCAAGCCGTCGTCGACGGCGACACGCGCCGCCTCTATTCGCGCACCGGGGACGATATCTCCGGCGCCTTCCCCGATGTTGTCGAGGCGCTCGATTTCGAAGGGGCGATCGACGGGGAGTTGCTGGTGGGCGGACCGGCGCTCGGCGGCACCGATGTCGGCAGCTTCGGCGATTTGCAGCAGCGGCTGAACCGGAAGACCGTTTCGGCCAAGCTGATGGCGCAGCATCCTGGCTTCATCCGCGCCTATGACGTCCTCGTCGATGGCAGCGAGGATGTCAGAGCCCTTTCCTTCCGCGACCGCCGCAAGCGGCTGGAAGCGCTGGTCGCCAGCGTCGCGCTCCGATCGCATCGACCTGTCGCCGCTGGTGCCGTTTCGCGATCCGGAGGAACTCGCCGCGCTGCGCGCCGCGCCGCCGGACGCCGTGATCGAGGGCGTGATGCTGAAGCGCTGGGATTCGGTCTATGAGGCCGGGCGGCCGAAGGGCCCGTGGTTCAAATGGAAGCGCGACCCGCACATCGTCGACGCCGTGCTGATGTATGCGCAGCGCGGCCATGGCAAGCGCTCATCCTATTATTCCGACTACACTTTCGGCGTCTGGCGCGACACGGCCGAAGGTGATGAATTGGTCCCGGTCGGCAAGGCCTATTTCGGCTTCACCGACGAGGAGCTGGTCGAGATCGATCGCTTCGTGCGCAACAACACCGTCGCGCGTTTCGGGCCGGTGCGTGAGGTCGTGCATCAGGCCGATACGGGTCTCGTCTTCGAGGTAGCGTTCGAAGGGCTCAATCGCTCGACGCGACACAAGTCGGGCGTCGCCATGCGCTTCCCGCGTATCTCGCGCCTCAGATGGGACAAGCCGCCGGGCGAAGCTGATCGGCTGGAGACGCTTGAGGCTCTGCTCCGCGCTTGATCGGGCGGCCTCGGACGCCTAGCAAGACCAGCCACCCGCTTACGTGATCCGAAGGAGACCCGATGCCGGGGCCCGATCCGATGAATCCTTCGCCGGTTGCCAGCGCGCCCCGGGTCTGCTTCCTGAAGCCGGTCGTCTCCGCACCCAATGTCGAGATCGGCGAATACACCTATTACGACGACCCCGACGAACCTGAGCGCTTTGCCGAGAAATGCGTGCTCTATCACTACGAGTTTCTCGGCGATCGCCTCATCATCGGGAAGTTCTGTGCCATTGCCACCGGCGTTCGTTTCATCATGAATGGGGCCAACCATTCTCTTGCCGGAGTCTCCACCTATCCGTTCCAGATCTTCGGCGGTGATTGGCTGGCGGATTTTGACCCGGCGAGCTACCTGCGCGAAACGCGCGGCGACACAATCGTCGGCAACGACGTGTGGATCGGCATGGACGCCACCATCCTTCCCGGCGTTACGATCGGCGACGGCGCTGTTATCGGCACGGGCGCGACGGTGACGAAGGACGTGCCGCCCTACGCTGTCGTCGCCGGCAATCCCGCGCGGGTCATCCGCAACCGGTTTCCGGGCGACGTCGTCGCGCGCCTGCTCGCGCTCGCCTGGTGGAACTGGGACATCGAAAAGATCACGCGCAACGTCGACGCCTTGAGGGCCAATGACGTTGCGGCGCTGGAGCAAGCCGAGTGACCGACGCGGAGCAGACGGATGAAGACGCCATCGAGGCGGCGCGGCTTGAGGCGGGACGGCTCCTCTTCGCCAAACCGTGGGGCTTCGTACTCGGCGTGGCGAAGGCGACCGGACTTCCACCGGTGGAGGGAATCGAAGTTGCCTTCGCCGGCCGATCGAATGTCGGCAAGTCGTCGCTGATCAATGCGTTGGTCGGGCAAAAGGCTCTGGCGCGAACGTCGAACACGCCGGGCCGGACGCGCGAGCTCAACCTCTTCGCCGCGGAACCCGGCCTCACCGTCGTCGACATGCCCGGCTATGGCTACGCGCGCGCATCGAAATCGGATTCGTCAGCCTGGCACCGGCTGATCCTCGACTATCTTCGCGGCCGTCCGAATCTTCGCCGTGTCTACGTCCTGATCGACAGCCGGCACGGCATCAAAACGAATGATGAGGACGTGCTGGCGTTGCTCGACAAGACGGCCGTCTCCTATCAGATCGTGCTGACCAAGATCGACAAGCTGAAGGCCGCCGAGCGCGAGGCGGTGCTTCGCGACGTGTCGGCCGCGGTGAAGCGGCGGCCGGCGGCGCATCCGACCGTGATTGGAACGTCGGCTGAAAAAGGCACCGGCATCGACCTCCTCCGCGCCGAGGTCGCCGCGCTCAGGAGCTGACGATGGCCGACGCTATGATGGACCGGATCATCGCGACGATCACCGACAAGTCGGGCGGCGCGGATGGACAGCGGTCTCGCTTCCAGGCGCTGTGGGACGAAATCGGCGACAACGGCGATGCGTTGTACCGCTGCACGCTCGCGCACTATGCCGCCGACGTCGAAACCGATCCGCGGCAATCGCTGCTTTGGAACCAGCGCTCGCTCGACGCAGTAGCCATGCTCTCGGACGAACGGCTGAAGACGACGTTTCCGGAGCTTTCGGTCGCCGGCTTCCGGCCGTCGCTGCACCTCAATCTGGCGCAGGACCATTTCGAGCTTGGCGCGCTGGAAGAAGCGTCGCGCGCGCTCGACGCTGCCGAGGAAGACATGCCGGCTCTATCGGATGACGGCTATGGCGCCATGGTGCGCCTCGGCATCGATCGCCTGCGTGGCAAGATTGCAGCCGGCTAGTCGTCCGCGCCGCCGTCATCGTCGCTGTCGGCGCCATCTTCCTCAACGACGGGGATGGCGTAGCCGCCGGAGAGCCAGCGATGGAGGTCGCGGTTCTGGCAGCGCTCGGAGCAGAACGGATAGAACTCGCGGTCCGAAGGCTTGCCGCAGATCGGGCAAGGCCGTGTCGGGCGGAGCTTGACCACCCCGCCGTCGTCCTTGCCAGCCATCAGGCCGTCGCTCCCGTGATCCAGTTCCGCCGCACCGTGTAGCCCTCACCGATGAGGAGCGCGGTCGTCTCCGCCAGCGGCAGACCGACGACGTTCGAGTAAGAGCCGATCAGACGGGTGACAAAACTGCCGGCAATGCCCTGGATGGCATAGCCGCCGGCCTTGCCGCGCCATTCGCCGGAGCCGACGTAGTATTCGCGGTCCTCATCGGACAGCCGCTTGAAGCGGATCCGGGTTTCAACCAGGCGCTGGCGCAGCTTGCCAGCGGGCGTGATCATGGCGACGCCGGTATAGACGCGGTGCCCTTTGCCGGAGAGGAGCTTCAGGCACTCTTCCGCCTCCTCCAGCGTCTCCGCCTGCGGCAGGACGCGCCGGCCCACTGCGACGGTGGTATCGGCGGCGAGGATAAACGCCTCCTTCAACGCATCGTCTTTCTCGGCGATCTTCTTCGCCGCCTCGGCCTTCTGCCGGGCCAGACGCACGGCGAGATTGCGCGGCATCTCGCCTTTCCTCGGCGTCTCGTCGATGTTTGCGGGGATGATTTCGTCGGGCTCGACGCCGATCTGCGCCAGAAGCTGCAGCCGTCGCGGCGAGCCAGAGGCCAGGATCAGCTTGTTGCGTCCGGTCATCGATGACCCTCGGCGGCCGGCCTCGGCCTCGAATCTACTTGAAGCGATAGGTGATCCGGCCCTTGGTCAGATCATAGGGCGTCATTTCCACGAGCACCTTGTCACCGGCAAGCACGCGAATGCGGTTCTTGCGCATGCGGCCGGCCGTGTGGGCGATGATCTCGTGCTCGTTTTCCAGTTTCACGCGGAACGTCGCATTGGGCAGAAGCTCGGTGACGACACCGGGAAATTCGATGATCTCTTCTTTCGGCATACTGTTCTTAAAGGCGCTCCGCGACGTTGGCGGACGATATAGGCTCGCCCGCACGGTGCCGCAACATAGTGAGCCGACCGGCCCGGGTCAAAGATTCAGCCGGATCGAAACGGATTTGGCATGGGCATCGAGGCCCTCGGCCTCGGCGAGGGTGATCGCCGCCTTGCCCAGTGCGCGCAATTGATCCGGTCCGCAGCGCAGAATCGACGTGCGCTTCATGAAATCGAGCACCGATAGGCCGGACGAAAAGCGGGCCGAGCCGGACGTCGGCAACACATGGTTGGAGCCGCCGACATAGTCGCCGATCGCCTCGGGCGTGTGGGCGCCGAGAAAAAGCGCACCGGCATTGACCACGGCCTGCGCCAGTGGCTCAGGGTCGGCAACGAGCAGTTCGACGTGCTCCGCGGCGATGCGGTTGGCGAGCGGCGCGGCTTCATCCAGAGACGGCACGGTGATGATCGCGCCGCGCTCGCGCCAGCTCTCGCCGGCGATGGCGGCGCGCGGCAGCGTGGCAAGCTGACGTTCAACAGCGGCTGCAACCGCGTCGGCGAGCGTTGCCGAGTTCGGTGATGAGGATCGACTGGGCGAGCGCATCGTGCTCGGCCTGCGCAAGGAGATCGGCCGCGATCCAGTCGGGATTGTTGTCGCCATCGGCGATGATCAGCACCTCCGACGGACCGGCGATCGAATCGATGCCGACGAGGCCGAAGACCTGGCGCTTGGCTTCGGCGACATAGGCGTTGCCCGGGCCGACGATCTTGTCGACCGGCTTAACCGTCTCGGTGCCGATGGCGAGCGCGGCGACAGCCTGCGCCCCGCCGATGCGGTAGATCTTATCGACGCCGGCGAGCTTGGCGGCGGCGAGTACCAGCGGGTTCACTCTGCCGTCCGGCGTCGGCACGGCCATGACGACACGGCCGACGCCGGCGATCTTCGCCGGCACGGCGTTCATCAGCACGGAGCTCGGATAGGCCGCCGTGCCGCCGGGGACATAGAGGCCGGCAGCGCCGAGCGGCGTCCATTTGGCGCCGAGCTCGACGCCGGCAGCGTCGGTGTAGCGGTCGTCGGCCGGAAGCTGGCGGCGGTGATAGGCCTCGATGCGGTCCTTGGCGAAGGCGAGCGCCTCGAGCGCCTCGCTGGACACCGCACCGTTCAGCCTCGTCCAGCTCAGCCGACGGTCACGGCAAGCCCATCCGCCGACACGTCGAAGCGGTCGAAACGCTTGGTGAATTCCATCAGCGCCCTGTCGCCGTCGCGGCGGATGGCGGCGATGATCTCGGCCACGGCATCGCGGACCTCGGCCGTCGGCCCGCGATGGGCGAGAAGCGCCGCAAATCGATCGGCGAAATCGGCGTCGCTTATGATCGAGCCGGATGGGCATGTCTCACCCCTCGCAATGCGGGAGAGCGGAAAAGCTCAGATTGACGAGCCGGATAGGCTAGCTCGCGGCCAGATCGTGCGCCGGCCGGGCCTTCGTCTGCCACGCAGCGCCGAGGTCGGCAAGCTGGGCCTCGATACATTCGACCGTGAGGCGGATTTCGCCGCCGCCGGCGAACACCAGCCTGATCCTCGCCGGCCGGGGCCTCGCCCGGCTCGAACTCGATGGCGAGGAGCGAAATGATGGCGTCCGGCGCCGAGCGGTTGATGCCGATCGATTTCACCGCGGTGACGCGGTCGAAATGCATCGCCGGCGCGGCGGCGCTGATGCTCCTTGGCGCGGCCCTTCTCCACTTCCCAAGCGAAGCGGTTCATCGCCAAGGCAAAGCGATGCTTCTTCGGGCTCCACACCATGTCGCCGCTGCGCAGCACCGCGTCCTGGACATGCGCCGACAGGACGACGAGATCGTCCGCATCAAGCGCGGCAAGTTTCAATGGCTGTGGCGGGTTGCATGGCGCAAGCGGTCAGGTGGTTTCGGGCCCCGCTCAGTTAGTGCCGCAAGCGGCGCGAAGTGCAACTCCGCCGTTTACGCCGCCAGGCGCTCGACGATGGCGCCGCAGCGGCCGAGCTTCTCTTCCAGACGCTCAAAGCCGCGGTCGAGATGATAGACGCGGTTGACGATGGTATCGCCTTCGGCGGCAAGACCGGCGATCACCAGCGACACCGAGGCGCGAAGATCGGTCGCCATCACCGGGGCGCCTTTCAGGCGCTTGACGCCATGGACGGTGGCGACCTGGCCGTCGAGATGGATATCGGCGCCGAGCCGGGCCAGCTCCTGCACATGCATGAAGCGGTTCTCGAAGATCGTCTCGCGGATGGTGGATGTCCCCTCCGCACGGCTGACCAGCGCCATCAGCTGCGCCTGAAGGTCGGTCGGGAAGCCGGGGAACGGCTCGGTCGTCACTTTCACCGGGGCAAGGCCCGAACCATTGCGGCTCACCTTGATGCCTTCATTGGTGATTTCGACGCCGACCCCGATCTGGCGCAGCGTCTCCAGCGGCGCCTCGAGGAGATCGGCCCGGGCGCCTTCCAGAATCGACTTCGCCGCCGGTCATGGCGACGGCGAAGGCGTAGGTGCCGGTTTCGATGCGATCCGGCAAGCACCGGATGGCGCGTGCCGTAGAGACGCTCGACGCCGTCGACATGGATGGTGCTGGTTCCGGCGCCTTCGATGCGCGCGCCCATGCGGGTAAGGCAGGCGGCGAGGTCGACGATTTCCGGCTCGCGGGCGGCGTTCTCGATCACCGTCTCGCCGCGGGCGAGGCTTGCCGCCATCAGCGCGACATGGGTGGCGCCGACGGTGACGCGCGGGAAACGGACCCGACCGCCGCGGAGCCCTTTGGGCGCTGCGGCGATGACATAGCCATTGTCGATCTCGATATCGGCGCCGAGATCGCGGAGGGCGGTGATGAAGAAATCGACCGGCCGCGTGCCGATGGCGCAGCCGCCGGGCAGCGAAACCTTGGCGTAGCCGGTGCGCGCGAGCAGCGGGCCGATAACCCAGAAGCTGGCGCGCATGCGCGACACGAGGTCATAGGGCGCGGTGTTGTCGACGATCTGCGAGGCGCGTGAGGTGCAAGCGTTTCGCCGGAGAGCGAATCCTGGCCAACGCGCTTGCCGTCGACGGAATGGTCGACGCCATGATTGCCGAGGATGCGTTTCAGGAGCGTCACATCGGCGAGGCGCGGCACGTTTTCCAGCGTCAGCGTGTCCTCGGTGAGGAGGCTCGCGATCATCAGCGGAAGGGCGGCATTCTTCGCCCCCGAGATGGCGATGCGGCCATTGAGGCGCTGACCGCCGGTGATCTTGATCTGGTCCAAGGATTTCCCCCGCCGAATCGGCCTCGCCGGCCGCTCTGCCTGCATCTAGGCCGCGAACCGGGCCAACTCAAGGCGAAGGCGATCGATCTGCGCATGCTGCAGGCTTCAGCCGGCGTCGGATTGCCCCGCTTCGCCGTCGTTTTCGGCAGGATTGCTCGGCCTCGTCATCCGCGGCCTTGCGGCGACGGAGATTCCGCCTCAGCGCCTCGGCAAGGCGCTTCCGCCGCTCTTCAGCAGCGCTGGATTTGGAGGAGCCGGACTGTTTCGTTTCGTCTGCCATCCGTCCCGCTAGCCTCAGGGACAACCGGCCATGGGCAAATCGGCGCGAACGCTGCCTCCGATCTTGCCCGGCCAGAGCCGCTATGGCACTAGTGCGCCCGCGTGGGAAGCCCTGCTTTGTCGCGCTTTGCTGCCGTAGCTCAGTGGTAGAGCACTCCCTTGGTAAGGGAGAGGTCGACAGTTCAATCCTGTCCGGCAGCACCAGACGCGCCTTGTTCTCTGCCGGTGTCATTTACGGGCAGGCATGAAAGGCTGGGCAGAGCCGCAACCGCGCGCCGGCGGCCTGTGGGATCGACGACCGCTGGAAGCCTACGAACCAGGCGCCCACAGCGTTGCCTCTCGCTTTCCGTTGAATGTGGCTTCAAATCATGCGGAAGATGGGCTGGGTTCGAACCGCCTGGACCGATTGGAGCACCACGTCCTGGACCAAACCGCAATTGGCGAAACTGAGTGGCCGCATTTCGATCAGGAGATGATCGACGCAACCGCACGCGTACTTCGTTCCGGACGCGTCAGCTACAAGACCGGCCAGGAAGGCAAGCTCTTCGAAGCCGAGTTCGCGCGCATCTTGGGTGTTCCCCACGCGCTGGCGGTGGCCAACGGCACCATGGCGCTCGAGATCGCGCTTGAATCGCTGGGCATCGGACCCGGCGACGACGTCGTCGTGACGCCGCGCTCCTTCGTCGCCTCGGCGGCCTGCACCGTGAGACGCGGCGCGAGACCGATCTTTGCCGACATTGACCCCGATTCGGGCGTGCTCACCGCTGAGACCATTGAGGCTGCCCTCACGCCGGCCACGCGCGCCGTGATCGTCGTCCATCTGAGCGGCTGGCCCTGCGACATGGATCCGATCGTTGCCCTTGCGCGCCGTCACGGCCTGCTCCTCGTCGAGGATGTCGCGCAGGCGACGGGCGGTACTTACAAGGGAATGCACCTTGGGTCCTTCGGGGACGCGGCCGCATTCTCCTTCTGCCAGGACAAGATCGTCAGCACCGGCGAGGGCGGACTGATAACCGTGGCGGATGAAGCGGTGTTCAAGCGCGCCTGGGCGTTGCGCGATCAAGGCAGCAGTTGGGACGTCATGCATGGCCCGAAGCATCCGCCGGGGTTCATCTGGAGCCGGCATTCCTTCGGCACGAACGCACGGATGCCGGAGGTCGAAGCCGCGATCGGCCGGGTCGCGTTGCGTCGCCTGCCCTCGTGGCTCGCCGAGCGTCGCCGAAACGCAGAAATGCTGAAGCGGCGCCTCCGCGCCGTGCCGGCGCTTCGCGTCCCGATTGCCCCTGAAGGCCACGCTTACTATCGTGTCAATGCCTATGTCCGTCGAGAACAGCTCGCTCACGGGTGGACGCGCGACCGTATCCTCGCGGAGCTGCACTCGCGCGGCGTGGTCACGCATGTCGGGTGCGGGGAAATCTACCGAGAGGAAGCCTTCGTCCGAGCCGCCTTGGCACCCCCCTCGCCCCTTCCGAATGCGCACGAACTGGCGGAATCGGCGATGGCCTTTGCCGTTCATCCAGGCCTGACGGAAGGCGTGCTGAGTAAGGTCGGCGATGTCGTCGAAGAGGTAATGGACCGCGCCACGCGTTGACCAGCGCTGCTATTACGGTGCGCAATGCCGATGAAGCTGTGCGCGAGGTGTCTTTGCCAAAGGTCCTGATCACCGAAGTCGGCAATGCCTCCACCGGCGACGAACTCATCACGCTGGCGGCGGCAAAAAGGCTGAACGCGTTCGGCGCCAGCGTTTCTCTCCTATACCGAGTCAGCCTCGCAGACGTCTTTGAGCGGGCGAAGGTACCCGCACGGCATATCGCCTTCCCGCTCGAGGCGCGTTTCGACGAAGCGACAACGGCGGAGGCGCTGGTCGCTGCCTACGAAGCCGCCGACAAGGCGGGTGCGGCGGCGCTGCGCAAGATCGTCAACGAGCACGACCTGGTCTTCGTCGCGCCTGGCGGGAAGTTCGCCGAAGGGCTGAATACCCCCCGCGCGCTCGTCGCGACTGCAATCGCGCTGAGCGAAGGCAAACCGATCGGAATCCTGCATCAGAGCGTCGGGCCCATCGAAACGCCATCGCATCAAGCGCTCCTCATCGACATATTCAGGCAGGCATCGCTGGTCCTCGTCAGGGACGAGGTCAGTTGGACCTATTTGCGCGGCAGCGACATCGCAAAAGACAGGCTCATCCGCACGGCGGACGTGGCCTTCGCGGAGTCCTATCCGGCGTGCCCCCCGCCAAACATCGATCTCGGCATCAATCTCCGCCTCTCCAAGCGCGGACATGTCGACGAGGGCGCCTTCGCGCGCTTCCTCCAAGGCTACCTGTCGATCGCGTCGCGGTCCGTACTGCTCTACAGCACGACAACAACGATACCGGCTTCGTTCCGGGCCATCGCCGAGTCGCTCGGTGTCCGCGTGGCCACCGGATCGCCGTCCTGGCCGGGCTACACCGCTGTGCCGGCCAGTTGCCGTCTCAACATCTCGGACAGCTTTCACGGCATTATCCTTTCGATGGTCGCCGGAAGGCCGGTCATCCCGCTCCAGACCGGCCTGAAGACCTGGAAGGCAACCGGCTTAGCGCCGGGGAAGCAGCCCCTCCGCCTCTTCCGCGGATTCGAGGACGACGACGCCTGTAGCGAGTTGCTGGAGGAGGTCCGCACGATGGAGGCGGATCCGACGCCTCGCCTGCAGTTGCAGCGCCAGATCGTGAACCGAAGCCGGGCGCTCGCGGTGGATGGTTGGGTTGCCGTCCAAAGGACTTTGCACGAGTTCTCGACGTCCTCCGCGGCGCCGTCCCCGGTGTCTGCCGGAGCCTTGACCAGCGCAACGCTGACGATCGCCCCGCCGAGCCGGCTCGACGGAATTGTGCGTTGCTCGGCCGAACTGGTCCGTCCCGGCCACCTTCCTGAGGAACTCTGGTTCGAGGTTCCGATCGAATGGTCGGACGCGCTGAGCGATCGCGCCGACCCGTTCATTCTTGCGAGCCTCATGGCTGTTGCCCGCCGCGGTTGGGACCTTCGGGTTGAAGGGGCGCCGACTGTTCCTTCGCTGCTGGGGCACCTGTCGCGATTCCTCGGCGTCTGGAATCGGTGGAAGGGCTATTCGGAGATTTCCGTCGCGTGCGAGCAGGCAGCCGAGGCCGAGGCGCCCGCGGGTGCGGCTATCTCCGCATTCTCCGGAGGAGTCGATTCGTCCTTCACGATCTACCGTCACGCGAGGTCCGGGACCGGCCCGCAGACGCGCAACATTCGCGCTGCGCTTCTCGTCCACGGATTCGACATCCAACTGGTCAATCAAGGATTCTTCACCGAGGCGGCCCTGCGGGCGACACGCATGCTTCAAAGCGTCGATGTTCCTCTCATCCCCCTGAGAACGAACATCCGCGAAGCTTTCCCCGAGTTGAACTGGCGGGAGACGCACGGCATCAGCGTGGCCGCGTCATTGTCCCTGTTTGGCAAAGGCTTTGGCTCGGGCCTCATTCCCGCGAGCACGACCTACGACCAAACGCAGCTCATCATTTGGGGCTCCAATCCGCTCACCGATCCAATGCTGGGCAGCCGTTCGTTCGAAATCATCCATGACGGCGCGGAGACGAGCCGGCTTGAGAAGGTCGGCCAACTCGCGCACTGGCCGGCGGTGCTTCAAGATCTCCGGGTATGCTTCCAGGACGCGGCCTCGGGGAAGAATTGCGGACGGTGCCCCAAATGCGTCCTGACCGAGCTGGAGTTTCGGTGCGCGGGCGTCGAACCCGCATGTTTCGACCCGCCAATCGCCGATGCCACAATCATGTCCGTGCTCGACGGCTATCGGAGCGATCCGTTCGGCGATGTCGGCTACAGCGAGGTGCTTCGCGTCGCCGAGGCCAAAGCTATCCGAGCACCGTGGGTTGACCGCCTTCGCGAGGCGATGAGGGCGCTTTCCGTTGCTTGAGTATTGCGCGGCGGGAGGTGCGTTCACGGTCGCCGCGATTGGCGATGGCGGGGTCGCTCGCTGGAGGAGCCTCCACGCCCTGTTGCCCGCGCCGGACATCTGCTTCTCGCCCGAATATGCACAGGCGATCCAGGACAGCGCCGACAACGCCACCGAGGCGGTTTGTCTTGCCGCCCTCACGGAGCCCTCGGGTTTCGTCATCAAGCCATTCGTGCTCCGCCGCGCGGATGGCCTTCCTTTCATGAAACTCCGGGGCGATAGCGGGCCCCTCTTCGATATCTCCAACGTCTATCCGTTCGGTGGCCCGCTCGCCACGCCTGATACCGACCCCGCCCTTCTTGCCCGCTTCGAACGCGCCTTTGCGCAGTGGTGCGCCGAGATTGGCGTCGTGGCCGAGTTCACGGTGTTCCATCCCTTGCTGGAAAACGACCGTCTCGAGCCAGCGGCCCCCATTCGCACGCGAAAGGAAGTGGTGTGGATGGACCTCACCCAGGACGCGGAAGCGATCCGGCGCGAGATGGCGGAAGACCGCCGATGGGGCCTTTCCGTCGCGCGCCGCGCGGGCGTGGCGATCGATACCCGTTCGCCCGACGAGCGGGCCATCGCGGAGTTTGTCCCGATCTACGCTGAAACGATGGACCGGGTGAACGCTACCGACAGATGGCGGTTCCCCGTCGGATATTACCGCAGCCTCGCCGCTCGGCTCGGCGGCGACGGGATGACCTTCTTCGCGGCGACGCTGGACGGCGTAACGGTTTCGCTCTCCCTCGTCCTGCACGATCGGGAAACGGCCTATTACCACCTCACCGGCTGGCGCAGAGATACGGCGCACACCCACGCGAACGACATGCTGATTTACGAAATGGCGCTGTGGGCGAAGGCGCGCGGCTGCAAGCGCTTGTTTCTCGGCGGCGGGGTCAGCGCCGATGACGGCGTCTTCCGCTTCAAGGCCGGCTTTTCGAAACGGCGAGCGCCGCTGAAAACGTCGGAGCGTATCTACGACGAGCCGCGCTATCGGCAGCTGTGCGAGCTGCGGGACGAGTGGGACCGCGAAGGCGGGCGGCCGTCGCCTCCCTCCGATTTCTTCCCGGCCTACCGTCGCCCTTAGGCATCACCCTGCCCGACGGTATCGAATGTGCGCCGGCGGATATCGGCAAACGCATCGCCGGCGTACAGCGCATGCCTCGACCAGAAGCGTTCGAGAATGGCACGATCATCGCCGGCTTCGATGCCCGCGAAAAGCGCTTGGAACCTCGCCAGGGAGCGCGCCTCCTCTTCGGATCGGTCTGCGATTTCGGAAGTGTCCTCGATGGCCTCGACGTCGATGGTGAAGGCCGGCCCGTAGACGTAGCGGAAGATCACACCGGCGCGGCGCGCGTGATCGGCGCTGGTGATCAGCAGCAGTCTTGACCCCGTCGGCGGAAGAAGCAGGAAGCGAGTGAATATCGCCTCGCCCACCGTGTCCTGAGCGTCGCCCTGTTCGACGATCGCCTGCTCGGGCACGCCTTCGGCCAAGGCGAATTCCTTCATGGCGGCGGCAGCGCTTCGCGGCTCAGCCGGCTGTTGGCCGCCCGACACGATAAGCCTCTGCGTTCGACCGGCCTTGAAGAACTCGACCGCCCGGCCGGCACGAAGCCGCAATACGGGCGACATTTCTCCAGTCGGCGCCACCATGTGGCCAAGCGCGATTGCCGCGAAGTAGGATGAAGTCATTGTCGATTGGCTCATTGACCAGGCCGGCTATCGGGCCGGACGAGAACAAGTTGGAAGACCAATCCGTGGCTGAGATCAACATGGGGGCGAGATCGCTGCCAATCATCGTCGGGGGCGCCCTGCGCTCGGGGACGACCCTCGTCCGACGCCTGCTGGATTCGCACAGCCGGATCCATTGCGGACCTGAGATCAAGTTCTTCAGGGACTTCTACGGCAACTATCTGAACGACGACCACGCCCATGTCAGACTGTTCGCCAGCGCCCGCAAATTCGGTTTTCCCGAGACCGAACTCCTTGCCCTGTTCGGCGGTGCGTTTGTCGCGATGCATGAGCGTGCGGCAACGATAGCGGGGAAACCGCGCTGGGCCGACAAGAATCCCGAGAACGTCCTTTA
Organism: uncultured Alphaproteobacteria bacterium; assembly: GCA_963823045.1. GTDB lineage: Bacteria > Pseudomonadota > Alphaproteobacteria > Rhizobiales > Kaistiaceae > JADLGL01. The sequence continues at coordinate 103,746 of CAWGKA010000004.1, read as the reverse complement.
CCTGCGCGACTGGCACACTTTGCTTCCGGACGGCTTCCTCTTTGTGCATGTCGTACGGAACCCCTTCGACGTTCTCGCCTCATTGAACGAAGCCGATTTTCACCGCACCGTTCCCACCGACTTCCGAGGCAAGGTCGAAATGTACCGGAAGTTCCGCCAGGCCGGCGACGCCTATTGCCTCGCCCATGTCGCCACGTCTCATACGCTGTCTTATGAGCAGTTGGCGGCGGAGCCGGAGAAAACGGTCACGGCGCTCCTCGGCTTTCTTGGCGAGGACTATGAGCCCAATATCCTGACCGAATATGCGGCGCCGGAGCGCGGTTCCGGAATAGAGGATCCGAAGGTCCGAAAAACGCTTCGGATCCATACCGAAAGCGTCGGCAGGTGGCGGCGCGATCTATCGGACGAAGAACACGCCTTGGCTCAGGAGATACTTGCCGCAGAGGACATGCTGGAGGACGCGCCCCGGCAGCCCCCCTCACCGCCTAGCCCGAGTCCGGCCGGTCCCGCAGCGCGGGTTCCGCCGGTGGGCGCCAACGCTCCTCGACGACTGTCCCTGCGCCGATGTCCTCGGCAAGGCGCGCGGCGTTCGGCAGCGCATCGGCAAGCGCGAATTCAAGGCCATGTTCGGTGAGTTTGGCGAACCACCTGCGCCAATGCCACCCAGCATTTGACGGCAATGTCGTGTTGGCAAGATAGGCGGCGCCGCCTTGTCTCACCTTGCGCTCGAACTGCGCCACCGAACGGAACGGATAGTGGTGGATGACAATATCCGACGTAGCGGGCCTGGCCGCATGTTCGAACGAGGCGCCGTGATTGCCCTGCGAGATGGACGTCAGCCCCGAGGCGCGCACCAGAACCTTCGGTCTCGCAAGGAAGTAGAAGAAAGGACGGCCGAGCGGTTCCGTCAGGAAATCCTTGGGCCTGACCAGCGGCGGCGGCCTTGTCGCCCGATAGAGAGCGCGCTCGGGCCAGGGCGTCTCGTCGCTCGCGTCATAGGGCGAGACCATGTGATGGCGGACGCAGGCCAATACGTCGTCGTCTTGCGCCAGATGGGACTTCAGATCGGCGGACGGCGCCGCCCAGAACTCATCTGCGTCGTTGTTGAGAATCCAATCCGCGCCGAAGCGATCCCGCGCCAGCAATGCCATGCGCGTCACCCATTCGCCCTGCGCGAAGTCCCGGCGCGGCTCGTCCAAAACCGTCGCGATCCCCGCCCTTTCATATTCGGCCAGAACGTCGCGCGTTCCGTCCTCCGACCCGTTGTCCGTGACGATCACGTGGTCGACGCCCGCCGCGAGATGGAACGCGATGTTCTGGTCGATGATGTCGATCTCGTCGCGGACCAACAGGGTCATGATGAGCTTCATGAAGGTCGACACGCTCTTCCTGTTTGTGCTTCGGCGAACGGACCGCCGGGAGGACCACACTAAAGCGGCACGCCGTCCGCCCTAAGCGATTCAATTGCCCAGAAGAAGGCCTCCTGCAGCGAGGGAATCGGCCACTTGAGGGATTTGTGCCGCGACTTTGGCGACAGAATCAACAACCCCTCCGTCGAAATAGCTCTGCAGGTCTTCTACCTGGGGAATCGGCTTTTCTTCGGCAAATGAAATCCCCCAATTGGTGGACATCCACTCCCTGTCCGCCTTGGTGGTGGCCTTGATATTGGCGATGCGCTCTTCAGCTAGCGCCAACGGCTTGCCTTCGTATTCGTTTCAGTATCGCGAGTGGCCCGGCCCTGCTCGCTCTATTGCGCGCGAAAACGTTCATCCGACTTTTGATGATCGCCGCCGGCATTGATAGACCAGGGTTCGCGCGCGTCGCCCTACCATCGTCAGCCAGCGGCCCCGCACCGATGGCAGAAGAAATCCAAATCGACACCGGGTGCCGGCGTTCGCATCAAATGGCACGTAGGCCAGCACGGAGAGTTCGTTTCGGGGAAAGGCCGCCGTCCATCGCTCGAACGGCTTCTGCAACCCGCCGGTGTAGTCTCCCAAGCCGGCTTCCTCCAACGTTCGAAGGCCGTTGAATATTTGCTGCTGAAGGAGGCTGAGCACCTGGTGCTCCGGTGACCTCATATAGCAGATTGCGGTGTGGCCCTCGGCCTGGTCCCTAATCCAGCCGCGCATTCGCGAGATGGCGGTCGGCGGCATTGAGAATAAATGTTCGCAACTGACGACTAGATCTGCTGCATTGGATCCATTAGCAATCTCGTTCAGCAGCGCTGCCAGTTCTCCTGTCTTATCTCCCGAACCTCTGAAATGGAGATTGAGTGCCTGATGGCTTGGTCCCGATGAGGTTGGATAGAGGAAACCCCGTTCTATCAATTTACCGGCGTGACGAACCGCCGTTCGTTGGATTGCGCTCGACCCCGCCTTCGGCATCCCAATGTGGACATGCGCTCTAGCGAACATCGCGAGTGCAACCCTTTCAATTCAACACAAATTGGTACTTGGTTTCCTATCAGTCTCGCCGTCGCGCCGCACCCCCGCACGGGCGATTTTGCGGTCTCGCGTCCGGCGCGTGGACCGTGACGCAGGCCGCTGCTAGAAGCCATCCATGGCTAAGCACCTCTTCGTTTGCGGGCCCGCGCACAGCGGCACGACGTTAATGCTCGCGATCCTCGACAGCCATCCGGCGATCGCCGCCGTGCCGAAGGAAACCGGTGTCTTCAAAAGCGGCACGGATGACGAGGTGATGGATCGTATCCAAGGATGGCCATCACGATGGTCCCTTGATCCGAACGCCACCTACATCGTCGAAAAGTCGCCGCGCCACGTCCTCGTCCTGGAGAGAATTTTCCGGTTGTTCCCCGAGGCCCGCGTCATCATCATGGAGCGTGACGGGCGAGATGTAGCCGTGTCGCAAGCGAAGCGGCTCGAGACCTTCAGATCGTCAGTCAATCTATGGCGGAACCTCACGAAGGCCGGACTGCCCTTCCGCAGCGATCCGCGCGTGGCGGTCGTGCGCTATGAGACACTGATCGCCGACACCGAACTGACGCTTAGGAAGGTTTGCACATTCCTCGGAATCCTCTTCGATCCCGCCATGCTCGCCCACCACTCGACGCGTCGCTTGTGGTGGGACACCGAGATACGCGAGGCTGATGCTTCGCTTCCCCTCAAGGACGCCAACCACAAGCGCAATCGCAACTGGCAGATCAACCAGCCGATATTCAACGGATCGGGGCGATGGAGCAAAGAGATGACGCCACGTCAGAAGCGGGTTTTCAAGGAAATGGCTGGCGATCTACTCATCAGTTTGGGGTACGCTGAGACATGGACTGGTGAAACCATGGGCTCCTCACCGATGCACGTCGTCCAGTTCTGGCACGAGCCTGTTCCGCCCCTAGAGATTCGTGAACTCGTCGACCGGTGGCGGGCTTCAGGTGTCCCGCATCGCCTCTTCAACGACGACACGGCAGAACTGTATATCCAGGCAGAGTGCGGCGACGACGTTCTCGCCGCATTTCGCCGATGCGCCTTTGCCACCATGCGATCCGACATCTTTCGCTACTGTATCATGCTGAAGGAGGGATGCATTTGGGCGGATGCGGCCACCTATCCTGTCGGCGACATCGGGAGGTTGTTTAACGGCACTCAGCGCGCGCTGTTTTCATACCGCGAGACGGGAGATGGTCCGACCCCATCAGGTCCGCACCGGCTTCATGATCTTCCGCAACGCCGACGACCAAATCATGAGAGCGGCTTTGGAAACCGCGACAGGCCATGTCCTGTCAGGGCGACGAGCGGGAATATGGGGCCTAACGGGCCCTGGGATTGTCCAGAAGATACTCACCGGCGATCCACTTCCGCCCGATATCGCGCTCATGCCGCTGCCGGAGCTATTTCGCTTTGTTAAATGGAAACGCAAGCTCCACCATCAGACCGGCGGGCGTCATTGGCATGAGCGCCAACTCCACGAAGACATCTATCGGCGTAGCTAACCTGCGATGACCCGCGATTTCATCACGCAGCCCGTCTTGAATACAGCCCGCGGTCAAACAACGCGGCGTATTTGGCATTTATGGCATCGACCACACCGGGTTCTTTCAGCCAGTTGGCAACTGCCCCGCTATCCGAGCGATTGGTATGCGGCATGTCAATCGGCCTGTAGCCAAACTCGCGAGCGTATCGATTGAAGTCCTCTTCGAGCCGTTCGACGCGAACCAGTTGCAGGTTCGGCAGGTCGGCACCGTCAATACCGAACCAGTTTTCGTAATTGGCGACGTTGAACTTCCTCACGAATTCGTCGAAATCCGTCGTGCCGGCGAGGGCAAAATTTGGATTGTCCTTCATCTTTGGGTATCTCTCTCGCATGAAGGCATATGCGGAGCAAATGAGCTCATATGGATCCCTGATGCGACGAAAACGGCCTTCATTTCCGGATGTCGAGACCACGTCCCTTCAGCACCTGCATTGCTTTCGCTGCGTTCTGATGGCTGCCCTCGATCTCAAGGTTGACCTCTTGAGGATGGATGCCGGAGAGTTCGCCATCTGCCCCTTGGAAACGAGCCCCCAGATCGGAGGATCCCATGCTTCCACGAAGGCTCGAGCGAGGCTCTTGCCTGCGGCTTTGGGGTAGTGAAGGAACACGAAGTCGTTGGTCCAAAGCATATCGTCGGCTAAACCTTATGCTGAGTGGTTGCGCCGGTCCGTTCGGCCGAAGAATTCCTCGATCAACTCCATCGCCTTGTCGATGCGCGTGGGCCAGCTATGGCCCCTCAGATGATCGTCGACCTTCTCCCAGTCGATCGTCGTACGGTTTCTGAGCTGTCGCTCGATCGCCGCGACGAAAGCCTCGTTGTTGCTCGCAAAATCGACGAATTCGCTTACCTCGGCCATGTTCGGCACTTCGGTGGCGACGACCGGAACATGCTGTGACAGATAGACGAAGGCCTTCAGCGGGTTCATCGTTTCGGTCAGCGAACTCTTGATATGAGGGACCATGGCGACGTCGAACTGCGCGATCAGGCCGCGCGCGTCGGCATAGGGCACCACGCCGGTGAAGAACACATTCGGCTCGGCTCTGAGTTCCAGCACTTCGCTTCGCGAGTGGCAGGAGCCGACCAGGATGATGCTCCATTCCGGATGGGAACGGGCGACGAATTTCAGAAGATCCATGTCGATCTTCAATTCCAGATTGCCGACATAGCCTATCCATGGCTTGGGCGCTGAAGCCAACGTGTGGTCGATGACCCTGCGGGCGGGCGGCGTGACGTCGGCTACGCCCATCTCGCATGCGTTTGGCAGCAGGCTGATCGATGGCGCGAATTGAGACATCGACTTCACGACGGGCATACAATTGGCGAAGGCGATGTCGGACAGACCGAGCAGTTCGGCATAGCTTGCGTTGAAGGCCTCTCGGCGATCATTCGACAGACCGGGCCGTTTCCGCTGGTCGTCAACGATGTCGCTGACGACCATTCGCGGTTTGAATTCGCGGATCGCGTCAGCGGCAAAATCGTTCGTCGGGTAGACCCAGAACACGGCGCGGTCCGGTTGCACGCCCCTCTCGTTCAGCACCTTGCGCAGCCAGGGAATGAATTCATCCCGCGCCGGATGACGCCACGCCAATTCCTTCGGCCTTCGGCCTTCGTCCCAGACAAACACGCGTGAGGCCAGGTTGCCGGCATCAAGGAGACCGAGCGACCGGGCGATCGTCTGTCGGTAGACATCGGCGTGTTCCGTGACGTCGCCGCCAATCTTCTTCTGCCTCAGCCTCCGTCGCGGAATCGGGTGGTCTATCAGGATGACCTGTCGGACGTCCGGCCGACGGGCGAGATATTTGGCGACCATGTCGGACCGCCGGCCGTAGAGGCCGCTGTCGTTCTGCTTCCAGAACATGACGATATCGTACCGCCCCTCGTCGTTGACGACGATGTCGGAAATGCCAGCCGAAACAGGCGCGGCGGCGGCCGGCAGCCGCTCCTGCAGGGCGACGAAAGGCAGATCCCGTTCGCCGAGCGGCGAGGGTGCGGAGGCGGCGGCGAGAACGATGTCTCTCAGCTGATCGGCGACGGCCTTGTAGCTGTACCGCGTCTCGAACAAAGGTCGGTTGGCGGCCTGCCTCTCCCGATAATGCGCGCTGTCAACCAGCATCCGCTTCAAGTCTTGGAGCAGGGCATCCGGCGTGGTCTTTTCGATTACGCCATTGCGAATGAGCGACCGTATCGGTGGCGTCTCATAGGCAAGAATGGGAACGGACATCGCCAGCGCGTCGATCGCTTTGGCCGGCAATTGGGCACGGCTGATCGGGGACTCATCCTGGAGGAGACAGACGAGATCGGCCGCGGCCAGGAAGGGGGGCAATTCGTTCAGGCGGCAGTTGGGAAAAAAGACGGCGCGTTCGCCGAGCGCCCCCTCGATGGTCTTCTTGAGGCCCCGATCGCGCACGTCGCCAACGATGCACAGGCGATGCGAGCGGTCGTTGAGCGTGGCCAAAGCCGTCGCCAGCGGGCCCAGTCCCTTGTGAGCCCGGGCCGTTCCGGCAAACAGGACGACCTTCTCGTCCGGCCGAAAACCCAAGGATGCCCGGCATTCGTCGCGATCGTAGCGCGCCGGATCGAACAGGCGTTCGTCGCGCACATGCGGTACAATCGTCCCGCCGAATTTGGCGCGGAGCTCCTCGTTGGAAACGAGAACCTCGTCCGCAAGCGGAACGAGCGATTCGGCAAACCGCGTCCAGCCGTCGCCAAATGGCGCCGCCAGGTCCGGCCTGCCGTCGAGATCTTCGAATGCCAAGGGCTCGGCAACGTCGGTGAAGGCCGCTTCATGGTCGTCGATGTCGAGTATAAGCGGACGGTTCAACGCCGCTTTCGTCATGAGACCGAGTTGCAGTGAAGGCAGCCGCGGTTTCGACACGACGATCGCATCGCAATCGAGGCGCTTGGCGAGCAGATCCAGGTCTTCGGCGAATTTCGGAAACGATCGCCCCGGGAAACTTACGATCGGCACTGTGTTGACGTCGACGGGCGGCCAGATCCTGTCGCCCCATTTGCCGAACAGCGGCCCAACCAACACGACATCAAAGGACCGCGAAAGGACTTCTGCCAACAGATGCGCGCGGCCAAGCGGATTGTGCCCGACATCCCAGGCGAGGACCGCTACGCGCAAATCAAGCCGCGCCGAGGCCGCGAACCTCTCAAGTGCGCTCGCGTCCGCAGGGTTCGTCGCATTCAGGATTTGTTGGGGAGACACCCGCCGACCGAGTCTCCAACCGACCCAGAGATAGTGCTCGATGGGATCCATGCCGAGCTGCCGGACATCCGGATAGGCGTCCAGGTACCATCCCTCATCGAAGGCGCCTGACAGGCGGACGGTATTGATGTCTGCAATCGAAACGTGCCGCACCATCAGATGTCCTTGCCCTCTTGTGCCGCCCGGCACACCCACTCAAACGCGCGTCTTTCAATCCTTGCGCCGCGCCACGAGCCTCACGATCCAACGTATCGGTCCGGTCATGCGCCAGCTGAAACTTGCAATGAGCGCGTCATGTCGGTTGCGATAGGCAAGGACATCCCGCTTGAGGGACCTGTTTTCCGACAAGCGCTGTGCGAGTGTCTGCTTCAACTCCCGAACCTGCGCCTTCATCTCCACGTTCCTGCGATCGCGACTCTCAAGACCGTCCTCGGACTCGGACAGCATGGCGGTAAGGGCAACGATGTCGGCCACCTTCTCGTCCAACGACAATCGGAGTTGCAGGTTCTCGTGTCGCAGACTGTCCCTTTCTGAAACTGCGCGCGCCTGTTCCTCTCGAGCAGCATCGAGTTCGAGCAGCGAGTTCGTCAAACTCGCCGGGCGTGGCGTCGACCGGCGATTGAGCCCGTCGCGGCTTGCTGGCGACCGCTCCTCCATCTTTGTCCGCGGCGCTCTGCGTCTCGTCTTCCTCCATCAATCCCTCAAGGAGCGACGGACGAGACGCCTTCGACGGCCTCGACAATTCCACTCGCCCGTCCAACTCCTCGCGGACGGCAGTCAGCCGTCCCTCCGCGTCCTTGAGTTGGGCCCGAAGCAGTTGGTTTTTCTCCCTCTGTTCCCTGATGGTCGCGCGCAGCTGATCATTCTTCTTTCGGACCTCCTGCTGACCTGCGAGCGCATCGCGTCGTCGCTCATCGGCCTCTCGTGCCCGGGCCTCCAAGTCCTCATATTTCGGCACAACAGGGCCCAGAAGACCCGAGGCATCGTCCAGCGCGTTGCGAATCCGGTCCAGCGTGGTCCGTCCCTCGGCGTCGTCCACATGGCTGGAGGCCGAGGCCCACGAACGCAGCACACGCAAGGTGTCCTTGACCCACGGCGATACGGTCGGATCGCCGCTCATATCCGCTTCGCCGTAGGTGTGGTGGCGCAGATCGCTGTCGAGGAAAGCGTCAACCGCCGCCTCGGCTCCCGCCGGGGCGATGGGCCATTCCAACCGAAGCGTCGTGGCCATGGCGGCGATCAAGCTGCGCCAGTCGGACAACAGCTGATCGTAGCTTGCGAAGAACCGCTCGGCCGTCCGCGATCCCCACTCGGCGTCCAGAATGTTTCTCAGCCAGAGCAGTTGTCCGAACGGTCGCTGGAAGTGATTTCGGTTCTCCAGAGATGCGGCAACTTCCAGCGGATTTCGGATCAGCAGGACTACGCGCGGGGAAGCGCCGAATGCCTCGATGCACTCGAGCCATATTTGTGTCAGTCGACAAATGCGCGGATCCTTGATGATCAGGGACCCGGCGTCCTCATATTCCTCGGCAAGAATGTCCAGGATTTGAGGCTTGAATTCTCTTTCGAGCGAAGGTGGCAGCTGACGTTGGCTCGTCGCTTTCCAATCGTCCCAGCTGGAGTCCAGCGCGGCCAGGATACGATCGTTGATTTGCGCGATTTTCGTTGATTCCCAGTGCCCCGAGGCGTTCGACTGGTTTGCGGGTATGAGAGCGCCGGGGAGCTTGAACCCCAGCAGATTCACAACCCGGGTCAGGGCGCTCGTCCCCGATCGATGCATGCCAAGGACAAGAACGCAGGTCTTCAGGTACTCACCCCTATCGCCCCGAATCGAGACCGGGGACGGTTCTGCAGACTCGCACGGGTGCTGACCCTCGCCGACTTTCATCGCCGTTCCTGAGGACCGAGCCAAAATCCTCCGTTTTGATACGGGCGCATCTCCACTAAGCCCCACGCAGATCCGCCTGCGCCAAAGATGCCCTCGCGGAAAGAATAGTGCAACCAAGAGAAGGCTTCTCTGTCTCCGACACGTGCGATCGGGCATCGCAGCGGGGTGATCGGATCCGTTCACCCGCGCGACTGAGATTGGTGTGCCGGGGCTGATTGGCACTGCAGGAGCGGGTGCTACAAAGCATGATCGGCAGGATCGCCGCGGCCAAGACGCCCTCGCTCGGCGAGCGACCGTCGATCTTCAAAGAAATGTGAGCGCGACCTCGGCGACCCGCGCTGCCGGCGCTTATCCACCCACAACCGCGGGGCCAAGCGACTTCGCTACATTTGTGACGACGCCCCGATGCCTCCGCGGGCGATTGCTCGCCCGCGGAGCGCGCAGCTGTCAGTTCTGCTGCTGGAGCTGGTTGACGACGCCGAGATCGGCATTGGCGACGGAAATGGCGACGTTCTTGTCCGCCGTGGTGACGACGAAATCGATGCGGACATAGTCACCTTCGGCAACACTCGGCCGGGTCGCGAGCTGAGTGATGTCGAACTCGGCGCCCGAGTCCAGGGTCAGCGTGTCGGAGGTGATCGCCTCCACCATGCCGAGCGTGTATTCGTCCTCATAGCGCTGGATGCCGTCGACCTCGTTAAGGGCGGCGGCGCGATGGTAGTTGATGGCAACCTGGTCGCCGATGGCGACCCGGAAGCATTCGCCGGTCTCCGGATCGGTGTCGACGAATGTATCACCGCTCCGCAATACATAGGTGCATTCACCAAGGCTGAACTTGGCGACAGTGCCTATGGCGAGATTGCCCTGGGCAAAGGCGAAACTTGCGGGGATGGCGAGGGCCATGGCGCCGGCGAGACCTGCAACACGCATAATCCGTTTCATAGGATTTCTCCTTCGGATAAGCGTCGCCCACACTTGTTAGGTCGTGTTCCGATCGCGGCAGTTCTGTGGCAATGCAAGCTCCTGACGGAATGTCGCAGGCAAGTCGGAGAGCGCTGTCTTTTCGGAAACGATCGGCGAACAACCGACGGATGATTCCAATTTAAACCTTCACGTCGAGTCTGGCTTTCGCCCGGTAGGCCGTGCCGGCCTTGTTGCGGTGTTCGCGAGGCGCGGGCTATAGCTGCGCAACGCGAGTGCAGCGTCAGATGAAGGCTCCCTCACCTTGAAAAACAACGCGCCGCTAGCAGATGGGCTAGAGCGGGAGCCGGCATCGGCCGTTCCGGACATCGGTCGCATGCTCGACAGCGCCGTCGGGGCGACGGCCTTGCTGAAGGCGCTGTCGCACGAGACGCGGCTCGTTATCCTTTGTCTTCTGATCGACGGCGAGAAGACGGTGAGAGAGCTCGAGCAGCGGCTGAACCTGCGGCAGCCCGTGGTTTCGCAGCAGCTCGCGCGCTTGCGTGCCGATGATCTGGTGGAAACGCGGCGTGACGGCAAGAACGTGGCTTATTCCATCGCTCGACCCGAAGTGATCGAGATCATCAGTGCGCTCTATCGGACCTTCTGCGTCAGCTGAACGCGGGCGCCGCTGACACATGTCCGGTGGGCCGTTCAGCAAGAGCGCTTGTGCCCGCTTGCCTGGTTTCCTTAGATTGCACTCCAAACCGCTTCCGGGAGGAAATCGGGAATGGCTATCGACGCAATCGCTGAACCGACCTCGGCGAAGGTGCTCTACTTCGCGTCAGTGCGTGAAGGTGTCGGCAAGGGACAGGAAGTCTTGGAGATACCCGCTGAGGTCGCGACCGTGGGGGACTTCCTCGCATGGCTACGCAGCCGCGGCCCCGAATATGCTGCCGCGCTTGATGACAGCCTGGCCCTTCGCACCGCGGTGGACCGCGTTCACGCGACCGCCGAAACGCCGGTGCGCGGGGCGGGCGAGATAGCGGTCTTTCCCATGATGACGGGCGGCTAGCGTTCGGCCACGGTATGGCGAAAAAGCCGATTCCATCCGCCGCCCGCAAAAAGAAGCGCACCGACAGCAAATCACTGCGGGTCAGCCTGCGCTTCGTGTTCGGTGACGACATCGCCATCGGCCCGGGTAAGGCCGATCTTCTTGAACTGATCCGCGAGACTGGATCGATCGCGGCCGCCGGGCGGGCGATGGGGATGAGCTACAAGCGCGCCTGGCTGCTGGTGGCGACGATGAATGACTGCTTCGCCGAACCGCTGGTGACGGCATCGCGCGGCGGCAAGGACCAGGGCGCCGCCCTCACCAAGACGGGCGAGGCCGTCCTTGCCGCGTATCGGAAGATCATGACCGGGCTAGACGGTTCCAAGGAAATGGCTGCCATCCGCGGCCTCCTGGCCCAGGAACCCCACTGACGAAGAAACGATATGGCGGCCCGGCGATATCGGTTCCGCATCGCTATACGGCGCGATATGGTTTCACGGACATAATCAGTGCATGCCGGGAGGAACCGTGCGCTTCAGTCGTCGATGGACAATCGCTGCAACGCTGGCCTCGGGCCTCGCGGTGGCGGCCGGCGCCGCGCCCCCGGCCGCAGCGGAGGAAATGCGCGTCACCGTCTTCGCTGCGGCCTCGATGCAGACGGCGCTCGATGCAGTCGTCGCGGCCTGGCACGAACAGGAGGGCGGCGACGCCGTCGTTTCCTACGCCGCAAGCTCGGCCCTCACCCGCCAGATCGAACAGGGCGCGCCGGCCGACATCTTCATTTCGGCCGACCTCGACTGGATGGCGTATCTTGCCAATCACAGCCTCATACGCGCGAACACGACCACCAACCTGCTCGGCAACCGGCTCGTTCTCGTCGCTCCGAACGGCACGGCACAAGCTGTTGAAGTAACGCCGGAACTCGATCTCGTGGGGATGCTGGAGGGGGGACGACTCGCCGTGGCGGACACCGCCGCGGTCCCGGCGGGACGCTACGCGAAAGCAGCGCTGCAATCCCTCGGCTTATGGGATAGCGTCGCCGATCACCTCGCCGAAGCCGAGAACGTGCGCGCAGCTCTCGCCTTCGTCTCGCGCGGTGAGGCGCCGCTCGGGATCGTCTACGCGACAGACGATGTCGCCGATCCAGCGGTGGAAGCGATTGGCATTTTTCCGGACGACACGCATCCGCCGATCATCTATCCGGCGACGATCCTCGCCGGCAGCGACAATCCGGCAGCGGATGCATTCCTCGCCTTTCTGCGGTCACCGACAGCGCAATGCATCTTCGAGGCGCAAGGCTTCACCGTCTTTGCCGCCGATGGTTCGCCGGCGCCGCCCGTCCCGTGTGATGGCTGATCGATGTTCGGTCTAAGCGACACCGAATGGGACGCCGTTCGTCTGAGCCTGCAAGTCGCGGCGACGGCGACGATCGTTAGCCTACCCTTCGGCGTGTTGGTCGGCCTGGCGCTGGCGCGCGGGCGCTTCTGGGGCCGATCCGCGCTGAATATCCTTGTCCATCTGCCGCTGGTGATGCCGCCCGTCGTCACAGGTTATCTCCTTCTCATCCTATTCGGACGACAGGGTGCGATCGGCGCTTTTCTCGCTGACCATCTCGGCATCGTTTTCGCCTTCCGCTGGACGGGCGCGGCGCTCGCGGCCGCCGTAATGGGATTCCCGCTGATGGTGCGGGCGATCCGGCTCGCCATCGAGGCGGTCGATGAGCGCCTCGAAGAGGCGGCCGGAACGCTCGGCGCCGGGCGCATCGCGACGTTCTTTCTGGTCACGCTGCCGCTGACGCTGCCCGGCATCATCGCCGGCGTGGTCCTCGGCTTCGCCAAAGCAATCGGCGAGTTCGGCGCGACGATCACCTTCGTCTCAAATATCCCCGGCGAGACGCGCACCCTCCCCGCCGCGATCTACACGGACCTGCAAGTGCCGGGTGGCGAGGACAGCGCGATCCGCCTGACGGTCATCGCCATCGTCATCGCGGTCGGCGCGTTGGTCGTGTCCGAATGGCTGGCGGTGCGGGCGCGACGCAGGATCGCCGGCCGATGAGTTTCCAAGTCGCAGTCCGCCATCGGCAGGGGGATTTCACGCTCGACGCCAGCTTCACGACCGGCCCCGGCGTGACGGCCCTCTTCGGCCGCTCGGGCGCGGGCAAGTCAACGCTCGCGGGGTTGATTGCTGGACTGAGAAGGCCGAGCGAAGGGCGGATCGCGCTCGATGGCGTCATTCTGGCCGACACTGCTTCCGGCACCTTCGTGCCGCAACGCAGGCGGCGCATCGGCGTCGTGTTTCAGGAAGGCCGGCTCTTCCCGCATCTGACCGTGCGACAGAATCTGTTGTTCGGCCGCCGCTTCCTGCCGGCCTCGGAGCAGCGCGGCGATGCAACGGCGGTTGTCGACCTCCTCGGCATCGGCGCATTGCTCGACCGTTCACCGCGCAATCTTTCCGGCGGCGAGCAGCAGCGCGTCGCCATCGGCAGGGCATTGCTGATGCAGCCGCGCGCGCTGATCATGGACGAGCCGCTGGCGGCGATCGATCAAGCGCGGCGCGCCGAGATCCTGCCCTATCTCGATCGCATGCGCGCCGAGACGAATATCCCGATGGTCTATATCAGCCACGCCGTCGAGGAAGTGGCCCGCCTCGCCGATGCGGTGATCGTCCTCGACGCCGGCAAGGTCACCGCCGCAGGCGCAACGGCAGACATCCTCTCCCGCCTCGATCTGTTGCCGCTCGATGAAACGGAGACCGGCGTCATTCTCACTGCCAAGGTATCGGCAATCGACGAGGAACGGGGGGTGGCAGCGCTTGCCCACGCGGCCGGGCCAATGACGGTGCCGCTCTTGGCCGCGCCGGTCGGCGCGACGGTGCGCGTGCGCGTCCATGCGCGCGACGTCGCGCTTGCCGTCGGCGAACCCGGGCGACTGTCGATCCGCAATCGCCTACCGGCGACGGTGAGCGCGCTGCAAGCACGAAGGACCGGCATCGATGTGCGGCTCGACCTTGGCGGCGAAGTTCTGCTGGCGCGGCTCACGGCGGACGCCGTTCAGGATCTCGGGCTAGCAGCGGGATCGAAAGTCACGGCTCTGATCAAGGCTGTCGCCGTCGAGGGCTATCTAGTCCTCGTCGTCATTGGCTGCGTCGGCATGCTCCGGCGCGTGCCAGCGCGCGACCGCTTCATCATCGGCCGTCTTCGCTTCGACCCACTGCGTCGCGGAACCGTCGGCGGCGTGTTCCTTCTTCCAGAACGGCGCCTCGGTCTTGAGGAAGTCCATCATGTATTCGGCTGCGGCGAAGGCGGCGGCGCGATGGGAGGCGACGGCGATCGCCAGAACGATGTTCTCGCCAGGCTCGATGCGGCCGGTGCGATGGATGACGGCGAGCGCCTGAAGCGGCCAGCGTGACGCCGCCTCCGTGGCGATGCGAGCGATCTCCGCCTCGGCCATGTCGGGATAGTGCTCGAGCTCGAGCGCCGCAAGGCGGCCGTTCTCGCTGCGGCAGACGCCGGTGAAAGTGACGATGGCGCCAACGTCGCTCAGACCTCGGGTCAGCTCCGCAGTCTCCGATGCCGCGTCGAAAGGCTCGGTCTGCACGGAGACCTTGATCTTTGCCGGTGTGCTCATCGTTCCACCGTTGTCGCGGCGCTGCGCTTGCCAAGGGTCAACACGTTCCCTTCCGATCGAGGCCAGCAGCGGCTATGTCTCTGCCTTGCTGCATGAACCGCGGACCGACAATAGCATGGCAGGGTCCATTCCGATCGGCATCGTCGTCGTTTCCGACCGCGCCAGCCGCGGCGACTACGAGGATCTCAGCGGCCCGGCCATTGCCGACTATGTCGAGGCGGCGCTGAACGTCCCTTGGCATCAGGAATACCGGCTTATTGCCGACGAGCGCGATGGGATTGCCGCGACCTTCATCGAACTGGCGGACGACAAACACTGTCCGCTGATCCTCGTTTCCGGCGGGACGGGACCCTCCCCGCGCGATGTCACGCCGGAAGCGACGATGGATGTCTGCGACCGCATCTTGCCTGGCTTTGGCGAAGCGATGCGGCTCGCAAGCCTTGCCGAGGTGCCGACGGCGATCCTGTCGCGCCAGATCGCGGCGACCCGCGGATCGAGCCTTATCATCAATTTGCCCGGCCGGCCGGCGGCGATCCGCACCTGCATGAACGCCGTCATCGCGGCGGTGCCTTTCTGCGTCGATCTCATCGGCGGCCCGCGTCTCGAATTGAAGCCCGATCTCGGCCCGACATTCCGGCCGCCGCGCTGAGCGTCAGCCGGCGGCCTCGGCAACGCGCCAATGGCCGGACCGGCCGCCCGCCTTCTCGACGAGGCGAATGCCGGTGATCGCCATGCCGCGATCCATGGCCTTGGCCATGTCGTAGATCGTAAGGCAGGCGACGGAGACGGCGGTCAGCGCTTCCATCTCGACGCCGGTGCGGCCGGTCAGCTTGGCAATCGCGGTGACGCGGAGGCCGGGCAGCTTGTCGTCGCCCTCGATTTCGACGTCGATGTTGGTGAGCGCGAGCGGATGACAGAGCGGGATCAGATCGGCGGTGCGCTTCGCCGCCATGATACCGGCGATACGGGCAACGCTGATGACGTCGCCCTTCTTGGCCTCGCCCGCGAGGATCGCGGTGAGGGTCTTCGGCCGCATCGTCACCGCGCCCTCCGCGCGGGCGGTGCGTTCGGTCTCCGACTTGTCGGAGACGTCGACCATGCGCGCGGTGCCGTTTTCGTCGATATGGGTCAGGTCTGACATGTCAGGCATCCACGGTGATGGCGCTGCGGCCGTTGAGGATATTCTCGGGGTTCCAGCGATAGTCGATCGTCTCGAAGCGGAGGTCACGACCGTCGACGAGCAGCAGGCGGCTGACCAGGCTCGACCCGATGCCGGCGAGTTCCTTGATGATCTCCAGCGCCTGGATCGAACCGAGGAGTCCGGTCATGACGCCGAGCACGCCGAGTTCGGCACAGACCGGCACCGCGCCGTCTTCCGGCGCATTGGGGAAGAGGCAGCGATAGGTGGGGTTGGGTTCGCCGTCGGGCCCGCGCTCATGCGGCTTCAGCGTCGTGACATTGCCGTCCATGCGCATCACCGCCGCCGTCACCAATGTCTTGCCGGCATGGAAGCAGGCGTCGGAGATGGCGTAGCGTGAGGAGGCGTTGTCGGTGCAATCGGCGATGATGTCGTAGCCTTCGACAAGCGAGCCGATGTTGTCGGCCGTTGCTTTCGTCGTGAAGGTCTCGACGACAACATGCGGATTGAGCGCGGCCATCTCCTCTGCCGCCCGCTGCACCTTCGACCGGCCGACATCGCCGGTGCGGTACAGAACCTGGCGCTGCAGATTGGCGAGCGAGACGACATCGTGATCGACGACGCCGATGCGGCCGACGCCGCCGGCCGCGCAATAGGAAAGCACCGGCACGCCGAGACCGCCGGCGCCGATGACGAGAAGGCTCGCGGCCTTCAGCCTTTGCTGGCCGGCCCCGCCGATGTCTGGCATCACCAAATGCCGGGCATAGCGCTCGATTTCGTCGTCCGATAACGGCAAGCGGTCCTCCTGGCGCGGGCTTGAGCGCGGCGTTCGTTGCGCCAGGATACGCCTATGCCGGTGCTGTTCAAAGCGCGGCCGGACCGATATTGCTGACCGTCGACGCCGCTAAGTCCCGGATGGATCACGCGAATGAGCCTCCTTCCCGTCGAAACCGCACTTGATCGTGTGCTGGAGGGTGTCATGCCCTTGGCCGGCGAACGCGTGCCGCTGGCGATGGCTGGCGGGCGCATCCTGGCCGAGCCAATCGCCGCCCTCCGCAGTCAGCCGGCATTCGATGCCTCGGCGACGGACGGCTACGCTTTCAGGAGTGCCGACACGCGCGCCGGGGCGCGGCTCCGCCTCGTCACAGCCAACGGCGAGCGCACGACCTATCTTCGCGCGACGCTCATGGAGGACGCCTCGGGATTGCCACGTGCGACTCCGCTTCCGGCGCAGGATTTGGCCCTGCTCGGCGTTTTGGCAGAGGCTGACTGTCTTTTGATCCGCTCCGCACATGCCGGCCCTTCGGCAGCGGGCGCGACCTGTAGTATCATTCGCCTCTGAACGGGCCGGTTCGACCGCGCGCGCTCGACTGATTGGATGAAGATGTCCGGCCGCGAAGACTTTGCAAATGCGGGATATGAGGATCTCTACAACAGCGAGATTCTCGGCCTCGTCGGCAACATGCCGCGCGTCGGACGCCTGCCCTCGCCCGACGCCACCTCGACGCAACATTCGCGGCTGTGCGGATCGACAGTCACGGTCGACCTCGACATGAACGATGGGGCCATCAGCGATTTTGCGCTGGAAGTGAGAGCGTGCGCACTCGGGCAAGCCGCCGCCGCGATCGTCGCCGCCAATATTGTCGGGGCGACACGCAGCGAGGTGGTCGCGGCACGCGAAGCGATGTGGGCGATGCTGAAGGAGAACGGGCCGCCACCCGGCGGCCGTTTCGGGCAGTTGCGGCTCCTTGAATCGGTTCGCAGCTATCCGTCGCGCCACCCGGCGGTGATGCTGATTTTCGATGCCGTCGTCGACGCCATGCGCCAGATCGCGGAGCACAACGAGGGGGCGCATTCGGCATGAATGTCAGCCTCGCCAGACTCGGCGACGTCGAACCGATTGATCGCGCACCGCTGGTCGACCGCTTCGGGCGCTCGATCACCTATCTCCGCCTGTCAGTCATCGACCGCTGCGATTTCCGCTGCGTCTATTGCATGTCCGAGCATATGGCCTTCCTGCCGAAGGAAGACTTGCTATCGCTGGAGGAACTCGACCGTCTTGCCAGCGCCTTCATAGCCCGTGGGGTGCGCAAGCTGCGCCTTACCGGCGGCGAGCCGCTGGTTCGCCCTCACGCAGCTGGTCCGCTCATTATCTCGGCATCTCGGCAGCGGCGGGCTGGACGAACTCACCGTCACCACCAATGGCTCGCAACTTGCCGGCGTGGCGCAGGAGCTGGCCGATGCCGATTTGCGCGCCGCGCTGCGCAGCTCAGCGTCCGATGAAGCGCTGCAGGCGGCAATCACCGAAGCCATCGACCGTAAGCCGAAGGGGCACGATTTCGCTATCGAGCGCCGCGGCGCCGCGCCCGCGCTGAAGCGGCATATGAGCGTGACAGGCGGCTAGCTCGCGACCCGCTGCTCGGCGGGAGCTTTTGCCAAGTGCGCGCCATCGGCCAACAGACCTCGCAGCTTTTCGATGCCGACCGGCCGGGAAAAATAGAAGCCCTGCAAATACTCGACGCCGATCGCGCGTAGCATTGCTGCCTGGTCCTCGGATTCGACGCCCTCGGCGACGATCTTCACCTCGAGTCTGCGCGCCAGATCGACGATCGCCTTGATGACCTGCATCGAGCGAATGTCGACCTTCATGTCGGCGACAAAGGTCCTGTCGATCTTGATGACGTCGAGGGGCAGGTCCTTGAGGATGGCGAAGCTGAAGGAGCCAGCGCCGAAGCCATCCATGTGGACACCGATGCCGGCGTTCTTCAGTTGCCGAAGGTTGCTCTGCGCCACGCCAAGGTTCCGGCGGATCTTGTCTTCGGTGATTTCGATGTTGATCAGCGCCGGATCGATGGACCAATAGCGGATGGTGCCGATCATCCGCGCCGCGAAGGTCTGGTCGTTGCACTGCGTCGCCGAGACGTTCAGCGAGACCGGCACGACGGGAAGTCCTTCTTCGATCGATTGACGGATCTGCGTACAGACCTGTTCGAGCAGGCGACCGCCGAGCAGAGGCATCCAGCCGGATTCCTCGGCGATGGGGATGAAGGTGTTGGGCGGCAGGACCTTGTCGCCGGGGCCTTGCCAGCGGGCCAACGCTTCGACGCCTGCAACCTCGTTGCTGCGCGACAGGATGATGGGCTGATAGTCGAGATAGAACCGGCCGGGCATGTCGGACATCATGCGCTTGCGCATCACGTCCCGCCGCTTGACGCGGCGATCCATCTGCTGATCGTAATAGTGGATCGCGCCGGATTTCTTGTTCTTCGATTTGTACATCGCCATGTCGGCGTGAGCGACGAGAACATTGGCGGGATTGTCGTCGAGCGGAAAGACGGCGATGCCGATGCTGATACGAGGCCGGACTGAAATGCCTTCGACAATGTCGATCGCATCGACTGCCTCGGCGATCTTCTCTGCGATGTGGAAGGCGCCACTCGCCGTCCTGATATTCGGGGCGACGATTGCGAATTCGTCGCCACCGAGGCGACCGACGGTATCGGTCGTTCTCAGCCGCAGGGTGATCTCGTGAGCGATGGCGGCGAGAAGGGTGTCGCCGACATGGTGGCCATGGCGATCGTTGATTTCCTTGAACCTGTCAATGTCGAACACGATCACGGCGCAATGCAGTTCGGAACGCCGTGCTTGCTCCAAGGCCTCTGAAAGGCAGGCGAAGAAGGCGCGGCGATTGAGAACGCCGGTGAGCGGATCGGTATTGGCAAACTCGACGAGCTCGCTCTCGAATTTCTTGCGCTCGATGGCGTAGCGGATCGCGCGCCACAATGTGAGGGCCTGCAGTTCGCTCTTGTGCAGATAGTCGCTTGCCCCGTGCTTCAGCGCTTCCGTTGCCGTCAGCGGATCGGCATGACCGGTGAGAATGACGATAGGGGCTCCGGCGCTGACGCCGCGCAGGCTGACAAGCCCGTCGAGGCCTTTCGTGTCCGGCAGACCGAGGTCGAGCAGAATGACATCGAAACGATGCGCGCCCTTGCGCAGCAATTCGAGACCCGTGCCAAGGCTAGCTGTTCCGACGACACTACAGGTCATTCCAGCCCCGCGGCTGGCCTCCGCCAGGGCCTGCTCCACCAATTTCCGGTCGCCAGGATTGTCGTCGATCACTAGCGCTGAGATCGCAGCCATTCCCCCCATCCTCAATCCACAGACATTCGCGACGCTACCATCGCGCCGCAAATCGGAAACTTAAGGCAACCATTGGTGTCCATTTGCTACTTCCGTGACGACGGCGATCAGGCGAATGCCTTCGCCTGAGCCTTGTCCTCATCCTCGCCGAGATCGAGGAACATAAGACCGAGTTGGTTGTCCTGCTGCCACCGCTTCTCTACGGGACGCCTCTTGTCGGTGTCGGCGATCATCAGTTCCATCCAGTCGGGCGCCATGAAGCGTCCTTCGACTGATACGCGCACACCGGTCTCCGATATGTCCCGGATGACGCAATTGACGGTGCTGTAGCCCTTGTTCAGGATGAGAAGGCCGCGTTTCAGCGTGCGGCGTCGCAAAGACTTGCGACGGTTCTTCAAGCGATCAGTGTCGGAAGATTCAACCGTTCCCGAGGGGACGTCATCGGCGCCCTCATTCGCCATTGCGGCGCCGCTATTCGGAGCAGCACCGTCGGCGCCAGGGGCCACGGGCGGAGATGCGAGCGGGGCCGTTTGCTCAATCGCGGACTGCGCACTCCAGTCAGTGGCGAACCGCGACTCGGCCCTTTCAAGGAGGGCGGCAACGGTGGATCCATCGGTTGGGAACAGCGCCGGCCCAATATCGGCGGTGATCGACAGGCCGACGTCTTCGAGATTCAGCGAAAAGGCCATCTCCGATGCCAGACGACGACATGCGCCGTTGATGCCCTCCGGCGTGACGTCGCGGTCGACGAGATAGATGAAGGTGTCATCGTTGAGGCGGGCGACGGTATCGGCCGTACGCGAGGCACCGGCGAGTCGCTTGGCGAAGGCAATCATCGCGCTGTCGCCAACCTTGAGTCCAAAGCTGCCGCAGATGTGCTCGAACTCGTTGAAGTGCAGCAGGATGATCGCAAAGGGATTGCCGTAGCGCGACTTGATATGGGTCAGCTGCTCCAGCCGCTCCTCGATCACATGCCGGTTGGGCAGGCCGGTCAGGCCATCGCGTTGCGCGAGTCGCTCAAGATGCTCCAGATGCGCGTGCTCTTCGCGCTTGTCGTGGACCGTTCGCGCGACACGGACGACCGAGTCATGCATCAGCTGTCCGGCCCGCATATCCTCGGTGAGGTAGTCGGCAAAACCACAACGGAAGGCCTTGATCGCGGCGCGCACGTCGGTCGTCCCGAGAAGGACCGTCGCCGGCGGATCGCGATAGAAAGAGTTGATATGGTTGTTGACCTGGATACCCGACAGATCCGACAGCGAACCACCGATAACGACGACGTCGAACAGGAACTCGTCGAGCAGAGCCTTGAGCGCCTCCCAACTCAATGCCGTCTCGACGGTGAGCGCGCGGTCCTCGCGCAACTGCTCGGCAACAATCGAGCATTGGCCCTGGTCACTTGAAGCGACAACGATACGTGCATAGCCCTCCGGCGGAACGTCGGGGGTGAGCACGATCTTTCGGTCTACGTCCACGATCTTTCTCCGGTTATGCGGACTGCGCCAGAGGCAGTCTTGTCGCCGCGGCCGCGGGCAATGCGAGCAGTTCGCGAAAGGTCGAAACCGCAACAGGGCGCGAAAAGTAGTAGCCCTGCAGAAAATCGACGCCGACGGTGCACAAAGGTCCAACCTGCTCCAAGTCCTCGACGCCTTCGGCGATCGTGCGCAAGCCCAATGCCCGCGACAGCTCGGCGATGGCCTGCACGATACGCGTGGAGCCGGCGTCGTTGGGAAGGTTGGCGACGAAGCTGCGGTCGATCTTGAGGCCGTCGAGCGGCAGATCTTTCAGCACCGACAGGCTCGAATAGCCGGTGCCGAAATCGTCAATGTGGATGCCGAGACCGGCCAGCTTGAGCACTTCGAGATTGTTCTGCGTCGCCTTCACATTCTGGATGATCGTCGATTCAGTGATCTCGACGTTGAACAGCTTTGGCTCGATGCCGAACCGCTGAATGGTCTCGATCAGCTGGGCGGCAAAGGTGTCGTCGCGGCATTGGATGGCCGACACGTTCAATGAGATCGGCACTATGGTCAGCCCGGCGGCGATGATGTCCCGCACCTCTTCGCAGGCTGTCTCGACCAAGCGGCGGCTGAGCAAGGTGATCCAGCCCGCCTCCTCCGCGATCGGAATGAATTCGCTCGGCGGGATCAGCTTGCCATCGGGCCCGCGCCAGCGCGCGAGCGCCTCGGCACCGACGATCTTGCCCGTGGCATCGACGATCGGCTGATAGTCCAGATAAAACCGCCCCCGCTCGATATCTCCGATGATGCTCTTCTTGATGACGTGGCGAGACTTCACCTCCGCATCCATCCGGTCGTCGAAATAATGGATGCGGGCCTTACCCTTGCTCCGCTTCGACTTGTACATGGCGATATCGGCATGTGAGACGAGAACATCGGAAACGCTTTCGTCAGGCGGCGAGACGGCGATGCCGATGCTGATCATGGTGTGCAGATCGATGCCGGCGATATTCCTGATGTCGCCGACCGCGTTCCTGATCTTTTCGGCAATTTCGATGGCGCCGTTTGGTGTCTTCAGGTTCTGGGCGACGACCGCAAACTCGTCGCCGCCAATGCGGCCGATCATATCGGTCTTGCGCAGGCAGGCGCTGACTTCAGATGCAATCGCCGTCAGCAACTGATCGCCAATCTGATGTCCGTGCATGTCGTTGATGTCTTTGAAGGCATCGATGTCGAAGGTGATCACGGCGCAGCCTAGTTCGGTCCGCCTCGAGTGATCGAGCGCACCGTCGAGCTGATCGAAGAAGGCGCGGCGATTGAGAAGGCCGGTCAGCGGATCGGTGTTGGCGAGGGCGACCAGCGCCGTTTCGTTCTTCTTGCGCTCCATGGCGTAGCGGATCGCCCGCCACAGCATCTTGGACTGCATCTCCCCCTTTTCGAGGTAGTCGCTGGCTCCAAGCTTGAGCGCCTCGGTGGCCGTGGACAGATCGGACAGGCCGGTCAGAACGATAATTGGCACCCTCGGGTTGGCGCCATGCAAGCTAAGCAGGCCATCAAAGCCGGACACGTCGGGCAGACCGAGATCCAGCAAAATGGCGTCGGGATCGAATTCGTTGCTCTTCAGCACCGCAAGGCCGTTGCCGAGATCGCCAAAGGCCAGTGTTTGGCACCGCGGGAAACCCGCCTCGCGACCGTCTCTCAGTGCAATGTCGACGAGACGCCGATCGCCAGGATTGTCTTCGAGGACGAGAACGCGCAGTTCTTCGGGGTGGGTCAAAGGATCCATGATTTGAGCTCTTCACTCGGCGCGATCAGGGCAGTTTTACGACCTCGAACCAGAAGCTCTCGATGCTGCGCACTACGCGCGTGAAGGCTTCGAAGGCGACTGGCTTCGACACGTAGCAGTTGGCGTGATGCTCGTATGACTGGACGATGTCGGACTCGGCCTCCGAGGACGTAAGCATGACGATCGGGATCGTCTTCAGCTGGTCGTCTCCCTTCACGCGGCGAAGGACGTCCAGACCGCTCATGCCGGGCATGTTGAGATCGAGAAAGATCACGTCCGGGCGCGGCGCATCGGCATGCTCGCCACGCCTGTAAAGAACGTCGAGGGCCTGCTCGCCACTCGCCGCAGTCTGCAAATTGTTGCGTATCTTGGCTTCCTTGAGCCCTTCGACAGTAAGCCTGACATCGGCGGGATTATCCTCGACGAGGAGTATCTCGACCGGGCGGGTTCTGACGGCAGTTCCATTCTCCATTTGTCTTTCGCTCCCGGCTACGCCGCCGTGGCAATCGGCGCGCGGCGATGTTCGCCGGCGCCAGGCAGTGTGAATTTGAATGTCGAACCGCCCTCCGGGGCCGCCTCCACCCAGATGCGTCCGCCATGGCGTTCGACGACACGCCGGCAGGAGGCGAGACCAATACCGGTGCCCGGATATTCATTTCTGGCGTGCAAGCGGGCGAAGATCTCGAAGACCTTGTTCTGGAACTTCGGATCGATCCCGATGCCATTGTCGGTGATCGTGAACTCCCAGAATCTGCCGTCCGGCCGCGCTGAGATGCGGATCTGGGGCCGTGCCGCGCCGCGATATTTCAGGGCGTTGTCGATGAGATTGGCGAACAGGCGCTCGATCTGGGCCTCGTCGACGGAGATGTCCGGCAGTTGGCCGACGACGATCTCGGCCTCGGCCTCGCCAATCTTGTGCGCATAGGTGTCGAGCACACGATCGACGATCGACTTGGCGGCGACCGTCTCGACATTCAGGGTACGGTTGTTCGCGCGTGAATAGGCAAGGAGATCATTGATGAGACGCTTCATGCGCTCGGCGCCGTCAACGGCATAGGCGATGAACTCGTCGGCGTCCTTGTCGAGCTTGCCCTGGTAGCGTGACGAGATCAGGCCGAGATAGCTCGCAACCATGCGCAGCGGCTCCTGCAGATCATGCGAAGCAACGTAGGCGAACTGCGACAAATCGTGGTTTGATTGCGCCAGTTCGGCGGCCTTCTCGACCAGGTCCTCTTCGCGCTCGGCAATCCTTGCGGCCATGCTCTCAAAGGTGCGGGCGAGTTCGCCGACTTCGTCGTCGCGATTGACGAGATCACCGAGATTGACGTCGCGCTGTCCGCTGCCAAGCTCGCGCGCTGCTGCCCGCACTCGGCTGATCGGCCGGACGATCGTGCGGATCAGCATGAAAATCTGGATGGCCCCCGCGAGAAGGAGGATTGCGGCGATGACGCCTGCGGTGGTGTAGAGCTGGCTTCCGGCGGCGCGCTGGTCGGCGACGCTGGCCGTATAGACGAGCCATGTTGCGATGATCGTGACGGGAACGCCCACCAGCGTCAGCGTCAGGAGGATCTTTCCGGCAACGCCACCAAAGACAGGATTCCGCCGTGCGGCGTAGCGTTCCGATCTCTCGGAACTCGCACCGAACCGAACCCTATCCACCCACGCCGGGCGGTTTCCAGCAGCAGCAATCTTCATGCTCGCGTTGAATTCTTCTCGGTATCCCTCGATGGTTGTTGTGCGCTCTCAACCGTTAGGCGAAGGTTAACACGGCTGCGAACTCAGGTTGTCCGATGCGTAGGTGATGAAGGCTGCCGAGGTCGTCGCGCAGCTTACGCCACGGGCAGAGTGAGCTCGACGCAAAGGCCGCCATTAGCGCCGGTCTTGAAGTCGATCGCGCCATGGTTGAGGCCGACGATCTCCCGGGCGATGGCGAGGCCCAGCCCGGAGCCGGATTTGCTTTCGTCGAGACGGACACCCCGCTTGGCAATGGCTTCGTGTGGGTCGGCGGGAAGACCGGGGCCATCGTCTT
This sequence comes from uncultured Alphaproteobacteria bacterium, assembly GCA_963823045.1. Classification (GTDB taxonomy): domain Bacteria; phylum Pseudomonadota; class Alphaproteobacteria; order Rhizobiales; family Kaistiaceae; genus JADLGL01. The sequence continues at coordinate 78,526 of CAWGKA010000004.1, read as the reverse complement.
CGATCGTGATCGCAGCCATCGCGTCGCGCCGCGCTGCACGAACGGTTACCTGGGTGCGCGCCCATTTCGCGGCATTCTCAAGGATGACGCCAACGAGTTCGATGAGATCGCGGCTGTCGAGATCGACGGCGAGGCCGTCCTCGACCTTGACGTCCCAGCGAAGCTCTTCCCCGGCCCGCGTCCGCTTCAGAACGCCTATCGCCTTGTCGAGCGCTTCCGTGATCGACGCGCTGTAGTGCTCCGCGCGGGTACGCAGACGGAGCCGGGAAAGGCGCAATTGGTAGTCGATCTTGTCGACCATGTCGGCGGTCAGTTCGTCGACGAGATCGGCCGTCTCCTCCTCGCCCCGGGAGCGCAGGCCCGAAGACGTCGTCGCCAGAACCGAGAGCGGCGTCTTCAATCCATGGGCGAGGTCGGCGGCGCGCGCGCGTGCAAACTCGATCGCCGCTTCCTGCGAGCGCAGCAGGTCGTTGACCTCGTTGATCAACGGCTGAACCTCGGATGGAAAATCACCCGTCAGTCGTTCCTCGCTTCGGTTTCTGATGCGCTCGATGCCGGCGCGGATCGCGCCGAGCGGACGCAGGCCAAGACGAACCTGCAGCCAGGCGGCTCCGGCAAGAACAATACCGAGGATGCCGAGCGCGATGGCGAGGGCAGAACCGAAGCGATAGACCGAGGCGGACAAGGAAGCGCGATCTTCGGCAACGACAGCCAGATAGGGCTGCGTGGCGCCGCTGGCGGTGGGAAAGCGGATCTGTTGGGCAAGCGCCGTAAGCGTCTGATTGTCCGGACCGTCGAGGACAAGGAACTGCGGCGCGCCATCGTCAGGAGCGACCGCGGTCAGTTCGTAGTCCCAGAGCGAACGCGACCGAACGACGTCGCCATCGGTAATGTTGGAGACCTGCCAGTACAGGCCGCCGAAAGGCGTCTCATAGCGCGGGTCCCGCAGCGGCTGCGTCAGCGAATTGGTGAGGTCATCGGGATCGATCGCCGCAATGAGGCGAGTCATTGTCGCGGTTAGACCGTCGTGTACGCGTTGCTCGACATTGACGGCGAAGAGATAGGAGATCGCCGCCCCGGCAAGGACCAGCGCCAAACCGATCCACAGCACCGCGCCCAAGAAGAGGCGAAGGCGGAGCGATCGATATCTCAGGGCTCTATCTCGCCTATGTAGTAGCCGAAGCCCCGACGCGTGCGTATCACGTCCTTGCCCAGCTTCTTGCGCAGCCGAGCAACCAGCACTTCGATGGAGTTCGACTCCCGATCGAAATCCTGCAGATAGAGGTGCTCGGTAATCTGAGGCTGCGAGACGACCTCGCCCCGGTGATGCAGGAGATATTGCACAAGGCGGTATTCGAGGGGCGTCACTTTTACCGGCTGGCCGTGCAAGGACACCATCATCGAGTGCGTATCGAGTTGGAGGCCGTCGGCCTCAAGCCGGGGCGAGGCGTGACCAGAAGCGCGACGGACGATGGCACGGATGCGGGCAATAACCTCCTCGACGCGAAAGGGCTTACCGACATAGTCATCGGCGCCAGCCTCGATGCCCTCGACTCTCTCGTCCCAATTGCCGCGCGCGGTCAGGATAAGAACCGGCATGTTGCGCTCCGCGTTGCGCCAGCGCTTGAGGACGGTGAGGCCATCCAGCTTCGGTAAGCCAAGATCGAGGATGACGGCGTCGAAGTCCTCCGTGTCGCCGCGAAACCAAGCCTCCTCGCCGTCGCCCACCATCTCGACGACAAACCCCGCCATCTCCAGTGAGACGGCAAGGGAGTCGGCAATGCGGCGATCATCCTCCGCTACCAATACCCGCATTGAATAGCTCCGGCCCCACCGGATCGCCGGTGGCGGCATAGAAATAGACCTTGGCGACGGTGCCGTCGCCGCCCAATGTTTTGACTTCGTAAAGCAGTGTGTTGCGGAACAGGATCAGTTGGACATCGATGACCCTGCCGGTGATCGTGCGCGTGACGATGTCCATCAGTGCGGTGAGCGGAATAGCCTGCTGCTGCAGCACCGCCTGAATGGCGTGATCGTGCTCGACGACACCGTCGTCGGAAATATTGGGGTGAGGACCGCTGCCCGACCCGCTGCCGCCCGGACCGCTGCCACCAGAGCCGCCGCCGCCGGGGCCGCTGCCGCCAGAGCCACTGCCGCCGGGGCCGCTGCCGCCAGAGCCACTGCCGCTTGGGCCACCGCTGCCCGAACCGCTTCCGCTAGCAGAGGCACTTGCTGACCCGCTGCTGGGCGAACCGCTGGCACTGGGCGAACCACTGCCACTGGGCGAACCGCTGCCACTGGGCGAACCACTGCCACTGGGCGAACCACTGCCACTGGGCGAACCGCTGCCACTGGGCGAACCGCTGCCACTGGGCGAACCGCTGCCACTAGGCGAGCCGCTGCCGCTGGGCGAACCGCTGCCCGACGGGGAACTCGATAACTGCGCTTGAACGCCTGACGCGACCAGCGCGGCAATCAGCGCTGAAGCCCCCAGCAGGCGAAGGATGCGCATTGCGGCGGTCATAATTCGTCCGTTGTTAGTGGGTCGAAGCTGACGAAAGGCTGACATTAGCCGAAGGTCAACCATAGCGAGACAAATGTCGCTCGACCCGGGCCTGCCTCGTCCCGACGGACATAATCACTTGTTGTCGGGCGGAGTTCGTGAAGCGGCGCCGGCAACGCGGTAGCGCGGCTCCTGCAAAGCGCTTGTCCGCGCCAAGAAATGGCCAATGGACGGGGGGTTTCTCCCCGTCGCGTATCCTTTCTCGAAGGATGGGGGAGGCCCTCGCGGGGGCCTCCCGTTTCTCGCCTAGACGGATCAGTCGCTGCGCGACCCGCTGCCCGATCCCGAACCGCTGCCCGATCCCGAACCGCTGGCCGAAGCCGAACCGCTGGCCGATGGGCCGGAATCTGAGCCGCTGGCCGATCCCGAAGGGCTGTCCGACGGGCCGGAATCAGAGCCGCTGGCCGATCCCGAAGGGCTGTCCGACGGGCCGGAAGCTGAGCCGCTGGCCGATGCCGAACCGCTGGCCGATCCCGAGCCGCTGGCGGAAGCGCTGGCCGGGGCGACGCCCGAAGCCGGCGGGGTATCGCTCGGCGAAGCGCCCGAACCGCTACCATCCTGAACTTCCAGCAACAGCAGTTCGCCGGTCTCCGCATTTACGGTCAGCTCCACCGGCACGCCATCTGCCGTACGGATCGCTTCAATGTGCACGGTCCCATCGGCGCGTACGGTGATTTCCGTGATCTGGTACCCGGCGTCGACGTAGATCTGGGTGATCTCTTCGACAGTAAGCGCATAAGCCGACCCAGCCATGGACGACAGGCCAAATAGAATAGCGCCACCCAGAAGCAGTGCGCTGGTAGTTCTTTTCATGCCTTTTACCTCCTCTTCCGCAACCGATCCGAAGCACAGACAAATACATTTTTAGTGATTCGCCTCGGCTTGATCGACGCGTTTCTACCGGGTCCAAGCTGACGAAAGGCTGACATCACCTGTCAGGAAACCGTCAGCCAGCATGCACTAGCGTCCTTCGTCGTCGGGATGGCTAAGCCAAGGCAAATGACGCGCCGATCGAACCCCTGTTGGCAGTTCGGCAACGGGCATTGGCCACGGGACCGAACCGAGACGGGCGACGTTTGGTGACTAACGAGATGGCGATTGAAAACGCGGGTCCGCACGAACGGGCATCGACAGACAGAGAGGCGGCGCCCCCTTGCCGCTCCGGGCGCAGTCGGAGCGGCGGGCCGCTAGGCGGTGAAAGTGGCCTCCCCGGCTACTTTCACCGCCCTTAGCGAAAATGCCAGCGGGATGCGTCGCTGGTCTTCGGCCTGAACGAACATATGGTTCTCACGGCGCATCGACGGGAACGCCTGCCACGGAATCATTTCGTGTTCGTGGAATTGGCGCAGTTGCAGGCCCGCAACGCTCAGCGCCGCGAAGATATCCGACAGCGCGTGATTCCAGCCATAGGTGAGAACATTCTCGATGGTCGTGTCGTCGCCGGCATAGGATTTCGGCAGCGTCTCGACGATCGGCCTCGCCGCAGGCGTGCGCCAATCATAGGTGACCTCGAGCGTCCCCTCGCGCTCCTCCAGGAGGTAGAGCGTCGGATGCGCGTCGGCCATGTAGAGAAAGCCGCCCGGCCTCAGACAGTCCGAGACGGCTTTCGCCCAGCGCCCGATGTCGGGTAGCCAGCCGATCGTCCCCCAACTCGTGAAGACGCCGTCGAACCCCGTGCCGGCGATTTCCGGCGCGTCATAGACGTTGCCCTCGACGAAGGTCGCCGGAACGCCGAGCTCGGCGGCGAGGGCGCGGGCGGCGGTGACTGCCGCTGATGAGAAGTCGAGGCCGGTCATATCGGCGCCACGCCGGGCGAGACAGATCGTGTCGATGCCGAAATGGCACTGCAGATGCAGCATGCGCTTGCCGGCGATGTCGCCGAGCTCGTCGCCCTCGATGGGCGTCAGGACGTCAGCGCCATCCCGCAATTCGCGCAGGCGATAGATGCCGGTCTGGTCGTTGAGGTGGATGCCGACGCGCTCGTTCCAGTTGGCGCGGTTGGCCTCGAAATAGGCTTCGACATCGTCGGTCATGCGGCAGACTCGGGTCCGGTTCTCACTTCCGCACGTCGCGGCGTTCGAAGGCGAAGAATGACAATGCCACCAGGATCAACGAAAGGCTCGCCAGCACCGCCGCGTGGCCCGTATTGAGGCCGTGGGACAGCGGATCGCCGGACAGGAAATAATAGAAGGGCGAGACGCGCGCATAGCCTGCGAGACTGTCGCTCATCGGCAAGAAGGAGTTCAGCAGAAAGAAGACCAACGCGGCGCCGGCCGCTCCGAAGACCGCCTTCCGCGGCTGGCCGGTGACAGCGCCTATTGCAAGAGCCACTGCTCCGAAGGCGAGACCGAGCAAGGTCATGAGCACGACGGCAGCAGCGATGTTGCCGAGATCGAGATTGAGGCTGCCGGCGAGCGATCCCGCGAAGGTGCCGGCAAATGTCGCCAGCCCCACGGCGACGGCGCCGAGGGTCATTGCGATCCATTTCTGCCAGATGACATAGGAGCGGCGGATCGGATTGGCGAGAAGCAGGCCCATGGTGCCGCGCGCTTCCTCGCCGGCGAGGGCACTTGCGCCGAACGCGACGGCCACAGCGATGGCCGCGATCGGTCCGATCAGCCCGTAGACTTCAAGCTGATAGAAGCCCTCCGGCGTCGAAAGGTCTCCGCCGCCGGTTATGGCCATCAGGGCGTCCGGCAATTGCTGCGCGAGGGTGATCACCATGTCGTCGATCAGCGGATAGACGGCGCCTTCCATCAGCGCCACGGCGAAGATGAGAATTGCCGCGATGAGCACCAGGCCGCGGTGGTCGGAGAACGTCTTGACCCAGATGTGCGAGACGCGCGTCGTCGCCGAGAGGCGCTCCAGCACGCGGTTGGCAATGGGGATCCGCCGCACCCGGTCGAGCAGCCCGCCTGAGCTGGCCGTCCGGTTCTTCAGGTCGCGGCGGTTGAACCCGACGATGGAAGCGGCGGCGAAGGCCAAGGCAAGGCCGCCGAGAATGGCGAGGTGTCCCCAATTGGCACCGTTGTCGAGCGGATGGCTGGAGTCGTAATAGTACCAGGGAAAGAACTTCGCGATGCCGGCCGCACCTTTGACGATGGGCAGAACGCCAGCCGCGATGAACGAGATGCCGATGACCGCTGCCGTCGCTCCCGAGGCCGTCGCGCTGGAACCGATGGCAGCGCCGATAAGCGCGGCGAGCAGGCCGTAGAAGAGCGCGTTGACATACATGTGCAGCATGAAGTCGCCGACATGGATGCTCGATATGTCGACGCCCATCAGCGGCGGGGAGATCACGGCCGCCGCCCAAAGCAGCGCCGTGGTCAAGCCAACCAGAAGGACGAGCGCGGCGAGCTTCGACAGGAGGACATGCGTCCGCGATTTCGGACTGGCGAGAAGGAGACCGAGGGTACCGTTGCGCTCCTCACCCGCCACCGAGGCCGAACCCAGCGACACGGCGAACCCGGCCAGAGCGAGCGCCCCCACCGTGCCATAGACGCCGGTGTAAGCCAGAATGCCGGCGTTGCCTGCGGCCGGGATGTCGATGATGGCGAGAACGAAATCGGGCAGGCCGTCATAGATCGACAGATCGATGTCGCGGTAGATCAGCATCGACACGGCGAACAGAAGCCCGAGGCCAACGCCGAAGATGGTGGCGCTGAGCCAACGGTCGCGGATCGCTTTGGTGAAGACGGTGGCGAGCATGATCAGGCCGCGGCTGGCGTGTCGCGGTAGTAGGTCAGGAAGATGTCCTCGAGATCGGCTTCCTCGACGGAGATATCGACCAGGACGTAATGGTCGGACACCATCTTGAGAAGCGGCGCCATCCGCCCGTCGAGCGACAGCGTCACCACCCGCCCCTCGATCCTGACGTCGCGCACGCCGGGAACGGCCTCGAAATCCGCCTGCCCGTCTGCCGGCGATTCAAGATGGAGCACGACGTGGCGAACGGCCTTCGAACGAAGGCTTGAGATCTGCTCGACGGCGATCAGCTTGCCCTTGCGGATGATGCCAACGCGATCGGCGGCGCGCTGGACTTCCGAGAGTGTGTGGCTCGACAGGAAGACGGTGCGCCCCTCGGCGGCCACTTCGCGCATCAGGTTCTGGAATTCCTGTTGCACCAGCGGATCGAGGCCAGTGCTTGGCTCGTCCATGATGACGAGTTCCGGGCGGTTCATGAAGGCTTGAATGAGCCCGACCTTCTGCCGGTTGCCGCTCGACAGTTCGCCAACCTTCTTGTCGAGATTTGCCTCGAACCGCTCGGCCAGCCGACTGACATAGGTCCAGTCGACGCCACCGCGGAGATTGGCGAAATAGCGGAGCGTGTCGTGGCCGGTGAGGTTCGGATAGATCGCGAGGTCGCCTGGCAAGTAGCCGATATGGCGTCTGATCTCGACAGCGTCGCGATGGCTGTCGCGACCGAGAATGGACGCGCTGCCCTCACTTGGCCTTATCTCGTCAAGCAACGTCCGGATCGCAGTCGTCTTGCCGGCGCCGTTTGGCCCAAGGAAGCCGAAAACTTCGCCCGGTCGGACCTCAAGGTCGAGATTGTGGAGTGCTGTGAAACCACCATATCGCTTGGTCAGCGCTTCGGTGCGGATGGCTGGCTGGTCGCTCATGCATGAACTCCGTGGCAGCAGTTCTGTCTTGCCGCTGGACGATCGCGCAGCTACATTTCGTCCTATCGGTTCTATCAGTCAAGACCGATAAGACAGAGATCGGCGCTGAGGGCGGACGCTTTCACGGGCGTCGGATGGCCGTCGCCCCGGACGCCAAGCACTGAGAGTTGAGCTTGAAGGACAAGGCATCGGAGTTCGTCGAGCGGTTTGGGCTCATCTGGGAACGGCTCGGCACGAACCGTTCCATCGGCCGGGTTCTCGCCTGGCTCACGATCTGCGACCCGGCCGAGCAGTCCGCCGCCGATATTGGCGAAGCACTGCAGATCAGTCAGGCAAACGTATCGACGACGATGCGCACGCTGGAGACGTTCGGGCTGGTCGAGCGCCTGTCAATTCCGGGCAATCGGCGCATCCACTTCCGTATCCCCCAAAACGCGTGGCAGGCGACCGCACGAACCGAATTGCGTGAAATGGATGCCTTCTTCTCCGCCGCCCAACTCGGCAAAGAAGCGGTGGCAGACAAACCGGCGGCAAGCCAGGAGCGCATCGTCGAGCTCATCGACTGGGTCGGTTGGTGGCGAAAGCACTATGGCGAACTGGTTGAGCTGTGGGAGCAAGAACACCAGAAGCGATAGGCGCGATGTCGTGATTGCGGCGTCGCAACGTCCGGGATTGTGACAACGGCCGCGCCGCACTACCTCTAGCGCCGACTTTCGCTGCGCCACGAGGCGCACCCCTCTGCGAATTCATGGAGGATTCCATGTCCCTTCGTCCCGTGAAAAGTATCACCGACGCCAAGCCGACGATGGAAGGCGCAGGCGTGAAGCTTCATCGCGCCTTCGGCTTCGGCGACACCGACGCCTTCGACCCGTTCCTGTTGTTCGACGATTTCCGCAATGACCGGCCGCAAGACTATTTGGCCGGCTTCCCCTGGCATCCGCATCGCGGCATCGAGACGATCACCTATGTGCTCGCCGGTTCGGTGGAGCACGGCGACAGCCTCGGCAATCGCGGCGTGCTCGGCGCCGGGGACGTGCAGTGGATGACCGCCGGCAGCGGCATCATGCATCAGGAGATGCCGACCGGCGACGATGCCGGCAAGATGCATGGCTTCCAGCTTTGGTCCAACCTCCCCTCGCGCCTGAAGATGACCGAGCCGCGGTACCAGGACATTCCCGGCACCGAGGTGCCCGAGGTGATCGACGATGACGGCACCGTGGTGCGCGTCGTCGTCGGCGATTTCTGGGGCAAGACCGGCCCGGTCGACGGCATCGCTGCCTCGCCGCGCTATCTCGATATCTCGGTGCCGCCGGGCAAGAAGAAGGTGTTGCCGATCGAAACGACGCGGCACGCCTTCGCCTATGTCTTCGCCGGCTCCGGCACCTTCCGCGGCGCCTCCGAACCGTTCGGCGTCCTCACCGAACGCGATGCCGGCGACGGGCAGGAGGTTCTCGTCCGCGAGACGGCCGGCAATCGTTCGCTCGTGCTGTTCGATTCCGGCGACGAGGTCGTCGTCCAGGCCGGCGACGAGGGCATCCGGTTCCTGCTCATCTCCGGCGAGCCTTTGAAGGAGCCGGTCGCCTGGTATGGCCCGATCGTGATGAACACCAAGGCCGAGTTGCAACAGGCGATCAACGACCTGCGTAGCGGCACGTTCATCAAGTAGCGGAACGACAGAAGGCGAACTATCGCCTCACCGCACCTTTGGCCTATATGGGAGCCGGTTTCGTGACCGGCTCCCGCCGCGGCCAGCGCCTCGCGGGAAACCGGCACCTGACGGGAGAACCCGCATGATCAGGGTCGGCATCGGCGGTTGGACCTACGCGCCCTGGCGCGGCACCTTCTATCCCGAGGGAACGAGGCAGGCCGACGAGCTCGCCTATGCGTCGAGTCATCTCACCGCGATCGAGATCAACGGCACCTTCTACCGCACGCAATCGGCCAAGAGCTTCGCCAAATGGCGCGACGAGACGCCGGACGGTTTCATGTTCGCCGTCAAAGGCCATCGCAACATCGTCAACAAGTCGAAGCTCGCGGAAACGAAGGATTCGATCGACTGGTTCCTAGGCTCCGGCGTCCTTGAGCTCGGGCCGAAGCTCGGACCCATTCTGTGGCAGCTGCCCCCTTACAAGCGCTTTGACGCCGACGACATCGGCGCCTTCTTCGCACATCTGCCGCGAGAGATCGGCGGTCAGACGATCCACCATGCAATCGAGCCGCGCCACCAGAGCTTCCAGGACGAGGGCTTCGTGGCGCTTGCCCGCGAGGCGAACGTCGCGATCGTCAAGGCGGATTCGGCGAAATACCCGACCATCGACGACCTTAGCGGCCCGATCGTCTACGCAAGGCTGCAGAATGCATCAGCGGATGAGCCGAACGGCTATTCCGAGCTCGCGCTCGACCAATGGGCCGAGCGCAGCCGCGGCTGGGCGGAGGGCAAGCCGATCGCCAACGCACCGCTGGTGGCCCAGGCTGAGCCGGCCCAGGAGCGACCGGTCTTCGTTTTCATGATCAACGGCGCCAAGGAACGCGCACCGGCGGCGGCAATGGCGTTGATAAATCGGCTGAGTTCCGCCGATTAGCTAATCATTCAAGCTTTCGAGTCACCAACGGTTTACGGCTTGGGCGCGATAAGTCTTCCATGACCACGGAAGACACACTGATCGAGCCAAGGCCTGAACGGCGCCGCGAGCGCCGGCAGCGCGTCTTGAAGGGCGCGCTGGTCATCTTCGGCAAGCATACGCAGGTGTTCGATTGCCAAGTGCGCAATCTGTCTGCCGATGGCGCCAAGCTTTCGCTTGAATTGACCGTCGGCATTCCGCACGATTTCGAAGTCCTGATCTTCAGCGAAGGCCGGATCGCGCCGGCCAAAATGGTCTGGCGGAATGAAAAGGAAATCGGAGCCCATTTCACCGGCCCGTGGCGGCCCTACACCGCCCCTGCCTAGGCCCCCCTGCCTCGTCGCCGCCCCTTGCGCACGCGGCCAATAGTAGACACCGCACCGCCTCGTGCCTAATTTGTGAGCCTGGGGCAAGGGACGGTGTCATGGACTACGAGTCAGTCTTTTCCAAAGCGATTGAGGCCCTTCGCGCGGAGCAGCGCTACCGCGTCTTTGCCGATCTGGAACGGATCGCCGGCAAGTTTCCCAAGGCGATCTGGCGGGCAGAAGGCAAGGAGCGCGAGATCACCGTCTGGTGCTCGAACGACTATCTCGGCATGGGTCAGCACCCCAAGGTGGTGGGCGCACTCACCGAAGCGGCCGAGCGCATGGGCGCCGGCGCCGGCGGCACGCGCAACATCTCCGGCACCAATCATCCGCTGGTTGAGCTGGAAGCCGAACTCGCGAGCCTCCACGGCAAGGAAGGCGCCCTCGTCTTCACCTCGGGCTTCGTCTCCAACGAGGCGGCGATCTCGACGGTGGCAAAGCTCCTGCCCGACTGCGTCATCCTTTCCGACGAGCTCAACCACGCGTCGATGATCGAAGGCATCCGCGGCTCGCGCGTGGAGAAACGCATCTTCCGCCACAACGATGTCGATCATCTCGACGAGATGCTGTCGGCGATCGGACCGGAGAGGGCGAAGCTGATCGTGTTCGAGTCGGTCTATTCGATGGATGGCGACGTCGCGCCGATCAAGGAAATCGCCGATCTCGCCGACAAGCATGGCGCCATGACCTATATCGACGAGGTCCACGCCGTCGGCATGTACGGGCCGCACGGCGCCGGCATCTGCGAGCGCGACGGCGTCATGGAGCGCATCGACTTCATCGAAGGGACGCTGGCCAAGGCGTTCGGCACGATCGGCGGCTACGTTACCGGCTCGGCGGCGGCGATCGACGCGATCCGCTCCTACGCGCCGGCCTTCATTTTCACCACGGCGCTGCCGCCGGCGATGGCCGCCGCCGCGACCGCCTCGATCCGCCACCTTCGCCAATCGAACGAGGAACGTCTCGGGCAGCAGGCGGCGGTGAAGCGGACGCAGGAGAGCCTTGCCGCCGCCGGCCTGCCGGTCACGATCACCGAGACGCATATCGTGCCGATCATGGTTGGCGATCCCGGAGCTCTGCCGCCAGGCGAGCGTCATGCTCCTGGAGGAGCACGGCATCTATATCCAGCCGATCAATTTCCCGACCGTGCCGCGGGGCACCGAGCGGCTCCGCATCACGCCAACGCCGTTCCATGACGCGAAGCTGGTCGCGGAACTAACCCGCGCGCTCGTCGCCGTGTGGCAGAAGCTCGGCATGCCGCTCAACGCACCAGCGGCTCCTGCCGCTGTCAACGGCTAGCTACCGACGTCTCATTCGTTCGTTCCCGCGAAGGCGGGAACCCAATAACCCGCTATCACGGGGATGAACGGCTGCTACTTCGCCTGCACCTTCAGGAGGTCGCGGATCTCGGTGAGCAGAACCTCTTCCTTCGGCGGCGCCGGCGGCGCTGCAGGCGCCGCTTCTTCCTTGCGGCGCATGCGGTTCATCGCCTTGATGAAGAGGAACAGTACCCAGGCGACGATGAGGAAGCTGATCAGCACGTTGATGAAGTTGCCATAGGCGATGGTGGCGCCGGCTTCCTGCGCGGCGGCCAGCGTATCCTGCTTGTCGCCGGAGAGTTGGATGAAGAGGTTGGAGAAATCCGCCCCGCCGAAGATCCAGCCGAGGATCGGCGTGAAGATGTCCTGGACCAGCGAGTTGACCAACGCCCCGAACGCAGCGCCGATGATGACGCCGATGGCGAGGTCCACCATGTTGCCCTTCATCGCGAATTCGCGGAATTCCTTGAGCATGTCTGCCTCCGTCGCAGGGAGCTTCTGATTCCCTCGGCCGAACTATAGCCGAACGCATGGGCTCGGGGCCGGCGTCCGTTCAAGAACCCACATAATGCAGTTCCACCGTACGGTGGCCAACGCCGCGCCTGTGTTCGATCAGATAGAGCGCCTGCCACGTTCCGAAGGCGAGCACGCCTTCGCGGACCGGGATGGCAACCGAAGTGTCGGTCAGCGCCGCTTTGACGTGCCCCGGCATGTCGTCGGGGCCTTCGCTGGTATGCCGCCAGGGTGCGCCTTGGGGGGCCAGCCGCTCGAAGGCATCTTCGAGATCGGCGCGCACATCCGGGTCGGCGTTTTCCTGGATGGTCAGCGATGCCGAGGTGTGGCGGACGAACACGGTGAGCAGGCCGTCGTGGAACGCTTGCCGCTCCGTCCATGCCTCGATCGCGGCGGTGATATCAAAGAAGCCCTTGTTGCCTGTCTCGACGCTGAGGCTCGCCGTCGCCTGTCGCGACGGCTTCGCCAATTCGCGCTCGTTCTTGATCGCGATTCGCGACATGATGGCCCCCGCGCCGCCCAAGAGCGGCCAATTGTGCACCGAACCAGGCAACAGGCAAGCCGCGTTGACGACCGCCATGGCCAGGAGGAACGGCCGCCGAACTGCGTCCGCAGAGGCCGAAGCCGGCCTTCCGCCGCTCTTTCGCGACTGGTTTGTCGGGCGCGGATGGACGCCGCGGCAGCATCAGCTGCAGCTGCTTGCGAACGCGCAAAAAGGCCTTTCAACGCTGCTGATCGCGCCGACCGGCGCCGGCAAGACGCTGGCGGGCTTCCTCCCCTCGCTGGTGTCGCTGTCGGAAGGCGCGGCGAAGGCCCGCTCGATCCACACGCTCTACGTCTCGCCGCTGAAGGCGCTCGCCGTCGACATCGCACGCAACGTAGAAGCGCCCGTCGCCGAGATGGGGCTTAAGCATCCGCCTGGAGACGCGCACGGGCGACACGCCGCAGCATAAGCGGCAGCGGCAGAAATTCGACCCGCCCGACATCTTGCTGACGACGCCGGAGCAGTTGGCCCTGCTCCTCGCGTCGCACGAAGCGACGCGCCTCTTCGCCGACCTCAAGACGATCATCCTCGACGAGATCCATTCGCTCGTGACGTCGAAACGGGGCGATCTTCTCGCGCTCGATCTCGCCCGTCTCCGCCGCCTTGCCGACGAGCCGGTGACGATCGGCCTGTCGGCGACGGTGGCGCAGCCTGAGGAACTCCGTGCATGGCTTGTCGAGCAGCGCGCCGATGCGGACGGACCGCGGCTTGCCGAGATCGTCACAGTCCCGGGCGGCGCCAAGCCAGACATCACCATCCTCGAGTCCGACGACCGCGTGCCGTGGGCTGGCCACACGGCGCGATATGCCTATCCGGACATCCTCGCGGCGATCGGCGATCACCGCATGTCGCTGATCTTCGTCAACACGCGGAGCCAGGCCGAACTGATCTTCCAGGAGCTGTGGCGGCTGAATGTCGAGAGCCTGCCGATTGCCCTCCATCACGGCTCGCTCGATGTCGGCCAACGCCGCCGCGTCGAGGCGGCGATGGCGGCGGGCGAACTCCGCGCCGTGGTGTGTACCTCGACACTCGACCTCGGCATCGACTGGGGCGACGTCGACCTCGTCATCAATGTCGGCGCGCCAAAGGGCGCGAGCCGGCTGGCGCAGCGCATCGGCCGCGCCAATCACCGGCTCGACGAACCGTCCGAGGCGGTGCTGGTGCCGGCGAACCGCTTCGAGGTCCTGGAATGCCGCGCCGCGCTTGACGCGAACTATCTCGGCGCGCAGGACACGCCGCCGATCCGGCCCGGCGGACTCGACGTTTTGGCGCAGCACGTCCTCGGCATGGCATGCGCCGAGCCGTTCGACCTCGCCGCGCTCTATGACGAGGTGCGCTCGGCCTCGCCCTACGCCAAGCTCGACTGGGAAACCTTCGAGCGCGTCGTCGATTTCGTCGCCACGGGCGGCTACGCCCTCCGTTCCTATGAGCGCTACGCCAAGATCCGCAAAGCGAAGGACGGCCTCTGGCGCGTTTCCAATCCGCGCATCGCGCAGCAATACCGGCTCAATGTCGGCACGATCATCGAGGCGCCGCTGCTCAACGTCCGCCTGACGCGGATGAGCAAGAATGGCGTGGCGCTGCGCGGCGGGCGCAGCCTCGGCAAGATCGAGGAATATTTCATCGAGACGTTGGCGCCCGGCGACACATTTCTCTTCGCCGGCCATGTGCTCGCCTTCGGCGGCATCCACGAAAACGAGGTGATCGCGACGCGGACGCGCGACGACACGCCGAAGATCCCGCTCTATGCCGGCGGCAAGTTCCCGCTGACGACGTACCTTGCCGCCGGCGTCCGCAAGCTCGTCGCCGATCCCGAGACATGGCCGCGGCTGCCGGATGCGGTGTCCGACTGGCTGAGGCTGCAGCAGCAGTTCTCGCAGCTGCCGGGCCTCGATCAGCTGCTGATCGAAACCTATCCGCGCGGCAACCGCTACTATCTCGTCGCCTATCCTTTCGACGGGCGGCTCGTGCACCAGACGCTCGGCATGCTTCTTACCCGCCGCCTCGAGCGCGCTGGCCTCAAGCCGATGGGCTTCGTCGCGACCGACTATTCGCTGGCGGTATGGGGCCTGGAGGATCTCGGCGCCGCCTTCTCAGTCGGCCAAGCCAAGTGTCGACGAACTCTTCGACGAGGATATGCTGGGCGATGATCTCGAAGCCTGGATGGCCGAGAGCTATCTCCTCAAGCGCACCTTCCGGAACGTGGCGCTGATTTCGGGACTGATCGCCAAGCGCCATCCCGGCGAAGAGAAGACCGGCCGACAGGTGACGGTTTCGACCGACCTCATCTATGACGTGCTGCGCCGCTTCGAGCCGGATCACATTCTCATGCAGGCGACCTGGGCCGATGCTGCGACCGGCCTCCTCGATATCGCCCGGCTTGGCGACATGCTCTCGCGCGTGAAGGGGCGAATCATCCATAAGAGACTCGATCACATCTCGCCGCTGGCGATCCCGGTCATGCTGGAGATCGGCAAGGAAGCCGTCGGCGAGGATGCGCGTGAATCGATCCTGCGCGAGGCGGCCGACGATCTTGTCCGCGAGGCGCTGGGATGAGAGCGGCACTGGAAGGCGAGATGCAGAGCTGGCCCCTGGCAGCGGATGCGAAGCGAACGGCACCGGCCCGCATGGCCGCCCCGGCGGAGATCGTCGTCGCAGACACGCCCTTCACAGCGCTTGCCAGCGGCGCGCTGTGGCACGAGGAAGACCGGACGCTCATTGTCGCCGACCTTCATTTCGAGAAGGGCTCGGCCTTCGCGCGGCGCGGACAGCTGCTGCCCCCCTATGACACCGCTGTCACGCTGGCGGCCCTGTCGGGTCTCGTCTTCCGCCTCGATCCGGCGCGTGTCGTCGCTCTGGGCGATTCCTTCCACGACAATGACGGCGCGCTAAGGCTGCAGGACTATGACCGCGCCGCCCTTTCGACGCTGCAGCGCGGGCGCGAATGGATCTGGATCGCCGGCAATCATGACGACGACTTGCCGGATGTCATCGGTGGGGATCGCTGCGACGAACTTGTATTGGGCGCGGTGACGCTGCGCCACGAGCCCAGCGAGCGGGACGGCTTCGGGGAAATCGCCGGCCATCTGCACCCGGCGGCCCGGGTTGCGGGGCGAGCCGGCTCGGTGCGCCGGCGCTGCTTCGTCGGAGACGGCAACCGTCTGATACTGCCCGCCTTCGGCGCCTATGCCGGCGGGCTGAACGTGCTGGAGCCGGTGGTGTCATCGCTCTTTGCCGATGCGTTCACCGCTTTCGTGCTCGGCGGCGACGCGGTCTATCCGGTGCCGCGATCTCGGCTTTGCGGCGGCTAGCAATCAGCTCACTGCTGGAAGAAGCCCATATTCGCTAGTACCTCGCGATCGGTCGGCAGCTCCGTTGGGCCCGGCGCGAAACCATTTCGAGCCAGTATGTAGGCAACGATTTCCGCGACGGTCTGATCGTCCAGCGTCCCACGAGCCGTCGGGGGCATGGTCCTGCTGATGACATTGAAGAGCGCGTCGATGTTGCCAGTGAACCAGCGGCCCTCGAAATTCGGACCGATCAGTGGCGGCACGACGCCAAAACCGCCGGAACCCAGGTCTATCTCGCCGTGGAGGTCGGCCGCGTGGCAGCGGCTGCATGTATCGGCGTAGATATCGGCCCCGGCATCGGCCTCGGCTGCGGTGTAGGTGAGCGGATCCAGCCCCTCGCGTACGACGCCGATATTCGTCGGCCCCTCGACCACGAGCGGGAAGGGCTCGGGTGCCAGCGTGCGCAAATAGGCGATGATTGCAGCACGGTCATTCGGGCCGGCGACGCCGCTGAAGCCCATGCGCGTACCGGGGATCGCGACGGCCGGGTTGGCCAGGAAAGCGTCCAGCCGTTCATAGGTCCAGACCGCGCCCTCGGCATTGAGGTCGATAAACGCCTGCGAATAACGGAAGCTTTGCTTCGCGCCCACAAGCTGGCCGACGACGTCATAGAGATTGGGGCCGGTCAGCGGCGGATCGCCCTCGCCGAAACGGTGGCATCCGGAACAGCGCGCCACAAGGCCTTGCCCGCGGTCAGGGTCCGCCCCGGCGATACGGGCGAGGAGCTCCGGATCGCCCATTACGGGAGCGGCTTCCTCGCCACCGGTGAAGGGCAAAGGCTCGTCGGCCAGGATGCGCAGGAAGGCAATGACATTGGCGCGGTCCTGGGCGTCCGGGATGCCGCCGATCGTCATCGCCGTGCCGGGGATCGCGGCCTCAGGATCAGACAGGAAGGCGTTGAGATTGGCCACGGTCCAGACTGCGCCGCTGTCGTGAACGGCGGCGAAAGCCAGTGAATAGTCGAAACCGGTGACGGCCCCGATGTCGGTCCCGAAGATGTTGTAGAGGCTCGGTCCGACCTGGGCGGCGGCATGCGCCTCGCCGCCCCGGTCGAGGGCATGGCAACCGGTGCAACGCGAAGCCCGCAGCCGACCGGCGATAGGATCGCCGGCCTCTATCATTGCCAGCATCTCGGGATCGATCGTCACGTCGCCGAGAGCCAGCGGCGAAGGCTCATTCGGCTGTTCGCCGTCGGTTATTGCGGCATCTGCGGCCGGTGTCGCGGCGGACGCCTCGGCAACCGGCGCGGAGGCCCCCGGTCCGGCACTCCCGGGCGATTCGGGCGGCGGCGTTGACGCTGCTTCAGCGGGCGCGATGGCCGACGCCGCTTCAGCGGCCGGAGGTTCGGCTGGCTCACTGACGGGCGAAGCGGCCGGTACCGGCTCGGCAATGCTGCCCGCAGCGACTGTGTCGCTAGCGGCCGCGGGTTCCGATCCATCGCTGGTTGCCTCGTCCTTGCCGCCGCAGCCGCTCAGAAGCAGAGGGGCGGCGAGTGCGATGGCCAGCACGAGCCGGCCACGCCCGAGCATGGGTATCGCCTGGCGGCCAACGACGCTGCTCATTCTCCCCCCACCCTACGCGCGCCGCTCGCGACGCGATCGCACGGTTGCGGGCCGTCCAATGCCCCGGTAAACAAATTCGGTTCCGAAACGACCGACCCGTCTGGTTCCGCCATGCCGTCCGATTTCAGGCCCCGACAGGCCCTGCGCCTCTGGCATGATGTCATTCTTGATCTTGTGCGCGATGATGAACCCGATCTCTCAGCGCGGCAACAGGCGGTGCTGTTGACGGTCTATCTGGAGCCGCCTCCACACACGGTTCGCGACCTGGCTGCGAAGCTCAACGTCACCAAGCCCGCGATCACGCGCGCGCTCGACACGATGGGAAGACTGGGATTGGTGACGCGCCGCCGCGATGAGAAGGACCGGCGCAACGTCGTCGTCGAAAGGACGCTCGCCGGGGCGCTCGCGGTGGAGCGCCTCGGCGACACGATCGTTCGGCGATACAAGCAGCTGCCGCTCTAAGCGGCAGCGCTTGTTCTACTGGAGAATGCCGATGCCGGTCTGGTTCGCGGCGCCCGCGACCAGCGCAACATTGCCGGCTTCAAAGCCGTTCTGGCGCAGGATGAAGGCGACGATTGCCGCATAGTCCTCATCGGTCACGGCGTCGCCCGGATGCGGACCACCGTCGCGCATCGCGGTCGTGAGGTCGCTCACCGGCTTGCCCGCCCAGGCGGTGGTGAACGTATCGCCGACAAGAGCCGGGCCGCGATCTCCGGTGAGGTCGTCGGCGTGGCAGGTGGCGCACTCAATGCCGTATTGCAGTTCACCCCAATTGCCCTGCGTGACCGTGAAGGCAACCGGCGTGAGCGCGGTCTCTTCGGCCGGGGCCGCGGCGGCAGCAGAGGCCGGCGCAGCGGCCGAAGCCGGAGCAGAGCGGTGCCGGAGCAGCAGCGGAGGCCGCGCAGAGCGGATGCCGGAGCAGCAGCGGAAGCAGCCGTCAAGGTCTCGAGATAGGCAATGAGATTATGACGGTCGGTCTCGTCGGCGACGGAGATCGGCATCATGGTCCCCGGCGCAAAAGCCTGCGGATCGGCAAGGAACGTGTCGAGATTGGCGACGGTCCAAACGTCACCCGCATCGTGCAGCGCCTGCAGCGCCGGCGAATAGGTGTGGTCCGCACCGCCAATAGGACGACCGACGACGCCGAAGAGGTTCGGACCGAAGCCGTCGGCACCGCCCTCGGTGAGGGTGTGGCAGCCGGCGCACTGAGCGGCGACAGCTTCACCGGCTGCCGGATCCGCTGCGGCAATCGCGGCCGCAACGTCCGCACCGCCGGCTGAAGCAGCAGCCGAAGCCGGAGCGGCAGCCGAAGCCGGTGCGGCGGCCGAAGCCGGAGCAGCGGCCGAAGCCGGAGCAGCGGCCGAAGCCGGTAGCGGCGGCCGAAGCCGGAGCAGCGGCCGATGCCGGAGCAGCGGCGGACGCCGGAGCAGCAGCCGATGCCGGAGCAGCAGCCGATGCCGGAGCAGCAGCCGAGGCCGGTGCAGCAGCAGAGCCGGAGCGGCGGCCGTCAGCGTCTCAAGATAGGCGAGGATGTTGTGCCGCGTCGTCTCGTCGGCGACGTTGATCGGCATCATCGTTCCCGGCGCAAAGGCCTGCGGATCGGTGAGGAACGCATCGAGATTGGCGAGCGTCCAGACGTCACCCGCATCATGCAGCGCCTGCAGCGCCGCCGAGTAGGTGTGATCGCCGCCACCAATGGGCCGCCCGACGACACCGAAGAGGTTCGGACCGAAACCGTCGGCGCCGCCCTCGGTGAGCGTGTGACAGCCGGCGCACTGAGCGGCGGCCGCTTCGCCCGCGGCAGCGTCGGCAGCAGCCACAGCCGCTCCGATGTCCGTCGCAGCCGTCCGGCGCCGCGGCCGAAGCCGGTGCGGCGGCAGAGGCCGGAGCGGCTTCCTCAGCAGGAGGCGCAGCCTCCTCGGCCGGGGTCGTTTCTTCCGCCGGCGTGTTCGTCAGCGTCATCAGATAAGCGATGACGTTGTGACGGTCGGTCGGATCGGTCACCTGGATCGGCATTGCCGTGCCCGGCGCGAAGGCCTGCGGATCGGTAAGGAAGGCGTCAAGGTTTGCCGCGTTCCAGATCTCGCCCTCGCCATTCAGCGCCTGCAGGGCCGCCGTGTAGGCGTGGTCGCCGCCACCAATGGCGCGATCGAAGACACCGAAGAGGTTCGGACCGAAGCCGTCGGCGCCGCCCTCGGTGAGGGTATGACAGCCGGCGCACTGGGCCGCGACGGCTTGGCCGGCGGCCGGGTCGGCTGCCGCGATGACGGCATCGATGTCGCCCGCCGCCGTTTCCTCGGCCGGCGCGCCCTCTTCGGCCGGCGCACCTTCGCCAGCCAGGGCCTCACGCACGCCGGGCTCGATCGTCGGCAGAGGCGCCGGGTCGTTCGAGACGGTACGCAGATAGGCGATGATCGCAGCGCGCTGATCGGGATCGGAAATGGCGAAGCTCATCGCCGTCCCGGGCGCGAATGTGGTCGTGCTGGTCAGCCAGGCGTCGAGCTTTTCGTAGGTCCAGGTGTCGCCGGCGTCATGCAAATCCTTCAGCGCGGTGCTGTAGTTGAAGCCCTCGACACCACCGATCGGGCGGTTCACGACGTTGAAGAGATCCGGGCCGACAAGGGTGCCGCCGTTCTCCGCAAGCGAATGACAGCCTTGGCAGGCGGCTGCTGCAGCCTGGCCATCGGCCGGATCGGCGTCGACGATTCGGACGTAGAGGGCCTGAACCGGGTCAACCGCCGGCCCGTTGTTCTCAGCGACCTGCTCTTCATGCGCAGGCTCCTCCGGTCCGAACAGGCCTTCAGCGACGATCCTCAGCGCCACGAGCACGAGTAACGTGCCCAAAACCGCGCCAGCTATTTTGTTGAACATTTGTGCCCCGCGCTCCGCAAACCACCCTAGGGGGGCAACGGCCGACAATCACCGGCCGGAAGCGCCCCTTCTCCCTCGCTAGTGCGCGGAAGCTATAGGGGTTTAGGCGCGCGATGCAACAGATATCGAGCCAATGGGCCTGCCGTCGGATGCGACATTGTGAGCACAAACGCGCCAATTGTGGATGAATAGGCGACGTTGACGGCGCCCCAAGCGCTGCGTAAGCCGGCCCGGCTTGTTAGGAGTGCGGCTTTCCGGCCACAGGTTCGCCGGATCGTCATCGGCGAGGCAAGAATGCTGAAGGTCGTTTTTCAGGGCGAACCGGGGTCGAACTCCGATATCGCCTCGCGAGAAGTTTTCCCCAATGGCACACCGATGCCGGTGCCGACCTTCGAGGACTGCTTCGCCGCGATCGATTCGGGCGATGCTGATCTCGGCATGATTCCGATCGAGAACTCGCTCGCCGGCCGCGTAGCCGATATTCACCACCTCCTGCCGCGCTCGAGCCTCCACATCACCGGCGAATATTTTATGCCGATCCATTTCAATTTGATGGCGGTGAAGGGTGCGAAGCTGGCGGACATCAAGACCGTCTACAGCCACTCCCACGCGCTAGGGCAGTGTCGCCGAGCGATTCGCTCGCATGGGTGGATTCCGATGGTCACCGGTGACACGGCGGGCGCGGCGCGCGAGATTGCCGAGCGCGGCGATCCGACGCTGGCTGCACTTGCCCCGCGCCTCGCCGCCGAGCTGCACGGCCTCGACGTGCTGCTCGAGGACGTCGAGGACGAGAGCTACAATGTCACGCGTTTCATTGTTCTCTCGCGCGAGGCTGCGGTCCCGGCGCCCGGCGGGCCGATGATCACGAGCTTCCTGTTCCGTGTGCGCAATCTGCCGGCCGCGCTCTACAAGGCGATGGGCGGCTTCGCCACCAATGGCGTCAACATGACGAAGCTGGAGTCCTACCAGCTCGACGGCAAGTTCTTCGCCACGCAGTTCTATGCCGAGGTCGACGGTCACCCCGAGGACAGGAATCTGGCGCTTGCGCTGGAGGAGCTCGCCTTCTTCACCTCGGAGTACCGACTGATCGGCGTTTATCCGGCGAGCCCGTTCCGGCTGCAGTTGAACGGCGGAGAGTGAACCTCCGCCCTTGCCTCGCAGTGCCGGCCGCATGATATGGTCGCGTGGGAGGTTGGCAGTGGACGCGTCCCTCGCCAACCGGGTCAGGTCCGGAAGGAAGCAGCCCTAACGAGTCCGGCGCGGGTCACGCGTCAGCCTCCCACTCTTCACCCGGCGAGCGAGACAGGCCATTGGAGACAGCAGCCGGCTTCGTGCCCTATCAGGTGCTCGCCCGGAAATACCGGCCGCAGAGCTTCGATGACCTGATCGGCCAGGAGCCGATGGTGCGCACGCTCACCAACGCCTTCGAGACCGGGCGGATCGCGCAGGCCTTTCTCCTCACGGGCGTTCGCGGCGTCGGCAAGACGTCGACCGCCCGCATCCTCGCCCGCGCGCTCAACTATCAAAAGCCTGGCGGTCCGGACCGTCCGTCGATCGATTTCTCCGAGCCCGGCGAGCATGACGCCGCGATCATGGAAGGGCGCCATATCGACGTCATCGAAATGGACGCCGCCTCGCATACCGGCATCGGCGACATTCGCGAGATCATCGAGTCGGTGCGCTACAAGCCCGCGGTCGCGCGCTACAAGGTCTACATCATCGACGAAGTGCACATGCTCTCGAACCAGGCCTTCAACGGCCTCCTAAAGACGCTCGAAGAGCCGCCGGAGCATGTGAAGTTCATCTTCGCCACCACCGAAGTGCGCAAGGTGCCGGTGACGATCCTGTCGCGATGCCAGCGCTTCGATCTCCGCCGCATCGAGGCCGACCGCCTCGTCGGCCTCCTCAAAGGGATCGCCGAAAAGGAAGGCATCGCCATCGACACCGACGCGCTGGCGATGATCGCGCGGGCGGGCGAAGGCTCGGCGCGCGATTCCCTGTCGCTGCTCGACCGCGCCATCGCCCATGGCGGCGACGCCAGCGCCGCCGGGCGGTCGGTCTCCGCGGACGATGTGCGCACCATGCTCGGGCTCGCCGACCGCAACCGCGTCATCGACCTGTTCGATCAGTTGATGCGGGGTGACGCGCCGGCAGCATTGACGACGCTTGGCGAGCTCTACGAGGCAGGCGCCGATCCTGCGGTGCTCCTGGAGGATCTCGCCAATTTCAATCATCTGGTGACGCGGCTGAAGATGACGCCGTCGGCCGCCGAGGACGCCGCGCTCACGGAAGAAGAGCGCGTGCGCGGCCTCGCTCTCGCCGAGGCGCTGTCGGTGCGCGCTCTGTCGCGCTCATGGCAGATTCTGTTGAAGGGCATCGACGAAGCTCGCGAAGCTTCGCGGCCCCTCGCCGCCGCCGAGATGGTCCTCGTTCGTCTTGCCTATGCGGCCGATCTGCCGACGCCCGACGAAGCGCTCCGGGCGATTGCTGGCCGTGGCGATGAAGGCAATTCGGCACCGCGGCCGAGCGGCGGCAATGGTGCTGCGCCTGCGGCGTCAATGACGGCGCCGAGCCCGCCACGCGCCACCCGCGGCGGACCGGTCGCAGCGGCCGCGGAAACACCGCTGGCGATGGCGCAACCGAATGCTGCCGTCGATCCGCCGGCGCCGCAGCTCAGGCGCTACGAAGATCTGATCGCCCTCGCTTCGGAAAAGCGCGAAATCGGCCTCAAGGCGAATCTCGAACATTACGTCCGTCCGATCCGCTTCGAGCCCGGCCGGATCGAGATCGGCCTTACCGCCGATGCGCCGAAAAGCCTCACCACCGATCTCGGCGCCAAGCTGAAGGAATGGACGGGCGAACGCTGGGTCATCACCATCAACAATGAGGCGGCGTTGCCGACGCTGCACGAGCAGCGAAAGGCGACTCGGGCGCAGCTGGAAGACGATGCGCGACGCGACCCGACCGTGGCCGCCGTGTTGGCACATTTCCCGAAGGCGGAGATCGTCGACATTCGCGTTACCGAGGCCGCAGCTGGTGGCGGCCTCGCCGATCTGGACATTGACGGCGACGACGATACGTCGGACGAGCCAAACGGAGACTGAAGATGCGCGACTTCATGGGCATGATGAAGCAGGCCCGCGAGCTTCAATCAAAGATGCAGGAGGTCCAGGAGCAGATCGCCGCCCTGGAAGTGACCGGCACGGCCGGCGGCGGCCTGGTATCGGTGACGCTCTCAGGCAAGGGAGACATGAAGGCGCTCAAGGTCGATCCGTCGCTGGTGAAACCGGATGAGGCGGAGATCCTGGAAGACCTCATTCTGGCCGCGCACAATGATGCGCGAGCGAAACTTGAGGCACGCACTGCCGAGTTGACCCAGGAAATGACAGGCGGCCTGCAACTGCCGCCGGGGATGAAGCTGCCATTCTGATGAGCACAACCGA
The DNA here is from genome assembly GCA_963823045.1 of uncultured Alphaproteobacteria bacterium. GTDB lineage: Bacteria > Pseudomonadota > Alphaproteobacteria > Rhizobiales > Kaistiaceae > JADLGL01. The sequence goes on along the minus strand of CAWGKA010000004.1, from coordinate 54,753 downwards.
CCACTACGTTCCGGGCAGCTGCAATATCGGCGAGGAGGAAATCCAGCGCCGTATGCGCGCCGGCTGGGGCGGCGTCACCGTCTTCGCGTTGGTCCTGTTGTTTCTGATGAGGGCGAAGGTCGGGGAGCCGGCCTGGTACCTCATTCTCTTCCTGCCCGCCTTTGCCGCGGCCGCAGGGTTCGTGCAGGCGTTCTACCATTTCTGCTTCTATTTCGGCTTCTCCTCGCTGTTCAATTTCGGCAGCCTGCGTGAACGTCAGCAGATCGTCGACGCTGCAGCGCGAAGGCAGGATCGCGCCAAGGCTTTTCGTATCCTCGCTCTGTCGTTCCTGATCGCCGTCGCCGTGACCTTCGCCGCCTACGGCGCAGCGGCGATCTTCCTCTGACATGAGCCGCACGGTCGCCGGTCCCGAGATCGAGCATCTTATCCAGCTGCTGGCGCGGCTGCCGGGGCTCGGCCCGCGCTCGGCGCGACGCGCCGCTCTGCATCTCATTCAGAAGAAGGACCAGCTTCTGGTGCCGCTGACGCGGGCGATGGAAGTCGCCGAGGAGCGCGTCGTCGTGTGCTCGACCTGCGGCAACATCGATACCAACGACCCCTGCACGATCTGCACCGATCCCCGGCGCGACGAGACAACGCTCGTCGTGGTCGAGGATGTATCCGATTTGTGGGCGCTGGAACGCGCTGGCGCACTCAACGCCCGTTATCACGTTCTCGGCGGGACGCTGTCGGCGCTCGACGGCGTCGGCCCCGAGGATCTTACCATCGACCGTCTGGTGCAGCGCGTCTCGGCAGGCGACGTCAAGGAGGTGATCCTCGCCGTCAACGCCACCGTCGACGGACAGACGACGGCGCATTTCATCACCGATCAGCTGGCGCCGACCGGCGTGAAGATCTCGCGCCTCGCCCTCGGCGTTCCCGTCGGCGGCGAACTCGACTATCTCGACGAAGGCACGCTTTCGGCGGCGATCCGCAGCCGGACGCCCTTCTGAACCCAAGGGTATTTCTGCGATGAATCCAGCGGTCCTCGACGACGTACATGATTTCTGGTTCGGTCCGATCGAGGGACCGGAGGCGAACTCCGATCGCTGGCCGAGTTGGTTCCAGCAGAACGACGACTTTGATCGCACGATCGGCGAACGCTTCGGCGCGGCGGTCGACGAGGCGGCGGCGGCTGACTGGGATTTCACGCGGCTGACGCAGCGCCAACAAGTCGGGCTCGTCATCATGCTCGACCAGTTTCCGCGCAATCTCTACCGCACCGGCGGCCGGGCCTTTGAATACGACCCCATTGCCCGCGGCTACGCCAGAGAGTTGATCGCCGGTGGCATCGACCGCTTCTATCTGCTTGAGCGGCCGTTCCTCTTCCTGCCCTTCATGCACAGCGAAGACGTCGCTGATCAGGATTATTGCGCCCTGCTCATCGCAACCGAGACGGTGTCATGCCCGGAGAACTGGGTGGATACGTTCCGCGGCAATCTCGACTTCGCCACCAAGCATCGCGACCTCATCCGCAAGTTCGGCCGCTTCCCGCATCGCAACGAGATGCTCGGACGGGAAAGCACGGAAGAGGAGAAGGCGTTCCTCGCCGAACGCGGGCGGGGGTTCTAGCGGCTATTCGCCCGCCAGCCGCAATTCGCTCTGCGGCGGGGGCGCATCGCCAAAATCGAGGGCGTCGATCTTCTCGCCGCGATTGGAGATCTTCCGCGTCGAGATGAGAATGTCGTCGATGTCGCGCGCCGCCTGGCTGTGATGCGATGCAAGCTTGCGCACGCGTTCATCGAGGCGGCCGACATCGTCCATGAGGCGGATGACCTCGTCGCGGACGAGATGCGCCTGCTCCTTGATGCGGCTGTCGCGCAGCACCGACTGGATCACCTGGATCGACAGCATCAGCAGCGACGGCGAGACGATGACGACGCGGCTGCGATGCGCGAGCTGGATGAGGTCGTCGAAGTGCTCGTGGATGTCGGCGAAGATCGATTCCGACGGCACGAACATGAAGGCGGTATCCTGCGTCTCGCCGGCGATGAAATAGCGCTGGCGGATCGCGGTGATGTGGGTCTGCACGTCGCGGCGGAACTGCGCCTCCGCCGATTTCCGCTCGACGGGTTCCTCGGTCTTCAGCGCGTTCCAGCCTTCGAGCGGGAATTTGGCGTCGATCACCAGTGACGGCGTGTCATTGGGGAAGGAGACGAGGCAGTCCGGCCGCTTGCCGTTCGACAGCGTCGCCTGGAAGGAATAGCCGCCCTGCGGCAGGCCATCCTGGATGATCGCCTCCATGCGCGCCTGACCGAAGGCGCCGCGCGTCTGCTTGTTGGAGAGGACGTTCTGCAGTTCGACCATCTGGCTCGACAGGCTGGTGATGTTCGCCTGGGCGCGGTCGATCACCGCAAGCCGCTCGTTCAGGCGGGAGAGGCTTTCATGGGTCGCGCGCGTCGTCTCCGTCATCGACTGGCCGAGGCGGTGGCCGAAGCCATCGAGCCGCTCCGACACGGCGCGGTTCAGCTGGTTCTGGCCGTTGCCGACATTCTCGATCATCTGCTGCAGCCGGGCCGCCTGCTCGGCCTGCGCGCGGGCGAAGGCGGCTAGGCGCGCCTCTTCGGCCCGCCCGTTCCGGCTACCCCGGCGCGCCAGGACCGTGGCCACCACCGCGACGGCAACAACAAGCGCGGCGACCGCCAAGGCGGCACCGAGCGAAACCGGCGTGCCGCCGACGGTCGCAACGATCTGATCCATCTACGAATTCTACCTGATTCGGCGCGGAAGATCAAAACAGGAACAAATTTCGGCTGCTCTACGAGTTTCCGAGGGAAGGCCCCGCTTGCCGCCGTTGACCGCCGCCAGCTCTCAACTTATCTGAGCGCCATGGCTTTGCTGGACATCATCACCATTCCGGACAGGGTCCTGCGCGAGAAGAGCGCGCCGGTCGAGCGGATCGACGACGAACTCCTCCGCTTCATGGATCAGATGCTGGAGACGATGTACGAGGCGCCGGGCGTCGGTCTCGCCGCGGTGCAGGTCGGCGTGCCGCGCCGGCTGATCACCATCGACATCGCCGCCAAGGAGGGCGAGGAAGAGGAAGGCAAGGAGCCGACAAGGGACCCGATCTTCCTCATCAATCCGGAGATCGTGTGGCGCTCGGACGAGCCGTCCGTCTACGAGGAAGGCTGCCTGTCGATCCCTGAATATTACGCCGAGGTCGAGCGGCCGGCGAGCGTTCGCCTCCGCTATCTCGATCGCGAAGGCAACAGCCAAGAGCGCGATATCGACGGCTTCCTCGCCACCGTCGTGCAGCACGAGGTCGACCATCTTGAGGGCAGGCTCTTCATTGACCATCTGTCGAAACTGAAGCGCGACATGGTGATCCGGAAGTTCACCAAGGCGAAGGCCCAGGGCACCACGCCAACCTTCTGAGCAACGAAGTCCACCACCTCGTCACCACCGGGCTCGCCCCCGAGGTCCATGGATTGCCGGGGTCAAGCCCGGCAATGACGATAAGATGAGGCTGGGGCTTCCCTCCGTCCATAAGGCAATCGGCACCAGCCCTCCTCCACGCTTTCACCTCCCCCTTGTGGGGAGGTCGAAGCCGTCGAATGGAAGTGAGACGGTTTCGGGTGGGGAGAAGCCTGCTTCGCTGCAGCACCCCCCTCTTGTTTCGCCAGCGATTTGCTTCGCAAATCAGGACGAAACATTCTCCCCCACAAGGGGGGAGAAAGCAGGATCGTCATGTCACTTCGCGTCACCTTCATGGGCACGCCGGATTTCGCCGTGCCCACGCTCACCGAGATCGTCGGCCGCGGCCACGAAATCGTCGCCGTCTATAGCCAGCCGCCGCGCCCGGCCGGCCGGGGCATGGCGCCGCGGCCCTCGCCGGTGCATGCCGTCGCCGAGCAGTTCGGCCTGCCCGTAGTTCACGCCGACTTCGCTACGGAGCGAGGATGAGCAGGCCCGCTTCGCCGCGCTCGGCGCCGATGTGGCCGTGGTCGTCGCCTATGGCCTCATCCTGCCGCAGGCGATCCTCGATGCACCGCGTCTCGGCGCCTTCAATCTTCATGCTTCGCTGCTGCCGCGCTGGCGCGGCGCGGCACCTATCCAGCGCGCGATCATGGCCGGTGACAAGGAGACCGGCGTGGCGGTGATGCGCATGGAAGCGGGGCTCGACACGGGACCGGTGGCGATGGTCGAGCGCACCGCAATCGGCGAGGACGAGACGTCGGGGGCGTTGCACGATCGGTTGGCGCGGCTCGGCGCCGACCTCATGGTGCGGGCGCTGGCGGCGCTCGAGCGCGGATCGCTCGACGTTCAGCCGCAGCCCGAGGAGGGCGTCACCTATGCCGCCAAGATCGACAAGGCGGAGGCGCGCATCGACTGGTCGCGTCCGGCCGCCGAGGTGCACAACAAGATCCGCGGCCTGTCGCCCTTCCCCGGCGCCTGGACGGAGATGCCGATCGGCGGCAAGTCGGAGCGTGTGAAGCTTCTGGCGGCGAGTTTGGCGGAAGGCACCGGGGAACCCGGAATGATTCTCGACGGCGCGCTCACCATCGCTTGTGGTGAGGGCGCGATCCGCATTACGGAGCTGCAGCGCGCCGGCGGGCGAGCGATGGGCGCTGCCGAGTTCCGCCGCGGCATCGGCATCGCCGAAGGGGCGATGCTGGGCTGATCACTCCAGGAACACGGTCACGCGGTCGGAGCGGCCCTCGGAATCGATCACCGTGATGGTGACGAAGCCCGGCCCGTCCGGCGACCAGGACGTTTCGCGCGAGAACTCCGACCGCCCGATCGGCAGCCCATTGGCGAGGAAGGTGAAGGGCGGCGAGCCATCGCGCACCTTGATGGCGAGCGCTGAAGCCGCGCCCGTGCGAGGCCGAGATCGACGCGGAAGCCGTCGAGCGGGAAGAAGATCTCCGGCGCCGGATCGGTGTCGATGACGGTCTGATCGGCTTCGCGGAAACGACGGATCGGTTCCGGCAGATTGGCGGTCGTGGCGATGACGGTGCCGGGCGGCGGTCCCGGCAGTGGCGTCACGCGCGTGCCGATGCGGTCGAACGCCTCGAACAGGATGGGCGCGGCGGCGCCGATGCCGGTGAGGCCGGGGATCGGCGAACCATCCGGCCTACCGACCCAGACGCCGATGACATATTGGCCGTCGAAGCCGATCGCCCAGGCGTCGCGATAGCCGTAGGAGGTGCCTGTCTTGTAAGCGATGCGGCCGAGCGAGGCGGTGTTGGGTGGCGGCACGCCGGCAAGGATGTCGCTGACATACCAGGCGGCGATCGGATCGAGCACCGGCAGCGTCGCCGCGTAGGGGCTCGCATCGCCGATGCCGTCGGTGAGATGCACCGGCAAGCCGCCATTGGCGATAGCGGCATAGGCGCCGACGAGATCGCGCAGCGTGATGCCGACGCCGCCGAGGCCGATGGCGAGACCGGGCGCCGTCAGTTCCGGCAGGACCGGGCTGGCGCCGCTGCGGCGCAGCCTCGAGACGAGAAGCGCGGGCCCAACCTCGTTGAGGACGATGACAGCGGGCACGTTGAGCGATTGCTGCAGCGCTTCGCGAATCGTCACCGTGCCGCGGTAGTAGCCATCGAAATTCACCGGCGCGTAGCCGTTGAAGCCGGTCGGGCGGTCGTCGATCAGGCTCTCGGGCATGGCAAGGCCGAGCTCGAAGGCGAGGCCGTAGATGAAAGGCTTCAGCGTCGAGCCGGGCGAACGGATCGCCCGCGTCATGTCGATGAAGCCCTCGCGGTCGAGGTCGAGGAGTCCGGCCGACCCGACCGAGGCGATGATCTCGCCCGTATGGTAGTTGATCATGAGAATGGCGACGCCGATATCGTTGCCGAGTTCGTTCGCATTATCGGCCGCAAGCTGCTCGAAGACGATCTGGCGCGCGCGGTCGACGGTGAGCTGATGCACGGGCGCGTTCGGGTCGGCGAGCACTGCTTCCTCTGCAAGATGCGCGGCAAGCATCGGGAAGTCGCGGCGCGCCGTCGGCACCGGCTCCGTCTTCGCGGCGGATGCCTCGTCCTCGGTGATGACGCCGGCCGTGACCATGCGGTCGAGGACGCGGTTGCGCGCCGCTTCCGCCGAGACGGGATCGTGATCGGGTCGCCGCGCTTCGGGCGATTGCGGCAGCGCGACGAGGAGCGCTGCTTCCGCCGTCGTCAGGCGCGCCGGCTCCTTGCCGAAATAAGCCAGCGAAGCGGCGCGGATGCCTTCGAGATTGCCGCCATAGGGCGCGAGCATGAGATAGAGGTCGAGTATCTGGTCCTTTGACAGCTGCGCCTCGATCTCGCGGGCGAACACGATCTGCCGGATCTTGCCGTCGATGGTGCGCGTGTCATGGCCATCGATGAGACGCGCGACCTGCATGGTCAGCGTCGATGCGCCCGAGATGATCTCGCCATTGCGCACGAGCTGCCCGGCGGCCCTGACAAGCGACAGCCAGTCGACACCGTGATGCTGGTAGAAGTTCTTGTCCTCATAGGCGAAGAGCATGCGGAAGAAGAGCGGATCGACGTCTTCGACCGTCGCCGGCAAGCGCCAGATGCCGTTGGCGATGGTGAAGGGCCGCAACAGATTGCCGTTGCGATCGACGACGATTGTCGAGGTCTCAACGCTGGCCGGGTCGGGCACCGGCGGCAGGTCGGCACTGACCATCTGTATTGTCGCGCCAAGCCAGAGCAAGGCGAGGCCGGCGAGCGCACCGATGGACCAGAGGCCGAAGAACGCGACGGTCCAGCGCCGATGACGCTGTCCGCCCCGGGCCCTGCCCGGGGCGCTGCTGTTTGCTTGCCGCGGCATGAGCGCGACCTTCCCCTTCGCCTATTGCGTCGGCCCGACCACTTCGACGGTGTCGGCCGCCGTGTTGGCCCGACGATCGGGGCGATACATGTCCTCGACGACCGCGCCGGGATGGACGAAGACGCCAGGCGTCACCGCACGCACCGTGTAGGCGATGGTGAACTGTAGCGGCGCCGACTGCCAGCGATGCACCGCGGCGACGAAGCGATCGTTCCGCGCCTCGGAGTGATCGACCACCGTGTCCGTGGTGAGCCAAGGATAGCGGTCGACATCGCCCGAGAGCGACAGATCGGGGTTCTCGATTTCGAAGCCGGCCGGCAGCGGATCGACGATCAGGAGATCGGCTGTCCGTCCCTGCGTGGCCGTCACCGTCAGCGTCACGACGAAGCGATCGTTCTGCGCAACGGTGCTCGGATCGACCAACGTCCCATCGGGCGTGTAGTAGCGGCGCTCGATGGTGAAGCCGTTGCCGCCCGCCGGAGGCTGCACCAGCGGGATGCCGGTTACGGAGACGGCCGCGTCGACGGCGCGGTCGCCGGTGTTGACGATCTGGACCGGACCCGTAGCGAGTTGATCATCGGTGAAGCGGGCGAAGATCGGCCCGTTCACGGGCTCGCCGTTGAGCGTCAGCCCGGCGTCCTCGGCGTCCTTGATCAGGGCCGCCGCGGCCATCAGCGTCCAGGCGTCTTCCTGGGTGCTGGTGTAGTTGCGGGCATAGCGCGCATCGGCGAGACGCGCAGCGAGGTTCGAGGTGTCGACCGTCGCAATCTGGTTCTCCGCGGCAAGTGCGATCACCGCCGCGGTGTCGCGGATGTTGGTGCCGTAATCCTCGCGCCAGCCATTGGCGGTATCCGCCGTCTGACCGAGCCGCCGGACCGCGGCGCCGAAGGCAGCCTCGGCGCGGTTGCGATCGCCATAGAGGGCGAGCGCGGCGCCGATCTGCGCCTGTGCCAGCGCGGTGCCGAAGTCGTTGATCTTGACCTCGGCGTAGTAGCGCAGGTCACCGATCGAGGCGCGGCCATTGCGGGCGAGGACGTAGAGCGAGTAGGCGATCGCCTCGCCGCCATTGGTGAAGTCCGACGCATAGGCGATCGAGTTGGCAAGGTTGTCGAGCGCCGTGGTGAGTGCGAGTTGCGGCACGTCGTAACCGGCCGCCGCGGCGCGGGTGAGGAAGTCGGTGACATAGGCGTCGAGCCAGAGATCACCACCGGTATACGGGCCCCATAATCCGAACGCGCCGGACGAGCCCTGCTTGGCAAGGAGCGACTCGATGGCGTTCTGAATGCGGTCGTGGAGATCGGCGTCGCCCCCCATGCCGACGGAGGCCGCGACATCATTGAGATAGAGCAGCGGCAGAGCGCGGCTCGTCGTCTGCTCCGAGCAGCCATAGGGGTAGCGGTCGAGCGCTTCGAGAATGCCGACGACATCGAGGCGCGCGGCTCCGCCGGCAGAAACGTTGACCGACGCGGTGCCGGGCACGAAATCGGCGAAGGCCGTGGCATCGAGCGTCAGCGCGCCGCCGCGGATCGGTATCTGCACATAGCTGACATTGGTCACCGGCAGGCCGGGCGCGCGCACGCCAAGGACGAGATCCTTCGGCAAGGCCTGCCCGTCCGGCGTCAGCAGCGTGACATGGATCGCCTCGTCGCCGATGGCCATGGCGCTGATCGGGATGGCGATCGTTGCGCGCTGATCTTCGGCAAGTATCAGCGTCTGATCGAGGAACTTGGTCTCGATCCCGATGCCGTTATCGGCGTCGATGAGCAGGCGATAGTCGCCCGCTTCGCCCGAGACATTGTGCACTTCGAGCAAGAGCCGCGAGGTGTCGCCGAGATTGAGGAATTGCGGCAGGCTGGCGTTCACCACGACCGGATCGCGGACGAAGACATCCTTCACCGCATGGCCGACGCCGGTCGCCGACCAGGCCTGCGCCATGACCCGCACGGTGCCGTTGAAGGACGGCATGTCGAAGCTGACCGTGGCGCGGCCGTTTTCGTCGACGCGGACGATGCCGGACTGGAAGGCGACGAGCGCCTCGGTCGGCGGCGGCGCCGCAAGCCGTGACGCGCCCCCATCGCCGCCGGAGCGGATGGCGCCGGGCACGCCCTGCGTCGTGTCGATGAGATTGCCGTAGAGGTCGCGGATCTGCGTGCCGAGGCGGCGCTGCGCGAAGTACCAATTGTCAGGCGCCGGCGGCTGATAGTTGGTGAGGTTGAGGATGCCGAGATCGACCGCGGCGACGGTGACATAGGCTTCCGTGCCCGGCGGCAGATTGGTGATCGTGATCGGCACGGTCAGCGGACCGCGCGGGCGCGCTTCCTCCGGCAGATCGAGATTGACCTGGAGATCGCGGTCGCCCGGATCTACGGTCGCCCAGGTGAGGCCGAGCGCGCGCGCCGGCATGCGGCCGGCGTCGGCACCCATCGGCCGGTAGAGCGTTGCCGTGACATAGGCGCCGGGGCCCCAATCCTCGGTGACCGGCAGATCGACGGTCGTCCCCTCCGCCGGCACGTCGACCATGCGCATGGTGATGAGGCGGTTGTCGAGCACGGTGATGAGGGCAATGCCGGCGAACTGCGGATCGAGCCGCAGCTGTGCCGTATCGCCGATCTGATAGGCGGGCTTGTCGAGCGCCACGGCGAGGACGTCGGGCGTATCCGTGCCGGCATTGGCGACATACCAGCCGGCATAGAAGGTGACCGTCGTCGAGGTTGCGTTCGACCCGCTCGAGGTGACTTCGAGGCGGTAGCTGCCCCAATCGACGGGCGCGGTGATGTGGGCCGGGTTGCCGGTCCCGATGTCGATGGTGCCGGAGGCGACGCGCTCGGTGGTGGTCACGGACTCCCAGCGCCAGACGCCGTTGACGTTGTACCACTGGTAGTTCCGTGTGCAGGCGCAGCAGCTGCCAGCTGACGCCGGTCATTTCGGTGCGCGCGGCATCGTTGCCGATGGCAATGACTTCGAACTCCGCGGGCGAGCCTTCCGGCACGCCATAGCCGTCCCATTGCGGGCGGATGCCGATGCGCGGTCCGTCGAGCGTGACCGGCAGCGTCAGCTGGCGCTCTACGGCGCGGCCGGAGGAATCCGCCATGCGCAGCACGACCTGCCCCTGCAGCAGCCGCGTCGTCTGTGGCACGTCGGGAAGGGTGACGGTCATCGTCGCGTTGCCGCCATCGTCGGTTTGCGGCGCATCGTCGATCGGCTCGACGACGCGCTGCATGGCGTCGTCGTCCCGGCCGAACTGGTAGCCGGGATAGGCGGCGAGATTGTCCACGGGCGCTACGGCGACGTCGCCGGTGACCGTGAGACCGGGCGCGGTCGCGCCGTAGAGATAGCGGGCGGCGATATCGACGGTGTTCGGCCCGGTGAGGTCGAAGGTGTCGTTCGCGGCGGTGATGGTGAAATCGAGCCGCTCGGGAACGAAGTCCTCGACGAGGAACGACTCCTCCTCGATCGGCGCGCCGTTCGGATCGGCGTAGAGGCGGAGCGTCCACGTCCCGCGCATGGCGTCGGGGCGCAGCGTGAAGTCGAAGAAATAACCGCCGAGGCCTTGATCGGAGAGAAGCTCGCGGCTGTTCTCGACGCCGTCCGGCCGCCTGACCACCATCGTCAGCGGCAGGTCGGTGACGGCATTGGCGACGTCGTCGCGGATGAGCGCGGTGGCGTAGACCGTCTCGCCGGGCCGATAAACGCCGCGCTCGGTGCGCAGATACGCGTCGATCGCGCCGGGCGACTGGCGTCCTTCGACGCCGCGGTCAGTGAGATCGAAGGCGGGCCGCGTAAGATCGAGGAAGGCGTAGTCGCCGTCATCGGTCTCGGCAACGACAAGCTGCGGCGACTGTCCGCCGGTGCCGCGGACGAGGCCCGGATCGAAATGCGCATAGCCGTCGGCGTTGGTGTCGGCGGTTGCCAACACTTCATTGTTGCGGGCGATGAGGCGGAGATGAACGCCTTCCATCGGCTCGGCCGAATGGAGCGATCGGACGATGGCGTGCAGGCCGTCATTGGCGGTGAGCGTCGTCAGGCCGAGATCGGAGATGACGAACCACTGCGTCGCCTCAGGCGACCAATAGTCCTGCTGCTCGCCTGGCAGCCGGGCCGTGATGACGTACACGCCGGGCTCCTGATCGCCGAGCGCTTCGGTGACCGGGATCGCCGTCGTCACCATCTCATTCGCCGTGGTGTCGACGTCGATTTCGCCGGTCCAGATGCGCTCGCCGTAATTGTTGGCGATGTCGGCGGCGCGATAAGGCTCGAGCTGGTCGAGGAAGATGCCCTCACGCAGCGCGAAGGCGAGGCTGCGGTCGCCGATGCGGTAGATCTGCGCGTCCACCGTCGCCGCATTGATCGACTGGATCGGGATGGTCGGGTTCGGCCCGGCCGGCAGGACATAGGCGTTGGTGCCAAAGCCGACCCACGGCGGCCGATCCGGCACGAAAACGTCGATGACGGCGGTATTGGTCAAGACCTCGCCGTCGAGCGCCGGCAGGCCGGCGCGAATCTGGATGCGATAGCGGTTGCCGTGGACGACGCCGTCGATGCAGATCTGGTTCGCCTCAGGCTCGACGGCGAGGCCGTTGCCTTCGACGGTGACGAAATCGGCAAGGCCGGGCTGCGACACCGGCAGCGGATCGGAGAAGACGATGCAGATGCGCGGATTGTCCGCCGCCGCATCGACCTCATGGCTGACGATGCGGAAGCCGTGCTCGGCGACAAGCTGATCGAGGTCGGCCTGCACGGCGGCGTCGGGAACGAGCTCCAGCGCGGCGCGATAGGCCTTGATCGCAGGGCGCCAGATCTGGCGCTGCTCCAAGCGCATTGCCGAGCATGACCAGCGCGGAAGCGCGCGTCGCATCGGTGGTAGCGCGGAGATAGGCGTTGATCGCGGCGGAGGTCGCGCGGGTGCGGATTTCGTTGCGCTCGGAATAGTTTGCGCCGGTACGCAGCAGCGTCGCGCGGCCGAATTCGATCCAGATCTTCGGATCCTCGGGCGCCAGCGCCAGGGCGGCGCCGAAGAGGTTGGCGGCGAGCGCCGGGTTGTCGGCGCTGCGCGCATTGGCGGCGGCGAGCAGGAGTTCGTTGTAGCTGCGCACACCCGGCGCGAAAGTGGCATCAAGGGCGCCGGCGAAACGCCGCGCCTCGTCGACATAGTCCGGGGCGAGGAAGATCGTCAGCTCCGCCTGGCGCAGCGACTCCAGGCTCTGGCTTGGCGGCGTGTTGGCGACGACGCGGCCGGCCACCGCATTGTCGGCAAGCGTCAGAGCGCCGAAGTCCGACTTCAGGAAGCACCAGCCGGCGGTGGTGTTGAAGGTGAAGGCGCGGCACTGATTGTCATCGAGGCAGGCGGCCTCGCAGGCATTCTGATCGACGTCGCGCAGCGTCTGGTAGTCGTTGCCGGGATAGTCGGCATTCTCGGTGATGATGAGCTGACGGAGGACGTTGTCCTGCGCATGCGCGCCCGACAGGGCCAGCGTCGCCATGGCGGCGCCGACGGAGACAACAAGAAGCCGTCGCAGATATCCGATCATCCCTCACCTCTACATCGAATACGCGACCCGCGCAGCGCCCGATCGCGTCACCCCGACGGCCCCGATGCAGAGCGAAGCGGGCGGAAAAGAGGCCCACTCGCGTCCTGGCTGCAATCCCGCAGCAGCTGTGGCGAGAATGCCGCAGTATCTTCCAACGCCAGCTCCGGGCCGGGAACGGCGGAATTCCGTGGCGGGAGGCTTAGAGGCAAATCTTTTTCGCCGGCCCGCGTGAGATTGGAACCGGCGGCTTCGTAGGGCATCGGCGCGATCCATAGATTTCAGGCCTGATCGCGAGGCTCCGACCTGCGCGCCTACTCCTGGAGCAAGCAATGACGACGCCCGCCCGAAAGCTCGGCATTTTTCCTGCGTTCCACCCCGTCGAAGGACGGCGAGTGGTTGTCGTCGGCGACGGCGAGGAAGCCGCGGCGAAGGTGCGCCTGCTCTCCGAGACCAGCGCCCGGATTGAGGTCTTCTCGACCAAACCGAGCGACGGTCTTCTGAACGACCTCGTCGCCGCCGATGCGCGGCTCTATCAGCATTTGCCAGAGGCGATCGATTTCGAGGGCGCCGCCCTCGCCTTCATCGCCACAGGGAGCGAAACGACGGACCGGGAGGTGCGGACGCAGGCCAAGGCGGCGGGCGTCCCGGTCAATGTCGTCGACCGCCCCGAGCTCTGCGACTTCCACACCCCCGCCATCGTCAACCGCGCGCCGCTGGCGGTTGCCATCGGCACCAATGGCGTCGCGCCGGTTCTGGCGCGCCATGTTCGAGCGCGGATCGAAGGCCTGCTCGCGCCGGCTTTCGGCGATCTCGCCTGGCTCGCCGAAAAGGTGCGGTCGGCCGTGACGGTGGCGCTGCCGAGCAGCGAAGCGCGGCGTCGCTTCTGGGCGCGCTTCTTCTCCGGCGCCGCCGCCGAGAAGGTATTCGCCGGGCGCATGATCGAGGCGCAGGCTGAGGCCGCCCGCCTTCTCGAACAGTCCGATGAGGCCGGGCATGTGTCGCTCGTCGGCGCCGGGCCGGGCGCCGCAGACCTCCTGACGCTCCGCGCGCAGCGGGCGCTGCAGGAGGCCGACGTCATCGTCTATGACCGGCTGGTGCCGGAAGAGATCGTCGCGCAGGGCCGCCGTGACGCGCGCCGGATCTATGTCGGCAAGGCGAAGGGCGCGCATTCGGCAACGCAGGACGAGATCAACGCCATCATTGTCGCCGAGGCGCAGGCCGGGCATCGCGTCGTTCGGCTGAAGTCCGGCGATCCGCTGATCTTCGGCCGTGCCGGCGAGGAGATCGAAGCGCTTCGCGCCGCCGGCATTTCCTTCGACATCGTCCCCGGCATCACCGCCGCTTTCGCCGCTGCCGCGGAGACCGAGATTCCGCTGACGCTGCGCGGCGTCGCCTCGTCTCTCGTTTTCGCCACCGGCCATGACGCCGCCAGCGACACGCTGCCGGACTGGGCCGGGCTGGCGCTGAAGGGCTCGACGGTTGCCGTCTATATGGGTCTCTCCGTCGCCGCCAAGGTTGCCGAGCAGCTCGTCGCCGCCGGCGTGAATGCGGCAACGCCTGTCGCCGTGATCGAGAACGCATCGCTGCCACAGCAGCGCGCCTTTGTCGGACGGCTCGACGAACTCGGCCGCATCGCCGCGGACGGGCTCACCGGACCCGCCCTTTTCGTCATCGGCGACGTCGTTGCCGCGAGCCGGCTGGTCGCCGAAGCCGCACCGCTCACCGAACTCGCGGCCTAGGAGGCGACGATGTTCAAGGCAGCCGTCGCAGGCACGCTCAAGGTCGTCACCGCCAACCGGCTTGATCGACGGGCTCGTCATCTTTGTCGGCGAAGGCCCAGGCTGGGTCACGGACATTGCCGACGCCTCGACCTTCGAAGACGGGCCGGAGCTCGAAGCGGCGCTTGCCTTCGGCGCGGCGGAAGTTGCGGCGCGTCAGATCGTCGACCCCTACGCCGTCGACGTCACGATCGAGGCAGGCAAGCCGGTTCCGGAGCGCCTGCGCGAACTCATCCGCGCCAAGGGACCGACGGTCGACTTCGGCGCCGAGGAAAGGAAGCGGCTCGCGGCCGCGGGGAAATAGCCATGTATCGCTACGATGAATTCGACCGCGATTTCGTCACCGGCCGCGTCGCGCAGTTTCGCGAACAGGTCGGACGGCGCCTTGCAGGCGAACTCAGCGAAGACCAGTTCCGTCCGCTGCGGCTGCAGAACGGTCTCTATCTCCAGCTCCACGCCTATATGCTGCGCGTCGCCGTTCCCTATGGCACGCTGTCGTCCGCGCAGATGCGCATGCTCGCGCATATCGCCCGGACCTACGACAAGGGCTACGGCCATTTCACCACGCGCCAGAACATCCAGTATCAACTGGCCGGCGCTGCGCGACGTGCCCGACATTCTCGCCGATCTCGCCAAGGTCGAGATGCACGCGATCCAGACGTCGGGGAACTGCATCCGCAACGTCACCGCCGATCATTTCGCCGGCGCTGCCGCGGACGAGATCCTCGACCCGCGACCCTATGCCGAGATCCTGCGGCAATGGTCGTCGCTGCATCCGGAATTCGCCTTCCTGCCGCGGAAGTTCAAGATCGCGGTGACGGGCGCCGAACGCGATCGCGCCGCCGTGCAGGTCCATGACATCGGCGTCCACGCCAAGCTCGGCCCTGGCGGCAAGGTCGGCTTCGCCGTCTATGTCGGCGGCGGGCTCGGACGCACGCCGATGATCGCGCACAAGATCCGCGACTTCCTGCCGGAGGAGGATCTCCTCTCCTATATCGAGGCGATTCTGCGCGTCTATAATCTCGAAGGCCGGCGCGACAACAAGTACAAGGCGCGCATCAAGATCCTCGTCCATGAGGCCGGGCCAGAAGTCATCCGCGACAAGGTCGAGGCGGAGTGGGAGCGCATCCGCGACGGCGCGCTGTACCTGCCCGAGGACGAAGTCCGCCGTATCGAAGCCTATTTCGATCTGCCCGATCTGCCGCAGCGCGACGGCTATAGCGATAAGCTCGCAGCGGCGCGACGCGCCGACGACGACCTCGACATCTGGGCCGATCAGAACACGATCGCGCACAAGCGCCCGGGCTATGCGCATGGTCGACGATCTCGCTGAAGCCGATCGGCGGCACGCCGGGCGACGCGACGGCCGAGCAGATGGATGTCGTCGCCGATCTCGCCGAGCGCTATGGCGCGGACGAAATCCGCGTCAGCCACGAGCAGAACCTGATCCTGCCGCATGTCGCGCTGGACGATCTGCCGGAAGTCTTCGCCATCCTGCAGGCGAACGGCCTTGCCACCGCCAATCGCAGCCTCATCACCGATTCGATCTGCTGCCCCGGGCTCGACTATTGCGCGCTCGCCAATGCCCGCTCGATCCCGGTGGCGCAGCGCATTTCCGAGCGCTTCGCCGCGATCGACCGGCAGCGCAATATCGGCGAGCTGAAGATCAAGATCTCCGGCTGCATCAATGCCTGCGGCCATCATCATGTCGGCCATATCGGCATTCTCGGCGTCGAGAAGAAAGGCGAGGAGTTCTACCAGATCACCCTCGGCGGCTCGGGCGACGAGAACACGTCGATCGGCGAGATCATCGGCAAGGGCTTCTCCGCCGACGAGGTGGTCGATGCCGTCGAGACGATCGTCGAAACCTATCTCGAGCGGCGTCGGGGCCCCGAGGAAACCTTCCTCGACGCCTATCGCCGGCTCGGCCAGGACCCGTTCAAGGAAGCGCTCTATGCGACGGCTTGATGCGACGGCCGTCATTGCCGAGCCCGACAGCGACACCGCCGAACGGGCGAAGGCGTACAATGCGCCGCTACAGCGGGCTGTCGGCGAGCGACGTCATCGCGCTTTCGGTCGAGGAACTTTTTCGCCGGCCGGATCGCGCTGGTGTCGAGCTTCGGTGCGGAATCGGTCGTTCTCCTCCACCTACTGTCGGAGATCGATCCGCATGTGCCGGTGCTCTTCGTCGACACCGGCCGCCTCTTTCCCGAGACGCTCGAATATCGCGCCAAGGTGACGGAGCGGCTCGGGCTTCGCGACGTTCGCACCGTCAGCCCGTCGGAAGAGCGCCTCGCGGCGCTCGATCCGGTGAAGGCGCTGTGGATGACCAATCCGGACCTCTGCTGCCGCATCCGCAAGGTCGAGCCGCTCGGGCGCGCCATCAACGGCTTCGACGCCTGGTTCACCGGCCGCAAGCGCTTCCAGATCGAACGCGCGTTCGGCGCTGGCGCTGTTCGAGGCGGACGGCGCGCGCATCAAGGTGAACCCGCTGGCTGATTGGACGGCGGCGGAACTGATGGCCTACGCCGAACAACACGATCTGCCGCCGCATCCGCTGGTGGCGCAGGGCTACCCCTCGATCGGCTGCGTTCCCTGCACCGATCGCGTCCTCGACGGCGAGGACAGCCGCGCCGGACGCTGGCGCGGCAGCGACAAGGACGAGTGCGGCATTCATTTCGGCCTCGAGAGCGACGGAAGCGGAATTTGAGCGATATCTGGAAAGACGGCGTCTTCGCCGCCGACGAATGGATTGTGATTGCAGATGAGGATGCGGTGCCGCCCGCCGGGGCGGTGCTCGTCAGCCTTCAGCGCTGGCAGAGCGAGCGCGACGCTCTTGCCGGGCGCAACGCGCCGCTCGGCCTCGTCTTTGAACCCGACGCCGATTGGTCTGACATCACCGATGATCTGGCGCGCTTCGCGGTGATCGCCATCGCGTTCCCGAAGTTCATGGAGGGCCGCGGCTTCTCCATCGCGCGGCTCCTGCGCGACCGTGACGGCTTCACTGGCGAGATCCGCGCGGTCGGCGAATTCACGCTCGACCAGATGCCGCTGATGCGCCGCGTCGGGATCGACGCATTCACCGTCAACGACGCGAATGTGCGCAAGGCACTCGACCGCGGAGATTGGCCGGAAGTGGCCGCACTACATGCAGCCGATCGCCGCCGATCATGAAGTGCCGGCGGGTACGCGGCCCTGGGCGCGGCGACCCGCCAAGGCCTCAAGCTGAAGGATCTGTTCAGAGCGGGTTCAGCGCCCGAGCGATAGCCCGGTCTCGTGTTGGGGGGCGCTCCAACGGGACTGATCCATGCTCTCAATCGTCAAACCGCTGCACCGAATGGTGATGGCCGCAGGCTTCCTGGCGTTCTCGATCGTCACGGCCTTCGCTCAGGCGCCGCAGATCGCCGTGCCTGCCCCCGGCGGCTACCCCGGCAACAACGGCAACAGCTATGCCGGTTGCTACATGATCGACCAGAACCTCTACGGCCCCTACCACATGAGCTTCTGCCTCAACGGCAATGGCGGTGGCAGCTATCAGGTGACCGGCGGCGGCCTCAACTGCAACGGCCAGCTCTCCTGGCGCGACCAGTATGGCGAGGCGCGCATCAACCTTCGCTATTCCTGGTGCGGCCACCAGACCGGATGGACCGGCGACACGCTGGTTTGCTCGTCCGCGCGGTGGCAAGGACCACAATATCCCGCCGGGCCGAACCCGGGATGGCCGAATGCGCAAGGCCCGCAAGGCGGCCAGTGGAACCAGCCACAGATTGCCGTGCCCGTCCCGCAGCCGAATACGCAGTCTCTGAACTGCACCTACTATCCGGCGGTGCGCGGCTATCCCGCCACCTCACGTGACGGCGCGTTCATCCGTCAGATACTGAGCGCTCGCTTGCCCTCGGCCGCTCAGGCCGGGGGCGGATAGCGGTGTTTCAACAGAGCGTAGAGAGCGCGGATTGTCTGCGCCTCGCCGCCCTCGGGATGCGCCGGCCGCGAGCTCGGATTCCAGGCATAGATGTCGGCGTGGAGCCAACTGAGGCCTTCGCCGACGAAGCGCTGCAGGAACAGCGCCGCGGTGATGGCGCCGGCGAAGCCGCCCTTGCCGGCGTTGTTGATGTCGGCGGCCTTGGTATCCAGCATCGACGCGTAAGGCGCCCAGAGCGGCAGCCGCCACAGCGGATCGGCGACCGACTTGGCGAACGCGGAGAGTTCTCCGGCAAGGGTCTCGTCATTGGTGAAAACCGCCGGCAATTCGGGGCCGAGCGCAACGCGTGCGGCGCCGGTCAGCGTTGCGAAGTCGATGAGAAGGTCGGGGCTTTCTTCCGAAGCGAGCGTCAGCGCATCGGCGAGTACGAGCCGGCCCTCGGCATCGGTGTTGCCGATCTCGACGGAGAGGCCCTTGCGGCTCGGGAAGATATCGCTCGGCCGGAAGGCGGCGCCGGAGATCGAATTCTCCACCGCCGGAACGAGCAGGCGAAGCCGCACCGGCAGCTTCGCGCCCATGATCATCGCGGCGAGAGCGAGAGCGTTGGCCGAACCGCCCATATCCTTCTTCATCAGGATCATGCCGGAGGACGGCTTGATGTCGAGGCCGCCGGTGTCGAAGCAGACGCCCTTGCCGACAAGCGTCACCTTGGGCGCAGTCGGGTCGCCCCAGGTCATGTCGAGCAGCCGCGGCTCGCGCCCTTCGGCGGCGGCCGCGCCGACCGCATGGATCAGGGGGAAACCTTCTGGCGAGCAGATCCTCGCCGACGATCTCGGAGAAGGTCGGCGCCGTTCTCCTCGGCCACCTGACGGACGGCGACGGCGAGATCGGCCGGCCCCATGCGGTTCGCCGGCGTGTTGACGAGGTCGCGGGCGAGCGTGACGGCGACGACCGTGCGCCGCAGTTCGCCGGCATCGATGCCGACGGGCACGACCAGCTTGATCTCCGCCCTCCTTCGCCTTGCGAAACTTGGCGAAGTCATATCCGCCCAGCGCGACAGCAAGCGCGGCGAGGCCGGCATCGGGAAAGCCCGCCGCCAGATGGTAGGTGCCGGGCGGCAGGCTCGCCGCCATTTGCCCGGCGACGAGCGGATCGGCGGCGGGGTCCGGGTCACCGAGGCCGAAGAGGACCGACGCCATCGCACCGGAGGCATCGGGCAGCAACGCCACGGAGCCTGCCTTGGCGCGAAAGCCCGTGGCGACGAGCCATGATTTGGCGGCGGGTTCCAATGCGGATGCCACCACATCGAGCGTGGCCGGGGCGACGGCGGTGATTGCGATCGACGCAGGCGCGGACGCGGATTCGACTAGTGTGACGCTGGGCAACTGCCTCTCCGAAGCGACGGGTTGAGGTCCGATCTTTGCGACGGCAAGACGGACTTTGGCAAGCGCCTCGGGCGGTCACGAGGTCTCGTTCTTAACCATCTGTTAGGGTTAACACTTTATTGATGGCCGCCGTCGGAACCCGCCCTTTGCGCGTCTGACGGAGCCTTTCATGATCGCACGATTCATCCGCTTCACTGCCCAGACACACCCTCGCCGGCCGGTTGCGCCGCGCGACGGCTCTTGTGCCCATCGCGCTGGCGCTCAGCCTTTCCGGCTGCGCAAATTTTCGTGCCAACGAGGTCGACCCGATGCCGACCGGCGCGATCGCCAACCCGCAAACGCACGGACGAACTCAACGCTGCGGCCGACTATTGGAGCGGCCGCTATTCTGACAATCCCGACGACCGGACGAACGAGCTCAACTACGCCAACGTGCTGGTGAAGCTGGAGCGTTATGACCAGGCGGTCGCCGTGCTGCAGCGGGCCACAATCAACTTCCCGGACGACCGCGAGATCATGGCCGCCTACGGCAAGGCGCTGGCAAATGTCGGCGCGCTGGACCAGGCGCTGACGATCATTCGCCGCGCCGAACAGCCAGATCAGCCTGACTGGCGGCTCCTCTCGGTCGAGGCGGCCATTCTCGATCAACAGGGACACCCGTCCGAGGCGCGCCCGCTCTATGCGCAGGCGACGGATCTCGCGCCGAACGAAGCCTCGGTGTGGTCCAACCTCGCGATGTCCTACGTGCTGACCGGTGACCTGGCGCAAGCCGAGCAAATCCTCCGCCACGCCATCACTTTGCCGACGGCCGACGGCCGCGTCCGACAAAACCTGGCTTTGGTGGTCGGACTGCAGGGGCGGTTCGACGAGGCCGAGCAGATCGCCCGCGAGACGTTGACGCCCGCGGAAGCGGAGGCGAACATCGCCTATCTCCGCTCCATGCTGTCGAGCCAGGACGCCTGGTCGCAGCTTCAGGCCGGCGCCGGCGCTATCTGACCGAAACGCTTCCGCGATTTACCGTTAGATGATGCCCTGCTTCATCAGGGTGATTGCGGCGGGCCCGAGGATTACGCCGAACAGCACCGGCAGGAAGAACAGGATCATCGGCACGGTCAGCTTCGGCGGCAGCGCCGCGGCCTTCTTCTCCGCCTCATTCATGCGGATATCGCGATTCTCCTGCGCCATGATGCGCAGCGACTGGCCGATCGGGGTACCGTACCGCTCGGCCTGGACCAGGGCCAACGTCACCGCCTTGACGCCGTCAAGGTCGGTACGGGAGGCGAGGTTTTCATAGGCGGCGCGCCGGTCGGGAAGGTAGGCGAGCTCTGCGGTGGTCAGCATGAGTTCCTCGGCCAGTTCGGTCGACTGCGCGCCAATCTCCTCCGACACGCGCTTGAACGCGGCTTCCACCGACATGCCGGACTCAACGCAGATCAACAACAGATCGAGCGCATCAGGCCAGGAGCGACGGATCGACAGCTGACGTTTCTGGGCGCGATTGCGCACGTAGAGGATCGGTGCGTAGAAGCCGATATAGGCGATGAGGATCGAGACGACGACCTTGAACAGCGTCGGCTGTTCGTAGTCGCCGATGAAGAAGAGGTAAGCGAACGCGCCGACAAAGAGGACGATCGGCAGCACCATGCGCGCAAAGAGGAAGACGAACAGCGGTGCCTGGCCGCGATAGCCGGCAACCTTCAGCTTGGCGAGAGTGGCGTCATCAGCGAGCGCCTTGCGAAGGTTGAAGCGCTCGACGACACGCCGCACATAGCGCGTCGGCTCGACATTGCGCAGATGCACCTTGTTTGCCGCTTCCGCCGCAAGACGGGCGCGCTCGCGGGTACGAAGCTCCTCGCGCTGCGTTGCCACGGCCTTGATGCGGCGGCCCAGCTTGTCCGTGACGAACAGCGGCATCGCCAGCGTTATGATGGTTGCAATGACGGCAATGCCCGCCAGCGCGGCGAGGATGAATTGCGGGTTGGTAACGATGTCGACGATTTGCCCGAACATGGCTCTGCTCAGAAGTCGAAGTTGATCATGCGCCGCATGACGAAGATGCCGATGGCCATCCAAATGCCGGAGGCGAGCAGGATGACGTTGCCGACCTTCTCGGTGAACAGCGCCGTGATGTAGTCGGGGCTGGTCAGGTAGACGAGCAGCATGACGATGATCGGCAGCGCGCCGATGATATAGGCCGACACCTTGGCTTCGGTGCTCAGCGCCTTGACCTTGCCGGCCATGCGCTCGCGTTCGCGCAGCACCTTGGAGAGGTTGCCGAGCGCCTCGGAGAGGTTGCCACCGGCCTGCTGCTGGATGGTGATGGCCAGCGAGAAGAAGTTCGTCTCCGGCAACGGCACACGAGCCGGCAACTCGGAGATCGCCTCAGCGACCGTCATGCCCATCTGCTGGCGTTCGTGCAGATGGCGGAACTCGCCCCGCACCGGCTCCGGGCTCTCGGTGCCAACCATGCGAAGGCAGTCATTGAGAGGAAGGCCCGCTTTGACGCCACGCACGATGATGTCTACCGCGCCCGGGAAATGATGCAGGAACTTCTTCAGGCGGCGCTTGCGCACGAAGTTGACGATCCAATAGGGCAAGCCAAGAGCGCCAGCGAGCGCCAGGCCAAGGCCGACATAGATCGGCGCACCCATGATGAATGCGCCAACGAAGAAGATGAGTGCGAGAACCATCCCAAGGCCGTAGAAGAATCCCTTCGACCAGCTGAGGCCGGCCTGTTGCAGGCGTAGCTCGAGAGGCGGCGAAGTCCGGCTTCGTGCCCTCGCCTTCTCCTTGACCTCCATGTCGCGCAGCGATTCCTGTACAGCGCGCCGGCGCTTTGCCGCCGCTTCCTGGGCGCGCGCCGGCGGCGCCGCAACGCCGGTTCTGTGAGCGACCTGGGTCGAGACGTTTCTCCGCTTCGGTCGCTCCGCGCAGCCGGCTGAAGAAGAGCGCATAGACCAACCCGCCGACGGACAGCGCCGCCAATATGGCGAGCGCGATGACGGTCGTTTGCGGGGTGAGCAGGTCGGTCATTGCAGCTCCGGCGTCATCTGCGGCGCCGCGTCGATCGCCTCAGCGAGCTTCTGTTCGAGCTTGTAGTAGCGGGCGCGTTCCCAGAAGGCCGGACGGCCGATGCCGGTCGATACGTGGCGACCTGTGATGCGGCCGTTGACGTCTTCGCCCGTGACCTCATAGCGGAACAGGTCCTGCGTGATGATGACTTCGCTCTCCATGCCGATCACCTCGGTGATGTGGGTGACGCGACGCGAGCCATCGCGCATGCGGGAGACATGAACGACGACGTCGATCGATCCGGAAATCATTTCCCGGATCGTCTTGGAAGGCAGATTGAAGCCGCCCATCGTGATCATCGATTCGATACGCGACAACGCCTCGCGCGGTGTGTTGGCGTGGAGCGTACCCATCGAGCCGTCGTGGCCGGTGTTCATGGCCTGCAGCAGATCGAAGGCCTCAGGTCCGCGCACCTCGCCGACGACGATGCGTTCAGGACGCATACGCAGACAGTTGCGAACGAGATCGCGCATGGTGACCTCGCCCTCGCCTTCGATGTTCGGCGGACGCGTCTCCAGGCGGACGACATGCGGCTGCTGCAGTTGCAGCTCCGCGGCGTCTTCGCAGGTGATGACGCGCTCGCTGTGGTCGACATAGAAGGTGAGGCAGTTGAGCAGCGTCGTCTTGCCCGAACCGGTACCGCCCGAGATCAGGACGTTGCAGCGGCATTGGGCGATGACTTCCAGGATCGCCGCGCCTTCCTTCGTTATCGTGCCGAACCCGACCAGATCGTCGAGCGTCATCCGCTCCTTGCGGAACTTACGAATGGTGAGCGTCGGTCCGTCGATCGAGAGCGGCGGCGCGATGACGTTGACGCGCGAGCCGTCGGGCAGGCGCGCGTCGCAGATCGGGTTGGCTTCGTCGACGCGGCGGCCGACCTGGCTGACGATGCGCTGACAGATGTTCATCAGCTGCGTGTTGTCGCGGAAGCGAATGGCGGTGTTCTGCACCTTGCCGGAGACTTCGATGTAGGTCTTGTTGGCGCCGTTGACCATGATGTCGGCAATGTCGTCGCGCGCCAGCAGGGGTTCGAGCGGACCAAGGCCGAGAACGTCATTGCAGATGTCTTCGAGCAGATCCTCCTGCTCGGAGATCGACATGACGATATTCTTGAGGCCGACGATGTCGTTGACGATGTCGCGAATTTCTTCGCGCGCCGATTCAAGATCGAGCTTGGCGAGCTGCGACAGATCGATGGTGTCGAGCAGCGCCGCGAAGATGGTCGACTTGACGTCGTAGTAGGACTTCGGAGCGCTGTCCAGCGGAACGACCGCTGCGCGACGTGTCGGTCGACGGCGCCTCGCCTTTGGCGGGCGCGGCCGCTTCGACCTTCTCCACGTCCTTGGCCCCGGTGGGCGCCTCCCGCTGCTTCTTGGGCGTTGCCGGCGGCGGCGGAGCCGGCTTGGCCGTCCGCTGCTCTACCGTTCCAGATCCCGTTGCGCCACGCCTTCCGAACATTGAACTCTCTGTCAGCCGGTCTTCTTGCCGCGCAAGCGCGAGAACAAGCTATTGCGCTTGTGGCGACGAATCTCCGATCGACCTGAAACCGCCTGCGCGACGGTATTGAACGCGTCGACGATGACGCTTCTCGGATCGACCTCGGCGATGACCTGACCATTGTTGGCCGCGGTGCCGAAGAGCTGCGCTTCGAAGGGAATGACGGCGACCGGTTCGATCTCGAGCGCCTTGGCGAACTCGTCGACCTTGATCTCCGGGCGCTTGCCCATGCCGACGCGATTGATCACCAGCATCGGCGGGCGATCGTTCTTGCGCGTCTGGCGCAGCATATCGAGCAGGTTCTTGGCGTTGCGCAGATTGGCGAGGTCCGGTTCGACGGTGATGACGATTTCGTCGGCCGCCACCAGAGTCCGTTTCACCCAGGACGACCACAGATGCGGAACGTCGAGAATGACGGTCGGCACGCTCGCCTGCGCAAGATCGATCACCGGTTCGATGGCCAACTCGCCAAGATCGAATGTTCGGTCGAGTGTCGCCGGCGCGGCGAGAAGGCTGAGATGATCGGTGCATCGCGCGAGCAGGCGATCGAGGAACACGTCGTCGAGCCGGTCGGGCGAATGGATCGCTTCGGCGATGCCCTGCGTCGGATCCTGATTGAAATCGAGACCGGCGGTGCCGAAGGCGAGATCAAGATCGGCAAGAAGCACGTCGCTGCCGAAAGTCTGAGCGAGGGCAAAGGCGACGCTGTGGACTCACGGTCGAAGAGCCGACGCCGCCCTTCGCTGCCGATGAAGGCGACGGTACGTCCGAGCGGCTCGGCGCCCGGCTCGGCGTAGAGGTCCGAGATCGTGCTGATGAGCTGAACCGCGTCAACCGGTTCGACGATGTATTCGCTGACGCCGCGACGCGACAGGTCGCGATAGAGCTCGACATCGTTGATACGACCGACGACGACGACCTTGGTGCCGGAATCGCAGACATTGGCAAGCTGCTCCAGCTCGGTGATCAGTTTCTCGACCGGCATTCTGACTCTCGACGATGATCAGGTTCGGCGTCGGCGCGGCGCCGTAGAACTCGGTCGCCGCGGCTATGCCGCCGGTGTGAACCTTGACGTGAGCGCGCGCCATGCGGCGATCAGCGGCGGCGGCCGTGATGACATCGCCAAGGCTCTGCGTCTCGCAGAATGCCTGGATCGAAATGCGCGGCACTGGCCGCACCTCGCGCACGTCGCGCGGCGGCGCAACCGGCTCGGGCTACCGTCACCCCCTGCCCGGGCGGGTCTTCCTCATAGGCGAGGTTTTCCATCATTGCCCGACCCCTGTGATGTTGATGCCGAAATCCGCCCTCGTAGTTCGTCGCGGTGGCCTGGCCGTTCTGGTAGTTGCCCAGCACGCCCGTGCGCCGGGCGGCGTCGGGCGGCGTCATCATGCGCGGATAGAGAAGGTCAAGCGGATTGGCGACCATGGCGGCAAGGTTCTGCTGTGTGGCGCAGCCGAAATTGGCGTAGGTCTGGTTGGTCGGATTGCGGGCAAGATTGTCATTCCAGTTGCCGCAGGCCGGCGTCGTGGCGGCGAGCCGGACATAGGCAAGACGCACCGGCGCGTTCTGATTTGGCTGCGCCGGATAGGACCGGTATTCGATCGACGCCGGCGGCACGCCGGCCCGCTGGATGAGCAGATCCTCGATCTGCAGCGCGATCGCGGCCGTGGCGGGGGCGTTGGCGGACCCGGCCGGCAGAACAATGGCAAAGGCGTTGCTTCCACTTTGCATGAAGGCAGCGGCGAAACCGAGAATGTTGTCCTCCATACCGCTTGGAAGGTAGCGAGTCTCGAGGCCAACCGGAACATCGAGCGTCGCCACCTGATCGGATATGGTTACCGGATAGTTATCGCGATAGTCGGTCGCGACAGCGCCCGTGATTTCAGGCGCATAGCCCTGGCTGCAGGCGGAAAGGCCGAGGCCGAGAAGGCCGATGGCGAGCGCGTGCGGCAAACGGCTGCGGCGTGCGCGAGGTGCTTCGCTCTTCGTCGCCATCTCACTCATCTGCCTTGCACTCCACGTCATGTTTGTTCGCATCCATCACTGGATGATGAAGCCGGGATTGCCGTTGTAGCCGGCCTGGCCGTTGCCGGTGCCGTCGCCCTGCGCCGCCGTAGCGGAGGTTGAGCTGGCCGAGGAAGTTGGCGCGAAGGTCGCCGGCCATGGTGAGACCATCGCCGGGCCGAGCCAGTTGCGCTCGGCGCGACCGGGTTGACGATGTAAGGCGTGACGATGATCACCAGCTCGGTCTCGTTGTGCTGGAAGTCCCGGCTGCCGAACAGCGCGCCGAGGATCGGCACATTGCGGATGCCCGGCAGACCGCTGATGACTTGATGCTCGGTGTCCTGCAGCAAGCCGCTCATGACCAGCGCGCCGCCGGAGGGAAGCTCAAGCGTCGTTTCGGCGCGGCGAACATTGAGGCCAGGCAGCGTTGCACCGCCGACGGTCAGCGCGCCGGTGCCGGTCAATTCCGACACCTCGGTCTGAATATGCAGGCTGATGCGGCCCTCGGAGAGAACCACCGGCGTGAAGGAGAGGCTGACGCCGAAGGGCTTGTACTCGACGGTGACATTGCCGTTGGCGTCGGCGCTGGTCGGCACCGGGAATTCGCCGCCGGCAAGGAAGGATGCCGAATTCGCCGGAGATCGCCGTCAGTGTCGGCTCGGCGAGCGTGCGCATGAGGCCGGTCTGTTCCAGCGCCTGGATGGTCGCACCGATGCTGCTGAGCGCGTTTGCGGTCGTGCCGTCGGTCACGCCGCCATCGGGGATGGTGATGTTCTGAAGATGCTGCGCGGTCGCAGTCGGCGTTCGGCGTGATGAGGTTCGCCGGGAACACTGCGTTGCGTCATGGCCGAGAAGAGCATGCCGCCGCCGACCTGCAAGTTCTGCAAGATTCCAGTCGATGCCGAGCTGCTTGACGGTGTCGCGCTGGACCTCGGCGACGGTGACCCTGAGCATCACCTGATCCTCGCCCTCGATGGTGAGGAGATTGACGATTGTGCTCGTCGGGTGCCGCTGCCTGCGTCGTGCCAACCTGGATGGCGCACCCGCTGCGCGGCGTCGGCCGCCTGGTTCCCGGCCGCTGCCGGTGGCAGCGCCACCGGTGACGAAGATGTTGGCGAGCTGCGCGGCGCGGCTGCGCGTCGGCCGCGTTCTGCACCGTGCCCCAAAGGACGATGTTGTCGTTGATGATCTCGACGGTGATGTTCGAGCCGGGGATGAGGCGGCTCAGCGTATCCTCAAGGCCGGTGATGTCGCGTTCGACCTGGAGGTCGAGGCTGACGATCGTGTTGCCGGCGCCGTCGAAGACGAAGAGATTGGTCTGACCGACGGCGACGCCGGTGAGATAGATACGCCGCGAGGTGCGCACGACGACGTCGGCGATGCTCGGATTGGACACGAGCACGTCGTGCGCATCGGCCGGCAGGTCGAGGATGAGCGACTTGTTCAGCGGCAGGGTGCAAACGCGATGGCCGCTGTTCCCGGCCGGCTCGACAACTCGCGGTGCCGCACGGCACGCGGTACCATTGGCTGGGAATGGCGCCGGGCGAGGCGGCCGCCGGCACCGCCAGAGCAAGGGCGATTCCAACCGTCATTGCCGTGCGCAGGAGGTGAGCATGCATGCTGGGGCGAGGCTCCCGTGAGTTTCTCATGGCCCGGTGGTCACTTGTGTGGCGACGCCGTTGCGCACGATCGTCACGCCGTTGGCGGCGGTGTCGTTGTTGATGAGTTCGACGGCGTCGGGCATCGTCGGCGCATTGGCGTCGGCAAGGCTGCGGAGCGACAAGGTCAGGCGGTCGGCGATCTGCTGCGCGACGGTGAGGATCTCCGCCTGCAGCGGCGTCAGCTCGAGCGTCGCGGTGCGGCCGATGACGACGGTGGTGCCGTTCTGATCGGCGACCTGCTGATCGATGGCGAGCACGCGAATGTTGGAGAGGATCGTCTGCGTCACGTAGCGCTCATTGCCGTCGGCGAAATCCTGCACCTGGCGCGTCATGATGACGTCGACGCGGTCATTGGGCAGGATGAAACCGCCGGCGCTGGTGTCGGCGCCGATTGTGAGCGCGATGGCGCGCATGCCCGGCCGGCAACATCGCCGACAGCAAGCCCGCCATCGGTGCGGGCGAGCTTGGCCAGGGTGATCGGTTCGCCGGCAAAGAAGGTGCCGCGCGCAAGCGTGCCTGTGACTTCCTCAATGCCGTTCGGAAACTGCGAGCGCAGAATGTAAGTGCCGGCGATGCCGCTCTTCGGCCAGGCGCGCCACGCCGACGGCGCGGCATCGAGCGTTGCGCCGGGCTGCAGGTCGCGCGTGGCGACGAGCACGTCTTCCGTTTCGATTGCCGGCTGCGGCGGCACCTGCTCGACTTGAGCCGTCGTGGTCGGCCGGCGCCGGTTCCTGGTTGATCAGGTTCAGCGCCAGATAGGCGGCGGCGCCGCCAGCAGCCGAGCGCAATGACCAACACCAAGATGCGCGCGAGATTCATTTGCGACCTACCTCACCGCAAGAAAGCGGTAACGGCACTGTCGCCCGGCAATGGTGTACTTATGGTTAACTAGGCGTGTCCAATCGTCATTAACGACCGGTAACGACGCCGAGTTCGCCTAGCCCGTCACAAGGCTCATCCAGTCGGTGTCGGGGTAGACGAGAAGAGCCGCCGCGGCGAGCGCGAGGCCATAGGGCACGCCCGCCGTCGGATCATTCAGACGATACAGCCATGTGAATCGAACAGCGAGCGCCGGCGACAGGCGTTGACGCATCAGCACGATGGCGATCGTGAGCGGACCGCCGATCAAGGCCGTCCACATGAGGAACTCGATCGTATGGTCGAGACCGAGCCACAAGGCCGCCGCCGCCGCGACCTTGGCATCGCCGCCGCCGATCCAGCCAAAGGCGAACATGGCGAAGGTGACGACCAGCACCGCAGCGCCGCCGGCGACGTGATAGCCGAACGCGGTCAGATCCATGCCCGGCAGGAAAGGCGCCAGAACGAGGAAGCCGGCGACCAGAGCGATCGAGACCCAGTTGGAGATGGTCATGGTCAGGAGATCGGATGCTGCCGCATAGGCCATCACGATCGGGAAGAAGCAAAAGGCGGCGTATTGCAGAGCAGTCATCGTCGTGTCTTCGGCTGAGTGAATTCGACCCTGGTCGGCATTTGACCCGATGTTGCTGAACAAAGGGTCAAGGCGACCGGCTCGCTGCCGCAAAGCGAAGCGGCCGCCCCGAACCCAATCGGAGCGGCCGCCAGAGCTTTGGCTTGGTGCGCGTTACTGGCCGCCGAAGCCGGGGCCGCCGCCGAGGTTACGTCGTCGGCGATGCCCTGGAAGTGTCTGTTCAGAGCACCGCCGAGAGCGGTCGCGCCGGCGATGATGGCAACGCCGATCAGGGTCGCGATGAGGCCGTACTCGATGGCGGTCGCGCCGGATTCATCCTTGGCGAAGCGAGAGAAAAGGTTCTTCATTTGACTGGCTCCTAGTCCACTTGTTTGAACAGCTCTTGGTCCGATGTCCGCTTTCTTGTTTGGGGAGCGAACCGCAACCAGGGACGAACCTAATCGGCAAACGCTGAGTATTGGTTAAACCGTATTCCAGTATTCGGAAGTCTCATTTCTTTATTTGTTAACCATGCGACAGCGGCGATATCAGACACAAATTGATCAATTCCCCAGCGCCCTCTAGGAAAAGCCGGCATTTCGCAAAGGGACATGTTTCGATGGTTTTGTCGTTGGGCGGCAATACTTCATTTACGACGTCGCAGCGATCTCGCCAGATTTCAGCGAAAATCGCTCGGTCAAGCGCCGCGCAACCTGCGCGGCGGCGCTTAAAGCTTGGTTCACCATTCGACCGCATAGTCAGCGGCACATTCAGGCCCGTGGAGTGAGTCATGCGTACCAACGGCCCAGCCTCGCAGCGCGTCACGCGCGCCTTGGCCATCATCATTGCGGCGGCTTCGGTCGAGACTTGCCGCCGAGGTCGGCGCCTTTGCCGCCGATGACGACGATGCTCGTGACGGTCGATCAGGCCGCCGTGCTGCGCCTCACGGCACCCGCGGGCACGATCATCATCGGCAACCCGTCAATTGCCGATGCCACCATGGTTGACGACACGACCATCGTCATCACGGGCAAGAGCTTCGGCACGACCAATCTCATTGTCCTCGATACCAACGGCACGATCATCGTCGAACAGGTGATCACAATTCGCAGCGCCGACAATCAGGTGGTCGTCTATCGCCAGGCGACGCGGCAGACCTACAACTGCACCCCCGTCTGCGCGCCTATTCTTAATGTCGGCGACGGCGACCCGACGTTCCAGATGACGACGCAGCAGATGCAGACGCACGCCGCCCTGGCGCAGCAATAGGGAAGACACCGGCCGTCGTGGTGAAGAGAAAGCTAAGACGGCTAGCGCCTTTCTCATGAATCCGCGCAACAATTCCTCAACAGGCATCTGTTAACGCTGCGGCATGAGCAAGCTGCCGGCTGAACAGGACAACGCGAAGGGGCGACCCCGACGCCGCTTCGGCGCGCTGCGCCGGTTTCGGCGTGACAGCCGCGCCGCAACGGCAGTCGAGTTCGGGTTGGTGGCGCTGCCCTTCTTCGCGCTGCTATTCGCGATCCTCGAGACGTTTCTCATGTTTTTCGCCGACCAGGTGATCGAGACGGCGACGACCAAGGGCGCGCGGCTTATCCGCACCGGCCAGGCACAGACGATGGGCCTCGACGCGGCCGCGTTCAAAACCGAGATCTGCGCGGCTATGAACGGGCTCTTCAATTGCGACACGAACCTCACGGTGGACGTGCGCACCTACGCCGATTTCGCCGCAGTCGACATGGGCACGCCGATCGACGAGGACGGAAACCTCGATACCGACCAGTTCATCTTCGATGCCGGCGAGGGCGGCGATATCGTCGTTGTGCGCGCCTTCTATGAATGGCCGATCCATACCAACCTCCTCGGCCTGGGCCTCGCCAATCTTGCGGACGGCAATCATTTGATCGCCGCGGCGACCGCGTTCCGCAACGAACCGTTCTAGGCGAGGCGACGATGCTAACGGCCATCAAGGAAGGGCTGCGCCGCGGGCCTTGGGCAGGGTTCGCCAAGGCGACGTCGGGACTGGCGGCGCTCGAATTCGCACTCATCCTGCCGATCATGGCGCTGCTCTATCTCGGCGGCTTTGAGGTCACGGAAGCGTTCATGATCAACCGCAAGGTAACGCATGCCACCAGCGCCCTCGGCGATCTCGTCGCCCAGGCGGAGGATATCTCCGACACCGACATGTCGAATATCTTCGATGCGGTCGAAGCGGTGCTGAACCCCTATCCTGCGGGTAATGGATACATGATTGTGAGCGGCGTCAGCGTCGACGACGATGGCATCGCAACGGTGGTGTGGAGCGACGCGCGCTTCGCTTCGGCCTACGCCGTGGGTACCCAGCTCGATCTGCCGCTGAGTGTGACCCAGAACAACACCTTCATCGTGTTCGCCGAGGTGCACTACGAATATACGCCGCAGTTCGGCTATACGCTGACCGGTGTCATCGACCTCCACGACGAATTCTATCTGCGCCCTCGCCTGCAGAACCAGGTCTATCGGACCTAACGTCCGCTATCGAGGTTCGGTCAACAGCATCAAGGGCTGATATTGCTCGGCGGTGACGGCGGTGAAGCCGGTTCCGCCGCCGGCCGCGGCAAGCGCATCGCCATCTTCATTCGCCATCGCCGTCATCGCGTCGGTGAAATCGGCCTTGAGGTCGTCGGGCAGATCGGCGGATAGAACGAGCGGACCGTTCGGAATGAGGGGCGACGTCCAGATCACGGCGATCTGGTCCATCGTCAGCGTGCCGTCGGCAATGAGCTGATGCAGCACGCCTCGGTCGTAGCCGAGCGCCGGGTCGCCTGAAGCTCCGACCCAGGCCAGGGCGGCATCGGCCTCGCCGGCAAGAAGGTGAGCCATCGCTGCCGCGGGATTGTCCGATGGAACGAGCGTGATGGCCGACAGATCGACGCCGTCCTGCGCGAAGAGCGCCAGAGGCAACAGCCGACCTGCCACCGAATCCTCCGGCGATATGGCGAGGCGCGCATCTCCAAGGTCGGCGGGTGACGCAATAGCGCTGCCGGCCGGCACGACCAGAACGGCGCGGAAGCCCGCGTCGCCTTCGGCCGTGGTCGGCGCCACGATCGGCACAACGCAGGCATTGCACGCAGCGCTTGCTGCGGCGAAAGCCGACGCGCTCAGAAGCGTTGCATGGAACCGGCCGGTCAATTGTCCGCTGATCAGCGCCGCAAAATCATTGGCGACGAACAGCTCGACAGGGACGCCGAGCTTCGTCTCCAGATAGGCGCGAAACGGTTCCGCCTGACCGCGCGTTTCGGCCGGGTTGATGCCGGCGACCATGCCGACGCGCAGCACCGGATAGTCGTCGCGCCAAGCCGCCGATGCGGGCGCGGCGCACAATATGAGCAGGGCGAAAAGGATCAGGTGTTTGGCGCGGCCGAGCATCGGGCTTGCCGTCAGATCGTCTGGTTGTAGGCGCCGACACCGGCGCTCTGGCGGAGAATGTCGTCGACCGCCGCGAACATACCGCGCAGCCGCGCTTCCGACACCGGGCTTTCGATCACCACGACCAGCTCCGGCTTGTTTGACGATGCGCGAACAAGTCCCCAAGTGCCATCATCGGTGACGACACGGACGCCGTTCACGTTCACCAGATTGCCGATTGTATGACCGGCAATCGCTTCATGCCCGTCGCGCATCCTCTCGAATTTCGCGGTGACCTCGTCGACAACATCGTACTTCCGCTCGTCGTCGCAATGCGCCGACATGGTCGGCGAACCCCAAGTCTTGGGCAGCGCATCATAGATGTTGGCCATCGTCATGTCGGCGTTGCGTTCGAGCACGTCGCAGACGGCGAGCGCGGTGAGGAGACCGTCATCATAGCCGCGACCAATCGGTCGGTTGAAGAAGAAGTGCCCGGACTTCTCGAAGCCGGCCAGCGCCGACAGTTCCGTGACGCGGCGCTTCATATAGGAGTGCCCCGTCTTCCAGTAGTCGGTCTCGGCACCGAGCGCGGCGAGCACCGGATCGGTGGCGAAGAGGCCCGTCGACTTGACGTCGGTGACGAAGCGCGCGCCGGGATGCCTGGCGGCGAGGTCACGCGCGATGATGACGCCCATCTTGTCGGCGAATATCTCCCGTCCGGTGTTGTCGACGACGCCGCAACGATCGCCGTCGCCATCGAAGCCGAAGCCGATATCGGCGCGGCTCTCCTTCACCGTCTCGGCGAGGACCTGAAGCATCGCCATGTCCTCCGGGTTCGGATTGTAGCGCGGGAAAGTGAAGTCGAGTTCGGTGTCGAGCGGCACGATTTCGACGCCGATGCGCTCCAATACGTCGGGCGCGAAGGCCCCCGCGGTGCCGTTGCCGCAGGCGACGACGGCCTTCAGCTTTCGCGTCAGCTTCGGCCGGTCCGTGAGGTCGGCGATGTAGCGATCGCGGAAGCCCTCGACGAATTCGTAGCGTCCGCCGTCACGCATGACATAACTGCCGGAGAGGACGATCTTCTTCAGCCGGCTCATCTCGTCCGGGCCGAAGGTGAGCGGACGGTCGGCGCCCATCTTCACGCCGGTCCAGCCGTTCTCATTGTGCGATGCGGTCACCATGGCGACGGCCGGACAATCGAGTTCGAACTGCGCGAAATAGGCCATCGGCGACAAAGCGAGGCCGACATCCTTGACGCGGCAGCCCGAAGCCATCAGCCCGGTGACGAGCGCAAGCTTGATGCTCAGCGAATAAGAACGGTAGTCGTGGCCGACGACGATGTCCGGCCGGACGCCGAACTCGTGGATCAAGGTGCCGAGGCCGAGGCCGAGCGCCTCGACGCCCATGAGATTGAGTTCGGGCGCTTGGTCGCTGCCGGGATGTCCAAACCACCAGCGCGCGTCGTACTCGCGAAAGCCGGTCGGCTTCACCAACGGGGTCGTCTCGAAGGCATAGCTGTTGGGCGAGAGCGCCGGGACCGGCTTCGGGAACATGTGGCGAATCCTGTTGCTCCCAAGGACTTGGGCCAGTTGACGCCCGACCGTCAAGCTTGCCTGGCGATGCGCCCGAGCAGTACCCTTCCATGTATGAACAAGCCCGTCCTGCCCGCGTCTGTCTCGATCTTCGACAATCGGACCTATCGACGGCTCGTAAGGGCGCGGGACTTCGCGGCCGCCAATTTCAGCGAACAGATCAGCGTCGCGCGCCTGGCGGAGGAAGCCTGCCTGTCCCCTTGGCATTTCCACCGCCAATTCGCGTCCGCTTTCGGCGAAACGCCCCATGCCTTTCTCTCCCGGCTGAGAATGGAACGGGCTCGAGAACTCCTGGCCTCGGGGAAAGTTTCCGTCACCGACGCATGCTTCGAGGCGGGCTATGCGAGCCTCGGCTCGTTTTCTGCTAGTTTTCACACCGCGCACGGCATGTCGCCATCCGCCTTTCGGCGCGATGTACAGAGGGTGTTCGGCGTCAACGCGCCCTGGCGCTTCACCTACATCCCAAGCTGTTTCCTGCGCACCGCCTGGCCCGGCGGATAGCAAGATCGAAGAAGCGCGCCCGGGCGCCGGGCGTTAGCCTTCGAGCGACGTTCATACCCGGAAAGGACATCGCGTTGATCCAGAAGATCACCCACGGCTCCGTCTATGTCGACGATCAGGACGAAGCCCTCGACTTCTATGTCGGCAAGCTCGGCATGGAAGTGACCGCCGACCAGGGAATGCCGAATGGATTCCGCTGGCTGACGGTCAGCCCAAAAGGCCAGGACTTCTCGCTCATCCTGATGAAGCTCGACAATGATCCTCGGCTGACAGCCGAGGATAAGGAGACGATCCGCAGCATGCAGCGCCGCGGCGTCTTCGGCGCCGGCGTCCTCGCAACCGACGACTGCCAACGGACCTATGACGAGCTGTCGGCAAAGGGCGTCGTGTTCACTTCGCCGCCCAAGGACGAGTTCTACGCCGTGGAGGCGATCATGCAGGACCCGTTCGGCAACTGGTTCAGCCTGACGTCGCGAAAGTAGCGGCTAGAGGCCTTCGAACAGAATCGTCGACAGATAGCGTTCCGCGAAGGACGGGATGATGATGACAATGTTCTTACCCGCCATCTCCGGCCGCTTGCCGACCTCGATCGCCGCGGAGATCGCCGCGCCCGAGGAGATGCCAACGGGAATGCCCTCGACCCGTGCGCATAGGCGGGCGAGGCCGACGGCCTCCTCGTTGGTGACGGTGACGACCTCGTCATAGACGCTGGTGTCGAGGATATCCGGGATGAAGCCGGCGCCGATGCCCTGGATCTTATGCGGGCCGGGCTGACCGCCGGAAAGGATGGGGCTTGAAGCCGGTTCGACGGCGATAATCCGGACGCCCGGCTTGCGCGCCTTCAAGACCTGGCCGACGCCCGTGATGGTGCCGCCGGTGCCGACGCCGGAAATGAGGGCATCGACTGCCCCGCCGGTGTCGTTCCAGATTTCTTCGGCCGTCGTCTTGCGATGGATTTCCGGATTCGCCGGATTGGCGAACTGCTGCGGGATGACCGACCCTTCGATCTGCTTGTGCATTTCCTCGGCTCGGGCGACGGCGCCGCGCATTCCAGCCGCGCCCTCGGTCAACTCCAATTCGGCGCCGAGAAGGAGGAGCATCTTGCGACGCTCCATCGACATCGTCTCGGGCATCACAAGAATGAGCCGGTAGCCGCGTGCGGCGGCGACGAAGGCAAGCGCAATGCCGGTGTTGCCCGAGGTCGGCTCGATCAGGGTCGACTTGCCGGGGGTGATCTTTCCTTCCGCCTCGAGCGTATCGATCATGGCGACGCCGATGCGATCCTTGACGCTCGACAGTGGGTTGAAGAACTCCAGCTTGGCGATGAGGTTGGCGCCGACGTCATGCTGCGCGGCGATCCGCTTCAGCCGCACCAGCGGCGTGTTGCCGATCGTCTCGGTGATGGAATCGTAGATTTTGCCTCTGCCCACCGTCATCGATCCATTTCCTCTGTTTGTCTTCGCCTGAACCTAGCGCCTTCGGTCCGCCGCGTCAGCCCGAACCCGTCGAACCGAAACCACCGCCTCCACGCTCAGTATCGCCGAGTTCGTGACTTGCCGTCACTTCGACGATCTCCGCATGGGCAAAGGGGCTGACAATGAGCTGGGCGACACGCATGCCGCGGCTGACGATGACCGGCTCGCTGCCGTGATTGATGAGAAGTACCTTCAGCTCGCCGCGATAATCGGAATCGATCGTGCCAGGCGCGTTGAGGACGGTGAGGCCGTGGTTCAGCGCAAGTCCGGAACGGGGCCGCACCTGGCCTTCGTGACCCTCGGGAATGGCGACGATCAGGCCGGTCGGCACAAGGGCGCGGTCACCCGGCTTCACAACCATCGGCTCATCGGCCGCAACGGCGGCGTGAAGGTCGAGGCCGGCGGCGCCGGCGCTGCGATAGGACGGCAGCGGCAGGTCGGCCGCGCTATCGAGTCGGGCCACGCGCAGCTGCGGCCGGTTCATTCCGCCGCCTTCTTCAGGATAGGACTTACGGCGACGCGCTCGATCAGCCGCGCAGCGACTTCCGTCTTCGGCATCGACGGCCATTCTTCGATGCCGCCAGCCGCGATGAGCTTCACCGTGTTGTGCGTGCCGCCCATGATGCCGGTGCCGCGCGAGACGTCGTTGGCGACGATCCAATCGCAGCCCTTGGCGCGGAGCTTGGCGCGCGCATTCTCGGCGACGGCATCGGTCTCGGCGGCGAAACCGACGACGAGGCGCGGTCGCTTGGCCGGATGCTGCGCGACGAAGGCGAGGATGTCCGGGTTGGCGACGAGATCGAGATGCAGTTCGGCATCGCCGTGCTTCTTCATCTTCGACTCGCCGGCGGCGGCTGGACGCCAGTCGCCGACCGCAGCGGCCATGATGGCAATGTCGACCGGCAAGGCATCTGCGACGGCCGCCTGCATTTCGGCTGCCGTTTCGACGCGCACGACTTCGACGCCGGCCGGGTCGGCAAGTTCGACCGGGCCGGAAACCAGCGTCACCTCGGCGCCTGCGGCGGCGGCCGCCTCCGCGATCGCGAAGCCCTGACGGCCTGAGGACCGGTTGGCGAGATAGCGCACCGGATCAAGCGGCTCATGCGTCGGCCCGGCGGTGACGAGGACATGCTGCCCCGCCAGCGGACCGGCCTCGACCTTGCCGCCAAGGATGCGTTCTGCGGCGGCGACGATATCGAGCGGCTCGGACATGCGGCCGACACCGGCCTCACCGGCCTCGGCCATTTCGCCGCGCGCCGGGTCCCACGAAGCCGATGCCGTCACGCCTCAGCGTCTCGACATTGCGCTGTGTGGCCGGATGCATCCACATTGCCGGGTTCATCGCCGGCGCGGCGAGAACCGGCTTGTCGGTCGCAAGCAGCACCGTCGTGGCGAGATCGGAGGCGAGCCCATGCGCCATGCGCGCCAGAAGATCGGCCGTCGCCGGGGCGATGATGACGAGGTCGGCTTCGCGGGCAAGGCGGATATGGCCGATATCGTGCTCGCGGGCGCGATCGAAGAGATCAGTGAACGGGTCTTCGCCGATGAGCGCGCCGACCGACAACGGCGTGACGAAGGCCTTCGCAGCCTCGGTCATGACGACGCGCACCGTCGCGCCGCGTTCGCGGAGGCGCCGGATGAGGTCGAGCGACTTGTAGGCGGCGATGCCGCCCGAGATGACCAGAAGGATGCGTTTGCCTTCGAGCATGGCGGCGTTCTAGCTCAGTTGCACCAAGGCGACCACCACCAGAGCGGCGGCGATGATCCAGAGGGCGGCACGGCTCCAGGCCCCGGAGCTCGGCTGGCCGAGGCCGGCGGCGACGAGTGAATCAGGATCGACGCGCACGCCCTTCCTGCTCATCACGGCGAGTTCGCGCGACAATTGCTCGGCGCGTTCGCCAAGTTCCGGCAGGCGCGTGATCAGCCTGCCGAGCGAACCGATGCTCTCAACCGCGTCCTCCATCATGCCGACAGGGCCCATGTTGCGGCTGGCCCATTCGACGAGGACCGGCTCGGACGCCGACCACATGTCGAAATCCGGATCGAGCGAGCGGCAGACGCCCTCGACGACCATCATCGTCTTCTGCAGCAGCAAGAGCTCCGGCCGCGTCTCCATGTCGAACATCTCGGTGACCTCGAAGAGCTGCGTCAGAAGACGCGCCATCGAGATGTCCTTGGCGGAGACGCGATGGATCGGCTCGCCGATGGCGCGAAGCGCCTGGGCGAAGTCGGCGGTGCTGTGGCGGGCGGGCACATAGCCGGCCTCGCGATGGACCTCGGCGATGCGGTAATAGTCGCGCTTGAGGAACCCGTAGAGGATCTCGGCGAGGAAGCGGCGCTCGGCCTTTGTCAGCCGGCCCATGATGCCGAAATCGACGGCGACGATGGTGCCGTCCTGCTCGACGAAGAGATTGCCCTGATGCAGATCGGCGTGGAAGAAGCCGTCGCGGATGGCCTGGCGCAGGAACACCTGCATCAGCCGTTGGGCGAGGAGCGGCAAATCGTGGCCGGCCGCTTTCAGTTCCTCGACATGGGACAGCTTGATGCCGTCGATCCATTCGAGCGTCAGAACATCGCGTGCGGTGTGCTGCCAGTCGACATGCGGCACGCGGAAGCCAACTTCATCGGCCATCGAGTCGCCGATTTCCGTGAGCGCGGCCGC
Source organism: uncultured Alphaproteobacteria bacterium (assembly GCA_963823045.1). Classification (GTDB taxonomy): domain Bacteria; phylum Pseudomonadota; class Alphaproteobacteria; order Rhizobiales; family Kaistiaceae; genus JADLGL01. The sequence goes on along the minus strand of CAWGKA010000004.1, from coordinate 16,056 downwards.
CTCGAGGCGAAGGTCCATTTCCAGCGTCACGGAGCGCGCCAGCGTTTCCACCACCGCAACCGGGCGGAGGCGGCGCGAGGCGCGATCGATGCGTTCGATCATGCGAGCACCGAAATAGAAGGTGCGAAGGTCGCGCTGGAACCGGCGGCGAACGCCCGGGCGCAACACCTTCACGGCCATGTCCTCTTCGACGCCATCGACCAGGATTCGGGCGCGATGGACCTGGGCGATCGAGGCAGCGGCGACCGGGTCGGAGAAATCGAGGAACAGTTCGCCCATCGGCGCCTTGAAGGCCTGTTCGACGATGGTGACGGCCTCGGCGCGCGGAAACGGCGCGATCTGGTCGCGGAGACTGCCGAGCCCGGCGGCGATCTCAGCCGCCGACAAGGTCAGGCCGCGTCGCCAGAAACTGGCCAAGCTTGATCCATGACGGGCCGAGGCGATTGAGCGCGGCGGTGAGGCGCTCGGCCTTGTCGCGCCCGGCGGCACGGCGGCGTTCGAGGCGGCGGCCGATCTTGACCACGGTCCGCGGCAGAAACGGCAGCGGCTCGGGATCGACCAGGCCGAAGGCGCCTTCGCGCGCGAGCACGAAGCCGGCTCGGCTGAGGCGGAAGAAGGACATGACGCCCATCGCTACAGCCTCCATCCGGAATGGATGGCGGCGATGCCGCCGGAGAGATTGCGATAGCTGACGCGCGCGAAGCCGGCGCCGCGGATCATGTCGGCGAAGAGTTCCTGCGACGGGAAGCGCCGGATCGATTCGACGAGATAGCGATAGGCCTCATCGTCGCCGGCAACGAGTTCGCCGAGCCGCGGGATGACGTTGAAGGAATAGAAGTCGTAGACCTCTTCCAGGCCGGCGACGTCGACATGGGAGAATTCGAGGACGAGCAGCCGGCCGCCCGGGCGCAGAACGCGGTAGGCCTCGGCGAGGGCCGCATCGATGCGCGGCACGTTGCGAATGCCAAACGCGATGGTGACGGCGTCGTAGTGCCTGTCCGGTAGCGGCAGGGCCTCGGCGTTGCCCTCGACGAAGCCGACCCGACGGCCGAGGTGCTTCTCCTCGGCGCGGCGGCGGCCAACGGCGAGCATCGAGCCGTTGATATCGAGGACGGTTATCGCGGCGCTGCGTGAACGCTCGGCGATGCGGAAAGCGATGTCGCCGGTTCCGCCTGCAACATCGAGAACGCGGAACGGCTTCAGCGAAGCCTGCGGCGCGCCCAGCCAAGTCGACAAGGTCGCTCTTCCACAGCCGATGCAGGCCGCCCGACATGAGGTCGTTCATCAGGTCATAGCGCTCGGCGACGGAATTGAAGACGTCGTCGACCATGCCCTGCTTCTCGGCAAGGTCGACTTCACGGAAGCCGAAGGATGCGCGCGGCTTCGTCTCTGACTTTGGCGTCGTGCTCATTGCTGAACCGTCGTCGGGGCCGGCCCGGATGGGCCGTTGCCTCCAACCTATTTTACAATAACTGCTATTGCCGAAGGGTTGTTGCGCCTCGCCGCACCATAAAGGAGGCGGCAGGCCAGCGCCAACCGCCAGGAATTCAAGCGAAATGCCGGAATTGCCGGAAGTCGAGACGGTGCGCAAAGGCCTCGCCAAGGTCATGGACGGGGCGACGATCCGCCGGGTGACTCTGAAACGAGGCGATCTCAGGCGCCCCTTCCCGCCGGATTTCGCCGAAAGGCTGGCCGGCCGGCACATCGAAACCCTCGGGCGGCGGGCGAAATATCTCGTCGCCGATCTCGACAGCGGCGAAAGCCTCGTCATGCATCTCGGCATGTCCGGCTCGTTCCGCATCGAGACGGCGGGCAAGAAACAGCCGCCGCTCCAGGTCGACCCCAAGCACGACCACGTCATCTTCGATCTCAAGGCCGGCGACCGCGTGATCTACAATGACCCGCGCCGCTTCGGCTCGATGGACCTCATCACGACCTCGGCGCTCGCCTCGGCGCCGCCCTTCGACAAGCTCGGCATTGAGCCGCTGGGCTCCGAACTCACGCCAGCCTGGCTGGCGAAACGGTTGGAAGGCAAGGCGACCTCGATCAAAGCCGCCCTGATGGATCAAGGGCTTATCGCCGGGCTCGGCAATATCTATGTCTGCGAGGCGCTGTGGCGGGCGCGCATTTCGCCGAAGCGGGATGCCGGAACCCTCGCCGACAGCAAGGGCCGGCCGACGGCCGCGTGCAAACGCCTCCCCGACGCCATCAGAGACGTCCTCAAGGATGCGCTCGCCTCAGGCGGGTCGAGCCTGCGCAACCACGTTCTCACCGACGGCTCGCTCGGCGAATTCCAGCACCATTTCAAGGTCTACGACCGCGAGGGCGAGCCCTGCCTCCGGCCGCGTTGTGGCGGGTTCGTCAAGCGGATAGTCCAAAACGGCCGGTCGACCTATTATTGCCCGAAGTGCCAGAAATAGAGGAGCGGCGGATGCGGCAGGTGATCGGCCTGATGGCCGGATTCGTGATGGTGGCTTTGCTGCTGCCGGCGCGGGCGCAGGACACGGCAGGACCTTCAACGTCCTGGCTGTTGGTCATGCAAGGCGAGGTAACCGCGATCGAGGCGGGCATGATGACCCTTGCTGTAGCGCCCAGGATCGTTGCGTTCACCGATCGGCCGGAGCGCCGCACAGCACTGCTCGACCTGGAGACAGAGGTCGCCCGTCTGTGGGGGGAAGGCGGCGATTTTGTCGCGAGTCCGCCAAACGCCTCATTGATCGACGAGAGCAAAGGGCTGATCGGGGTCGTCGAAATCACTGGAGCGGCCGCGGAAAACGGGCAGCTCCGCCTTGAGTTCGTCAGCCTTGAGGGCACTTTGCCGGCGGTCGGCGATGCGGTGGCCCTGACCATCGACATGGAGCGCGACGATATCATCGAATACTGAACACCGGGCTGCGTTGACGGGCGCGGACCGCCCGACTATAAGCACGGCCAACGCGGCGGCTCTGAGCCGCCGTTTCTAATCGCAACATGATAAGGGCCACGAATGGCCAATACCTCCTCAGCGCGCAAAGCAGCGCGCAAGATCGCCCGCCGCACCGACACCAATCGGCAGCGCAAGAGCCGCGTCCACACCTTCGTCCGCAAGGTCGAAGAGGCCATCGCTGCCGGCGACAAGGACGTCGCAGCGAAGTCGCTGGTGGCGGCGGAGTCGGAGATCATGCGTGCGGCCGGCAAGGGCGTGTTCCACAAGAACACCGCTTCGCGCAAGGTTTCGCGCCTGACCGCTCGCGTCCGCGCGATCTAGCCAGATCTTTCCGATCCTTCCGATTTGATCGCGGCGCCCTCAGGTGCTGCGCGCGATCGGCCGTCCGAACCGCCGCGACACCCGCCGCGAGATCCTGAGATAGACGAGGATCGTCAGCCCGATCAGGACCATCGACAGACCGAAGGCGCTGATCGGCAGGCCCAGCCAGTCGATCTGCAGCACGGCTGAGATCCGGCAGTTGGGTGATGTCGCGCGGCCAGCGGCCGCAGGTGACGCTGGTCGGGTCGAAACTGGCGGGACCAACGCGAAAGGTGAACGGCCCCGTGACGATGTCGATGGCGCCATAAATGATCGACACTAGCGTTGCGATGAAGCTGTAGCGGTAGAAGCGCGGGCTCTTGGCGAAGCCGAGATAGATCGCAACGCCCCACATCGCCGCCAGGAAGAACGGCACGAACTGGTCGATGCTGGCGACGGTCGGCACCGTCCCGCACAGCGAGCCGTAGGACAGGAAATAGCCGCCATCGCCGAGGAAGCCGATCATGGTGACGGCGTAGCTGACGCTGACCACAGCCAGCCAAAGCATCATGGCGAAGATGATGAAGAGGCCGATGGACAGGCCACCCCTGTCGCTCGCTACCGGCGCCGGCGCCTCGGCCGCGGTCGATTGGTCACTCATGCCGCGATTTGTTCCCACCCTCGCTTTGCGCGCCAAGCTATGGGACTCGCGGCCTTATGACAACGCGGCCGCCGCCGAAAGGGGTTGCCCTTGCCGTGATCGATGCCACTCTTCCCGAATGAAGATCGGATCGATTCGCGCCAGGTTCGCCGCCGTCGCGGCTATCCTTGGCGGCCTTCTGGTGGCTACGCCGAGCATGGCGCAGTTCTGCCAGAACAACCCTTCCGCCTTTCCCGCCTGGCTCGACAGCTTCAAGGCCGAGGCGCGGGCTGCGGGTGTTTCCAACAATGCAATCGCCGCGTTGAACGGGGTCACCTACGACCAGACGATCATCAATCGCGATCGGTCGCAGACCGTCTTTTCGCAGAGCTTCCTTGAATTCTCCGACCGCGTCGTCGCCGCCTACCGCATCCAGATGGGTGGGCAACTGCTGAACCAATATGCCTCGCTGTTCGCGCAGATCGAGCAGCAGTTCGGCGTTCCCGGCCCGGTCATCGTTGCGCTGTGGGCGATGGAGAGCGATTTCGGCGCGGGCACCGGCGACTTCCCGGTGCTGCGGTCGCTGGCGACGCTCGCCTTTGATTGCCGCCGCGGCGAGGAGTTCACGCCGCAACTCCTCGACGCACTGCTGCTGATCGACCGCGGCGACCTGACGCCGGCGCAGATGATCGGCGCCTGGGCAGGCGAACTCGGCCAGACGCAGTTCCGGGCAAGCGAATATCTCAATGCCGGGGTCGACTATGATGGCGACGGCCGCGTCGACCTCATCCACAGCGTCCCGGATGTGCTCGCCTCGACGGCCAATCTCCTGCGCGAATATGGCTGGCAGGCGGGCCAGCCCTGGCTCGAGGAAGTGCGGCTCACGCGCGACCTCCCGTGGGAACAGACGGGCGTCTATCGACAGCTGCCGCGGTCGCAATGGGCCGCCTGGGGCGTCGTCCGCCGCGACGGCTCAGCGCTGCCGTCAGACCAGGTTCAGGCATCGCTCATCCTGCCGATGGGCAAGGACGGTCCGGCCTTCATCGCCTATCCAAACATGCTGGTCTTCTTCCAATGGAACCAGTCACTGGTGAACTCGCTGACCGCCGGCTATCTCGCGACGCGTCTGCAGGGCGCGCCGCAGGTGAGCCGCGGCGGCAATATCCAGAGCCTCAGCGTCGGCCAGATCCGCCAGTTGCAGACGATCCTGACGCAGGCCGGCTACGATGTCGGCGGCATAGACGGCGTCATCGGCGCACAGACGCGGGACGCCGTGCGCGACATGCAGCTGCGCATGGGCCTGCCGGCCGACGGCTACCCGACCGTGCCCTTCCTCGCCGCGCTGGCGGGCAGCGCCGGCACGGGCCTCACGTCACCGGAAATCGTCGAACTGCAAACGATCCTGACGCAGCTCGGCTATGATGTCGGCGGTGTCGACGGTGTCATCGGTGCCCGCACGAGGGCGGCGGTGACGGCGGTGCAGCAGCAGCTTGGCCTGCCGGCCGACGGCGTGCCGACGCCCGAGCTTCTGGAGCGCCTGCGCGCGATGTAGTGGGCGCGGGGACGCGCGGCTCTGATAAGAGGCGGAGTCCAAACGCGTTCTGTCCTGTGACGGACCTGCCCTGAGCGTCGTCAGCACAACCTCTCGCCCGTGTCAGTGCCGCGCGCACGAAGCGCCGTCTTCGTCGTCTTCTTCGTGCTTGGCGCCGCCAGCGGCGTCTGGGCGGTCTATATTCCGGTCATTCGCGCGCGCTTCGCCATCGACGAGGCGGTGCTCGGGATGGTGCTGCTCACGCTCGCCGCCGGGGCATTCCTGGCGATGCCGGCCACGGCATGGGCGATCGGCCGTTTCGGCGCGCGGAAGATGACGGTGGTTACGTCGGTGGCCTCACCGGTCGCGGTGGCGCTCACCCTTCTGTCGCCGCAGCTCTGGCTTCTGTTCATCGCCGTCTTCGTCCAAGGCGCCGCCGCCGGCGCGCTCGACGTCGCCATGAACACCGAGGCGGCGCGGGTCGAGACGGCGCGCGGCAAACCGTCGATGTCGGCGTTTCACGCGCTCTACAGCATCGGCGGCCTTGTCGGCGCCGGTGTGGGTGCGCTGCTCCTCAGCCTCGACCTCATTGCCGGCTGGGGCGCCACGGGCGTGCTCGTCCTCCTTGCCGTCGCCGCGCTCGCCGTGCGGGCCTGGTATCTGCCGGCAGACCGCATCGAGGGCCGGGCGTTCAGGCTCGTCCTGCCCAAGGGGCCACTTCTCGGCCTCGGGATCATCGCCTTCCTGTCCATCGGCCTCGAAGGTGCGGTTGGCGATTGGAGTGCGTTATATCTTGCTGCTGACAAGGGCGCGGAACCGGCCGTCGCCGCCTCTGGCTTCGCAGCTTTCGCCGGCGCCATGGCCGTGATGCGTCTGGTGGGTGACGCGCTTGTCACGCGCTTCGGCCGCGACCGGACCCTGCTCGCGGGCGGTCTCATCGTCGCCATCGGCTGCGCCGTGGCGCTTGCCGCGCCCTGGCCGATCGTATCGGCGATTGGTTTCGGCCTAATCGGCGCCGGCGCCGCCAATGTGTTTCCGATCATCTTCAGCACGGCGGCGCGTTTCCCCGCCGGCAGCGGCGGCCTTCCTGCGGTGGCGACGCTCGGCTATGCCGGCTTCCTCACCTGGCCGCCGATCATCGGCTGGATAGCGCATGGCGTCAGCCTGCCGGTTGCCCTGTCGCTGATCGGGATCGCCGGGTTCGCGATCACTTTCGGGGCGCGCTTCGTGCCGCGCTGAGGCTAGGCGACGGCTCTGGAGAAGGCGCGGGCGCCGAGCGCCATCAGGACCACGGCGAGGCCGGCAACAAGACCCGCGCCGATGAGGATTTCGGAGTTGCCGAAGTCGCCGACGAACAAGGCCCGAACGGCCAGGACCGCGTGATAAAACGGATTGATCTTAGCGATCGAGATGAGCCAGTTCGGCGCGATCGGCGCGACGATCGGCAGCAAGATGCCCGACAGCAGCATCAGCGGCAGGGCGAACATGTTGATGAAGCCGGCGAAGATCTCCTGCTTCTTCACCGCCAGGGCGATCGTATAGGAGAGCGGCGCGAGGGCCAGCCCGATCAGGACGAGGATGCCGAAGGCGAGGATGGTTCCGCCGACATTCGGCTCCAGGCCGAACGGGATCGCCAGCGTGAACAGGATCAGGCCCTGGACGACGAAGACGGTGACGACGAGCATCACGCGCCCGAGCATCATCGCGAGGCGGCTCATCGGCGTCACGCGCATACGTTCGACGACGCCCTCCTGCAGCTCCTGCAGCAGCGCGAAGCCGACGAAGAGCGAACCGAACATGGCGTTCAGCACCAGCAGGCCCGGCACGAACACATTGTAGGCGTTGCCGCCGCCGAAGCCCGGCATGCCGGCGAAGCCCTTCAGCAGCGGCGCGAAGAGCAAGAGATAGATGACCGGCTGCAGCAGCCCGATGATCAGCCAGAGCGGATTGCGGACGCTGATCCCGAACGCACGCCGGTAGATCAACAGGGTGTCGCGGAGCATGTTCATGGAGCCGCCCTCAGTTGGCTTCGTCGCGGAGCGACCGGCCGGTCTGCTGCAGGAAGACATCGTTGAGGCTCGGCCGGTGGAGGCTGATCGCCTGAACGGAAATGTCGGCCTCGTCGAGCAAGCGAAGGAGCTTCGGCACGGCGGTGTCGCCATTCTCGACATAGAGCCGAATGCGTGCCGTCCTCGATCATCGACTTGCGCACGTCGGCTTCGCCCTCGATCAGCGAAAGCGCCCTGTCACGCAGATCATCGGCGACCTGCAAGGTGATGACGTCGCCGCCGATGCGCCGCTTCAGCTCGTCCGGCGTGCCGAGGGCGACAATCTCGCCATGATCGATAATGGCGACGCGATCACAGAGGGCGTCGGCTTCATCGAGATAGTGCGTGGTGAGAAAGACCGTGGTGCCGGAGTCCCGGAGCTTCTTCACCTCGTCCCACATGCGCGCTCGTGCCTGCGGATCGAGGCCGGTGGTCGGTTCGTCGAGAAAAAGCAGCTTCGGGCCGTGGACCATGCCCATCGCGACGTCCAGCCGCCGGCGCATGCCGCCGGAATAGGTCGAGCTTTTGCGGTCGGCGGCGTCGGACAGTTCGAAGGCGGCGAGGAGTTCGTCGGCGCGCGCCTTTGCCTCGTCGCGAGTGAGGCCGAAGAAGCGGCCCTGATAGTAGAGTTCGCCGCGGCCGCTCATCTGCGAGTCCGAGCCGTGGCCCTGGCCGACATAGCCGATGCGTTCGCGAACCTTCGCCGGTTCGGCGAGGAGATCGGCTCCGGCGATCGTCACCCTGCCGCTGGTCGGGCGAATAAGGGTCGCGAATATCCTGAGCGTCGTCGTCTTGCCGGCGCCGTTCGGCCCAAGGAAGCCGAAGCTTTCACCCTCATTGACGTCGAGGTCGACGCCCTTCACCGCCTCGACCGGGCCGGTTCGGGCTTTGAAAGTCATGCGCAAGTCGCGCGTTTCGATGATGGCAGCCATGGACAAATAACGCCGTTCGCACTATGTAAACGGCGATCACTTACGCGAACGCCGTTAGCGATGTCAACTCTTGAGTGAGACCGAACGAACCCGATGAGCTTCATTCCCTTTGAGGAAGGCCGGCCGAAAAGGCGCCGCACGCTCGACCGCGAGCAGATCGTCGGTGCCGCCCTCGACCTCCTCAACGAGGTCGGGCTCGACGCGCTGACGATGCGCCTCCTCGCGGCCCGGCTCGGCGTGAAGGCGGCCTCGCTCTACCGCCATATCCGCGACAAGCGCGAACTCCTCATTCACATGGCCGACACTTTGACCGGCCGCATTCCCGATCCCGACCCCGACTTGCCCTGGCGCGAAAGGGCGCTCGCCGGAGCACGCGACTACCGCGACGCGCTTCTCGCCATCCGAGACGGCGCGCGGCTGTTGGCCGAGGCGCCGCCGGCCGGTCCCAACCGCCTGCGCAAGATCGAGCTTATGATCGGCCTCTTCCGGGCCGCCGGATGCACGCCACGAGACGCGCTGCGAGTCTCCTATCACTTCAACAATCTGGTGGTGGAATACGCCGCGGATGAAAGCCGGATCGCGGCCATGGCCGCCAAGCAGGATCAACCTCCGGCCAAGCTGACGCAATCGATGAACGCCTTTTTTGCGTCCCTGCCGGCTGGCACGTTTCCAAATCTCTCACTGGCTGCGCAGCAAGACGGCCCGACAAACGACAGCGGCCTGTTCGACTTCGGCATCAACCTGCTGCTCGAAGGCATCGCGACCCGCGTCAAGGTGGAGAGGCGCGCCCGCCGGCTCGACTAGTTCGCCGCCGTGTAGATACCGAGCACGCCCGCCTGAACGTTCTGGCCTGCGAGAAGGCTCGTCAACACCGCGGCAAGACCACTCGGATCGTCATGATCTTCCATCTGCTGCAGCGCCGCCTGAAGGGCCAGCGGCGGCTCGTCGGTCAGGATGGCAACGAGATGCTCGGCGCCATAGGGTGGCCGGTCGACGCGGAGGCGCAATTGCTCGGTCTGGCGGTTGGTCCAGTCTTCCGCGGCCTCCGCCGCATTCAGCGGGAACAGCAATTCGACGCGGCCATTGGGAGGCAGGTTGAAGAGCGTCAGGTAGCGATGCGTGCTGCCGCTCATCATAATGGTGATGACGTCGCCGGGGACACGGGTCTGGTTGCCGCCGACGAGGCTCATGTCGAAGGGCTGGCGCGTCGCGAGATCGTCGATGAAGGAAAGCGCTGCCCATTTGGCGAGGACGCCGCCGATTTCGCCAGGACCGATATCCTCGGCAACGCGACCGCCGACGCGATGTTCGACCCAGCCGGCGGCAGGGTTCCAAATCAGGTCGGCCGCAGCCTCGTTGTCGATGAGGACAACGCCTGCCATTTCGGGGATGGTGCCGTCGCCGCGAATGGCGACGCGAAGCAGAGTCTCGGGCGCCACGACCGCAGCCGCTTGCCCCGTGCGGCCGAGATGGATGAGCGGCTTGGCGACTGGCGAAAGCGGCAGGATCGAGGGCGTCTGTTGGTTCTGCGCCTTCACCTCGACGGCGGGGACGAGATAGGCGAGCAGTTCGTGCTGCGTCAGCGCCATGTCGCCGTCCGTGTCGGCGGCTCCTTCCAGCGCGCGGGCGAAGGCCCAGCTCAATGCGCCGCGCGGCACGCCGTCGATCGTAAGCTCCGGATCGAGCTTGTCCTCCTGCGTCGCACCAATGAAGGTCACGTGCTGGAAGTCGGTCTCCTCGATGGTGGCGAATTGCTGGTCCGGCAACGCCACCGAATAGGGATCGTCTGGCGGCGCGAACTCGGCCGTCCGGTAGGTCAGCGGCGGGCCGGCGATGTCGCGATACATCGTGCCGGAGAAGCAGGAATCGGCGACGAAGATGACCTCAACGCCTTTGTCCTCGGCCATCTGCAACCAGGCGAATATCTCATCGTCGACGATCCGCTCCGACGAGGCGTCGCCGATCGACTGATAGCCGCCGAGGATGAAAGCCTCGTTGAGACCGTCTGGCTCGCCATGGCGGCCGGGTGGCTCGGGCTCCTGCGCGCCATGGCCGGCATAGGAAAAGACGATCGTATCGCCCGGCATGGCGATATCGACGAGATGAAGCCAAGCGGCCGTGATGGCGGCCTTGGTCGCATCGTTGTCGGTGAGCAGGATGACCTCCACCGCGCCCGATTCCTGCAAGGCGTTGGCAATATCCTCGGCGTCATTGACCGCGCCGTGGAGGTCGTTGGAGCGGCCGATATAGTCGTTGATACCGATATTGAGGCCGTAGGTGGCGGCGGTCGCGGGTTCCGCCACAAACACAGCGGCTGCGAACAGGCTGGCGACGATAAAGGCGGGCTTTGTCCACATGCCCCGCATTCTGGCCTGAGGCGCCGCGCTTGCCAATCAGGCTGCTTGCCCTACCCTAGCCGCTTTCGCAGACGGGGGGCGGCGATGCGACGGCAAGTCTCGATTACAGGCTGCGAAGCGCCTGCATTCAAACCGCGGGCGAAGTGATGGCCGAAGCCACCGCAGTCGCTGATCCGGGCGTCCGCCTCCGCCGATTCGTCCTTGGCGCGACGATCCTTGCCTCCTCCCTCGCCTTCATCGACAGCACGGTGGTCAATGTCGCCCTGCCCTCGATCCAGGAGGGAATGGATGCCGACTTCCAGTCGGTGCAGTGGGTTCTCAACGCCTACATGCTCATGCTTGGGGCCCTCATTCTGGTCGCCGGCGGGCTTGGCGATCGCTACGGCCGTCGCCGCATCTTCCTGATCGGCATCACCCTCTTCATGGCGTCTTCGGTCATTTGCGCCCTCGCACCGAGCAGCGGAGTGCTGATCGGCGCGCGCGTGCTCCAGGGCATCGGCGCGGCGCTCCTCGTGCCGCAGAGCCTCGCCATCATCACGGTCTGCTTCCCACGCGAAGTGCGCGGCAGGGCGATCGGTACCTGGGCCGCGGCCTCGGCCGCGACCACGGCGCTCGGGCCGCCGATCGGCGGCTTCCTCATCGATCTCCTCGACTGGCGAGCGGTGTTCTGGATCAACGTCCCGCTGGCAGCGCTGGCGATCTGGATGACGCTCAAGGCAGTCCCGGAAAGCAAGGATCCGAGCGCAACCGGTTCCATCGACTGGATCGGCTCGATCCTCGCCATCGGCGGCTTCGGCGCCCTCGCCTATGGCCTCTCAGCGTTTTCGGAGGGCACGGATGTCGGCGGCGCGATCTATGCGGCGATCATCGTCGGCATCGTGGCGGTGATCGCCTTTGCCTTCGTCGAAACGCGCAACGCCAATCCGATCATGCCGCCGGTCCTGTTCCGCTCGCGCCTGTTCACCGGCACCGCGATCGTGACGGTGTTCCTTTATGGCTGCCTGTCCGCAGTTCTCTTCCTGCTGCCGTTCGAGATCGAGGTGCGGCGCGGCATGTCGCCGACGGAAATGGGTCTGACGCTCGCTGCGGTCGGGCTCATCATCGGCGCCGGCTCGCGCTTCATGGGCGGCCTGTCGGACCGTCTCGGACCACGGCGTTTCCTCCTCGCCGGCACGAGTATCGTCACGCTCTCCTGCGTCGGCTTTGCCATCGACATGGCCAATTACTGGCTCGGCGTGGTTGTGCCCATCGCCCTGTTCTCGGTTGGGATGACGCTCGTCGTCTCGCCGCTGACGACGGCCGTGATGAATGCCGCGCCGGAGGGAAAGTCCGGCGCAGCCTCCGGAGTGAACAATGCAGCAAGCCGCATCGGCGGTCTGTTCGCCGTCGCCATTCTCGGGGCCTTTGCGAGCCTCATTTTCCTCGGCAAGGCGGGCGATCAGGCCGACCGCTTCGGCGTGCTGCCACCGACGAGCGATCCAACCTACCCGGCATTGGAAAGCGCCTTCGGCGTCGCCTACCAATCGGCGATGTGGTTTGCGGCCCTATGGGCGGCCGTGGCGGTCGTCGCCGTCATCCTGTGGGTTCACGACGAACCGGCGCCGGCGAGGCCAGCGGACCAGAACGCCTGATCAGGCTTTCTCGCCGATCAGAAGCGCCACGCCGTGCTTGTGCGCGGGGCCGTGAGACAGGTCGTCCTCAATGAATTCGCGATATTCGCTGACGGCAAAGGTCGCGAAGAGGTCGACCAATGCGCCGGGCGGAAAGAAGTAATGCAACGCGTCGGCGGTCTCGCTTGCGTCCGGCGCGCGGCGATGGGCCGGATCATCGGTGGTAAATGCCTCGACGAAGACGCGACCGCCGGACTTCAACGCGCGATGCGTCATCGCGACCAGCGGTTCCAGATCGGCTTCGGCAAAATGGCTGAGCGTGCTCACCAGAATCGCCGCGTCATAGCTTTCGGGCGATAGATCGAGGCGGCGGATGTCGGCGACTTCGGCCGTGATCGGCAAGCCCTCCCGTTCGGCAAAGGCGGCAAGCTGCTCGATTGCGACCCGCGAATAGTCGACCGCATGCACCTCGGCCCCGGCACGGGCGGCGGGGATGGCATGGCGGCCCTGGCCGCAGGCAAGGTCTAGAATGCGCGGCCGCGCATTCGGCAGGTCGGCGACGAAGGCATGATATTCCGGCCGCGCCTCGAGGCCGTAATAGTCGGCGCCCGCTGCGTAAAATCGATCGAAAAAGGTCTCGGACATTCCACCCCGCTCCGTGGACTGGCCTTATCATACATTGATTTCCCCGGCGCGACGCCAAGCGTTGCTCAAGGAACTGGCCGATCTCGACACAGAACCGGCAGCTGGCGGTGCGGTCGATACGCTCAAGGACTGCGAGGCGAACGTTAGGCAGCCGCGGCGGCGGGCAGGCTAGCCCTCGATGGCCCGGCGGAGCGCCGCGTTGATACGATCCTGCCAGCCGGGACCGTCTTCCTGAAACTTCTCCAGAACGTCGCGATCGATCCGCAGCGACACCAATTCCCGGGGCGGCGGGTTTCCGGCGGCAGGCCGGTGAACCGGTTCGGCGGCCTTAGGCGCTGCCGGCTTGAACACCGCCTCGGCGGCTTCGCGGGCTGATGGGTGATGCGTTCTTCTGCGTGGCGGGTCTTGCATGTCGGCAGTTTTCCTCGGGTTCTGTGCTAGGTGGCGCCGGGCTCGGTAGGCTCAGGCGAGACCGGAGCGCCCTCCGGCACGGCCGATGAATCGGCGTCGCCTTGCGTTTCCTTGCGGCGGGCCGATTGTTCCTCGCGCCGCTGCTGGCGTTGCTCCCGTTTCTGATCCTTCGAGCGCGCCCTGTCGCCGCGCTGCTGCTGATAGTTCGGCTTGAAAGCCATGTCGGCTCCGATCTGGTGTTGTGCCGGCCTCATTAGGGCGGCCGTTCAATGCTGAATGCCGGCGGCGAGCGCGCCCCGCGCGCCTACTTCTTTCCCGAGCGCATGACCGCCTTGATGCGGGCGGGCGCCGTCCCCGACTTCTGCGAGATGTCGCGGTCCTGCTGCGCCAGCACCGCTTCGGCCGCCTTCAAGGGATCATTGTGGCCGTCCAGCTCTCCCAGCGCCACACGCCGGTTGGACCGCTGCGAGCCGTCTTCATAAACGACGTCGAACAGCGCAAAGCTTGCCGACGCCTTCATTTTCTTCGCCATACGACAAACCTGCATTTGCCCGTAGCAGATCGCCCGCCGCCCTGGGCCAATGCCGGCCGGCGGTGCGTTTCTTGCGGGATCGCCACGGAAATTGTGGGTGGGGGCGGCGTTTTGCCGACCGTGATGGAACTGCCATGCGTCCATCCCGGTCAAAAGTCCAGCCCCATTGATGCCGATCGCTCCGCTCGTCCGCTTCGGGGCGAGCCGCCAAGGCGACCGGAAGGGCGGTTGCGCGGCGCAGAACGAGGCGGCAGTCTGGGGTGCCGGAAGATGCGGGCGGACTTCGCATGACCCACGGGCCTTTTCGCCGAAAAGCCATCATCGCGGCGGCGAGCACGCTGGCGCTCTCCATCGTTGTGCTGCTCGGCCTGACCAGCCCTTCGGCGGCTCAATTTTCGGATTGCGCCGCGGCGGGTTATCTCGGCGGCGTCGACAACCGTATGGACGGCGTCGCTCTCGATTGTGTCGAGGAAGAGCGCTTCACGATCGGAATGCCGGCGGGCGATCGCGACGTGCGCATCATCCGCTCGGCCGATGATCGCTCGGCGGGCCTTGCGGCGATGGCTGCCGACATTCGCAGCGGCATCGAGGCCGCTGCCGCCAGCCTCATGACGATCGGACAAGGTGACACGGCCGCAATCACCGTCTGGATCTCGGCGCTGGCAAGTTCCGGCGATGCGGAGGCGGCAACGCTGCCGCTCGGACGCAGCGACAGCGAGTGCGTGATGGCGATGTATGAGGGCGCGGATGACGCCGCCTACACGACCGCGCATGAATTCTTTCATTGCGTTCAGTTCGCGACCGTCGGCGATGCCGCCTTCACCTCCGCCAGCACCTGGTGGGTGGAAGGCTCGGCGGAGTGGTTTGCCAACTTCGTCTATGCTGGGCGGGGCGCGAGCGACGGGGATGTCGGAGTTTTCGACGCGATTTCGTTCGAGACGCCGCTGACCAGCATGGCGCAGGAGAGCGTCGTTTTCTTCTTCTGGCTGGCGGAGAATTATGGGCCGTCGATGGTGATGGATCTGATCGGCGCGATGCCGGCTTCGGGAGGAGAGGCCGGCCAGCAGGATGCGCTTGCCGGAGTGCTGTCGGCCGACGCTTTCCAGCAATTTGGCCAGGACTATCTCGATCAGCGCATCACGCAGCCCGGCGGTCGTTCGATTCCGTCCAACCCATTCCCGGGCGACATCTATGTTTGGGACGAAAGCACGGAACACACGCTCCAGGCCGCCCGCTTCGTGCTCGCCCGCTTCCAGCTGGAATTGGCCTGCGGAATCTGGACGATCGAACACTCCGACGAGAAAGGGACCTGGAAGGTCAGTCGCGACGACGGCGACTGGCAACAAATGCCGGAGACGGTGTCGGGGTCAGGCTCCGATCCCGTGCGTTATCGCGTCGCCGCCTTCGGCGTCGAAGGCGAAGGTTTCCAAGCCACGATCAACGCTTCGCGCAGCGCCTGCTCGCGGTGCGAGGCGCCGCCGGTGGATGATACTGTCGCCGCATGTCTCATCGGGCGTTGGCAGCTCGTCTCCGGCGGCTATGGCGAGCAGATCCAGCACATGCTCGAGGCAGCCGGGGTGTTCGAGCATATCGACTATCCCGATCTCGACGCGGTGCTAGTGATCAACGCCGACGGCACGTTCGAATATCCCGGCCCGCCGGAAGACTACAACGCCGTCGTCGAGACCGACCGGGGCGCGTTCACCGCCGCCGGCACATTGGCGATGGCGAGCCAGGGCTTCTGGACCGTCGACGGCGATCAGTTCCAGGAATGCGGCCCCGCGCCCCGCGCGCACATCAATCTCGACCTTCTCGGCCCGGCTGGCGAAAACTCCCGCATCGACACCGAAGGCGGACCGGAGACGGTCATCCAGCGGTCGCGCACATTCGTCTGCTCCGGCGATGCGCTGACCTTCACCGAGGCGATCCCATTCACGCCGAGGGTGGACTGGCAGTATCAGCGGAACTAACAGCCGCGGAGGGATCACAGGCCTTCACAGCCGAGGCCACCGCATCCAGATTTGCGGCCTACGCCATGTTGTCCCGTATCGCGGCATCGCGTATCACGGCGAAACGCTGGCACCGCCCAGGCACCCGTAGCTCAGCTGGATAGAGCGCTGCCCT
>CAWGKA010000003.1:0-280029 GCA_963823045.1 uncultured Alphaproteobacteria bacterium | reverse complement strand
TGCCGGCTTCCGATCGTCTCAAGACCTATCGCGAAAAGCGTGACTTCCGCCGCACCGCCGAGCCGAGCGGCGAGAGTGCGGCGCCGAAGCGCGGCGGCCGCCGCTACCTCATCCAGAAGCACGACGCGACGAGGCTCCATTTCGACTTCCGCCTCGAGATTGACGGCGTCCTCGCCAGCTGGGCCGTGACACGCGGCCCAGCTTCGACCCGGAGGAAAAGCGCCTCGCCGTCCACACGGAGGATCACCCGCTCGACTATGGCGAGTTCGAAGGGACGATCCCCAAGGGCGAATATGGCGGCGGCACGGTGATGCTGTGGGACGAGGGGACGTGGGAGCCGCTGGAGGGCGAGCCCGACGACATCTCCGACGGCAAGCTGAAATTCCGCCTCTTCGGCAAGCGGCTGAAGGGCGCCTGGATGCTCGTCCGCATCAAGAACCGGAGCAAGAAGGACAAGGCCGACAACTGGCTCCTCTTCAAGGAGCGCGACGACTACGCCAAGGTCGAGAAGGTGCCGATCATCGAGCGCGCGCTGACCTCCGTGCGCACCGGGCGGACGATGGAGGAGATCGCCGAGGGCCATGTCGAATGGTCGAAGGCCGGCCCGCGCATCCGCGGCGAGGGCGGCAACGATCCGCCGCCGAAGCGCGCGCCGCGAAAGTCCGGCGCCGGCGAGCGCCTGCCGCTGCCGAAATTCGTGACGCCGCAATTGGCGACGCTGGCCGAAGCGCCACCCAAGGGCGACGACTGGCTGCACGAGATCAAATATGACGGCTACCGCGCCATCGCCGCGACGGCGGGCGGCAAGGTCGCGATCTACACCCGCACCGGCCTCGACTGGACCGACCGCTTCCCCGGCCTCGTTCAGCCGCTCGCCGATCTGCCCTGCAGGGCGGTGCTGCTCGACGGCGAGATCTGCGTGCTCGACAGTGACGGCCGCTCCGATTTCGGCGCGCTGCAGGAGGCGTTGTCGAAGGGCTCCGGCGGCCTCGTCTATTTCGTCTTCGATCTCCTCTCCCTCGACGGCAACGACCTCAAGAAGGAGCCGCAGCTGAAGCGCAAGGAAGCGCTGGAGACGCTGCTGCAGGACAGCCCCAAGGCCGGGCCGGTCCTCTATTCCGACCACATCGTCGGACACGGCGCCGAGTTCTTCGCCAAGGCGGAGGAGCTGCAGCTCGAAGGCATCGTCTCCAAGCGCGCCGACGCGCCATACCGGTCGACGCGGTCGAAGAGCTGGCTGAAGACCAAGACCGGCTTCGGCAGGAATTCATCGTCATCGGCTGGGACGCTTCGCCGGTGAAGGGCAGGCGCTTCGCCTCGCTGCTTCTCGCCGTGCGCGAGAGCGACCGCCTCGTCTATCGCGGCAAGATCGGCTCAGGCTTCGCCGACAAGGACCAGGAAGCGCTATGGCCGAAGCTGAAGGAGCGCGCCGTGAAGGAGGCGCCGGCCGACGAGATTCCCGCCGCGGTCGCCAAGAAGGCGCATTTCGTCAGGCCCGAGCTGGTCGTCGAGGTCGCCTTCCGCGGCTGGTCGTCGGAAGGCCTCGTGCGCCAGGGCAGCTACAAGGGCCTCCGCTCCGACAAGCCGGCCAAGGAGATCGTCGCCGAGCTCCCCGATCCGCCTGCGGATGATCCGCCCGACGATCCGCCGAAGAAGAAGCGCGGCAACATCCTCGACATCGCCGACGACAAGGACGGCAACGCCATCGAGATCGCGGGCGTGAAGGTCACCCACCCCGACCGTGTCATGTTTCCCGGCCGCAACATCACCAAGCGCAACCTCATCGACTATCAGCTCGCTGTCGCCGATCTCATCCTGCCGCATATCGCCAACCGGCCGCTCAGCCTCGTGCGCTGCCCGCGCGGGCAGGAGGGCGACTGCTTCTTCCAGAAGCACGCCTCGAAGGGCTTCCCCGCCGAGTTCAAGGGCATCGACATCCAGGAGAAGGAAGACCGCGGCACCTACCTCTATATCGAGG
Source organism: uncultured Alphaproteobacteria bacterium (assembly GCA_963823045.1). Taxonomy (GTDB): domain Bacteria; phylum Pseudomonadota; class Alphaproteobacteria; order Rhizobiales; family Kaistiaceae; genus JADLGL01. Next base: position 278,051 of record CAWGKA010000003.1, on the reverse strand, counting down.
ACGAGCGCGGCCTCGTCGCCGCCGTGCAGATGGGCGCGCTGGAGCTGCACATCTGGGGCTCGCACAAGAAGACGCTGGAAAAGCCCGACCGCATCGTCTTCGATCTCGACCCCGATGAGGATATCGATTTCGCCTGGGTGAAGCTCGGCGCGGAGGAGATGCGCGACCGGCTGAAATCGATCGGCCTCGAGAGCTTCCGCATGGCGACCGGCGGCAAGGGCCTCCATGTGGTCGCGCCGCTGAAGCCGAAGCATGGCTGGGACGACATCAAGGCCTTCGCCGAGGCGATGGCGCGGATGATGGCCGCCGACGATCCCGACCGCTATCTCGCCGTCATGTCGAAGGCGAAGCGGAAGGGGCAGATCTTCATCGACTATCTGCGCAATGGCCGCGGCGCGACGGCGATCGCGCCCTTCTCGACGCGGGCACGGGCCGGCGCCCCGGTCGCCTGGCCGGTGAGCTGGCGCAACTTGAAGCAACTGAAAAGCGCCCACCCGGTGACGATCGAGACTTATGCGGAGGCGCTAAAGCAGCTGAAGCGCTCCGACCCGTGGAAGGGCTATTTCGACGTCGATCAGGTCCTGCCGCTGGATGGGCTCAGGGGAGGGTGATGGGACAGGTCGAGCAGGACGATTTGACATCAGAGCTGCGGTGGGTCCGGACGGAATTCACGGAACTGTTGTTTCTGCAGACGCGGATGATCGATGCCTTGCTGCATCAGATCAGTGCACAGCCAAACCTCGACGAGACCTCCGACGAACGGGCGTTTGTCTTAGGGACCATCACACTCATGATCCAAAGCCTTGGTGTGTCGATCCATTCCGCTCTCCGTCTTACGGACGAAGTTAGCATGGCAATCCGAGACGCCTTTGGGATAGCGAGGTCCGCCGCCGAACTGGAGTTGCAACATTGCTTACATTGCGGCCGGCGGAATCGGCATAGCGAAACTGGCTCAGCAACATGCCATGCAGAAGACCTATCGGGATTTCGAGCGGGAAGGGTCTATCGGTGCAATTGCCATCAAGGTCGCGACAAGAGGCCATCATTGGACCAATTGCCTCCCGAAGTTCGAGAAGCCGTCATCGCGTTCACGGACCGGAGAGGCAGAGAAGTGCGCGATTGGACGAAGGACAACATCGACAAACGGATTGCTTTGGTAGCCGAAAGACACCCAAACGCCGCAACCTCTCTCTCGGGAGCAGTGTTCGCTACGTACAGACATGCCTCCGAACTCCTTCATGGCACCTACTTCGGGGTGCTTCATTTTTGGACGGGATCAAAGCTCCTGCGGGCATCCACCAAGACGCAGTTCGCCCGGATTTGGCTGGGAGAGCATTTCGTCACCCGTCTTCACGGGTCTCTTCTTCGCTGCCCACGGTGTGATCGAGACAGTGTGTGAAGAGTTCGATTTCGTCCAAGCGAATCCTTCCCAGCAGACCTTGTTGCGGCGCGCGAACGAGGCGACGGTGAAGCTCGGCGAATTGTTTCATCGGAACAAGAGCCCCCACGTGAGGGCGGGTAGTCGTCGGACACGTGCGCACCAGCAACCTCCGCCGCCATAACGGGCGAGTACAACCAAAGAATGGGCCTGGACTGCGTCCGCCCGTCAGGGTAGGTCCACCGAAAAGGGGGGCCGCATGCCAGCCAAGCATTTGATGATCGCCGTCGACTGGTTCGGACCATATCGGTCACTGGATGAGGCAAATGTGGCGGCGCGGACCGACTACGGCGAAGGGCTCTACATTTGTATCGCAAGCTGGCTAGCCAAAGAAAACGCGTTGTCCAATACGTCGGCATCTCAAGGCAAGTTCATACTCGCCTGGATGCCAAAAACATCAGAAACTCTCGTTAGTAACGCGCGAAACAGAGTTTTGGCTCGGGGAAATTGTCACGAGCGAACCATCCGGGCGGAAGCTCAAGGTAACCAAAGCAACGCTTGACTATACTGAGTGGCTTCACGCCAGGTTCATGGCGCTCCCTCTGAACGAGAAGAAAACGAAGAAGATACCGTCGCGAAGCGTCACTGTGCTTAATCGGTGGTGGAAGACAGACTATGAGACGGTCCGTCATCATCGGCCCCACCCAGATTGGCCTGATCTCATCGACTACCCCGGATATGACCACCCGGCCAGAATGGTTTGGTTTGGCGGACAATGCACGCCGCTTCTTGGCGCCAGACTACAACTGAAGTGACGAACGTGGGCGCAAAGGCCCGGCGACGAGATTAGAATTCCGAGGTTGGCGTCGTATACGTGGTCCAAAGGATAGCTATTGATGGGAACCCATGCTGACGCAGGAAGAAATTCCGCTCGCCGTTGAGGACGCCCGTTCACGACAGCAATCGCTTGTCCACCTGATCCTGTTCGTGGATCAACAGGCGATGACGTTGCTGAGCGTCTATGTGGCCATTGGCACTGCCGCGGCCGGCGTCTCTTTGACGGGTCTCACCCGTCCCCGCTCATTCCGGGCCTGGCCGCGTGGGGGTTAGCGGCGGCGGCGGTTGTTCTGTATCTGGAGCGATTATGTGCCTTCGCAATGGCGCCGGCCAGCGTACCACTCGTTGCGGAGGGCGCGGATTTTTGGCTTTGGGCGCTTCAGGAAGACGTCGACATTCAACACGTCAGCGCCAAGTACCTTGAACGCCAAGTCGAATCCTCAAATATGGACGCCGACTCAATCTCACAGCTGCGTCAAGATTGACGCTGCCAAGAGACTGGGGTAGCCGCGGCCGGCCGCACTGGCGGCCGGAGTGATGGCACAGCTGATTGCGGGAATTACTTGACGTCCTTCTTAGGCGTGTCGCCCTTGACGCCATGCCACGACGGCGGCGGAGGGGGAGGCGGGAGTTTTGAATTGTCGGCCAATGAGATCGTCCCCTAACGTGAAGAACGCACAATAGCGAACACAACATATAGCACCCTTCCGTCGACTGTGGCCACTAGCCATGGCGTTCCGGTCAACTCGGATTTAACGCCCGCCTGCCGTTGGTCAGGGCGTCCGCCACTGCCTTACCCCACCTCCACCACGATCTTGCCCTTGGCGTGCTTCGTTTCGAGATGCGGCGAACGCCGCCGGGGTTTCGGCGAGGGGATAGGTGCGGTCGATGACCGGCTTCACCGTGCCGGCCTCGCTACCCCACCTCCACCACGATCTTCCCCCGGACATGCCCGGTCTCGAGCTGCGCATCGCGGCGGGGAGTTCGGCGAGCGGATAGGTCCGCTCGATCGATGGCTTCAGCTTGCCGGCCTCGATCAGTTCGGTGAGCGCGTCGAGGTCCTTGGTGCTGCCGAGCGTAGCCAGCCGCTTGACGTTCTTGCCGCCGAACAGGCCCGTGCCGATGAGCTTGCCCAGCGTTGAGAAGCCGATGACGGACGCCTTGCCGTCCGGGGCGAGGGCGCGGCGAAGATCGGCGACGGACTTGTTGCCGATCGTGTCGGCGACGAGGTCCCAACTCTTGCCGCTGCGGGTGAAATCTTCCTTCGTGTAGTCGATGACGTGATCGGCGCCGAGGGAGCGCACGAAGTCGACATTCTTCGTGCTCGTGACGCCCGTCACCTCCGCGCCCATTGCCTTGGCGATCTGCACCGCCAGATGGCCGATGCCGCCCGATGCGCCGTTGACCAGCACTGTCGCGCCCGGCCGGATCGGGCCGAAGAGGAGGAGGCCCTGCAGCGCCGTGATCCCCGCCATCGGCATCGCCGCCGCTTCCGCGAAGGAGAGGTTCTTCGGCTTCCGCGCCGTCTTCGCCTCCTGCGCGACGGCATATTCGGCAAAGCCGCCGAGGCCCTTGGACGTGCCGAAATAGAGGTCGGCATAGACCTCGTCGCCCGGCTTGAAGCGGGTGACGCCGGGGCCGACCGCTTCGACCGTCCCCGCCGCGTCGGTGCCGAGGATGGTGATCTTCGGGCGGACGAGGCCCATCGCCAGCCGCGCAAGGGCGGGCGAGGCGCGCATGGTGTGCCAGTCCGCCGGGTTGACGCAGGTCGCCGCGACTTTGATCAGCACCTCGCCTTCGCCCGGAGCGGGTGTCGCCACCTCGCGCAATTCGAGCACTTCCGGCCCGCCGTAACGTTCCGAAACCATGGCTTTCATTGGGTGTCTCAACCTCGTCGCCACGCAGCGGCCCTGCGCTCCGCGATGTCTATCCCTGGTTGACGTCGATCACAATCTTGCCCCTGGCGTGCTTGGTTTCGAGATGCGCGAAGGCCGCCGGGGTTTCGGCGAGGGGATAGGTGCGGTCGATGACCGGCTTCACCGTGCCGGCCTCGATCATCTCGCGCAGCGTGTCGAGATCGGCGGCGTTGGCGTGCGCCAGCATCGATTTGATCGGCCCGCCGGGGCGGAACATCAGGCCCGGCCGAAAGACGATGGCGACGCCGCGTCCGCCCGGCGCCAGCGCGCGGCGGAGATCGCCGAGCGGGTTCTTGCCGATCATGTCGATGATGACGTCGTACATCTTGCCGCTCTTGGTGAAATCCTCGGTCTTGTAATCGACGACATGGTCGGCGCCGAGCGAGCGCAGGAGGTCGTGATTGCCGGCGCTGGAAACGCCCGTCACCTCCGCGCCGAACGCCTTGGCGATCTGCACCGCGAAGGTGCCCACGCCGCCCGAGGCGCCGATGACGACAACCTTGTCGCCTTCCTTGACCTTGCCGTGATCGCGCAGCGCCTGGAGCGCGGTGCCGCCGGCGAGCGGCACGGCGGCCGCCTCGGCGAAGGAGAGCGTCTTCGGCTTCAGCGCCAGCGCCCGGTCGCGGACGGCCGCGAACGCGGCGAGGCCGCCCATGCCGTCGCGCGAGATGTCGCCATAGATCTCGTCGCCCGGCTTGAGCCGCGTGATCTCGGAACCGACCTCGACGACGACGCCGGCAATGTCGGCGCCGAGCGTCTTCATGCGCGGGCGGAAGAGGCCGGTGTAGAGGCGCATCGGCCCTGAACCGCGCAGGAAATAGGCGTCCACCGGATTGAGCGCCGCGGCGCGGATCTCGACCAGCACCTGGTTCGGCTTCGGCGAGGGTTTCGCCACCTCTTCGAGCCGCATCACCTCCGGCCCGCCATATCTGTCGGCAATGATCGCTTTCATCGCGGCTGCCTCCTTTGTTCGTCGCGCTACGGGACGCACGGGTTCAAGTAACGCAAATGCCGGCGCGCCGCGATTGCCCTCCGGCCGCCGGCCACGCTAAGGTAGCTGCCATGACACGTCTCGCCGCGCTCACCGTTGCCGCCGCCCTGATCTTCGGGGCATCCGCCGCCCACGCCCAGACGGCGCAATGGGCCGCCTATCGCACGACCGACGAATTCGGCGGCCCGGCGGGCCTGCTGCACTACGGCGTGCCGCAGACCGACGACAGCCTGATCGACGCCTATTGCCGGCCGTCCGATCCCGGCGGCGTCGATATGAGCCTCTACATCAACCCCGGCCCCTACGCGGTCGGCCAGTTTGTGACGGTCCTCTTCGCCACGACTTCCATGGGGACGGTTCAGCAGCTCGGCACGGTCGCCTTCAACGACTACATCGGCAATTACGTCCGCCTCGGCATCGCCGAGAACGACCCGCTGTGGCGCGCCATCGCCTTCGACAACAACATGAACATCGCTGTCGCCGGGATGCCGTGGACCTATGTCAGCCTGCGCGGCAGCGCCGCCGCGATGCAGCAATTCGCCAATATCTGCAATTCGCTCGGCGTCCAGCCCGCGCGCTGACGGCGCACTTCTCGCCTTTTCGCCCGTTCTTCCGCCCAAACCTTGAGCCAGGTCCGCTTGAGTCGTAGCCTCCCGCTGGGTGCGGCGCATTTCAATGGAAGGAATGCGAAATGAGGAAACTTGCAGCCGCCATAGCGGGCATAGCCATGACCGCTGCGACGACCCTGCCGGCCTTCGCCGCGGGCAATTCGACCCCCGGCGGCGACCGCTACGACAACAATCCGGGCCGCCAACAGGCGACCGAGGTGGGCGCCCAGTGCGGCTCCGGTGCGGGCTCCGGCGCGTTCGGCTATCTCGGCAAGGGCAATAATCCCGGCGATCCGAGTTGGGACGGCGGCAACGGGACCGACCCCGGCACGAGCGGCCACCAGACGGGCCTCAACAACTCGGCCGTCTGCGGCAACCGTCAGGGCAATCTCTGACGCCATCACTCGCGGGCGCTGCGAAGATCGGCAGTGCCCGCGACGCCACGAATTCGCCCCTTCGCCTTGTGATGTGACCGCGCCATGCGGCGCGTGCTAGATTCGCGTCGCGATCGGGGAGGAGCGCGGACGTGGGTGGAATGACCAAATTCGTTGCTGCAGCCGCGTTCGCTGTGGCCGTCTCGGCGCTGGGCGCGCCGGCCCTTGCCCAAGGCACCGATGACGCACGCGCCTGCAATATCGGCCGCGACCTCACGCGGGCCGATCGCATCGCCGCCTGTACGCGCCTCATCGACGCCGCCGAAAACGAGGCGGAGGCCGCGCGCTATGAGATCCGCCGCGGCGAACTGCTGACCGCCGAAGGCGAATATGAAGCTGCGCTCGCCGACCTCGATGCCGTGATCGCCGCCAACCCGTCTAATTGGAACGCCTACGCCGACCGCGCCACCGTCTATCTCTTCCTCGACCGGCCGGAAGACGCGCTCGCGGACCTCAACCCCGCGCTCGATGCGCTGCCGCGGCTTGGCTACAACTACTATCTCCGCGGCCTCGCCGAGGCACAGCTCGGCGACTACGAAGCAGCGCTCGCCGACTATGATCAGGCTATTCAGCTGGCGCTCGATCTCGCCTGGCTGCCGATCCAGCGCGGCGCGATCTACCTGCAGGAAGGTCAGCCCGAGGAAGCCCGCGCCGATTTCGAGGGCGTGCTCGCAAACGCGCCGACCGACGGGCGCGCCTATGTCGGCCTCGGCGAAGTTGCCGATACCGAAGGCGATACCACCGAGGCGATCCGCAACTACCGGCTGGCGCAATTTCTCGACCCCAACTTCGCCGCGCCGAACGAGCGCCTGCCCGAACTCGTGCCAGAGGCGACAGCCCAAGACATGGGTCCGCTTGTCTTCGCCGCGCCCCAGGAAGGCCTCGCCATCCGCTACATGGAAGTCGTCTATCCGCTCGATGCGACGACAACCGAAGTGCCGGCGGCCGATGTCGGCGACGTCATCAACTGGTTCGGTACGCGGCCGACGGAGCCGACGCCGGCCGAGGCGCGCTATTTCGGCTGGGTCCTCGGCGCGACCAACGGCACCACGACCCGCATCGCCGTCACAACCCTTTCCGGCAACGCCGCCATCGTCGATCAGCCCGGCGCCTACGACCACATTCTCATGACGCAGCGGTCAGCCACCGAGGACGGGGAGGGCAAGCATTTCGTCTACCGTGGCCTCGACGACATCTGGACGCTGGCCCCGGGCGGGACGGCAACCGGCACTGGCCGCCTCATGCTCGACTGCCCGCAGGGTACCGATCCTGTTTGGGCGACGCTCGGCTGCGAGCCGAACGTCCCCGACATCCGCGCCGGCACCCTCGACTGGACCGCGACCTTCGTCGGCTGGGAATATGTGCTGGTGCCGGCCGGCTACAGGCTGACGGCCCGCATCGAGATCGACTCCGCCACGCATTTCGGCTTCAGGGACGACATCACCGAAGGCGAGGAGCACATGACGATCTGGTACGATCCCGAGATCCATTGGTGGGTGAAGCGGGAGACCATCCGCAGCGGACGAATAGAGACATTCGAGGCCGTGGCGATCGATGCGCCCTGAGCCGGCTGCCCAGTATTTCAGCAGGCCAACGCGGTTCTTTCGGCCAGCGCTTGATTGACCGCGCGGCGGCGCTCCGACAATCTCACCGAATGCATCGTCTCGTCTCCCGTATCGCCATTGCCGCCGCCGCGCTCCTGATCGGCGCGGCCTCCGCTCAGGCCCAGGCGATCTGGACCGCGGACCAATACACCGATGAGAACGGCGGGCGGATCGGTGTCCTCTCTTACGGCGTCCCCGAGACGGACGATTTCAACGCTCTACGCGATCTGCACCGACGACCGGCCGGATGTCGCGGAGCTGAACCTCTTTATCGATCCCGGCCCGAATGCAATCGGACAGGAGGTGACGGTTACCTTCACGACGTCGCGCCTCGCGCCGACGACGCGGACGGCGACTGTCGTCGATAGCGGCCTCGTCGGCCCCTATCCGCAGGTGCTGCTGTGGACCACCGACAGCCTTTGGCAGAACTTCGCGCATGACACGTCGATGAGCTTCGCGGTGCAGGGGCGGCAATATGTGACCGTCAGCCTCGCCGGCAGCTCCGGCCCGGTCGCGCAATGGCTGCAGATTTGCAGCTCCCTTGCCGGCGGACAGGGCAATGCCGTGACGCCCACTACCCCGGTGAACACACCGGCGGCCGGCGGACCGCTCGTCGGTCCGCTCTATGTCGTCGGCGCATCGCCGGTGCGGGCCTTCGCCAATTCCAACGGCACGGGCGAGATGGCGCCCGTCGCGCCCGGCACCGAGTTGATGAGCCTCAACGCCAGCAGCTACGCGCTCGGCATGGAACTGATCGAGGTCGCGACCTTCCGCGGCCAGGGCATCACCGCCTGGGTGCCGAAGGCGCAGCTCATCCCGAGCTCGGGCGGCGCCAGCGAGTATCAAAACCTCAATCAGGTCGCCAATCTCGTCATCCGCTCGCAGCCCTCAGCCAACGCCAGCGTGGTCGGCTCCGTGCCGCCCAATGCACGTGGCATTTACGATCAGGGCCAGCTCACCAACGGCTACGTCCTGGTCAGCTACAATGGTGTCGTCGGCTGGGCCTCGCATGATTATCTGCTGCCCATCCTGCCGGTTGGCGGGGGCGCTGCCATTGGACCGATCACGCCCGGGCCGATCCGTCGGCCCTCCAGCAAGGGCGGCAACGACGGCGCTGCCGGCGGCGGCAATCCAGCCATCGACGGGCTCTATATCGGCACCTGGCAGCAGGTCGTCGGCAAGGGCGCTTGCACCGATAACTGCGTTCTCACCATTATCGGCAGCGGTTCGGCACTCACCGTCTTCAGCTCGAGCGGCTGGCAAGCGGACGTCTTCTGGGGCGCCGATGGCGACCAATATTACGCGACGGGAACCGGCGCCTGGACCGCCGGGCCCTATGCAGGCGGCGCCGTATATGTCGATCTCGTCGCCACCCCCGACGGCAACAGCCTGCAGGCCATGATCTCGGTCTTCGACGGCCCTCCGCAGACCTTCAACTACTTCCGGCAGTAGTCACTGCGCTAGCCGCCTTCGAAGGCGCTCCGCATCTCAGCGACGTCGATCCTCTTCATCTTCATCATCGATTGCATCGCCCGGCCGGCGGCCTCGCGGTCGGGCGCGCCGAACATCTCCATCATCGCCGTCGGGATGATCTGCCAGGAAAGGCCGAACCTGTCCTTCAGCCAGCCGCACATCGACTCCGCGCCACCGTCGGCCGTGAGCGCGGACCACAGGCGATCGACTTCGGCCTGATCGGCGCACGACACGAACAGCGAAAACGCCTCGGTGAATTTCTGGCTTTCCGGGCGCCCATTGAGAACCATGATCGTCTGTCCGGCGAGCCTGATCGTTCCGGTCATCAGCGAACCGTCGGGCAGCCGTTGTTCGTCGATGATCTCGGCATCGGCGAACAGCGATGCGTAGAACTTCATCGCCTCGTCGGCTTCCTTCTCAAACCACAGGAACGGCGTGATCTTCTGCATGGTCAGATTTCCTCGGGTGTGTCAGTGGGGGAGGCGAGGCGGCTCCTGAGAGCCCCCAGGCCGGTCACATGCCGGCAAGATATTCCTCAAGCCGCTGGTAGGTTTCGTTGGCGCCGTAGGACATGCCGCTGTCGACGAAGCCCTTTCGCGCAGCGAAGGCCGCGTCGTCCGGTAGGCCTTCGAACTGCGACACCACCTTGAGCAGCGTCTTGCCGTTGCCGAGATCGGTGAGCGTCATCGTCTCGACCATGGTCTGATCCTCAAACATGCCTTCCATGCCGAAGGTCTGCACGATCTTCTCCGGCGGAATGGCCTCCCGAATCTCGCCATGGAACTTGAACACCGCGCCCTTCGGCGAGCCGCCGAGCGACTGCTCGGCATCGACGCGCTGATGCACGCGCCAAGTGCCGCCCGGGCGAGCGTCGATCTCGCACAGGATGTTGGTCATCGCGCGCGGACCCCACCATTGCTGCATATGTTTGGCGTCGGTCATCGCCTTCCAGATCAGCTCGCGGGGGGCGGCGAAGATGCGGGTGATGATCGTCACCGGCCGGTCTGCCGGCAGCGCCAGGGCGAGGCTGCCGAGATGACCACCGAGCCGCTCGAGCTGCTCGCTCCAGCCTTGCTCCATCCCTGCCGCGGCGCCGATCGCATCGCCGACGAGGCGCAGGATCTGATTGCGGACGGTGACGGTCGTCTTGCCCGCAGCCTCCTCGAGCGTCACCGTCGTCAGCGTTTCGAACTGCGGCACGCCGCGCTCGTCGGGGAGAATCGAGGTGAGGAATGAGAGCCGCTCCGGCGGGACGATCTCCTTGAACATCGCCTCCATCTGCGGGGTCATGTCATCCGGGCCGATCATTTCGATGCTGAGCTTGCCACCCGAGCGAAGGTCGACGCCAACGGCGCCGACGCCGAAGAAATGCGGCCCCCACCATTCCTTGAGGTGTTTCGGATCGGTCCAAGCCTGCCAGACCAGATCACGCGGGGCGTGATAGATCCGCGTGACGACGACATCGGGATGAGCGGTCGTGCCGCGTTCAGTGATTGCATTCATTTGACGTCCCTCATTTCGCGATTTGTTCGAGATGGCCGCCGAGCCGTTCGAGGCTCTGGCTCCACGGCCCTTCGCCACCGGTGAACGGGCCCTTGGCCTTCGGTCCGGACGCAAGCACGTCGCCCGTCAGAACCAGCTTGGTGTTGCCGCCTTCCTCGCTGAGCGCGAAGGTCATGCGGACGAGGAAATAGTCGTCGGCCGAAGGATCACGGCCGCCGCGGGTCTCGATCACCAGACGGTCGATTGGCGCGACTTCGGTGACCGTGTAGGCGGCCTTTCGCTCGAAGCCGCCGGGTCCCTTCATCACCGTCGAATATTCGCCGCCTTTGCGAAGCTCGATGACGGCGTTTGCATTCGTGAAGCCGTGCGGGCCGAACCACTCCATCAGATGCTTCGGCTCGGTGATCGCTTCCCAAACCAAGGCGCGCGGCGCTTCGTAGACGCGTGTCAGAACGATCTCCGGTTCAGCCGCCGAAACGGCCTCACTCTTTGCTTCCATCGTCGGGCGCTCCCTGTTGCAGCTGTTTGAGATAGTCGCCGAGCCGGTCGAGGCGTTCCTCCCAGTGCTGGCGGTAAAGATCGAGCCAATCGGCGATTTCGCGCAGCGGTCCCGCCTCGAGCTTGCAGGGCCGCCATTGCGCGTCGCGGCCGCGGCTAATGAGGCCGGCTCGTTCCAGCACTTTCAGATGCTTGGAGACGGCCGGCAGGCTCATCTCGAACGGCTCAGCAAGTTCGGTGACCGATGTCTTGCCGAGCGACAGACGGGCGAGGATTGCCCGGCGCGTCGGATCGGCAAGGGCGGAGAAGGTCTGGCTCAAATGATCGGCAGGCATCTAGTATTAAACCATGTAGCTAAATAACTGATCAGTTAAATACGCTCGGGCCGGCGTGCCGTCAACGCAAAAAACGATGGGTTGGACACCCGTCCGGTGCCTCGGCTAAATGCCGCCTACGAGAAGGAGAACGCGTAATGAAGATTGGTGAAGAGCAGGCGATCACGGAGTTCGGCGGTGAGGGGTTCGCGAAGGACGCTGTCGCGTTCTCATTTGTTACCCTAGACGGGAAGCGGCACGAGTTCGCCATGAAGGTCGATGACGTGCCGTTCTTCATTGCCGGCATGATCACGCTCACCCGGCAGAGCAAGGAGCTCAACGGGCCGTTGACCGGACCGGAAGTGAACGAAGAGCTGCGCACGCTCCGCGGCGTGCAGACCACCGGCGTGATCGCCATGGAAGGCGGGACGGACGACGAACGGTCGCTGCTGGTCCACACCGGCGGCTTCCCGATCAAGTTCACGATGACGCCCGAGGCGATCTCCTCGCTCGTCTCCGATCTCGAACGCCTCGGCACCAAGGGCGAGGCGTAGCGACGGCGCTTCACCTGCTGGCCTGAATAGACGAAAGGGCACGTGGCACCGCTGGAACCCGGGGATTGCAATTCCCCCCGGGCCGCACTAGAACATACCAAGAACAGTGGAAAGCGGCGCCTTTGGCCGCGACGGAGCGCGGCGGACGCTATAGGGTCCGCCCAACACCTCATTTGAATGGAGTAAGGCGATGGCCGGGAGCGTCAACAAAGTCATTCTGATCGGCAATCTCGGGGCCGACCCGGAAATCCGCCGGACGCAGGATGGCCGCCCAATCGTCAATCTGCGGGTGGCGACGACGGACAGCTGGCGCGACAAGAACAGCGGCGAGCGTCGTGAAAAGACGGAGTGGCACCGGGTGGTGATCTTCTCCGAGGGCCTAGCCAAGATCGCCGAGCAGTACCTAAAGAAGGGCTCGAAGGTTTACCTCGAAGGTCAACTGCAGACTCGCAAATGGGAGGATCAGTCCGGCCAGGAGCGCTACACCACCGAGGTGGTCCTGCAGGGCTTCAATTCGGCGCTGACCATGCTCGACGGCGGCCGCGCCGGCGGCGGCGGCGATTTTGCCGAGTCCGGCTCCGATTTCGGCCAGTCGAGCCCGATGGGCGGCAGTCGCGCCCCGGCCCGACAGGGCTCGATGGCTGAAGAGATCGACGACGAAATCCCGTTCTAAGCGGGGTGCCTAGGCGGCGGACTGGCTGCCCGGGCCTTCATCCTTCGCTTCGTCCACCTCGACTTCGCGCACGACCTCGACTTTGACCTTGGCGACGACCGCCGCCAGGGCGCCGATCGCGGCCAGCCACGGGGCTGCCAGCAGCAACACGCCGCCGCCAACCACGCCGCCGGTCATCGGCAGTTCGAGGAACGGTTCGTTTCCAGACGCCGTTTTCAGCCGGATCGTACGGACATTGCCTTCCGCCACGAGCTCCTTGATGCGCTCGATCAGCTGCGTGCCGGCGAGCTCGATTTCTTCGGTGAATGTGCGGGTGCGGTGTTCACTGTCAGCCATGGCTCAATCCTCCGTTTGGGCTCGGTCGATGATGTGCATATGGGAACGCGGCGACGACGCTGCGACATAGATCAATTATGGCGGCCAAATCCGGCTTTTTGCTGCGGAGAAACGTCGCGCTCGCCTTGTGATAACCCCTCGGAATAACTACATTTCCGGTTGTTCCGAACCGACTCACGGACCCCAATGATTTGGCCGATCTGACCCCGCCTCGTGGCCCGGACGAACCGGGCGACGGCAACTCCGCAATCGCCACCATCTCGCTCAGCGAGGAGATGCGGCGCTCCTATCTCGACTACGCGATGAGCGTCATCGTCAGCCGTGCGCTGCCTGATGCGCGCGACGGGCTGAAGCCGGTGCACCGCCGCATTCTCTACGCGATGCAGGAAGCCGGCTACGACTGGAACAAGTCCTACAAGAAATCGTCCCGCGTCGTCGGTGACGTCATGGGTAAATATCACCCGCATGGCGACCTCGCGATTTACGATGCGCTGGTGCGCATGGCGCAGCCTTTCTCGCTGCGTGCGCCGCTGATCGACGGGCAGGGCAATTTCGGCTCCGTCGACGGCGATCCGCCAGCCGCCATGCGTTACACCGAGGTGCGCCTCGAGAAGCTCGCGCATACGCTGCTCGACGACATCGACAAGGACACCGTCGACTTCCAGGACAACTACGATGGCTCCGAGCATGAGCCGGTCGTGGTGCCGGCAAAATTCCCGAACCTTCTCGTCAACGGAGCGGGCGGCATCGCCGTCGGCATGGCGACAAACATCCCGCCGCACAATCTCGGCGAGGTCATCGATGCTTGCATCGCGCTGATCGACGATCCGGCGATCGATACCGAGCAACTGATGGAGATCGTTCCGGGCCCCGACTTCCCGACCGGCGGCATGGTCCTTGGCCGCGGCGGCATCCGCTCGGCCTATCTCACCGGCCGCGGCCCGATCCTGATGCGCGGCAAGGTGACCACCGAGACCGTCCGCAAGGAGCGCGAGGCGCTCATCGTCACCGAGATCCCGTATCAGGTGAACAAGGCGACGATGATCGAGAAGATTGCCGAACTGGTGCGCGACAAGCGCATCGAAGGCATCGCCGACATCCGCGACGAGTCCGACCGCGATGGCATGCGCGTCGTCATCGAGCTGAAGCGCGATGCCGTTGGGGATGTCATCCTCAACCAGCTCTATCGCTTCTCGCCGCTGCAGACCTCCTTTGGCGCGAATCTGGTTGCACTGAACAGCGGCCGGCCAGAGACCATGACGCTGCGGGACATGCTGCAGGTCTTCGTCTCGTTCCGCGAAGAGGTTGTCAGCCGCCGCACCAAATATCTCCTTCGCCGAGCGCGTGACCGTGCTCACGTGTTGGTTGGCCTTGCCATCGCGGTCGCCAATATCGACGAGGTGATCAAGCTGATCCGGGCCGCGCCGGACCCGTCGACGGCGCGCGAGCAGTTGATGACGCGCGACTGGCCGGCGATGGACGTCGAGCCGCTTGTCGCGCTTATTGCCGACCCGCGTCACATGATCAGCGACGGCAAGACGATCCGCATGTCCGAGGAGCAGGCTCGCGCCATCCTGGACCTTCGCCTGCAGCGCCTGACCGCGCTCGGCCGTGACGAGATCGGCGACGAGCTCAACGGCCTTGCCGCTTCGATTCGCGACTACCTCGATATCCTCGGCTCGCGGCAGCGCATCTACGACATCGTCAAGGACGAACTCCTCGCCATTCGGGCTGAGTTCGCCAATCCGCGCCGCACCGAACTCGCCGAGGGCGGACCGGACATTGACGACGAAGACCTGATCCAGCGCGAGGATATGGTCGTCACCGTCACCCATGCCGGCTACATCAAGCGCGTGCCGCTCGGCACCTACCGGGCGCAGCGCCGCGGCGGCAAAGGCCGCACCGGCATGGCGACGCGCGACGAGGATTTTGTCGCTCGGCTGTTCGTCGCCAATACGCACACGCCGGTGCTGTTCTTCTCTTCGCGCGGCATCGCCTACAAGATGAAGGTCTGGAAGTTGCCCCAGGCGGCGCCCCAGGCGCGTGGCAAGGCGCTGGTCAATCTTCTCCCGCTCGAGGCTGAGGAACGCGTCTCGACGATCATGCCGCTGCCCGAGGATGAGGACAGCTGGGCCGATCTCGATGTCATGTTCGCCACCACCGGCGGCACCGTCCGTCGCAATCGGCTGTCCGACTTCGTCGACGTCCGATCGAACGGCAAGATCGCCATGAAACTGGCCGAGGGCGAAGCGATCGTCGGCGTCGAGACCTGCACCGAGGACAGCGACATCGTCCTCACCACGGCGAACGGCCAGTGCATTCGCTTCCCGGCCACCGACGTGCGCGTCTTCAAGGGCCGCGATTCGACCGGTGTGCGTGGCATCAACCTCGCCGAAGGCGACCGCGTCATTTCGATGGCCGTAGTGCGCCACTTCGAGGCGACGCCGGCCGAGCGACAGGCCTATCTCAAGATGAGCCGCGCCGTCCGCGGCGAAGCTGAAGAGGGCGCCGTCGTCGATGCCGAGGAGGCAGCCGAAGTTTCCGCCGATGCCGAGCTGTCACAGGAGCGCTACGCGCAGATGAGCGCGAACGAAGAGTTCCTGCTCACCGTCTCCGCGCGCGGCTATGGCAAGCGCACCTCGACCTTCGACTATCGTCTCACTGGTCGGGGCGGCAAAGGCATCACGGCGATGGTCGTCAACGACCGCAACGGCCAGCTTGTCGCCTCCTTCCCGGTCGAGAACGCCGACCAGATCATGCTGGTTTCCGATGGCGGCCAGGTCATCCGCTCGCCCGTCGAGGGCATCCGCATCGTCGGCCGCGCCTCGCAGGGCGTGATCCTGTTTGATCTGTCGGAGGACGAGAAGGTCGTCTCCGTCGAGCATCTTGCCGAACCGGAAGACGATGAAGAGGTCGCCGAGGGCGATCCGCCGACCGAGGAATAGAAAGGAGGCGCCGGGGCCGAACCGGCGCCTCAGTTGGTCGTGGAGGAGGGAAGAGTTACTTCAGGGGTGAACGCGGGTGATGACAGTCACTTCGGCGCTCGGCGTCGCGATGGTGACATAGCCGGACGTCGAAGTCGGGGCGGCAACAAGATCGCCCTTGCCGGTGTCGGTATTCATGGCGCTGGCGGCAACGGCGACCACAACAGAAGCGGTCACGATCACTGCGGCAAGAACGGATTGAAACGTGGTGGTCATCGGTCGAACCTTTCGTTCATCTGAGGCGAACCTATCCGAACGAACCTGAACGGCCGCGGTCGTGCCCGTTCATCTGCCGTTCAGCAAACTTGCCCGGCGCGGCCGATGCCTCTAAGCGGGTGCGGCGCGCCGCCGAACGGCAAATCCCGAAGCTTCAGGACCTATGGCGAAGACAGCTTTCTTTCCCGGATCGTTCGATCCGCTGACCAAGGGGCATCTCGACATCCTGCGCGGGGCCCTGACCTTGGCTGACCGCGTCGTCGTCGGCATTGGCATCAATCCGCGCAAGAGGCCGCTCTTCACGCCCGAGCAGCGCGTCGAGATGCTGACTGAGGTCATCGCCACGCTTGATGCTGCCGAGCGGACAAGCATCGTCCACTATGAGGGGTTGTTGGTCGACGCTGCGCGCGAGGCGGGCGCCGCGATCATCATCCGCGGCCTTCGCGATGCCGCCGACGTCAGCGGCGAACTGTCGATGGCGGCGATGAACTTCGACATCGCTCCGGAGCTTCAGACGGTCCTCCTGCCGGCGGCGCCGGTGCACAGGCATATTTCGGCCACGCTCGTCCGGCAGGTCGCGGAAATGGGCGGCGATGTCGCCGCCTTTGTGCCGCCCGCGGTAGCGCGGCGACTGGCACAGTTGCGCTAACCGGGGCAGGGCCGGTATCTAGCCGTCACCGCCGCTGGGCGCTGGGAGGTTCAAGGGGTTCTCGATGAAGCCATTCGTGACGATTGCTGCCGTCTTGGCACTGACTGTCGGCATTGCCGCCTGCTCGTCGGGAGACGACGAAACGCCGGCCGATACCACCACTTCTGCTGCTGAGTCAGCGCCCGCCGCGAGCGGAGGAGAAGTCGCCGGTGGTTTGGTAACGCCTGCCGCCTCGGGCGCCGCGGGCGAGGAAACCCCAGTCGTCGCCTCGACCGGCTCGACGGCCGAACCAGCGGCGCCGGCCAATCCGGCCGACCTCTTCGCCGACCCGGAGAACATCATCTACATGGAACTCAAATGCGGCCGCGTCGTCGTCCAGATGCGTCCGGACCTTGCGCCGCAAACCGTCGCGCAGATCAAGACGCTGACCCGCCAGGGCTTCTATGACGGTCTGACCTTCCACCGCGTCATCAGCGGCTTCATGGCCCAGACCGGCGACCCGCTCGGCACCGGCTACGGCCACTCCGATCTGCCGAACGTGCCGGCCGAGTTCTCGGATGTTCCGTTCGACCGTGGCGCCGTCGGAATGGCGCGCGGCACCGATCCGAATTCGGGCAATTCGCAGTTCTTCATCATGTTCACCCGCTACCCCAGCCTCGACGGCCAGTACACCTTGTGGGGGCAGGTGACGGAGGGCATGGACTGCGTCGACCAGATCAATCGCGGCGAACCGCCGGCCAACCCCGACACGATCTATTCCATGCGGGTTGCCGCAGACGTCAACAACTGAGGAGGCGACATGCCCGATCCAATCAACCTGAAGCTCGACACCACCGTGGGGACGGTGGTTATCCGCACGCGGCCGGACCTTGCGCCGAACCACGTTGCCCGCATTGTCGAGCTCGCCGCCGAGGGCTTCTATGATGGCGTGCCGTTCCATCGCGTCATCGACGGCTTCATGGCGCAGACCGGCGACCCCACCGGCACCGGCATGGGCGGTTCGGGCAAGAAGCTGAAGGCGGAGTTCAACGCCGGCAAGCATGTGCGCGGCACCGTCTCCATGGCCCGCGCGGCGAACCCCGAATTCCGGCGACAGCCAGTTCTTCATCTGCTTTGAGGACGCGCCTTTCCTCGATGGCCAGTACACCATCTGGGGCGAGGTCGTCGAAGGCATGGAGCATGTCGACCGGATCAAGCGCGGCGAGCCGGTGGACGACCCCGATGTCATCACCACGATGACCGTCGTCGAGGTTGAGTGACGCTGGCGTCCACTGCCGCTGACACGCCAATGCGGGTCGATCTCTTCGATTTCGACCTGCCGGAAGATCGCATCGCGCTTCGTCCCGCACGGCCGCGCGATGCGGCGCGCCTGATGGTGGTGGCGCCGGATAAGGCGAACCGCCACCTTCACGTCCGCGATCTGCCGGACCTCCTCGCGCCTGGTGATCTCCTCGTCGTCAACGACACCAAGGTGATCCCAGCCGTGCTGCAGGGCACGCGGCAGCGCGGCGAGACGAGCGCCAGGATTTCACTGACGCTCTATCAGCGCGCAGCACCCGATGCCTGGTGGGCTTTTGCCAAGCCCGCCAAGCGCCTGACGATGGGCGACCGCATCGAAGTCGACCCCGCTTCGGCTGTAACGCCGCTGGCGGCGACGGTGATCGAGAAGACCGACGACGGCCGCGTCCAGCTTCGCTTCAACGTCTCCGGGCCGGACATGGATGCCGCCCTGGCGCTGCACGGCCACATGCCGCTGCCGTCCTATATCGCTTCGCGCCGCCCCGAAGACGCGGCCGACCACACCGACTACCAGACCGTCTATGCCCGTGAGGAAGGCGCCGTCGCCGCGCCCACCGCCGGCCTGCACTTCACGCCCGAGCTTCTGACGCGCCTTCGCGAGAAGGGCATCGCGGAAGAGGCAGTGACGCTGCATGTCGGCCCGGGCACGTTCCTGCCGGTGAAAGCGGACACCGTAGACGGACACAAGATGCATTCCGAATGGGGGACGATCTCGCCCGAAACCGCCGAGGCGATCAACGCGGCGAAGTGCAATGGCGGCCGCATCGTCGCTGTCGGCACGACTTCGCTGCGCCTCCTGGAGAGCGCTGCGGACGAGAATGGCGTGGTCCGCCCCTTCGCCGCCGAGACGGACATCTTCATCACGCCGGGCTATCGCTTCCGCGTCGTCGACGTGCTGATGACGAATTTCCATCTGCCGCGCTCGACGCTGTTCATGCTCGTCTCCGCCTTCGCCGGGCGCGAGCGCATGCTCGCCGCCTATCGCGAAGCGATCGACGCGGGCTACCGCTTCTATTCCTATGGCGACGCCTCACTTCTCTTCCGGGCGGAGGCGTGATGCCCGAGCCGTTCTCATTCGCCGTCCGCGCGACGGACGGAGCCGCCAGGGTCGGAGAGATCACCACGCCGCGCGGCGCCATTCGCACGCCGGCCTTCATGCCGGTCGGCACCGCCGGAACGGTGAAGGCCATGTATCTCGACCAGGTGCGCGATCTCGGTACCGACATCATCCTCGGCAACACTTATCATCTGATGCTGCGGCCGGGCGCCGAGCGCGTCGCCGCGCTGGGCGGCCTCCATGAATTCGCCGGATGGCCACGGCCGATCCTCACCGATTCCGGCGGCTTCCAGGTGATGTCGCTCGCCAAGCTGCGCCGCGTCGACGAACATGGCGTCACCTTCCAGTCGCATATCGACGGCGCCAAATACGACCTGACGCCGGAGCGCTCGATCGAGATCCAGGAGCTTCTCGATTCCGACATCCAGATGCAGCTCGATGAGTGCATCGCTCTGCCGGCGCCGCGCGCCGAGATGGAGCGCGCGATGCAACTGTCCTTGCGCTGGGCCGAACGCTCGTTGACGGCGTTTGGCGACAAGCCGGGGAGGGCGCTCTTCGGCATCGTCCAGGGCGGCGATGACGCGGCCCTTCGCATCACGTCCGCCGAAGCCCTCGCGGCCATGCCGTTCCAGGGCTACGCCATCGGCGGCCTCGCCGTCGGCGAGCCGCAGGCAACGATGCTCGAGATGATCACCGTCTCCAACACGGTGCTGCCCGCCGACAAGCCGCGCTACCTCATGGGCGTTGGCACGCCCGATGATATCGTCGAGGCGGTCGGTCGCGGCATCGACATGTTCGACTGCGTCCTGCCGACTCGCGCCGGCCGCCACGGTCTCGCCTATACCCGCTTCGGCAAGATCAACCTCAAGAATGCCCGCCATGCCGACGATCCGGCGCCGCTCGACCCGGAATCGGATTGTCCTGCCGCGCGGGACTATTCACGCGCCTATCTCCATCACCTCGTGAAATCGAACGAGTATCTCGGCGCGATGCTGCTCACCTGGAACAACCTCGCCTTCTATCAGACGATGATGGACCGCCTCCGCGCCGCGATCGCTGAGGGACGCTATGCCGACTTCCGCGCCGAGATGCGGGCGGTGTGGCACCGCGAGGCCGCCGCGAGCTGAGAGTAAGCGCCCACGCGCTTGGTCATTTGAGCGCAGTTGTGCCCCGTGGAGGTGCAATCCAGGAAAAGCGCTGCTAGAAATTGTAGGTGGTGGCCGAGCCACACAGGCTGGCCGTGCCACGTTTCACCGTCGTTTGAATGCGACTACGCGTAGAGCGAGAGTCTCAAGGGGGCTGAGAGAGCGATGAAGAAATGGCTTGCTATACTGACGATTGCGTTTGTCTTCGCCGGGGCGGGCGTTGCCAACGCATATTGGGGCCAGTGGGAGTATAACCACGCCGGCCAGGAATATGTGGTCCTGGGCGACAGCAGCACCGGCTACGGCCTCGCTCTGGGCGGCACCAGCCGCTATTGCGGAACGCCGGGCGCCGCCTACTCCACGGTGCATCAGGTGCTGGACAACAACGGCCATAACGGCCAGGAAATCTACTGGTGGATCGACGAGACCTGCAACGACGGCTACGTCCGGGTCTGCGTGCAGAACTCGTCAAACCAGTGGGCCTGCTCGACCTACGCCGATTACGGCTGGATCAGGTACTAGCCGCCGCCCTCCGTCGGCGACGCGTGTAGCCATCGGTTCGGCGGGCGCGTCGTCGACGACATTTTCCGGGTTGCTGTTCGGCTGTGCCCAGCCGATGGCGTCGCATTGACCGAATTGGCGGCGGTGCCTACCGTCCCGCCACGAACCGCTTCGGCGGAGCGAGCGCGTAGCTCAGTTGGTAGAGCAGCTGACTTTTAATCAGCAGGTCCTGGGTTCGAGCCCCAGCGCGCTCACCAAGTAATCAACCAGTTGTGCAGTGTCCTTTGGCGCCCGCCGATCCGTCGGCCACGGGGCGCATGCGCTCGCCGATCCGGGATCGAACATGCAGTCCGACTCCTCGGGCATGCGCGGGCGTCGTCCCGGCTCAGCCAATAGCCACCGTTTCAAGACATACTAAGTAGGTGTTCCGCCGGACGTCTAAGCGGAGAAAGCTAGCAAGATAGAAACAGCAATATGTCAGAGAACAATGTCCGCAATGGAAAGATAATATATCAATCGTGGCGTATGTCCGCGGGAAGAGAGACTTAAAAAAACCCGACAGCAATTGATAGAGGGAGAAAAGATAATGTGTAACGACGAAGTGCGTATGGCCACAACGTCGTAGATATGCTGGACCGGGAGAGGGTGATCTGTTAACAACGGTGATATGACAAGAGTGACGTCAGCTATGCAGTTGATAAATATAGCGGTGGTGTCATAGACGTTCGGCGGAGTAGGCCGAATCATATGAAAGCGACGAGGTAATAGGTAAAACGATGAAAAGTATTACAAAAACACTCGGCGTCATCGCTGCGTTAGCCATATCAGCCTCAGCAATTACTGCGTTCACTGCAAAGGCGCAGGACGGCTCTGCCGATGCCATTCTCCTCGCGACGCTCATCGAGGAGGGTGACGGCGTGTTCCATAGCGTCGGTTGCAGTCGATGCCATGGCGACGACGGCGAGGGTGGGGTCGGCCCGCAACTGGCGGGCAACGAGTACCT
The DNA here is from genome assembly GCA_963823045.1 of uncultured Alphaproteobacteria bacterium. Taxonomy (GTDB): domain Bacteria; phylum Pseudomonadota; class Alphaproteobacteria; order Rhizobiales; family Kaistiaceae; genus JADLGL01. The sequence continues at coordinate 256,078 of CAWGKA010000003.1, read as the reverse complement.
GTCGAGCCGCACGGCCGTTGTCTCTCAAATCCTGCAGCCAGACGAAGAGCACGGCGGCATGCCGGCCTTCGATCATCTCAGCGATCGCGAGATCGCTGCGGTTGCAACATACATCCGCAACGCCTGGGGCAACGAATATGGGCTCGTCCCAGAGGATACCGTTGAGCGGCTGCGGACAAATATGGGCGGCGGAAGCGACTAAGGCGGGCGCCGCAAGACGAGGGAAGAAAGAAAGGAGAGAGACCGCGGAATGAAGCTACGGGCCCAACGCAGGCCCCGGCTGCGACGATCACGAACCCAGAAATGGGCAATCCACCACAGGGAGGGCGTCCGCAAGGACGCAAGGAGGACAAATGACTCGCAGAACGATTCTGAAGACTAGTTCGTCGGCGATCGCACTCACATTGGGTTGCGGGCTCGCGGGGACGGCGATGGCCAATGACGACGTGATGAATCACGTCGCCGCAGGCAACATGGTGATGCCGAGCATCGATTATGCCGGCTGGAACTATTCTCCATTCGATCAGATCAATCGTGAGAATGTCGACCAACTGCAGTTGGTCTGGGCGATGCTTCTCGGCGCCGATGACGAGTACGAGGCGCAACCGCTCGTGGTCGGCAACATGATGTACATTGCGCATCCCGTCACCGACAACGGCGACGTCGCCAACTACATCACCGCCCACGATCTGACCGATCAGGGCCGGACGGTTTGGGAGTTCCGTCCGGACGTCGACATCGACGCGGCCCGCGGCGCCTGCTGCGGTGATCAGACCCGCGGCCTGAACTACGCCGAAGGCAACATCTACTACACCACGGTCGACGGTCAGGCCTTTGCGCTCGACGCTCAGACCGGCGAGGCGCTATGGCGGAACCTTGTGACCGACGTCACGATCCGCGAACACAACGCCAGCAACGGCATCGTCATCGGTGACCTCTACATCACCGGCAACGAAGGTGGTGAGTACGGCACGCGCGGCAAGGTCACCGCGCTGGACATCCACACGGGCCAGACCCAGTGGGTCATGTACAACATGGGCCCGGACAACGAAGTCGGCATCGGCCCGCGCTTCAACCCGTATTACGACGACGACAAGCAAGGCTCGCTCTCGACCTGGTACGGGAACTCCTGGCGCCATGGCGGCGGCACCGTGTGGGGCTATTTCACCTACGATGTCGAACGCAACATGTTCTACTACGGCACCGGCAACTGCGGCCCGTGGAACCCGGACTATCGCCGCGAGTGGGGCGTCGTCACGCTCGACGAGAATGGCGGAATGTCTGACTACAAGAACAACTGGTGCGCCTCGCTCCTGGCGCGCGACGCGACAACGGGCGAGTTGATTTGGGCCTACAACAAGACCCCGGCCGATCCATGGGATCTTGATGAGCCGCTCATCCATCCGCTGATCCAGTACAACGGCCAGGACGCCGTCGTGAACGCGGCGCGTAACGGCTGGTTCTATGTCTGGGATCCGGACACCGGCCAACTCCTCAACCAGCCGTGGATGCACACGTTTGTCGACGTCATCCTCGGCGTGAACACCGAGACAGGTCGTCCCGTCTACAACTACGACACTTGGGCGTTCACGAATGTCGACGATCGGCGGAACTACACCGCTGCCGATCCGATGGCCGGCATCGCCGATCCGGAAGACTACACCGGAACGGAAGTCGAGTACTGCCCCGGCACCTCGGCCCGCAACTGGCAGAATGACGTGTACAACCCGGTCACGGGGCTCCTCTACACCGTCAACAACACCAGCTGCTCGATCCGCCGGTATCTGGAGGGCGAATACGTCCCCGGCGAAGGCTACACGTTGCAACAGGGCGCCGGCGCCGCCGCCACGCGGTGGTTCTCGGCCGATGCCCCTGTCGCGCAGACGGCGTACACCTACGAGTCGCTGCGTGACGCGCCGACCACGGAGATCAGCAACCAGCTCATGGCCAACGATCCCGATACCGGTACGCAAGTGTGGACCGTCGACTTCACCGAGGGCAACGACGCTCCGGTGTTCGGTACCGCGGGCCAGCTCATCTTCCAGGGCGGCAAGCATGACGGCGCGATGCACGCCTACGATGCCGACACGGGCGAAGACCTTTGGCACTTCCGCACCGGTTCCGGCTTCGAAGGCTCGGCAATCTCCTTCATGCTCGATGGTCGTCAATACATCGCGATCATCGGTTCGCAGGAGAACTCGTCGAACGTCGACGCCGGCGATGGCGCCGCTGCCGACGAGCGCTTCCGCAGAGGCGGCAGCTCGCTCTACGTGTTCGCCTTGCCGGACAACGTGGCCGCAAACTAGCGGTTTGGTGCCGGGGCTCGGCGATCAGTCGCGCCCCGGCATCGCCCTCCTTTGCATACAGACTTGTGGAGCGACGGTGCTTCCGCCGCTCCTCCCTTTCGCAACGGCGCGCAACATGGTTCTCAACCGACAGATCGGGCCGACGCTGTTCTCGCTCGGCCTCGCTGCCTTCTTCAGCGCCTATCTGGCTGGCGGGGCGAAGGCTCAGGAATGGGAACTCGTCGCCTGTGCCGACCCTTCGGTGCCGCCGTTTTCACAACGGGACGAAGCCGGGTTCGACAACCGCATCGCGAAAATCCTCGGCGATGAACTGGGCGCGACGGTCAGATTCGAATGGGTGGCGCTCGACCGCACATTGACCGTTCAGGCCCTGCGTTCCGGCGAGTGCGACATGGTCGTCGGTGTTGCGGACGGGGCTGCCGGGATGCTCACCACCATCACCTATTATCGCAGCCCCTATGTGTTTGTTTACAGAACTGCCGAGCCATACGACGTCTCGACTTTCGACGACGCCATCCTGCGCGAACTTCGCATCGGCGTGCAGCCGGCGGACGGCCCGCACTATCTTGCACTCCTCGGGCGAGGACTGCGCGACAACATCACATTGGAAGTTCGGGACGCGATCGCCGGAGGCGGAGACGATCCGCTGGCGCCAGCCGTCGCCGCCGTGGCCGAAGGCACCATTGACGTCGCCGTGCTCTGGGGACCTGCCGCGGGATACTACGCTGCGCGGCAGTCCGTTCCGCTGACGGTGACGCCGGTCCCGCTCTTTGAGCCGCCCCTGGTGCAGATGTACGTCAACATGACGGTCGGCGTTCGCATCGGTGACGAGACGCTTCGCGATCTCCTCGACGTCGCAATCGTCAAGGGGTGGGACGAGATCCAGGCGGTGCTTGCAGAATACGACATCCCAATGTTGCCGCTGGCCCCGCCAGTTCTCACGATCGAGGGTCCGTAATGTGGCGCCCATCGCGACGTCTGTTTCTGGCCGGGGCGGGAGCGGCGCTCGCCGCTCCGGCGTTGGCGCCCGCCGCGCGCGCCCAGGAGGCGAAGTCGCTTCGCATCGGCTTGGTCGCGCCATCATCCAGCGGGCTCACCGTCATGGCCGCGTCTCTCAATGACCACATTGGCGACGCGGCGCGACAGGGAGCCCTGTCCGCGGAAGCGACGATCGGAAACGACGCTCGAGAGGTGGGTTTCGATTTGGTCGTGCTGCCGGCCAACGCGCCCTCGCCGGAGGCCGCTTCGCGCGCCGCCCGCCGCCTGGTGGCAACCGCCGACCTCGACGCTCTCGTCGGCGGCGTTGGCGAGGGACAGGCAGGCCTGCTGGCCGAGATCGCCGAGGAAGCAAGGATCCCTTTCTTCAATGTCGGCGCGCCAAGCGATGCACTGCGTACGGCGCGATGCTTCCGCTACACGTTCCACATTGAGGCGAGCGCCGCGATGTATCTCGACACGATGGTGCGTTGGGGGGCGGAACAGGGCTATCGCCGATGGTTCGTCGTTCACCAGGACGATGACGAAGGCGTCGCCATGCGCGACCGCGCTGCGCAGGCGATCGGACGCCACGGCGCCGGCGGTGAGTTTGTCGGCGCGTCCGCGGCAACGCCGCAGCTGCCTTTCTATGGGCAGCAGCTGAACGCTGCTCGAAGCGCCGATGCCGACGCGATCATGGTCCTCCTCAGCGACGTCGATCAGGTGGCATTCGTCGCGCAGCAGGAGAGCGTGGGTCCGTTGGTGCCGCTGGTTCTGTTCCCGCATCCGAATACGCAGACGCGAGACTACATCGCCGCCATTCGGCAATACGCGCCCGTCACCAATCCCGACTTTCGCTTCGCGCTCTGGGATCCGACGCTGAGCGGGGAGGGCGCTGAGGACTTCAACGCGCACTATCTGAGCCGTTGGGGCGATCCCGCCGATCCCCCAAGCTGGGCGGCCTACAGTGCGCTACGCGTCATCTTGGAGGCGGCGAAGGCGACCGGCGGCTTCGACCCGGATGACGTTGTTGCCTATCTCGAGGACCCCGCCACCACATTCGACCTGTTCAAGGGCCCGGGCACCTCGTTTCGCCCCTGGGACCATCAATTGCGCCAGCCGCTGATCCTGGTTCGCGTCGACCAGGATGCAGTCTGGGATCGCAACCTGCCCACCACCCGCGTTGGGGTCGCGTCTGCCGCCGGGATTATTCCGGACACGGCCGGCAGCGAGGCGAACCCCCGCGACCTCCTCGATCAATTCGGGGACGGCCCGGAGGCCGATCGCTGCAGGTCGGACTAGGCGGGCTATCGGCCTAAATGGGGTCGCCCACCTTCGCTCGGGGCCGTGGCCCTAGCGCCCTAGTTCAGCATTGCATCCAATGACCGCAGGACCGTTTCCAGGTCATGCCGATGCCGCCATGGCGTGTCGCCCGGGTCGAGCCAGAGCGTTCGTCCCGGCGGCGCCGCTTGGCCCTCCATGGTCGGATCGGCCAGGAAGTCACCCCGGACGATCACGTTGATAGAGCGCGGGCCGCCATCGAGGCCGTCATCATAACGCGGTCTCACCGGGTTGAAGGCAATGGTGGGGATGTTCAGGGCCCAGCCGGTGTAAATGGCCATGCCCCCGCCGCCGCTGTGCCCGACCTGAAGCACATTGGCGCCGGGGAACCGCTGCAGCACGAGCGAAGAGAACCGCATCGCCAGCGGGGGCTCGTCCAGCATTCGACGGATGATGACGGTAACATACTGACGCAAATCACGAATCTGCATGCCGCGATAGTCGATGACGACAAGATCTCCGCCGCAATGGATGAAGACCTCGGCGTGTATCCCACTCAGTCGCGCCAGCAGGAGCGCTTCCGGATCCTCCTCCGCGAAGAGATCGTACGCGTCGAAGGCGAAGGTGAAATCATTCGGCAGCGGATGCTCGGCCCGCTTTTCCGGGCTGACCAGCGCCAAGGTATCCACCTCGACAAAGGCGGCGAGGGCGGCGAACGGCCGGACATAGGCGGCCAGTGCGGCGTCGCTTGCGCCCGGCGGCGGCAGCGGGCCGATCGGGGTACAGGCCTGCGCGCGGCCCGCGGTTGGCGCCAGGGCCGCAGCAACGGTCATGGCCAGCCCCAGGAGAACGCTCCAACGCTTACCTCGCACGCCCAACCTCGCTCTTCCCGGTACAAACGCACCTTCACCGAGAACTGGCTTCTCGGCAAGGGTGGACGGATACCACGAACCCCGGCGCCCGATGCGAATTGTCCTCTTGCCCACGGCCGGTTTGATCCTCACATTCACGGCAATCCATATATGACCCCGGCGAACCGGAAGAACACGAACACGATCGGAGCGAGACGTGGATACGAAGGCTGACGACAAAGCGGGCAAGTGCCCGGTCATGCACGGAACGACCAACCTCGGGATGCGGTCGAACAGCGATTGGTGGCCAAACCAGTTGAACCTCAGGATCCTCCGCCAGAACTCGCCTCAATCCGATCCGATGGGCGAGGATTTCGACTACGCAGAGGCGTTCAAGAAGCTCGACTACGATGCCCTGAAGGCCGACCTAGTGGCGCTCATGACGGACAGCCAGGATTGGTGGCCGGCCGATTTCGGCCATTACGGCGGTCTTTTGATCCGCATGGCCTGGCACAGCGCCGGCACCTACCGCATCGGCGACGGCCGCGGGGGCGCCGGTGCCGGCCAGCAGCGCTTCGCTCCGCTGAACTCCTGGCCGGACAACGCAAACCTCGACAAGGCGCGCCGCCTGCTATGGCCGATCAAGCAGAAATACGGCCGCCAGATTTCCTGGGCCGATCTGATGATCCTCGCCGGCAACGTCGCGCTGGAGACCATGGGCTTCAAGACCTTCGGCTTTGCCGGTGGGCGCCCGGATGTGTGGGAGCCGGACGAGGTCGTCTATTGGGGCATGGAGAAGCGCTGGCTCGACGACGAGCGCTACAGCGGCGACCGCGACCTCGAGGACCCACTGGCTGCGGTGCAGATGGGCCTTATCTATGTGAATCCGGAAGGGCCGAACGGCAATCCGGACCCGCTTGCCGCCGCGACCGACATTCGCGAGACCTTCAAGCGCATGGCGATGAATGACGAAGAGACCGTCGCTCTCATCGCCGGCGGCCACACCTTCGGCAAGACACACGGCGCGGGCGATGCTTCGCTGGTCGGCCCAGAGCCCGAGGCGGCGCCGATGGAGGAGATGGGCCTCGGCTGGAAAAGCGGCCATGGCAGCGGCGTCGGTGCCGACGCGATCACCGGCGGCCCGGAAGTCACCTGGACGACGACGCCGACCAAATGGGGCAGCGGCTTCTTCGACAATTTGTTCGGCTACGAATGGGAACTCACTGCCAGCCCGGCCGGTGCCAAGCAGTGGAAGGCCAAGGGCGACGTGGCGACAATCCCGGATGCCTTCGATCCTTCGAAGCATCACGCACCGACCATGTTGACCACCGACCTGTCGCTCCGGGTCGACCCGGCCTACGAGAAGATCTCGCGGCGGTTCTATGAGAATCCAAATGAATTTGCGGACGCCTTCGCTCGCGCTTGGTTCAAGCTCACGCATCGCGACATGGGTCCGCGCGCCCGCTATCTCGGCCCCGAGGTCCCGGCCGAGGAGCTGATCTGGCAGGATCCGGTTCCCACTGTCGATCATCCGTTGGTCGACAAGGCCGATATCGCCGATCTAAAGGCGAAGATCCTCGCCTCGGGTCTTTCAGTCTCCGAGCTGGTGCAGACCGCCTGGGCGTCGGCCGCCACGTTCCGCGGCTCCGACAAGCGCGGCGGCGCAAACGGCGCGCGCATTCGCCTGGCGCCCCAGAAGGATTGGGAGGTCAATCAGCCCGACCAGCTTGCCAAGGTGCTCAAAGCGCTCGAGGGCATCCAGAAGGCGTTCAACGCGAGCGCGGCAGGCGGCAAGAAGGTCTCGCTCGCCGATCTGATCGTCCTTGGCGGTTCGGCCGCGGTGGAGGCGGCAGCCAAGGCGGCCGGTCACGACGTGACCGTGCCGTTCTCGCCGGGCCGCACCGATGCCTCGCAGGAACAGACCGATGTCGAGGCCATGGGCTATCTCGAGCCGGTCGCCGACGGCTTCCGCAACTACCTCAAGGACCGCTTCGCCGTGTCCGCAGAGGAACTGCTGGTCGACAGGGCCCAACTCCTGACGCTGACCGCGCCTGAGATGACCGTCCTCGTCGGCGGCATGCGCGTCCTTGGCGGCAACTACGGCGGGTCCGAGCTCGGCGTCTTCACGACGCGCAAGGGCGCGCTGACCAACGACTTCTTTGTCAACGTCCTCGACATGGGGACGGAGTGGAAGGCGACTGACGACGAAGACGTCTTCGAAGGACACGACCGCAAGAGCGGGGCGCAGAAGTGGACGGGTAGCCGCGTCGACCTTGTCTTCGGTTCGAACTCGGAGCTCCGCGCCCTTGCCGAAGTCTATGGCGCTTCCGACGCCGGTACGAAATTCGTCAGCGACTTCGTAGCAGCGTGGGCGAAGGTCATGAACGCCGACCGCTTCGACCTCGCCTAGCCGACAATTCCCGCGCGCGGCCTCCGGGTCGCGCGCTGGCCGTCGCGCTACCAGCGATTGCCGGCGCCGCCGATATAATCCAGCAGGTGCTGTGCCGAGAGCTGGTTTTCCTTGTCGAGCGCGAGGAGGGCGCGCTGGATGTAGACAACGCCGATCGGCTTGTTGCCTTCATCGACAATGGGGAAGTGCTTCAGTCCGCGGTCGGCGGCGCGGCCAACGACGCTGGCCAGCGACTGATCGGGCCGACAGGAGAAGACCACTTTCGTCATCAGGTCACCGACGGTGACATCGAGCGTATCGAGCGGCGACTGCCGGCTCGCGACCCATTTGACGATGTCAGAGTCCGTCACGATCCCGGCCATGACCCCATCGTCGTCAACGACCGTAAGCAGATCGATGCCAGGATCGGCGAGATGGGCGGCCGCCTCTCTGACGTTGAGATCCGCGGTTACCGTCACAAGTCGTTTGCTTGCCTCGGCGAGATGATCCCGGACCTGCATTGCTTCCTCCCCTGCCACTTTTCGTGGCAGCTTAGCGGACTCGATCGCGTCGAGCCAACAACGAAGAGCGGATGAACGAAACTGGCGACGATCGCCGTCTGAGGGCCTGGAGGGCCTACGGCCGCATTCAGCGCGGGCGCGTGGTCGTGGCCCTTGCGCTTGTCGCCGCGGCCTTGATCCTATGGGCAATTATCAGCCTGGCGTGACCCCGGCGTCGCGTCCGGCCGGCTGCGACCGGACGCACTGATTTCGCCTCTAGGCGGCCGGCTGCGACGTTTAGTAGACGCGTAGCGTGGCGTTCGGGAGCGGACCGGGCGAACGTGTACCCACCCAGATGTCATATTGGCCGTTGACCGGTCCGGTGATGTGGATGGCCGGGTTGAAGCCGGGGCCGGAATCGTCGTCACACAGCCAGGCGCCGTCGGGCGTATGGACGAGCAGCGTCGTGTCGCTCGACGACGTGGCGGCGATGTCGAGAGCGATGATGCCTGCAAGCGTCTGGTTGTTGATGCTGACGTCGGGAGCCTGGGCAACGAAGCCGGGACAGCCGGACTGCACCGAACCTGCCGCAGCATTGCCGCCGGCCTGGAGCGAGAAGCTTTGGGACTGCGCCGGCGAATGGGACACCGTGCCGTATGTCGCCGGCAGGTTGGGGTTGGGGATCACACCGCCGGGAACGACGACGCAGCCGGCAAGGAAGGCCGGCAGAAGAAGGACAGCACTCTTACGCATCTCAGCACCCGCAAAATGAGTTACAAAACTAGTGGAATAGTAGAACGGCAAGGCGCCTACGGCAACCGCTGGTCGCGCCGCGGCCGATTTGCGTTAATGCGGAATGCCAACAGTCGCTTCGATGCGTTTCATTGTCGAAGCGACTGTTGGGCGATTGCGCGGATGAACGCCCCGGGGGATGGGGGAGCCCGCGCAGACCAACGACGTCACATCGCTGGGTGCATGGGCCGGTCCGTGGTGAAGATGAAGTCGTTGCCCGGCGCGCCCTGATGGCAGCCGATGCAGCCGCCGACATTGCCCGCCATCGGCGTGCCGTCGGCAAGATCGAGGGTGCCGTCCGGCAAGAACTTGATCCAGAACCAGTCATTGTTGTCCGGATTGAACCCGGGCCGCTGATACATCACCGTGATAGCGCCGAGATGCGCTGTCGGGTCGTCGGCGACCACATCCGGATCGACCCCGGCCGGACCGTAATTCCGCTTGATGACGAGCGGCGCCGTCACGCCGTCCATCGTGATGTCGGCGAACAGCGTCTCCAACACGGCGCCATGCGGTTCGGTGCCCTGATAGAACGTGCCGTGGATGACGCGATCACCGACGAGATGAGCGTCCTCGAGGGCCGCCCAGAGGTTGTTGGCGTATTCGACATCGGCCTGGGTGCCGAACCCCATTTGACCGACGGCGCCGGTCACGTACAGGGCTCCGGCCACCATCGCGCCGACGGCCGCTCCCGCCGTAGCAATCCTCGCTTTGCGCTTCATTCTGACTTCCCTCCATTGCCGTGTTCGATCGTCGCCGCGCGCTCGCCACGAGCAGCGTTCTGACCGGTCGGATCGCTATGGAGTTCGACTGGGAAGCGTGAAAGGTTACATCGTCGGGACGCGGAAACGCGCTGGAGCTGGGCAGGTGGCGCAGGACGACGAGTTCAGAAACCTCATGCGATTGGCTCAAGGCGGAGACGAAGCCGCCTATCGGTCGCTATTGGCCAAGGCGGCCGCGGTGATACGTCGGAAGCTGGGCGCGGAGCGCCCCTACCTTCAGCCTGCGGACCGGGAAGACCTCGTTCAGGACGTCCTGTTGTCGGTTCATGCCGCGCGCGCGACCTATGATCCCGACCGTCCGTTCCTGCCTTGGCTGGTGACAATCCTTCGCTATCGCTTTGCCGATGCGGCAAGGAAGGGGGCGCGCCGGAACAAGCACGAGTTTGGCACCGCCAATTTGCCTGAAACCTCAGCGTTCGCCGAGACGAACTTGTTCGTGGAGGGATTCGGCGATCCGCAGGAACTCGCTGCTGCGATTGCCACGCTCCCCGCCGGCCAACGTCGCGCCGTCGAGCTGTTGAAGCTGCGAGAAATGACATTGAAGGAGGCGGCTGCCGCGACCGGCTCCTCCGAAACATCGCTGAAAGTCTCCGTGCACCGGGCGATCAAAACGCTGCGCGATATGCTCAACAAGGAACCGGCATCGTGGAAACGTCGCAGCTGATCGATCAACTCGCACGCGGCGCAGCTCCGGTCGCGCCGCTGCGCTCGCCTTTCAGACGAGCCATTCTTTGGCTCGCCTTGTCGGCCTGCTTCGTCGTCGCCGTGGCCCTCATTTTCGGTCCTCATGGCACTGTCGCCACCGGCCGCAACGCCACCTATTGGGTTGCTCAGCTTGCGACGGCGGCCACGGCAATCGCCGCCGCTCTCGGCGCCTTCAGCAGCTCCATTCCCGCCCGGCGCCGCATTTGGGAGATCGTGCCCTTGGTCCCGCTGGCGGTCTGGATCGGCACGGTCGGCCTCGGCTGCCTGCAGGACTGGCAGCTTCTCGGTGACGCGGGGCTTGTCCTGAGCCCGGATTGGACCTGCCTCGGACCGATGTTCGTCGTCGGCGTGATACCGGCGATGGCGTTGCTCCTCATGCTGCGGCGCGGGCTGTCCGTTCGCCCGCATATGACGGCCTGTCTGGGCGGGCTTGCCGTCGCCGCTGTCGCCAATCTGGCGCTGCAGACCTTCCACGCCCAGGACCTCAGTCTGATGGTTCTGGTCTGGCATGTCGGCGGCGCGCTCGTCTTTGTCGCCCTGTCTGCCCTACTCGGCGCTGTTGCGCTCGTCCGGCGACCAGGTGCCGCCTTCTAACCAAGCTCGAAGCTCGTGATGCCGAATGTCTGCTGCAGCGGAAGCTCAGGTGCGGTGCCGCGATACATACGGGCCGTCTCGAACTGGACCGTGAGGCCGTAGCGTTCCGTCAGCGCCAGGGCATCGCCGTTTGGCTCCGGGACGTCGAGGAACACAGGACCATCAGGACGACGCGAGGCGAGGGCGCAGAACAGCTTGTCGGCATCCACCGCGGACGCGGCAAACAGTGGTCCGATCTTGGCGCCCTCCCGGCAATCGCGGATGACGCCATAGCCGGTCACAACGCCGTCGTCGACGATCGCGAGACCGAGGCGGCTGTCGCACGGCGCCAGCCAGGATTGGAGGAAAGAGCGCCTTGGTGCCTGAAAGAAATGCGCATCGGCGGCGAGCACGGCGGGCAGCAGCGCGGCGTCGATCGCCCGAATACGAGCGTCCTCCGGCGCCTCCACGTTCGCCGCCCCGCCGAAGCGTAGATTCTGATGCGCGAAGGCAAAGCCGAGGCGGGCATAATTGTCGATCCGTTCGACAACGCCGTCGAGGCCAGTGGGCCGATCGGCAACGCGCTCCAGCGCCGCGCGGGCGAGCATGGTGCCCAGCGCGTGGCCGCGCCATTCCGGTGCGCAAATGTAGAGGCCGATGAAGCCGAACAGGCCGCCATAGGCGACCGCCGAGATTGAAACGATCGGCTGGCCGTCCATCCAGCCCATGAGGAAACCGCCGGGATCGGCGGCGTAGAACGGCTCGGCATCGTCAATGCCCGGATTCCAGCCCTCCGCCGCGGCCCAGGACAGGGCCAGGCGAAGATCCTCGATGCTCATGTGCCTGATGTCGATAGGCATTTGGCTTCTCTCTATGCCGGCGTGGTCCACGCCGAGACCGGCGTCATCTCAGGCCCGACCGTGGTAAGGCGGCCGCGGGAAGATCACACTAACCATCGGGACCGGATACGCTGGCCTCGGCCTGTCGTGAACGATGATAGTCTCTCGGCGGACGCATTGGAGTCGAGGAGGGCGGACCATGGGGTTTCATCTGCCGGCAAAGCTGCTTGGTGCTGCCATGGCGCTGGCGCTCGTGCCCTCGGTTGGCCTCGCCGAGCAATGGGCCATGCCGACCGGCTACCCGGCCGAGAATTTCCACACGCGCAATATCGAGGCATTTGCCGATGATGTTCGCTCGGCGACCGATGGTGCCATCGATATCGCCGTGCAGCCGAACCAAACGATGATGCCGCTTGCCGCAATCCCTGCCGCGGTCGGAGACGGCGAGGTGCCCATCGGCGCTTTCCTGATGTCGCTCCTCGCGGCGCACGATCCCCTCTTCGGCTTTGACTCGCTGCCCTTCCTCGCCCCGGGATACGAACAGGCTGCGGAACTCTGGCGGACCGCCCGTCCGACGATCGAACAGGCCCTTGCCGCCCGCGGGCTCATGCTTCTGTTTTCGGTGCCGTGGCCGCCGCAGGCGATCTACACCGCCGAGGCGATCAATACGCTGGCCGATCTCGCCGGCCTGCGCATCCGCACCTACAACACGGAAACGACGCGACTGGTCGAACTCCTCGGTGCCGTGCCTGTCGAGATAGATGCGTCGGACGTTGGTGCCGCACTCGCCCGCGGCGATATTGATGCCGTCATCACGTCATCCTCGACCGGCGTCGAGCAGGAACTGTGGCAATGGCTCCACTACTACTATGACGTTCGGGCATGGCTCCCGCGAAACGTCGTTGTCGTGAACCGGGATGCCTTTGCCGCCCTGACCGAGGCACAGCGAAATGCAATCGTGGCCGCCGCCGCAGCAGCGGAACAGCGTGGCCTGCAGATGAGCCGGGACGAAGACGCCGCTCAGCTTGCCGTTCTCTCCGAACACGAGGTCGCAATTGTCACCCCGTCCGCCGATCTCCAAGCGGACCTTGAAACGATCGGTGCTATGATGACCACCGAATGGGCGGCCGGAACTGGGATTGCCGGCACCACAATCCTGCGGGATTTCCGGGCCAATCTGCCCTGAGGATCACTGACTTGACGACAATCAGATGAACGCAGCCTCGTCTTCCACGATATCTGCGCGCCGGCTTCGGCAAGCCATTATGGCGGCTATCCTCGGCATTGCCGCCATCCTGCCCACGCTTCGCCCCGCGCACGCGGCCGACTATGCGTTCAACGCACGCTTCGATTGGCGCAGCGAGGGGGACATCTACCAGGTCTGGCTCCACCGCCGCTTCAACGGGATACTGGTCCAGACCCAGCCGATCCAGATCGACGCCGGCCCGGAGATCACGGCGCTACTGTCGGGCCTCACCGTTCAATGCGACGCTATCACCGATATTGGCCTGCCGAACTGGTCGGTGACGACGGGAACCTGCACGCTGAGCCGGCCCGATGGACAGGTGACGATGGCAGTCGAGGAATGTACCGGCACGCAGAAGGTCTGTGAGGGCACCTGGCGCATTACCGAAGGTACGGGCGCCTACGCAAATCTCACGGGCGAGGGGACTGTGACCGGCCACCTCACCTATCCCGATCCGCTGCCCTGGCTGTGGAACGACGAGACCCGCGGCTACAACGAACTCGTCGGAACGATCACCATCCCCTGAGATGAGCTGCTACTCGGCGGCCTGGAGCGAATCCCGCGCGGCGTCGCCGAGGAAGCCGCCGGACTGGCGCCTCCAGAGCTGTGCGTAGAGTCCGCCCTGGTCGAGCAGTTCCTGATGCGTGCCGGTCTCGACGATGCGGCCTCGGTCCATCACGATGAGCCTGTCCAGCATAGCGATCGTCGACAGGCGATGCGCGATGGCGATCACCGTCTTGCCGCTCATCAGCGTGAGAAGATGCTCCTGGATCGCCGCCTCGACTTCAGAAGTCCAGCGATGACGTCGCCTCGTCCAGGATGAGGATCGGCGCGTTCTTCAGGAACACGCGGGCGATGGCGATGCGCTGCCGCTGACCGCCCGACAGCTTCACGCCGCGCTCACCGACATGCGCGTCGTAGCCGGTCCTGCCCTCAGCGTCCGCGACCGTATTGATGAACTCCTCCGCATGCGCTCGCCGCGCCGCTTCGACCACCGAAGCTTCGCTCGAATCCGGGCTGCCATAGAGGATGTTGTCGCGGATCGAGCGGTGGAGCAGGGAGGTGTCCTGCGTCACCAGCCCGATGCGGCGGCGGAGGCTCTCCTGCGTCACGCCAGCAATGTCCTGGCCGTCGATCAGGATGCGCCCGCCTTCGAGGTCGAAGAAGCGGAGCAGCAGGTTCACCAGTGTCGACTTGCCGGCGCCCGAGCGGCCCACAAGCCCGACCTTTTCGCCCGGCGCGATGGCGAGCGACAGATCCTCGATGACGCCGGCCTCACGCCCGTAGTGAAAGCGGATATTCTCAAACCGGATCTCGCCGTGCTCGACGGACAATTCCGTGGCGCCCGCCTTGTCGGTGACCGCGAGGGGCTGCGAGATCGTATGCAGTCCGTCTTGGACGACGCCGATTTCCTCGAACAGACCCGAGACTTCCCAGACGATCCACTGCGAAGTGGAGCGGATGCGCAGAGCCAGCGCGGCCCCAATAGCGATCGCGCCCAGCGTCACGGCATCCTGCGTCCAGGCATAGATTGCGGTACCGGCGATCGAAGCGAGGAGGAGGGCGTTCAGGATCTCGAGGAAGACGTTAAGCTTCGTCGTCAGGCGGAACATCGGATAGACGGTGCCCATGAAGTCGACCATCGCCGACCGCGCATATTCTTCCTCACGCCGCGCATGGGCGAAGAGCTTCACGGTCTGAATGTTGGTGTAGCTGTCGACGACGCGGCCAGTGAGCACTGCGCGGGCGTTCGCCTGGGCCGCCGACACCTTGCGCATCCGCGGCACGAAATAGGCGACGATGCCGACATAGCCGACGAGCCAAACGGCAAGCGGAATAATGAGGAGCGTGTCGGCCTGCGCGACCAGCACGGTGGCGCCGATGAAATAGACGATGACGTAGACGAACACCTCGACGATTTTGTCGAGGACGTCACGCACCGCCTGGGCTGTCTGCATCACCTTCGTGGCGACACGTCCGGCAAATTCGTTCTGAAAGAAGCTGAGGCTTTGCTTCAGCACATAGCGATGCATCAGCCAGCGCGCGAGCATCGGTTGATTGCCGAAGACGGTCTGATAGTGGATCAGCGATTGGATGAGGACGAGCGTCGGGTAGCCGATGACGACGAGCGCTGCCATGCCGGCGAGTTGGCTGCCGCGGTCGGCGAAGAAAGTCGCGCGGTCGGCGGATGACAGCCAATCGACGATACCGCCGAGGAAGGCGATGAAAGTGAGTTCAGCAACGGACCGGAGGGCCGTCAGCACCGCAACCGCGCTGACCCACGGCAACAATGGCCGCGAGAAATGCAACAGGAAGCGCAGCAATCCCGTCGGCGGCGTCGACGGCGACGCCTCCGGATAAAGATCGATCCGGGATTCGAAGAACTTGAACATGCGAGCGCTCTTCAGGGGAGCAGGGGTTTAGACCGGGCAGCGGCCTAGGTCCATGGGCGGCAATGCCGCCATTGATGTCACCGATAGTACCAGACGGGCAGAACAACACGCCTTGATACAATTAAGGCCGCCAATTGTGGCAACCCGCCCTTTACGCGGCCAGTTCATGGGAAAATCTCACCGGATCGGATCACTGCACGTCAATAAGGGAGAGGCGACCCATGATCGGACTTGCAGGCGGCCTGCAGCGCTTCGGCGTTGGACCGCGACCCGGCGATCTCGACGCCTTCACCGACATTCGCGTGGCAGTCCGCGAGGAGGTGGAGACGCCGGAGGTGGCGCTCCTTTCCTCGCCAGACTTGCCGGACACCGGGACCGCGCTGGCGGACTTTGCCGCCTATCGGCAGATGCAGGCGCAGGGTGGCCCCAACCCGGGCGATACGCCGCCTCCACAGCGCATCTACACCGCAGAGATTGTCGCCCGCATCGCCCGCTGGCACGACGCACGCGTAGGATTTGCCGAGCGCTTGACGGCGTTCTGGGTCAATCATTTCGCTATCGCCGCCGGCTCAGGCCTCGTCGAGCGGATGCTGGTCGGCGCGTTCGAGCGTGAGGCGATCCGGCCGCACGTCTTCGGCCGTTTCCGCGACATGCTGGGCGCGGTGACGAAGCATCCCGCCATGCTGACCTATCTCAACAACGCCGAGTCGGTCGGGCCGAACTCGCCGGCCGGACGGCGCAGTGGAACAGGCCTCAATGAGAACCATGCGCGTGAGCTCATGGAACTCCACACCATCGGCGTCGATGCCGGTTACACGCAGGACGACGTCATCGCCGTTGCGAATATCCTCACGGGTTGGACCTTCGTCGGCCGCGTCAGGCAGGGGACTGCAGACGCGCCGCTCGGCTCGTTCCTGTTTGCGCGCCAGGCGCACGAACCCGGGGCCCAAACCGTTCTCGGCACACTCTATCCCGATGATGGTGAGGCCCAGGGCGAAGCGCTCCTTGATTTCCTTGCCGCTCATCCGGCGACGGCGCGGCACGTTGCCTTCAAGCTCGCGCGGCATTTCGTGGCGGACGATCCGCCCGAGGCCTTGGTCGATCGGCTGGCATCCACGTTCGAAGACACCGGCGGCGATCTGCGCGCTGTCTCTCTCGCCTTGGTCGACGCTGACGAAGCGATGATCGACGCCAACAAGATCAAGCCGCCGCAACTGTTTCTCTGGTCAGCCATCCGCGCCCTCGACTTCACCCCGGAGCCCCGGCTCGTCCTCGGCGTTCTCCAGACGCTGGGCCAGCCGATGTGGAACCCGCCATCGCCCGAAGGCTTCAGCGACGAATCGGCGACCTGGTTGGCGCCGCACGCCATCACCAGCCGCCTCGACCTTGCCGAGCAAGTCGCCCCGGCGGCCGCCGCGCGCTACAGCCCGGCCGAATATGTCGATCTTATCCTGGGCCCCGACGTCTCCGACGACACGCGCACCGAAATCCTTCAAGCCGAATCTCGCAGCCAGGCGATCGCCCTGCTGCTGATGAGCCCCGAATTTCAGAGGACGTGAGGCCATGATCAGCGACATTTTGACGAGCCCAATCCTTCGGCCCAGTCGCCGCGCTTTCCTTGCTTCGGCGGGGGCGCTCGTCGCCTGGGCGCAAATGCCGAAATTGGCCTATGGCGCCGTCGACGACCCGCGTTTGGTTGTCGTCATCCTCAGAGGCGCGCTGGACGGCCTCGCCGCCGTGCCGCCGATCGGCGACCCCGGATATGCGGCGCTTCGCGGCGATATGGCGATCGGCGCCGCCGGCCATGAGGCGGCGTTGCCGCTCGATGGCTTCTTCGGCCTCAACAATTCCATGCCCAACTTCCATCGCCGCTTTCTCGAAGGCGATGCGATGGTGGTCCACGCCACCGCAACGCCTTATCGGGAGCGCTCGCATTTCGACGGGCAGGATGTGCTGGAAAACGGCATGCCGTCGCCGCAGGCCGTCAGCACAGGCTGGCTCAACCGCGCGCTGGGCATCCTGCCGGTGGCCGGCGGGATTGCCCCGGTGTCAGGGCTTGCGGTCAGTCCGACGGTTCCGCTCATCCTGCGCGGTCCGGCGCCCGTTCTGTCTTGGACGCCCCAGAGCTTTCGCCCGGCTGGCACCGACACCACGGAGCGCCTGATGGACCTCTACCGTCACCAGGATCCCGAACTCGCCCGCATTCTTCAGGCCGGCGTCGAGCTGAACATGATGACGATGGGCGAAATGGCAGGCCCGACCCGTGGTGATCTTCGCAACGGCTACACCGCCATCGCCGAGGGCACGGCCAACCTGCTGCTTGAGCCGGAAGGTCCCCGCATTGCCGTCATCAGCTTCGATGGCTGGGATACCCATGTCGACGAAGGCGCAGAAAGTGGCCGGCTGGCCGATCTCCTTGGGGCGCTGGACGCCGGCCTGGAGACCATAGCCGCTGGCATCCAGTCGATCTGGCGGAAAACCGCAATTGTCGTCGTCACGGAATTCGGTCGAACGGCACGCAGCAATGGCGACGACGGCACCGACCACGGCACGGGAACGGTCGCGTTGCTGATGGGGGGAGCAGTTGCGGGCGGGCAAATCCTCGCCGACTGGCCGGGCCTCCAGGCGACCCAACTTCTCGATGGCCGTGACCTCAATCCCACGACCGACCTTCGCGGCATTCTGAAGGGCGTGCTGCGCGATCACCTCGGACTGTCAGCGCAAGCGCTCGCCGATGTCGTGTTCCCCGGAAGCAGCGCTGTAGGACCGGTTGGCGGCCTCATCGTCTGAGCTAACGCGTTCGGGCGTGGCAAATGCGGCCATCCCCTCGGCCGGAGTTTGACACACTCGGCGAATAGGCTCGTAAGAACGGGGGAGGAACCCTTGCCGGCCTCCGGACGTCCATGGCGATCACCGAGCAAAGCGAAACCACGCGAGAGCAGCAAATCCGCCGGCTGTTCCGCATCAGCCTGTGGCTGAAGGCGGCAGACAGCGTTATCGAGCTCGTTGCCGCGGCTGCGCTCTTCTTCTCGTCGGGCGAATTCATCCTTCGTCTTGTCAGTGGTCTCACCCAGCACGAACTGCTGGAGGATCCGAATGATGTCATCGCCACGACGCTGCTGCGCTGGGGCGAGGCTCTCTCGGTGAGCCACCAGACCGGCGCGGCGCTCTATCTCGCCAGCCACGGTGCCGTGAAGCTGTTCCTTGTCGCGATGGTTCTGGCGGGCAAACGCTGGGCCTACCCGGTCTTCATGGCCGCTCTGGCGATCCTTATTGTCTACCAGACCTATCAGATGATCCTCGCATTTTCGGTCTGGCTATTGGGCCTCACGCTGCTCGATCTCGTTGTCCTGGTCCTTACGCGACACGAATATCGGCTCCATCGCCGTACCGGCTGAGAACAAGCCTCACTTCATACGTTCAGCAATTCAACGCTGCCTGGCCGTCATCTTGGTGCCGGCCGTCCAATGCTGCGCGAGAACAAGAGATCATCGATCGGATTAGCGAAAAATATACTTGCCAAAAAACACCAGATCATAAACGTCCCAAGTCCACGACGTGCCTAATTGCTTAGCCGCTGACCTCACGAAAGCGTGACAAGAGACAAATCGTCCAGCGTTCCTTTCCCGTGTTATAAACTCCAACAAAAGGCTCTCGACCGCGTCGACCTGTCGGCGTCAGAAGGGCCGGTTGGGTGGGGGAGGATAGTTTCTGTCTCCGTTGATGGCCTTCGATACGATTGCCGCCCGCTCGCAGGGATTTCGCCGCCGGCCGCCCAAGCCGGGGACGAGGGTGAAAGCTCAAGCTGTTGCCTTGAGCGGAGCATAGAAAACGAGGCGATCACTGGCACTTCGACGATAGCAAAGAGGTCCCGCGGGCAGGCCCAAGCCGTTGCTCGGATCGGACCGGACGGAACGCTTCACAGCGTCCGCCTACCCGCTTGTGTCGTTCGCAGGCTCCAGCAGTCAGGTCGTCTGGTGAAGGGAGGGAAGGCAAGAAAGTATAATATCGAGAAATACGTCTACACTTAGACAAGCAGTAGTGAAACGAGATCTCAGTTTGAGATCCCCAGGAGGGAATAAATGACTAGCAAAACTATGCTGAGGGCGACCGCCTCGACGGTTGCGTTGGTAGCGGGCTGTGGCATGGCCACGTCGGCGTTTGCCAACCAGGACGTCATGGATCACATCGCCGCCGGCGATGTTGTTCAGCCGAACATCACCTATGACGGCCACAACTTCTCATCGTTCGATCAGATCAATCTGTCGAACGTCGCTGATCTGACCGTCGCTTGGACGATGCAGGTCGGCGTTCTCGACCAATACGAGGCCTCGCCTCTGGTCGTCGGCAACACGATGTACATCGTCTCGCCGGTGAACCAGTCGGAAGGTTCAGGTCAGGCTCCGAACGAGGTTCTGGCTCTCGACCTTAACGACAACGGCAAGATCCTCTGGGAGTTCCGTCCGGACGTCGATCGCGAGCATGGCCTCCAGGCCTGCTGCGGCGCCCAGACCCGTGGCCTTCAGTATGCCGAAGGCAACATCTACTACCACACCATCGACGGTCAGGTTTTCGCTCTCGACGGCGAGACCGGCGAGGCGCTGTGGCGTTCGATCGGTGCTGACGTCACCATCCGCGAGCATACGCCGGGCAACGGCATCGTCATCGGTGACCTCTACATCATCGGCATCGAGGGTGGTGAATCCGGTGTCCGCGGCCATGTCTCGGCCTTCGACATCCACACCGGCCAGACCCAGTGGATCATGTACAACATGGGTCCGGACAACGAAGTCGGCATCGGCCCGCGCTTCAACCCGTATTACGACGACGACAAGAAGGGCTCGCTCAGCACTTGGTATGGCAACTCCTGGCGTCGTGGCGGTGGCACCGTCTGGGGCTACTTCACCTACGACGCGTCTTCGAACCAGTTCTTCTACTCGACCGGTAACTGCGGTCCGTGGAACCCGGACTATCGTCGTGAGTGGGGCGTGATCGACCTCGACGCCAACAATGGCGTCCAGTCGTACAAGAACAACTGGTGCGCCTCCATGATGTCCCGTGACGCCACCACCGGTGAGCTGATCTGGGCCTACAACATGTCGCCTCAGGAAGCCTGGGACTATGACGAGCCGCTGAACACGCCGCTCGTTGACGTCGACCTGAACGGCGATGGCTCGGTCGAGCACACCGCCATGAAGGCGGCTCGCACCGGCTGGTTCTACATCTGGGATCGGGCCGACGGCCAACTCCTCAACGACCCGTGGCCGTTCGTCTATACGAACTTCATGACGGGCGTTGACCCCACCACCGGTCGTCCGAGCTACAACCTCGAGACCCTCGAGTTCACCAACCAGGCCGATCGTGCCAACTACACCACCGGTCAGGACATCTTCACCGACGAGCAGCGGGCCGACCCGGACTTCACCGGTACCGAGGTCTATGTCTGTCCGTTCATTCAGGCCCGCAACTGGCAGAACGAATCCTATTCTGACCAGACCGGCCTGTACTATGTCGCGACGACCAACGGCTGCGGCGGCCTCCGTGCCGTCGAGGGCGAGTACGTCGCCGGTGAGGGCTACGTCCTCCAGAACTTCAACCCGCTCGGCCCGATCTACGGACCGTTCGACGTCAACGGCGATCCGACCACTGTCCGCGGTCAGTTGCAGGCTCTCGATCCGGTTGCCGGCGAGCGCGCCTGGATGGTGCCGTTCGATACCGGCAACAACGTTCCGGTCTTCTCGACGGCCGGCGGCCTGGTGTTCCAGGGCGGCTCGAACGACGGTGCGATGCACGCCTACAACGCCGAGACCGGCGAACCGGTGTGGTCGTTCCCGACGGGCTCGCAGTTCAGCCAGTCGGCGATCGCCTACATGCATGATGGCAAGGAATACATCGCCATCATCGCGTCGGGCTCCAACACCGGCCAGGTCAACGCCACCGACGACGCCAACGATGCAGATCGTTATCGTCGCGCTGGCTCGACCCTTTATGTCTTCGCTCTGCCGGAGGCAGTTGCCGGCGGCATGTAAGGCCGCAAACGAGACGGGGTTCCGACTGGCGCCGGAACCCCCACGATGTGGGACCTAAGGCGTTCCGCAGGCAGGGCGTTCCCTCTAACGAGGGGGCGCCCTTTGCTTTTGGCGGTCGGGGAGCACGAGCGCCCAGGACTGATCGGGAAATAAAGAGGGCGTCGAACGGCCGAGCCCGATCGACGCCCAAGTTCAAGAAGCCAGGATCGCAAGGAGGTTCGATCCTGACTTGGACGACTTGTCGCCGCGCCGAAGCGCCACCCCAAGACGTCCATAGTCCGCCCCTGCATCACGCCTCTGACGAGGCAGTGACGCGGCCCGGATGACACGGATCGCCACCGTCCACCGGAAGAAGGCCGTCTTGCACGGCCGGAGCCGCCAAGACGTCACCAGCGCAATGGCGACCGCCGACTGCTCGGCATGCGATCGATTGCGCGGAACTTGGATCGGGGCGACCGACGCGGCTATGCGCCAAGCCGTCCGATCCGAAAACATCATGCGCCACAGACTACTATCTGTCCAGTCCCACGGCAAAGTGTTCGTAGGAATCACGCGGCATTCACAACTTTCTGATGCCTGTGTCGAAGCAAGATCACAAAGCACTGCGGTGGATATTATTCGTGAGCCGTCGCCGAAATGGCGATCGGCAGACACTAGTAAGCTGCAAATGAAGAGAGTTGCTGAACGGCTCGAAGGTTCACTGCGCCGCAAAGGCTGCCGACAAAGTCTCGCAAGGGGCAAGTGGGCGCCGTTGGATGAGGAATCCGAACCGGCGCCCGAAGGTGAACGGCGTCCACAGGAGGGCGTGGGGCCGTAAGCGGCTTGGTGGACGTCTTCGCATCCATGGCCGACGACAGTGGTCGCGGGCGTTCTGCGCGAGCGCTGCGGCCCCGGGAGAAACGGACCAGCCGCCGTTCACCGGATAATCGGCCCGCCAGCATAGTGGTGGTCACCACTGTTGACGGCCCGTGGTGGTCGGGATCGCTGGCTAGGCGATCTTTGCACGGGAGCACGTCGGCCGGCCTGGTTTGACTTCACCTTCGCCGGTCAACGCGCCGAAACGATGCGATAGTTTCTTATCGCTGTCTAGTGGTCTCACAAGTAGGCAGAAAGACCAACGACGGTTACAACTGCGCTATGCCAATTATAGCGACGAGCGATAAGAAAAAGTCGCTTGCCATTCTTGGGCGTGTAGATATGATTCCAGGACTGATAGCCCGGGGACGACGAGCAGGGGAATGCTCGGCCCTGGGTGGGGTTTCGTCAGATTTGTCGTTCGTGCGCGTGGGGAATGGCGCGGGAACGACAGACTGGCGGACCGCTTTGGGAGGATAGAAACGGCAGCCGTAGAAAAAAGGGCGCTGTTTTTCAATACATTACGAGGAGTCAGGTGACGTCCGCCAACGGCGCGACGAAGGCGCTTCTTTGCGCGCGTCACCTCGAGCGGCGTCTGGCACGAGCCGGGCGACGAATGCGTCAGTGCGCCCAAGACCGGACGCGCACTTTCAAAAACGGAGGAAAGTAAAGGTCGAAAAAAGCGAAAATATAGGTGACTGCCATAACTTGGGGCAAATGCCTCGAGGCTTCCACAAACGAAGCCCCAAAGGGAGGGACTTATGACTGCAACGAAAATTCTAAAGGCAACCGCATCGACGATTGCCCTGACCGCCGGCTGTGGCCTTGCCACGGCGGCGTTCGCCAATCAGGACGTCATGGACCACATCGCGGCCGGCGACGTCGTGCAGCCGAACTACACCTATGACGGCCACAACTTTTCACCGCTCGACCAGATCAACCTGTCGAATGTCGCCGACCTGACGGTCGCTTGGACGATGCAGCTCGGCGTGCTCGATCAGTATGAGGCCTCGCCGCTGGTCGTCGGCGACACGATGTATGTCGTGTCCCCGGTCAACCAGTCGGAAGGCTCGGGTCAGGCCCCGAACGACGTTCTGGCGCTCGACCTCAACAACAACGGCAACATCATCTGGGAGTTCCGCCCGGACGTCGACCGCGAGCATGGCCTTCAGGCCTGCTGCGGCGCGCAGACCCGCGGTCTGCAATATGCTGAAGGCAACATCTACTTCCACACCGTCGACGGTCAGGTGTTCGCCCTGGACGGCGAGACCGGCGAGGCGCTGTGGCGCTCGGTCGGCGCCGACGTCACCATCCGCGAAGCAGACGGCCGGCAACGGCATCGTCATCGGCGACCTCTACATCATCGGCAACGAGGGCGGCGAGTACGGCGTCCGCGGCAAGGTTCAGGCCTTCGACATCCACACCGGCCAGACCCAGTGGGTCATGTACTCGATGGGCCCGGACAACGAAGTCGGCATCGGCCCGCGCTTCAATCCGTATTATGACGACGACAAGCAGGGCTCGCTGTCGACCTGGTTCGGCGATTCCTGGCGTCGTGGCGGCGGCACGGTCTGGGGCTATTTCACCTACGATCCCGACATCAACACCGTTCTACTACTCGACCGGCAATTGCGGTCCGTGGAACCCGGACTATCGTCGCGAATGGGGTGTCGTCAATCTCGACGCCAATGGCGGCCTGATCGACTACCGCAACAACTGGTGCGCCTCGCAGATGGCGCGCGATGCCACCACCGGCGAGCTGATCTGGGCCTACAACATCACCCCGGCCGACCCGTGGGACATCGACGAGCCGATCAACACGCCGCTGGTCGATCGTCGACGTCAACGGCGATGGTTCGGTCGAGCACCTGGCCATGAAGGCCGCCCGCTCCGGCCGTTTCTATGTCTGGGATCGCAGTCGACCGGCGAGCTGCTCGCTGAGCCTTGGCCGTTCGTCTACACCGACGCCATCACCGGCGTCGACATGGCGACCGGCCGCGCGCTCTACGACATCACGCGGTGGACCTTCACCGATGCTGAAGATCGTGCGCGCTACACCGACTACCAGATGCCGGGCGCGGCCGACCGCGACGACTTCACCGGCACGGAAGTCGACATGTGCCCGGGCAACTCGGCCCGCAACTGGGAGAACGACACCTTCTCCGACCAGACGGGCCTGTTCTACGTCTCGACCGACAACACCTGCTTCACCGAAGTCGTGTTCGAGGGCGAGTACGTCGCCGGCGAGGGCTACACCCTCCGTCGTAGCGCGGGCATCAACCCGAACGGCGCCGCTCGTGCGTTGGATGGCTCGGTCACCGACTGTCCGGTGCGTTGCTGGCGATCGATCCGGTCGGCGGCAATATCGCCTGGCGGGTCGATTTCCCTGTCAGCTCGCGCATCCCGGTCTCCAGCACCGCTGGCGGCCTTGTGCTCCAGGGCAACCCGTATGACGGCACGGTCGACGCCTACAACGCGAAGACCGGCGAGCTGCGTCTGGTCCTTCCAGATCGGCTCGCAAGTGCATGCTTCGCCCGATCGCCTACATGCATGACGGCAAGCAGTACATCGCGTTCCTCGCCAGTGCCGCGAATACCGGCCAAGTCAACGTGGGCGACGATCGCCAACGACGCGGACCGTTACCGCCGCGCTGGTTCGACCCTTTATGTCTTCGCCCTGCCGGAGGCAGTCGCGGGCGGCATGTAGCGCCGCATTTGCAACAAGGATCTCGGCGCACGCGCCGGGATCCACCATCTCCCGCCGCCACCGCCAGATGCGTCGTCGATCGTGCGAAAGCGCTGATTTCGGCAGCAAGGCGTCTCGAAATCCCAGGCCTGAACAAGATGTGAGACCGGCGCGCCCGACGCTGCAGGGCGGGCCGAGCCTTAACGCCAGTTTTGCGCGTGACATGGCCCTGATAGGGCCGCTCAGGCGCCCGGCGGATGCCTTGCGAAACAATAGGGCGTGGCTGTGCTCATCATGGTGAGGGTGCGGTAAGATGTATCCGCGCCCGGCTCGCCCCTTGCCTTCAAGGGCGATGCGCGGCATCTAGCCGCCCGCCGCCCTTTGCGCGGCCAGCCAATATTAGACCCCGGTGACGATCCATGCGCTGGTTCCTGCGCTCCAAGATTCACAAGGCGACGGTGACCGACGCCAACCTCGCCTATATCGGCAGCATCACGATCGATGAGACGCTGATCGAAGCGGTGGGCCTGATGCCGGGCGAGAAGGTTCTGGTTGTAGACAACACCAACGGTTCCCGGCTGGAAACCTATGTCATGGTCGGCGAGCGCGATTCCGGCGTTATCTGCATGAACGGCGCCGCCGCGCACCTCATCGACAGGGGCGACGACATTACCATCATGGGCTTCGAACTCGCCGATGAGCAGGTGACGCCGCTCAAGATCCTTCTCGACAAGGACAACAAGATCGCGCGCCAGCTCTAGGTCCGTCGCCTAGGGGAGCAGCACCGTCGAGCCGGTCGTCGCCCGGCTCTCCAACGCCCTGTGCGCATCGGCAGCGTCCACCAGCGGGAACGTCGCGCCGATCTCCACCTTGATGATGCCGCGCTCGATCGCGTGGAAGAGGGCTGTGGCGGCCGTGTCGTACTCGCCGCGATCGGCGACATAGTGGCTGAGCCGCGGCCGCGTCATGTACAACGATCCCTTGTTCATCAGCAGAAGCGGATTGAAGTCGGGCACAACACCGGAGGACTGTCCAAAGGGCACCCACCAGCCGCGCATCTTCAGGCAGTCGAGCGAGCCGGGAAAGGTGTCCTTGCCGACCGAGTCATAGACGACGTCGACGCCGCGGCCGTCGGTTATCTCGCGAACGCGCGCCACGAAATCTTCGGTGCGGTAGTTGATGACATGCGCGCAGCCATTGCGCCGTGCCAATTCGGCCTTCTCCTCCGACCCGACCGTACCGATCACCGTTGCGCCGAGCGCCGCCGCCCACTGACAGGCGATCGACCCGACGCCGCCGGCCGCCGCGTGGAAGAGCACGAGATGTCCATCGGCGACAGGAAAGACACGGCGCAGGAGGTACTCGGCGGTGAGGCCCTTGAGCATGACTGCGGCGGCGATCTCGTCGTCGATCCCGTCCGGCAGGCGCACGAGCTTGTCGGCGGCGACCAGGCGCTCCTGGCAATAAGCGCCGGGCGCGTCGCCATAGGCAACGCGGTCGCCGGGCTGGAAGTCGCGCACTTCAGAGCCAACGGCCTCGACAATCCCAGCGCCTTCGCTGCCGGGGGTGAAGGGAAGGTCGAGCTTGTAGAGGCCGCTGCGATGATAGGTGTCGATGAAATTGACGCCCACCGCCGTCTGACGAAGGCGGACCTGATGCGGGGCCGGCGCCGCGATCGGCACCTGCTCCCACACCATGGCATCCGGCCCACCGGGCGTATGCACCCGCATCGCCCCCGTCGTTTCAGTCAATGGCTACTCCAATGTGATCGGGCGATAGAATGTGAACTGATAGTCGTCGAACGTGCCCGGATGAAGGATCTCGATGAGATCGCGCACGACAAGGTCCGGCCTTAGCACACCGAGTTCGAAAAAGCCGACGCCGCCGGCATCGGAGTGGATCAAATCATAGTTCCACACCTGCCCCGATTGTGCGGCCGGAAGCGCCGCAAGACGCGGTTCGTCGGCAACAATGTCGGCGAGCGAATGGTAGCTCGTCGCTGCGTTGATCCACACAGCGGCGTCGCCCGCCGCATCCAGCACCCGTTCGAGGTCCGGGAGCGCGAGGCTCGCCGTGCCACCATCGTCGGCAAAGACGTAGCGGCCGCCGGCCGCGGCGATCGCCTCGGCGACGTAGGAGCGCCCGCCCGGCGCATAGAAGATGCCCTGGAACGACGAGCCGGCAAGCACGAGCGGCTGGCTGTCGGTCGCCAAGGT
This sequence comes from uncultured Alphaproteobacteria bacterium, assembly GCA_963823045.1. Lineage (GTDB taxonomy): Bacteria > Pseudomonadota > Alphaproteobacteria > Rhizobiales > Kaistiaceae > JADLGL01. The sequence continues at coordinate 228,661 of CAWGKA010000003.1, read as the reverse complement.
GGCCACCGTCGCGACCGCGTCGGCATAGGACGCCTCAATAGTGGCGAAGACGCCGTCGGCCTGTTGTTCGCGGTCGAGGAAGAGCGAGAAGAATTTGATCCATTCGGCCCGGCCGAGGAGGTTCGGCTCAAGCCACTCGGCGACCGCGACGACTGGGATGCCCGCTCGCCGCAAAATGTCGAAAGCCGGGTCGTCGCCGCCATCGGTGAAGAGGACGTCCGGATTGCCGTCGATCACGATCTCCGCATCGATCGCGCCAGTTGCCGCGAACTGCGTCAAACGATCGGCGGCGTCAAGAAAATCGGGCGTCGTCGCATAAGCCAGCGTGGCGACGCCGGTCACCCGATCGACCGCGCCCAGGGCATCGAGGGCGGGAAAGTGGGTGGTGCTGCCGGAGTAGATCGACGCGACCGGAATCTGGATCACCGGTGCGTTGGCGAGATCGCCGGTGAGCTCCGGCGTCGGAGCGCCGCATTGGACTAGAACATAGGTCTGCGGTGCGCCGCCGACATAGGGCTGGTTTACGGTCACGATCTTGTAGCTGTCGTGGTAGCTGACCGAGAAATTGTCGGCATAGCGCGGCGCGATCTTTTCGGGGAAGTAGTCGACGCCCGGCCGGTAGTTTTCGATGCAGGCCTCCGGCGACGTCTGCGCGACGGTGGAGCCAGACAGCAGGACGGCAAGAAGCAAAGAGAGCGTGGCGACGGCCTTGAGCCTCGTGCGAAACATGATGATCCTCGAAATGGAATTCTGGATTAGCGGAAAGTCTGAACCGAACGCCGCGCGCCGACGGCGTGACGGCGCGCGAAAGCCGCGAGCGCTGCAAAGCTCGTCCCGGACAGCTCCTCAGGCCCCGTGGCGGCATGCCATCGGGTTCCATCGGCGCTGACTTCGATGATCAGCGCGTCCGGCTCCGCCGCGACGGCGATACGGAACCCTTCACGCTCGAGCAGCGTTGCGGCGAGCCGCGCCGGAGACGGCGGGCCGCGAACGAACGCGGCGGGCGCATCGTCAAGGCGGACGCCGAAGCGAAGATGCTCGGCGTCAAATTCCGTTCGGTCCGACGCAAAGGCATCTCCGAACGCATCCTGGACAATCAGGTCTTCAGGCGTTCCCGAACGCAGCTCGCGCTTGCGATCGACCAGCCAGACGGTGTCGGCGGTGCGAAGAGCAAGATCGAGATCATGCGTCGAGGCGATCACGGCGAGGTCCTGCTCGCGTGCGAGCTGACGCAACAACGCAATCAGCTCGACACGCGCGGCGATATCGAGGAAGGCGGTCGGCTCATCGAGAATGATGAGGGCGGGCTCCTGCGCCAGCGCTCGCGCAAGATTGAGCTTCTGCTTCTCGCCGTCGGAAAGCTCGCGGCAGTCGCGGTCGGCAAGATGCCTGGCGCCGACCGCCTCAAGCGCGCGTCCGACCACGGCTTCATCGTCGACGCTCAACCTGCCGTTCCAGCCGCCATGCGCGTAGCGGCCAAGCGCCACCATCTGGCGCGCCTGCAGCGCTCCGACGGAAATGCGCTCCGACAGAACGACGGCGATGAGGCGAGCCCTTTCGAGAGGGCGAATACTGCCGATGCCGCAACCATCGATGACGACGCGGCCGGCGAGGGGACGCTGCAATCCGGCCAGCGTGCGCAACAGGGTCGACTTGCCGATGCCATTGGGACCGAGCAGGCAGACGAACTCCCCGCGCTCGACGACAAGGTCGAGGTCGCTCAGCACGGTTTGGCGATGACGACGCCGGTGGTAGCCGATCGCCAGACTTTGCGCTTGGAGAAGGGGGAGGGCGCTCATGCCACGAACGCTCCCCGGCGTGTGCGCAGCACGACCATGACGACGATCGGTGCGCCGATGATCGAGGTGACAGCGTTGAGAGGCATCATGCCGTCCGCGCCGACGAGCAGCGCGACGATCTGCGCGATGAGCGCCAGGCCGCCGCCGGCGAGCACGACGGCGGGCACGAGCACACGGTGATCGGATGTGCCCGTGAGCGCACGCGCGATATGCGGGACGGCGATGCCAAGAAACGCGATCGGACCGCAGAAGGCGGTGACGACACCGGCGAGCGTCGATGCGCCGGCAAGAATGAGGAGCCGCATCCGCCGCGCATTAAGACCCATCGACTCTGCGTAGGTCTCGCCCAGCAAAAGGACGTTCAACTGTTTGGTCGAGACCGCCGCCAACAGGATGCCGATGGAAAGCAGCGGCACGAACAGCGCGAGCTGCGACCAGGTCACTCCCGTGAACGAGCCGAAGCCCCATGAGATCCAGCGCTGCAATTGCTCCAGCGACGTGCCGACGACGAGGAAGGTGACGAATGCCTGGATGGCGTAGCCGAACATCAATCCGACGATCAGCACCGTCGCCGGATTGTTGACGCGCGCCGAGATCGCGAGTACCGGCGCCAGTGCGGCGAGGGCGCCGATGATGGCGGCCGCGGCGATCGTCGCATCACCGGCAAGTCCGATGCCGATGCCGAAAATCGTCGTGGCCGCCGCGCCGAGGCCGAGGACCACGACGGCGACGCCGAGGCTGGCGCCGGACGTGATGCCGAGCGCGAAGGGATCGGCGAGCGGATTGCGCAACAGCGTCTGCATCTGCAGGCCGGCAACGCCGAGAGCGGCACCGGCGAACAGCGCGGTGATCGCGCGAGGCAGGCGCACATCGTGAACGATCACGGCCCAACTTGCGCGCTCCGGGTCGTGACCGGTGAGGATCGCAATGACCTGGTCGAGCGGGATCGAAACGCTGCCGAGAACGATGCTCAGCAAAAAGCCGGCAAGGACGGCGGCGGCAAGTCCGACAAGAACGACGGCCGAGCGTCGCCGACCTGTCGGTCGAGGCTTCGGCGGCGGCGGCGAATCGTGTCGCGGCATGAGTTCCGCCGCCTGCATTGGCGGCGCGAGCGGCTGAGCGCGCTCAAAGCTTTGTGATTGAGTCATCGACAACTCCCCGTTGTCGAGAGGGAGTGGCGATCAGGCGCTGGAGGAGGCGATTGCGACCGGTCAGCGACCAACCGGGACACCCCGCCCCGCGTTTAGCTCCGTGTCGCGGCAGGTCTCCTGGCTCACGGGTCGTCACCTTTCGCTGGCCTTCCCGACGCCCTCCGGCGTCAGTGGCGTAATCAGCGAACGGCTCGCCGCTCACAGTTGCGGGGGCAGCTTCGGCTTGAGGCGGTGTGCCTGACCGAATTCCCTCTTAGCCCACCTTCATCTTTTGGAATCGGCGGGAACCACGACGCCGTCAGGAAGCGATCCGAAGCCGCCCGCTGTCAAGCCTCAAAGCGACTCCATCCCGCGCAACTATGACGAAATGGCGTAGCGCTCCCGAAGTGCCGGCATCACACCACGGTGCGATGTCTGCTCGTCGGGATAGTCGGCCGCGGCTTGACATCGGCCGGCGAAAAGCGTCACGCGATGTGCGGGTGGCGAACGGTTGCAGTGCCGGAAATGGCGCACTGCAATGCAATGCGGTTCGGTACGGCGCCGGCGAAAGCGGTGCCCTTGCCGGGCCTGACAGGAACACAGAGGACCGCGATGAAAATCATTCAGAAAACAAGCGCAATGCTAGCCGTTGCCGCGATTTCCGGGACGGTGTTTGCCGCTAGCGGGGCGATCGGACAGGACGCGAACACATTGGCGCCGCAGGGCGACTTCGCTCTGACGTACTCCCTCATGGACGCCTATAACGCGCCGCCGGTCATGATCGGCGAGAACCAGATGGCTCAGGCCGTCAATTATCTTGCCCATGTCTTCAACGACGCCGGCGAGGGCGGTTTCCTCAATTATGCCGTCGGCAATTGCGCCAGCTACCAGGTCACCGACGTTGCGGCGAACACGGTCGAAATCAGCGGCTATTGCAGCTACCGCGATGCCGACGGTGATCGCGTCTTCGAGCATTTCGCAACCGACGGCGCTGTCGCGCTCGACGCGGTGACGATGTCGAGCGAGTGGGTCGGCGGTACCGGCAAATATGCCGACATCACCGGCACCTTCACCACCGAGTCGCTGACCGACGTGCAGGCGGGCGAGGTGATCCTTGTCGGCGGACACAAGACCGGCAGCTATTCGCTCGGTGGCACGACCGACGCGGCCTCCGCAGCCCCGGCGGGGTCGGCAGCAGCTGCATCGACCCCGGCTGCCTCGACGCCGGCAGCAGGCTCAGGAGCGGCCGCCGCTTCAACGCCGGCCGCTGCCTCCGGCGCACCGGCAGCCGATGCCGCGCCGGACATGGCGACGCTGATCGCCGAGGGCGGCCCGCTCTTCAACTCGAACTGCGCCGGCTGCCACGGCCGCGACGGCACGGGTGACGAAAACGGTCTTCCCGGACCGAAGCTGGTCGGCAACAACTTCCTCTCGTCCGCAGGCGCGATCATTGGCCAGATCATGGTCGGCAATCCGAACCACGGCATGCCGCCCTTCCTGGATCGCCTGGACGATCGCGAGATCGCGGCGATTGCGACCTACGTTCGCAATTCGTGGGGCAATTCCTACGGCATCGTGCCGATCAACTCGGTGACCATCCGTCGGCCGTAATAGTCGGCCGGCAATGAGGCATTGGGGGCGTCGTCCGAACATGGACGGCGCCCCTATCCGTTGATATCGCCGCCGGTCGGGAAATCACAAAAAAGATTACTCCGCGTGTCACCTTTTAGCTGGACAAGAGGCCCGGGGCCGAGAATCATAAGGGTGCGTAAGAGCGCGAACTGCGCCGTGAACCCGCTCCAGGCTTGAACCGGCCTGCCGGACCGCAGCAAAGGAAGCCCAATGTCAGCCCGTTTGTTCCGCCGTATCGCCACGCTAGCCGCCGCAATGCTGGGCCTTGCCATCGTAATTGGGCCGGCCTCGGCGCAGTTCGGCCCGTCGGGGCCGATGCGGGTGGGCTTCATCCTTCCGCCTGAACCGGCAGAGGACGCGCCAGCCTGGCAGAAGGCATTCGTCGATCAGATCACCCATGGCGCGATCTACTCGAACGAGATCATGCAGTTCAACGCGGAACTCCTCGGGCTCGATTTCGACGCCGTATTTCGAAACGGCGAGCGGGCCGGAAGACGTTGTTGCCGCGGCCGACAGGCTTCTCGCTCAAGGTGTGTTTGGCGTCATCGGCGGCACCACGGTGGAGGAGGCTGTCGCTCTCAGCCAGTGGGCCGCAGAGCACGGCATTCCCTACATCAACAACGCCGTGCAGAGCGACGTCCTGCGCAACGACATGTGCGCTGCCACGACCTTCGACGTCGAGGCGAGTGCCGGCATGTATATCGACGCGCTTGCCGGATGGTATGTGCGCGACGGATTCCGCAGTTGGTACATCGTCCATGACGGCACGGACGAGGGCGAGCGGCTCTATGACCGGATGCAATGGGCTCTCAACAACCGGCATTTCGGCGTTGCGGAGGTCGGGAACATCACGCTGACAGACAACACCGACACGGCGAGCATCATCAACGGCTACAATCGCTCGCGCGCCGATCTGATTGTCCTGCTTGTCAGCCCCGCAGAACAAGTCCGCCTGTATGCCGAATTGAACGACGCAGGCTTCACCGACGAGGTCGCGGGGTATCCCTACGCCGCCACGCAGACCCGAGGCTTCTATCGGACGCTCGGCGAGGTCGCGCCCAATATCGACCTCTTCCGCGCCGAACTCTGGGAGCCGACATTGGACACGTCGGGCGCGATCGAGTTCAACCTGGCCTACAGCAATCGCTGGGATGGTGAGACGATGGATGGTCCCGCTTGGGCCGCGTTCCACGCCATCAAGGTGCTCTATGATGCGGCCTCGTTCGGCGGTTCCGCCGATCCGGCGGCGGTTATTGACTACCTTGCGTCACAGAACTCCGTCTTCGATCTGCACAAGCTGATCGGGGCCTCCTTCCGGCCGTGGGATCATCAGCTGCGCGAGCCGCTTTATCTCGTGTCCCTGGATCCGACCGTGGATTCGAACGCGGAGATGGGCCTGCTCGTGGGCGAACTGCCTGCGCTTTATCTGCCCGGAACCGATCCGGTCGAGCGTCTCGATCAGATCGGCGACCTCGCCAACCAGTCGACCTGCCAATTCTAAAACATGCCTTTGATGAACATATTTCCTGCTGGATCATAAAAGCTGAGTATGATACTCAGCTTATGTGCCGGACAAACAGGCACGTGTGCCAGCAGGGAGATTGGAATGAACAAGGGAGTAGTTGCAGCGGCAGCTCTGGCAGCCATCGCGTTGGCGCCGGTCGCCGCGCAGGCCGAGGGCAACCTCGCCGCCACGCCGTCGACGCGCATTGACCTCGCCATCACTGGCGCGGACCACGCCGTTTCCACCGACGCCATCGATATCGAGACGGGCAAATACTATCGCCTGGTGATCGCCAGTGATGGCGGTGCCGAAGTGTTGTTCACCGCCCCCGATCTCTTCAACAACATCTGGCTGAACCAGATCGTCATTGCCGGAGCCGAAATCAAAATGTGGGGCACCGGCTTCAAGGGCATCGAGGTCGGCGAAGAGGGCCCCAATGAAGTCACGATCACCTTTGTGGCGATCAAGCCGGGCGAATACGAATTCTTCGTCACGGGCGATGACGCAGTCACCGGCGGGACGTTCCACGTCCATTAGTCGGGCGATGACCGAGGCCGGGATCCCCTCCGCCCGGCCTCGGCCGCACCCGCAATCGGGCAGGCCGCAGAAAAAGATAACTTGTAGGATCAACTTTGTCCTGGACAAACACTCGGCGAGCCCGGAAAATGGCGGCAAGGTACCAAAGCACGGAGCAACCACCCCAATGAATTCATTAGGCAAATCAGCGACTACGCAGCGTCGGCCGACACGCTGGCTAGCGGCGCTGGGCGGCGTCGCGGTGATTTTCGCCGGGTTGCTGACCTCGTCCTCAGCGCCGGCGCAAAACCTGTCGTACTACCTGCATCTATGTCTCCAACGAGTACAGCGCCGATATTACCGTCATCGACCCCATGACCAATCGCGTCGTGGCGACGATACCGATCTCGGATCGCGCCGGTGATGTGCGACCGCGCGGTATGGCCGTGAGCCCCGATGGGCACACGATCTACGTCGCTGTCAGCGACTTCAACCCGCAGTTCGAGTCTCCGGAGGACAAGATCCTCGGTATCGACGTTGGCAACGACCGCGGCCAGCCCGTGGTCGAATTGCGCGCCGGCGGCAATCCGGAACGTCTGGCCCTGACGCCTGACGCAACAGAGATTTGGGCGACCCTTGAAGCGACTGCCCGGGTTGGCGCCTACAGCCTCGAGACGGGCGAACAGTTCGGCACCTTCATCACCGGCGTCGAATCTGAAGGCGTCGCCATCAGCCCCGACGCCCATTGGGTCTACGTCACGTCGGAATCGACCCACGTCGTCACCATCATCGATCGCACGACGATGACGGTTGCCAAGCGTCTTCTCGTCGGCAATCGCCCGCGCGTGGTCGAGTTCTCGCCGGATGGGGCCTACGCCTATGTCTCGGCGGAAATTGGCGGAACCATTTCGGTGGTCGACACGGCAACGCAAACGGTGGTCGCAACGGTCAATCTGGGCCTGGATTCCCGGCCGGTTGAGATCGCCGTCGATCCCACGCAGCCGCGCATCTTCGTCGCCGGCGGCGGCACCAACGCCGTCTACGTGATCGACACCGAAACCTTCGAGGTGACGGACATCATCCGCGCCCAGATGGGCCGGCGGCCTTGGGGCATCGCGATTACCCCGGACGGCAAGACGGTCTACACGGCCAATGGCCTGTCAAACTCGATCTCCATCATCGACACGGACTGCATGTGTGTCGTGAACAACATCTCGGCCGGCCGCGGTCCGCATTCGGTCGAACTGGGAGTCCGTTCCGCAATGACGAACCAGCGCCTACGTTTTACCGTTGCGGCATCGGAGCGCTCACCGCCGGTTTGTTCGCCGCGCCGATCGCGTCCGCCCAGTACACGCATGATCCGCTGTTCGACGCGAGCAGTGCAGCAAAGCCAGGCCATCGGCTTCGAGCACATCGGCGACGTCCTGCGTATCATCGAAGCCGTGGATCGCTCCGACTATGCTGAACTCGGAGAGCAGGTCGAAACGATGAATGGAGCCGACCTGCAGCGCTTCATCGGAACGCTCACGTCGATCGATCGGGATCTCGCTGAAGCCCTCGCGGAGCACCTGGACGCAGTTGGCGAGGCGGTCGAGCGGGGCGGCGACGTCGCTTCCCTTCTGCCAATTGCCCATATGCTTCTGAACGAAGCCTATGACGCGGTCGTGCCGCCGGACGTCCGCAGCCAGCCGGCCTTCGTCGGCGGTGTCATCGCCCAGCTCCTCCTGGGTGAAAGCGGCGTCAGCGAAGGACTGGAAGAAGCGTTCGACGAGCCTTGGGAATGGGCCAATGGCTGGTCAGCGCTACAGCGGGTGAAAGAGCTTTGGGCAGGGGTTGCCGACATGGCGACGACCGATCTGGCCGACAGTGTCGGCCAGGTGATTGCCTCGCTCGACGGCATCTACACGCAGGTCGCACCGCCCGAAGACTTCACGGGCCTGATCGCCGAAGAGGCTGAGCCGTTCGCCCAAGGTATGGTCGGCTATCTCGAGACGATCCTCGATGCCCAACTCTACACCGGCCGGGACCCGATTCAGTTGCTCGGGCACCTTGCTGATCTTGCCGGTCCGGCGTGTCAAAGCTATGAAGCTGGCAACGACGAGATCGGGAGGGAAACGATCTACGCCATCTTCGACAATTACGGGGATACAACGGGACTCGGCGACATGGTCGGCCTGTTCGACCCCGAGGTTGGTGACCAGTTGGAAGCAGCCTTTGCGGGGCTGATCCCTCTGGCCGTCGCCGAAGACGCAGACGATGATGACAATGACAGCGGCGGGAGTGGGTCGTCGGGCAGCGGTTCCGGCGACGGCACGGAGATTGTGACCGGAGGTCCCGCCTGTAACGCGCTGATTGATGCGCTGGGGGAGGCGAGGAGTGTCCTTGGAGGCTGAGCCTCCGACGTCGAAGAACGACAGCGCCATCGAGGCACACAAGATCGGCCGCCGCTATGGAGACATGGCGGCGGTCGATGGCGTGTCGTTCACAGTGAGGAAGGGTGAGTTCTTCGCCATCCTCGGACCCAACGGCGCCGGTAAATCAACGCTCGTTCACATGCTGACGACCATCCTGCCGCCCACCGCCGGAACGGCGCGGGTGATGGGGAAGGACGTCGTCAAAGAGCCGGGGGCGGTCCGCTGGGAACTCGGCATGGTGTTCCAGGATCCTGCCCTGGACGATCGCCTGACCGCTCGGGAAAACCTTCAGATCCACGCCGTCCTCTACGGCATTCCCAAAGCTCAGCACAAAGAAGCGATAGAGCAAGCGATCGAATGGGCATCGCTGCAGGAGACGCAGAAGCGCCGGGTCGGGACATTCTCGGGCGGCATGAAGCGACGCCTTGAACTCGCTCGCGCGCTGATGCATGGCCCGAGCGTGCTCTTTCTCGACGAACCCACGATCGGCCTCGATCCGCAGGGCAGGCGCAATTTGTGGGAGCGGATCGATGCGCTGCGCCAGCAGGGCATGACGGTCTTCATGAACACGCACAATTTACCGGAAGCAGAAGCCTGCGATCGGGTAGGCATCCTCGATCATGGCAAACTGATCGAGATCGGAGCGCCTGGTGAACTGGTCTCCAAGCATGGCGGCAAAGAAGACGCCGATCTGGAGGACGTTTTCATCAATCTCACCGGCCGGCAATTGCGCGACGAGGTGGCCACCGCGAGGGACCGTCTGGTGAGCTTCGCCAAGCGGGGCGGAGAGCACACGCGATGACGCGAGCAGAGACGATCGACCAAGCTGCGCCGAGGGACGTCGCCGGCAAGCTCATGCGCAATCGAGGGCCAATCGTCCCGTCGGTCATCTTCATCATGTGGAAGCGAGAGCTTCTACGCTTCTCGCGCGATCGCTCGCAGATCTTCGGCGCGCTCTCGCGCACGATCCTCTGGCTGCTGATCCTCGGCTACGGACTCGGCGTCGCGCTGCGAGAAATCGAAGGCTATCCCTATTCGCACTACGTTCTTCCCGGCGTTGTCGTTCTAAACGTTCTGTATGCCTCCCTGCAGTCATCCATCGCCTTGGTGTGGGACAAGAATGTCGGTCTCTTGCGCGAGGTTCTGGTTTCGCCGGCGCCGACCCTGTCAGTGACGCTCGGCAAGCTCTTCGGCGGCGCCACGGTTGCAACGATCCAAGGCACCGTGCCGCTGCTGTTCATGCCGGTCATCGGATTGGACATCGCCCCCATTCAGGTGCTTGAGGCGTGGGGAGTTATGTTCGTCATTGGCGTGTTTGCGACTTCGCTTGGCGTCGTTATCGCCTCGCGGATGCGAACATTCGAAGGCTTCGGCGCCATATCCAACGGCGTCATCCAGCCTCTCTATTTCCTGTCAGGCTCGATCTTCCCGCTTAAGGGCGTTGTCGGCGGCGTCGGCTTCTCGCAGATATCTGACGACCTCCGCCGCGCGATGCGTCGCGAGGGGTTGGTTGTTACCGGTGCGACGTGGAACGTCCTCTTGCCGATATGGCTGCGCATTTTCGTTTACGCCAACCCGATCACCTACAGCCTCGACACGCTGCGCTATATCATCCTGACGCCCCACTTCCACCAGATGCCGCTGTACATCGACTTTCTGGTTACGTTTCTGCTGCCGCTCTTCGCCATCGTTGCCGCCGCTTTCGCCATGCGGCGCATGCTCAGGCCGCGCTGACAGCCCAGCGCTCGGCCGCGCTTTCAGACATCCCTGTAAAGACTTCGGGCGGCACTAGGGCCGCCCGAACGATATTCGCGAGAGGTGGAGGTCGGGAACGCCTGCTTAAAGCCGGCAAGCGCTGTCTTCGGGTCCGTCGCCATATTGGTCGAGCCAGGCGACAGGATCGGCGCCCATATCGCCCGGCGGCAGTTCCTCTTCGAGCGAGGCGACGCCAATACGCGTTGCCAACTGCGCACGATCGACGACGGTATTGAAGTCGACCTGCACGAGATAAAGCGGCTGGCGAAGCTGGTGATCCCAGGGCCGGAACGACGTGCCCGGACCTTTCATCACATCCAGCATCGTCGAGGGATCTTCTAGATAGGAGATCACCGCCGCCGGATCCTTGCTGCCCACGGCCTTGACCGCGTCGTAATAGACCTTGATGGCGTTGTACGAAGCCCATGCCGGCGGATCGGTCGCCTCGCTGTAGCGGGTCGAGTAGCGCTGATTGAAATCGTCGGCGCCGTTCGCCTCCAGCGTCGTCTCCCACAGTTGGATGCGATGCGGCGGCGTGTACTCCGGGGCCGTCTGGCGGATCGCAAGAATATAGTCGCGAGTCTGCCCGATCGGGTCCGGGAAGGGCACCACCGCGACGTCGGTCTGGGCGATCTGCACCTGGCCGAGGAACGCGAACTGGTCAACGCCGTTGAGGAGCACAAGGATCGCGTCGGCGCCGGCGCGGCGCGCGCGATCGATCTCGCCGAGATAGCTCGGCTGTTCAAGAGTGGTCGACGCGGCACCAACGGCCTCGCCGCCATTGCCGAACTTGGCGATCGCCTTCACGGCACGGTCCTGCATCGCGGCGCCGCGGTCGCTGTTCTCGCGAACGATGAACCACTTGTTGTGACCCTGGCCCGCGGACCATTGGACCATTGCGTCGAGATACATCGCGTCGCTGGCTTCCATATGGAACAGGTTGCGGCTGCAGGACCCTTGGCGATATGCGTCGGTCGGCGTGGCGATGTTGAAAACTGGAATACCGGCCGTCCTCGATGATCGAGGCGACCGCGTCGAGCTGGCCGTCACCGACGCCCGTCACCATCGCGTCGATATTCTCGACTTCGATCATGCGTTCGACGGCGCGACGCGCGGCTTCCGGAGTCGGCGAGTTGGCCTGCAAGACCTTCAGATCGACACCGTCCTGCGCCGCCACCTCGCCGATGCGCTGTTCGGCAAGCAGCGAACCTTGTCGTCCGGCTGATCCGATATAGTCATTGACGGATGTCAGCACGCGGCTGAGGCCGTTCCGCGCCGGAAATACAGCTCCAATGCGGATCGTTTCCACTGGTGCTGACTGCGCCCGCGCGAAGGAAGGCAGGAGGCTCGCCGAAGCGGCCATGCCGCCATAGGTGAGAAGTTGACGTCGTGTCGGTTGCCAGGTCACTGCGGCAGCTCCAGCGTCGCTGTCGGCCGCGGCAGCGGCATGGTTGGAACGTGGTACTCGTCGAGGATGGCGTAGATCTGATCCCACGCATTGGCGATGGCGAGATCGAGCAGATCGCGGAGCTCCTCGTCGCCCTCGCGAACGCCAATCGAGATGTTCACATACATCGGAATGAAGGGCGGCTCGAAGGGTGGCACCGGCTGTACCACCAGGGGCACCGGCGATTGCGCAGCGTAGTAGCCTGCCGCAGGTCCCCAAAGCGCAACGACATCGACCGTGCCATTCTCAACCGCCTGCACGGCGCCGATGAGCGGATCGGTCATCGTCGCCGCCGATATAATCGAATTCCTGAACGATGTTTTCGCCGAGGCCGCGCGTCATGAAGGCCTGATGTGTCGGACCCATATAGGGCTCGACGCCGAGCCGCAGGTCGCGCAACACCGGATCGTCGAACGTCGTGATGTCGTAGCCGGCATCGGCACGGTACACGAAGACGAAGGGCGAGCGATAATAGGAGAGGGTGGTGAGAACGCCGGCCTGTCCCTCGGCGACGCCCATGACGACGTCACAGTCGCCCGGACGGAGCGCGTTGTTCACCATGACGTCGCGCTGCGGCCACCACTCGAAGGCCAGCGTCGCGCCCATCTCATCGGCAAGCACCTGGGCGATCTTGTTCTCGAAACCGGCGGCGTCGCTATTCGTGAACGGCATCCGGTTGAAGTCGGCGCAAACGCGCATTTCCCAAGCCTGGGCCGGCAAGCTGCCTGCGAAAGCGGCAAGCGAAAGACCCAAGCCCGCTGCAACTGCTGTTCTAATCACTGGGGTTTTTTTCGGCTGGCGGGTGAAGAGGCTAGGCATTGATCAAACCGTACACCGGAAAGGCACTGTCGGCCAGCCACACTATAGCGCGCATTGTCGCCCCGGAGTCGCATTTTCGTGATCGTCGGGAGACGTTGCTGAAGCCTCCCTAATTGCCGCGGCGGTCCTTTGGTGTGCGCTCCCGTCAACAAAAAGGCCCCGGCGCGTGCGCCGGGGCCCGTGTTACGTGCAAACGGCTTACATGCCGCCGGCAACTGCCTCCGGCAGAGCGAAGACATAGAGGGTCGAGCCAGCGCGACGATAACGATCTGCATCGTTCGCGTCGTCGCCGACATTGACCTGGCCGGTGTTGGAGCCCGACGCGATGATGGCGATGTACTGCCGGCCATCATGCATGTAGGCGATCGCCGACTGGCTGTACTGCGAGCCCGTCGGGAACGACCACACCGGTTCGCCGGTCATGGCGTTGTAGGCGTGCATCGCACCGTCATGCGAACCACCCTGGAACACCAGGCCACCGGCGGTCGAGAAGACCGGGGTGTTGTTGTTCGGGGAGTACTCCGCACTCCAAGCAATCGAGCCGGAGACCGGATCGATGGCCCGGATCTGACCGCTAACGGTCGTGGGCTCGCCATCAAGGCCGAACGGACCATAGATCGGGCCGAACGGGTTGAACGCCTGGAGGATGTAGCCTTCACCAGCGACATACTCGCCTTCGACAGCACGGAGGCCGCCGCAGCCGTTGGTCGTCGCGACATAGTACAGGCCGGTCTGGTCAGAATAGGACTCATTCTGCCAGTTGCGGGCCTGAATGAACGGACAGACATAGACTTCAGTACCGGTGAAGTCCGGGTCGGCCCGCTGCTCGTCGGTGAAGATGTCCTGACCGGTGGTGTAGTTCGCCCGATCCTCGGCGGCCGTGAACTCAAGGGTCTCGAGGTTGTAGATCGGACGACCGGTGTCGGGGTCCACGCCGGACATGAAGTTGACGTAGACGAACGGCCACGGGTCGTTGAGGAGCTGGCCGTCGGCCCGGTCCCAAACGTAGAAGTAGCCGATACGGGCTGCCTTCATGGCCGTGTGATCGACCGTGCCGTCACCGTTCATGTCGACGTCGACGAGCGGCGTGTTCAGCGGCTCGTCATAGTCCCACATGTCCTGCGGGGTCATGTTGTAGGCCCAGATCAGCTCACCGGTGGTGGCGTCACGGGACATCATGGAGGCGCACCAGTTGTTCTTGTACGACTGGACACCATTGTTGGCGTCGAGGTCGATCACGCCCCACTCACGACGATAGTCCGGGTTCCACGGACCGCAGTTGCCGGTCGAGTAGAAGAACTGGTTCGAATCCGGATCGTAGGTGAAGTAGCCCCAAACGGTGCCACCGCCACGACGCCAGGAATCGCCGTACCAGGTCGACAGCGAACCCCTCTTGTCATCGTCGTAATACGGGTTGAAGCGCGGGCCGATGCCGACTTCGTTGTCCGGGCCCATGTTGTACATGACCCACTGGGTCTGGCCGGTGTGGATGTCGAAGGCCGACACCTTACCACGGACACCCCATTCGCCACCCTCGTTACCGATGATGTAGAGGTCATCAATGATGATGCCGTTGCCCGGCGCATGCTCGCGGATGGTGACGTCGGCGCCAACGGAGCGCCACAGCGCCTCGCCGGTCTCGCCGTCAAGCGCGAACACCTGACCGTCGATGGTGTGGAAGTAGATGTTGCCTTCGGCGTACTGAAGGCCACGGGTCTGGGCGCCGCAGCAGGCCTGAAGGCCAGCCTCGCGATCGACGTCCGGACGGAACTCCCAGAGGATCTTGCCGTTGTCGTTGAGGTCGATAGCCAGAACCTCGTTCGGGGCCTGACCCGAACCTTCCGACTGGTTGACCGGCGAGACGATGTACATCGTGTTGCCGACGACCAGAGGCGAAGCCTCATACTGGTCCATAACGCCGAGCTGCAGCGTCCAAGCGACGGTCAGATCAGCGACGTTCGACAGGTTGATCTGATCGAACGATGAGAAGTTGTGGCCGTCATAGGTGATGTTCGGCTGAACGACATCGCCAGCGGCGATGTGATCCATGACGTCCTGGTTGGCGAAAGCCGAGGTGGCCATGCCGCAACCCGCAACCATAGCAATGGCCGAGGTCGAAACCTTCAAAGTGTTCCGAGTAATCACTTACTCGCCCTCCTTGTTTTTTAGCGATTAAGTTGAACTACGGTATTCTGATAGTGTGTTTTTGTTTGGCGTTTCCTCTACCTGTTCTCCTTTCCGAGCTGTTTTTCTTGTGACTGCACTGGCAAGAAAGCCGGCGCCCGTGGGCGCCGGCTGTTTTGACTTGCCGAATTAGGGCCGGCGAATCGTGACCGAGTTCACCGGAACAATGCCGTAAGCGTTGCCCCACGAATTGCGAACATAGGTCGCAATTGCCGCGATCTCGCGGTCGTTCAGCCGATCCAGGAAGGGCGGCATGCCGTGGTTCGGATTGCCGACCATGATCTGGCCGATGATCGCACCCGCGGAGGCAAGAAAGTCATTGCCTACGAGTTTCGGACCCGGGAGGCCGTTCTCGTCACCCGTTCCGTCGCGTGCATGACAGCCGGCGCAATTGGAGTTGAACAGAGCTTCGCCTTCGGTCATCAGCGTGGCCATGTCGGGCTCGCCCGAGGCCTGAGCGACCTGCAGAGGTTCGGCCTCGGCCGTGGTAACGACCATCCCGCCCGCGACGAGGCAGGCTGCACCGATAGCTCCGACAAGAGCGGTAAGAGACTTCTTCTGCATATGTGTGTGATATCCCTCTTTGCGCCCGTTCCAACTCCCGCCCAGCTTCCATCACGCTTCGATGGGGACGACAACGAACAATTTCTTGCCGCTTTGGACCATCGGATCAAACGGCTACGCGCCTCGCTTAGCATACCTGTCAGGGCCCGCGCAAATAGAGTCGGCAACGGTTTTGGCAGAATTTCTGACATTTTCGGCATCCAAAAGGACCGGGTGCGCGTCGGTTTGCGTGATGCGTAGCGAAGACGTATCGGCGCGGCCGATCACGAATATGGGCATTGCGCGGCATCGAGATGACAAGTATTTCACCAAATACCATATCTGGTTGCGATCTCGCGGGGAGAGGTCGCACCAGCGGTTGGCGAAGAACAGCAAACGCAGACTCGCCGGGGAGTAGAGCTAATGACAGCCGAAACGCATGGCTCGGTGCCAACCGCGCCACGCGAGGGTACGCATGACGGTCGCCTGAACGACCTCGTCGACAGCCTTGCCAGGGCGCGTCGGCGGGCGGAGCTGCGCACCTTCATCAATGGTGCGCTGACTAGCATTGCCGTCGGCTTCGGGCTTTTTATCGTGCTCGAATTGCTGCACGCCGTGCTCGGCGCACTCTCGCCCATCCTGTCCTTCGAATGGCTGTCGGTCCCGGCCTGGATGACCGATTGGCGCGCAGCGCCGCTGCCGCAACACCTGATCGTGGCCGTGATCGCAGCGGTTGCCGCTCTCATCGTCGCGATCTTCACCGTCGCCGCCCGTCGCCCGGGTATCGGCGGCATGGCGCGCGCCGCCGATCGCCGCTTCGCCATGGAGGAAAGGCTGAGCACGGCTCTCGAAGTCGCGCAGGCGCCGAACAAGTCTCCAGGCGTGATCCGCGAAGCGCTTCTGCAGGACGCCGCGCGCCGCGCCGCCATGGTCGATGTGCGCAGCCTGTCGCCTTTGCGTCTGCAATGGCAGGCGATCATCGTCCCGATCCTCGCCGTGATCGCGGCCCTGATTGTCATCACGCCGCCCGCGCCGCTCCACGTCGGATCGGCCGGCGGAACCGTGCGCGCGACCGCAACCCCGACGGTCGGGACGAACGCGCTGACGCCCGACGAGCGGACGACCACCGCCGGCCAGCTACGCGCCATTGCCGCGATCATCGCCCAAGACGGTCAAGCTCGATCGGATCCGACCTTGCAGGCCGTTGCGGCGGAGCTGTTGGCGCTGGGCAATGAGGTCGCGGCAAACCCTGCGATAGACCGCAGCGCTCTCGGCGACCAACTGCAGCGTCTCCTCGATGCGACCAACGATGCCTACGCGGCCAACGGCATTGGCCCGACGGACGCAGGAAACCGCACGCAGCTGCTCGACGATACGCTTCGTGCCGTTGATCCCGACCGCTATCGCGTCACGGAGAACACCAACACCAATGCGGCCGGCGCCCCCGGAACTCGACACGCCGGTCGACCATACTGGACTTGCCGGCGCCAACGTTCCGACGGACGGCCCGATCGATTTGCCGCCGGCCGCCGGCACAGTCGCGGCGGAGAACGTCAATGTCGTCGAGGGTGCGAACGTTCCCGATGAGCTCAATCACAACCTCGCCGAGCCGGACAATCCCTATGCCGGTGATGATCTGAACCCTGACGATCCGGACAAGGTGCCGGACAACGTCGCCGTCAATCCGGAAGTCGCCGTCGTCGGCTTCGGGGAGGGCGCGGGAGGAAATCTCGCGGGCCTCGGCACCGCTGAGCTCTTTGACGCCGAAGGTCATCCGATCAACATCCTCGCCACGAACGGCAACATGACGCTGCTCGACGCCGATCCTGGCAACGGACGCATGATCACGCTCAATCTGCCGCCGATGACGGAGTTGCGGGCCGTCAACGAAGACGGGCTCACGACCGGCATTTGGCAGAACCTGAATGAGCATGAGGTAACGCGCACGCAGGTGCCCGCCGCCGCTCTCGAGGCTGTCGGGCGCTACTTCCAGGCAATTCAGGCGGAGCGTGCGGAGTGACGTTTCTTTCGCCCGTCTGGCTGATCCTGGGCGGGCTGGCATTTGCCGTACTGGTCCTGCATATGCGCCGCCGCCGGCAGCTCGACATTCCGAGCGTGCTGCTCTGGCGGCTGATCGACAACACCGGCTCGCCGCGCCGTTCCTTGCGCTGGCCGCCGCCCAGCGTGCTCCTGGCGCTGCAGCTGCTTGTCGTGATTCTCGTGGCGCTTGCCTTGGCCCAGCCGATGCTCGGCGCCAATCGCGGCTCATCCGAGCATACGGTCTATGTGCTGGATTCGTCGGCCTCAATGAGGGCAACGGATGTCTCGCCAAGCCGCTTCGATGAGGCCCTTTCGTCGCTGATCCAGCGAATCGAATCGGCCGATCCCGATTCCGGCAACCGCTTCTCGGTCGTCACCGTCGGCCCCAATCCGCGCATCGAAGTCGCGCGGCAGTCGGATGCCGCCGGGATCGTTTCGATCCTGCAGACGCTGTCCGCAACCGACGGCCCCGCCGATTGGCAGACGGCAACCGACCTCGTTGCTTCACTCATCGCCGGCGACGAGACGCCTAACATCGTCATCCTCACCGACGGCGCCGACGCTGGCGAAGCTGCTCTCGGGGGCGCCTTCCCGGATATCAATGTCGATCGCGTCGTCTTCGGCGAGAAAGACACCATCAATCTCGGCTTGACGGCGTCGCTGTCCCCGGTCGACGCCGCGGCGGGCCAGTGGCGGGCATTCGGCGCAGTCACCTTCACGGGCGTCCGGCCACCCACCGAGGTGACTGTCCGCGTGCTGTTCCAGCCGGAGGGCACCGACGGATTCGTACAGCTGGACAGTTTTGACGTCTCTCGCCCGCCGCCAGCCAACCCGGACAACAACGAGCCGATTGCGCCGCTGGAACAGGGTTTCGTCCAGGATCTTGATCTGCCTGGCGCCGGTACCGTCGTTCTTGCGTTGCCGCGCGACGCGGGGCCGGAGGACAATCAGTTCCGGTTTGCCGTCCGCCCGCAGCCGATCGGCGCGCGCATCCTCTATCTCGGCCAGCACACCGATCCGCTGATAGCGGCCCTGCAATCCATCGATGGCATCCAGCTTGTCGAGGCAGACGCGCTGCCGGCCGACGACAGCCAGTTCGACCTCGTTATCGTCGACAACGTCACGGTCGCCCGCAAGCCGGCGACGAACGTTCTGTGGCTCGGCAGCGGCCGGGTCGCAGGCGAAGCGATGCCCTCGGGCATACAGGCGCCGTCGGTCACGGGCTGGAACGCCGAGCATCCGCTGGCCGCCAATATCAGCTGGGACGGCCTCGAGTTGCAGCTCGGCTACGCCTTCCCCCGCCTGCAGGGCGCCACCGCCGTTCTGGAGACGGGCGGCATGCCGCTGATCCAGGCGCGAACGACGCCGGACGGCCGCGAGGTGCGCGTAGCCTTCGATATCGCGAGCTCGAACTGGCCGCAGCAAACGAGTTTCCCGGTCTTTGTTTCCGACCTCGTCAATTGGCTCGGCGTCGACGTCGGATCGGTGGCGCCGCCGCCCTGTCTGGTTGGCGCGCCTTGTCCGATCGAAGCCCGACTGGTTTCCGGGTCCGTGACTGACGGGAATGGCGCCGTCGTCTGGTCGGCCAATACCCAGGGCGTCGACTACCTCCTGGCAGGCATTGAGAACACCTTCGTGCCGGATCGCGCCGGCATCTACACACTGCAGGCCGGCGACACGGTCCGCCTCATCCTCGTCAATCCGAACACTGCCGGTGAGGTCAACCTAGCGCCACAGGTCGAGTTCGTCGGATTCGGGGCTGCTCAACGCATCGCCGCATGTGTGGTGGTGGCTGCTCGCTGTGGCGCTGCTTCTCCTCATCGCCGAGACGCTGCTTGCCGGTCGCGGTTCCGAGCAGTTCCTGCGTCGCACCGCGCTTCAGCGCAGCAATCCCTTGTCGTCGCGCCGCCGTTGGATGCTGGGCGTTCGCATCGCCTCGATGACTTTTCTCGTTGCCGCCATAGCGGGATTGCCGTGGCTTGCGCGCCAAGCGTCCCAGGATGTCGTGGTTGTTGTTGGGGCTGACCTCGGTCCGCAGGACCAGGGCGCCGCGCGCAACGCGTTGCTGGGGCAAGTCGCAAATCTTGGTGACGCGGGCGGCACGCGCGGCGGCGTCATCACGGCGGGCGACACCACACAGATTGCCACCGACCTTGGCGGCGACCAGGGCGGCGGTGCTGCGGTCGGTCAGGCGCCGGGCACCAATCTTGAAGAGGCGATGATGCTCGCCGCGGCGATGGTGCCGGCCGGTCGCGACGGCCACGTCGTTTTGGCAACGGACGGCAACGAGACCGAAGGCGATATCGCCAACGCGGTGGCGATGCTTGCCGACCGAGGCCTCACCGTCGACATCCAGCCGGTCAACGATCTACCGCCGGGCGAGGTGCTGGTCGAACAGGTGACGGCGCCGCCGCGCGTCTTTGCCGGCGACAACTTCCACCTGCAGGCGGTTCTCTTCGCCCAGCGTGCTGGGCCGGCCCATATCACCATCACCCGCGCCGGTGAGGCGATCGTCGATCAGGATGTCAATCTGCTTGCAGGACGGACGATGGTGGAGACGCCACCGATCCCGGCGGGCGACGAGGGCAATTTGCTGGTCGAGGTCACCGTAACGGCGGACGGCGATACCTACGCGCAGAACAACACCAACGGCCTGATGATCCCGGTCGAGGCTACGCCGAAGGTCGCCATCGTCACGCCGCAGCCCGCCCTTGGCGAGTATTTCGCGCAGGCGCTCACGGTTCAGGGGCTCGACAGCGAAATCCTGACGCCCGAGGACGCGCCGACGACGCTGGAAGGCTGGCTGCAATATGACAGCGTCGTGTTGATGAATGTTCCGGCGATCGACTTCAGCACCGACAACCAGCAGAACCTGGAACAGATGGTGCGCGTTCATGGACGCGGCCTCCTGATCCTCGGCGGCGAGAATTCCTTCGGTCCGGGCGGCTACTACCAAACCGCGTTCGAAGACATGTCACCCCTGTCCGCGCGCATCGATCAACAGGCGCCGCAGGTGGCCATCGTCTTCGTGCTCGATCGGTCATCCAGCATGAACGGCCTCATAGGCGATCAGACCCGCCTCGATATCGCCAAGTCGGCGACCATAACGG
Organism: uncultured Alphaproteobacteria bacterium; assembly: GCA_963823045.1. GTDB lineage: Bacteria > Pseudomonadota > Alphaproteobacteria > Rhizobiales > Kaistiaceae > JADLGL01. The sequence continues at coordinate 207,768 of CAWGKA010000003.1, read as the reverse complement.
CCATCAGCCTGCTCGATCCGAGCGCGAAGGTCGGCATCGTCGTCTTTGACTTCGAGGCCTATCTCCTTGTGCCTTTGGCCGCGCAGCGCGACGACGCCTACATCCAGGATCAGCTCCTGCCGGTGCTTGCCGCACGCGGCGGCACCAACATGTATCCGGGCATCGCCGCCGCCATCGACGAACTCGCGAACTCCGACTCCGCGACGAAGCACATTGTGGTGCTCACCGACGGCGCCACCAATGCCGGTGACTTCGATACGCTCGCCCGCGCCGCTGCGGCAGCGAATATCTCGATCTCGGCCGTGGGCATCGGTGCGGGAGCGGACCGGCGCCTGATCGACATGGCCAATTTCACCGGCGGCACCTACCACGAGACGGACGACTTCCGGGCGCTGCCGGCCATCCTCTCGCAAGAGGCCCTGATGCTGGCCAACTCGCCTTATGAGGAGCAGATCGCTCAGGTGCAGTGGGCCGATCGCAGCCCTGATTTCCTGGCCAATCTCCCCGACCAGCTGCCACCGGTCTACGCCTTCGTGCGGACGACGGCCAAGCCTGGCGCCGACCTTCACATGACCCTGACCGACAGTGACGGCAACACTGTGCCGCTGATGGCGTCATGGGATTATGGCAACGGTCACGTCCTCGCCTTCGCCACGCAGGGCGCCGGCGCCGGCACGGCGGACTGGATCCAGATGCCGGAATACCCGCTGATGTGGTCCCAGATCATCCGCCACTTCCTGCCCAACGCTGAGAGCACTGGTCTCAATGTCGCGCTCGAGCGCGTCGGCGACACCGTGCAAGTGACGGTCGACGCGGTTGCCCCGGACGGAACGCCGATGGTCGGCGAAAACAGTTTTGGCGACGATCGATCAGACCGACGCCACGCAGGTCGCGCTCAACGAAATCGCGCCGGGCCGGTATCAGGCAGCGTTCCCGGTGGCGACCGGCGCACATCAAATCGACGTGACCGACGGCAATCATCGCCGCCACGTCTTCGATCTATGTCGCCTATCCGGCGCGATACAATTTCGGCCGCGCGGACTTCGATAAGCTGCAAGCGCTGGCCGCAGCGACCGGCGGGCAGGTCCTCTTGGGCAACGATCAGATCGCTGCCGGTGAGCGCGTTTGGGTTGCGCGGCCCGGGTTGGCGAATCTGGACTCTCGGTGGCCCTTCTGTTGTTCATGGCTTGATCTGACAATACGGCACGCGCCGGGACTGTTCGGTCTCAGGAGGGTGGCGCGAAGGAACGGACCGGCCGTAGCAGTGCCGGCGGAATAGGGGCATGCGGGTGAAGAACTTCAACCAGTTCAAAGGGAGCGCACCAGATGGGGGTTGAGCCAGCAACGGCCGCGGAGGCGGCCAGCGGCAAGAAGAAGGCGACCAAGCCGAAGGCGGTCGCCGATACGTCGGTCGAAGAAACTCGATACCGCCGCACTGGAGCGTTTCTTGACGCTCTGCGGCACACGCGCAACGAAATCGCCAAGGCCGTCGTCGGCCAAAGCGATGTCGTCGATCAGTTGCTGATCGCGCTGATCTGCGGCGGTCATGTTCTCCTCGAAGGTGCTCCGGGCGTCGGCAAGACGCTGCTCGTGCGCACGCTCGGGACGGCGACCGGGCTCAGCTTCGCGCGCATTCAGTTCACGCCGGACCTCATGCCGGCGGACGTCACCGGCAGCTTGTCGCTGACGCCGGACGAAAGCGGCCACAGCCGCCTTGAGTTCCAGCCCGGCCCGATCTTCACCCAGCTTCTGCTTGCGGACGAGATCAACCGTGCCACGCCGAAGACGCAGTCTTCGCTGCTGGAAGCCATGCAGGAGCACACCGTTACGGCGGCTGGCCGCTCGATGAAGCTGCCCGAGCCGTTCTTCGTCCTGGCGACGCAGAATCCGATCGAGATGGAAGGCACCTACCGGCTGCCCGAAGCGCAGATCGACCGCTTCCTGTTCAAGAGCATCGTGCACTATCCGTCGGAAGCCGAACTCGACGCGATCCTCGACCTGACCACCGGCACTGAGCAGAGCCGAGCCGGAGCGCGTGCTCCAGCCCGAGGATATCCTCATGCTGCAGAAGCTCGTGCGTCAGGTTCCGATCGCCGACCATGTGCGCCGTGCGATCGCGCGTTTTGCGCTGTCGACGCAGCCGGGTCAGCCCGGCGCGCCCGAAGCAGTTCGGCGCTATTTCCGCTTTGGCCTCAGCCCGCGCGGGGCGCAGTCGCTCGTCCTTGCGGCGAAGGGCAACGCGTTGCTCGCCGGCCGCTACAATGTCAGCTTTGAAGATATCCGCGCAGTCCTCGGTCCGGTCCTTCGCCATCGCTTCCAGCTCAACTATGAGGGCGAAGCGGAGGGCATCAATCCGGATTCAGTTCTGGCCGGTCTTCTCGACAGCGAAGTGCGGAAGGCGGCGTGACGCCATCTCCCGTCAATTCTCGGCAAGCTTGCGCGATCGAAGCTGCTGACCCGGTGGGCGACTGCGTCCACCGGCGTCGGCGAACGGCGCTCGCGGGAGCGTGGGGCCGGCATGGAATTCGCGGAACACCGCGAATATCAGCCGGGCGACGATATCCGTCACCTCGACCCGCATCTCTATGCGCGGCTTCGGCGAGAACTACATTCGCCAATACGAAGTCTATAAGCAGCTGCCGATCACGGTCCTCGTCGACGCCAGCCGCTCGATGGATTTCGGCGAGCCCAACAAGTTCGATTATTCGCTCGGCCTTGCCGCGCTGTTCGGCTTCGTCGGCCTCGCCGGCGGCGACCAGGTGCAATATGTCGTCGGCACCGGCGAGAAGATCCACCGCTCGCCGCGCTATCACGGCATCACCCGCGCGCAGCAGATGTTCAATTGGCTCGACGACCGGCACACCGAGCCGACGGGCGATTTCGGCGAAGCGTTGCGCATGGCCACGCGCGATCTTGTCGGCCGCGGCCTGCTCATCATCATCAGCGATTGGTGGGAGGAAGACGTCGACGCCGAACTCGGCATCCTCGTCGCCACCGGCCAGGAGGTCTGGGCGGTCCAGGTGGTGGCGCCGGAGGAGCTGGAGCCCGGCCTTCTTGGTGAGGGCGAGATTCGCTTCGTCGATATCGAGAGCGGCCATGAGGTCGAGCTTGCCGTCGATCGGCAGACGATCGAACGCTACCGCCGCTCTTTCGCCGCCTGGCGCGACCAGATCCATGCGGTTCTCACGCGCAGCCACGGCCGCTATCTTCTCGTGCCCACCGACAAGGATCAGGAGCGCCTGTTCCAGGAAGAATGGCGGCGCACCGGCCTGATCGGCTGAACCTCTGCTAGATCGCGCCGACGCTCTCGACGGCCGGCTCGCCCTGCGCCACATCGCCGCGCTGTCTTGCCTGAACGCCGGCCAGAGCCGCAGGCTTCGGACCGCCGGTCGCCCAATCGAGCAGTTCGACCGTATGCACGACGGGAAGTGCCATGTCGCGCGCTTCCGCGCCTTTGCCGATCTGCACCATGCAGCCGATATTGCCGGTGGCGACGACATCCGGGCCGGGTGAGGGCGATGTTGTCGACCTTGCGGTCGCGCAGCTGTGTCGCGATCTCCGGCTGGAGGATGTTGTAGGTGCCCGCCGAGCCGCAGCAGATGTGACCCTCCGGCACGTCCTTGACGGTGAAGCCGGCGGCGGTGAGCAGGCGCTTCGGCCCGTCCTTCAGCTGCTGGCCGTGCTGCATCGAGCAGGCCGAGTGATAGGCAACGGTTAGGCCGGTCTCGACCGTCGGCTCGACGCCGAGCATCTCCAGAACCTCGGAGACGTCCTTCGCCAGCGCCGACACCTGCGCCGCCTTCTCGGCATAGGCCGGGTCGTTGCGGAACATGTGGCCGTAATCCTTGATCGTCGTGCCGCAGCCCGACGCGGTGATGATGATCGCGTCGAGCCCTTCGCCGTCGACCTCGCGCATCCAGGCGTCGATATTGGCGGCCGCCGCGGCGTGGCTCGCGTCCTCGCGGCCCATATGGTGGACGAGCGCGCCGCAGCAGCCTTCGCCGGCCGCCATCACCACCTCGACGCCGAGCCGGTTGAGAAGGCGGATCGCCGCTTCGTTGATGCCCGGGTCGAGCACCGGCTGAGCGCAGTTGCGCAGCAGCGCGACGCGCATGCGGCGCTGCGCCCTCGGCGGGGAACACCTTGCCCGGGCGTCGCGCTGTCCTTCTTCGCCAGCTTGCGCGGAGCAAGGTCGAGCATCGCTCTGAGGCGCGGCCCGAAGGCGGGCAGGGCGCCGACGATGCCCCGGAACGGGCGGCCGAGCCGCGCCGCCGAAAGGGCTAAGCCGGAACCGGCGCGGATAAGGCAGGACGAAGGCTAGCACGGATCGCACGAGCCGGTCGTGCCAGGGGCGCTTGTAGGTCTCCTGGATACGCGCCCGCGCGTGGTCGACGAGGTGCATGTAGTGGACGCCGGACGGGCAGGTGCTCATGCAGGACAGGCACGACAGGCAGCGGTCGACATGGGTGACGACTTCCTCGGAAGCCGGCTTGTCGCCCTCCAGCATGTCCTTGATCAGATAGATGCGCCCGCGCGGACCATCGAGCTCGTCGCCGAGCAGGAGATAGGTCGGGCAGGTCGCGTTGCAGAAACCGCAATGGACGCAGGTGTGGAGGATCTTCTCCGACGTTGCGAGCTGCGGATCGGCGGCAAGGCGTTCAGGGGTGAATTCGGTCTTCATGGTCTAGAGGCCATCATACATGCGGCCGGGCTCGAAAATGCCCGACGGGTCGAAGCTCTGTTTGATCCCGGCGGTCAGCTCCGCCACGGCCTTCGCCGCGGGCTGGAACACCGGCACGGTCGCGCGGATCGCGCCCGAAGCACGGACAAGTGTGGCGTGGCCGGTCGGCAGCGCGCCGCGGATCGACCGACGCCCCAGCGTCGCCGGAGCGCCTCGGTCGAGACCCAGATCAGCCCGCCGCCCCAATCATAGAACCAGCGAGCGCTCGGGCAGCGAGGCGCGCCACGGCCGAGACAAAGGCTGGCCGCGTTGCCCGGCACGGTCGAGACGCGCCAGATCGCGCGGTCGGCCGGAGCGGCCAGCGGCACGACGTCGCGAATATCGGTCCACAGACGCGCCGCCTCGTCGCCCTCGATCGTGCCGACCTCGCCCCAACGCGACAGCGTCTGGCGGAGCGCTGCAACGCGATACGCGACCGAGTTGGCGAAGCCCTCCAGGCGGACCAGCGTGCGTGCCGCTGCCGCCGAGTGCGGCGGGGAGATGCGCCGCGCCGGTCGGCTCGAAGGGCGAGCCCAAGAGCCGCCGACAGTGCGTCGATCGCCTGGACGTCGTCCAAGCCCCTCCAGCACCAGCGTCGCGCATGTGCTCCGGCTGCGGCAGAACCTTGAATGTCACCTCGGTGAGGAAGCCGAGCGTGCCATGCGAGCCGCACAAGAGCTTCACCAGATCGAGCCCGGTGACGTTCTTCATCACCCGGCCGCCGGATTTGATGATCTCGCCGCTGCCATTGACGAAGCGGACGCCGAGCAGCGCATCGCGCGCGGCGCCGACGCGAATGCGGCGCGGGCCGGACGCATTGACCGCCGTCACGCCGCCGATCGTCGGCTCGCCCGTGCTGCCATAAAGCGCGCGGTGATCCATCGGCTCGAAGGCGAGCATTTGCCCGTTCTCGGCCAGCGCCGCCTCGACGTCGCGGAGCGGCGTCCCCGCGCCGACGCCGATCACCAGCTCCGCCGGCTCGTAGAAATGGATGCCCGACAGCTTGGCCGAACTCAGCGTGACGGCCGGCTCCGTCGGGCGGCCGAAGCCGGCGCGCGTTCCGCCGCCGACTATGCCGAGCGTGCGCTTCGCCGCGGCGGCGTCGGTCACCAGCGCCGCTGCCTCGTCTTCGCTGGCCGGCGTCAGCACTGACACGGTGGAGGTGGCGCTCACGCGACCGCCGCGACTGGCGTCGGCGTGTCCCGCATGTCGAGCGGGAACACCTTGGCGGGGTTGAGCAGCCACGCCGGATCGAACACGGCCCTGACGCGCATCTGCTGGCGGAGGTCGGCGTCGGTGAACTGCGTGTGCATCAGGTCGCGCTTCTCGACGCCGACGCCATGCTCGCCGGTGAGACAGCCGCCGGCCTCGACGCACAGCTTCAGGATCTCATTGCCGGCAAGCTCGGCATGGCGGAACTCGTCCGGGTCGTTGGCATTGTGCAGGATCAGCGGATGCAGATTGCCGTCGCCGGCATGGAAGACATTGGCGACGCGGAGGCCATGCGCGGCGATGATCTCGTCGATCCGCTTCAGCACGCTCGGGCAGCTGGCCGGTCGGGATCGTGCCATCCATGCAGATGTAATCGGCAACGCGGCCGGTCGCGCCGAAGGCGGCCTTGCGACCCTTCCAGATCGCCGCCGTCTCCATCGCCGATTTGCTCTCTTTCACAATCCGAACATTGTGTTGCTCGGCGATCTTGATAATCCGCTTGAGCTCCGTTTCCATCTCGACGTCCGAGCCCTCGACCTCGATGATCAGCATCGCGCCGGAGCCGACCGGATAGCCGGCCTTGGCGAAGGCCTCGCAGATTTCGATCGCCTGGCGGTCCATGAATTCGAGCGCGACCGGAATGATGCCGGCGCCGATCACGGCGGCAACCGCCGCGCCGGCCTCCTCGCTGGTGTCGAATGCGAGCAGCACCGGACGCGCGCCTTCCGCCTTCGGCAGGATGCGCACCGTCGCCTCGGTGACGATGCCGAGCTGGCCTTCGGAGCCGCAGACGAGGCCGAGAAGATCGTAGCCATCCGCGTCGGCATAAGCCCCGCCGATGTCGACCACGGTCCCGTCGATGAGCACGATTTTCACGCCGAGGAGATTGTTGGTGGTGACGCCGTGCTTCAGGCAATGCGCCCCACCGGAATTCATCGCGATGTTGCCGGCGATGGTGCAGGCAAGCTGCGAGGAGGGGTCCGGCGCGTAGAAGAAGCCGTCCGGGCCGACGGCGTTGCTGATGGAGATGTTGGTGACTCCGGCCTCCACACGCGCGAAGCGGTTCGCCGTGTCGATTTCAAGAATGCGGTTCATGCGGCCGAGGCCAACGACGACGGCGTCCTCCTGGGGGATGGCGCCACCGGCGAGCGACGTGCCGGCGCCACGCGCCACCACGGGCACGCCATTGTCGCTGCAGAAGCGGAGGACGGCCGAGACCTCTTCCGTCGTGCGGGGCAGGACGACGGCGAGCGGCAGGCGACGATAGGCCGTGTAGGCGTCGGTCTCGTAGGCGCGGCGTTCTTCCTCGCTTGAGACCAGCGCATCGGCGGGGACGAGCTTGGAAAGGCCGGCGACGATGGCATCACGCCGGGCAAGGATTGCGGCCTTCGGCTGCGGAAAGGCGATCAGCGGTTCCATGCTGCGAGTCTGTACCGGAGGGCCGGCGCGGTCAATTATCCCGCTCGACCAGGATCACCCGGAAGTCGTTGACGTTGGTGAAGGTTGGTCCCGTCACGAGGAGGTCGCCGGCGGCCTCGAAAACCCCATAGGCATCGTTCGCCGCGAGGCGCTCCGCAGGGTCGACGCCGGACCTGTGGGCGGCTTCGAGAGTCGCCGAGGTGAGGAACGCGCCGGCGTTATCCTCGCTGCCGTCGATGCCGTCCGTGTCGGCTGCAAGAGCCGCGAATCCGCGCGCTCCGCCCAGGGTAAGGCCCACGGCGAGGAGATATTCGCTGTTGCGGCCGCCGCGGCCATGACCGCGCACCGTCACCGTCGTCTCTCCGCCCGAGATGAGGGCCACCGGCTTGCCTTCTTTGGCGACCGCCTTGGCGAGATCCGCCTGCTCGGCCCCGACGTCGCGTGCCTCGCCTTCGATGGCGTCGCCGAGGATGCGCGGCTCGAAACCGGCCTCGCGGGCGATGGCAGCACCAGCTTCCAGAGAGCCCATCGCAGACGCGACGACGATGTTGTCGACCTTGTCGAAAGCGGCGTCGCCGGGCTTCGGCGTTTGCGACGCCGGGCTCGCCAAGTGCTCGGCCACGGCCGGCGGGGCGTCGATCCCGTATTTAACGAGGATGGCGACAGCGTCGGCCGACGTCGTCGGGTCGGGAACGGTAGGGCCGGAGGCTATGACGGCCGGATCGTCGCCCGGCACGTCGGAAATGATGAGCGACACGACGCGGGCAGGGGCCGCTGCTGCGGCGAGGCGACCGCCCTTGATGGCCGACAGGTGCTTCCGCACGCAGTTCATCTCGCTGATCGTCGCCCCGGAGCGGAGAAGCGCGCGGTTGACCGCCTGCTTGTCCTCCAGCGTCAGGCCGGGCGGCGGCAGAGCCAGCAAGGCGGAACCGCCGCCAGAGATGAGGCAGAGCAGGAGATCGTCCTCAGTGAGTTCTTGCACCATCGCCATGATGCGCTCGGCGGCGCGACGTCCGGCTTCGTCCGGCACAGGGTGCGCCGCCTCGACGACTTCGATGGATTCGCACGGAACGGCATGGCCGTAGCGCGTCACGACGAGCCCTTCCAGATGGCTCGGCCACGCCTTCTCGACCGCCGCCGCCATCGAAGCCGCAGCCTTGCCGGCGCCGACCACGACGGTCCTGCCTTTCGGCGGGTGTGGCAGATGCGGCGGCACGCACAGCGACGGCGAGGCCACCGCAACGGCGGCATCGAACATGGCGCGGAGGAGGGGGCGGCGGTCGGTCATGCGCGTGCCGCCTCGATGAATTGCTCCACCCTGCGGCGACTGTCACTCACCCCGAAGCGTTCAGCGGCCGCAATCGATTTCGCACGCAACGCGTCGTTGTTCGAAACCGCGACGTCGATCGCAGTCGCGATTGCTCCCGGCGTAGGCTCGGAGAACGTCACGCAACCTGCATCATAGTCTGCCGCCAAGCGTGCCATCGTGCTCCCCTCCGGCGCCACCATGACGATGCCGAAGCCAAGACATTCCGGCCCAAGGCCGGAGGAACGCACCTGATACTCGGAATTGAACGGCATCACCATGATGTCCACGGAATGGAGGAGGCCGGCGTAAGCGGAGGGATCAAGCCGGCTGGGAATGAAATCGACCTGGCCCGCCGCGATTTCTCTTTCCAGGGCGGCACCAACAGCATCACACAGGAGATCGGGCGTCCGCTGTGGGTTGATCTGGATCCGCCAGACAATGTCGGAACGCCTGGCCAACGTCCGTTTGGCGATGTCGGGGAGGAGGGCGACGCCGCGATCCTCCGCGCTGCGGCCGGCGAAGCCGACGACGAACTTCCGGCCATCCAAGCGCGCGCCCGCCTCGGCGTTTGGGTCGCTGCCACGGACAGCGATCGGTCCCGTTACCACCTCCCAATCGTCACCAAATTCGGCGCGGAACCCTTCGGCGATGGGTGCTGCCTCAGCAACGACCAGCACTTTGATGCCCTGCATTTTGCGCAGTCGCCCGAATGCGGATCGGAATGGCGCGCGCTCGGCTTTCTCCTGTTCGGACGCGGCCCAATAGGACTCGTGAATGCACAGGAGAAGCGCCGGCGGCCGTGGCATTTCGCCAACGGTGATCGCCAGTCCCTCGATGAAGGTTTGTGAAGCGGTCGGCACGACAATCAATCGTTCGCCCTTGGGAAGGGACCGTTCGAACATGACATGGGCAAGGCGATTGAGTGCCGACAGTTCCTCAGTCCCCGCGCCCAAGGGGAACATTCTGAGGCTCGACATCCCGGAGAGTGAGCCGACATCGACAACACCTGGCGGCGTCGCGTTCTCCGGCCCGGGGCCATGAACCCAAGCCGCGGAAAACCCCGCCTTGACGAGCAGATCGAGATAGAACCGGTCATGCGGATCGTGATGGCCGCCGGGGCGCGTGTATTGCGGATCGAGCACGATTGCGTCGACGGCGGGCAGGTCGGGCGGCGCGTCACGACGCAGCATGATCTTGGCGGCGTCATCGATCAGGCCCGAGCGCAGGAGCACGCCCGCCAGTCGCGAGCGAAGCTTCGGCGTCAGGTCCGGCGCAATCTCAACCGCGCGCGCCCGCCAGTCGCCGGGCACGGCCTCGAGAATGCGCATGGCCGCCGCAGGGTCCGTCGTGAGCGCGGCCTCTTTGATCGCCCGACGAAGCTTGAAGCTCATCGCCGCGAGCGGCCGCGAACCTAGTCGGGCATCACTTTGTGATTGGCCATGATCTCGAGCGCCTTCACTAGCGCCGAGTGATCCCACGCGGAACCGCCATTTGCGGCGCAGGCGTTGAACAGCTCCTGCGCCGTCGCGGTGTTCGGCAGCGACATCTTCAGGGCCCGTGCGGACTCGAGCGCGAGGTTGAGGTCCTTCTGATGCAGGGCGATGCGGAAGCCCGGATTGAAGGTCCGTTTCACCATCCGCTCGCCATGGACCTCGAGGATCTTCGACGAGGCGAAGCCACCCATCAGCGCCTCGCGCACCTTGGCCGGATCGGCGCCGGCTTTGGAGGCGAAGAGCAGGGCTTCGCCGACCGCCTCGATGGTGAGGGCGACGATGATCTGGTTGGCGACCTTGGCGGTCTGGCCGTCACCGACGCTGCCGACCAGCGTGATGTTCTTCCCCATCAACTCGAACAGCGGCTTCACGCGGGCGAAGGATTCGTCGGTGCCGCCGACCATGATCGAGAGCGTGGCGTTCTTGGCGCCCACCTCGCCGCCGGAGACCGGCGCATCGAGGTAGTCGCAGCCCAGCGCTTTGATCTTCTCGGCAAAGACCTTGGTGGCGATCGGCGAGATCGAGCTCATGTCGACGACGGTCTTGCCGGCCGACAGGCCCTCGGCAACGCCGCCGGGCGCGAACAGTGCAGCCTCGACGTCCGGGGTGTCGGGGACCATGGTGATGATGACATCGCTCTGTTCGGCGACGGCCTTGGCCGAATCGCAGGCAACGCCGCCGGCATCGAGGATGTCCTGCGCCACCGGCTTGATGTCATAGGCGGCGACCTGATGACCGCCCGCCAAAAGGTGGCCGGCCATCGGCCGTCCCATGATGCCCAGTCCTACGAATCCGACCTTCATCTGCCTCGTCTCCCGTATCTGTGTTTGCTTGGCCGCTCAGGCGAGCTCGGTCATCCAGCCGAGCCCGGCGACAGTGCCCGCCGCGGGCTTGTACTCGCAGCCGATCCAGCCGTCATAGCCGATCTTGTCCAAGTGTTTGAAAAGGAACGCGTAATTGATCTCGCCCGTGCCCGGCTCGTTGCGGCCGGGATTGTCGGCCAGCTGGACATGGGCGATGTGCGGCAGGTTCCGCTCGATCGTCGCCGCGAGCTCACCTTCCATCCGCTGCATGTGATAGATGTCGTACTGAACAAACAAGTTGTCGCTGCCGACTTCCGCAATGATCTCAAGCGCTTGGTTGGTGTGGTTGAGATAGAAGCCGGGGATGTCGAAGACGTTGATCGGCTCGATCAGCAGCTTGATCCCGGCGGCCTGCAGCTTCGCCACCGCGAAGCGGAGATTGCCGATGAAGGTCTGGCGGAGCTCCGGCCCTGAAGCGCCGGTCGGTGCGATGCCGGCGAGACAGTTGATCTGCTTGCAGCCGAGCTTGCCGGCATATTCGATCGCCTTGTCGACGCCTTCGCGGAACTCGTCGACGCGATCGGGCAGGCAGCCGATGCCGCGCTCGCCCGCGTCCCAATTGCCGGCCGGCAGATTGAACAGCACCTGGGTCAGGCCGTTGTCCTTGAGCCGCGTCGCGATCTCGTCCGCCGGGAAGGCATAGGGGAACAGATATTCGACGCCCTTGAAGCCGGCCGCAGCGGCGGCGGCGAAACGGTCGAGAAAATCCATCTCGGTGAACAGCATCGACAGATTGGCCGCGAATTTGGGCATCGGCAAAGTTCCTCAGACGTGAGAGATGGCGGGCGAGGCTATTCGGCCGGCTCGTTGGCCGTACCCTCGGCACCCAGCCGTTTTCCTTGGTCAGGCTCGGATCGAGGTCGAGAACCTCTTCGAACTCGTTCATCGCGTCAATGTCGGGACCCATCGCGATGTTCGTCACACGCTCGGTGATGAACTCGATGAGCACCGGCACCTGATGTTCCTTCATCAGCGCTTCGGCCTTGGCGAACGCCTCGCCGAATTCGTTCGGGCTCTTCACGCGTACCGCCTTGCAGCCGAGGCCCTCGGCAACGGCGCAATGGTCGACGCCGTAGCCAGGAACACCGTCGTCCGATCGGGATTGGTGTTGATGTTCTCGAAGGCGAGGCTGACCTGGAAATCCATCTCGAAGGCGCGCTGCGACTGGCGGATCAGGCCGAGATAGGAGTTGTTGAGGAGGACGTGGATGTAGGGAAGCTTGTGCTGCGCCCCCACGGCCAGCTCCTCGATCAGGAACTGGAAGTCATAGTCGCCCGACAGCGCCACGATCTTGCGGTCGGGGTCGGCCTTGCGGACGCCCAGCGCCGCCGGAAGGGTCCAGCCGAGCGGGCCGGCCTGACCGCAATTGATCCAGTGCCGCGGCTTGTAGACCCGCAGGAACTGCGCGCCGGCGATCTGCGACAGGCCGATGGCGGTGACGTAGCAGACGTCGCGCCCGAACTGCGAGATCATCTCCTCATAGACGCGCTGCGGTTTCAGCGGCACGTTGTCGAAATGCGACTTGCGCAGCATGTTGTCCTTGCGGTGCGCGCATTCGCGTCGCCAGGCGCTGCGGTCCTTCAGCTTGCCCGCGGCCTTCCATTCCTTGGCGACTTCGACGAACAGCGCCAGCGCCGCCTTCGCGTCCGACGTGATGCCATAGTCGGGCATGAACACGCGGCCGATCTGGGTCGGCTCGATGTCGACGTGAACGAACTTGCGGCCCTTGGTGTAGGTGTCGAGCCCGCCCGTATGGCGGTTCGCCCAGCGATTGCCGATGCCGAGGACGAAATCGGACCGCAGGAACGTGGCGTTGCCGTAGCGGTGGCTGGTCTGGATGCCGACCATGCCCGGCCATCAGCGGATGGTCGTCCGGGATCGAGCCCCAGCCCATCAGCGTCGGCACGACGGGGATGCCGGTCGATCTCGGCGAACTCGACGAGGAAGTCGGAGCCATCGGCGTTGATGACCCCGCCGCCGGAGATGATCAGCGGCCGCTCGGCCTCGTTCATCATCGTCAGCGCCTTCTCGATCTGCTTGTCGCGTCGCGGCGGGCTTGTAGACCGGCAGCGGCTCATAGGTGTCCGGATCGAACTCGATCTCGGCCATCTGAACGTCGATCGGCAGGTCGATCAGCACCGGGCCCGGCCGGCCCGAGCGCATGATGTGGAAAGCCTTCTGCAGCGCCTGCGGCACCAGCGCCGGCTCCATGATCGTCTCGGCCCATTTCGTCACGGGCTTGGCGATCGAGGGGATATCGACCGCCTGGAAGTCTTCCTTGTCGAGCTTGGCCCGCGGCGCCTGGCCGGTGATGCACAGGATCGGGATCGAATCGGCCGAGGCCGAATAGAGCCCGGTGATCATGTCCGTGCCGGCCGGACCGGACGTGCCGAGGCAGACGCCGATATTGCCGGGCGCGGCCCGCGTATAGCCCTCGGCCATATGCGAAGCGCCTTCGACATGGCGCGCCAGGACGTGCTCGATCGTGCCGGCCTTACGCATCGCCGCGTAGAGCGGATTGATGGCGGCCCCAGGTACACCGAAAGCGTGCTTCACGCCCTCCTTCTCAAGGACATGGATAGCGGCTTCGGTTGCTTTCATTCGGGCCATGGGAATCCTTCACGATCTCTGCCGCCCGTCTTGGCGAAGCGGCATCGGCACCCTCACTAGCAATCTTCGCGGTGCCGCATCAATCTTGCCGGGCCGAGAATTGGCCTGAGAACGCCACATGGCGCGGTTTTGCGGGTGAGCCTTGCGCTCAGTGCATAGGAGCGATCGGCTTGCATCGGCGATAAAAGATAGGCACTTCAGCGTGCCTTCTCGCCGGTCGCAGTCGCCGCGGGGCGCCACGCATCGGCTCTGAGTTAGCGGGCGAAAAGTCAATCCCTGCCAAGGACTGGGGTGAGTTTCTGTTGAAAGAGATCAAGCGTCTCCTCGTCGCCAATCGATCCGAAATCGCGATCCGCATTTTCCGGGCCGCCACCGAACTCGGGATCGAAAACGTCGCCATCTATGCCGAGGAAGACAAGCTTTCGCTGCACCGCTTCAAGGCAGACGAGGCTTATCGGGTCGGCGCCGGCAAGGGACCGATCGAGGCTTATCTCGATATCGACGAGATCATCCGAGTCGCCAAGGACACCAAGGTCGACGCCGTCCACCCCGGCTATGGCTTCCTGGCCGAAAGCCCCGAATTTGCCGAAGCCTGCGCCGAAGGCGGGATCACCTTTATCGGGCCGAAGCCCGAAACGATGCGCAGTCTCGGCAACAAGGTATCGGCCCGCAATCTCGCCGTTTCCGTGGGCGTGCCGGTGGTGCCGGCAACCGACCCGCTCCCGACCGATCCCGATGAACTGAAGCGCCTCGCAGCCGGGATCGGCTACCCGGTGATGTTGAAGGCCTCCTGGGGCGGCGGTGGCCGCGGCATGCGGCCGATCGAGAGCGAGGCCAACCTCATCGACACCGTCCGCTCGGCGCGCCGCGAGGCGGCTGCGGCCTTCGGCAAGGACGAGGTCTATTTCGAGAAGCTCGTCCGCCGCGCCCGCCATATCGAGGTGCAGATCCTCGGCGACACGCACGGCAACCTTGTCCACCTCTTCGAACGCGACTGCACGGTCCAGCGGCGGCATCAGAAGGTCATTGAACGCGCACCGGCGGACGGCCTCAGCAACGAGACCCGCCTGGCGATGGCCGAAGCGGCGCTGAAGATCGGCCGCGCCACCCACTACATCGGCGCCGGCACGGTCGAGTTCCTGCTCGATGTGGACACCGGCGCCTTCTATTTCATCGAAGTCAATCCGCGCATCCAGGTCGAGCACACGGTCACCGAGGTTGTGACCGGCATCGATATCGTCAAAGCGCAGATACGCATCGCCGAAGGCGGCCATATCGGTGTCGTCGGGGAGACCGGGGTTCCGGTCCAAAGCGAGATCGTCGTCGACGGCCATGCCCTGCAATGCCGCATCACGACGGAGAACCCGGAAAACAACTTCATCCCGGATTACGGCCGCATCACCGCCTATCGCGGCGCTTTCGGCTTCGGCATCCGCGTCGACGGAGGCACCGCCTATTCGGGCGCGGTCGTCACCCGTTTCTACGATCCTCTGCTGGAGAAGATCACT
This sequence comes from uncultured Alphaproteobacteria bacterium, assembly GCA_963823045.1. GTDB lineage: Bacteria > Pseudomonadota > Alphaproteobacteria > Rhizobiales > Kaistiaceae > JADLGL01. Next base: position 192,634 of record CAWGKA010000003.1, on the reverse strand, counting down.
GCCTGGGCGCCGACGCCGGAAGAGACGATCGCCCGCATGCTGCGTGCCCTGCGCGAGTACCGGATTCGCGGCGTCGCCACCAATCTGCCGTTCCTCGAAGTGGTGCTGGAGCATCCGCGCTTCCGCAACAACGAGGTAACGACGCGCTTCATCGACGAGACGCCGGATCTGTTCCGCTATCCGCCGCGTGTCGACCGCGCTAACCGTATTGCCACCTACATCGCCGACGTCACGGTCAACGGCCACCCGGAGGTGCGTGGCCGCGCCAAGCCGCCGGCAGGGGCGGCGAAGCCGGAGGCGCCTCGCTTCGCCGGGCCCGCGCCTGAAGGCACGAAGCAGCTTTTCGACCGCCTTGGCCCCGAAGGTTTCGCCAGGTGGATGCTGGAGGAGAAGCGGCCGCTCGTCACCGACACGACCATGCGCGACGCGCATCAGTCGCTGCTCGCCACGCGCTTCCGCACCTTCGACATTGTCGGCGCCGCCGAAAGCTACGCCAAGGGCATGCCGCAGCTTCTATCGCTGGAATGCTGGGGCGGCGCCACCTTCGACGTCGCCATGCGCTTCGTCACGGAAGACCCGTGGGAGCGCCTCGCCAAGCTCCGCGAGAAGGTGCCGAACGTCCTGCTGCAGATGCTGTTCCGCGGCGCGAACGCCGTTGGCTACAAGAACTACCCCGACAATGTCGTCCGCTATTTCGTCAAGCAGGCGGCGGCCGCCGGCATGGACGTCTTCCGCATCTTCGATTGCCTGAATTGGGTCGAGAACATGCGCGTCGCCATCGACGCGGTCGCCGAGGAGGGCAAGATCGCCGAGGGCGCCATCTGCTACACCGGCGACATCCTCGATCCGAAGCGGGCGAAATATTCGCTGAGCTATTACGTCAAGCTCGCCAAGGAGCTTGAGGCGGCCGGCTGCCACCTCCTTGCCATCAAGGACATGGCGGGGCTCCTGCGGGCGCCTGCGGCGACTGTCCTGGTCAAGGCGCTGAAGGAGGAGATCGGCATCCCGATCCATCTCCACACGCACGACACCTCGGGCCTTTCCGGCGCGACCGTCCTTGCCGCCGTCGAGGCCGGGGTCGATGCATTCGACGCCGCGATCGACTCCATGTCCGGCACGGTCTCGCAGCCCTGCCTCGGCTCCCTCGTGGCGGCCCTGGAGAGCACCGATCGGGCGACCGGACTGTCGCCCGAGGCGATCCGCGAGATCAGCTTCTACTGGGAGGCTGTGCGCAACCAATATGCTTCGTTCGAGAGCGACCTGAAGGCCGGCGCGTCTGAGGTCTATCTCCATGAGATGCCGGGCGGGCAGTACACCAACCTTCGCGAACAGGCCCGCAGCCTCGGCCTCACCGGCAAGTGGCACAAGGTCGCCAAGGCGTATCACGCCGCCAACCAGCTCTTCGGCGATATCGTCAAGGTGACGCCGTCGTCGAAAGTCGTCGGCGACATGGCGTTGATGATGGTGTCGCAGGACCTGACCCCGGACGATGTCGTCGATCCCGAGGTCGAGATCGCCTTCCCGCAATCCGTCGTCGAGATGCTACGCGGCGACCTTGGTCAGCCGCCCGGCGGATGGCCGAAGGCGTTGCAGGAGAAGGCGCTGAAGGGTGAGGAGCCGATCACGGTCCGCCCGGGCTCTCTGCTGCCGCCGGCCGACCTCGACGCCGAGCGCGCCGAAGCCGAGATCCATCGTCGGCCGCGAGATCAGCGATTTCGAATTCGCGTCATATCTCATGTACCCGAAGGTGTTCGTCGAGTTCGCCGCCGCCGTCGGCAAATACGGCCCCGTCACCTATCTGCCGACGCCGGTCTTCTTCTACGGCATGGTCAGCGGCGACGAGATCTCGATCGACTTCGAGCCGGGCAAAACCCACGTCGTCCGACTCCAGGTCGTCGGCGATGTTGACGAGGAGGGTCAGGCCCGCGTCTTCTTCGAGCTGAACGGCCAGCCGCGCATGATCCGCGTGCCCGACCGTGACGCCGCCGCCAATGTCCCCGTCCGCCGCAAGGCGTCGGAGAATGAGCCCGGCCATGTCGCCGCGCCGATGCCGGGCGTCGTCGCCACCATCGCGGTGAAGGCGGGCCAAAAGGTGAAGGCCGGCGATCCGCTCTTCACCATCGAGGCGATGAAAATGGAAACCTCGCAGCACGCCGCGATCGACGGCACTGTGGAAGAGGTCCTCATCCAACCGGGCGGCGCCGTGGAGGCGAAGGACCTCATCATCGTCATCACGCCGAAAGAAGCGGAGTAGCTCCGCCGCAAATACCGCTTGCCCAAATGTCGATTCGCCGGTGGCCCGATCGTTGACCTATTGACGGCCGCCATGTCGGCGACCGCGTATCAACAGGAGCAAGTCCCATGCGCAAGCTGACCGCAGGCCTTTTTCACTCCGTCGACGGCGTCGTCGAAGCCCCCAATCTCTGGCAGTTCGACGCCTTCGATGCGGAACTCGGTGCGGCGCTGGGCGAGGTGCTGGCCGAGACCGATACCGTGCTCCTCGGCCGCATCGGCTATCAGGAGTGGTCCGGCTTCTGGCCGAACGCCAGCGCCGACGAGGATTTCGCCAAGTTCATCAATGAAGTGCCGAAATTCGTTGCGTCGCGGACGCTGGCAGGCCCGCTCGTATGGCAGAACGCAAGCCTGATCGAGGGCGATTTCGAAACCTTCGTCCGCGACCTCAAGCAGAAGGACGGCGGCAATATCGCCGCGATGGCGGGCATCACCATCGTCCGCGAACTGCTGTTCGCCGGCCTTCTCGACGAGTTGACGTTGATCACGCATCCGGTCATTGCCGGCAGCGGTCGCCGGCATCTGTTCCAGCCCGATGATCCCGTGACCCGTCTGACCCTTATGGACACCTATCGCACCAGCAAGGGCAACGTCGTTTCGACGTACGCGCGCCTAGGCTAGATCAGCCCGAGCGCCTTGAAGCTGGCATGGCCGGCGCGGCCGACGATGATGTGGTCGTGGATGGTGAGGCCGAGCGGCTTGGCGATCTCGACGATCTTCGCCGTCATGTCGATGTCGGCACGTGACGGCGAAGGGTCGCCGGACGGGTGATTGTGCACCAGGATCAGCGCGGTGGCCGACAGCTCCAGCGCCCGCTTGACGATCTCGCGCGGATAGACCGGCGTGTGGTCGACCGTGCCGGTCTGCTGCACCTCGTCGGCGATGAGGCCGTTCTTCTTGTCGAGGAAAAGGATGCGGAACTGCTCGATCTCGGCATAGGCCATTGCTGCCCGGCAATAGTCGATGACGGCCTGCCAGGATGACAGGAGCGGGCGGTCGCGCACGCCGTCGCGGGCGAAGCGCGCGGCCGCTGCCGGCGATCAGCTTGAGGTGAAGCGCGGCCTTCTCGCCGATGCCGTCGACTTCGCAAAGCCGCTCGATCGGCGCGGCGAGGACGCCCGAGAAACTGCCGAAGCGTTTGAGCAGTTCCTTGGCGATCGGCTTGGTGTCCCGCCGCGGCAGCGCCTGGAACAGGATCAGCTCGAGCAGTTCATAGTCGGGCAGGGCCTCGCCGCCGCCTGCCTGGAAACGTTCGGCTAGGCGCGCGCGATGGCCGAGATAATGCGGCGCGATCGGAATCCCGGCCGCCGCCGCTCATTCGCCGATGTTGTACGGCGGACGGTCGAGCCCGGCGGGCGACAGCGTGAAGATGTCGACGCCGTCCTCGGTCACGCCGACCGAGTGCTCGAATTGCGCCGACAGCGAGCGGTCGCGCGTCACCGCCGTCCAGCCGTCGGGCAGGATCTTCACTTGCGGCCGCCCGAGATTGATCATCGGCTCGACCGTGAAGATCATCCCAGGCCGGAGCTCGACGCCGTCGCCGCGGCTGCCATAGTGCAGGATGTTCGGCGCATCGTGGAACAGCTTGCCGACGCCGTGGCCGCAGAAATCGCGGACGACGCTGCAGCGCTCCGCCTCGGCATATTCCTGGATCGCGGCGCCGATATCGCCGGTGGTCGCGCCCGGCTTGATCTCGGCGATGCCGAGCATCATCGCCTCATAGGTGACGTCCATCAGCCGCTGCGCCGCGCGCTTCACCTCGCCGACCGGATACATGCGGCTGGAATTGCCGTGCCATCCGTCGACGATCAGCGTCACGTCGACATTGATGATATCGCCCTCGCGCATCGCCTTCGGCCCCGGAATGCCGTGGCAGACGACGTGGTTGATCGAGGTGCAGGTGGACTTCCAATAGCCCTTGTAGCCGAGCGTCGCCGGCAGCGCGTCATGGGCGAGCGCGAAGTCATAGACGAACTGGTCGATCTCCTCGGTGGTGACGCCCGGCTTGATCAGGGGTGTCACGCCGTCGAGGCATTCGGCCGTCAACCGCCCGGCGCGATGCATGGCGGCGAAATCGTCCTTGGAATAGAGCTTGATTTGGCCGCTGTTCCGTTGCGGAACGGTGGCCGCTTCGACGTAGCTGACCATCATGTCTTCCAATTTTCGTCTGAGACTAAACCATTGGCTGAGAGGAGGCGAGGGTGGATAACGCCTCATATCGGTTCAAAGACGGCTTTCGGCAATGAGTGATCCCGCAACCCAGAACGTCATCACGGCAGGCCTCGTCGTTATCGGCGACGAGATTCTCTCCGGCCGTACGAAGGACACCAACACCGGCACGATCGCCGATTTTCTCACCGCGCGCGGCATCGATCTCCGCGAGGTTCGCGTCGTCTCCGACCGCACCGAGGCGATTATCGAGGCCGTCAATGCGCTGCGCGCCGCCTATGCCCTCGTCTTCACCACCGGCGGCATCGGTCCGACGCATGACGACATCACGGCCGACGCTATCGCCGCGGCCTTCGGCGTGCCGATTGCTCGAGGATCCCCGCGCGGTCGCAATCCTCCGCGACCGCTATGGCGAGGCGGCTTTGACCGCCCCGCGCTTGCGCATGGCGCGGATTCCGCAAGGTGCGGCGCTGATCGCAAATCCCGTCTCCGCCGCACCCGGTTTCATCATCGGCAATGTCCATGTCATGGCCGGCGTGCCGGCGGTCATGAAGGCGATGCTGTCCGAACTCGGCGACATCCTGCCGGTCGGCCTTCATGTCGACATGCGCACGATACCGGTGCTGGCGGGCGAAGGGGCCTTTGCCGCGCCGCTCGGCGAGGTTCAGCGGCGGTTCCCGGAAGTGGCGATCGGCAGCTATCCGAAGGTCAGCGACGCCGGCTTCCGCGCCGATATCGTTCTGCGCTCGCGCGATACAGAGAAGCTCGCGGAAGCCACAGCGGCAGTCGAAGCCATGCTTGCCGGCCTCGAAGTCGAGATCGAGACCGATCCTGACGCCAAGGCAGCGCCTTAGCTTGATCTCGCCCGCCACGCAGCCTACGCGTCCTTTCGTGCGGGCGTGGCGGAACTGGTAGACGCAAGGGACTTAAAATCCCTCGGGCTTCGTCCCGTGTGGGTTCGACCCCCACCGCCCGCACCAACAGCGCCAGTCCGTGGAGGTAGAGCGGACGGAGCCGTGCTTCGCCCGGCTGTGTTGGCCAAGAAAATGGCGGGCGAACCAGCAGCGCTAACGAGAAGCGCCACCGCAGTATTTCAGTTTGATCCACCGGCCCGGACTATGGCGCGTTGATGTTCGCTTTGACTGGCCTGATACTGACCCTAGATCGCATTGCTCGGGGGGGCATGTGAGATGACATCGGAACAAGTGCCTCCGTCGGCGGAGCGCGGCGACGAAGCGCCAGAAACGGTCAGTGACGCCGATCTGGAGCGCGTGCTCAAGCAGGTGCCGAGAGGCACGTTGGCGCTTACCGGCACGGCCGTCGCAATTCTCATAATCGCTTGGCTGATCGTCTATTTCGGCATCTTCCTGCCGAGAGGAGCGATCAATTGACGACCGAGTCCGACGAACGGGCAATCGTCCGTAACGAGTTGCGCTGGGTCGCCGTCGTCGCGGTGGCGGTCGGTCTTCTCGTTGTCATCATCGTCGCGTCGAGCATGTCGATGGCGCTGAAGCCGCCGAGCAACGTCGAAACGATCGATCCGGCAACGCTCCATCTTGAGGGCGAGTTCGTTGAAGCCAATCTAGGGACACGCGAAGCGAGCGACGGCACGATCACGGCGCGGCTTATCGCGACGCGCTTCGCCTTCGTGCCACGCTGCATTCCTGTTCCTGCCGGCCGTGAGGTCACGTTCCGCGTGACAAGCCCGGATGTGATCCATGGTCTCCTTGTCGCAGGCACCAATGCCAACACGATGGTCGTGCCCGGCTATGTCTCGGAGTTGACGACCACGTTCACGGAGTTGGGCGACCACGAAATGCCCTGCCACGAATATTGCGGGCTCGGTCATGGCGAGATGTGGGCCGTGGTCCGCGTGATCGATCCGGCGGATTGGCAACCTGACGAAAACGGGAGGATGAGCTGTGACGTCGTCCGCTAGCCGTCTCGTCCGCCTGCATATCGGCGTCGCCTTCGCCGCCTTCGCCATCGCGGCGGTGATGGGCGCCTGGCAGATGCTGGTGCGCAGCCCGCTGCCGGCGCCGCTCGACAGCACGGAGAACTATTTCGCCTCGGTCACCGGCCACGGGACGCTGATGGCCTATGTCCTGCCGACGCTGTTCATCATGGGTTTCGGCTACTTCGTGGCCATCACGGCGCTCAACCGGCCGCTGCCGGGGATGCGCTGGGCGTGGATCGGTTTCTGGGTCGCTGTCGTCGGAATCATCATGGCGGCGATCCCGATATTCCTCGGAACGGCAAGCGTCCTCTACACCTTCTATCCTCCGCTCACCGCCAGCGTCTTCTACTATCTCGGACTCGTCCTTGTGGTCATCGGCTCGTGGATCTGGGTCGGCATCATGATCTGGTCGATGATCGCCTGGAAGCGCGCCAATCCAGGCGAGCCGGTGCCGCTGGCGATGTTCGCGACCGTGGCAAATGCAGTGCTGTGGCTGTGGACCACGATCGGCGTCGCCGCAGAACTCCTGTTCCAGATCATCCCCGCAGCGCTCGGCTGGACGGAGACGATCGATCCGGGCCTGGCGCGAACGCTGTTCTCCTGGACGCTGCACCCGATCGTCTATTTCTGGCTGCTGCCAGCCTATGTCGCCTTCTATACGATGCTGCCGCGCGCGGCCGGCGGTCGGCTCTACAGCGATACGATGGCCCGGGTCAGCTTCGTGCTGTTCCTGCTCTATAGCCTGCCCGTCGGCATGCACCATCTGTTCATGGACCCGGAGCACGGGGCCGGCTTCAAGTTCCTGCAGATGATGCTGACGGCGCTGGTGACGGTGCCGACGCTGCTGACCATCTTCACCATCGGCGCTTCGCTCGAGATTGCGGGGCGCTTGCGCGGCGGCAAAGGTCTGTTCGGCTGGATCAGGGCGCTGCCGTGGAAGCGGCCGATGGTGCTGGCGGCCGGCTTCTCGTTCCTCATGCTCGGCTTTGGCGGCTTCGGCGGCGTCGTCAATATGAGCTACGCGATGAACGCCATGATCCACAACACGTCGTGGGTCACGGCGCATTTCCACCTCATCTTCGGCGGCTCGGTGGTGATCATGTATTTCGCCATCGCCTACGAGATCTGGCCCAAGCTTACCGGCCGGGCCGCGGTATCGCTGTCGCTCATCCGCTGGCAGCTCTGGCTGTGGTTCGTCGGCATCGTCATCACGACGTTCCCATGGCACGTGCTCGGTCTTCTCGGTCAGCCGAGGCGGGTGGCGAATTTTGACTACACCAATCCGGACATCGCCGGGTGGGAGCCTTGGGCCGTTGCATCGGTGATCGGCGGTTTCATCATGCTCGCCGGCGCAGCGCTCTTCATCTGGAACCTCGCTCGCGGCTTCCGCGGTGCGCCGGTGGAGGACCGGAGCATGGCCTATGCCGAGGCGGTTCACCCGCCGCGGCGCGTGCCCCGCGTCCTCAACGGCTTTGCGACCTGGAACGTACTGGTGCTGTTCCTGATGATCGTGGCCTACGCCTATCCGATCGCCCAGTTCTTCATCATCGATACGGCGCCGGTGCAGGTCCAGCACGTCGAGCAGGCGAACTGACATGAGCGACGACGGATCCCCAACCGCCACGGACGCCAACGCGCTCAACCGTCCCTGGGTGATTTGGGCCACGGTCGGCGTTGTCGGCATGGTGATCGTCGCGGCGCTGGTCGCGTTCGTGCTGCTGCCGGCCAGCGACGAGCATGGCATGTCGGGCTCGCTCGGCGCTGCCGGCGAACACGACACGGAGTGGATGGCAACGGTCGCCGACGTGCCGCCGCCGACGGAAGTCGCGTGGACGCAGGAGACATTACGTCTGCTGCGTGACGCGGATGCCGATGCCGGACAGGCGCTCGCCGCACAGTGTGCCGGTTGCCACGGGCAGAACGGCATTGCGGCGAGCCCGGCCTTCCCCAATCTCGCAGGGGAGCCGGCGGCCGCGATCTACAAGCAGCTCATGGATTTCTCGAACGGCCATCGCCCGTCGCCGGTGATGGCCGGGCTGGCGGCCGGGCTGACCCAGCAGCAGATGGCCGATTTGGCGCGGTATTTCGCGTCACAGCCCGCCCCCGACTTCGTCGCGGGCGATGTCGCCAACGATATCGTCAGGCTGACGACGCATGGCGACACTGCTCGCGGTCTGCCCGCTTGCGATTCCTGCCATCTGTTGGCGGGCGGCCCAACGGGAACGCCGGTCCTCCGCTCGCAGCCCGTCGCCTATCTGACGACCCAGTTGCAGGCCTTTGCGACGGGCACGCGCGGCAATGATATCTACGGCCTCATGCGGACCGTGGCGCAGATGCTGACGCCCGACGAGATCAGCCAGCTGGCGGTCTATTACGGCCGGTGAAGCAAGCAGGCCGGCGCGCTAGCCTTCGTCTTTCGCGGACGCGAACTCACCTTCAGCGCCATCTCGCCGACGGAGCCAATCTGATCTAATCTGCGGGCGCAAATGTGGAGGCAATCAGATGAGCAAATTGCATAGATGGGTTCCCTGGGTAACGCTTGCCGCGCTGCCATTTCTGATGGGCGCGGGGTGCGTGCCTGCCCCGTCCGACCGGCGGCTCAAGCGCGATATCGCCAAGGTCGGCCAGCTTGACGGCGATATCGACCTCTATCGCTACAAATACCTTTGGAGCGATCAGGAGTATGTCGGCGTGATGGCGCAAGATCTTCTCGAGGTCCGGCCGGACGCCGTCATCCGCGGCGGCGACGGGTATTTCCGCGTCGACTACGCGGCGCTCGGCGCCAGGCTTCAGACCTTCGACGCCTGGCAACGCACCGCCGTCTAAGCGAACAGTCGGCGCGAGGATTGCGATGGGATGGCGGCACAGCAGGGCCCAGCCCGTGCTGCGCCGCCATCCTGGTCTGTGCTAGTGCGCTCCTGCGCCCTTGCCGAGGATTTCGTCGGCGGCGCGCTGCAGCGCTTCGGTGACTTTGCGCTGGTCATCTTCGGTGCCTTCCGTTGCCGCGAGGATGAGGGCGCGCAGTCGCCGGCGCGCCTGATCGAGGTCCTTCAGCGTCTCGGTCTTCGGCTCGCCATCGGGCCGGTCCTGCCAGCTGCCTTCGGCCCAGTCGAACCATTTGCGGGCGCGCTGCATCTTCTCCGCAAACGCCCCCATCTGCTCAAACGCGGCATCGACCGTCTCGCGGTTCTCGTCGAGATGAGCCTTGCCGGCTTCGGAGATGGAATAGACCTTCTTGTTGCCCTCGCTGGCCGATGTCACATAGCCGGCCTCCTCGAGGAAGGTGAGGGTCGGATAAACGACACCGGGGCTAGGGCTGTAGAAGCCGCCTGAGCGCTCCTCCAGAGCCTTGATGATGTCGTAGCCGTGGCGAGGCTCCTGTTCGATCAGGGCCAGCGCGATGAGGCGCAAATCGCCGTCGCGCAGCATGCGGCCGAAGCGGAAGCCTCCGCCGCCGGGCCCGCCGCGCCCGCTAAATTCAAAGCCGAACGGGCCAGAGCCGCGCCCGCCCTGGCGGCCGGCGAAACGAAAGTCTCCCGGGCCGCATCCATATCGATAGTCCATGGGACACTCCTATATCTTACGATATATCGAAAATAGGACTGCCCTAACCGACGTGCAAGGACGCGACAACAAAATATGGTACCGGCGGAGCGGAGGCGCAGCAGCATGATTCCGGTGACCGATCACATTGCGATCGATGAGTCCGAGCTAGTCGAGAGCTTCATCCGCTCCTCCGGCCCGGGCGGGCAGAACGTCAACAAGGTAGCGACGGCGGTGCAGTTGCGCTTCGACGTGCGCCGTTCGCCATCGCTGCCGGATTTCGTCAAGGAGCGGCTGCAGAAGCTGGCGGGATCGCGGCTCAACCAGGAAGGCGAGATCGTCATTCGCGCCGAACGCTTCCGCACGCTGGAGCGCAATCGCGCCGATGCCGTCGATCGGCTCGTCGCGCTGATCCGCAGGGCCACCGAAACGCCGAAGCCGCGACGGCCGGGCCAACCGACGCTCTCGGCAAAGCGGGAGCGCCTGGCCGCCAAGGCCCGCCGTTCGGCAACGAAGCAGCAGCGCGGACGCCCGGCCGTGGACGACTAGCTGGCCGGCTGGATAGCGTAGCCGATTGACTTCGTGGACGAAAAATCGTGCTCTCGCGCCAAGCCCCGCGTGGATAGCGGGGCACACTCAAGGGGAGAGAAATATGCGTAAGCTTGCCTATGCCCTTGCGGGAATGCTGATTGCCAGCCCCGCCTTTGCCCAGACGATCACCGTGGATGTCACCGCGATCGTCGAGCATCCGGCCCTCGATGCAGTCCGTGACGGCGTCCGCGACGCGTTGGCCGCCGCTGGTTTCTGCGCGGCGGACCTTCCGGCCGGCGTGACCTGCACCGGTACCGCGATCAACTTCAACTATGAAATCAGCGCAAGGCGACCCGACCATCGCCGCGCAGATCGCCAACACCTTCGTCGGCAACGGCGCCACCGTCATCGTCCCGATCTCGACGCCGTCGGCCCAGGCCGCTGCCGCCGCGACGTCTGACATCCCGATCGTGTTCGCTGCCGTAACCGATCCGGTCGCCGCCGGCCTCGTCACCGACATCAATCATCCGGGCGGCAACATCACCGGTACGTCCGATCTGACGCCGGTTGATCAGCAGGTTGCGCTGATGAAGGAGATCACGCCGGACGTTCAGACCGTTGGCGTCATCTACAACCCGGCCGAGGCCAATGCCGTCGTGCTTGTCGCCCTGCTGCATCAGTACGCCGAAGCCGCCGGCATGACCGTCGTCGAAGCCACGGCCAACAGCTCGTCCGAGGTCCAGGCCGCCGCCGCTTCGCTGGTCGGCCATGTCGATGCGATCTACGTGCCCACCGACAACACCGTCGTCAGCGCTCTTGAGGCGGTGATCGGCGTTGCGGAGGATGCCAAGATCCCGCTCTACACCGGCGATACGGACAGCGTGAACCGCGGTGCGCTCGCCTCGATCGGCTTCAATTACTACTTGCACGGCGTGCAGGCTGGTGAGGTTGTCGTTCGCATCCTCAACGGCGAGAACCCGGGCGATATCCCGGTCCAGTTCGCCACCGGCGGTGATCTGTTCGTCAATCTCGACGCAGCGGCCCGCATGGGTGTGACTGTGCCGCAGGCGGTGATCGATCGCGCGGCGACGGTGATCCAATAGGCCCGAACGGGCTTCCAACAGCGCCTCTCCCGTTTCGGGGGAGGCGACAGGCTAGGCCGCTGCGATAGCGCCGGGCAACCGGCCTATCCGGCGGCCAGCGTCTGTCTGAGGGGCGAGGGGACGGCAGCGCGTGTCGCCGATACTCAATCTTTCCGCGATTTCATTCTGGACCGCGATCGAGGTCGGGCTGATCTACGCCCTTGTCGGCATAGCGATTTACCTGTCGTTTCGCGTTCTGGATTTCCCCGACCTCACCGTCGACGGTTCGTTCCCGCTGGGTGGCGCGATCACCGCCTCCCTGATCGTTGCCGGCGTCAATCCGTGGCTCGCGACGCTGATCGCCATTGGCGGCGGCATGTGCGCCGGGCTTGCGACGGCCTTCCTCAATGTCTGGGGCAAGATCCTCAATCTGCTCGCGTCGATCCTGACGATGATCGCGCTCTTCTCGATATCGATACGTGTCATGGGGCGATCGAACGTTTCGTTGCTGCGGCAGGAAACGATCCTCACGCCGTTCGAGAATCTCGGCATCAACTCGACGCTTGTCGGTCCGATCTTCCTCGGCGTCGTCGTGCTGATCGCTGGTGGCTGTGTCGTCTGGTTCCTGTCGAGCAATTTCGGTCTCGGCATGCGCGCGACCGGCGCCAACCCTCGCATGGCGCGCTCGCAGGGCATTAGCACCGGCTTCAACACCTTTGTCGGCATGGCGCTGTCGAACGGCCTCGTCGCGCTGGCTGGATCGCTGTTCACGCAGACGAATGGCTTCGCCGACATCACCACCGGCACCGGCACCATCGTCGTCGGTCTCGCGGCGCTGATCATTGGCGAGACGCTCTTCCCGGTGCGGCGCATCTGGGGCGCGATTATCGGCTGCGTGATCGGATCGCTGTTCTATCGCCTTGCGCTGCAGGAGGCGCTCGAGGTCAAGCTCTTCAACTCCTCCGATCTGAAGCTGATCACGGCGATCCTCGTTGCCGCGGCGCTGATCGTGCCGAGGCTCTTGAAGCGGAGGGCGCGATGATCGAAGTCAGCGATCTCGCCATCACCTTCGGCCGTGGTACGCCGCTGGAGAAGCACGCTATCAACGGCATCGACCTCAAAGTCGAGGCCGGCGAGTTCGTCAGCGTGATCGGTTCAAACGGCGCTGGAAAATCCACGCTGCTGGCCGCCGTCGCAGGCGACATCCGCCCGACCGCCGGCCGCGTCGTCATCGATGGGACCGACGTCACACGGCGGACGACCGCGCAGCGATCCCCGTTGATCGCCCGCGTGTTTCAGGACCCGCTCGCCGGCAGTTGCGCCGAACTCAGCCTGGAAGAGAACATGGCACTTGCCGTTGCCCGCGGCGGGCGGCGCGGCCTCGGTCTTGCCGTGACGCCGGCGAGACGGGCGCAATTCCGCGAACGGCTGACACATCTCGGGCTTGGCCTTGAGAACCGGCTCGGCGATCGGATGGGCCTTCTGTCCGGCGGTCAGCGCCAGGCGCTGTCGCTGGTGATGGCCACGCTCGCGCCGTCGAGCGTCCTTCTTCTCGATGAGCACACCGCCGCGCTCGATCCGGGCATGGCCGAGTTTGTCATCGAACTCACGACCAAGGTCGTCGCCGAGGAGAAACTCACGACGCTTATGGTGACGCATTCGATGAGTCAGGCGCTCAGCGTCGGCACGCGCACCATCATGCTCCATGAGGGCAGGGTCATGCTCGACGTTCGCGGCGAGGAACGCGCCGGCCTGACGATGGAAGACCTCGTCGCCAAGTTCCGCCAATTCCGCGGCGGCAAGGCCATCGACGATGACAGCCTGCTGATGGATTGATCACGGATCGGTGTTGTTGCTCACGAGCAAGTGTAAGCAGAATCAAGGGTTTCGCGCCCTTGTGATTCACGTATCCACACGAGCGTCCCTACATTAGCCTTACACCGGGCGCTGAAGTCACGCCTCACTACTTGCACTCGTTTAGAGGAGCGGAACGAATGCTGTTCTCCAATTCGCGGACGGAAAGATCGGGGAACCGACGTTCGTCCATCGCTATCGGGCTCGCGCTTGCGGGTGCGATCGGCATCGCAGGCATCGCCACCACGACAAGCGCGGCCGGACCCGACGACTATTGGGTTCTCCCGCACGCCACCCTCGACCCTGAGACGACGTCGGAGAGCGAGACGGTCGTTCTCGCGGGCGGCTGCTTCTGGGGCGTTCAGGCGGTCTTCCAGCACGTCAACGGCGTTACCAGCGCCGTGTCCGGGTATTCCGGGGGCGCCGCCAACACGGCGACCTATGGGCAGATCGGCAGGGGCGACACCGGTCACGCCGAGGCCGTCCGCATCACTTACAATCCGCAGGTCGTTTCGTTTGGCGAGTTGCTGCGCATCTTCTTCTCGGTCGCGACCGACCCGACACGAGCTGAACCGGCAGGGCTCGGACATCGGCACGCAATACCGCAATGAGATATTCACGACGAACCCGCAGCAGGCCGCGACCGCGGGCGCCTATATCGCCCAGCTCAACGCCGCGGGAATCTACTCCGGCCCGATCGTGACCCAGGTCACGTCGCTGCAAGCCTTCTATCCCGCTGAAGCCTACCATCAGGACTATCTGGCCAATGACGGGGCCAACGACCCGCACGGCGCGAACATCGGCTATCTGCGCTATTGGGATTACCCGAAGGTCGACCACCTTCAGGCGCTGTTCCCCGAATATTGGCGCAGCTCGCCACTTCTCGTGGCCGCGACCAACCCGGACCTCGTCAACTGACGATCGCGTCTTCCGATGCTGGACGCGCCGCCTCAGGGTGGCGCGTCCTTCTTTTTGGCGGACGCCAGCGATAGATCCAGGCATAGCGCCAGGCGAGGCCGCTGCCGCCGAGAATGCGCATGACGACGTTGCGCAGGGCGCCCGTGAGTGCGCCCATATGATAGAGGTCCGCGGCGCGGTGCGCGGCTCGCCAGACCCGCCTGACGCGCGGCTTTCGCGCCGCCTCGTATCTGGCGAGGGCGCGTGGAATGTCGTCTGGCGAGGCGGCCAACTCCTTCGCCAGCACCGCCGCATCCTCGATCGCCATGGCGCCGCCTTGCGCCAGATAGGGCGCCATCGCGTGGGCTGCGTCGCCGAGGAGCGCGACCGGACCGGAATGCCATGGCCCAGCGGGTTTCACCGTGCCGATCGGCCAGCACAGCCAGTCCGCTTCGAGATTCAGCAGCGTCCCAACGGGAGCCGCCCAGCGGCGCATTCGGCGACGCACATCGTCGAAGTCGCTGCGGTGGGGCGGGCCGGCGTCGTCGGCGACGACCACGATGTTGAACTCCTTGCCGCCGCGTACCGGGTAATGGACGACATGCCCGCTACGTCCGAGCCATAGGCCAACGCGATCGCGAAGGAGCGACTCGGGCGCGTGTTCGGCTTTGATGACCGCCCGCCATGCCGAGCGCCCGGTCGGGACGCGTGGCCGCGCATTGGGCATCACGGAGCGGATAAAGGAGCCGATGCCGTCGGCGCCGATCAGAGCGTCCGCAGCGAACTCACGATGCGTTCCATCCTGATGCGCCAACACCGTCAGGCCCTGGGGATGGAGCGCAAACTCCACCAACTCCCAGCCGAACATCAGCTCGATCTGCGAATGCGCGTCGGCTGCCTCGACGAGCGCCTGCAGCAGGTCGGCGCGATGGACGGTGCGATAGGGCATGCGGTAGCGCTTCGCGAAGCGCTGTCCGAGTGGCAGCCGCACGATCCGGCCACCCCGCCAGCTGTGAATGTCGATGCTTTTCGGTTCGGCGGCGACGCTTGAGATCGCCGCCTCAAGGCCCAATTCAGCCAGGACCCGTCCCGCATTTGGCGTAATCTGGATGCCTGCTCCGGCAGTCGTCGGGCTCGGCGAGCGCTCCAGGACGCGCACCTCAAATCCGGCCGCGGCGCAGGCGAGAGCGGCGCTGAGCCCGCCTATGCCCCCTCCGGCGATGACGATGGATGGCGTCTTGCCCAACGCCCGCTCGTCAGCGGCAGGTCAGGTGAACGCCGCTTCCGCGACGAGATGGCCGGGCGGAATGGTCTCGGTCGGCGATAGCGTCGAATTGAAGCGATAGACGGTCGAGCAATAGCCGCACACAGCCTCGTCATCGTCGCCAAGATCGATGAAGATATGCGGATGATCGAAGGGCGGGTTCGCCCCAATGCATTTGAACTCGCGCACGCCGATCTCGATGCGGTCGACGCCGGCGTCGTTCTGGAAATGCGGCACGATGCGTTCGGCCATGGTTAGACGGTACTCCGCTGCTGGTTCTGCCATGCACAATAGCATTCCGGCGCCGCCGGCCACCACCCGGGGTGGACTTTGCCGCCTGCGGTTCATAGATGCGGGGTTCGTCTTCTGTAAGCGATTTGTGTTATTGGCGCAGGCAGGAAAGCCAGAGTTACGGAAATGAGCACCCAAACGCGCACCCTTCCCACGGAAGGCATTGCCGGCCTCGATCCTATCTGGAAGCGGATCCGAGCTGAGGCGGAAGCGATCGCCCTCGCCGAGCCGGAACTCGCCAGCTTCGTCTACGGCAATGTCCTCAATCATCGGACCTTGGAGGCAGCGGTCGCACACCGGATCGCCAACCGCCTCGATCATCACGACGTGCCAGGCGATCTCATTCGCCAGGCCTTTGCCGATGTCCTCTCCGCCGAGCCCGAGCTCGCCGACATCTTCCGCGTCGACATCGCCGCCGTCTATGACCGCGATCCGGCCTGCACCCGCATGATTGATCCCTTGCTCTATTTCAAAGGGTTCCACGCCATCGAGGCGCATCGTCTGGCGCACTGGCTCTATCGCCAAGGCCGGCATGATTTCGCCTTCTACCTGCAAAGCACGGCGTCGCTCGTGTTCCAGACCGACATCCACCCCGCGGTGCCGATGGGCCGTGGCGTCTTCCTCGACCACGCGACGTCGCTCGTCGTCGGAGGCACCGCCGTCATCGAGGACGACGTCTCGATTCTGCAGGACGTCACGCTCGGCGGCACCGGCAAGGAAACTGGCGACCGCCATCCGAAGATTCGTCGCGGCGTCCTCATCGGCGCCGGCGCGAAGATCCTCGGCAATATCGAGATCGGCGAGGGCTCCCATGTGGGGGCTGGCTCTGTGGTGTTGAAGCCGGTACCACCGCACACGACGGTGGCCGGTGTGCCGGCGCGTGTGATCGGTCACACCGGAAAGGTGTCGCCGTCGCGTACGATGGACCACAGGCCTCGAAGAAGATTCGCCTAACAGTGAACGCAGCCGCGGCACGCGCGCTGCTTATGGGAGATCACATTGACCGGTGCGGAAATCAGCAAGCTTGAGCAGTTCTTTCAGCGGAAGTTCAAGCTACCCACCATCGAAATCCGCCAGCGGCCTCGCAAGGACGACTCGGCCGAGCTGTTCATCGGCGACGAGTTCATCGGCGTGATCTATCGCGACGATGAGGACGGCGAGGTGTCGTACAATTTCTCGATGGCGATTCTGGACATCGACCTCGAGGGCTAGGGGCTCCCTCTGTGCCGCAATGGCACCGGCCCGACAGCCATTCTGTCGCTTAACGAAACATCAACTATAAGCGCCTCGCGAAGGTGGTGAGCTAAGGCTCTGATCCGCAACGATATTCGTCTGCGGCGCCGACTGGGTATGCGCGTTGCTGCCTCCTCGTTCAGGGGATTCCACCCGAACGAAACGGGGGCAGTGTCAGTGCTCAACTCTTCCTCTTGGGATTTGCCGCGGCCTTCGGCTTTGCCGCATCAGGCGCAGCGTCGGCCGATCTTGCAGGCCTTCACCCACCGCCCGGTCGCTTTCGCGGTACCAAGCGGGAGGCACCGGACGCTACGCGCTCGCCGTGCTGGGCTTCGCGGTCACCGGGCCCTACATCATGGCGCGAGGCAGCCTTCAGCGCGCGCTTCGTCGAAGATCGGTCCTGGGCGATGCTCGCCGTCGGCCTATCCATCGCCCTGATGTGGAGCATCTGCTCAGGCATCCTGTTCCTCGATTTGCTCGTGCGCCTGCACGCGATAGGGTAGCGATAACCCGATATCCCGAGGAATTCGCAGGAGGCCCCGTTGCCGATCTACTCCTATGACGGCGTCGCGCCGACCTTGCCGGCGCATGGCACCTACTGGGTCGCGCCCGACGCAGACGTCATCGGCCTGGTGACGCTCGCCGAGGAGGTGTCCATCTGGTTCGGGGCGGTCCTGCGCGGCGATATCGAACGCATCAGCATCGGCTACCGCTCGAACGTCCAGGACCTCACGGTGATGCATACCGACGGCGACTGGCCGCTCACGGTCGGCCGTGACGTCACCATTGGCCATCGCGCCATCCTTCATGGCTGCACCATCGGCGACAACACGCTGATCGGCATGGGCGCCGTCGTCATGACGGGCGCCAAGATCGGAGCAAACTGTCTGATCGCGGCCCATGCGTTGGTGCCGGAGCACAAGGAGATCCCCGATGGCTCGCTGGTGATGGGCGTGCCCGGGAAGATCGTGCGGCAACTGACTGACGACGACATCGCCGCCAATGCGGCGGCCGCCGAGCGCTATGTCAAGCGTTGGAAGAAATACACCGGCGCAGGTTTCGATCTCGTCGGCTAAGAGGAGGGCCGACTCGCTAGGCGAGCCGGCCCGGTGGGCACGATCCTTGGGGGCAGGGGACGGATCGGCCCAACGGCGAAAGGCTGGTTGCGGGCCTATCCGCCGACATATCCGACGAGCGTGTCGCGCCCGTCTTGGATTGAAACCCAGCGGCCCGTATTCGTTTCCGACTGCCGCTTGATGAAGAGATAGGGCGTGTCGCTCCACAGCCGGATCTGCGGGTCGAGATTGTCGAGGACGAAGTCGCCGCGGTCGGTCCTGACCGTCAGCACGGCATGCCCTTCGCCGTCGGGACGGATGACGACCGTGATCAGCAAGTCCGTCAGCGGCCAGCCCTGCTCGGCGAGAAGCTTGCGCTTGAGCAGGACGTAGTCCTCGCAGTCGCCGCGTCGTCGTCGGATAGGCCCAGACTTCGGCACGGCCGTAGATCTGCTCGTCGGTGGCCGGCGCGATCGCCGTGTTGACGACATTGTTGATCTGCTGAAGCAGCGCCCAACTGTTCTTCCGTCAAGAACGACCGGGCTAGTGTCCGAGCTTCTGATGTTGCATTCGTTCGGTCGTTCAAGACAAAACTCGTAATGACCGATCGGCTGCGACGTCTCATGGCCGACTGTCATGAAAGCAACAGTCATAGCCGCGCCGGAAGACGCCGTTGTTGCCGGCGATTACGACAGCCGAAAGAATAAATACTTTGATGGCCGATGTATTCGGCATTGATGCCCCCACTGCCTTAGGAGGACATCATGGCAAACACGATTTGATTT
The DNA here is from genome assembly GCA_963823045.1 of uncultured Alphaproteobacteria bacterium. Classification (GTDB taxonomy): domain Bacteria; phylum Pseudomonadota; class Alphaproteobacteria; order Rhizobiales; family Kaistiaceae; genus JADLGL01. The sequence goes on along the minus strand of CAWGKA010000003.1, from coordinate 173,681 downwards.
GAAGATAAGTCCAGTATTCAAATTGTCCGCTGGCCGTTAGTACTGAGGAAACCATACGCTAGCGCCCGCATGGGCCTTCGAAGGCCCGGCGCGACGTCGCCGCCGTCGAAAATAATGCAATGGGAACAATGCTTAGCGCGTCCCGAGGACGCCCGGCAACGCCGTCGGCAGGGAAGGGAGGCTAGGGCGCCGAAGCGGCGAGCCCGTCTTCCAGCGAGTCCGGCGTTTGCAGAACCGCGAATTCGATCGCAATGCCGTCGTCGGTTTGGCGGACGACGGTTGAGCGAATGGCGCCAAGCCGCAATGGCGAGCCGATCGGCGGCTTGAAGTCCATGGAGATCGCGGCGCCTGACAGCGACAGGTCGAGGATCCGTGCGTCGAACACGCGCCCATCCGGCAGCGTTACCCGCACCACCGACTGCGACGGCGAGATACGCTCATGCCTGCGATCTTCAGCGAGGTTGAGGTGGTAGCGGTTCGCGAGCCAGGTGAGCTTCGCCGCGAGTTTGTCCTTCTTCCGCTCGGTGCTCTCGATCGTCATTGCGAAGCCACCATCGAACAGACGCGCGACGTGGCCTTCTATCCGACCGATATGATCGATATAGGCGATCACGCGCTCGCCGAGAGCGCCGAGGACGGGCGCGATCAGCGCGCAGCTGCCCGGCGACATGTCGATAGTCTGGCAAGGATATTCGCGGCGGTTTTCGAGCATGAACCGGCCGAGAAGGCTGAGTCGCACCCGAGCGAAACGACGCCGATCAAGATCAGCCGCGGTCTCGCCCACAAGCGTCGATTCAGTTGGCATCCGGCCCCGCCCGAGAAGGTCACGTCGCGACTTAACGTTGTCCCCGAACGATAACGAAATCGCGGTTAACAAGCCGTAACCCGGGCCCTTCAGATGGGCTGATTCACTCCGATTTGCCGCCGTCGAGCACGATAAACTGGCTGCGGCGGTGATCGGCATCGATCGATGTCGGCCGAAGAGACACGACTTCAGGTAGCGCTTCTTCGTCGAAAACATGGCTCTCGCCGTCCGGCCATATCAGCCTGTCGCTGGTTATGGTCAGTCCGGACAAGGAACTCCAGGCCAAGCCAGTAGGGCAGTTGCATCGGCGCCATGACGCCGAAAATGCGGTCGAAATTCGGCCCGGCCTGAATTAGCGGCAACAGCAGCAATTCAAGGTCGACGCTCTGGTCGCGGCGCCCGGTCGCTCGCACGCCGAGAACAGAGCCGTGCCCCTCGAGGGAGACGGCGCTCAGCAGGGCATTCACATGCTCACGGTCAGACTGCGACCACAGCTCCAGGAAGGAGGTGTTCTTGAGCTCGCGGCCGAAGATCGCGCACATGCGCGTGCCGGCGAGTCGGAACGGATAGTCGCCGTCGGCTGCCTGCAAAATGAAGGTATCGCGCAAATGATCGCTGATCTCGGCGGGCTCGATTGCCGTCCGCGCCGGCGCTGGTCCGCCAGCCCTCAGCGTATCCCAATAGTGGTAGAGCGCCTTGCTGCTTTCGTGTTTCATCCTGCCCGCGCCTTCGTCTCAACCTGGGGCGACCGTCCTGTGCCGGAACGCATCGATCGCGAGGACGTGCACAAACGGGACAGAACGGACGCCTTAGCGTCCCAACGCCATTAACGCTGCAGAGCGGGTGCCAGCAGCATGCGTCGGGTGAAGGGCGGCCCCTGCCGAGGTAAGGTTAACTCGAGAGAACCGATTGCGGGCGGGCAGGGTTTATGGGACGGTAACGATAGATTTTATGGCCTGAACAGCTTGGCCCTTGAGGTCCACTTATCAACTTGAGCCGTCGACACCGCGTCGACGGCTCTTTTCTTTTGTCGCGCTTGCCGCCGCGAGCGCCGCCCGCCTAACTCAGCGTCATGTCCTTCCAGCAGCCCCGAACCGACGGCCGTCAGCCGATCTTCAACTTGCCTTCGGTGATCATCGCGCTGCTCGTGCTGATGGCCGGTATCCAGTTCGTCCGCAGCAGCGTGTTGGATGTGGCGCAGGACGACTGGGTCGTCCTCAACTTCGCCTTCTTCTCGAAAGCGCCGGACGTTTCCGCGGGGCTTGGACGAAAGGCTGCCGGGCGCGGAAATCTGGTCCTTCGTCACCTACGGTCTGCTGCACGGCAACTGGACGCATCTCGGCCTCAACGCCATCTGGATGGTCGCCTTCGGCAGTCCATTGGCGCGGCGCTTTGGGGTTGGGCGCTTCCTCGTCTTTTCGGCCGATCGGCGTCGCCGCCGGCGCGCTGGTGCATTTGCTCGCCCATAGCGGCGAGCAGATCGCGCTCGTCGGCGCCTCGGCGGGCATCTCGGCACACATGGCCGGCGCTGCCCGCTTCCTCTTCATCAGGCGACCAGGTGTGCCGCGCACCTATTGGGCGCCCGCAGCCTCGCTCGGCGAGATATTCACCGATCGCACCACGCTGTCCTTCCTCGGCATCTGGTTCGCCATCAATATCGTCGTGGGGGTCTTCGGAGGCGCGGCGCTTGGAAGCTCGATCGCCTGGGAGGCGCATATTGGCGGCTTCCTCGCCGGCCTGTTCCTGTTTCCGCTGTTCGATCCGGTTTCCCGGCAGCGGGCGGGGGACGACGGGCCCGAGGTCGCCTAGCGCGGCGCGTCCGCGTCGAAGACGAGGGTCCAGCTGCCGTCGTCGCCCGCGACGCGGCGATAGAAGCAACTCTTGGCGCCCGTGTGGCAGTTGACGCCGTCGCCGGCCGTCTCGACCGACAGCCAGAGCGCATCCTGATCGCAGTCGATCCGGAGTTCCTTGACGCGTCTGAATGTTGCCGCTGGTCTCGCCTTTGAGCCAAAGCTCCTGGCGCGAGCGGCTCCAATAATGCGCCTTGCCGGAGGCGAGCGTCTTGTCGAGCGCTTCCCGGTTCATCCAGGCAAACATCACCACGCCGCCAGTCGCGGCGTCCGTGACGATGGCGGGGATCAGGCCGTCCGCATTGAAACGCGGACGGAAGTCGCTCGTGGTTTCGAGTTCGCCGTGCTCGTGGCTTGAAGCAGCGCTCATATGCGCTGCCTAGCGGGCAGGGCGAACCAGCGTCAAGAAGCGCGCCTGTTCGGCCGGGTCGTTGCGGAAGACGCCCGTGAACTGTGTCGTGACCGTCAGAGAGCCGTGCTTGTGCGCGCCGCGGATCGTCATGCACAGATGCTCGGACTCGATCATCACCGCCACGCCCTGCGCCTTCAGATGCTCGGTCACGGCATTGACGATCTGCGCCGTCATCGTCTCCTGCGTCTGCAGGCGCTTGGCGTAGACGTCGACAAGGCGGCCGAGCTTGGAAAGGCCGACCACGGTCTCGCCCGGCAGATACGCGATGTGCACCTTGCCGATGAACGGGATCATGTGGTGTTCGCAATGGGACGCAAAGGGAATGTCGCGGACGAGGACGATGTCGTCATAGCCGCCGACCTCATCGAACGTCCGCTCCAGCGCCGACTCCGCGCTCTCGCTGTAGCCGGCAAAAAACTCCTCATAGGCCCGCGTGACGCGCGCAGGCGTATCAAGCAGCCCGGAGCGTTCCGGATTGTCGCCAGCCCAGCGGATCAGGGTGCGAACGGCCTCTTCAGCCTCAACGCGTGTCGGGCGCTGGGGCTCGGGTGTCGCTTCGGCGGCAGCCGGCTTGGCCGGCTTAACGCTTGCGTCCAATCTCGTATCTCCGATCAGGGGGCGCAGAAACGCGCCATTTCAGCACAAAGAAAAGCCACGGGCCGAGCAGCCAAATTGGCGGCAGGTCACGCTGCGGCGAACTGCGAAGTCAAGTCCTATATGAGTCACCTACCCAATTCTGGCAAGATCGGGCCATGAGCGGACATTTCGGCGTGATTGATATCGGATGGCGGGGGCGATGAGCACCTCGCCCGTCGAGGAGCCACGCGCCTTCAAGGCGGTGTCGATCGTGTGGCGGGCGCCGCGAGCCGCCGGCATCGGGCTCATCAAGGCCTATCGCGTCTCGCTGTCGCCGATCATGGGCGCCTATTGCCGCTATCAGCCGACCTGCTCGCACTACGCCGAGGACGCCATCCGCAAGCATGGCCTGTGGGCCGGCTTCTGGATGGGGCTGGCGCGCCTGCAGCGCTGCGGCCCGAACGGAGCCTCAGGCTACGACCCGGTGCCGGACGAGAAGCGGCAGGGGTCGCATTGGTACCTGCCGTGGAAATACGGCTATTGGACCGGCGCCCATATCGACCCCAAGACCCGTCTGGACTTGAAGGACTGAACCACTGAGTGAGGTCGGCGTCGATGAACGATCGCGCTAACAGCCTAGCTGGCATGACCATCAACGAACGCTTGTTTCATCTCGGCCTTGTAGACCAGTGGGACAAAGCCGTACGCGCACGCGATCGCAACGCTATGATGAGACTGATGGAGCAATGCGAGGTCGAAACGCCGCAATGGACCGTCGATACCGTCCTAGGCAATCCCGAAAAATACGGCTACTGACCGAGCCAGATCGCTCCGTCGCCGCCCTTTACGTTGAGGGAACTTCGAACTAGTTAGTGCCCCGACAACAACCGCTTACCTGCGCTCGTGTGCAGGATTGAGCCGGAGAGACCGATGAAGATCGAACTCACTTTCCCCGACGATTCCGTTCGCGCTTTCGATGCCGGCGTCACCGGCCGCGACATCGCCGAGGGCATCTCCAAATCGCTGTCGAAGAAGGCCGTCGCCGTCACGCTCGATGGCAAGCTCGCCGACCTTTCCGCGCCGATCGACCAGAGCGCCAGCATCGAGATCGTCACCCGCGACGACCCGCGCTCCCTGGAACTGATCCGCCACGACGCCGCCCATGTCATGGCCGAGGCCGTGCAGGAGCTTTGGCCGGGCACCCAGGTGACCATCGGTCCGGTGATCGAGAACGGCTTCTACTACGACTTCTTCCGCAACGAGCCCTTCACCACCGAGGATCTGCCGCGCATCGAGGCGAAGATGCGCGAGATCATCAAGCGCAACGACCCCTTCACCTGCGAGGTTCGTGACCGCGACGAGGTGCGCGAGATCTTTCGCGACAAGGGCGAGTACTTCAAGGTCGAGCTGGTCGACGCCATCCCCGAGGACCAGCAGATCAAGCTCTATCACCAGGGCGACTGGTTCGATCTCTGCCGCGGCCCGCACATGGCCTCGACCGGGCAGATCGGCGACGCCTTCAAGCTGATGCGGGTGGCCGGCGCCTATTGGCGCGGCGACTCCAACAACCCGATGCTCACCCGCATCTACGGCACCGCCTGGCACAACAAGGAAGAGCTCGACGCTTACCTCCATCAGATCGAGGAGGCCGAGAAGCGCGACCATCGCCGCCTCGGCCGCGAGATGGACCTGTTCCATTTCCAGGAGGAGGGGCCGGGCACCGTCTTCTGGCATCCGAAGGGCTGGGCGATCTTCCAGGAGCTGATCGCCTATATGCGCCGGCGCCTCCGCGGCGACTATGACGAGGTCAACGCCCCGCAGCTCCTCGACAAGGTGCTGTGGGAGACCTCGGGCCATTGGAACTGGTTCCGCGAGAACATGTTCATGGCGCGGCCGGCCGGCGAGGAGCACGACGACGAGCGCACCTACGCCATCAAGCCGATGAACTGCCCGGGCCACATCATGATCTTCAAGCACGGGCTGAAGAGCTATCGCGACCTGCCGATCCGCATGGCCGAGTTCGGCGCGGTGCATCGCTTCGAGCCGTCGGGTGCGCTGCATGGCCTGCTGCGCGTGCGCGCCTTCACCCAGGACGACGCGCATATCTTCTGCACCGAGGACCAGATGGCCGAGGAGTGCATCAAGATCAACGATCTGATCCTCTCGACCTACGCCGATTTCGACTTCGAGCACATCACCGTCAAGCTCTCGACCCGGCCTGAGAAGCGCGTCGGCTCCGACGCCGCCTGGGACCGCGCCGAGGAGATGATGATGAAGGTGCTGGAGCAGATCAAAGAGCGCTCCGGCGGCCGCATCACCACCGGCATCAATCCGGGCGAGGGCGCGTTCTACGGCCCGAAATTCGAATATGTCCTGCGCGACGCCATCGGCCGCGACTGGCAGTGCGGCACCACCCAGGTCGACCTCAATCTGCCGGGCCGCTTTGGCGCCTTCTACATCGACTCGATCGGCGACAAGGTCACCCCGATCATGATCCACCGGGCCATCTGCGGCTCGATGGAGCGCTTCCTCGGCATCCTCATCGAGAACTATGCCGGCCATTTCCCGCTCTGGCTGGCGCCGGTGCAGGTCGTCATCGCCACCATCACCTCGGAGGCCGACGACTACGCACGCGACCTCTATGCCAAGCTGATGGCTGCCGGCATGCGTGTCGAACTCGATCTCCGCAACGAGAAGATCAACTACAAGGTCCGCGAGCACTCGCTCGCCAAGGTCCCGGTCATTCTCGTTTGCGGCAAGCGCGAGGCGGAGGAGGGCGAGCGTCAATATTCGTCGCCTTGGCTCGCGCGATCAGGAGTCGCTGCTCAGCCGATACTGCGATTGAATTGCTTGAAGCACGAGGCGCTCCCGCCCGACGTCGTCGCGCGCCATGGCGCAGCACTAGGGCACGGCCAGGGGCGCCGGATTGTCGGTCAGCACCTCGATATCGCGGTTCGCGCCTGACACGACGGTGAAGGTGGTCTGGTAGACGAGGTCATTGTGTTGGGCGACGGCGATGTAGTCGCCCGCCGCCAGCACCATGCTTGGAAACGCGCCCGCGCTGTTGAAAAGCAGAAGGCCATCGGGGGTCAAAACGCGCCACTCGGTGTTGGCAATCGCCTCGCCACCGCGCGTGATTGACGAGCTTCAGCGTGACCTGCGCTGCCTCGTGATAGAGCGCCAACTCCGTCAGTTGGCCGGCCTCGACGTCGATATCGGCGCGGACGACGGCGTTGATGTCACCATAATAGCTGACGACGTTGTAGCGGCCGGCATTGAGCCGAAGGATTTCGTCAGGCCCAGCCGTGTCCGTGATGAGGACGCGCTCGCCCGCGGCCGGATCGGTCCCGTAGACCTCGAAATGCACCTGCCCCGCGGGCAATGGCTGGTCGTCACCGATCAGGGCGCGGAGCCGAAGCCCGCCGGCATTGAGCACGATGGTCTGCGATGTGTGGTCGGGCGTGACCATGAGTTCTGTTGTGGCGCCGGCCCAACCGAACATGGCGTGAAGGAAGTACCGTCCCGGCGTCAGTTCGACCTGGGTGGTCCCGCCCTGCACATCGGCGACGAGATTGGCAGGCAGATCGTCCGACCTCGTCGAAGATGCGCCAGACCACGCCATCGGCGACGGGTACGCCGCCATCGACCAGCACCGGGATAAGCGTGAACTGCTGGGCGGGTAGCGGATTGCCGTCGGCATCGGTGGTTGGAATCACGATCCGCTCGGGAGCGGGCGTTGAGGGCCCGCCGGCACCGGGGCCGGCGCCTCGGTCGGCCGGTACGGCCGGCGGGTCATAGGGGATGCGTTGCGGGTTCGGAATAGGCACCGGCACGATACCCGTGTCGGCGGCCGCTTCCTGCCCGAGGGCGCCGGTCACGCCCCCCATGGTCCCGCCGAACACCGCGAAAGCGGCGAGGAGCGAGTATGCCGGCCTTCAGGCCCCCAAGGCGACGCAGCAATCTCGACAAATACTTCTCCACCTCGAGGCCGGAGTGGCATTTTCGTTCCCGTCCTTTAGACAGGAGCGAGGCGGTGGCCTAGCAGTCTCCGCCTTCCGTGCCCAGCCAAATTGCCCGGCCCTGAAATGTCCAGCTTCGATCGACTTCCTCGCTACCAGGCGATCCGTTCCCGCCCAGTTCCTCGGACTACCTGCGCCTGATGCCGCGCAATTGCGGCAAATCCTTGCGGCCGGGCTGCGCGTCCCCGATCACGGCAAGCTGGCGCCGTGGCGTTTCATCCGCTTTGCCGGCGACGACCGCACCAAGGTGGGGGAGGCAATGCTGCGACTTCGCCTAAGCCGCGGCGATCAGTTGAGCGACGCGGAGCGGGATAAGGAGCTGACGCGTTTCAGCCGGGCCCCCCTGGTGATCGGCGTCGTCAGCAAGGCAGGGCCGCATGTGAAGATCCCCGAATGGGAGCAACAGCTATCCGCCGGCGCGGTGTGCATGAACCTCCTCAACGGCGCCCACGCGCTCGGCTTCTCCGCGCAATGGGTCACGGGCTGGCCGGTCTACGATCCGGAGGCACGAGCGATTCTCGGCCTGACTCCCGACGAAAGGCTTGCCGGCTTGGTCCACATAGGCACCCGCCAAATCGAACCGACTGAGCGGCCGCGGCCCGAACCGGACGACCTTCTGACGGACTGGGCCGGCCCCGGCGGCGCCTAGGCCCGCCCCTTATGGTTAACCAGACGTTTACCCTGCGGGCCGACCATCAGCTGGAATTGCCGAAGGGAATCGCTCGCGGCGATCACATATCGAATGAAGAAGGCGTCACAATCCAATGGATGCCAGGGAATTTCTCGTCTGGAGCAGGGCTGCTTCGGCATCGCAGCGTGCGGAGGCCGCCTCTGCCTTGGCGCGGGCCTACCTGCACGCCGACGTCGACGAGGAGGTCAGGGCCGGCTTCGAGACGGCGATGACCGTGCTTCTCGACGACAGCGCCCCAACAGTCCGTTTCGCCTTGGCCGACGCGCTCGCAGGCAGTCGCGATGCCCCGCGCCACATGATTCTTAGACTCTCGCTGCGGATCAGTCAGATATCGCCACCACGGTCCTGTCCCGGTCTCCCGTCTTCATGGACAGCGAGCTGGTCGACCTCGTGGGCGGCATGAACGAAACACTGCAAGTGGCTATCGCTTCAAGGCCTATCGTTTCGGCGGGTGTGTCGGCAGCTCTCACCGAATTGGGAACGCTCGCCTCCTGCCACCGCCTGCTTGCCAATCCGGGCGCGGACATCGCGAGAATAAGCCTCAACAGACTGGCACAACGATTTGGCGATGTTGCGGAAATCCGGTCTGCATTGCTCGACCGTGAAGATCTTCCGATCAGCACCCGGCATGATCTCATCCGTGACCTCAGCGACGCCCTCGGTAATCTCGTGCGCCTCAGAGACTGGCTTGATGCGGATAGAACCGACATCGTCACGCGTGAGGCCTGCGACCAGGCCGCCGTGGCAATCGCGGCAGAGAGCGCGACCGAAGAGCTGACCGCACTTGCCGAGCATCTGCGCGTGACCGAGCAACTGACGACATCGCTGCTGCTGCGAGTGCTCTGCGCCGGCAATGTCGATTTCTTCGCTGCGGCCCTCGCGGTACTCTCGCGGAAGCCGGAGCGACGCATCCGCGCCATCGTGGTCGATCGGAGGCTAACGGCGTTTGCCGCTGTCTATCGCCGGGCCGGACTTCCGCAGAGTGCGTTCGAGGCCTTCGCGACGGCCATTCGCATTTGCCGCCATCACAGCGGCGAGGCGATCGATCCTGCTCGCCGCTATCACTTCACCAGACGTGTCGTTGACGAAGTCCTTGCTCGCTATGAGGCCATCAGCGACGGGGAGATGAACGAACTCATGGCTATGCTCCGGCGGTTCGCCGCCGAGGCGCGTCGCGCGGCCGCCCGCGAATTCGTCGAGATCGAGGTGAGGGCGGCCTGAACGGCCGCCCCGCGAAGGCTAGTTGCGCAACGCCGTAACGTCGGCCGCCGTGATCAACGGATCATAATTATTGCCGAATGAATGGCGGACATAGTTGGCGATCGCCGCGATCTGATCGTCGCTGAGTTGCGTGCCGAATGGTGGCATCGCACCCCCGCCTTTCAGGATCTGGGTGATGACGTGGTTCGCATCGGCGAGGTTTCCGTTGCCAGCGAGCGCCGGCGCATCGCCGCCCATGCTGCCGTGGCCGTCCGAGCTATGGCAGCCGGAACACCCGACCGAATTGAAGAGCTGTTGGCCGTCCGGCGTAGCCTGAGCGCGGGCGCCGTTGAAGGCAATGACCGCAGCAGCGACGCCGACAAGGGCGAATGTCGTGACCGCGGATATTTTCCAGAGAAGCGTATCGCGGGACTTGGCCGCTGCTTGATTGGTCTGCATTGAAGGTCTCCGATGTTGGGAGGAAACCACTGACAACGCCTGACTATCGGCCCAAAATGGAAAAACTGTGTCAGGCGCCAAGAAGTGTAACGCATCGCTGATAACCGCGGCAATCGCGGCGACCCTGCTGCTGGTTTGCGGCATCGCGCCTCCGCAAGCCTTCGCCGCATCCCCGGCGGCGTCCACCCGAATCTATTTCATCGCCGGCTTCGCAAGCGCCCTCGACGACCAGCAGAAGCTGGCCAGCCTGTTCGCGGTTGACGGTGTTCCCATCGAGGCCGTCCCGCCGTCGTTCTGGCGCCTTGTGGTGCGCCAGGTCGCGGGCGCCTACCGTGAGAGCGGAGAGGCGCTCCACGTCATTCTCGTCGGGCACTCGATGGGCGCCATCCGGGCCTATGAGGTGGCGGCGGCGCTCGACCGCCGCGGCATTCCCGTCGACCTCGTCATTGGCTTCGATCCAACGAGGGAGGCGACGGTGAGCCCCAACGTCGTCCGCGCCGTCAACTTCTTCCTCACGCCCGATGTCGCTCCGGTCGTTCCTGCTCCCGGCTTCCATGGCCAACTCGTCAACGAGGTCGTCGGAGACATCGCCGAACTCCCGCACCACGACATCATCTACGACGCTGAGCTTCATCAACGCGCCTTGAGCGAGATCACGCACGCGCTACGGTAGACACAGCCCGATTTGAGGACGCGGACCATCACTTCACATCCGCCCAGCACCTTGCCGATGATGAGACCGCTACGTGGAACGGGCAGGCGGACATTTGTGGCTTCGGCCATCCTGGGACTGCTGTCATTGCCGGCGGCGCCGGCGCACGCCTTCGACACGCTCGCCGAGATGCTCAGCCGTCTGCCGGTGGACGCCATCAACGAAGACGTCGGAGGCCCGGAACTCTATTTCATGAGTTCCCGGCTGGTCGCCGGTTGGCCTCCAAGTGACATTCCCGGCGTCGGCCTGCATGAGATCGGGCCGGCTCTGCTCGATCGCGACATCGGTGTCGAAACGGTCGGCATTCCGTTCCCCGACCTCGACGGCATCCTGAATTTTGGCACGCCGCCGGAAACGCTGATCGTGTTGGCTGGCGACGTCATCTCGGTGGCCGACATCGGCGATGCGCTTCTGCGCCGGCCGAATATGGAGCAGGTCGATCGCAACGGCACCACGGTCTTTGCCGAGGGCGCGGACTTCGCCGTCGATTTGACCGGCCGCACCGAAGACTATCCGTTCGGCGGCGGCTGGCGCGCGCAGCGCGTGGCGGTTTGGCCGGGCGGGGCGGCCGTGGCCTTCGCTTGGCCGATGATCGACGCGGCCCTGCCGCAACTGACGGCGGGGGATGACTTCACACCCTCGGGAGGCGGAGCTTTGCTCGCGGCCATGGTCGAGGCCGCCCGCCGCGCCGCTCCTGCGAATGCCGCGGCCGTGGCCGCCTCAGGCCTTGGCGGCCTGACTCTCGCCGCTTCTCCCGCGTTCCTAGATGGCATCCCGGACGACCGGCATATCCCGCCTTTCGCCTACCTCCTGCTCGTCGCCTCCACGAGCCCAGGCTCGGAAGCAACGCAGGCGGTGTTCGCCTATGGCAGCCGGGCCGCGGCCGAAGCGGGGGCCGCAGCTTTGGCGGCGAACCTCAAAGACACAGCGTTCAGACAGGCCGACTGCAAGATCTTGTCGAAAATTGTCGAGACGGAGGGTTCCTTTTTCGCCGTCGTTTCGGTCGTCTTCGAGCCTGGCTTGGAAGGCCACCCGGGGACCGCCGAGTTGGGACGCTGGCAAACGGATCTGTTTGCCGGTCGCTTTGAGCTGTTTCCTGTCGGCGACTAGTAGCGGAACTGCTCCGAGAGGATGCGCTCGTCCCAGGAATGGTCCGGATCGAACATGATCTGGCTTGAGCTTTTGCGGTTCTGCACGATCTCAACCGCCGCCACCGACTTGATCTCGGTGTGATCGGCGACGGCGTTGACCGGCCGTTTCACCGCCTCCAGCACCTCGATGCGGACGCGCGAGCGGTCCGGCAGCAGCGCGCCGCGCCACGACCGCGGGCGAAAGGGGCTGATCGGCGTCAGCGCCAGCAATGGCGCGTTGATCGGCAGGATCGGACCATGGGCGGAGAGGTTATAGGCGGTGCTTCCGGCGGCCGTCGCCACGAGAACGCCGTCGCAGATGAGTTCGGAAAGCCGCGTCCTCTCGTCGATCAGAATCTTCAGGCGCGCTGCCTGATAGGACTGTCGCAGCAGCGACACCTCGTTGAAGGCGTAGGCCGTGTGCGTTGCGCCCGAGGCGTCCCAGGCGGTCATGACGAGCGGATGAGTGGGCGTGGTGATCGCCTGCTCCAGCCGTTCGATCAGCCCATCGTCGCGATAGTCGTTCATAAGGAAGCCGACGGTGCCGCAATTCATGCCGTAGATTGGCTTGCCGGTGTCCATGAACCGGTGCAGCACCTGCAGCATGAAACCGTCGCCGCCGAGCGCCACGATGTGCGTCGCTTCCTGCGGATCGGTATTGCCGTAGAGTTCTGCCAGCCGCTCCAGAGCGACTTGTGCCTCGTCGGCACTGGAAGCGATGAAGGCGATCGCTCCGCTCTTGGGCTTGATATCGGCCATTGTTACAACCTCGAACGCGCCGGCGAGAGTACCCATGAGAGCGTCAAGGCGACCCTAACGAGGCAGCGATGAACACCGAGGCTGACGCGGCGATAGCCCTATATGCGACTTTTCCCGATTTCGCGACCGCCGAGACCATCGGCCGAACGGTCGTCGAGAACGGCCTCGCCGCGTGCGTCAATCTCATCCCGGGAATGCGCTCGATCTACCGTTGGCAGGGCGTCGTCGAGAACGCCGACGAGATCGTCGCCATCTTCAAGTCGCGAGCCGGGAGAAGCGAAGCGTTGATTGCGGCGCTCGAGGCCGCGCATCCCTACGACACCCCGGCGATCGTTGCGCTGCCCATCGAGGGGGGAAGCCGGCGCTATCTCGATTGGATACTCGCCGAGACCGGCGGCACCGCGCAACCGCTCTCATCGATGCGTCGGACGAAGAAGACGGAATCCGAATAATCCGGCCGCGTCCGATAATATTCGGCGGCCTCTTTCGTGCTCAGCGGCGAGCGATGGAAGCCTGCTCGCTGATAGGCGACGCAGGCCGCCTCGTTTCGCGCCGAGGGCTGCAGAAAAAGCTCGGCGATCCTGAACTCGCTCGCCAGCAGATAGCAGAGCTCCGAGATGGCCTGACGACCGAAGCCTCGGCCGGTAAACTCCGGTCCTGCGAGCCAGATGTCGATCTCTGCGGCCCGCGTGTTGCCCGTCGTTGTGACGATGTCATTCTGAACGATGCAGCCGACATCCTGCTCTTGTGCGGCGATCAGGAACACACGCCCGGCCTCGGGCTGGTCGTGCAGCCAGAGAAAATCCGGATAGTCGGCAACAAACTCCGTGTAGGTTGGGGGTGCGACGTCGGGAAACGTAGGCGGCCCCATCATCTTGTCGACGATTCCGGGCGTGCTCAGCCAGAGATAGACCCTCCGCCGATCGGCGAGCGCTGGCCGTTTCAATTTGATCGGCATGAGCTCCATGCGATCGACATATCGCTCCGACCAACTGCCCGGGGCAAGTCCCTAGACGGGTTGCGGGCCAGGTGGTGGACAGCTAACTCTCGCGCGACCGCCAGAACAGAGCCCTGCCATGGACGACACCCCGGACCCCCGCATCATCGACGGCGCTGCAGTTGCGGCCGAGCTCACGGCGCGGATCGAGACCATAGCCGCCGAGTTGGTTGCCGACGGGCTGAAGCCGGGCCTCTCCGTCGTCCTCGTCGGCGACGATCCAGGCAGCCAGGTTTATGTCCGCAATAAGAGCCGCACGGCGGAGCGTCTCGGCTTCCATTCAGTGCAGCACACCTTACCGGCGGATACCGCCGAAGCCGATCTGTTGGCGCTGGTCGAGCGGCTCAACAACGATCCGGCAATCCACGGCATTCTCGTGCAGATGCCGGTGCCGAAACAGATCGATCCGAGGCGGGTCATCGAAACGATACGGTCGGAGAAGGACGTCGACGGGCTGACGCCAATCAATGTCGGTCGCCTCGCCAGCGGCGTTGCCGCCGAGGCGCTGATCCCGTGCACGCCCGCCGGCTGCATGATCCTCCTTCGTCGCGCCCTTGGCGACGATTTGAGCGGGCGCGAGGCGGTTGTCGTCGGCCGCTCCAATCTCGTCGGTCGGCCCGTGGCGCAGCTGCTTCTCGAGGCCAACTGCACCGTCACCATCGCCCATAGCCGCACGCGCGACTTGCCCGAAGTCGTTCGCCGCGCCGACATCGTCGTTGCCGCCGTCGGCCGGCCGCGCATGGTCCGCGGCGATTGGATCAAGCCGGGGGCGACCGTCATCGACGTCGGCATCAACCGAATCGACGCGCCGGAACTGGGCGAGGGGAAGACGCGCCTCGTCGGCGACGTCGCCTTCGACGAGGCCCTGTCTGTGGCCGCCCACATCACGCCAGTGCCGAAGGGTGTCGGGCCGATGACCATCGCCATGCTGATGGCGAACACCGTCACCGCCGCCTGCCGTCAGGTAGGCCGCCCCGCCCCGACGTTCTGAGACGACATGAAAAGCCGCCTCGCCATCCTCGCTTGCGTGGCGATGCTTGGCGTTTCACCCGCGGCCGCTTTCGACCCGACGGCGCTCGATCAACTGCAGGCGACCAACGCCTGTCCGGGCTGCGATCTCATCGGTGCCGATCTCGATGGCGCGGACTTGTCATCGGCGCATCTCGCCGGTGCCGACCTCACCGGAACCTCGCTGATCTGCGCCGATCTCAGTGGCGCCGACCTCACGGGCGTCACCTTCAGGAATGCCAATCTGATGGGTGCCCTGTTCGCCGGCGCCGACGTTAGCGGTGCCCAGTTCGGCGGTGCCGTACTGCTGCGCACGGCCTTGGCGGACGCGATCAAGACCGGCGCCAACCTCGCCGGCGCGATCTTCTTCCGCTCCATGTTGGATGCCGGCCTCTACAACACCGCCTGCCAGGGAGCGCGGTAGCTGGCGGTAACCACAAGGCTCAGATATGAGGGCGCCGAAAGTTTCAGTTTTCGCAGCGTCTTAGGTTGCGCCGCGGCGCGGTTCGCGCGCTGTTCACGTTGACGCTCCGGCGCGTGCGTGAGACCTTCCGGCGGTACTCCAAAAGCAGACATCGCAGGGCGCGGCGGCCGCGAGAAGGCGTCTCCGCGTAGGTTCCAACGCGGCCATTTCCCGCCAATGAGGAGGCATGCCCGATGGAGACTTCGACGCTCGAATCCTTCGTTCAGACCGTCCTTCGCGACAAACGCATCCGCTTCGGCGATGTCCGTAGGCTGCAGCGCAATGTGCTGGCCAGCGGCATCGCCTCGCGCGAAGAGGCCGAGACGCTCCTCGCGCTCGATCGCTCGATTGCCAAGCCGGACCCGGCCTGGACGGACTTCCTCGTCACCGCAATACGGCGCTTCGTCGTCGAAATCATGGAGCCGAAGGGATTCGTCGATTCGGGCAAGACCGACTGGCTTGCGGACCTCGCGGGGGATCCTCCGAGCAAGGCGGTCAGGACGATCGCCCGGGAAGTGGCCATCACGGCTCGGGACGCCGGCGATATCCCCACGGGGGTCGTCGCCGACGGCGCAGATCAAAAACCGCAACTTTCTTGGTAAATTGGGTTGCCTTGGCCAAATTCCCGCGAGGGGTGGTTGTTGCTTCTCAGCAACAACCACCCCAAAAGCACCTCACCAATTTTTGTAGGCCTGCAAGTGGGCGGCGAACTGCGCTAGGAGAAGCGTCAACCGCCAAACCCGAGGGGAGTGTTGAATATGATGAAGAAGTTTGCCGCTGCCGGTGCCGTCGCTGTCGCGATCGGAGCATTCGCGGCGCCCGCCAGCGCTGCCGACCTGCCGCCGATGGCGCCGCCGGTTGTCACGGCTCCCGCGCCCGCCCCAGCGTTCAGCTGGACCGGCCTCTATCTCGGCGCCTATTTCGAAGGCCAGTTCGTTACCATCACGCCGCCGACTTGGTGGACGTTCGTCGGCGGCGGCGTACGCGCTGGCTACAACTACCAGGCCGGTAGCTTCGTGGTCGGTGTCGAAGGCGCCCTCGAATACAGCGTCAACACGACCGGGCCGTTCGTGCTGCCCAACGTCACCGACGCTGGCGTCGTGGCCCGTGCCGGTGTCGCCATGGGCCGCACCTTGCTCTACGGCGTTGCCGGTGGTGGTGCGATGTTCAACGGCACGACGACGCCGTATTGGACCGTTGGTGCGGGCGTCGAAGCGATGCTGACCAATACGCTGTCGGTCCGCGCCGATTATCGCCTGCAGGTCGCCCCGAGCCTCGGCCCGGGCTGGTCGCACAACTTCGGCATCGGCTTCAGCTACTATCTCGGCCGATAGCCACTGACGCACGGCTGACAAGCCCTGCATTCAGAATCGATTGGAAGGGCCTCGCAGTGCAGACTGCGGGGCCTTTCTTCGTTTGGGACCTAGGGATCGCTGCCATCGGCCCAACTCGGCGAGGATGTCGCCTGGCGTCGACAGAGTTGGATATATTGAGGTGTATCGCCCCTCGCGCGAATGCGCCGCCGCCAGATCCAGGCAGCGAACGTTGGTGCCGGCAGCAGGAGTCGAACCCGCGACCTACCGCTTACAAGGCGGTTGCTCTACCAACTGAGCTATGCCGGCGCCATCTCGGTGGGGCTAGCCCCCGCCTCGATTCCGGTCAAGGCAGAAGAGCACGACGGGCGAGATAGAGCGATAGCGCCGCGGCGTTGGAGACGTTGAGGCTGCGAATGTCGCCGGGGAGATCGAGCCGGGCGACGCGGTCGCAGGTCTCGCGCGTCTTCTGGCGCAGGCCCTTGCCCTCGGCGCCCAGCACCAGCGCCAGCTTCTGCTGCGCCACCACGTCTTCCAGAACAGCGTCGCCCGAGGAATCGAGGCCGACGCGGAAGAAGCCTAGGTCGCCGACCTCTTCCAGCGCCCGCGAGAGGTTTGAGACGCTGATCAGCGGCATCACGTCGAGCGCGCCCGATGCCGCCTTGGCGAGCACCCCGGTCTCCGTCGGCGAATAACGGCTGGTGACAACGACGGCGTCGGCCGCCATCGCCGCGGCGGAGCGCAGGATTGCGCCGACATTATGCGGATCCGTGACCTGATCGAGGAAAAGGAGCAGCCGGGCCTCTTCCGGCAGCGCCTCCAGCGAAAGGGCGGGAAGGGGGGCCACCTCGGCCGCGACACCCTGATGCACCGCTTCGGGTCCGAGAAGCCGCGACAAGTCCCGCGGCGTCGTCGGCTCCACCTTGAACCGTTCGACGCCCTCCAGCCTTCGCCGTCCATTGTCGGTGGCGAGAATGCGCAGGATTTCGCGTCGCGGATTGGCCAGCGCCGCCGCGACCGGATGGACGCCATAGATCCATAGCCGGTCTGCCTGCCGCTCCGTCTTTGAGCGTGGCGGAAAGCGGCGTCCGCCCTTGGCGTGCCGCGGTCTTTGCGATTGTGGGGATCGTGCCATCGGCCGGCTTATAGGAGCGCGGCTTCGGGCCGGCAATCGCTGTCCGTTGCGCGTTGACAGCGCAGGAGCGCATAGCCATAAGACGGGCCAAGCGAAGCGCCGTCCGGCGGACGTTTTCATAGTTTCGCCGACCTGACGCTCTGTCCCGGCAGAGACCGATGGGGGAGTGTCCCGAGTGGCAAAGGGGGCGGACTGTAAATCCGCTGGCGAACGCCTTCGTAGGTTCGAGTCCTACCTCCCCCACCATGCCGTCGGACATCGGCGGGTGTAGCTCAATGGTAGAGCAACAGCCTTCCAAGCTGATGACGAGGGTTCGATTCCCTTCACCCGCTCCAATGACTTAGCCCCGATCGGGGCGCGCGTTTTGCATTCGGTTTTGCAGATCATGTTCGCTTTCTGGCCTCGTTGATCTGTGCCATCGCCGCACGGGTGACGACGTAATTGGCGCCAGTGTCCACAGCTCGGGCTACGAGCAGACGATCCGCGCCGGTTTGACCTGGCGCTTCGGCGGCTAGCGCATCAAAGTAACCCGCCCCCGGGCAGCGCTGCGGGGGCGGGAACTAAAGTGCGAACACGTAGGAGTAGGGGAGGGCAACGATGAACGTTCCTCTGTTCATCCCCCTGGCAGTGACCTTGATCGTCACGGCGATCGGCTATTTCGGCAATCGCGGCAAAATCTACTGGGCGCGCGGCCTGGCGGCGATCGTCGTTGCCGCCGCCATGGTGTTCCTCGGCGCCGCAGGCGGAACGTTGGACGACCCTAGCCGCGATGGGCTGATTACGCGCTGGATCCGCGAAACGACAAGCGATGGCGCCGCGGTGGGAATCTGGGCGATCGGCGTCCTTTCAATCGGCTATGGCGCCATCATCTATTTCATCGCCTCCGGCGTCAGGAAGGACACAAAGGCCCGCGGCAAGAACACATCTGCCGGCTAGCCTCTTTGCACCCGCACAATGACCCGCTATCTGTTGCCGCGGCGCTGGCCCTTGGTCGCGCCATAGGGGTGTAGCTCAGTTGGTAGAGCACCGGTCTCCAAAACCGGTGGCCGGGGGTTCGAGTCCCTCCGCCCCTGCCATTCCTCGACCATCGATCTCTTTAACGCCGGCTCGGCCAATGTGTCCGACGGAACATGGCGTTTGAGATTCCGGCTTCGGTTTCGCCCCCGCTCGTTGCCAATCGCCGGGTCAGCCGGCCCTGCGACCGCGACCCAGCAGCTGACGGAGGGAGGCGAGCCGTCCCGGGGCGTTGCCTTCCGGCAGTGTCGCGAGGAAGGCGCCGAAGATGGCGCGGCCTGCGAGATGTCGCTGCGATAGTCGACGCGCCTCCCGTTCGATTCTTCGATCCGTGTCGGGCTGTGTTCGAACAATTCGCTGCCGGCGATGCGGTCGGCACCCCAACCTCGCTCAACTCCGCGCCGCTAAAGCCGATAACCGGGCTCGCCGTCTTGAGACTGAATTGGTTTCTCCACCCGCGCATCGCCGACGTGAAGACCGTCGGATCGATCATGAGCAGGCGCTCGCCAGCCGCGGCGTCCGCTGTAGCACTGTCGGCGAAGCTGCCTTGGGCACACACGCCTTCCATTCCCCTGCGACCAGTTGCCAAAGCGGCTGCCGAAAAATAGAAAAATCAGAACGCCGAGTTATGAGCGACTCGGCTACGGGGGCCTTCATGAAGAAGATATTGGCTATTTTGCTCGGTTTCGCTGGCGCCGCTGTTGCGTCGAATGCTTCGGCGCAGATGAACGTCACCGGCGACGTGCAGGTCTGGGCCGGCATCGGCGGCCACATGCTGGGCAACACCGATGATCCGGACTGCCAAGGGTGCCACAATGGTGGCGCCGGCGGTGGCGGCCTTGCCCGCGCCGCCTGGGCGATCAATCCCGCACTGTCGGTGCAGCTCGACATTTGGGCTGAGCATTGGGGCGGACAGACCACCTTCCCGGGCAGCGAGTGCCCCGACTGCACTTGGAATACGACGCGCGCAGGCATCGCCAAGCATTTCACCTATCACTCGGGCAACTTTCTCATCGGCGGCCTGGCCTCGCTCGGTTTGCGGGAGAATGACCTGTTCTTCACCGGCGACGACACGACGTACGGCACTCTTGCCGTGGAGGCGGCGTTCACCACGGGGAACCTCCGGATCTATGGGCAGATGGGCACAACCTTCGCCGTCTGGCCGGAACCCGCGCGGTTCTTCTGGCAGGACGCGCCGGTTCGTAACTTCTATGCCCGCCTTGTGAGCACGTTCTATGTTCAGCCGAACTTCCTGATCTCCGCCAACATCGGAGGCGCGATCCAGAACGAGTTCGGTCTGCCAGCCGGCACCATGATCACGTGGGGTGCACGGACCGAGTTCCAGCCCAACGGTATGCCGATCTACTTCCTCGCGGCGTATCAGGGCTCGAGGACGCTCTCCGCGACCAACTACCTGTTCACGGACAATGTCCTGCGCGTCGGCATCGGCCTCAACGTCAACAATCCGAGCCTGCAGGCCCGTGACGCCACGACCGGCCTGGCCGACTACAACTGCTACTATGGCGTCGACGGAACGCCGGCGATGTGCATGTTCGACAACGAGTTGCCAAGCGGCTAGGGCGTCGCTGGCGCAAACCCGCCGCCCTACTCAAAGGGCCCGCTTCGGCGGGCCCTTCTCGATTGGGGACGAACCAACGCGCCGCTTGAACCGCCCCGGTGGTCGTTTCGATTGGCGGTTTGCCTTGAAAAGTTGGGGCAGGGGGCTTGAGTCCATGGCTGCAGCGCCTTATGTACACGTTCCGGCAAGGCGCGTGGACCGCTCGTGTTCCCGCGCCTTCATGGCTTGAGCGCGCGAAATGGCCACGAGAACCAACCCTTTTACCTTCCTGCAGCAAGTGCGGGCGGAGGCCTCCAAAGTTGTCTGGCCGACCCGCCGTGAGACCGTCATCTCGACGATCATGGTCTTTGTCTTCGCCGCGGTCGCCTCTGTCTTCTTCCTGGGCGTCGATGCCTTGCTCGGCTGGGTCGTTCGCACGCTGCTCGGCATCAACGTCTGACCGGAGCCACTAAGAAAGCATGGCCAAGCGCTGGTACATCGTCCACGCCTATTCGAACTTCGAGAAGAAGGTCGCCGAGTCGATCCGCGAAAAGGCTCAGGCAACGGGCCTCAGTGATCTATTCGAAGAGATCCTCGTCCCGACCGAGAAGGTGGTTGAGGTGCGCCGCGGCCGCAAGGTCGATGCCGAGCGCAAGTTCTTCCCGGGCTATGTGCTGGTGAAGATGGACATGACCGATGAGGCTTATCACCTCATCAAGAACACGCCGAAGGTAACCGGATTTCTTGGCGCCGATTCGCGCCCGGTGCCGATCTCCGATTCCGAGGCCCAGCACATCCTCCAGCAGGTGCAGGAGGGTGTGGAGCGTCCGAAGCCGTCGATCAGCTTCGACGTTGGCGAACAGGTGCGCGTGGCCGATGGGCCGTTCGCATCCTTCAACGGTCTCGTCGAGGAAATCGACGAGGAGCGGGCGCGGCTCAAGGTAGCCGTGTCGATCTTCGGCCGGGCTACCCCGGTCGAGCTCGAATACGGTCAGGTCGAAAAGCTCTGACCGCAAGCGGTTGTGGGAGGCCTCGGCATCGCCAAATGCCGGTTCCGCACCACGCCATTCCGAACATCGCCGGAATGATCCGGCGCGCTGAGGAACGATAGATGGCAAAGAAAATTCAGGGCTATCTGAAACTTCAGGTGCCCGCAGGAGCCGCCAATCCGTCGCCGCCCATTGGGCCGGCGCTCGGCCAGCGTGGCATCAACATCATGGAATTCTGCAAGGCGTTCAACGCGCAGACGCAGGAACTCGAGAAGGGCTCGCCCATCCCGGTGGTCATCACCTACTACCAGGACAAGTCCTTCACCTTCCAGATGAAGGCGCCGCCGGTGTCTTATTATCTGAAGAAGGCGGCGGGCCTGAAGAAGGGCGGTTCCGCGCCCGGCCGGGACGTTGCCGGTCGCGTCACGCGCGCCCAGCTGCGTGAGATCGCAACCAGCAAGATGGCCGATCTCAACGCACATGATGTCGACGCCGCAACGCGTCTTGTCGAAGGTTCGGCCCGTTCCATGGGCCTGCAGGTGGTGGACTAGACGATGGCGCTTGGCAAGAAACAACGCACGGCCCGTGAAGGCCTTGATCGCGTGAAGCTTTACGCGCTGAACGAAGCCATCGCGATGATCCGCAAGGGTGCCACCGCGAAGTTCGACGAGACCGTCGAAGTGGCGATGAACCTCGGTGTCGACCCGCGTCACGCCGACCAGATGGTACGCGGCGTCTGCCAGCTGCCGAACGGCTCGGGCCGCACGGTGCGCGTCGCCGTCTTCGCCAAGGGCGACAAGGCGGACGAGGCGAAGGCCGCCGGCGCCGACATCGTCGGCGCGGAGGATCTGGTGGAGATCGTGCAGAAGGGGACGATCGACTTCGACCGCTGCATCGCGACGCCCGACATGATGCCGCTCGTCGGCCGCCTCGGTAAGGTTCTCGGCCCACGCGGCCTGATGCCGAACCCGAAGGTCGGCACGGTGACGCCCGATGTCGCCACCGCGGTCAAGGCCGCCAAGGGCGGCGCCGTGGAGTTCCGCGTCGAGAAGGCCGGCATCATCCATGCCGGCGTCGGCAAGGTGAGCTTCACCGAGGACGCGCTGGTGGAGAACATCCGTGCCTTCGCCGATGCAGTGGCAGAAGGCAAAGCCCACCGGGGCCAAGGGGACCTTCGTCAAGAGGGTAGCGATTTCGTCGACCATGGGTCCTGGCATCCATGTCGACCCGGCGACCGTATTGGGCGCCTGACAAGAGCTTGCCGCTCAGCCGGAAACGGCTGGGCGGCGGACTGGCCTTTGATCGGCGCCGCCGATCGGGGGCCGTCCTGTCCGAGACTGCAGGTGCCGGGAAACCGGCTTAAGCGCCCGCGGGTAGCCTGCATGAGACGGGGAGACCGATTTCACCCGAGCGATCGGGCGGATCGGTTCGAACTGGCCTAGCGACTCTTGGGTCGCGGGCGGACAGGCTGAGCGGCCGGTCTCCTTCGGGAGGCAGGCCATTTCAACCGGCGTCCGGTCGCAATCGACCAGTCGCTAGAATTGGAGAAGGCCGTGGAAAGAACGGAAAAGAGCGAATTCGTCGGAATGCTCAACACCGTCTTCACGTCGGCCGGCACCGTTGTCGTCGCCCACTATAGCGGCCTCAATGTCGCCGACATGACAAGCCTTCGCAGCCGTGCTCGGGATGCCGGCGCCAACGCCAAGGTGGTGAAGAACCGCCTTGCCAAGCTGGCGCTGAAGGGCACCGACGCGGAACCGATCGCCGACCTATTCGCCGGCCCGACCATGATCGCCTATTCGGACGATCCGGTCGCCGCCGCCAAGGTCGTCGTCGAGTTCGCCAAGACCAACGACAAGCTCGTTGTTCTCGGTGGTGCGATGGGGAAGACCGCGCTCGACCCGGAGGGTGTGAAGGCACTGGCGGAGCTCCCGTCTCTCGACGAGCTGCGTGCCAAGCTGGTCGGCATGATCAGCACCCCGGCGACTCGTATCGCCCAGGTGCTCGTCGCCCCGGCAGGTCAGCTCGCCCGAGTGTTCGGAGCGTATGCCGCCAAGGACGAAGCCGCGTAACCAACCAGATTCGAATCGATCAAAGGAAACAAACAGATGGCTGATCTTTCTAAGATTGCAGATGAACTCTCGGGCCTGACGGTTCTCGAAGCCGCCGAACTCTCCAAGCTTCTCGAAGAGAAGTGGGGCGTTTCGGCTGCTGCTCCGGTGGCCGTTGCCGCCGTTGGTGGCGGTGCCGCCGCCGCTCCGGCCGAGGAGAAGACTGAATTCGACGTCATTCTCGCCGATGCCGGCGCGCAGAAGATCAACGTGATCAAGGAAGTCCGGGCGATCACCGGGCTCGGCCTGAAAGAGGCCAAGGATCTCGTGGAGGGCGCCCCGAAGCCGGTCAAGGAAGGCGTCAACAAGGACGAAGCCGACAAGCTGAAGGCTCAACTCGAAGGCGCAGGCGCCAAGGTCGAACTGAAGTAGTTCGGCCCGCGCAAACGAATTGGCGGGTCCCCGACAGCGGGGACCCGTCACTAAAGGGCGGTGGGCAGGAATTGAGGCAGGTTTGGCGTTAGCGCCGAACGACAGTTTTGGAGCTGGCAGCTTCGGCGCCGGCAAAACTTACGCGGGTGCCGCCGGCGCCCGCGGTTGCGTTCGTAAAAAGGATCATCGTCCGGGGAGCTGTGCGCGTGTCGCGCCGGTAGCCGGACCCGGTTCTCCAAATTCGAGGAGCTGACATTGGCCGAGACGTTCACAGGTCGCAAGCGCGTTCGGAAGTTTTTCGGTTCGATCAAAGAAGTCGCCGAGATGCCGAACCTCATTGAGGTTCAAAAGGCGTCTTACGACCAGTTCCTGATGGTCGAAGAGCCGGAAGGCGGGCGCGGCGACGAAGGCCTGCAAGCGGTCTTCAAGTCCGTTTTCCCGATCTCCGACTTCTCCGGTAGCGCCATGCTGGAGTTCGTCCGCTACGATTTCGAGCCGCCGAAATATGACGTTGATGAGTGCCGTCAGCGCGGGATGACTTTCTCCGCGCCGCTGAAGGTCACGCTCCGTCTTATCGTGTTCGATATCGACGAGGACACCCAGGCGAAGTCGGTCAAGGACATCAAGGAGCAAGAGGTCTACATGGGCGAGATGCCGCTCATGACCTTGAACGGCACCTTCATCGTCAACGGCACCGAGCGCGTCATCGTCTCGCAGATGCACCGTTCGCCGGGCGTCTTCTTCGACCATGACAAGGGCAAGTCGCACTCTTCGGGCAAGCTGCTCTTCGCCGCCCGCATCATCCCGTATCGCGGTTCTTGGCTCGACATCGAGTTCGACGCCAAGGACATCGTCTATGCGCGCATCGACCGTCGCCGGAAGATTCCGGTGACGTCGCTGCTGATGGCGCTCGGCCTCGACGGCGAGGAGATCCTCGACACCTTCTTCAGCAAGATCACCTATGAGCGCGCCGACGGCGGCTGGAAGCTGCCTTTCGACGCGCAGCGCATGCGCGGCATGCAGGCGACCAGCGACCTGATCGACGCCGACAGCGGCGAGGTCGTGCTGGAGGCCGGCCGCAAGATGACCGTCCGCACCGCGCGTCAGCTCGCCGAGAAGGGCCTCAAGGCGCTGAAGGTCGCCGACGAGGACCTCTACGGCCATTACATCGCCAACGACGTCGTCAATACCAAGACGGGCGAGATCTTTGCCGAGGCCGGCGAGGAGATCACTGCCAAGCTGCTCACGGAACTGACCGAGGGCGGCTATGACAAGATCGATATCCTCGACATCGACCACGTCACCAAGGGCGGCTACATCCGCAACACGCTCGCCGTCGACAAGCACGAGAGCCGCGAAGAGGCCCTGTTCGACATCTACCGCGTCATGCGTCCTGGCGAGCCGCCGACGATCGAGACCGCGGAAGCGATGTTCAATTCGCTGTTCTTCGATTCGGAGCGCTACGATCTCTCTGCGGTCGGTCGCGTGAAGATGAACATGCGCCTCGACCTCGACGCGCCCGACACGCACCGTACCCTGCGCAAGGAAGACATCCTTGCCGTGGTCAAGACGCTGGTCGAGCTGCGCGACGGTAAGGGCGAGATCGACGACATCGACAATCTCGGCAACCGTCGTGTCCGGTCGGTCGGCGAGCTGATGGAGAACCAGTACCGCATCGGCCTCTTGCGCATGGAACGCGCCATCAAGGAGCGCATGAGCTCGGTCGAGATCGGCCATGTCATGCCGCAGGACCTGATCAACGCCAAGCCCGCCGCCGCCGCCGTCCGCGAGTTCTTCGGCTCCTCGCAGCTGTCGCAGTTCATGGACCAGACCAACCCGCTGTCGGAGATCACCCACAAGCGTCGCCTGTCGGCCCTTGGTCCGGGCGGTCTGACGCGCGAGCGTGCCGGCTTCGAAGTGCGCGACGTGCACCCGACGCATTACGGCCGCATCTGCCCGATCGAGACGCCGGAAGGCCCGAATATCGGCCTGATCAACTCGCTGGCGACCTTCGCTCGCGTCAACAAATACGGCTTCATCGAGAGCCCGTACCGTCGCATCAAGGACAGCACGGTCACCACCGACGTCGTCTATCTGTCGGCGATGGAAGAGGCGAAATACACCATCGCCCAGGCCAACGCGCCCGTCGACAAGAAGGGCAAGCTGATGGAGGACCTGATCGTCTGCCGCCATGCCGGCGAGACGGTGATGGTCCCGGCCGACCGCGTCGACTTCATGGACGTGTCGCCCAAGCAGCTGGTTTCGGTCGCCGCGGCGCTCATTCCGTTCCTTGAGAACGACGACGCCAACCGCGCTCTGATGGGCTCGAACATGCAGCGCCAGGCGGTGCCGCTGGTCCGTGCCGAGGCGCCGCTCGTCGGCACCGGCATGGAATTCGGTGGTTGCCCGCGATTCCGGCGCCGCCATCGCCGCCCGCCGCGCCGGCGTCATCGATCAGGTCGACTCGACCCGTATCGTTGTCCGCGCCACGGAAGACCTCGAGTCCGCACGTTCGGGCGTCGACATCTATCGCCTGATGAAGTTCCAGCGTTCCAACCAGTCGACCTGCATCAATCAGCGTCCGCTGGTCCGTGTCGGCGACGTCGTGGCGAAGGGCGACATCATCGCCGACGGTCCGTCGACCGATCTCGGCGACCTCGCGCTTGGCCGCAACGTCCTCGTCGCCTTCATGCCGTGGAACGGCTACAACTTCGAAGACTCGATCCTGCTCTCCGAGCGCATCGTCCGCGATGACGTCTTCACCTCGATCCACATCGAGGAATTCGAGATCATGGCTCGCGACACCAAGCTCGGGCCTGAGGAAATCACGCGCGACATTCCGAACGTTTCGGAAGAGGCGCTGAAGAACCTCGACGAGGCGGGCATCATCTATATCGGCGCCGAAGTCGCCGCCAGCGACATCCTTGTCGGCAAGATCACGCCGAAGGGCGAAAGCCCGATGACGCCGGAAGAGAAGCTCCTGCGCGCCATCTTCGGCGAAAAGGCTTCGGACGTCCGCGATACCTCGCTGCGGGTTCCGCCGGGCGTCACCGGCACCGTCGTCGAAGTCCGCGTCTTCAACCGCCACGGCGTCGAGAAGGATGAGCGCGCTATGGCGATCGAGCGCGAAGAGATCGAGCGTCTCGCCAAGGACCGCGACGACGAGCAGGCTATCCTCGACCGCAACGTCTATGGCCGCCTCTTCGAAATGCTGAAGGGCAAGGTGGGCGTTGCCGGACCGAAGGGCTTCAAGAAGGACACCAAGCTCAGCAAGGAAGTCATGGATGACTATCCGCATGCGCAGTGGTGGAATTTCGCCGTCGGTGTCGACAAGACGATGAAGCAGATCGAGATGCTGCGGGCTCAGTATGACGAGAGCCGCAAGCTTCTCGAGCAGCGCTTCATCGACAAGGTCGAGAAGCTGCAGCGCGGCGACGAGCTGCCGCCCGGCGTCATGAAGATGGTCAAGGTCTTCATCGCCGTGAAGCGCAAGATTCAGCCCGGCGACAAGATGGCCGGCCGTCACGGCAACAAGGGCGTGGTGTCGAAGATCGTTCCGGTCGAAGACATGCCGCACCTTGAGGACGGCACTTCCGTCGACATCGTGCTGAACCCGCTCGGCGTGCCGAGCCGCATGAATGTCGGTCAGATTCTGGAGACCCATCTCGGCCGCGCATGCGCTGGGCTCGGCCTCAAGATCGGCAGGATAGTCGAGGCCTATAAGGCTAACGGCAAGGGCGACAGCAAGCCGCTGCGCACGATGCTGAAGGACCTTTATGGCGGCACGTCCGAAGGCGACGAGATCGCAGCGTATGACGATGACTCTGTCATCAGGCTCGGCGAGCAGCTGAGCACGGGCGTCCCGATTGCGACGCCTGTGTTCGACGGCGCCCGCGAGCACGACATCGTCGAGCTCCTGGAGAAGGCGGACATCGAATCGTCCGGCCAGTCGATGCTGTTCGACGGCCGCACCGGCGAGCAGTTCGACCGCCCGGTGACCGTCGGCTACATCTACATGCTGAAGCTGCATCACCTGGTGGACGACAAGATCCACGCCCGGTCGATCGGCCCGTACAGCCTCGTCACCCAGCAGCCGCTGGGCGGTAAGGCGCAGTTCGGCGGCCAGCGCTTTGGCGAGATGGAGGTGTGGGCGCTCGAAGCTTATGGCGCCGCCTACACCCTGCAGGAAATGCTGACGGTGAAGTCGGACGACGTCGCGGGCCGCACCAAGGTCTACGAGGCGATCGTCCGTGGCGACGACACTTTCGAGGCGGGCATTCCCGAGAGCTTCAACGTTCTCGTCAAGGAAATGCGTTCGCTCGGCCTCGACGTTGAGTTCGAAAACCTCAATCGGCTGACCGGCCCGGACGGTCAAACCGAAGCGGCCGAGTAACGGCTGACGGAACCGATTTGAGGATCACGATTAAGCGGCACGGCGGCGGGATCGGCACCCGCCGCGCAGCGCCGAAGGAGAAGATAACGGTATGAACCAAGAGCTCGCGAACATTTTCGGTCCGGCCCAGCAGCAGCCGGCCCAGACCTTCGATCAGATCCGGATTTCGATCGCGAGCCCGGAGAAGATCAAGTCCTGGTCCTACGGCGAGATCAAGAAGCCGGAGACCATCAACTACCGCACGTTCAAGCCTGAGCGTGACGGTCTGTTCTGTGCGCGCATCTTCGGGCCGATCAAGGACTATGAGTGCTTGTGCGGCAAGTACAAGCGCATGAAGTACAAGGGCATTATCTGCGAGAAGTGCGGCGTCGAGGTCACCCTCGCGCGCGTTCGGCGCGAGCGCATGGGCCATATCGAGCTCGCCGCGCCGGTTGCCCATATCTGGTTCCTGAAGTCCCTGCCGTCCCGCATCGGCATGCTCCTCGACATGACGCTCAAGGACCTTGAGCGCATCCTCTATTTCGAGAGCTATGTCGTGCTGGAGCCGGGCCTCACGCCGCTGAAGGAGCGTCAGCTCCTCTCAGAGGACGAGTACCTCAACGCGCAGGACGAATACGGCCAGGATTCCTTCACCGCCAAGATCGGCGCCGAAGCGATCCGCGACATGATGATGGCGATGGACCTGGAGAAGATCGCCGCCGATCTTCGCCACGAGATTGCCGTGTCGACGTCGGAGTTGAAGCCGAAGAAGCTCGGCAAGCGCCTGAAGCTGATCGAAGCCTTCATGGATTCGGGCAACCGCCCGGAGTGGATGATCCTGACGGTCGTCCCGGTCATCCCGCCGGACCTCCGCCCGCTCGTTCCGCTCGACGGCGGCCGTTTCGCTACGTCCGACCTCAATGATCTCTATCGCCGCGTCATCAACCGCAACAACCGCCTGAAGCGGCTGATCGAGCTGCGCGCGCCGGACATCATCATCCGCAACGAGAAGCGCATGCTGCAGGAGGCCGTCGACGCTCTGTTCGACAATGGCCGCCGCGGCCGCGTCATCACCGGCGCCAACAAGCGTCCGCTGAAGTCGCTCTCGGACATGCTGAAGGGCAAGCAGGGCCGCTTCCGCCAGAACCTCCTTGGCAAGCGCGTCGACTATTCCGGCCGTTCGGTCATCGTGGTCGGCCCGGAGCTCAAGCTGCATCAGTGCGGCCTGCCGAAGAAGATGGCGCTCGAACTGTTCAAGCCGTTCATTTACTCCAAGCTCGATGCGCGCGGTTTCTCCGCCACCGTCAAGCAGGCCAAGAAGCTGGTCGAGAAGGAGCGGCCGGAGGTTTGGGACATCCTCGATGAGGTGATCCGCGAGCATCCGATCATGCTGAACCGCGCCCCGACGTTGCACCGCCTCGGCATTCAGGCCTTCGAGCCGGTACTGATCGAGGGCAAGGCGATCCAGCTGCATCCGCTCGTCTGTGCCGCATTCAACGCCGACTTCGACGGCGACCAGATGGCCGTGCACGTTCCGTTGAGCCTCGAGGCGCAGCTGGAAGCGCGCGTCCTCATGATGTCGACCAACAACATCCTGCATCCGGCCAACGGTTCGCCGATCATCGTGCCGTCGCAGGATATCGTTCTCGGCCTTTACTACGTGTCGATCATGGCCGACGGCGAGCCCGGCGAGGGTATGGCGTTCAGCGACATTGGCGAACTCGAGCACGCGCTCGCCGCCAAGGCGATCACCATGCACACCAAGATCAAGGGTCGCTATCGCGGTGTCGACGCCGAGGGCAAGACCGTCTCGAAGATCTACGAGACGACCCCCGGCCGCATGCTGCTCGGCAATCTGCTGCCGAAGAACGCGAACCTTCCCTTCGACCTCATCAACAAGCTGATGACGAAGAAGGAGATCTCGTCGGTTATCGACGCGGTCTACCGCTATTGCGGCCAGAAGGAGACGGTCATCTTCTGCGACCGGATCATGCAGCTCGGCTTCACCAACGCGTTCAAGGCCGGCATCTCGTTCGGCAAGGACGACATGGTCATTCCGGAAAGCAAGACGAAGATCGTCGACCGTACCGCTCAGCTCGTGAAGGACTACGAGCAGCAGTACAATGACGGCCTCATCACGCAGGGCGAGAAGTACAACAAGGTGGTCGACGCCTGGGCGAAGGCCACCGACGAAGTCGCCGGCGAGATGATGAAGGGCATTCAGACGGTTAAGCACGAAAAGAACGGCCGTCAGAAGCAGATGAACTCCATCTACATGATGAGCCATTCCGGCGCGCGTGGTTCACCCGCGCAGATGAAGCAGCTCGCCGGTATGCGCGGTCTGATGGCCAAGCCGTCGGGCGAGATCATCGAGAGCCCGATCATCTCCAACTTCAAGGAAGGCCTGTCGGTTCTGGAGTACTTCAACTCCACCCATGGCGCTCGTAAGGGCCTCGCCGACACCGCCTTGAAGACGGCGAACTCCGGCTATCTCACCCGTCGTCTGGTCGACGTGGCGCAGGACTCGATCATCACGATCGAGGATTGCGGCACCAACAACGGCCTGAAGATGCAGGCGGTCGTGGAGTCCGGTCAGGTCGTTGCCACGCTCGGCCATGCGCATCCTCGGCCGTACCGCCGCCGAAGACATCAAGGACGCCCAGTCGGGCGAAGTCCTCGTCAAGGCCGGTACGCTGATCGAGGAGCACCATGTCGAGCGCGTCGAGAAGGCTGGCGTGCAGGAGGCGAAGATCCGTTCGGTCCTCACCTGCGACACCAAGACCGGCGTCTGCGGCAAGTGCTACGGGCGCGATCTGGCCCGCGGCACGCCCGTCAATATGGGTGAGGCCGTCGGCGTCATCGCCGCTCAGTCGATCGGTGAGCCGGGCACGCAGCTGACCATGCGCACCTTCCACATTGGCGGCGCGGCCAACGTCGTCGACCAGTCGTTCCTGGAGTCCAACTTCGAGGGCACGGTTCAGATCAAGAACCGCAACATCGTCAAGGATTCCTCGGGCAAGCTGATCGCGATGGGCCGCAACATGGCCATCGCCATCCTCGACAAGGACGGCACCGAGCGGGCGAGCCATCGTGTCGCCTACGGCTCGCGGCTGCTCGTCGACGAGGGCGATCACGTCGAGCGCGCACAGCGTCTCGCCGAGTGGGACCCGTATACCCGTCCGATCCTCACCGAGGTCGGCGGTACCGTCGAACTCGAGGATCTGGTCGATGGCGTGTCGGTTTCCGAATTGGCCGACGAATCGACGGGCATCACCAAGCGGGTCATCACCGATTGGCGTGCCCATCCGCGTGGCGGCGACTTGAAGCCGGCCATGGTCGTCAACGATGCCAAGGGCAAGGCCAAGAAGCTCTCGCGTGGCACCGAAGCCCGCTATGCGCTGGCGACCGACGCCATCCTGTCGGTCGAGTCAGGGGCGAAGGTCGCGGCCGGCGACGTGCTGGCGCGTATCCCGACCGAGGCCGCCAAGACGCGCGACATCACCGGCGGTCTGCCGCGTGTTGCCGAGCTGTTCGAGGCTCGCCGCCCGAAGGACCACGCCATCATCGCCGAGATCGATGGCACGATCCGCTTCGGCCGCGACTACAAGAACAAGCGCCGCGTCGTCATCGATCCCACCGACACGACCCAGGAGCCCGTCGAGTACCTGATCGCCAAGAACAAGCAGATGCATCTGCAGGAAGGCGATACGGTCGAGAAGGGCGACTACGTGGTCGACGGCAACCCGGCGCCGCACGACATCCTGGCGATCAAGGGCGTGGAGGCGCTGGCCGCCTTCCTCGTCAACGAGATCCAGGAGGTCTACCGGCTCCAGGGCGTTGTCATCAACGACAAGCATATCGAGGTGATCGTCCGGCAGATGCTGCAGAAGGTCGAAGTGACCGACGCTGGCGAGACCGAGCTTTTTGTCGGCGAGCAGGTCGATCAGATCGACTTCGAGGCGGCGAACGCCAAGGCCAAGGAAGAGAAGAAGAAGCCGGCGACGGCCAATCCGGTCCTCCTCGGCATCACCAAGGCGAGCCTTCAGACGCGCTCCTTCTTCTCCGCGGCGTCCTTCCAGGAGACCACCCGCGTCCTCACCGAGGCGGCGGTCAACGGCAAGGTCGACCCGCTTGAGGGCCTCAAGGAGAACATCATCGTCGGCCGTCTCATTCCGGCCGGCACCGGCGGAGCGATCAAGGAAGTGCGCCAGGTGGCGCGTCACCGCGATTCGCTGATCATCGAGGAACGGCGCCGCATCGCCGAGGCCGAAGCGGCGGCAGCCCAGTCGGCCGAGGCGCGAAGGTCTCCTCGCTTCAGGAGGCCGGCGAATAGCTTGAAAATCGGCGGGTGCGGGGGCACATAGGCTCCCGCACCCGACCCGCGACAGGGTAGCGCGCTTCCCATCGCGATTTGTCGCGAAATCGGACCCTGTAGGGGTTGACCGACTAGCGGCGAAAAAGTAGGTTCCGCGCGCTTTCGACAGGCTGTA
Source organism: uncultured Alphaproteobacteria bacterium (assembly GCA_963823045.1). Lineage (GTDB taxonomy): Bacteria > Pseudomonadota > Alphaproteobacteria > Rhizobiales > Kaistiaceae > JADLGL01. The sequence continues at coordinate 141,246 of CAWGKA010000003.1, read as the reverse complement.
GGTCTTCAAGCTCCGTCGGCGTCCAAGCCGGGAACGACGAAGCCTAAACGCTGACGAACCACAAGAGACGGTGAATTAGGTCGCACGATCGCGGCGCAAGCTGTGATCCTCTGCTTTTCGGAGCGCCCGCCATTTCGGTGCAGGCGCTGATTGTTTTGATCAACACATGGGACCGCGAGAGCGGACCATGAGCGAAGGTACGAATGCCGACGATTAACCAGCTCGTTCGCAATCCGCGCCAGGCGCCGGTGAAGCGCAACAAGGTGCCGGCGCTGCAGGGGAACCCCCAGAAGCGCGGCGTCTGCACGCGCGTCTATACGACGACGCCGAAGAAGCCGAACTCGGCCCTGCGCAAGGTCGCCAAGGTCCGCCTTCAGAACGGCTTCGAGGTCATCGGCTACATCCCGGGCGAGGGCCACAATCTTCAGGAGCATTCCGTGGTCATGATCCGCGGCGGCCGCGTGAAGGACCTTCCGGGTGTTCGCTACCACATCATTCGCGGCGTCCTCGATACCCAGGGCGTCAAGGACCGCAAGCAGCGCCGTTCGAAGTACGGCGCCAAGCGGCCGAAATAGGCGAGGGGAGAGAGAAACATGTCCCGTCGTCATCGCGCAGAAAAACGCGAGATCATCCCGGACCCGAAATTCGGGGACGTGATCGTATCCAAATTCATGAATTCGGTCATGCGCGACGGCAAGAAGTCCGCCGCCGAGACCATCGTCTATGGCGCTTTCGACCTGATCGAGACACGCGCCAAGCAGGATCCGCTCGGCATCTTCAAGCAGGCGCTTGATAACGTCATGCCGCAGATCGAGGTTCGCTCGCGCCGCGTCGGTGGCGCCACCTATCAGGTGCCGGTCGAAGTCCGGCCGTCCCGCCGTCAGGCGCTGGCGATCCGCTGGCTGCTGACCGCCGCGCGCGGCCGCAACGAAAAGACCATGGTCGACCGCCTTTCGGGCGAGCTGCTCGACGCCGCCAACAACCGCGGCAACGCCGTCAAGAAGCGTGAAGACACGCACCGGATGGCCGAGGCCAACCGCGCCTTCTCGCATTATCGCTGGTAGCCCCTCAGAGGTTCACGGACATGACCCGCGCACATAAGATCGAGGACTACCGCAACTTCGGCATCATGGCCCACATTGATGCCGGCAAGACGACGACCACCGAGCGGATTCTGTTCTACACCGGCCGTAGCCATAAGATCGGCGAAGTCCATGACGGCGCCGCCACCATGGATTGGATGGAGCAGGAGCAGGAGCGCGGCATCACCATTACGTCCGCCGCGACGACCGCCTACTGGAACGGCAAGCGCCTCAACATCATCGACACCCCGGGCCACGTCGACTTCACCATCGAAGTCGAGCGCTCGCTGCGCGTGCTCGACGGCGCCGTGGCGCTGCTTGACGCCAACGCCGGCGTGGAGCCGCAGACCGAGACGGTTTGGCGCCAGGCCGACAAATATCACGTGCCGCGCATGATCTTCGTCAACAAGATGGACAAGATCGGCGCCGATTTTTACCGTTCGGTCGAGATGATCAAGTCGCGCCTCGGCGCGAAGCCGCTTGTCATTCAGCTGCCCTATGGCGCCGAGAGCGACTTCAAGGGCGTCATTGACCTCGTCAAGATGAAGGCCGTCGTCTGGCACGACGAGTCGCTCGGCGCGAAATACGACTACGTCGACATTCCTGCCGATCTGCTTGCTGATGCTGAAAAGTATCGCGAGGAGATGATCGAACTCGCCGTCGAGATCGATGAGGCTGCGATGGAGGCCTATCTCGAAGGCAAGCTCCCGGACGAGGCGACGCTGAAGGCGCTAATCCGCAAGGGCACCTGCGATAGCGTCTTTGTTCCGATTCTGTGCGGCTCGGCCTTCAAGAACAAGGGCGTGCAGCCGCTGCTCGACGCGGTTGTCGATTACCTTCCCTCGCCGGTGGAAGTTGCTGCCATCAAAGGCATCGACCCGAAGACGGGCGAGGAGGTGAAGCGCGTTTCCTCCGACGAGGCGCCGCTGTCGATGCTCGCCTTCAAGGTGATGAACGATGCTTTTGTCGGCTCGCTGACCTTCTGCCGAATCTATTCGGGAAGACTCGAGACCGGCGTCAGCCTGCTGAACACGGTCAAAGAGAAGCGCGAGCGCGTCGGCCGGATGCTGCAGATGCATTCCAATGACCGCGAAGACATCAAGGAAGCCTTTGCGGGCGACATCGTCGCGATCGCAGGCCTCAAGGAAACGACGACCGGCGACACGCTTTGCGATGCATCGAGCCCGGTCATCCTGGAGCGCATGGAGTTCCCCGAGCCGGTCATCGAGATCGCGATCGAGCCGAAGACCAAGGCCGACCAGGAGAAGATGGGTGTGGCGCTCCGGCGTTTGGCTCAGGAAGATCCGTCTTTCCGCGTCAAGTCGGACGAAGAGTTGGGCCAGACCATCATCGCCGGCATGGGCGAGCTTCACCTCGACATTCTCGTCGACCGCATGAAGCGTGAGTTCAAGGTCGAAGCGAATATCGGTGCTCCGCAGGTCGCCTATCGCGAGACGCTGACCCGCGAGACCGAGATCGACTACACGCACAAGAAGCAGACGGGCGGCTCGGGTCAGTTTGCCCGCGTCAAGCTGGTCATCTCGCCGAACGAATCCGGCGCCGGCTTCGAGTTCGAAAGCAAGATCGTCGGCGGAAACGTCCCGAAGGAATACATTCCGGGCGTTCAGAAGGGCGTCGAGAGCGTCATGGGCGGCGGCGTCATCGCCGGCTTCCCGCTGGTCGACGTCAAGGTCACGCTGATCGACGGCGCCTATCACGACGTCGATTCGAGCGTGCTCGCCTTCGAGATCGCCTCTCGTGCCGCCTTCCGTGAAGGCGCGCAGAAGGCCGGCCCGAAGCTTCTCGAGCCGATCATGAAGGTGGAAGTCGTCACTCCCGAAGACTACATGGGAGACGTCATCGGCGATCTGAATTCCCGCCGTGGCCAGATTGTCGGCACCGAGATCCGGGGCATCGCCACCGTCGTTAACGCGATGGTGCCTCTCGCTAACATGTTTGGCTACGTCAACACCTTGCGCTCGATGAGCCAGGGGCGGGCGCAGTACACGATGCAATTCGATCACTACGAGCAAGTTCCGCAGGCCGTTGCCGAGGAGGTTCAGGCGAAGTTCGCCTGAGTCCAGCACGACCGCGAATAAACGAAACGGAGAGCCCTATGGCGAAAGAAAAGTTCGAGCGCACCAAGCCGCACGTCAACATCGGCACGATTGGCCATGTCGACCACGGTAAGACGACGCTAACGGCAGCCATCACCAAGGTGCTGGCGGAGACCGGTGGGGCGACCTTCAAGGATTATGCCTCGATCGACGCGGCTCCCGAAGAGCGCGCGCGCGGCATCACGATCAATACCGCCCACGTTGAGTACGAGACGGCCAACCGTCACTATGCTCACGTCGACTGCCCCGGCCACGCTGACTATGTGAAGAACATGATCACCGGCGCGGCGCAGATGGACGGTGCCATTCTCGTCGTCAACGCCGCCGACGGCCCGATGCCGCAGACGCGCGAGCACATCCTGCTGGCCTACAATGTCGGCGTGCCGGCTCTGGTCGTGTATCTCAACAAGGTCGATCAGGTTGACGATCCCGAGCTCCTCGAGCTGGTCGAGCTCGAAGTGCGTGAGCTGCTGTCGAAGTACGACTTCCCGGGCGATGAGATCCCGATCATCGCGGGCTCGGCTCTGGCCGCCCTCGAAGGCCGCGATCCTGAGATCGGTCATGATTCGATCCTGAAGCTGATGCAGGCCGTCGACGATTACATCCCGACGCCGGAGCGTCCGGTCGACAAGCCGTTCCTGCTCGCCATCGAGGACGTCTTCTCGATCTCGGGCCGCGGCACCGTTGTCACCGGCCGTGTCGAGCGCGGCATCGTGAAGGTCGGCGAGGAAGTCGAGATCGTCGGCATTCGCGACACGCAGAAGACGACCGTCACGGGCGTCGAGATGTTCCGCAAGCTGCTCGATCAGGGCCAGGCCGGCGACAACATCGGCGCCCTGCTGCGCGGCATCGACCGCGAGCAGGTCGAGCGCGGCCAGGTGCTGTGCAAGCCCGGCTCGGTCACGCCGCACACCAACTTCAAGGCTGAGGCCTACATCCTCACCAAGGAAGAAGGTGGCCGTCACACGCCGTTCTTCACCAACTATCGGCCGCAGTTCTACTTCCGCACCACGGACGTGACCGGCATCGTGCATCTCCCGGAAGGCACCGAAATGGTGATGCCGGGCGACAACGCCTCGATGACGGTTGAACTGATCGTTCCGATCGCGCTGGAGGAGCGTCAGCGCTTCGCCATTCGCGAGGGCGGCCGCACCGTTGGTTCGGGCGTCATCACCGAGATCCTTAAGTAGAGATCGTTCTGCTGAAGAACCTGAACTGGAAAGCTGAAGCATGAACGGTCAGAACATCCGAATCCGGCTCAAAGCCTTCGATCATCGTGTGCTCGATTCTTCGACGCGCGAGATCGTCTCTACGGCAAAGCGGACCGGGGCGCGCGTGCGCGGCCCGATCCCGCTGCCGACTCGGATTGAGAAGTACACCGTGAACCGCTCGCCGCACGTCGATAAGAAGAGCCGCGAGCAGTTCGAAATGCGGACGCACAAACGGCTCCTCGATATCGTCGATCCGACCCCGCAGACCGTGGACGCGCTGATGAAGCTCGACCTCGCTGCCGGCGTCGACGTCGAGATCAAGCTTTAAGGACGAGGGACTGGCAACGGCCATGCGCGCAGGCGTCATCACTCAGAAGCTGGGCATGACTCGGATCTACACCGAGGGCGGCGATCAGGTGCCGGTCACGGTGCTTAAGCTCGACAAGTGCCAGGTCGTTGCCCACCGCACGGTGGAGAAGAACGGCTACACCGCACTTGCAGCTCGGCGCCGGCCTGGCCAAGGTCAAGCGGACGCCGCAAGGCGATGCGCGGTCATTTCGCGCGCGCCCACGTTGAGCCGAAGCGGCAGATCGCCGAGTTCCGCGTTACGCCCGACAATCTCATCGATGTCGGCGCTGAGATCACTGCCGATCATTTCGTCGTCGGCCAGTTCGTCGACGTCACCGGCACTTCGATCGGCAAGGGCTTTGCCGGTTCGATGAAGCGGCACAATTTCGGCGGCGGCAGGGCCTCGCACGGCGCTTCGATCACGCACCGCGCACATGGTTCGACCGGTCAGCGCCAGGATCCCGGGCAAGGTCTTCAAGGGCAAGAAGATGGCCGGCCATATGGGCGACGAGCGCGTCACCACGCAGAACCTCAAGGTCGTCAAGACCGATGTCGAGCGTGGCCTGATCATGGTCGAAGGCTCGGTGCCTGGGGCGTCCGGCGGCTGGATCCTGGTGCGCGATGCGGTGAAGCGGAAGCTGCCCGAGGGCGTTCCGATCCCCGGGGCATTCCGCAAGAACGGTGAAGGCGAACCGGAAGCGGCTGCTTCCGAAGCGCCGGCCGAGGCTGAGGCTCCGGTCGAAGCCGTTGTTGCTGCGGTCGGCGAACAGTCGGCTCCCGTTGAGGCGCCGGCCGAGGCGCGCCGAGCAGGCCGCGCACTGAAACTGACACTGCGCCGGACTCCGATGCCGCCGGCACCGATGAGGACAAGGCGTGATGGACTTCAAGGTAACCACGCTCGACGGCAAGTCGGCCGGCTCGATCAGCGTGCCGGACGAGATTTTCGGTCTCGAGCCGCGTGCCGACATTCTGGCGCGTACTGTGCGCTGGCAGCTCGCCAAGCGCCAGGCCGGCACGCACAAGACCGAAGACCCGCGGCGAGATCAACATGACCGGCGCCAAGTTCGGCAAGCAGAAGGGCGGCGGCCGTGCCCGTCACGGCGCCAAGAGCGCGCCGCAGTTCCGTGGCGGCGGCAAGGCTTTCGGTCCGGTCGTGCGCAGCCATGCGCATGATCTGCCGAAGAAGGTGCCGCGTCCTGGCGCTGAAGCATGCGCTGTCGGCCAAGGCGAAGGACTCGGCGATCATCGTCCTCGATGCGCTTTCCGTCGAGGCGCCGAAGACCAAGGCGTCTTCAGGCCCAGTTCGCCAAGCTCGGCATCGCCAATGCGCTGTTCGTCGGCGGTGAGGCGATCGAGGACAATTTCCGCCTCGCCGCGCGCAACATCGGCAACATCGATGTGCTGCCGGTGAAGGGCATCAATGTCTACGACGTGCTTCGTCGTCACACGCTGGTGCTGACGAAGGACGCGGTGAGCGCGCTTGAGGAGCGGCTGAAATGACCAAGCTCAGCCACTACGACATCATCCGCAGCCCGGTCATCACCGAGAAGGCAACCACTGCTTCCGAGCAGGACAAGGTCGTCTTCATCGTCTCGGCCGACGCGACCAAGCCGCAGATCAAGGCGGCCGTGGAAGCGCTGTTCGAGGTCAAGGTGAAGGCCGTCAACACGTTGAATCGCAAAGGTAAGACCAAGCGGTTCCGCAACATTCTGGGCAAGCAGTCCGACAGCAAGCGGGCGATCGTGACACTGGTCGAAGGCCAGTCGATCGACGTCACGACCGGACTGTAGGGGCAGGATCAGAGATGGCACTGAAGACCTACAATCCGACCACGCCGAGCCAGCGCCAGCTGGTGACGGTGTCGCGCGAGGGGCTGCACAAGGGCAAGCCGGTCAAGACGCTGACCGAAGGCCTGACCGGTTCGGGCGGCCGCAACAACCGTGGCCGCGTCACCGCGCGCCGTCGCGGCGGCGGGCACAAGCGCACCTATCGCATTGTCGACTTCAAGCGCGCCAAGCTCGACGTCGAGGGCACGATTGAGCGGCTGGAATATGATCCAAACCGTTCGGCCTTCATCGCGCTGGTGAACTATGCCGATGGCGAGCAGGCCTACATCCTGGCGCCGCAGCGTGTCGGACCGGGCGACAAGATCGTTGCCGCCTCAGCGCGCCGACGTGCGCCCAGGCAATGCCATGCCGCTGCAGGCGATGCCGATCGGCACGATCGTGCACAACATCGAGATGAAGCCCGGGAAGGGTGGCCAGATCGCCCGCGCTGCTGGCGCCTACGCGCAGTATGTCGGCCGCGATCAGGGCTATGCCATTCTCAAGCTGAATTCGGGCGAGCAGCGCCTGGTTCACCAGAGCTGCATGGCCACCGTCGGCGCCGTGTCGAACCCGGATCACTCCAACATCAACATCGGCAAGGCTGGCCGCAACCGTTGGCTCGGCAAGCGTCCGAGCGTTCGCGGTGTTGCCATGAACCCGATCGACCATCCGCATGGTGGTGGTGAAGGCCGGACTTCTGGCGGTCGCCATCCGGTGACCCCCTGGGGCAAGCCGACCAAGGGCAAGCGGACCCGGTCGAACAAGCAGACTGATAAGTTCATCGCGCGCTCACGGCATGCGCGCAAGAAAGGCAAGTAGAGGACCACGGCGTGGCACGTTCTGTTTGGAAAGGCCCCTTCGTCGACGGCTACCTTCTCAAGAAGGCAGACAAGTCGCGCGAATCCGGCCGCAGCGAGGTGATCAAGATCTGGAGCCGTCGCTCGACGATCTTGCCGCAGTTCGTCGGACTCACCTTCGGCGTCCACAACGGCCAGAAGCATATTCCGGTCCTGGTCAATGAAGACATGGTCGGACACAAGTTCGGTGAGTTCGCGCCGACCCGCACCTATCACGGCCATGCGGCCGACAAGAAGGCGAAGAGGAAGTAGCGATGGGCAAGCCAAAAAGGCAGCGGTCGCTCGGCGACAACGAAGCATCGGCGGTGCTTCGTATGGCGCGGATTTCTCCGCAGAAACTCAACCTTGTCGCGGCTTCGATCCGCGGCAAGAAAGTCGGTGTTGCGTTGGCTGATCTTACCTTCAGCCGCAAGCGCATCGCCGGCCAGGTCAAGAAACTATTGGAGTCAGCAGTGGCCAATGCAGAGAACAATCATGGGCTCGACGTCGACTCCTTGGTCGTCGCTCAGGCGCATGTCGGCAAGGCGCTTGTCATGAAGCGCTGGACGCCGCGTGCCCGTGGCCGGGTCGGCCGCGTGCGAGCGCCCGTTCTCCAATCTCACCATTGTTGTCCGCGAAGTTGAGGAGTCCGCCTGATGGGTCAGAAAGTTAATCCCATCGGCCTCCGGCTCGGCATCAACCGCACCTGGGATTCCCGCTGGTTCGCCAACAAGGGCGAATACGGCCAGCTGCTGCACGAGGACATGAAGGTCCGCGACACGCTGATGAAGGAACTGAAGCAGGCGGCGGTGTCGAAGATCGTCATCGAGCGCCCGCACAAGAAGTGCCGCGTCACCATTCACTCGGCCCGTCCGGGCATCGTGATCGGCAAGAAGGGCGCGGATATCGAGAGGCTGCGCAAGCAGCGTCAGCGCGATGACCGACTCCGAGGTGCACATCAACATCGTTGAAGTGCGCAAGCCGGAAATCGACGCCAACCTCGTCGCGCAGGGCATCGCCCAGCAGCTCGAGCGCCGCGTCGCGTTCCGTCGTGCGATGAAGCGCGCCGTGCAGTCGGCGATGCGCCTGGGCGCCGGCGGCATCCGTATCACCTGCGGCGGTCGCCTTGGCGGCGCCGAGATCGCGCGGACGGAGTGGTATCGCGAAGGCCGCGTTCCGCTGCACACGCTGCGCGCCGACATCGATTACGGTCATGCCACTGCGAAGACCGCCTATGGCGCCTGTGGCGTCAAGGTGTGGATCTTCAAGGGCGAGATCATGGAACACGACCCGATGGCTTCCGAGCGTCGGCTGACCGAGGGCGAGCAGCCGGCAGGACGCCGGCGCGAGGCCGCGGCCTGAGGACCGAGCAATGCTGCAACCGAAACGCACCAAATTCCGCAAACAGTTCAAGGGCCGCATCCATGGCACCGCCAAGGGTGGGACCAATTTGGACTTCGGCGCCTTCGGTCTGAAGGCGATGGAGCCCGAGCGCGTGACTGCGCGTCAGATCGAGGCTGCGCGCCGTGCCATCACGCGCCACATGAAGCGCGCAGGTCGCGTGTGGATTCGCATCTTCCCGGACGTGCCGGTGTCGAAGAAGCCGACCGAAGTGCGCATGGGTAAGGGCAAGGGTACGCCGGAATTCTGGGCCGCCAAGGTGAAGCCCGGCCGGATCATGTTCGAGATCGATGGCGTCAAGGAAGACATCGCGCGGGAGGCTCTGCGCCTCGGCGCTGCGAAGCTTCCGATCCGTACGCGCTTCGTACAGCGCGAAACCGACTAGGCGGGACGAAAGTAATGAAGGCGAGCGAAATTACGCGCATGACGCCCGACGAGCGTGAGGACCAGCTGACCTCCTTGAAGAAGGAGCAGTTCAACCTCCGCTTCCAGCGCGCCAGCGGCCAGCTGACGAACACCGCGCGTGTGCGCGAAGTGCGTCGCGACATCGCGCGTCTGATGACTGTCGGGCAGCAGGCTAAGGCTGCCGAAAAGAAGGCAAAGGGATAAGGCGATGCCGAAACGTATTCTCTCTGGTGTCGTCGTCAGCGACAAGCAGGACAAGACCATTGTCGTGCGCGTCGAGCGTCGTTTCGCCGATCCGGTGATGGCGAAGACCGTGCGCCGTTCGAAGAAGTACCAGGCCCACGACGCCGACAATCGGCACAAGGTCGGGGACCAGGTCCTGATCCAGGAGACGGTCCCGATTTCGAAGAACAAGCGCTGGGTCGTTGTCGAGTCCGGCGACGCGACAGAATCCACCTAGGAAGGGCGGTCGATCATGATCCAGATGCAGACCAACCTCGATGTTGCCGACAACTCCGGCGCGCGCCGCCTGCAGTGCATCAAGGTGCTTGGCGGTTCGAAGCGGAAATATGCCTCGATCGGCGACGTCATCGTCGTTTCGGTCAAGGAGGCGATCCCGCGTGGCCGCGTGAAGAAGGGCGACGTCATGAAGGCCGTCGTCGTGCGCACCGCGAAGGATATCCGCCGCGCCGATGGCAGCGTCATCCGTTTCGACCGCAACGCGGCCGTGCTGATCAACAATCAGCTCGAGCCGATCGGCACCCGCATCTTTGGGCCGGTCCCGCGCGAGCTTCGTGCCCGCAACCACATGAAGATCATTTCGCTCGCGCCGGAGGTGCTCTGATCATGGCCGCCAAGATCCGTAAGGGCGATCGCGTGATCGTGCTGACAGGCCGCGACAAGGGCCGCACCGGCGAAGTCCTTGGCGTGTCGCCGAAGGATGACCGCGCCATCGTGCAGGGCATCAATATGGTGCGCCGCCACCAGCGTCAGACTGCGTCGCAGGAAGGCGGCATCATCTCCAAGGAGATGTCGATCCACGTTTCCAACCTCGCTCATGTCGATCCGAAGGACGACAAGCCGACCCGGGTTGGTTTCATCGTCAAGGACGGACAGAAGGTCCGTGTCGCCAAGCGTTCGGGAGAAGTAATCGATGGCTGATGCCGCTTATCAGCCGCGCATGCAGACGCGCTATGAGAGCGAGATTCGGTCCGCTCTCACGAAGGAGTTCGGCTACACCAATCCGATGCAGGTGCCTCGGGTTGAGAAGATCGTGCTCAACATGGGCGTCGGCGAGGCCGTGAACGATTCGAAGAAGGTGCAGGCCGCTCTCGGCGACCTCGCGCTGATCGCGGGTCAGCGTCCGGCCGTGTCCCGTGCGCGCAAGTCCATCGCGACCTTCAAGGTCCGCGAGCGCATGCCGATCGGTGGCCGCGTCACGCTGCGCCGCACGCGCATGTACGAGTTCATGGATCGGTTGGTGCATATCGCGCTGCCGCGCGTCCGCGACTTTCGCGGCCTCAATCCGAAGAGCTTCGATGGCCGTGGCAATTTCGCCATGGGCATCAAGGAGCACATCATTTTCCCGGAGATCAACTATGACCAGGTCGAAGAGGTCTGGGGCATGGATGTGATCGTCTGCACCACCGCGAAGTCCGACGATGAGGCGCGCGCGCTTCTTCGCGCCTTCGATTTCCCGTTCCGTCTGTCGACGGCGCGGGATTGATTGGAGCACTAGATGGCAAAGAAGAGCCAGATCGAGAAGAACAACCGGCGCCGCCGGCTCGCCGCACAATACGGCGAGCGGCGTGAAAAGCTGAAGGCGATCGCCCGTGACGAGAGCCTGACGCTGGAGGATCGCTTCCAGGCGCAGCTGAAGCTCGCTGCGCTGCCGCGCAACTCTTCGCCGAACCGCGTCGTCAATCGCTGCGAAGTGACGGGACGTCCGCGCGCTTATTATCGCAAGCTGCGCATGTCGCGCATCGCGCTGCGCGACCTTGGCTCTGCCGGGATGATCCCCGGCCTAGTCAAGTCGAGCTGGTAGGAAAGGGGCCCAGATGGTTCTCACCGATCCTCTCGGCGATATGCTGACCCGCATCCGCAACGCGCAGATGCGGAACAAGTCGAAGGTGTCGACGCCGGCTTCGGGCCTGCGCCAGCGCGTTCTCGATGTGCTTGCAGGCGGAAGGCTATATCCGCGGCTATTCGTCGATCGAACAGGCCGGTCAGTCCGAATTCGAGATCGAGCTGAAGTATTATGACGGCGAGCCGGTCATCCGCGAGATCAAGCGCATTTCGCGCCCTGGTCGCCGCGTCTATGCGTCGGTCCGCAACCTGCCGCGCATTAATGATGGCCTTGGCGTCGCCATCCTTTCGACGCCGAAGGGCGTGATGTCGGACAATGACGCGCGCGAAAACAATGTCGGCGGCGAAGTCCTCTGCCAGGTCTTCTAGCCTGCTGAACTGAACGGAAGAGTCTGATGTCTCGGATTGGCAAGAAAGCAGTGCCGCTCCCCAATGGGGTGACCGCAACGGTCGACGGCCAGACGGTATCGGTGAAGGGCCCGAAAGGCGCCCTCGATTTCACCGCGACCGATCGTGTTGTCGTGGCGATGAATGACGGCACTATCAAGGTCGATCCGGTCGACGCCAGCAAGGAAGCGCGCGCGGCTTGGGGCATGTCGCGCACGCGCATCGCCAACCTTGTCAAAGGCGTCAGCGACGGCTTCGAGAAGCGGCTTGGAAATCAATGGCGTCGGCTATCGCGCCGCGGTCCAGGGCAAGGCTCTGCAGCTCACCCTTGGCTTCAGCCATGAGGTGAACTATCCGATCCCGGAAGGCATCGCGATCGCCTGTCCGAAGCCGACCGAGATCGTCGTGTCGGGCATCAACGCCCAGCAGGTCGGTCAGGTTGCCGCCGAGATCCGCCGCTATCGTCCGCCGGAGCCCTACAAGGGCAAGGGCATCAAATACGCCGAAGAGCGTATCATCCGCAAAGAAGGCAAGAAGAAGTAGCCATGGCCAACCTGTCAGGCACCATTCGCAGAGCCAATCGCGTTCGCCGCACGCTTCGCCGTGTCGGCGGCGGTCGCCCGCGTCTGAGCGTTTTCCGCTCTTCACAGCACATCTATGCGCAGATCATCGACGACAAGGACGGCCACACGCTGGCCGCCGCGTCGACGCTCGACAAGGACCTGCGCGCCAAGGGCAAGACCGGCGCCGACATGGCCGCCGCGACCGCTGTTGGAGAATTGATCGCCGCAACGGGCAAAAAAGGCCGGCGTCAAGGATGTAGTCTTTGACCGCGGCCCCTATCTCTATCACGGTCGCATCAAGGCTCTCGCCGACGGCGCGCGTGAAGGCGGACTGAATTTCTAGGACGCTCGAAGGCGTCGATACACGGGATTGGACTGAAGCAATATGGCACGAGAGCGAGATCGGGACGACCGCGACAGCGAGTTCGTCGACAAGCTGGTCCACATCAACCGCGTCGCCAAAGTGGTGAAGGGCGGTCGCCGGTTCGGCTTTGCCGCGCTGGTGGTCGTTGGCGATCAGAAGGGCCGGGTCGGCTTCGGCCATGGCAAGGCCCGTGAAGTTCCCGAAGCGATCCGCAAGGCGACCGAGGCGGCCAAGCACGCCATGATCCGCGTGCCGCTGCGCGAAGGCCGCACGCTGCATCATGACGTCAATGGCCGTCATGGCGCCGGCCGCGTTCACGTCCGCGCGGCGCCTGCCGGCACCGGCATCATCGCCGGCGGCCCGATGCGCGCCGTGTTCGAGACGCTTGGCGTCCAGGACGTCGTCGCCAAGTCGCTCGGCTCCTCCAATCCGTACAACATGGTCCGCGCCACTTTCGACGCTCTGCGTCAGGAAGACAGCCCGCGCAGCGTCGCTGCGCGCCGCGGCATCAAGGTTTCCGCCTTGCAGTCCCGTCGGCGTGACGCCGAAGAAGCCTCCGGCCGAAGCGTAGGACCGCGACAGATGGCAGCCAAAGCAACCTCCGCCAAGACGGTCGACCGTCGAACAGATCGGCAGCCCGATCCGTCGTCCCCAGGATCAGCGGCAGACGCTGATCGGTCTTGGCCTCAACAAGATCCGTCGCCGCTCGACGCTGCCGGATACCCCGGCGGTCCGCGGCATGATCGCCAAGGTGAGCCACCTTGTGCGTGTCGTCGAAGAATAAGGCGCAGAACCGATGAAACTGAACGAGATCGCCGACAAGGCCGCCGCCAGCAAGACCCGCAAGCGCGTTGGTCGCGGTATCGGCTCCGGCAAGGGCAAGACCGGCGGCCGCGGCGTCAAGGGTCAGACGTCGCGCAGCGGTGTCGCCATCAACGGCTTCGAGGGTGGTCAGATGCCGCTCAATCGGCGCCTGCCGAAGCGCGGCTTCAACAACATTTTCGCCAAGAAATACAATGAGGTAGGGCTCGACCGCATTCAGCAGGCGATCGACGCCAAGAAGCTCGACGCCAAGCAGCCGGTGACGGCCGCGGCGCTGAAGGAAGCCGGCATCATCCGCCGTCGTCAAGGACGGCGTCCGCATCCTCGCCAATGGCGAGCTGAAGGCTGCGGTGAAGTTCGAAGTAGCCGGCGCATCCAAGCCGGCGGTGGCGGCCATCGAGAAGGCGGGCGGATCGGTTACGACGGTCTAGGCCGCACCGCTCTACCGGACCAACTGGAGTAGCAAATGGCTTCAGCGGCCGAACAACTGGCAGCCAATCTGAACTTCAAGGCCTTCTCCAAGGCGGAGGCCCTGAAGAAGCGCCTGTGGTTCACGCTCGGCGCGCTGATCCTCTACCGTCTCGGCACCTACATCCCGATGCCGGGCATCAACCCGGATGCGTTCGACCAGGCCTTCTCGAACCTGGCCGGCGGCGTTGTCGGCCTGTTCAACATGTTCTCCGGCGGCGCCGTGAAGCGCATGGCGATCCTCGCGCTCGGGATCATGCCCTACATCTCCGCCTCGATCGTCATTCAGTTGGCGACCGCCCTCATTCCGCGCCTCGAGGCGATCAAGAAGGAAGGCGAGCAGGGCCGCAAGATCATCAACCAGTACACCCGCTACGGCACGGTGATTCTGGCGGCATTGCAGGCTTTCGCCATCGCCGTGGGTCTCGAGAGCGGCCAGAATATCGTCGCCGATCCCGGCTGGTTCTTCCGCTTCTCGACGGTCATCACGCTGACCGGCGGCACCATGTTCCTGATGTGGCTCGGCGAGCAGATCACCGCCCGCGGCGTCGGCAACGGCATTTCGCTGATCATCTTCACCGGCATCGTCGCCGGCTTCCCGTCGGCCATCGCCGGAACGCTGGAACTCGGCCAGCAGGGCGCCATCTCGACCGGCGTCATTTTCGGCATCATGGTCCTCGGCATCGCCGTCATCACCTTCATCGTCTTCATGGAGCGCGCGCAGCGGCGCCTTCTGATCCAGTATCCGAAGCGACAGGTCGGCAACCGGATGTTCCAGGGCGAGTCCTCGCACCTGCCGCTGAAGCTGAACACCTCCGGCGTCATCCCGCCGATCTTTGCCTCGTCGCTGCTGCTGCTGCCGGCGACAGTGGCGGGCTTCACCACAGTCGGATAGCCCGGGCTGGATGACGACGCTGACCACCGTGCTCGGCCACGGTCAGCCGCTCTACATGGTCCTCTATGCGGCCATGATCATCTTCTTCGCGTTCTTCTACACCGCGATCGTGTTCAGCCCGGCCGACACCGCCGACAATCTGAAGCGCCATGGCGGCTTCATTCCGGGCATCAGACCGGGCCAGCGAACGGCCGAATATATCGACTATGTGCTGACCCGCATCACGGTTCTGGGCGCCATCTATCTGGTTATCGTCTGCCTGGTGCCTGAGTTCGTGATCTCCAGAACCGGGAATCCCGTTCTATCTCGGCGGCACGTCGCTCCTGATCATCGTCAATGTGACGATGGACACGGTCTCGCAGATCCAGGGCCATCTGCTTGCCCATCAATATGAGGGCCTGGTGAAGAAGGCCAAGCTGCGCGGAGGCAGGAGGCGATGAGGCTCGTCCTCCTCGGTCCGCCGGGATCGGGCAAGGGGACGCAGGCCGTTCGTCTGACGGAACGCCTCAACGTCGCCCATCTTTCGACCGGAGACATGCTGCGCGCGGCCGTTGCCGCCAAGACGCCGGTTGGCCTCAAGGCCGCCGAGATCATGGAGCGCGGTGATCTGGTTCCCGATGAGGTCGTGATCGGCGTCATCGCCGACCGCATTCGAGGAGCCGGACTGCGCCAATGGCTTCATCCTTGACGGCTTCCCGCGCACCGTCGCCCAGGCCGAAGGCCTCGACGCGCTGATGCAGGAGAGGGGGCTTCCCCTCGACGCCGTTATCGAGCTGTCCGTCGACGAAGGCGCGCTGCTTGCCCGAATCGAAGGCCGCGCCAAGGAAACGGGCGGCGCCCGCGCCGACGACAACCCAGAGACGGTGAAGCGCCGGCTCGAAGTCTACCGGGCGCAGACCGCCCCGGTTTCAGCCTATTACGAGACGAGCGACCGCCTTCGCCGTGTCGATGGCATGCAGGCGATTGACGAGGTGACCAAGGGCATCGCCGATCTCCTGGAAAACCAAGAAATTGCAGGAGCTTCACGCTAGAACGGTTGACGGCGACCAGTCGGGTCGCTATCTACCAGCAACATCTGCTATCGAGCTTGATCGGCGCCGTGCCTCTGTGGGGCGGGACGCCGATTTACTGCGTTAAGGCGGACGAGAGCAGGCTTTTCCGGGAGACGGGTCGAGTGGCACGCATCGCAGGCGTCAACATTCCTACGAACAAGCGCGTTGTTATCGCGCTTCAGTATATTCACGGCATCGGCGCCTCCAAGGCGAAGGAGATCACCACCAAGGTGAACATCCCGGCCGAGCGCCGCGTCAACGAACTGTCGGACGCCGAAGTCATTCAGATCCGCGAGATGATCGACCGTGACTACATGGTCGAGGGCGACCTCCGCCGCGACGTCGCGATGAATATCAAGCGGTTGATGGATCTGGGCTGCTATCGCGGCCTGCGCCATCGCCGCGGCCTCCCGGTGCGCGGCCAGCGGACGCATACCAACGCCCGCACCCGCAAGGGGCCGGCAAAGGCGATCGCGGGGAAGAAGAAGTAATACCCGCCGCGCAACGGCGGGGTTGGTGGAGCCGCTGGCATTACGGCGGCGCTGATATCACGGACAGGAAACTGCAATGGCCAAAGAAGCAGCTCGCGTCAAGCGTCGCGAACGAAAGAACATCGCCACCGGCGTGGCGCATGTGAATTCGACCTTCAACAACACCATGATCACCATCACCGATGCGCAGGGAAACGCAATTTCCTGGTCGTCGGCCGGCACCATGGGGTTCAAGGGCTCGCGCAAGTCGACCCCTTACGCGGCGCAGATGGCCGCCGAAGATGCCGCGCGCAAGGCGGCTGAGCACGGCATGAAGACACTGGAAGTGGAAGTCTCCGGGCCGGGTTCGGGCCGTGAATCGGCGCTTCGCGCGCTGCAGTCGGCGGGCTTCGTCGTCACGTCGATCCGCGACGTGACCCCGATCCCGCACAATGGCTGCCGCCCACGCAAGCGGCGCCGCGTCTAGGACGCGAGAGCATGGACTCGACCGATACACTGTCGCCGGCCGCGAACGAGCGCATCGGACGACGGATTCTGAGCGAAAGGACACACGCAACGTGATCCGTAGAAACTGGCAAGAACTGATCAAACCGAACGCGCTGGAAATCGCACCGGGCACCGATGCACAGCGCTTTGCCACCGTCGTCGCCGAGCCGCTTGAGCGTGGCTTTGGCCTGACGCTGGGCAACGCGCTTCGTCGCGTTCTTCTGTCGTCGCTGCAGGGCGCGGCCGTGACCTCGGTTCAGATCGACGGCGTTTTGCACGAATTCTCGTCGATCGCCGGCGTCCGTGAGGACGTCACCGACATCGTCCTCAACATCAAGGAAGTCGCCATCAAGATGGAAGGCGAGGGGCCGAAGCGCATGGTTTTGCGCAAGTCCGGTCCGGGCGTCGTAACGGCAGGCGATATCCAGACGGTTGGCGACGTCGAGGTTCTCAACCCCGATCTCGTCCTGTGCACCCTCGACGAGGGCGCCGAGATCCGCATGGAATTCACGGTCGACACCGGCAAGGGCTATGTCCCGGCCGATCTCAACCGTCCCGAGGACGCCCCGATCGGTCTCATCCCGATCGACAGCCTCTACTCGCCGATCCGCAAGGTTTCGTACAAGGTCGAGAACACCCGCGAGGGCCAGGTTCTCGACTATGACAAGCTGACGCTGACGGTCGAGACCGACGGCTCGATCAGGCCGGATGACGCGATCGCCTATGCAGCGCGCATCCTGCAGGACCAGCTGTCGATCTTCATCACCTTCGAGGAGCCCGAGAAGGAGACCGTCGCAGAGGAGATTCCGGAGCTTGCCTTCAACCCGGCGCTCCTGAAGAAGGTCGACGAGCTCGAGCTTTCGGTGCGTTCGGCGAACTGCCTGAAGAACGACAACATCGTCTATATCGGCGACCTCATCCAGAAGACCGAAACCGAGATGCTCCGCACCCCGAATTTCGGCCGCAAGTCGCTGAACGAGATCAAGGAAGTCCTGGCGCAGATGGGTCTCCATCTCGGCATGGAAGTCGCCAATTGGCCGCCGGAGAACATCGAAGATCTGGCCAAGCGGTACGAAGACCACTATTGAGTGCGCCGCCCGCTTGGCGGGCAGGAAATGGAGACTGAGCCATGCGCCACGGCAATTCCGGCCGCAAGCTGAACCGGGACTCGAGCCACCGGAAGGCGATGTTCGCCAATATGGCGGCCTCGCTGATCGTCCATGAGCAGATCGTCACGACGCTGCCCAAGGCGAAGGAGCTGAAGCCGATCGTCGATCGTCTGGTGACGCTCGGCAAGCGTGGCGATCTCCATGCCCGGCGTCTCGCGATTGCCCGCATCCGCGACGAGGACGCCGTCAACAAGCTCTTCGCCACGCTGGCGCCGCGTTATGAGAGCCGTCCGGGTGGCTACACCCGCGTTCTCAAGGCCGGTTTCCGCTATGGCGACTCGGCCCCGATGGCGGTGATCGAACTGGTCGACCGTGATCCCGAGGCGAAGGGCGCCGCCGACCGTGCCCGCGTCGAGGCCGAAGGCGGCGCCGAGGCCGCGTAGCTGCCGCCTGGCTGAATGCCTTCCTCGCGTGAGGAGTGGCAGACCTACCTCGACGGACCCGAACCGCGGCCGGAACCTAACCGACTTGACCAAGGGCAAGCAGTCGCCCTTGGCTGCGCGTTCTTCCTGTCACTCTTCGGCTACGCAATAGCCTTCCTCTGGGCATTCGCATTGCTCATGGCACTCCTTGTAGGAAACGGATCAGCGGGTGGCACAGGCTCGGATAGCAGTGAGCTGCCAGGTTGGTTCCTGCCTGTCCTCTCAGGCCTCGGCATCGTGATGCTGAGTGCTGGTATTTGGATTAGGGCAGTCATTCGCCGCAGCCGTGCGATCGCCTCCTCGCCACAGCCTTAGGTCTCAAGCCACACCGACCACATCCGAGTCGTTCCAACCCGGCTCTCGAATTTCTGCAACTCTGACGCTATGATCCGCGCTAGTCGCCGGCGCGCATCGTCGGCATGGAGGTCTGGTCGGCAACGACCCAAGGGGGGACCGCCATGGACAGCACCGCTATAAGGCTGCGCGATCCGTCGGGCGAGTACTGGGCGCAGCTCGTCGACCTGGCGCTGACGCCCGCCCACCTCGTCCCGGTTTTTGTCGAACGGCTCGGTCTTCCGGCAAATCTCAATTACGAACTTGTCGAGGAGTCCGCAGACCGATCGCTGTATCCCGACCGATCGTTGATTGAGGCGGATATCGGCGCGGGATCGACCTTGGTCATCCGTCCCGTCCGCGACAGCGTCCTCATCGCGTTCCTTCGGGCGCTTTATGACGAAGCCGCGGACAAGGCGAAGGACGAGCTCTGGGACATCGTCATGGAGCGTCTCCAGACGATCTATCGCCTCGATCCGCAATATCCCGACAGCCAACAGCTCTGGCGCCGCGTAGCTTCGTCGGGCACGAAGGCAAGCACCGCTGCGCCGAAGCCGTCGAGCGTTCCCGGAACTCAGCCGAGCGCCGGCCCCGGCCAGGCGCCGCCAATATCGTCAGGCCAGCCGAAACGCTCCACGCCGTCGGTGCCGAAGACAACGGTGTCCAGCGCCGGCCGCTCGGTCTTTGCCCGTCTCTTCTTCCTGCTCATCATCGTCGTCATCGGCGGGGGCATCCTGATCTACGCCGAAATCATTCCCGAGCCCGACTGGCTGCCTGACTGG
Source organism: uncultured Alphaproteobacteria bacterium (assembly GCA_963823045.1). Taxonomy (GTDB): domain Bacteria; phylum Pseudomonadota; class Alphaproteobacteria; order Rhizobiales; family Kaistiaceae; genus JADLGL01. The sequence continues at coordinate 121,701 of CAWGKA010000003.1, read as the reverse complement.
TTCCCGCGCCGGACGGCCGAGGCCGCGACGACGACGATCAACGGCGTTGAGGTCGGGACCGGCGATGTCCGCGTCACGCTGACCTGGGACAATGCGGCCGATATCGACCTCCATGTCACCGATCCGAGGGGCGAGGAGATCTATTTCGGCAACCCGCAATCGGCCTCTGGGGGACGTCTCGATGTCGATGCCAACGGCCTCTGTGCAGACGACCCAGCCGTGGAGAACGTGTTCTGGCCGACTGGTAGGGCTCCCGTCGGCACGTACAACGTGGCCGTAGAGCGGTTCCGCTCCTGCGGCGCCGGGTCGACGCGCTATGAAGTTGCGGTCTATGTCGACGGCACACTTGTCGATCGGCACACCGGGACCCTGACCGACAGCCAAAGCATCGCGACGCTGCCGAGCTTTCGGCGGTAACGGGCGATTGTCGGCAAGGCGCAAAAACCTGTAGCTTCGGGCGCGGCCAATTTTGAATACGTCGCATGCTGGAGCCCTAGGTGGCGACACTCTTCGAAGCTGCGAAAATGGATGAGCCGGGCCCGAAACGCCCGCTGGCGGACCGCTTGCGTCCGACGAAGCTGGCCGACGTGCTGGGGCAGGCCCATCTCGTCGGGTCCGAAGGGGCGCTCACCCGCATCCTCGCCTCCGGCACGCTCGGCTCGCTGATCTTCTGGGGCCCGCCGGGCACCGGAAAGACGACCGTTGCGCGGCTCCTCGCCAACGAGACCGATCTTCATTTCGAGCAACTGTCAGCCGTCTTCTCGGGCGTAGCCGATCTCAAGAAAGCCTTTGCCGCAGCGCGGGTTCGCCGCGAGCAGGGGCAGGGAACGCTCCTCTTCGTCGACGAGATCCATCGCTTCAACCGCGCCCAGCAGGATTCCTTCCTGCCGGTGATGGAGGACGGGACGGTCAGCCTCGTCGGCGCCACGACCGAAAACCCATCCTTCGAGCTCAACGCCGCTCTCCTGTCGCGCGCCCGTGTGCTTGTCTTCAAGCCGCTCGACGTCGATGCGCTGGAGATGCTTGTCGCCCGCGCCGAGGTCGCCGAGGAGAAGCGCCTGCCGCTGACTGACGAAGCGCGGCAGACGCTCGTGCGCCTTGCCGACCGCGACGGCCGCGCGCTGCTGACGCTCGCCGAGGAGGTCTGGCGCGCCGCCCGGCCCGGCGAAGTCTTTGATGCGGCGCAGCTTCTTGAAATCGTCCAGAAGCGCGCGCCGATCTACGACAAGGGCCAGGACGGCCACTACAATCTCATCTCCGCGCTGCATAAGGCCGTGCGCGGCTCCGACCCGGACGCGGCGCTCTATTACCTCGCCCGTATGCTCGACGCCGGCGAGGACCCGCTCTATCTCGGCCGCCGCCTGGTGCGCATGGCGACCGAGGATATCGGCCTTGCCGACCCACAGGCGCTCGTGATCGCCAACGCGGCCAAGGACGCCTTCGATTTTCTCGGCAGCCCGGAAGGCGAACTCGCTCTTGCCGAGGCCTGTGTCTATTTGGCGACGGCGCCGAAATCGAATGCCGTCTATCGTGCCTTCGGTGCGGCGACGCGAAGCGCCAAGGAGAGCGGCTCGCTGCTGCCGCCAAAGCACATCCTCAACGCGCCGACGCGGCTCATGCGAAACGAGGGCTACGGCGCCGGATACGACTATGATCACGACGCGCCGGACGCCTTCTCCGGCCAGGACTATTTTCCTGAAGAAATGGGACGCCAGCGCTACTACGATCCGCCGGACCGCGGCTTCGAGCGGGAAATCAGGAAGCGCCTGGACTACTGGGCAAAGCTAAGGCGCGCGAGGGGCAGCGGCGGGGTTGAGTAACATTATCGGGGATGGCGGTAGCTCCGCCTACTGGCAGAACATCCTGTCCGGCGCCGACCGGAGCGTGGCTCGGTCGCGGAGGTTCTGGCGACAGCTGCCGGGACCGCCGCGCTGCAAGATTTGCGCGGCGCCGTTCCAAGGCATCGGCGGCATCGCCACGCGCCTGACAACGCACCGGAAGTCCGCAGCCAATCCGCTCGTCTGCAGCGCCTGCCTTGCCCGCCTGGAGACGCATCCCGGCGGCGCCGATATCGACGTCAGCGTGCTGTTCGCCGATATCCGCGCCTCCGCGGCAATGGCGGACGATGGTTCGGCGGAGGCGTTCCGCGACCTCCTGCAGCGCTTCTACCGGGTCACGGCTGAGGTCATCGACGACAATTGCGGCATCGTCGACAAGTTCCTCGGCGATGGCGTGATGGCGCTGTTCTTCCCCTCGGTTGCCGGAACCGACCATGCCGGCACGGGCGCTTGCCGCCGTCCGCGATCTCTTTGCGGCCGCGAGGGACGAACGCCTCGGCGACGCCGGCGTACAATTGGGCGCCGGCCTCAACAGCGGCGTCGGCTTTCGTCGGCTCGATCGGGCGGGCGAACGTCCTCGATTTCACCGCTCTTGGGCGACACAGTGAACGTCGCCGCCAAGCTCGGCGCCGCGGCGACGGCAGGCGAAGCGCTCATCAGCCTCGCCACCTGGAAACGCATCGGCGGCCGCTATGCCAAGAGCCGCCTTCGTTCCGTGCCGATCCCCGGGTAAGCTCCATCCGGTCGAGGCCGTCATCATTCGCGCCGACATCGAAGCGGCGATATGACACCCGCCGGACTCAACAAAAGGTGAGGCGTTCGGGCGCCCGGTCGCGCCTATAAGCGGCGCGCCGGCTAGGCTCCGCCGATCGGAATAGGCTAGATTGCTCAAATGGGTGGGATCGAAATAGGAGCGGCCCTGTGGGCCGGGTTCGTCTCCTTCGTATCGCCATGCGTCCTGCCGCTGGTGCCGCCCTATCTGACCTTCATCGCCGGCGTGACGCTCGATGACCTCACCGACAACATGAAGTCGCCGATCGTGTTCCGCCGCGTCATGATCGCTGCGCTCGCCTTTGTCCTCGGCTTCTCCGTCGTCTTCATCTCGCTGGGGCCAGCGCGAGCGTCATCGGCAAGGGCATCCAGCAGATCAACCGCTCGGTCCAGATCTTCGGCCAGCCCGTGCTCCCGGTCCTTGCCGGAATCATCATCATCGGCATGGGCCTGCACTTCCTTGGCGTTTTCCGCATCGCCTTCCTCGACCGCGAGGCGCGGTTCCAGGTCCGCGGAACGGCGCGCCGGACTGATCGGCCCGTTCCTCATCGGCATGGCGTTCGCCTTTGGCTGGACGCCCTGCATCGGCCCGCTGCTCGGCACGATGCTGGCGCTTGCCGGCAGCGAGGACACCGTCGGCCAGGGCGCCGCCCTGCTCGCCGTCTACTCGGCGGGCCTCGCCATTCCGTTCCTCATTGCGGCCGCCTTTGCCGGCCCTTTCATGGGATTGATGCGCCGATTCCGGCGCCATCTCGGCAAGGTCGAGAAGGCGATGGGAGCCTTTCTCGTCGTTGTCGGGCTGCTCTTCATCTTCGGCCAGATGACGCTGCTCTCGACCTGGCTGCTGCAGACCTTCCCCGGCCTCGCGGAAGAGACGGTGCTTTAGCCGTTCACCGCGTCTGCCGGCCCGCCTTGATCCGGACCCAAGGCCGGTGCAAACCGGCACCAACTGATTGATTCTCCTTGGAGCAAGCCATGCCCGAGCGCTCGTGTCAGGTCGTCGTCCTCGCTGCCGGCGAGGGCACGCGGATGAAGTCATCGCATTCCAAGGTGATGCACAAGGTGGCTGGATTGCCGATGCTCGGCCACGTTCTCAACGCCACTTCCGTGGTGAGCCCGGTCCATATCGCCGTGGTCACGGCGCCCGGTGCGGATGACATTGAGGCGCTGGTCACCGAGCATGACGGCGGCGCGCATACATTCACGCAGGCCGAGCGCCTCGGCACCGCCCACGCCGTCCTCGCCGCCCGCGCCGCGCTCGAGCGCCCGGCAGACGACGTGCTTGTCCTCTACGGCGATACGCCGCTCATCAGTGGCGACACGCTGAAGCGCATGTGCCGCGCCCTTCGCAACGGCGCCGCCGTTGTCGTGCTGGGCTTCACGGCCGTCGATCCGACCGGCTACGGCCGCCTGATCATCGAAAATGGGACGCTGCGCGCCATCCGTGAAGACAAGGAGGCGACACCGGCCGAACGTCGTATTCGCCTCTGCAATGCCGGCGTCATGGGCTTTCGAGGCGATACGCTGCTGTCGATCCTCGATCGCATCGAAGCCGACAATGCCAAGGGCGAATATTACCTCACCGATGCCGTGGAAATCGCCAATGCCGACGGCGAGCTGGTCGTCGCCGTCGAGGCCAGCGAAGACGAGGTGCGAGGCGTCAACACGCGCGCCGAGCTCGCCGAGGTCGAACGCCTGTGGCAGCAGAACCGCCGGCAAGCGGCGATGGCCGATGGCGCCGGCCTCGTTGCGCCTGAGACCGTCTTCTTTGCCCACGATACCGTCGTCGGCCGCGATGTCGTCATCGAGCCCAATGTCGTCTTCGGCCCAGGCGTCGTCGTCGACGATGAGGCCGTGATCCATTCGTTCTGCCATTTGGAGGGAGCGCATATCGCCGCCGGCGCCTCGATCGGGCCTTTTGCCCGCCTGCGCCCAGGCGCGGATATCGGCGAGCACGCGAAGGTCGGCAATTTCTGCGAGGTGAAGAACGCCGTGATTGGCGAGGGCGCCAAGGTCAACCACCTCAGCTATATCGGCGACGCCTCGGTCGGCCCGGCGACCAATATCGGCGCCGGGACGATCACTTGTAACTATGACGGCCAAGCCAAATATCGGACCGAGATCGGCGCTTCGACCTTCATCGGTTCCAACAGCGCGCTCGTGGCTCCGGTGAAGATCGGCGACAACGCTTATGTCGCATCGGGCAGCGTCATCACCGAAGACGTCGAGGAGGGCGCTCTGGCCGTGGCGCGCGGGCGCCAGGTGAACAAGCCGGGCTGGGTCGAACGGTTCAAGTCGCGTCAATAGGTTGGACACGGATTCACCCTAGGGTGGCCCTGTTTTCGCCGCGCCGATGAGGTCAATCGCAGCCTCGACCAAGCGCGGATAGGAGCACTGACCGGACGATGTGCGGGATTGTCGGAATATTGGGGAGTTCGGACGCGGCGCCGCGGCTGGTGGATGCGCTGCGCCGCCTCGAATATCGCGGCTATGACTCGGCCGGCATCGCCACGCTGAACGACAGCCACATCCGGCGCCGCCGTGCCGAAGGCAAGCTGCAGAATCTCGCCGATCGCCTCGCTTCCGAACCGCTCAAAGGCAGCACCGGCATCGGCCACACCCGCTGGGCGACCCACGGCGCGCCAACCGAAGGCAACGCCCATCCACACGCCACCGAGCGCGTTGCCATCGTCCATAACGGCATCATCGAGAATTTCCGGGAGTTGCGCGCGGAGGTGGAGGCCGCTGGCCGCAAGCTCGCCAGCGATACCGACACGGAAGTCATCGCGCATCTGATGACCATCGAGATCGACCGAGGTGCGACGCCGGTCGATGCGATGCGCATAACGCTTGCCAAGCTGCAGGGCGCCTTCGCCCTAGCCGCGATCTTCGATGGCGACGACGATCTGATGATCGTCGCCCGGCGCGGCAGCCCGCTCGCCATCGGCCTCGGCCAGGGCGAAATGTTCGCCGGCTCCGACGCGATCGCGCTCGCGCCTTTCACCAACCGCGTCATCTATCTCGAAGACGGCGACTGGGCGGTGCTGACCCACAACGCCGTGACGATCTACGACGAGGCGAACGAGGAAGTCGTCCGCCCGGCCGTCGCGACGCCGGCCGCGGGCCTCCTCGTCGACAAGGGCAACTATCGCCACTTCATGGCGAAGGAGATCGCCGAGCAGCCGGAGGTCGTCGGCCACACGCTGGCGCATTATCTCGACTTCGCCGCCGGGAAAGTCGCGCTGCCCGACCCGGATGCGATCGATTTCGCCGGCGCTCGACCGGCTGTCGATCACCGCCTGCGGCACCGCCTATTACGCCGCGCTGGTCGCCAAATACTGGTTCGAGCGCCTGGCACGCCTGCCGGTCGACGTCGATATCGCCTCCGAGTTCCGCTATCGCGAAATGCCGCTGAGCCCCAACGGCGTCTCGCTCGTCATCTCGCAGTCCGGCGAGACCGCGGACACGCTGGCGTCGCTGCGTTATGCCAAGGCGGCGGGCCAGAAGATCGGCGCCATCGTCAACGTCCACCAGTCGACGATCGCGCGCGAATTCGGACGTCCTCCTGCCGACGCTCGCCGGCCCCGAGATCGGTGTCGCCTCGACGAAGGCCTTCACCTGCCAGCTCGCGGTTTTGGCGTCGCTCGCCGTCGCCGCCGGCAAGGCGCGCGGCGTCCTGTCAGATGCCGACGAGGAGAACCTCGTCAACGCGCTTTCCGAAGTGCCGCGGATGATGGCGCTGGCGCTCAAGACGGAGCCGCAGATCGAGGTGCTCGCCGCGCAGATCGGCGGGGTGAAGGATGTTCTCTATCTCGGCCGCGGCACCAACTTCCCGATCGCTCTGGAAGGCGCGCTGAAGCTGAAGGAAATCTCCTACATCCACGCCGAAGGCTACGCTGCCGGCGAGTTGAAGCACGGCCCGATCGCGCTGGTCGATTCCGAAATGCCGGTCATCGTCATCGCTCCCTATGACCGCATCTTCGACAAGACCGTGTCGAACATGGAGGAGGTTGCCGCGCGCGGAGGCCGCATCATCCTCGTCACCGACGAGAAGGGCCTGGAAGCGGCGCCCAAGGCGACGATGGGGACGATCGTTCTGCCGGAAATGCCGGCGACGATCACGCCGTTGGTCTACGCCATCCCGGTCCAGTTGCTCGCCTATCACACCGCCGTCTTCATGGGGACGGATGTCGACCAGCCGCGCAACCTCGCGAAATCCGTGACGGTCGAATAGGCCCGGCACTCGGCTTATTTCCGCCGGCGGCGTATGACACGCCGCCATGGTTGATCTCGCCACCGAAACGATCGTCCTTCTCGCACTCGCCGGCTTCGTCGCCGGCTTCATAGATTCCATCGCGGGAGGAGGCGGGCTGATCACCGTGCCGGCGCTGTTGCTGGCCGGCCTTGGCCCGGTCGAGGCTCTCGGCACCAACAAGCTGCAGGCGCTCTTCGGCAGCGGCACGGCGAGCTACGCCTACGCGCGCAAGGGCCATGTCGACCTGAGCCGGCAATTGCCGGCGGCGACGCTCTCCTTCGTCGGCGCCGGCCTTGGCGCTGCCGTGGCAAGCATCGCGCCGGGCGAGATTCTGCAGGCCATCCTGCCGATCCTGCTCATCGGCATCGCCGTCTATTTCGCAATCAAGCCGAGGCTGAGCGATATCGACCGCGCCGAGCGCATCGGCCCGACGGTCTTCCTTCTCACCGTCCCTCCGGCCATCGGCTTCTATGACGGCCTGTTCGGCCCGGGCACCGGTTCGTTCTTCATGCTCGCCTATGTTGGCCTCGCCGGCTTCGGCATCCTCAAGGCGACGGCGCACACGAAGCTCCTGAACTTCGGCTCCAATGTCGGTGCGTTCATTGTCTTCGCCGCCGTCAATGCGGTCGTCTGGAAGGTCGGACTGATCATGGGCGTGATGCAGCTCATCGGCGCCCGACTGGGGTCCGCGCTGGCGATGCGCCACGGCGCGCGGATCATCAAGCCGCTGCTCGTCCTCGTCAGCGTCGCGCTCGCCATCCGGCTTCTCCTCGACCCTGAGAACCCGATCCGGACGTGGCTAGGCTTCTGACGCTAGGCGAGGTCCTTGACGAACACGTTCCAGGACTTCTCCACGCGATAGCCCTCGCGTTCGTAGAAGCGGCGCGCGCCAGTCCGCAGGACATTCGAGCCGACACGAATCCGGCCGATCCCCTGTTGCCTAGCCCAGTCCTCCGCGCGCTCTAGAAGCAGCTTGCCGATCCCCTGACCGCGCTGGCCGTCTTCGACGATGAGGGCCCCAATCACGGCGCGCTCCTCTGTGAGAAGGGACGCCGGGTCGCGGTGAACGTGGACCCAGCCGATGACCCTACCGTCGTCCGCCCTGGCCACGAACAGGCCATGGGCTACCTCCGCCGTGATCTGGGCAAATCGTTCCGCGACGATCGCAGCCGCGACCGGATATCCGAGCTGCACCGCCAAATTCGTGACGGCTTCGATGTCCGGGCCGGTCATCGGCTCGACGTGCATCGTCAGCCCGCCCGCAGCAGTCGGATCGCGGCATCGCGGCCGAAGAGATAAAGGAGCGCGCGGATCGCATCGCCTTCCGTACCCTCGAGATCGGCGTTCGCCTTCACCAGCGCCCGAGCGTCCTCCCGCGCCATCTCCATGATCGGCTGGTGATATTCGAGGTTGGCGAGGCGGAATCCGGGCATACCGGATTGGCGGGTCCCGAGGAGTTCGCCGCCGCCGCGCAGGCGCAAATCCTCCTCCGCGATGAGAAAGCCGTCATCGCTCTCGCGCAGGATGTTGAGCCGCGCCTTGGCGGTTTCGCTCAGCGGCGGCTTGTAGAGGAGGAGGCAGGTCGCCTGCTTGTCGCCGCGCCCGACGCGGCCACGCAGCTGGTGCAACTGGGCGAGGCCGAAACGCTCGGCATGTTCGATCACCATGATCGAGGCGTCCGGAACGTCGACGCCGACCTCGATCACCGTCGTGGCGACGAGGATCGGCACGTCGCCGGAGCGGAACCGCGCCATCACCGCGTCCTTGTCGGCCGCCGCCATGCGGCCATGCACCAGCCCGACATCCGTGCGGAGTGCCTTGGTCAGCATCGCCGCCCGGCTTTCCGCCGAGGTGAGGTTCGATTCCTCCGAATCCTCGACCAGCGGGCAGACCCAGAACACCTTGTCGCCGCCGTCGACGGCTGCCTTCAAACGAGCGACCACCTCGTCCATCCGGTCCATCGATACGCCGCGCGTCTCGACCCGTTTTCGGCCCGCCGGCTTCTCCCGCAGCTGCGACACGTCCATGTCGCCGAACGCCGTTAGCACAAGCGAACGCGGGATCGGGGTTGCCGTCATGACGAGGATGTCGGTGGCATCGCCCTTGGCGGCGAGCGCCAGGCGTTGCTGCACGCCGAAGCGATGCTGCTCGTCGATCACCGCAAGGCCAAGGTCGCGGAAGCGCACGCTCTCCTGAAACAGCGCATGCGTGCCAATGAGAATGTCGATGCCGCGGCTCCCACCAAGGAGATCATCGTCCGGGCTCCCGGCAAGGTCGGTCAGGACGCGGTCGCGGTCCCTGCGATTCTCGCGGCCTGTGAGGATCGCCACCCGGAGGCCCGCGGCTTCGGCGATTGGCCGGATCGTCGCTTCATGCTGCCGCGCCAGGATCTCCGTCGGCGCCATCAGCGCCGCCTGCGCGCCGGCCTCGATCGCCGTCGCCATGGCGAGCAGCGCGACGACTGTTTTGCCCGAGCCGACGTCGCCCTGCAGCAGTCGCAGCATCCGCTGCGGCTTGGCGAGGTCTTCATTGACCTCGACAATGGCGCGCTCCTGATCCGTGGTGAGCTTGAAGGGCAGGGCGGCGCGCAGCCGCTGGGCCACCTCATGCGTCGGCGGCCTTGCCTTGCCGGGGCTGCGGCGCATATGCGCCCGGGTCAGCGCGAGAGCGAGTTGGTCTGCGAAAAGCTCGTCATAGGCGAGCCGCGCCCGCGCCGGGTTCGTCGGGTCGAGATCGGCTGCGGATTCAGGGTGGTGCGCCTTCGCAAGGGACGTGGCGAAACTCGGCCAGACGGTCGTTTTCATCCGTTGCCCCGGCGCCCATTCCGGCAGCTTCGGCACCGCCTCCAAGGCGCTGGCGATCGCCTTCAGAAGCGTCTTCTTCGCGAGGCCCGCCGTGAGCGGATAGACCGGCTCGAACAGCGGCAACTCCGCGACGTCGCGCTCGGTGACGACATAGTCGGGATGGACCATCTGCGGCCGGCCGTTGAACCATTCGACCTCGCCGCTGACATAGACTGTTTCGCCCACCGGGTAGCTGCGTTCCAGCCAGGATCGATTGGCGTGGAAGTAGACCAGCGCCAGTTCGCCCGAATCGTCGTGGACGAAGATGCGATAAGGCGCCCGCGACGCCCGGCCCGGCGTCGGCTTATGGCGGTCGACCCGCACCTTCATGGTTGTGATTGCCCCGTTCGGGGCGTCCGCGATCAGCCGGCGCTTCGACCGGTCGATCACCGCGACCGGCAGATGGAAGAGGAGATCGGCGACGCGCGGCGGCTCCTCGTCGCTCCCGACCAGCCTGGCCATCAACGCACCAATCTTTGGCCCGACCGCATCGAGCGTCGTCACATCGGCGAAGAGGGCGTTGAGGATCGCGGGGCGCATGTCCCAACATAGCGTCCGACAAGGAAACCCGCGACCTGTTGCCCGCCCTTTGCTCGGCAGGCTGACAGAATCGCGCCTCGGCGCTATATCAGCCCATCCGGAACATCTTGGCCGTCGGCGGACGTTCAGCAATACGCTGAAAGCACACCGGCGCCATCACCCATGCCCTCATCCACGCGCAGGCTCCCGTGAACCGCATCGCCAAACTCCCCGACCTGACGCACATCCTCGACCGTGACTTGACCCGTCTGGTCGGCGTTCCTGACGGCTTCGACGCCAAGGTGATCGCCGATCTGGCGCATATCGCAGACGCAAACGGGCGCGGTCGCGTTGCCGTGCTCGCACGCGACGGCAATCGGGCCGCCGAGCTGGAAACCGCGATCCGCTATTTCGCGCCGGACCTTGAGATACTGTCGTTCCCGGCCTGGGACTGCATGCCTTACGACCGCGTCTCTCCCCATCCGGCCATTGTCGCGCGCCGCATGGCGACGCTGTCGCGGCTTGCTGCCGAACCCGAAGCCAGGACGGCAGGGGTCGTCATCGCCACGGTCAACGCCGCCCTGCAGCGCGTGCCAACCCATGAGCGGGTCGCCGCGGGAGCGATGCACCTCGCCGGCGGCAACCGCATCGACATGGACGACATCGTCGCCTGGCTCGAAGGCCACGGCTTCTTCCGGTCTTCGACCGTCCGCGAGGCCGGCGAATACGCCGTACGCGGCGGCATCCTCGACCTCTATCCGGCCGGGCAACCGCTGCCGCTCCGGCTCGATTTCTTCGGCGACACGCTGGAATCGGTTCGCCGTTTCGATCCCGAGACGCAGCGCTCAACCAGCCAACTGCACCGCTTTGACCTTGTCGCCACCAGCGAGATGGTGCTCGACGAGGCATCAATCGAGCGGTTCCGCACCCAGTATGTGGAGCTGTTCGGCGCCGCCGAGCGGACCGATCTTCTCTATCAATCCGTGACGGAAGGGCGCCGCAGCCCCGGCATGGAGCACTGGCTGCCGCTCTTCAGCGACGGTATGGCAACCTTCTTCGACTATGTCGGGGGCTCGCCGCTGATCATCGATCACCTCGTGGACGACGCCGTCGCCGAAAGGCTCCGCGACATCGACGATCACTACAAGGCGCGCCAGGAGGCGCTGGAAGGACCGTCCGACGGCCACAGCGTGCCGTACAAGCCGGTGCCGCCGGGTCTCCTTTATCTCGAGCAGGACGAATGGACGGCCCGCCTCGATGCTGCGCCCCGCGTGCTGCTGTCGCCCTTCGTCAGCCCAGACGCCGATGCCATCGACCTCGGCGGCCGGCATGGCCGAACCTTTGCCGCGGAGCGGAGCGCCGAAGGCACCAATGTGTTCGACGCGCTGATCGAGCACGCGCGGCGCTTGGTCAAGAGCGGCAAGCGTGTCGCCGTCGCGTGCTGGAGCGACGGTTCCCGCGACCGCATGGGACAGGTTCTCGTCGACCGTGGCCTCACCAAGCTGAAACCGGCCGCCAGTTGGCCAGACGTGTTGGCACTGCCCGACGATATCGTTGCCCTGACGACTCTGCCTGTCGAAACCGGCTTCGAGACGAGCGACATCGCCATCATCGGCGAACAGGATGTCCTCGGCGATCGCCTCGTTCGTCCGCGCCGGAAGGCGCGCGGGGCCGACTATCTCCGCGAGGTTGCGAGCCTCGCCAAGGGCGACCTCGTCGTCCATGTCGACCACGGAATAGGCCGTTTCACCGGCCTTGCCACCATCGAGGCCGCCGGCGCGCCGCATGATTGCCTGGAGATCGAATATGCCGGCGGTGACCGGCTTTACCTCCCGGTCGAGAACATCGACCTTCTCTCGCGCTACGGCTCGGAGGACGCTGAAGCCCAGCTAGACCGGCTCGGCGGCGTCGCCTGGCAGAACCGCCGGGCGCGCATGAAGAAGCGCATCCGCGAGATGGCCGACCAGCTCATCAAGGTCGCCGCCGCCCGGATGTTGCGGAAGGCGCCCGTGATGACCCCGCCGGAGGGCCTTTACGACGAGTTCCGCGCCCGCTTCCCCTATGAGGAGACGGACGATCAGCTCTCCGCTATCGAAGCGGCCCTGGATGACCTCACATCCGGCCGGCCGATGGATCGTCTCGTCTGCGGTGATGTCGGCTTCGGCAAGACGGAAGTCGCCCTTCGTGCCGCCTTCGTCACGGCGCTGAGCGGCCATCAGGTTGCCGTCGTGGTGCCCACGACCCTGCTGGCGCGTCAGCACGCCAAGACCTTCACGGAACGATTCGCCCAGTTCCCGATCCGCATCGGCCATGCCTCGCGCCTTGTCTCCGCCAGGGAACTCGAGGCCACCAAGAATGGCCTCAAAGACGGTACTGTCGACATCGTCATCGGCACGCACGCGCTTCTCGGCAAGGCCATCGAATTCAAGGACCTGGGCCTCCTCATCGTCGATGAGGAGCAGCATTTCGGCGTGAAGCATAAGGAACGGCTGAAGGAGATCCGCGCCGACGTCCACGTACTCACGCTGTCGGCGACGCCAATTCCGCGCACGCTGCAACTGGCGCTCACCGGTGTCCGCGAGCTGTCAATGATCACGACACCGCCGATTGATCGTCTGGCGGTCAGGACGTTCGTGTCGCCCTTCGATCCGCTCGTCATTCGCGAGGCGCTCCTGCGCGAGCGCTATCGCGGCGGTCAGGCCTTCTATGTGTGCCCGCGCATCTCCGATCTCGACGAAGCCAAGACCTTCCTCGACGAGCATGTGCCGGAAGTGAAGGTCGCCGTCGCCCACGGTCAGATGCCACCGGCCCAGCTCGACGACATCATGAGCGCCTTCTATGAGGGCGCCTATGATGTCCTGCTGTCGACCACGATCGTCGAGTCCGGCCTCGACATCCCGACCGCCAATACGCTCATCGTCCACCGGGCCGACATGTTCGGCCTTGGCCAGCTCTATCAGCTGCGTGGCCGGGTAGGGCGCTCCAAGGCGCGCGCCTATGCCCTCTTCACGGTGCCGGCCGACCGGTCGCTGACCGTCGGCGCGGAGCGGCGCCTGAAGGTTTTGCAGTCACTCGATTCGCTTGGCGCGGGCTTCCAGCTTGCCAGCCATGACCTCGATATCCGCGGCGCAGGCAACCTCCTCGGCGAGGAACAGTCGGGCCACATCCAGGAGGTCGGCTACGAGCTCTACCAGCAGATGCTCGAGGAAGCCGTCGCTTCGCTGCGTGAAGGCGGCGAGGCTACCGAGGACGGCCGCTGGTCGCCGCAGATCGCCATAGGCGCTCCGGTCATGATTCCAGATGGTTACGTTCCGGACTTACAGCTTCGCATGACGCTATACCGCCGTCTCGCGGACCTGGACGATGCGGCATCCATCGACGCCTTCGGCGCCGAGCTGATCGACCGTTTCGGACCGCTGCCGGAGGAGGTGGAGCACCTGCTGAAGGTCCTCCTCATCAAGGCGCTGTGCCGCGTCGCCAATGTCGAGAAGATCGACGCGGGTCCGCGCGGGGCCGTTATCACCTTGCGAAACAACACCTTTCCCGATCCGGCAGGCCTCGTCGGTTGGATTTCCGAGCAAGGGAGCCTTGCCAAATTGCGGCCGGATCAGAAGATTGTCGTCATCCGTGACTGGGAGCGGGCGGAGGATCGCCTTGCCGGTTCCGCCGTGTTGATGGCGCAACTGGCCCGGCTGGCGCAGAAGGCTGCAAAGGCAGCGGCCTAACCACGGAAATCACCTGGAATCCAATTGCGTTTCGCTCTAAGCATGACCGCGGGGAGCTACCAACATCGAGCGCATTCCGGCTGTGCTTAAGCGACGGGCCGAATGCCGACACGACCACAACGAACCATCCGAAGGATGTCTCCAAGTATGATTGATCGAACGGCAAAACGGCTTAGCTGGCGCGCGCTCACAATTGTGGCCGGCCTCGTATTGGCACCAACGGCCTCGCTGGCACAGGCCGCCGCAGGCGATGCGGCGGGAGCGAACGTTGAGGACCTCCAGCATTGGACCAAGGTCTGCAACCCTGATCCGACCACCAACCAGGAAGGCTGCGCGGTCTACTTCCGGTTGTTCGCCAACACGACCACGATCATCGCCCAGATATCATTCAGCTATCTGGTGTCCGATCCCAATACGATCCTGCTCAGCGTGTGGGTTCCCAGCACCGCGGGCGTCTTCCTCGACCCGGGTCTCGCCTTGAGCATCGACGGCGGCGACGCTTCGCACGTTCCGTTCCGGCTTTGCGATCCGCAGATTTGCATCGCAGAAGACAACGTTCCTCCCGCCTTCATCAGCGCGCTGAAGGCTGGCGGCCAGCTGACGATGACTGTCACTGTCCCGGATCAGACGGCTGGCACGCGAGAGGTGCCGATCCCGGTTTCCCTCATAGGCTTTACTGCCGCCTATGACGGGCCGGGTTTGACGCCGGACGCGGCGCAGGCTCAGCAGGACACGCTGAACCAGGCGCTCCAGGATCGTCTCAACGATACGCGTCAGCAGCTGATTGATCAGCAGAATCAGCTGACCACCACGCCGGCGCCTGCCGGGCCGTAGTGCTCAGTTGAGGTCGAAGTCACGGGCCCTGAAAACGGGCCCGTCCCGGCCTGTGAAGAACTCGTTGATCTGCGGATGCCGAAGCGGCTCCTCTGATGTGTCGGGGAGGAGGTTCTGCTCCGACACATAGGCGATGTACTCGCTCTCGTCGTTCTCGGCGAACAAATGGTAGAAGGGCTGGTCCTTTGACGGCCGGATGTCCTCCGGGATGGCCAGCCACCATTCTTCGGTGTTGTCAAACACGGGATCGACGTCGAACACGACGCCACGGAACGGGAAGACGCGGTGGCGCACGACTTGGCCGATCTGATATTTCGCGGCACGTATGCGTTTCATGCGCGGACTCCAACGGCTACACCGCCCCAACGCCGCAAAGAGACAACGACCGGAGGCCGGCTGTCAATCTGACCTGATGGCCGTCGCTCGAGGCCTCATCGCGGGGCGAAATGATCCTGCCGGGGACGGCCGAGCGAGGGGGAGGCGGGCCGCGGAATGACCGAGATCGTCACCCTGGTCGTTCCCTTGTTTGCGCTTATCGTCCTTGGCGCCGTGGCGGGGCTATCCCCGATCATGGTCAGCACCGGGCGGCACGTGGTCGACTGGCTCCTGCTGAAGCTGGCTCTGCCGGCCCTGCTGTTCCAGCTGGTGGCAACGGCCCCACTGAGCGAAGCTACCAATCTATCTTATTATTTCACGGTAGCATTCGGAACTTATTGTGCTTTTGCCATTGGCTTCACGATTGCCGCCCTGCGCAGCCATGGCGATATCCACGCGGCGGGCCTAGCGGGCGCCTACGGCTCCCATGGGGCCATCGCCCATCTCGGTCCGGCGCTCGTTCTTCCGGCCTTTGGCCCCGCAGCCGGCGTTCTCATGGCGCTGATCCTGTTCTGGGACGGCATCATCATTCGCGTTCTGTTGCCGGTTCTTTGGGCCATCGGCGGGCGGGAGCGTCCTTCCTTCCGGGAGGTACGTCAGAACATCGGCCGGGGCATTGTTCGCCAGACGACGCTGTGGGCGGTGGTGGCGGGGGTCATCGTCTCGATGCTCTCGGTCGATCTTCCCGCCGGTGTCGACGACGCCTTCACGCTGCTTGGATCGGCCGCTGCGCCGCTCGGGCTTATCGGGCTCGGCCTCGCCGTCATGGCTCACCGCAGGAGCAAGGGCCCTCAGCCGAAGCTGCAGTTCTCCGGCGCGCTGCTGGTGAAGCTCTTCCTGCACCCGGCGATCGTCTATCTTCTCCTTGGCTGGGTAGCCGATCTCAGCCCTGTTTGGATGTTCTCGGCCGTCTTTCTGGCGGCCCTGCCGCCGGCTTTCGAGACCGCGGCCATTGGGCGCGGCGGGCCAGAGAGCGACGCCACCGACCCGGTCGCAGTCACCGGGCTCATCATCTCGTTCGTCACCATCACAGCGCTCATCGCGCTGACGGTCCAAGGCGTGATCCCGGCAGATCCGTTCGTTTCGGCAGACTAGCCGCCGAGGCCGACGCCCATTGCCAGGCGGCGCAGCGGCCCCGAACGCGCGAGCGCGAAGAGGCCGGCGCCCCTGGCCAACTGTGCCGGCAGCAGATCCGACATCAGCGATCGATTGATGAGATCAACCGAGAGACGCCGTAACTCCACATCACCGCGGCGGGCCCGATCGAAAGCCTCGGTGACGCCAGAGCCGCCGCAATCGTCGCCGTGCCTCGCCACCAAGCCCGCCAGCGCATCGATATCGCGGATAGTGAGATTGAAGCCTTGGGCCGCGATGGGTGGCAGCACATGGCCAGCCTCGCCGATGAGCACCAACCGCGCGGCAGACAAATGCTGGGCCTCGCCCGACTTCAGTGCGAACAGCTGCGCCGGACTGTCGACCGTGACACGGCCGAGGATCGACTGAGATTTGCGCTCGATCGCTTCGCCGAGCTTTTCGGTCGAGACCCGGACCAGAAGCTGGGCTTCGGCCGCGCTGGTCACCCAGACGAGCGACGAGCGGCCTTCGGCTAGCGGCACAAGCGTGAACGGGCCAGCCTCGGTGTGGAACTCGGTCGACACGTCGTCATGCGGCAGCGTGTGGCTGAAATTGCAGACGAGCGCGGTCTGGCCGGTTGGCCGGATGTCCATGCGGATGCCGGCAGCTGCCCGGCACGCGGAGTTCTGGCCGTCGGCGGCGACCAGAAGGCGGGCCTGTACGGTTTCTCCCGCGTCGGTCTCAACGGAGACCCCATCGCTATCGCGGTGGATCGCCTCTGCCTTGACGGCGCGCCGCATCACGCCCGAGCGGTCCGCCGTCTCCTCCAGGGCGGCAAGTAGCGGCTCGTTCGGCACATTGTAGCCAAACGCCTCGCGATCCATCTCGGTGGCGTCGAAGCGCACCTCAGGAGCGCGAACCAGCCTGCCCGTCGCATCGACGATCCGGATCGACCGGAGCGGCTGCGATTGCGCCGCAACGCTGCCCCAAACGCCGGCAATGCGAAGCGCGTCGATCGACGCCCCGAGAAGGGCGGTCGTCCTCCGGTCGGGGCCGCGCGGGGGCGAAAGCAGTGCCACGGACCGTCCGGTTTCTGCGAGGCGGCAAGCCGCTAGGAGGCCGGCAAGGCCGCCCCCGACGATGACGATCTCGGACCTCGTGGCCGCCTTCGTCACGCGTCGCTCCCCAACCGTCGCTGACGTACCGCTACGCTCACAGGGAGGAACCTGCCATGGAAGCCCGCGTCGCCTGTTCGTTGAGCACGACAGAGGTTGCCCAGGACCCCACCAACATCGCAACGACGAACAAGGCAATCTGATCGGGCGCCAGTCCAAGCACGGCGATTGCCGGCCCGGGGCAAAGGCCCGACAGGCCCCAGCCGACGCCGAAAAGGGCCGAACCGATGAGCAGCGGGCGGTCGATATTGAGCTTGTTCGGCCAGGAAAACGACACGGTGATCAACGGCTTCCGCATCGGCCGCGACAGCCGGAAGAACACCATCGCGACAAGCAGTCCGCCACCCATGACAAAGGCGAGGCTCGGATCCCAGGTGCCGTCGCCGATGGCGGCGACATCGAGGAAGCTCTTGACCTTCTCCGGGTCGGTCATGCGGGAGACCGCCAGCCCGATGCCGAAGATGAGGCCCGATCCCACCGCAGCGGCGAGGGTCCAGAAATTGCGACGGGTCATAGGACGTGCCTCACGACGAAGACGGTGATCATCGCCGTCACCATGAACGTCACGACGCCAACGGCAGACCGCTTCGAAAAGCGCGCCAGCCCGCAGATGCCGTGGCCCGAGGTGCAGCCATTGCCCAGCCGTGTGCCGGCGCCCACAAGCAGGCCGGCAACGATCGCCAACCAGGGCGCAATCGACATGACTGGTCGCGCATCGCTGATCTCCGAAAGGAGTTTCGGGCCGAGCCATGAACCGAGAATGGCACCGAGCGGCAAGGCGACCAGGAAGGCCAGCCGCCAGTCGAAGTCATCGCGCCGGAACGGCAGCACGCGGCCGAAGATGCCGGATACGCCGGCGGTTCGGCCGTTGGTAATCCAAAGAAGGCCCGCCGATAGGCCGATCAAGACGCCGCCGATGGTGGCGGACAAAGGCGTGAACTCAGTCATCCGAAAGCCCCTCCCAGACGAGACGCCGCGAATTGTAGCGCGGGCGATATGGCTAAGTCACTGGAAGAGCTTTGCCGACGCTTGTCACTCGACGAGCGCAACCCGACACTGGCCGCGAAACGCGCCCCGATTCGAAGGAGCACGCATGAGCTTTGAGTGGATCGCCGACCCAGGCATCTGGGCGAGCCTTGCCACCCTGACGGTGCTTGAGATCGTCCTCGGCATCGACAACATCGTCTTCATCTCCGTCATCGTCGGACGACTGCCGCCGGAGAAGGCGAAGCGCGCGCGGCAGGTCGGATTGGCCCTGGCGCTGGTCTTCCGCGTCATGTTCCTCGTGCTGCTGAGCTGGCTGATCAGGCTGACGACGCCGCTCTTCACGGCATTCGGGCACGAGTTTTCCTGGCGCGACCTCATCTTGCTGGCCGGCGGCCTGTTCCTCCTCGTGAAGGCAACCCTCGAGATCCACAAGGACGTCGAGGGCGGGGAGGAGGGGTCGCAGAACGCAGCGGTTGTCGCCTTTGGCGCCATCGTCGCTCAGATTGTGGTCTTCGACCTGGTCTTCTCGATCGATTCGATCATCACGGCGATCGGCATTGCCGAGGAGGTCGGCGTCATGATCGCCGCCGTTATCATCGCCATGGCGGTGATGTATGTCGCGTCCGGGCCCATCGCCTCGTTCATCCATGCCCACCCGACGACGAAGATGCTGGCCCTGTCCTTCCTCTTCATGATCGGCGCGGCGCTTGTGGCCGACGGGCTCGGCTTCCACATTCCGCGCGCCTATCTCTACAGCGCCATGGCATTTTCGGCCGTTGTCGAGCTCCTCAATGTCATCGCCAAGAGGAATCGCGCGCGCCGCAAGGAGCGCGCGGCCGGGTAACGCGGCAGGAACGCTTTTTGCGTTGAATGGCCCGTCGGCCTTATTCATGGTGACGGGCGGCCGGCGACGCGCGATAGGCGCGATGGCTAGCGCGCTCCGACCGTTGCCGCAGAGGAATGTACCCGTGTCTCGTGGTGTGCGCGTTTTCATTGAGACGCCCGAAAGCGACCGGCCTTCCCCGACGGAGGCCTGAATGCGGGCGAGCGTCCGCTTCCTCCGCAATGGGCGCGTCGTCGAGCTGCGCGATATTCGCCCGAACCTGACGGTGCTCGACTACCTCCGCCTGGTCGAGCGAGCCACGGGCACCAAGGCCAGCTGCGAGGAGGGCGCCTGCGGCGCTTGTACGGTCGTCATTGGCCGTCTTCGTGGCGGTCGTCTCGTTTATGAGGCGATGAACGCCTGCGCGCTGCTCGTCGCTCAGGTCGATGGCTGCGAAGTCATTACCATCGAAGACATTGCGGAGGATGACGGCACGCTCCATCCGGTCCAGCAGGCGCTGGTCGAGGAGCACGCAACGCAATGCGGCTTCTGCACGCCCGGCATGGCGATGAGCCTTTTCGCTCTCTACCACGCCACCGACGACGACATCGGCGAAGCGGACGCCCGCGCCGCCATCCAGGGCAATCTCTGTCGTTGCACCGGATACCGTCCGATTATCAATGCAGGCGTCCGCGCCGGCGACGAGCGCCGCCCCACCCGCCATGAAGCCGCACGACAGGCGACGACGAAAGCGCTTGCGGCGTTGAGCGATGGCCAGGACATCCGGATCGGCGACGACGACGCTTTTTTCGCCGCCCCGGCGACCCTCGATGCGGCCGCGGCCCTCATGGAGGAGAAACCCGATGCGGCGTTGATCGCTGGTGGCACTTACACCGCGTCGGGAACGGAGCGCCGGCAGCGCGCGATCCTCCTGTCGCGGATCCCGGAGCTACGCCGTATCGATGACGCGGAGACAGTCCTGACGCTCGGCGCGGCGGTGACGCTTGCTGAGGCCGAACCGGTGCTTGCCGCCATCGACCCAGATCTGCGCACGCTGATCCAGGGCATCGGCAGCCCGCAACTTCGTGCCGTAACAACGATCGGCGGCAGCCTGTTCGCCGGCAGCGCCAGCGACCTGGCCGTGGCGCTCATCGCGCTGGGTGCGGACCTCAGCTTCCGCCGCGGCGGCGAAAGGCGCAGCATCAGCGTCGATGCGCTCTATCGCAGCGATGGCACGGTGGAGACCGAGCCGGGCGATCTCCTCATCGAGATCGACATCCGGCGTCCCCGACCCAGCGCCTTGTTCAGAGCCTACAAGGTCGGTCGTCGCGCCGACTTCGCCCGCTCGGTCGTCTCCGGCGCGTTCTATCTCACGCTCGACGAAGAGGATCGAATTGACGAGGCCCGTCTTGCCTTCGCCGGTTTGTCGTTAGGGCCGAGGCGCGCTCCGACCGCGGAGGCGGCTCTTGCCGGAGCCAGCCCGCTCGATCGCTCCGTTTGGCCGAAGGCGTTTTCCGCCCTCCGTGACGACTTCGCAGACACCCCCGTGCATCGCACCTCCGGCCGCTATCGCGCCGACACCGCCCAGGCGCTGCTCGGCAAGGCGCTGATCGAGATCGGAGGCACCACGGACCGGCGTACCCGGTTGCGTGGTTTCAGGGAGGCGAGCGATGTTGCAGGATGATCTGCAGCGCCTCGCTTCGCGCACCAAGGCGATCCGGATCTCCGTTCCCGACGAGGCGGCCATTCATCACGTTGCGGGGCAGGCGACCTTTGCCGACGACATACCGGACCTTGCCGGCACGCTGCACGTCGCCGTCGGCCTCTCGCCGATCGCCGCGGGCGAAATCACCAAGCTCGATCTCGAAGCGGTGGCTTCTGCGCATGACGTCGTCTTCACGCTGACGGCCAGGGATATTCCCGGGCTGAACGATGCAAGCCCGGAGCGGACGCAAGATCAGCCGATTATCTCGGCCGGGGATATAGAGTTCCACAAGCAGGCGCTGTTCGCCGTCGTCGGTCGAAGCCGGCAGGCCGCGAGAGATGCCGTCGCGCTTGCCGAGATCTCAACGACGTCCGCATTGCCGACCACTGACCTCGATGACGCGCTCGCCACCAACGCCACGCTGCTGGGCGACTATGGCCTTCTTCGTGGCGAAGCCGATGAGGAAATCAAACGCTGCGACCGCAAGCTGATGGGACAGATCCGGGTCGGCGGACAGGACCATTTCTTCCTCGAGCCGCACGTCTCCCTCGCCATCCCTTCCGAAGGCGGTGGCCTGCACATCATCACCGCCGCCGAAGACCCGGCCCTGGTGCAGCAGGTGATTGCCGAGATGCTCGAACTCTCGACCAACGCCGTGACTGTGGAGGTTCGCCGCGTCGGAGGCGGCTTCGGCGGCCGCCGTTCGGGTGCGGTGCAATGGGCCGCTATCGCCGCGCTCGCCGCCTGGCGAACGGCGCGGCCCTGCAAACTCCGCCTCGATCACGCCGAAGGCGTTGCAACCGGCGGCAAACGCCAGAGCATGAAGATCGACTACACGGCCGGCATCAATGAATCCGGCCTCGTCAACGGCGTCAACGTGACCTTCGCTGCTCGCAGCGGTTCCGGTGTCGACTTCTCCGTCGAGACGAACGATCGGACGGTCTTGTCGGCGGACAACGCCTACTACTTCCCCGCCCTCAGCATTCTCTCGCGCCGCATGCGTTCGCACAACGCGCCCGGCACCATGATCCGCGGCGCTGGCCTTGCCGAGGGCACGCTCTTCGCCGAACGGCTGATGGACCACATCGCCATCAGCCTCGCTCGTGATCCGCTCGACGTCCGGCGCGCCAATCTCTACGCGCTCGGGCGCGACCGGACGCCGTACAGCATGGTCGTTGAGGACAACATCCTGTCGCCCCTCATGAACGAGCTGGAGCGGACGTCCGAATACCGTCGCCGCCGCCGCGACATCGCCCGCTTCAATCAGACGAGTCCGATCCTGAAAAAGGGGCTCGCGCTCGTGCCTGTGAAGGCCGGGATTCGTTCGGCTTCATCACTCGGCGCACAAGGGCTGGCGAGCCTGCTCATATTCGAAGACGGCACAATGCGGCTCACGCTCAGTACAGTCGAGGAAGGGCAGGGGCTGAACACGCGCGCCGCGCAGATCATTGCCGAGGAGTTCGGCGTACGCCATCAGGACGTTCGCATCGCCTATGCCTCGACCGCATCCGCATCATCGGTGCGGGCGGCGACGATGGACCCCGTTCTGATGGCCGTTACCGACGCCTGTCAAACCATCAAGGATCGCCTCTACGACTTCTTCGAGGAGGAGATGCAGGTCGACCGCGAACGCGTCGAATTCCGTGACAACCGGGTGCGTCTCGGCGTCCGGGGCGTCGATTTCGGCGAGGTGATCGCCATGGCCGTCGCCGCCAATGTGAACCTTTCCGCGGTTGGCTCTTACGCTGTCCGTAGCATCGACTGGGATCGCGCCCGCGCCGTCGGCAGGCCGTTCCATTATTTCGCCTATGGTGCGTCCTGCGCGGAGGTCACGATAGACATCATGACCGGCGAGAAGCGCATCGACCGGGTCGACATTCTCCAGGACGCCGGTCGCTCGCTCAATCCTGCCCTTGACCTCGGCCTCATAGAAGGCGGCTTCGCTTTCGGCCTGGGCTGGCTCACCAGCGAGGAACTCGGCTGGGATTCGACCGGCAAGATGACAACGACGGGAGCGGCCAACTACGCCATCCCGACCGCGGCCGACATCCCGCCCGATTTCCGCGTCGCCTTCTATCACACCGCCGGCGCGCGGGAGGAAACACCGTATCGTTCCAAAGACATAGAGGATGCCGCCGTGCCGCTGGCGACCTCGGTCTTCTGTGCGCTTACCGACGCCATCGCTGGCCTTAAGCCTGGCACCTTGCCGCGCCTCAACGCCCCGGCGACGCCAGAGGCGATCATGCGCGCCGTTCGCGCGCTAGGGGATGGGGAGTAGCGACGGGCACGACCGGCACGCGGATGTCCGGTTGCAATCGATATTCTGCTACAATCATATTGTGGCAGAGGGGAGCGACAATGACCGAACTTTCGCAAGTGAAGCTACGGGGCGAACGCGCTCGCCTCTTTCCGGTGTTGGCGGAAACGTCCAAGGAAGGACGTGCATTGTCCGTTCTTCTCGCCTGCGTGGCCAATATTCAAGAGCTTGGTCGCGCGTTGTTGTCTGATGTCGGACTAAGGGTGGGCGCCCGCACGACTATCGACACCTATACGGAAGTAACCCTTCAGAAGGGCGGAGCCAAAGCCCTTCGACCAGATGGGCTCATTGTTGCTCGGAGTGGATCCAAGCAGTGGCTCGCATTGGTCGAGGCGAAGGTCGGGAACGTCGAACTCAATGCCCGCCAGATTGAGGATTATCTCGAGCTCGGCAAACAGAACGGTATCGACACGTTGATAACTTTGTCGAACCAATATGCGGCCCTGCCGACGCATCATCCTGTCGACCTGCCACCAACCGTGCGTCGAAAGGGGAACGTCTTCCACTGGTCCTGGCGCTACGTACTCACCCAGGCGAGCCTGCTTCTCGACAATGACGAAATAGGAGACAGCGACCAACGCGTGCTGCTCGGCGAACTAGTTAGGTTCCTTGACCACGACAGCACCGGCGTGAAGGGATTTGACGAAATGCCGCCAGCTTGGGCAGACGTTGTCCGCACCGTTCACACGGGCGGGATGATCGCCCCAAATTCCGATGAAACGCGAGAGATAGTTGGCGCGTGGCATCAGGAAGTCCGTGATCTGAACCTCGTGCTCAGCCGCAGACTCCGCACCAATGTGACCACGAAGATACCTCGGGCCAAGGCCATCGATCCTGCGGCACGACTGAAGTTCGACATCTCTGAACTCGCAAAGCACAAATGTCTTGAGACGTCGATGCGTGTGCGGGATGCGGCCGCACCAATAGAGCTCAGAGCTGACCTGCAGACCAGGTCCGTGTCGGTATCAATGCGGCTCAAGGCACCGACAGACAGGAAGAGCACGAAAGCGCGGACGAACTGGCTCCTGCGCCAACTGCGGGACACTAAAGATACCGATGTTTATGTAAGGTTCTTCTGGCCAGGACGCACAGCATTCACGCAGCACGCGCTAGCGGTTCTGCGGTCGGAGGCCGCCGTGGGAAACGCCGGCCGGGAGGGGCAAGTTGTTCTGTCGTTCGAAGTCCTCATGGTGAAGGACCTAGGCACGCGCTTCGCTCAAAGGCGCAACTTCATTCGGGACCTTGAGGCCGCTGTCCCGGAATTCTACGAGCAGGTTGGCCAGCACTTGAAGGCATGGCAACCTCCGGCGCCCCAACTGCGTCAAGCAGACGGACAAGAGGAACCCACAAGCAGCGGTGTTTCTGGGGACGATGATGTTGACTTGGTAATCCCCATCGCAGGCGTCGGCTCGGCCGAGCTACCCCCTACCTGACGGTCCCGCAAAGATCGCATATAGGTTGCCCCGACGGACGGGTGGCCGAGTGGTTGAAGGCAGCGGTCTTGAAAACCGCCAGGCGGGGAACCGTCTCGTGGGTTCGAATCCCACCCCGTCCGCCATTTGAACCACGTAACATATTGATAAGCATGGTTCTTTGTCGGATAGCCAAAGGCCAATCCCTCATTCGACCCCTCATCTGCGGCCGTATTGCGGGTTCCGGCGCGGGACGCCTCTGCAGGCCAAGGGAACGCAGCCGCTTACACGAGCGCTTCACATCCGCTTTGCACCGATGAGCGGTTCCTGACCGAGAATGATCGGCATGACCGCTTTGCGCCAAGAGCGGACATGCTGATTCAGTCGCTTGCCAATTGCCGCCGGTCTATGCCCCAGTCGAGCGGCAGGTGCTCGATGCCGGCGCAAACTGGACTGGCCGGAGGCAAAATTCTCATTGCCGGGCGGGCGCGAAGGGCGCTGAGGATCACAGCCACGGCGATCGCATCACGGGCAGCGGACGCACAGGCACCGTATTACGCGTCCGCTCCGTCACGGGGGCCGAGACCTATCCGTTGATGCCAGTCAGAAGCGGCGTGATGTTGCGAATGACGCCGCGTCGGTTAAGGCGCTCGGGCCCGAGTGTTGGGATGGCGAGGTAGCGTTCGCCATAGCCCTGCGTCACCAGGTTTTCCGGCGGAATGCGGAAATAGGTCGACAGTGCCACCGCGATCGCTTCGGCACGCCGGTCGGACAGCAGAATATTGTAGTAGTCCGAACCGACGGCGTCAGAGTGCCCCTCGATGAGGAAGACGGTGTTGGGGGCTTCTGCCAGCACCTGTTCCATCGCCAGGCCGATGACGACGAGATTGTCGTATTGGTCCGGGCCAAGTGCGGCGCTGTTGAAATCGAAGGTGAGCGTCGTCAGTTCGACGCTCCGCACCTTGTCGCGCAGTCGCTTGGAATACCGGATCTCGTCGAGCGTGTAAGGCCGCTCGACCGTCTCGACCGCGGCGGCCCTCAGTGCGGCGACGATCTGGTCTCCCGTCGCATAGCGAGCATCGAGCACATACTGATCCTCGGGGATGTTCAGCTGCAGGGGCGGCAAGGTTTGACCGAAATTCGGTGGCGGGACATTGCCGGAGACTCCGGACGCGGGCGGCGGCGGGTTGTTCGCCGCGATCAACGTCGTGATCGCCCCATTCACTTCGACGCGATAGCGCGCAAGGATGCGTCCATAGGGATCCGTGGTGGTGACGATCTTCGTGCCGTCGGCTCTGGAGACGGTTGTGCGCGTGTAGCCGAGGCCCAGATCCTGAACCTGCACGTCCGTCGCCTGATAGAGCAGGCGATCCATCTCCTGGATCGGCGTGTGGCGCGCACGGTATTCGTCGTCCTGCAGCACGACGTAGCGATCGTTCTGCGCACCAACGATCAAGCCGAAATTGTTGTCGATGTTCTGCTCGATGTTGATGTTCTGTTGGATGTTCGTCTGCTGCTGAACGATAATCTGTTGCTGCGGCGCGACGTTGACCTGAGCAAAGGCCGCCAGCAGTTGGTCGCGCAGGGCCTGGATCGTCTGCGCGGCATCCGCATCGCCATTCGCGGCAACCTGCTCGACGATGTCAGCGGGCGCAGCCTCGGTGGCCGGTTCGTTCTCGGCGGCGGCCATCGCCTGGTTCAAAGCTGACAGGCGTATCTGGATCGTTGCCACGCGCTCGATTACGTCCGTCACGTCAACGTCTGCGATCCGGCCCTGAGTGACGAGCTCCTCACCGCGCACACGAAGGGTATTGTAGGTATTGAGCTGCGCTTCCAGCGCAGCCTGATCGGCCAGCGGATCGAACGGCGGCAAGTCTTCCGCAACGAAGTCCGCCATCTCCTGCCGGAGTTCATCCGGCGTTGGCATCTCTTCGCCTGCGGTCGCATTGGCGTTGGCCTCCTCGGCGGTCACGCCAAGCGCCTCACGCAACTGGCCGATTGCCGTCTCGATCGTGTCGAGTCTGGCCTGCAGCGCCGCTTGGGCGTCAGCATGGCCTTCGGCATTTGCCAGCGCGGCCTGCGTTTCGGGCTCGAGGGCCGTGTAGACCTCGAGCGCGGCCTGCTGCTGATCCTGAGGCGCTTCGGTGTCGACCGGAGGCAGCTGCTCCGCGAGAACGTTTAGAACCGCAATGCGGAAGTTCAGTTCGTCGATTAGCTGCGTGACGGCGTCGCCATCTCGGCCGTTGGCGCGGGCTTCCTCGGCGGCGACAAGCCGCGCCTGCATATCAACAAGCTGAGCCTGCACGTCGCCGTTCACGTCGAGGGCCGGCAACTCTGCCAAGGCCACCGCGGCGTCAAATGCCGGTGCGGAGGGTGCTGCCTCAGCAGCGGGGGGCTCGGGGGCCGGCGCAGGAGCAGACCCTGGAGCCGGTGCGGACCCGGGCGCCGGTGCAGGTGCAGGCGCCGAACCCGGTGCAGGCGCAGGGGCGGGCTCTGGCGGCGGCGCTGTCTCGGCTGCGATCGCGGCCTGTAATTGATCCGTCAGCGCTCCGATTGCATCGATTCGCGCCTGCAAGGCGGTCGCGATTTCAGGCCTGTCGGCGGCAACGCCCATCGCTATTTCGGCGTCGGCCCTCATGCCCATCAGTGCTTGCAGCTGCGCGTTCAGCTGATCCGTGTTTGCCGTGGTGTCGATGTCGGGGACCGGTTGGATGAACGCCTGAAGGATGCTGACTCGTGCCTGGAGTTCCGTGACGAGTTGCTCGACCTCCGGACCGGCGGCGCCGCGGGCCTGTGCCCCCGTAACGGCCGCCAACTGGTCTTGCGTCGCGTTGAGCTGGGCTTCGATTTCTCCGTTGATGTCGAGCGCGGGCAGCGCGGCCAAGATTGCGGCGGCATCGAAGGCCGGCGCCGATTCAGCTGCTGGCGCTGGCGCTGGAGCCGGCTCGGGAGCAGGACGCGGGTTCAGGTTCAGGTGCGGGCGCAGGTTCAGGTGCAGGAGCGGGTTCCGGCTCGGGGGCGGGCATGGGCTCCGGCGCGGGCGCAGGTTCTGGCTCAGCTGCCGGAGTCGGCTCGGGTGCGGGCACCGGTTCAGGAGCCGGTGCCGGCGTTGCGGCCGCGGCGGCGGCCTGGAGTGCGCCGATCTCCGCTTCTGTATTGGCGACGGCATTGGCAACGACCGTCAGCGTCGCGTCATCCGCAGCGGCATTCCGGGCTTCCGCTTCGGCCGCCCGCAGGCTTTCGAGATAGGTTTGATGATCGGCGATCTGTTGCTGTAGCGCATCGCCAGCCGCGCCCGGATCGAAGCGCGGCGGCGCGGTTAGCAGTTGCAGGATAGTGATGCGCGCCTCCACCTTTGCCGCAAGCACCTGCAGGTCCGCCGCGTTCGGCGGATTGGCGCCGAGCGCGTCCTGGATCGCCTGCAACCGCGCCTGCTCGGCGGAGAGCTGCGTTTGGAGATCGGCGTTGAGGTCGATTGGCGGCAGCGCGAACAGCGCATCGGTTGCCGCATCGAGCGCACCGCCGAGCAGACCGGGGTCCGCGGGCGCGCTGGGTGGAGGCGCCGACCCCTGGCCAAGCGCTTCTATGGACCCCAGCGAGATCAACACTGCGGTAGCCGATACGGCGGAGACGAGTTTCCTAAACAATCTGTTCTTCGCAGACCGGGACATTGTCAGATCCTTTTCCGATGAGGCCACCCCATTTTGCACCGATGACCGGAGCGCACACACAGTGAACGCCCGGCGTGCGGTTCGGTTCCGCAGTTCCTAGCGATAGTCAGTCGTCGCGAGGCCACGTGGGAAGTCTGGGCAAGCGGTTCGTCGAAGAAGGCGAGGATGCTTCCAATGCCTCTCGGCTCCTTCGGCGTCGAATGACCCATGCTCACATAGTTCTCGATCACACTGTCGACGTGGCCTATACGCAGCGGCCCCGGCAATGCCGGCGAGCGCGGTGCCGTCGTTTACGATCCTATTGGCACCGCTCGATATTGGCGCCGCGAATTGGCGGCCGCGTCCCGACCGAACACACTAGCATGCTCCGGCCATTCCCGGCGAATTGGAGCAAGCCGCCAAAAGTCATCTGCGAAAAGGACCGCAGTCAGTTTCCAGGACCTCAATGGCCACAGGAGGCGTGAAGCACACGGTTCCGGCAGCCCCTTGCGACCCGACCGGCACGGCTCCCCCTTTTCATCGCCAGCGGATACCGCCGCGAACCAGCCGTACAACCAGCAAAAGCACCACCGCGCCAAGTGTGGCGTTGATGATTTCCGCAACAACCCCAGTGCCAAGATGAATGTTAAGCTGAGGCAGCAGCCAGCTGCCGATGAAGGCCCCCAGAATTCCAACAATTAGATCACCGATAATCCCAAACCCGGTGCCCCGAACCAACTGGCCGGCAAGCCATCCGGCGATGAGACCCACCGCGAGGGTGACGAGTAGAGTTTCGCTCGACATATCCATTTCAGTGTCCCGGCCTCCCTTCCCGCGGCCGAACCGCGAGCTGGTGCTCGAAATCGGGCGAAGGCGGCGGCTACGCTAGGAGGGACCTTATCGGTTGTGCTTCTGCAGAACGACTAAAATCGCTTAGGGCGGCATCACCGCCGGGGGTCGGCTCCACTGCGGCATTCCTGCGCGCCTTCAATCGACACCGATGGACACAGGCGCGGCACCGTCCGCATTGAGTCAGCACCGGACGGACCCGGGCGCAGCAGATGGCCGCTCATGCGCCAAGACCGGTCGTCGACCCTGAACCGACCTGTTCGGTGCCGGAGCTAACGCGCTTTGCAAGACGCGACTCGTTCCGCGCCGCGGAGCAAAGCCGAGTAATCCGCGGTCCAGATGCGACGCTGGACTAACAAGAATGAACGGCTGAGGCAGAGCTTCCGTCCGCTACGCAATCGCGCCATGTAGCTGGGTGCCACGGCGGTCGGCCCGAGTGCCGAAGGAGAACGGTGCGGCGCGCAGGAGCGGTCAGTGGAAGGTCAGCACCGCGAAGATGATCACCAGAAGCAGAAAGGACGGTGGTGACGGCGCCGATGAAGGGTAGCTGCGCCCGTTATTCGTGGCGTTGCGATCGCCGGCTGCATCCGAGCTTTGCTGCCGCTCACGCACGCGACCGCAGCTTCATGCCTTCACGGGCCCACGCGACGGACGCCCCGCGGTTTGCCATTTGAACGCAGTCCCGGATAGGGGGGGCGGGAACTACAGCCCGCCGCCGAACAGTCGCCCAAACAGCCGGTTGTCGTCGACCTCGCCCATGCCGTAGCGGATTCCGATATTTGACAGGAACGCAGGGCCGCCGGCGCTGTCATACTGGAGTTCCGCTCCGCCGATCAACGAGAATGGTCCGGTGCCGATTGGATGCTCCAGGTCGAGGCCGATGCCGCCATACCAGGAACCCCCCGTCGGTGATCCGCTCGCGTAGATATACGGTTTGATCGTCCCGAGGTCGTACTGCGCCCAGGCGCCAAGGCTGACATTCACCGGGCCACCGCTGAAGCCCAATTGCAGCCGAGCTCCGACTGAAAGCTGCTCGTTGACGTCGACTTTGACCCGCGTCGTGTTTCCGATGAACGCGATACTGCCTCCGATAAAACCGTAGGTGTTGTCGTTCAACACAGTCACATGTCCGGCTTGGTACTGGACGTTCCAGCCCAACCCGAATGTGTGGCTGCCGAACGGAATGGAGCCGGCGACGATTGCATAGGCGCTTAGCTGGAAGTCGCCGAACGACTTGCTGATGCGGGGAGCGAGGAAGAAGCCTCCGCTGATTGGGAGCGCAATGTCGAACCCGGTGTAGCCTTCAAGCTCGAAGCCCCAGCCGGAAGGCGCTCTGACCTCAGCGTCGAAGTTCGTGAGACCAAACGCCCCTGCGCCACCGGGACCCCAGCCCAGGTTCAGCGTCTTGTCGACCTGGACCGCAATATTTGGGCCCGCACCAGGTGCCGGAAGGCCTGTCGCATTCGCCGTACTCGTTGCCGCGATCAAAGCAATGCCCGCCGCGCCGAGAAGATACTTCTTCGCCATGATCACCCCCCCGTGACCTCTACATGAAGTGCTGCGCCACGTCATGAAACATGTCCGCACCGTCATGAGCGGAGGCCGTCGCTGCTTGATGCTAGGGCGAGACTACATCCGGCCGGGCCTACCGGGAAGCTGAATTCGCCCTGACCGCCGTCGGTCTGGCGGCAGCAAAGCGATGCTAGGGCGGGCAACAAAAAACCGGGGCCAAAGGCCCCGGTTTTCTTCGTGCGATAATCGCAATCGCGAGCTTCGCGCCGTTCCCTACGGGTAGTCGAGAAGGGTCGCGTAGTTGACGCCCGTGAAGGGGTTCCAATCGTTCCAGTAGGGTGCACCATTCGCCGAGGCGCCGCCAAAGCGATAGCGAACGCCGGCCAGGAACACGTTGGTGTAAACCGCTTCGAGCTCGTCCGGCTCGAAATACGCCATTCCCTGATAGGTCAGCACCAAGGACAGCGGGGCGTTGAAAGGCTGCGTTTCGAGTTCGGCGCCCCAACGGCCGATGATGGTCGGCTCGCCGCCTTCATCCCAGGCCGTGATGCCGGCATTGATCGCGGCCGAGGCGTTGTGCCCAAAGAAGAAGCGTGCCTCGCCATGACCGTAGAGGGCAAAGCCATTCAGATTGCTCACGCCGACCTGGCCGGTGAAGGCGAGCTTGTCGCCACCGACGCGTCCTTCCAGAGCGCCGACGAACACCCAATCGTCCCAATATTCGTTGTAGCCCACCGAGAACATGGTGGCGAAGGACGGCCAGCCAAAGTGAACTGCCGCCGCGTAGTTCAGGTCTCGGTCATTGCCATTGTCCCAAAGGCCATAGCCGACATTCGTCTCGAACTGCACGCTGAGCGGTCCGACCGGAATGGTGACGCGGGTCTGGCCCTGGAAACCGCCGCCGAAGAAGAACTCTTCCAGGGTGGTGTCGTCGATTTCGATGAGGTTCCCCAACATCGCCTGGATCTTCATATCAGCCGCGTAGCGCGGCGCCGGCGGCACCGTCTGTTGCACGGTGTCCACCGCCATAAGGACGTCGGCGGCCTTGGCCCCGATCGTTGTTGCACCGAGCGCCGTAGCAAGCGCCGCAGCAGCTACTGTGGATTTCAACACGACTTTACGCATAGCCCTCTCCAGTCAGAATCATTGGACGGACATTGGCCCATTTGGTTGCTGAAAGGTATTGCACCGCGGGCGAGACCGTGGAGAAAAAGGGATTCCGTCGGCGGTCGTGGCACATTTACAACAGCCTAGAAAGGGCTGATTTCCTTCACTTTCGCAGTGCCGACCTCTGGGCTAAAGTGCTTACCGGGGGTTGAGCGATGGCCGATCAGGAGATCGGCGACCGGGCTGCGGACGCAGCGGCGCGGTCGCTCGTCGAACGGGAAATGTTCGGCCGGGCAGGGCTTTCGCTTCGCCTGAGCGAACTTGGCTTCCGCCTTCGCATTTGGCTCGGTGCAACGTTCGAGCGAGAGGTCGAGCGGGGGCGCGCTACGCTCTGGCTGCCGGTTCTCTTCGGCATCGGCATCCTCGTCTATTTCGGTCTGCCAAGAGAGCCGTCGGCCATCGCGCTGGTCCTCTCCGCTTCGATCGCGATGGCGGCAACGGTCTTCAGCCGACGACGAGCAGCGATGTTCCGACTGTGGCTTGCGGTCGCGGCGCTGCTAACCGGAACGGCGGTGATGAAGCTTCGCACCGATATCGTCGCGGCGCCGATCATCGCTGAGGACTACACCGGGGTCCTCACCGGCTGGGTCGAAGAGATCGAGCAGATGAGCGCCAATACGAGGCGCATCGTTGTCCGTGTCGCCTCGCTCGAAGACATGGCAGCGGAGGCGGCGCCCTATCGTGTCCGGATCACGGTCAGGGCGCGCTTTGACGATGTCCGCGTCGGCTCGGGCATATCCGGTCTGGTTGCGCTGCAGTCGCCGCCAGCGCCCGTGATGCCGGGCGGCTATGATTTCGGCCGCGACCTCTTCTACGAAGGCATCGGCGCGTCGGGGTTCTCCTATGGCGCGCCCGATCTCGTCGATCTCGGCACGGTTCCCTTCGGCATCCGCCTCAAGATCCCGATCGCCTATCTTCGCGCCGCCGTGGGCGAGCGCATCGAGACTGCGCTGCCGGGGGAGGCCGGCGAGATCGCGAACGCGCTGATCACGGGGGACCGCCAGGGCATCCCGGACGACACCACCGAGGCGCTTCGCCAATCCGGCCTCGGACATATCCTCGCGATCTCGGGCCTGCACATGGCGCTGGTGGCGGGCGCTGTGTTCGGCTTCCTGCGCGGTCTCTTTGCCTTGTCGCCGAGCCTCGCCTTGAAGCGTCCGATCAAGAAATGGGCGGCGACGGGCGCGCTCGCTGCGGCCGCGTTCTACCTCGTCCTTTCCGGCGCCTCGATCGCCACGCAGCGCTCCTTCATCATGATGGCGGTGATGCTCGTCGCCGTCCTTCTCGACCGCCGCGCCTTCAGCGTCCGCAACGTCGCCGTGGCCGCGACCATCGTCCTCTTCCTCACGCCCGAGGCGATCCTCACCGCTTCGTTCCAGATGTCCTTCGCCGCGACGCTCGCGCTCATCGCCGGCTTCGAGGTCATCGCCGAGCGACGGCGGCAGCGCCTCGCAATCGGCCCGCCCGCGGAGCGGACGCTGGCGCGGACGATCTTCTACTGGCTTGGCGGACTGCTCCTCACCTCCATCCTTGCCGGACTCGCCACCGCGCCTTTCGCCGCCTTCCAGTTCAACCGCACCGCGCCACTTTCGCTCGTCGCCAATCTTCTCGCCGTTCCCGTCGTGTCCCTGCTGGTCATGCCCATGGCGCTCATCGCGGTCGTCCTCATGCCGTTCGGCCTCGAAGGCGCACCGCTGCAGGTCATGGACTTAGGCATCAGCTACGTCACGCGCGTCGCCGACAACGTCGCGGCGTGGACGGGCACGGCAGGCCTCGTTCCCGCCGCACCGATTGCGGCTCTGCTTCTCGTCTCACTCGGATTGGTTTGGCTCTGCCTGTGGCGGCAGCGCTGGCGTCTGGCGGGACTGCCGATCATCGCGATGGGCATTGTCGTGACGGCCTTCGGTCCGCATCCCGATCTCCTGGTCACGGAGGAAGGGGAGACGATCGCCGTTCGCGGCCCGGACGGCCGCTATCACGTCGCCGGCGCCAGAGCCGAGTTCGAGGTCGAGACCTGGCTGCGTGCTGACGCCGATCCGCGCACACCGAATGATCCGTCGCTGGAGGAGGGGACTGTCTGCGATCCGCTCGGCTGCACCGCATCGATCGGCGACAGCGGGCTTCGCGCCGCGCTATCCTTGCAGTTCTCCAGCCTTGGCGAGGATTGCCGCATGGCGGAGATCGTGGTCACCGCCGAGGACGCGCCGGCCGATTGCGCCGCGCCCGTTATCATCGACAGGCAGGCGCTCGCCCAGGGCGGCGCCCACGCCGTCTATGTCGACGTTAATCCGTCGGGTGACGCTTCCTTTCGCGTCGTCGCAACGCGGCCCGAAGAACGCCGGCCCTGGATGCCGCCGCTCGCGGCGCAATGACCCCCTCGCGTTCCCGCTTGTCCTTCGTCCCGCGCAGGCAGACAGTCGCGCCGCGCCGATAGGTCTCCATGCCAATGAAGTGTGAAATGCCATGTTGGAAGCCGACAAGGTCTTCGCCGGTTCGATCCCGGAAAACTACGACCGTCACTTCGTCCCGCTGATCTTCCAGCAATATGCCGACGACATCGCTCGGCGTGCGGTCGCTCTTTCGCCGGGCGCCGTTCTGGAGACAGCCGCCGGCACCGGCGTGGTCACCCGCGCCTTGGCGCCGAAGCTGCCGACAGGCGCCACCTACATCGCCACCGACCTCAACCAGCCGATGCTCGACCATGCCGCCTCGCGGCAGCCGGCCGGCCGCAATGTCGAATGGCGGCAGGCGGACGCCCTGGCGCTTCCTTTCGACGACGCGAGCTTCGATCTCGTGCTGTGCCAGTTCGGCGCGATGTTCTTCCCCGACCGCGTCGGCCGGCTATCGCGAGGCGAGGCGCGTCCTCCGCCCGGGCGGGCATTTCCTCTTCAATGTCTGGGATCGCATCGAGGAGAACGTCTTCGCCGATGACGTCACGAACGCGCTGGCCAAGTTCTTTCCGGACGATCCGCCCCGGATGATGGTGCGCACGCCGCACGGCTACTACGACACGGCGCTGATCACCCGCGATCTCGAGGAAGCAGGCTTCTCGTCGATCACCATCGACACGATCGCCGGGGAAAGCCGCGGCCCATCGGCCCGCATCGTCGCGCTCGCCTACTGCCAGGGAACGCCGGTGAGCGCAGAGATATCGGCGCGGGGGGACATCAACGCCGCCACCGACTACGTCACCTCAGCGCTGACGGAGAAATACGGCGCCGGCGAAATGGTCGGGAAGAATCCAGGCGCATGTGATTACGGCGGCGGTCTGAGGCCTAGCCATGACCAGGCGCTTGCCACCGAGTCGCATGTGCACAGATCCTCAGTCGGCGATCAGGTCCGCTACAGCGATCGCGCTGCGCAGCCTCCTGCACATCGACCGCGTCGGGAGATGCGCATGTTGCATCGCAACTGGCCATGACGTGTGTCGCGCCGAGCGCCATGCTTGCATCTCAGCGCTCGTGAACGCCAGGAAGTCTCTGGAAGCTCAGATCTGTCGCTGCCAGCGCGCCAAAGCAGGACTCGGCATCCGGCAGGCCTGCGTTGATCGTCAGGCCAGAGCACGAAGACCGTGTCAGTTGCCGAAGCCACGG
Organism: uncultured Alphaproteobacteria bacterium; assembly: GCA_963823045.1. Taxonomy (GTDB): domain Bacteria; phylum Pseudomonadota; class Alphaproteobacteria; order Rhizobiales; family Kaistiaceae; genus JADLGL01. Next base: position 86,277 of record CAWGKA010000003.1, on the reverse strand, counting down.
CGTGGTATGCTCCGTGCCAAAGAGTGGGTCAACCGAGGAGCCAGCAAGCGCCATCGGGTGCCGATGGCTGTGCGATCCGGCGCGAGACCCGCGAATGATACTTCGAGACGACCGGCCAGTTCGATCCGTCAAGTCGAACCGCGGACAATGGAACAGCTCGCCGTCACGCTGCCCAAGCCGATGCTGAACTGATGTTCGACCGTGCGGATAGTGTCACGCTTCAGGCCCTTGGACGTCGTCACTGGAACGCGCCGACGTCATGAAGGACTGCGCATCGCGGCCCTTACGCCGAGACAGCAGACATGCTCCTGCGAGCCGGCAAATTGTCCAGCTATTTCCGCGGACCGTCGAGTACAGCGCCTTCGCACAATCGAGTGACGCTGAGGCCCGCGCTAGCGCCTCAGTACCGCCGCATAAGCCCGACCAGGCGGCCCTGGATGCGCACGCGGTCGGGGCCGAAGATGCGCGTCTCATAGGCGGGGTTGGCGGCTTCGAGCGCGATCGAGGCGCCCTTGCGGCGGAGGCGCTTCAGCGTCGCCTCTTCTTCGTCGACGAGGGCGACGACGATGTCCCCGCTGTCGGCGGAATCGGATTTGCGGATGAGGACGGTGTCGCCGTCGAAGATGCCGGCGTCGATCATCGAATCGCCGCGGATCTCGAGGGCGAAGTGCTCGCCCGGCCCGAGCATCTCGGGCGGGACGGCAATGTTGTGGCTGTGCGTCTGGATCGCCTCGATCGGCGTACCGGCGGCGATGCGGCCCATGACCGGCACGGCGACGGCGTCATTATCCGCGTTCGGGGCGGAAGGGGTCGGCGTCCGGATGCGGCCGAGATCGCCTTCGATGACGGACGGCGAGAAGCCGCGCCCGCCGCGTCCACCGCCAGCAACGGCAGCAGCCGCCGATTCCGGCATGCGAATGACTTCGAGCGCACGGGCCCGGTTCGGCAGGCGGCGGATGAAGCCGCGCTCCTCCAGCGCCTTGATGAGACGGTGGATGCCGGACTTCGACTTGAGGTCGAGCGCGTCCTTCATCTCGTCGAAGGAGGGGGGATGCCCGACTCCTTCAGGCGCTCTTGAATGAACATCAGCAATTCATGCTGCTTGCGCGTCAACATCAGTATGGGGCTCCAGCCAACCCGAGAATCGCTCGGTACAAAGCACGAACAAATCTATATCTGTTCTATTTGTGTTCGACAAGGCTGAAGAAGCCGTAAACCGAGAAACGGTTGCGGTAGAGGTGCTTGGCGAGAGAAAGCGGATGAGCGGGAAGAACGGCGCGATTTCGCGCCTATTCGGCCGCCTGGGCAGCGCCGCCGATCAGCGTCGAAGTGGCGGCGGCAACATCGGCCTGACGCATCAGCGCCTCGCCGACGAGGAAGCAATGGATGCCGACCTTGCCGAGTCGGCGGATATCGGCGGGGGCGAAGATGCCGCTTTCGCCGACCATGGTGCGGTCGTCCGGCACCTTTGGAGCAATCCGCTCGCAGGTCGCAAGCGTCGTCTCAAAGGTGTGGAGGTCGCGATTGTTGATGCCGATCAGCGGCGACTTCAGCATCAGCGCGCGATCGAGTTCGGCCTCGTCATGGACCTCGATGAGGACGTCCATGCCAAGCGCATGCGCCGTGGCTTCGAGGTCGGCGGCGCAGGCATCCTCGACCGCGGCCATGATGATGAGAACGCAGTCGGCGCCCCAGGCCCGCGCTTCCCACACCTGATAGGGCTCGAACAGGAAGTCCTTGCGCAGCACCGGCAGATCGACGGCGGCGCGGGCGGCGAGAAGATCGTTGCGGCCGCCCTGGAAGAAGGGCGCATCGGTGAGCACCGACAGGCACGCGGCCCCGCCTTCGGCATAGGCTCTGGCGATCTCGGCCGGGTCGAATGCCTCGCGGATGAGGCCTTTCGACGGGCTCGCCTTCTTGATCTCGGCGATGAGGCCCGGCTTGCCGGCCTCGATGCGGGCGCGAAGCGCGGCATGGAACCCGCGCGCGGGCTGGGCCACCTCGGCGCGGCGGCGAATTTCGTCTTCGGAGATGATCGACTTCGCGGCCTCGATCTCGGACCGCTTCGATTCCTCGATCTGCTTCAGGATGTCGGTCATGCCGCCCCCTCGTTGGAGATGGCGACAAGGCGCTCAAGCCGCTGCGCGGCAGCGCCGGAATCGATGGATGTGCGGGCGAGTTCCAGGGCTTGGTCCAATTCGTCGGCTAGGCCGGCAATCACCAGCGCGGCGGCGGCGTTGACGAGCACGGTGTCGCGATAGGCGCCGGCTTCTCCGGCGAGCACGCCGCGGAGCGCCATTGCATTGGCCTCCGCGTCGCCGCCCTTGATCGCTTCGATCGGCGTTTCGGGCAGGCCGACATCGTCGGGCGACAGTTCGAACGTACGGACATTGCCGTCCTTCAGTTCGGCAATCTTGGCCGGGCCGGCCAGCGTGATCTCGTCCGTGCCGCCGGCGCCATGCACGACCCAGGCGCCTTCGCTGCCGAGGTCACGCAGGACATAGGCGAGCGGCTCGACCCATTCCGGCGCGAAGACGCCCAGCAGCTGCCGCTTGACGCCAGCCGGGTTCGACAGCGGTCCGAGCAAATTGAAGATCGTGCGTGTGCCGAGCTCAACCCGCGTCGGTCCGACATGCTTCATCGCCGAATGATGCATTGGCGCGAACATGAAGCCGATGCCCGCTTCGTTGATGCAGCGTGAAATCTGCTCCGGCGTGAGGTCGAGCTTGACGCCCAGCGCAGCGAGCACATCGGCAGCGCCTGACTTCGAGGAGAGGGCGCGATTGCCATGCTTGGCGACCGGCACGCCCGCGCCCGCGACGACGAAAGCCGTGCAGGTCGAAACGTTCTGCGTGCCCTTGGCGTCGCCGCCTGTGCCGACGATGTCGATCGCGCCCTCGGGCGCCTCGACCGGCAGCATCATCGCGCGCATGACGCTGACCGCGCCTGCAATCTCGTCGACCGTTTCGCCGCGAACGCGCAGCGCCATCAACAGGCCGCCGATCTGCGACGCGGTGGCCTCGCCGGACATGAGAATCTCAAAGGCTTCGCGCGTCTCGTCTCTGGTGAGAGACGTTCCGCTGGCAGCCTTGGCGATGAGCGGCTTCAGCTCCGCCATCAGGCGACCGAACGCTGGCCGCGATGGCGCACGTTCCAGGCGGCGGCAATGTCGAGGAAGTTGCGCAGAATCTGATGCCCATGCTGCGAGGCGATCGATTCGGGATGAAACTGCACGCCGTGAATCGGCAGATTGCGGTGCATCAGCCCCATGATGACGCCATCCTCAGTTTCCGCCGTCACCTCAAGCGAAGGCGGCACGGTTGCAGGATCGATGGTCAGCGAATGATACCGCGTAGCCTCGAAGCGCGGCGGCAAACCGGCAAAAACGCCCCGGCCGGTATTCGTGATCTCCGACAGTTTGCCATGCATCAGGGTCGGCGCGCCAGTCACCGTGCCGCCGAACGCCTGGCCGATGGTCTGATGACCAAGACACACGCCGAAAAGCGGGTACGACGCGGCGGCTGCCGCACGCACGAGATCGAGCGAAATGCCGGCGTCATTGGGCGTGCAGGGGCCCGGCGAAAGGATGATCGATTCCGACCCCAATGCCAGCGCTTCGCCGACCGAGAGCTTGTCGTTGCGATAGACGACCATCTCCGCCCCCAACTCGCCGAGATAGTGGACGAGGTTGTAGGTGAAGCTGTCGTAATTATCGATGACGAGATGGGTCACGCCGGCCTCGATACGTCAGTTGCAGATGGCGGCAACGCTGTACTGCGTTTTGTCGGCGAAGTGGATCACGTCCAGGATCTGCCAGCCGCCGGTGACGGCTTCCTGCCAAATGTCGCTATCGCAGTAAATGTCGTTCCACTGGCTCTGCTTGCGGCCTTCCCAACCCGTCTCGAGGGCGCTCTGACCGACCGAGATGATGTGGTTGATCTCCAGCGTCTTGGCTTCGCAGTTGAGATCGATGCCGGTCAGCTTGGTAATCTCATCGACCACCGTCGGCTCGCCAGCGTCGGCGATATCGCCGTTCATTTGCGCGACGATTGGTGTGAGCATCTCACAGAACTGCCGATCGAACGCAGGATCGCCGTCCTGCGCTATTGCCGGCGTTGCGAATGCGAGAAGTCCCCGCGATCAAAGACAGTTTCCGCACTGCTTCTCTCCCTGTCCTATTGCCCGCGCTCAGCAGACGACGCGAACCTTACAGCCTCCTCAGCGGCACGGAACAGCGCCCGCGCCTTCGCGATACATTCGGCCTGTTCGTTCTCCGGTACGGAATCGGCGACGATTCCGGCACCGGCCTGGGCGTACATGACGCCGTCCTTGATCAGCGCCGTCCGCAACACGATGCAGCCATCCATGTTCCCGTTGGCCGTGAAATAGCCGACCCAGCCAGCATATAGGCCACGCTTTTCCGCTTCCAACTCGTCGATGATCTCCATCGCCCGCACCTTCGGGGCGCCCGAAACCGTTCCCGCCGGGAAGCCTGCGGTGAGGGCGCTCAGCGCGTCATGATCGGACGAAAGGCGCCCGGCCACGTTCGAGACGATGTGCATGACGTGGCTGTAGAATTCCAGGAAGAACTGGTCGGTGACCTTAACGGTGCCGATCTCGGCGACGCGGCCGACATCGTTGCGCCCGAGATCGAGCAGCATCAGATGCTCGGCGCGTTCCTTCGGGTCGGCGAGAAGCTCTTCGGCAAGGCGCTTGTCCTCCTCAGGCGTCTCTCCCCGTGGCCGCGTTCCGGCGATGGGACGGATGACGACCTCGCCATTGGAGACGCGGACGAGCGTTTCCGGGCTGGAGCCGGCGACGGCAAACGCGCCGAAGTCGAGATAATAGAGGTAGGGCGAAGGATTGGTCCGCCGCAGCGCGCGATAAAGGGCGAAAGGCGGCAGCGTGAACGGCGCTTCGAAGCGCTGCGACAGCACAACCTGAAAGATGTCGCCGGCGGTAATGTACTCCTTTGCCCGCGCCACCATCTCGCGATAGCGCTCAGGCGTCGTGTTCGAGGTGATAGGGAGTTCGGCGTCAGCGTCGAGCCGGTCGGCGCTCTTGTCGATGTGCCGATCCAGTGCGTCGACCAGCGAGGTCACACGCTCCACCGCCTTGGCATGGGCAGTGGCCGCGTCGACAGAATCACTCGCCCAGACTGGCGTCACGATGGTGATGTCATCTCTGATGCTGTCGAACACCACGATGATGGTCGGGCGGATCAGGATTCCGTCGGGGATGCCGATCACGTCGGGATTCGCCTCGCCAAGCTCTTCGATCAGCCGGACCGTGTCGTAGCCGAGATAGCCGAAAATGCCTGCAGCCATCGGCGGCAGGCCGTCGGGCAGATCGATGCGCGATTCGGCGATCAGCGCGCGCAAGGCATCGAGCGGCGGCGCGCCGGCCGGCTCAAACTTGTCCGTGCCCGAGCGCGCACTGCGATTGATCTCGGCCGTTGTCCCCTTGACGCGGAATATGACGTCCGGATCGATGCCGATGATGGAGTAGCGGCCACGCACGGCTCCGCCTTCGACCGACTCCAGGAGGAAGCAGTTGGGCCGGCCGGCCGAGAGCTTCAGCATCGCCGAAACGGGCGTCTCGAGGTCCGCGACGAGTTCGCGTCCACACGACCTGGCTCTTCCCGGATTGGTACAGCCCGTCGAACGTCGAACGTGGTGGATCGATCAGCACGGCCCGGCCCCTACTGGGCCGGAACGCCGGCAAGCTGGCGCGCGAGATCCAAGTTCGTGGTGATTTTCAGATTGCTCTCGAGGTCGAAGATATAACCGCGCCAGAGCTGGTTCAGGATGGCTGTATTGATCGTCGACGCATTGTCCGACATCGGGGCCGTCGGGTCGAAATCAGGCGTGATCACCTCGGCCACGCGCTGCACCACCATGCCTGTGCCGTCAGCAGTCGCCGCAGTCGACACGTCACCGGTCTGGCCGGCGAACATGGCCTGGATGGTGCCCGAGGAGAGCGGGGAGGGCGGCGAAGAGCTTCGCGTCAGGGGATCCGATTGCTGGAACGCGACCCCAAGCTGCAGCTCGATTTCGCTGAGCGGGACATCCTGCGAGAGCATCGCCGACACCGACTGCGCCAAGTCCTGCATGCGCTGCTGATCCTGCTCTTCCTTCCACGCGGCGACGACATAGTCGTGCGCCTCGTCGATCGCCAGCTGGCGCGGCGGGATAATGTCGATCACCTGGAACCATGCCGCCGCACCGGCAGTCGCAAGCGGGACCGGGCTGGGGGAGGTGCCGATATCGGCCTCGAAGGCGTTGGTCACCATGGCATTGCCGCCGGGCAAGTCGGTCACCGGATCGCCGAACAGATCGTTGCCGTTGATGTCGAACACGAAGGTCCGGATCGGAAGGTTCATGTCCGCGGCGACCTGCTCGAGCGACTGCCCTGAATCACGCGCTTCGTCGATCTGTGTCGTCAGTGTCGGCAGGCGATCAAGCGTTCTGTTCTCGGCGATCTGCTCGCGAAGTTGGTCGGTCATCTCCTCAAGTGGCGGCAGGTCCCCCGCGGTGATCGATGCGACATGGACGAGGGTCGGACCGGAACGGCCGGTCACGATCTGCGTTGCGCCTTCATCCATCGCAAAGGCGGCCTGAGCCACGGCCGCGTCGAAAAGGCCGTTCGCCGCCACGGCACCGAGATCGATCGGCGTGATCGTGCCGGCGGCGACCAGGTCATCGAAGGTCTGGCCCGCGTCGAGCGCTGCCTGAACGGCGTCGGCTTCCGCCTGCGTCGTGAACACCTGCTGCCACACGTCGCGACGCTCGGCGGCCAAGCGCTGCTGCTCATAGGCGGCGGCTATGTCCTCGTCGGTGACAGCGGTTGGGTCGGCCAGGACGCTCGGCGACAATTGGAGAATCTGCACTTCGCGGGTCTCGCCGACCTGCCATTTGTCGGTATTGGCGTCGTAATAGGCCTGGATATCGTCGCCCGTCGGGTCCGGCCCCGGCCCCAGCAGGTCAGGTGTGAGGACCGTGTAGTCGATCACCCGCTGCTCGCCATAGAACTCCGAAAGGATGCGCTGATAGACCAGGGGCAGGGTGGGATTGGCGCCGCTGATGGCGACGAGCATCTGGTTGCTGAGCATGCCCTCCCGATAGGCGTCCAGGAACTGGGCGGTCGTCTGGCCGGCCCGAGCCAGATAGTCGTTCAGAATCGCCTGCGAAAACTGATTGTTCTGCTGGAAGTAGCTTTCCTTCGCCACGGCCGCAGCCACGGTCTCGTCGGATAGCGCCAAGCCGAGGTTCTTCTCTGTTTCCCGTAGCGTCGCCGTCTGGATTAGATCCTGCAGGGCGATGTCGGGAATCTGTAGCGAGGCCGCGCGCGACGGGCTGATATATTGGCCCATCTGCTGCTGCGCATAATTGAGCGTCTGATTGTAGGCGGTCTGGTATTCGGCCTGCGTGATGCTCTGGCTGCCGATATTCGCCACCATCGAGCTTCCGCCGAAGCCGCGCAGCCCGAAAAACAGCAGCGCAAAGATCAGCGCGGCAAAGATGACCGCTCCGACCGGCGAGCCGGCAAAAGATCTGAGCCAGTTAAGCATGGTTCCTCGCGTACGGCCTTCGGCGGGCAAGCCCCGTTGAAAGCCGGCGGGATCATAAGAATCCCGTTGCAGCCCGGCAAGGAGCGTTTGGCGCACACCTCTAGCGCCAAGTTACGGCAAACGAAAATGAAAACCGCGAAAGAAACCTTGTGCCGCCCGGTTTTTTTGATACCCCTCCGCGCGATCGTGACGGAACACCCCGGAGGGCCGGGCACAACGGGAGAGCAGGGATGGCAGGGATCAGGGCGCTTATCGCGGGCAACTGGAAAATGAACGGCAGCAAGGCGAGCCTGGTGGAGATCGAGACGGTCAAGTCTGCCGTCGGTGGTGCTCCCGAGGTCGACGTCGCCATCTGCCCGCCGGCAACGCTCATCTCCCGCGCCGCAACCCTGACCGCGGAAAGCCCCATCGCCATTGGCGGACAGGACTGCCACGCCAAGGTGAGCGGCGCCCATACCGGCGACATCGCCGCCGAAATGCTGGCTGATGCCGGCGCGACCATGGTCATTGTCGGCCACTCCGAACGTCGGACCGACCATGGCGAGGACGATGCGACCGTGCGCGCCAAGGCCGAAGCCGGCTGGCGCGCGGGCCTGACGGTCATCCTTTGCGTCGGCGAAACCGAGGTGCAGCGCCGTTCGGGCGAAGCGCTGGATGTCGTTCACCGGCAGCTTTCAGGCTCCGTGCCCGACGGGGCAACGGCCGGCAATCTCGTCATTGCTTACGAGCCGGTCTGGGCGATCGGCACCGGTCTCACCCCCACGGGGGATGACATCGCCGAGATGCACGCCCATATCAGGCACCTGCTCAAGAGCCGGTTCCCGAGCGAGGGGGACGGCATCCGCGTTCTCTATGGGGGTTCCGTAAAGCCGGACAACGCCGCCGAAATCTTCGCCATCGAAGGTGTCAACGGTGCCCTGGTTGGGGGCGCCAGTCTCAAGGCCGACGACTTCCTTGCCATTATCAACGCGGGGTAGGGCGGCTAGAAAGCGCGACGGACTGGTAGAAAGCCGCAAGTCCTTCGTGTAGAAGCCGCCCAAGTCACAGCCCACATTTGCCGAAGCATCCATGGAAACCGTCCTTCTCGTCATTCATCTATTGCTCGTGGCCGCCATGATCGGGGTCATTCTCGTGCAGCGTTCGGAGGGCGGCGCGCTTGGTATCGGCGGCGATACCAACTTCATGGCGACGCGCGGCACCGGCAACGTCCTGACCCGGGCGACCACGATCCTCGCCGTAGGTTTCTTCGTCACTTCGGTGGGGCTGACCATCCTTGCCCGGTCGACAAACGACGCCGGCAACGTCTTCGACAACCTCCCGGTCAACGAGCTGCCGGCCGATGCCGGCGGGGCTCCGGCCGCAGGGGCAGGCGGGCTGTTGAATCTCCTTGGCGGCGCTGACACCACGCCGGCCGTTCCGGCCGACGCCGGCGATACGGCGACGCCCGCGACCGACGCGACACCGGCGGGTTCCGCGGCCGTGCCGGCCAGCGGCGGCGCTTCTGCGGCCGCACCGGTCGTCCCAGCGGACGCAGGTGCCGGCGGCGCCGGAGCAGCAGCACCGGCGGGCAGCGCAGCCGCTCCAGCCGCCGTTCCCGCAGCAGCAGGAAACTGAGCCATTCCGGCCCTCCGCACCGCGGAGGAGCCGAGTTATCCCGTCACACCTGCCCCGACGATTTTGCGGTCGCGCGCGGCTGAGGGAATCGTCTAAAGTCGAGGCCCATGGCGCGGTACATCTTCATCACCGGCGGCGTGGTCTCCTCTCTTGGCAAGGGTATCGCTTCAGCGGCGCTGGGCGCGCTGCTGGAGGCGCGGGGCTACAAGGTTCGCCTTCGAAAGCTCGACCCGTATCTCAACGTCGATCCGGGGACGATGAGTCCCTATCAGCACGGCGAGGTGTTCGTCACCGACGACGGCGCCGAAACGGACCTCGACCTTGGCCATTACGAGCGCTTCACCGGACGCCCGGCGAACCGCATGGACAACATCACCACCGGCCGCATCTATCAGGAGATCATCGCCAAGGAGCGCCGCGGCGACTATCTCGGCGGCACCGTGCAGGTCATCCCGCACGTCACCGACGCCATCAAAGCCTTCATCGGCGAGGGCAATGACGGCATCGACTTCGTCCTCTGCGAGATCGGCGGCACCGTCGGCGACATTGAGGGCCTGCCTTTCTTCGAGGCGATCCGACAGTTCGGCAACGAACTGCCGCGCGGCCACGCCATCTTCATCCACCTGACGCTGATGCCTTACATCTCGTCGGCCGGCGAGCTGAAGACGAAGCCGACGCAGCACTCGGTCAAGGAACTACGCTCGATCGGCATCCAGCCCGACGTGCTGCTCGTCCGCGCCGATCGTCCCATCCCGGCCGATGAACGGCGCAAGCTTTCGCTTTTCTGCAACGTCCGCCCGTCCGCCGTGATCCAGGCGCTCGACGTCGAGCACATCTATGACGTGCCGCTGACCTACCACCAGGAAGGCCTCGACGCCGAGGTCCTCGCTGCCTTCGGCATCGACGATGCGCCGCCGCCAAATCTCGCGCGCTGGGAGACGATCGGCCATGCCCTTCGCCATCCCGAAGGCGAGGTGACGATCGCCATTGTTGGCAAATATACCGGCCTCAAGGACGCCTATAAGTCGCTCGTCGAGGCGCTGAACCATGGCGGCATCGCCAACAGGGTGAAGGTCCGGCTCGACTGGATCGAATCGGAGGTCTTCGAGGAAGAAGACCCGGCGCCGCGCCTCGAACAGGTGAACGGCATTCTCGTTCCCGGCGGCTTCGGCGAACGCGGTTCCGAGGGCAAGATCGCCTCGGCCGGCTTCGCCCGACGCCACAAGGTGCCGTATTTCGGCATCTGCTTCGGCATGCAGATGGCGGTGATCGAGGCCGCCCGGAACCTCGCCAATATCACCGGCGCGAGCTCGACCGAGTTCGGCCCGACATCGGAGCCGGTCGTCGGCCTGATGACGGAATGGCTGAAAGGCAACATGCTTGAGAAGCGCGCGGCGGCCGGCGACCTCGGCGGCACGATGCGGCTGGGCGCCTATCCGGCGAGCCTCAAGGACGGCAGCAAGATCGCCGGCATTTATGGTTCGACCGAAATCTCAGAGCGTCATCGCCACCGCTACGAGGTCAATTTCGGCTACCGCGAACAGCTGGAGGCCCATGGCATGGTCTTCGCCGGCATGTCGCCCGACGGCGTGCTGCCGGAGACCATCGAGCTTGCCGACCATCCGTGGTTTATCGGCGTCCAGTATCACCCCGAACTGAAATCGCGGCCCTTCGATCCGCACCCGCTCTTCGCCTCGTTCATCAACGCGGCGTTGGAGCAGAGCCGGCTGGTCTAGCCGCGGCCCTTGTAGGGCTGGATGCCGGTATCCGGGAGCCAGATACCTTCCGGCGGCTTGCCGGTCTGCCAGAAGACATCGATCGGGATCCCGCCGCGCGGGTTCCAGTAGCCGCCTATGCGGAGCCATTTCGGCTCCAGCAATTCCGCGACGCGCTTGCCGATCCCCACCGTGCAATCCTCGTGGAAGGCGCCGTGATTGCGGAAGCTGGCGAGATAGAGCTTCAGCGATTTCGATTCGAGCAGCCACGCGCCCGGCACATAGTCGATGACGAGGATGCCGAAATCGGGCTGGCCCGTGACGGGGCAGAGCGAGGTGAATTCCGGGGCCGTGAAGCGGGCGACATAGTCACTGTCCGGGTGCGGGTTTGGCACGCGGTCGAGGACGGCTTCTTCCGGGCTCGCCGGAATGGTCGAAGGGCGGCCAAGCTGCATTTCGCTCTCAGTCATTTCCAGTTTCCTCAGACCCGGCGTCCTTGCCGCCGGGCGGTACGATGTGGCGCGCGATGCTATCCCAGCGCCAGCAATCATGGCCGGTGAGGTGGGTGCCCGCCCACCAGCGGTCAATGCCGTTGACGGCGATCATGTCGGTCTCCCCGGCAAGAACCGATCTGCCGAAGCGCGTCAAGCTCAACGCTGTCTCCAGGTAAAGCTCGACGTCCTCCGCAGCCCCCTGGCAAGGGTATTTTTCATCCAGCCCGGAGACGAGCGGTTCGCCGGCAAAGGTGAGGTCGTCGAGCGCGCGGAACCCGCTCCAATCGCCCATGAAGGGTGCGTCCTCGCTGGCAAGGAGGCGCTGGAACACCTCGCGCGGCGTGACCTGTCCATTGGCGATGGTCGAAGCAATGATGCGCTCCGTCCGCGAGAGACCGCCCTGGGCCGAAGGCAACTCCTCGATGAAGCGCCCGAGCGCAGGCCGAAGATACGGGAAGGCGCCGGTCGGCGCGCGGAGCGCAGCGATCAGCGGCTCAGGCGATGGGCTGGTGAGCGCCCGCCACAAAGAACCCGCCGTTTCCAGCATTTCAGGCGTGACGTCGACCGCATTCGCCTCGAAGCGGAGCACCGTCTCGGGCTCTTGCGTGCTCAGGAAATCGTTGGCCTGCACCAGACGGAGCCCGACCGTCCGCCCTTCGCCCTCGAAGAAGTGCAGGATCTGCAACAGCTGCAGTTGATCGTAAAGATCGTGCTCCAGCCAGATCGAGACGTCGCCGAACAACACATGCGCCTTCACGACGGCATCGCGGGCCAGGAAATCTGCCCTCGCCTCGGCGAAGGGGATATCGAACCGCTCCGCGAGGAAGCCGGCTCGCACGTCCGAGAGCGATTCGAGGTCCGGGGCAGGGATCAGCGGCCCTTCATGCAGAACGTCGCGCCAGGGCAAGACACGGCCGCCAAGCCCCGCGGCGGTCAGGATCGCCGCGGCCGCATCGCCATTGGTGATGATGAGTTCGCTCAAATCCCGGCCTCAAGCATCGCTGTCATGCACCAACGCGGCAGCTCGCCCCTTCCGAAGTGCATCGGCGTCGGTTAGAAGCCCCGCATCCCCTTCATACAAGGGGCGTTCCCGATTCCGAATGATAGGTACGCCATGACTGCGATCGTCGACATTACCGCGCGTGAAATTCTTGATAGCCGCGGAAATCCGACAGTCGAGGTCGATGTCCTCCTCGAAGACGGCGCCGAGGGCCGGGCCGCCGTTCCTTCCGGCGCCTCAACTGGCGCTCATGAGGCGGTCGAACTCCGCGACGGCGACACGACCCGCTATCGCGGCCTCGGCGTTCTTAGCGCGGTCGAGGCCGTCAACGGCGAGATCTACGACACCATCGCCGGCATGGACGCGGCAAACCAGGCGGCGATTGACGAGATCCTGATCAATCTCGACGGCACCCCGAACAAGGGCCGCCTCGGTGCCAACGCCATTCTCGGCGTTTCGCTGGCGATCGCCAAGGCCGAGGCAGAATCCTCGGAAATGCCGCTCTACCGCTATCTCGGCGGCCCCAACGCGCGCACGCTGCCCGTGCCGATGATGAACATCATCAATGGCGGCGCCCATGCCGACAACCGGCTCGACTTCCAGGAATTCATGGTCATGCCGATCGGCGCGCCGACCTTCGCCGAAGCGCTGCGCATGGGCTCGGAGATCTTCCACGCGCTGAAGAAGCTCCTGAACGACGCCGGCCACAACACCGCCGTCGGCGACGAGGGCGGCTTCGCCCCTAATCTCGCCTCGGCCGATGAAGGGCTGGACTTCGCCCTCCGCGCCATCGAGGCCGCCGGCTACCGCCCGGGCGAGGACGCCTATCTCGCCATGGATTGCGCCTCGACCGAGTTCTTCAAGGACGGCCTCTATCGCTATGAAGGCGAGGGCACCGAGCGCGATCAGGCGGCGCAGGTCGCCTATCTCGCCGATCTCGTCTCCCGCTATCCCATCGTCTCGATCGAGGACGGCATGAGCGAGGATGATTGGGAGGGCTGGAAGGCGCTGACGGACGCCATCGGCGACCGCTGCCAGCTCGTCGGCGACGATCTCTTCGTCACCAACACCGAGCGCCTGGCCCAAGGCATCAGTAGCGGCATTGCCAATTCGATCCTCATCAAGGTCAACCAGATCGGCACGCTGACCGAGACCCTCGAAGCCGTCTCGATGGCCCAGACCAACGCCTACACCGCCGTCGTCTCGCACCGCTCCGGCGAAACCGAGGATTCGACGATCGCCGATCTCGCCGTCGCCACCAATTGCGGACAGATCAAGACCGGCTCGCTGTCTCGCTCGGAACGGCTGGCGAAATACAACCAGCTCCTCCGCATCGAGGAAGAACTCGGCCCGGCCGGCCGCTACGCGGCGCGTTCCGTTCTTCGCGGTTAAGCACGAAGACGCAGCGATTCCTCGCGGCGTCGCCTCATTTCTCCGCCATCGCCCGCTCGTCACGTCGCCGAAGCCGCGCCGTCGTTCGGCAACACGATTTGGCTACCCCCTTGGAACCCGCCGCTGCCGGCCGCAATATATCGCCGCTGGCCCGCAGAGCGCGTATCGAAGGGAGACCCGAGCGATGACGGCAATCCGAGACTTGGCCAAGCGAACGGCAGCGGTCGTTGCTGTCGTGCTCCTGTTGCCTGCAGCCGCCATGCCGGCCGCTGCCGCCGGACCGGACGTAACGCCGTTGGTGTCGACCGACTGGCTGGCGGAGCATGACACCGACCCTGAGCTGATCGTCCTCGATATCCGCTCCGCATCTGCATTTGAGGCCGGCCACGTCCCCGGAGCGGTTCAGTCGGACTTCCCCGGCCGTTGGAGCGCCAATGTCGACGATGTTCCCTCACGCTTGCCCGCGGCAACTGCCCTCGAAGCTTATTTGACGGAACTCGGCATCACCAACGACACAACCGTCGTCATCGTCTCCGCCGGCACGGGCATCAACGACCTCACGGCATCGACCTGGGTCTATTGGATTTTGAAGTATGTCGGCCTCGAGCGCGTGGCCATCCTCAATGGTGGCTGGGACGAATGGTTCTACCAGCAGCTGCCGACAGGAACCGGCGCCGCGACGGCCGAGGCGGGAGGCCCGTTCGTGGCGACGCCGCAGCCGGAAATCCTGGCCGACACCGACTACGTTGCCAATCATCTTGGTGGCGCCGCACTGTTGGGGGATGCCCGGCCGACGGCCCAATACACGGGCGATGTGGTGTTGGCCGGCCTGATCACGCGAGCGGGGCACATTCCGGGGGCGATCAGCGTCCCCAACTCGGTCTTCTACGACGCGTCGCTCAATCGCTTCGAACCCATCGAAACGCTCCGGCAACGGGTCCCTACGCCGCTCACGGACCCAACGGCTCCGATGATCGTCTACTGCAGCATCGGGCAAGCCTCATCGATGAGTTGGTTCGTCTTCCACGAACTTCTCGGCTACCAGGACGTCCGCCTCTATGAGGCGTCGATGGCGGCGTGGAGCCGCCGTGACGACCTGCCGTTGGTCACGGGCCCCGACCCGTAGCTCCCGGCGGCGCCGCCAAGCGGCGACAAACGGAACGCTGACGCGGGTGTTTAGCCTTCGATTAAGCATATCGGGTGCATGAAGGAGAGCACCTTCGATCGCCCGGTCAGCATGTACGCCCGTCCTGTCACTCGCCCCTTGCGCCGCCTGATCCTGCCGGCGCTCACCGCCGCCTATCTCGGCTATTTCGGCTTCCACGCCCTGCACGGCTCCTATGGCCTGCTGGCGCAGACGCAGTTCGAGGCGCAGGCGGCGGAACTCGAGGATGAGTTGGCGCGGCTCCAGGCCGAACATGGCGCCCTGGAAGCCAAGGCATCGCTGCTGAGGCCTGAGAATCTAGATCCTGACATGGTCGACGAGTGGGCGCGGCGCAATCTCAACGTCATCGCCGCCAACGAGTTCGTGCTGATTCCCTAGGGTCTGCCGGAGGGCCGTCACCGAAATGACCTCCGGATTCGCCACCGTGGACGCTTATGTCGCGTCCTTCCCCGAGGAAGTCCGTGCCCGGCTCGAGACGATCCGCGCCATCGTGCAGGAGGTTGCACCGGCGGCCAGCGAGACGATCAGCTATCAAATCCCGACGTTCAAGCTCGATGGGCGGGCTTTGATCTATGTCGCGGCGTGGCAAAAGCATATCGCCGTATATCCTGTTCCAGAGGGAACCGACGCGTTTCGGCGGGAAATCGAACCCTATGTCGCCAGCAAGGGCACGGTTCGATTTCCTCTGAATAAGCCGGTACCGTACGATCTGATCAGGAAGATCGTTTTGCATCGCCTCAAGGAAGGCGAAAGCTAGCCTCAACCTCCATCAGGGCGACGGGAACGAGGATGCCGAGGGCGGCCAAAGGAAAGACAGCGGCGACACACGGTGCCGACTTCACAGTCGCCGACGATCTTGCCGCCTATCGCGAGATGCTCCTCATCCGCCGTTTCGAGGAGCGCGCCGCCCAGCTCTATGGGCAAGGCAAGATCGGCGGTTTCCTGCACCTCTATATCGGCCAGGAGGCGGTCGTCGTCGGCCTCCAGGCGCTGGTGGAGGAGGGCGATCAGGTCATCACCGCCTATCGCGATCATGGCCATATGCTCGCCGCCGGCATGGATCCGGGCCGCGTCATGGCTGAGCTGATGGGCCGCCGCGACGGCTATTCCGGCGGCAAGGGCGGCTCGATGCACATGTTCAGCCGCGAGGCGAATTTCTTCGGCGGTCACGGCATCGTCGGCGCCCAGGTGCCGATCGGTACCGGGCTCGCCTTCGCCGATCGCTACCGCAAGAACGACCACATCTGTTTCACCTATTTCGGCGAGGGCGCGGCCAATCAGGGGCAGGTCTATGAGGCCTTCAACATGGCGGGCCTGTGGAAGCTGCCTGTGCTCTACATCATCGAGAACAACCGCTACGCCATGGGCACCGAATCGCACCGCACCTCCGCCCAGGCGGACTTCTCCCGCCGCGGCGCGTCCTTCGACATTCCGGGCCAGAAGGTCGACGGTATGGATGTCCATCTCATCCGCGAGGCTGGTCGCGAGGCCGCCGCTTGGTGCCGCAGCGGCAAGGGCCCGTACATTCTCGAACTGATGACCTATCGCTATCGCGGCCACTCGATGTCCGACCCGGCGCAATACCGTACCCGCGAGGAGGTCGACACGATGCGCAAGGAGCACGACCCGATCGAGCATGTCCGGGCCCGGCTGCTCAAGGCCAAGGACGGCGAGGCGAAGCTCAAGGCGATCGACGACGAGATCAAGAAGGCAATCGATGATGCCGTCGCTTTCGCCGAAGCGAGCCCTGAACCCGATCCGTCGGCCCTTTGGACCGATGTTCTAGTGGAGCAGGCCTGATCGACATGGACGCCGACGCCGCCACCGACGCCGATAGCGTGGAGATGACCGTCCGCGAGGCGCTCCGCGACGCCATGGCCGAAGAAATGCGCCGCGACCCTGACGTCTTCATCCTCGGCGAGGAGGTCGCGCAGTATCACGGCGCCTATAAGGTGACGCAGGGCCTGCTGGAGGAGTTCGGCCCGGAACGCGTCTACGATACGCCGATCACCGAGCATGGTTTTGCCGGCCTTGGCGTCGGCGCGGCGCTTGCCGGACTAAGGCCGATCGTTGAGTTCATGACCTGGAACTTTGCGATGCAGGCGACCGATCAGATCGTCAATTCGGCGGGCAAGACGCGCTACATGTCCGGCGGGCAGATGAGCGTGCCGATCGTCTTCCGCGGCGCTAATGGCGCGCCCGGACGTGTCGCCGCTCAGCACAGCCAGGACTACGCCGCCTGGTATGCGCGTATCCCCGGCCTCAAGGTCATCCAGCCCTACACCGCCGCGGATTTCAAAGGCCTGCTCAAATCGGCGATCCGCGACCCCAACCCGGTGATCTTCCTCGAAAGCGAACTCCTCTACGGCAAGAAGTCTCCGGTGCCGAAGGGCGAGGACTGGCTCGTGCCGATCGGCAAGGCGCGCCTCGCCCGCGAAGGCAAGGACGTCACCATCGTCTCCTTCGGCGTCGGCATGCGCCATGTCGAGGCGGCGCTGGAGGAACTCGACGGCCTGGGCATCTCGGCCGAGGTGATAGACCTTCGTACCCTCCGGCCCCTGGATATCGACGCCGTCATCGCCTCGGTGAAGAAGACGCATCGCTGCGTCACCGTCGAGGAAGGATGGCCGATCGGCTCGATCGGATCGGAGATTTCGGCGCAACTGATGGAGAAGGCGTTTGACTGGCTCGATGCGCCGGTGACACGCATCACCGGCGCCGACGTGCCGATGCCCTACGCGGCGAATCTTGAGAAACTGGCGCTGCCTTCGGCCGAGGACGTCGTCAAGGCAGTCAAAGCGGTGACTTACAAATGAGTGACAACGGCCCGAAAGAGCAGCCCCTCCCACCTGACGTCGAGGGCAGAGACGACGCGGTCGAAGTGCTGCGCGCCTTCGTCGTCGATGGCGGGCTCTCCATCGCCTTCATGCGCGCCTTCGACGACCCCGCGATGTGGGGGATGTTGCTCGTCGATATCGCCCGCCACGCCGCGCGATCCTTCGAGCGGGAAGGCGTCATGTCCACCGAGGAAGCGATGTCCGCCATCCGCGACATGTTCGAGGCCGAACTCAACATGCCGACGGACCCCGGCTCCACGACGCCACGTATGGGACACTGACCGCCGATGGCGACGAATATTCTCATGCCCGCGCTGTCGCCGACCATGGAGGAGGGCGGCCTCACCAAATGGCTGGTGAAGGAGGGCGACGAGGTGCACGCCGGCGACGTCATCGCCGAGATCGAGACCGACAAGGCGACGATGGAAGTCGAAGCCTATGAGGACGGCCGCATCGGCAGGATCGTCGTCCCCGCCGGCACCGAGGGCGTGAAGGTCAACGCCGTTATCGCCGTGCTCCTCGGCAAGGGCGAAACGATGGATGCCGCTGCAGCGGCCGCGGCTCCGGGGACCCAACCTTTATCTCCCCCCTTGCGGGGGAGACCGGAGCGCCCGATTGCGGAGCAATCACGGAAGTCGGATGTTTCCGACTTCCGCACCCAAAGTTCGATCGCGGGAACACCCGAGATCGACGCGCGACGAGAGGGGGGTGAAGCTGCGACCACAGCAGATGAGATACCCCCCTCCCTAACCCTCCCCCTCAAGGGGGGAGGGGAAAATGGCGATCATGTCTTCGCGTCGCCCTTGGCGCGGCGCATGGCCAAGGAGGCGGGCCTGACCCTTTCCGCCATCCACGGCTCCGGCCCGCATGGCCGCATCGTCGAGGCAGACATCGAAGCGGCGAAGGCCGGCGGCGGCGCCGTGGCTCCTCCCGCGATAGGCCCGGCGATATCGGACCAAGAGATCTTCGCTATGTACGAGCCGGGCAGCTTCGAGCTCGTGCCGCACAACAAGATGCGCCGCATCATCGCCGAGCGCCTGACCCAGGCAAAGCAGACGGTCCCGCATTTCTATCTGACGGTCGATTACGAGATCGACGAGCTGCTGGCGCTCAGACACGAGATCAACGGCTCGGCTCCGAGCGGCGAGGGCGGCAAGCCCGCCTATCACGTCTCGCTCACCGATCTCATCATCAAGGCGATGGCGCGCGCGCTGATCGACGTCCCGGCCGCCAATGTCACCTGGAGCGAAAGCGGCATGCTGCATCACAAGCATGCCGATATCGGCGTCGCCGTCGCCATCCCCGGCGGCGGCCTGATCACGCCGGTGATGCACGAAGCCGACCTCAAGCCGCTGTCGCAAATGTCGAACGAAATGAAAGACTTGGAGAAGCGCGGTCGCGACAGGAAACTGATGCCGGAAGAATACCGCGGCGGCGTCACCGCCATCTCCAATCTCGGTATGTACGCCGTCCGCGAATTCGCCGCGGTGATCAACCCGCCGCAATCCTCGATCCTCGCCGTCGGCGCCGGCCAGCAACGACCCGTTGTTCGCAAGGGCAAGGTCGAGATCGCGACGGTGATGACGGTGACGCTCTCCATCGACCACCGCGCTCTCGACGGGGTCACTGGCGCCGAGCTTCTGAAGGCGTTCGGCCACTACATCGAAAAGCCGGCCGGGATGCTGGTCTAGCGCCGCCCACCGGCAAGGCGCGCCGAGGCCGGGTCGCGGCGAAGGCGGAGCATCGCCAGCGTCCCGAGGACCGGGCCGATCGCCAGCGGCGCGAAAGCCCAGTGCCAGCCAACCCAATCGACCCAGACCGGCATCAGCTGGATCGTCACCAGCGTGAGGGCGAAGCCCGCCGCCGTCTGCGTCGTCAGCATCGTGCCGGTGAGGCCCGGCGGCGACAGCTCGCTGACGCAGGCCGAGAACTGCGCCGAGTTGGCAATGACCGAGATCCCCCAAACGATGCCGAGCGCCAGGACCAGGGCCGGTGCAGCCCCAAACACCGCGCCGGCGAGCAGACAGCAGGCCGCGCTCACGATCATAGCCGCCATCGTGAGCGTCGTGCGGCCGATGCGGTCCGCGAGGAAGCCGCCGCCCAGCGCTCCCGCGAAGCCGACGCCGATGATGGCAAACGCGGCGATCGAGGCGTTTCGCTCCGAATCCGCAATGCCCGAGAGCGCGAAGCTGGCGGCGAGGAAGGCGGCGATCCACGCCCACATCGCGTAGAGCTCCCACATGTGGCCGAGATAGCCGAGATTGGCGAGGCGGAGCGGGCGGTCGCGCAGCGCCGTCAAAGCCATCCCAGGTTTGAACTTGCCGCTGGCGGCAAGGTTCGGCCCGACCGGCACGAAGTGGATCACCACCGCGCCGAGAAGGGCGGCGCCGCTGGCGATGCCCATGATCAGTCGCCAATCGACGCCGCCGAGAAAGGCGAAGAGATGCGGCGACGCCGAGCCGACCGTGAGGGCGCCGACGAGCAGCCCGACCAGCAGGCCGCGATCCTTATCGGCCCAGGACACGGCGATCTTCATGCCGATCGGATAGACGCCTGCCATCGCAGCGCCGGTGATGCCTCGAAGGATCACCGCCGCGGCCGAGCCGGGGTCGGTGACGATGAACAATGCATTCGCCGACGCTCCCACCACAGCGGCGATCGCGTAGTAGCGGCGCGGGTCCAGGCGGTCGGCAAAACCAAAGAAAGCGCTGCCGATGCTGCCGAGAACGAAGCCGCCCTGAACGGCGCTGACGAGGAGGGCCATCCGTCCCGGGCTGAGGCCAAACTCGGCGACCAATCCGGGCGCCGCGGCCGACGTCGCGAACCACAGCGACAGGACCGCGACCTGCGTCAAAGCAAGAATGATGAGGGCGGCTGGTTTTGACATCGGTTGACGAGGGTCGATTTTGCCGGCCGTTACGGATACCAGACCGGACGTCGAACGCATTCAATCCTGAGCCACGACAGACCCATGGCAACCGCACTTCGCACCGATTTATCGATCCGGCCCGGCCAGCGCCGCGATGCGGCGGACCTTGCCGTGCTCGTCGACATCGCCGCAGAGGGGATGGCGAGCCACATGTGGCGCCTCACCACCGGCATCGCGGAATTGCCGGCTGCAGCCGGGCGCGCGCGCGCTCTCCGGGACGAAGGCGGTTTCAGCTATCGCAACGCCTATATGGCGGAGATCGACGGCGAGGTCGCGGGCACGATGGTTGGCTACCCGCTTTTCGGCGAAAGCCGCGACCTGCGGGATGTTCCGCGCCTGGCACGCGGGCTGGTGGAACTCGAGCTGGAGGTGCCCAACTACTGGTACCTCAACGTCCTTGCGGTCTATGCCGAGTTTCGCGGCAAGGGGATCGGCACGGCCCTCCTGCACCATGCCGACACCATCAGCCGCAACACGGATACCCTCGGCATGGCGATCATCGTCATCTCCGGAAACGAGACTGCCCACCGGCTCTACCGCAAGCAGGGATATCGCCTGTTCCGGAAACGGCCGGCGCCGGATTTTCCGGGCGCCCGGCCGAACCAGGAATGGCTCCTCCTCACCAAGCCGCATGGCTAGACGAACGGACGAGATCGAATGACCGACGAATCCTTTGACGTGATCATCATCGGTGCGGGACCTGGCGGCTATGTCGCCGCGATCCGCGCCGCGCAGCTGGGCCTCAAGACGGCCGTGGTCGAGCGCCGCCATCTCGGCGGCATCTGCCTCAACTGGGGCTGCATCCCGACCAAGGCGCTGCTCCGTTCGGCCGAGCTCTACGACCAGATGCGGGAAGGGGAGCGCTTCGGCATCACCGCGACGGGGCTCGCCTATGATGCCGAGAAGGTTGTCGAGCATTCGCGGAGGTCGGCAGCGCAGCTCTCCAAGGGCGTCGATGGCCTCCTGAAGAAGAATAAGGTCCCCGTCATCTGGGGCGAGGCGAAAGTCACCGGACCGGGCACCATCACCGTGTTGGAGACCGACGCACCGCCGCCGCGCGGCGCGAAAGGCCCCGGAGAGTACGCGGCCAAGAACATCATTATTGCCACCGGCGCCCGTCCGCGGGTGCTCAAGGGTTTGGAGCCGGACGGCGAGAACATCTGGACCTATTTCGAAGCGATGGTGCCGAAGGAGATCCCGAAGTCGCTGGTGATCGTTGGCTCGGGCGCGATCGGCGTCGAGTTCGCCTCCTTCTACCGCTCCATGGGTTCAGACGTGACAATCGTCGAGGCGTTGCCGCAAATACTTCCCGTCGAAGATGAGGAAGTAGCGGCAACTGCTCTGAAATTATTCAAGAAACGCGGTATCGTTATCAGGACCGGAACAAAGGTCACCGGCGCCAAGAAGTCCGGACAGGGCGTCAAAGTCACGCTCTCCAGCGAAACGGGCGAAGAGGAGATCGTCGCCGACAAGGTCATCTCTGCGGCGGGCGTCGAAGGCATCGCCGACGGCTTCGGCCTCGAAGCGCTGGGGGTCACCGTCGAACGCGGCATCATCGTCACCGACGAGACTGGCCGCACCAATGTGTCGGGCATCTTCGCCATCGGGGACGTCGCCGGTGCTCCGATGCTGGCGCACAAGGCCTCGCATCAGGGCATCATCTGCGTCGAGGCGATTGCCGGCGGATCGCCGGAGGCGATGGATAAGCGCCGCATCCCAGCCTGCACCTATTGCCACCCGCAGATCGCTTCCGTCGGCATGACCGAGAAGGCGGCGCAGGAAGCCGGCATCGAGGTGAAGATTGGCCGCTTCCCCTTCATCGGCAACGGCAAGGCGGTGGCGCTGGGCGAGACGGACGGCTTCATCAAGACGGTCTTCGACGCAAAGACCGGCCAATTGCTCGGCGCGCATATGATCGGCCCCGAGGTCACCGAACTGATCCAGGGCTTCGTCGTCGCCATGAACCTTGAGACCACCGAGGCGGAGCTGATCGAGTTGATCTTCCCGCATCCGACCCTCTCCGAAGCGATGCATGAGAGCGTCTTGTCCGCTTTCGGCCGCGTCATCCATATTTGACGGGAAATGGCCTAGACTGGCGGCGCTGGGCAACTCGGCCTAGGTTCAGGCTGGCGTCCGAGCGGCGAGGAGGGCCGACCCCATGAACAGAATTGATACGCGCGACATCGTCGTCTGGCTGGTGATGGGCCTGCTGGCCGGCCTCATCGCCGATATCTTCGTGCCCGGCCACGGCAATCTTCTCACGGACCTCGTCGCCGGCCTGCTCGGCTCTTTCGTCGGCGGCTTTTTGGCCCGCGTTCTCAACATCAAGCTGAATGTCGGCAGCGTCTTCATCGAGCAGATGATCGTCTCCGTCGTCGGCGCCATCATCGTGCTCGCGATCTTCCGCATCTTCTGATCCGCGGCCTCGCGCCGGCTTGACGCTGCGCCAGCCATCGGCCAATCGGAGCCTATGGTCACCATCATCGACACGCTGACCGAGCGACCGCGCCATCCGGAGAAGGCGCACCGGCCGGATTTACCAATTCAGCGCAAGCCGTCCTGGATCCGCGTCAAGGCGCCCGGCTCCGGCATGTTCCGCCGCACGCAGGACATCGTCCGCTCGCACGGCCTCGTGACCGTTTGCGAGGAGGCGTCCTGCCCGAATATCGGCGAATGCTGGTCGGAAAAGCACGCCACCTTCATGATCATGGGCGAAGTATGCACGCGCGCATGCGCCTTCTGTAACGTCCGCACCGGCCTGCCGGGGCCACTCGATCCGGACGAGCCGCAGAAGATCGCCGATGCCGTCGCCGAGCTTGGCCTCAAACATGTCGTCATTACATCGGTCGACCGCGATGATCTCAGCGACGGCGGGGCAGGGCATTTCGCCGCCGTCATCGGCGCCATCCGCCGGGCTTGCCACGACACCACAATCGAGGTGCTGACCCCGGATTTCCTTCGCAAGGACGGCGCCTTGGAGATCGTCGTCGAAGCCGGCCCGGACGTCTTCAACCACAATCTCGAAACCGTGCCCTCGCACTATCTCTCGGTCCGGCCAGGCGCCCGCTATTTCCACTCGCTCCGTCTGCTGCAGCGGGTGAAGGAACTGGCGCCAACGATGTTCACCAAGTCCGGCATCATGGCCGGCCTCGGCGAAACCCGGGACGAGGTGCTCCAGCTCATGGACGACCTCCGTAGCGCCGATGTCGATTTCCTCACCATCGGCCAGTACCTCCAGCCGACCGCGAAGCATCACCCCGTCGCGCGCTTCGTGACGCCCGACGAATTCGCGTCCTTCAAGACGATCGCTGAGGCCAAAGGCTTCCTCATGGTCGCCTCGACCCCGCTGACACGATCCTCCCATCACGCCGGCGAGGATTTCGCTCGGCTGCAGGCAGCGCGCGCCTCCCGCACCGGCCGCTGACCGATTCAACGTGCAGACCTTCTCGACGCATCACGAAGTCCAGCATTCGGCGCAAGAAATGTTCGCGCTCGTCGCCGACGTCGACGCCTATCCTCAGTTCGTTCCCATGTGCACCGCAATGGAGGTGAAGTCGCGCGCCGAGGAAAAGGGTAAGGAGACCGTCGTTGCCCGCATGACGGTCGCCTACGGCTTCGTCCGTGAATCCTATTCGAGCCGCATCGTGCTCGAACAGGAGGCGCTCACCATCCAGGTCGATGCGTTGGACGGGCCGTTCCGCCGACTCGACAACCATTGGCGCTTCGAGCCGACCGGCGAGAAATCCTGCCGGGTCCATTTCGACATCGCTTATGAGTTCCGGTCGCGAACGCTTGGCATGCTCCTCGGGGGCGTGTTCGACCGCGCCTTCCGTCATTTCGCCAACGCTTTTGAGAAGCGCGCCGACGTGCTCTACGGCAAGTCTGACTAGCGCCCACGTTTGATCGGCATCAAGGCGGATACTCGACCAAGGGTTACCTGCGAGATCAGAACGAACCTTCGGTGACCGTGATGGAACTCAACTCGACTGCGACGCTGCTGATCTGGGCCGGCGCGGCCGCGCCCCTCTTCTACGCCGCCACGGTGGCCATAGGAGCCGCAATTCGGCCCGGCTACAGCCATGTCGGCAATGCGGTAAGCGAACTCGTCGGCGCTGGGGCGCCCAACCGGGCGCCGCTCAACCTTGCCTTCCTCGTCTACAATCTTTTGCTCGTCGCCTTCGCCTTCGGCATCCTCAAGGCCTTCGACGACCCACCGCTGGCGATCACGCTCGCGGCTTGGTTTCTCGCTGGAACGGGTGTCGCTGGCGCGCTGATGTGGGGCTTCCCGATGGACCCGATTGGAGCGCCGGCGACGCCCGCAGGGATCGGTCACCTCATCCTCGCCGGAATCCTCTCGCTCGGCACGATGGCGGCCGTCATGTCCTTCGCCATCGGCGCGAGCCAAATGTCTGGCTGGGCGAACTTCTCCGTCTATTCCTACGTCTCGTTCGGCGTGATCCTGGTCACCGGCGCGTTCGCGGCCATCTCCGCCGCAAGGCGGTGGCGGCTCATGGGTCTGCTCGAGCGCTTCACCATCGCGGCGGGCCTGCAGTGGGTCGCCGTGCTCGCCTTCACGCTTCTTTCGTACAGCTAGGCGACGACCTGCTGCATCAGCATGCGGATCGCCTGCTGCGTCGCGGCGAAGCGGGTCGCCTCCCGGCCGAGATCCATGAACATGTGCCGGGCCGCAACCGTCGGCCTGTCCTTCCTCGCAGCCGCGAAGAACACGAGGCCCACCGGCTTTTCTGCCGTGCCACCATCGGGCCCGGCTATGCCGGTAACAGCTACAGCGACGTCAGCACCGGACCGGGTGAGGGCACCTTCCGCCATGGCCTGTGCCACCGGATCGCTGACAGCGCCATGCTCGGCGAGCAGGTCCTCCGGAACGCCGAGCAGTTGGACCTTCGCCTCGTTCGAGTAGGTGACGACACCCCAGCCGAACACGCGGCTCGCGCCGGCGATGTCGGTGATGGTGCCGGCGACGAGGCCGCCCGTGCAGGACTCGGCGGTGGCGACGGTCAGACCGGCGGCATCGCAGCGTTTGATGAGATTGGTGGCGTCGGCATGTAGAGGGGTGAGATCGGTCATGCGTCCATTATTGGCAAACGCACCGTGGCCGTCGCAAGGGCGGCGATCCCTTCGCCTACGCCCGACGAAGCCCAAACGTTCATTCGTCGTCGCCTTCACCGCCACGGAGCCCAGCGGGACACCGCAGATTTCGGCGATCTTCGCCCGCATCGCGTCGCGGTGGGGGCCGATCTTCGGTGCCTCAGCGATGATCGTCGCGTCGACATGGGAAAGCGTGCCGCCCCGTTCCTTCAGCAAGGCCACCGCCTTGGCGAGGAAGCGATCCGAGGACACGCCCTTCAACGACGCGTCGGATGGCGGAAAGTGGCTGCCGATGTCGCCGTCGCCAATCGTGCCGAGGATCGCGTCGGTGATCGCATGCAATACGACGTCTGCATCCGAATGGCCGACCAGGGACCGGTCATGGGGAATGCGGACGCCCCCAAGCACGACGTGATCGCCCGGCCCAGTCGCATGCACGTCGTAGCCGGTGGCGACCTTGGTCTCCTGGCCGGCGGCGAGAAGTCGTTCGGCGATGGCGATGTCCTCCTGGCTGGTGATCTTCTGGTTGGCGGCTTCGCCCTCGACGAGGCGGACGGTGATCCCCGCCGCCTCGGCAATGCCGGCATCGTCGGTGTGAGCATCGTGCTGGGCGCTGCGATGTGCGGTCAAAATCGATGCAAAATGAAAGCCTTGGGGCGTCTGCGCGGCATAGATGCCGCTGCGGCTCACCGTCTCGACGACATGACCCGCGCCATCGGCGCGTTTCAACGTGTCGGCGACCGGCAGAGCCGGCAGGATCGCTTCATTCTCGGCGAGGCCTTGGATGACGCGGTCAATGAGACCAGCCGATGCGAACGGCCTGACGGCATCGTGGATCAGCACGACGTCCGGGGCGCCGGCAACGGCCAACGCCTCCAGACCCAGACGCACACTTTCCTGCCGTTCCGCGCCGCCCTCGACCGGAGCCGTCAGCTTTGGGTGCGCCCCGGCGGCGCCGTCATAGAGCGCGCGATCATCCGGATGGATGACGACCGCCACTTTGCTCACCGCCGGGTGATCAAGAAACGGCCTCAGGCTGCGCGCCAGGATACTATGACCACCGATCGGGCGATATTGCTTCGGCATGCCTCCGCCCGCACGTATGCCGCGCCCTCCGGCGACGATAAGAGCGGCAACGCTGCCGGGTGATTGGATCGCCATGCCGAACTCTTGGCTTCGAAGACCTGGGATGAAATGCAGCGAATAGCAGCCATGCCCACAGGTCAACGGTTTTCGCTTGCTCAGGATGCAGGTGTGGCTAATGTGTAGGCAGAAGGAATTGTGCCTAAATGCTAGCCATTAGTCGTGAGGACGAGTCGGGCCCGGTCGCTGCCCTGAGCGAGCCGCTGCGGATCGGCGGCGTCCAGATTCGCAACCGCGTCCTGCTCGCGCCGATGTCCGGGGTCAGCGATCTTCCGTTTCGCCGGCTTGCCGTCGAGGCAGGTGCCGGCTTGGTTTTCTCCGAGATGGTCGCCAGCGACCAGCTGGCGATCGGCAATTTCGAGGCGGTCATGCGCGCGCAAGCGACGGGCACGGTGCCGCACGTCGTGCAGTTGGCCGGCCGCGAGGCACGCTGGATGGTTGAAGGCGCGAGGGCGGCCGAGGCCGCCGGCGCGGACATTATCGACATCAACATGGGCTGCCCGGCCAAGAAGGTGACGTCGGGCTATTCCGGCTCGGCCCTGATGCGCGACCTCGACCATGCCCTGACGCTGATCGACGCCACGGTCGCCGCCACGCGGCTCCCGGTGACGCTGAAGATGCGCCTCGGCTGGGACGAGCGATCAATCAACGCGCCGGAACTCGCGCGCCGTGCAGAGGCCGCCGGGGTCCAGGCAATTACGGTGCATGGGCGGACCCGCTGCCAGTTCTATGACGGCACCGCCGACTGGGCCGCCATCGCCGCCGTGAAGGCCGAGATCTCGGTGCCGCTCATCGTCAACGGCGACATAGAAACGATCGCGGACGCCGAGTCCGCGCTGAGGCTTTCCGGCGCCGACGCCATCATGATCGGCCGTGCGAGCTATGGGCGGCCGTGGTTGCCTGGGGCGATGGCCAAGGCTGTGGCGGAGCGAGGTGTCGTCGGGGTGCCGGATGCTGCGGAAACCGCCGACATCGCCGAACGGCACTACCGCGCGTTGATCGATCATTACGGACGCGTCGTCGGCCTGCGCGCGGCGCGCAAGCATCTCGGCTGGTATCTGGCTCGAATCGGTGAAACCGGCGAGGCCGAACTGCCGGGCTCGCTCCGCGCTGCGGCCATGCAATCTACAGACCCCAACCACGTCGTTGGCATTCTGCGATCTGCGGCCCGGCTGGCGAGCATCGGGGGGATGGCGGCATGAGCGCCGAAACGATAGAGCGCGACGCCTCGACGGTGGGCCCGGCGGCCCTCCTGGATGCGCTGCCGCATCCTGTCGTGCTGATCGCCGACGACAACAGTATCGCCGAGGCCAATTCGGCCGCCGAGACCTTCTTCAAGACATCCGCGTCGATGCTGCGGCGGACCTCGGTCGAGCATTACGTGCCCTTCGGCAGCCCGCTTCTCGCTCTCATCGAGCAGGTTCGCAGCCGAATTCCGCCGTCACCGAATACCGGGTCGATATCGGCACACCGCGCACCGGCGGTGAGCGCGTCGTCGACATCTACGCCTCGCCCGGCGAGGGCCGGTCGGTCGTCCTGATGCTGCAGGAGCGGACCATGGCGGAGAAGATCGACCGCCAGCTGACGCACCGCAGCGCCGCGCGGAGCGTAACCGGGCTCGCTTCGATGCTGGCGCATGAGATCAAGAACCCGCTGTCTGGCATCCGCGGCGCGGCGCAACTCCTCGAGTCCTCGGTCAATGATGAGGACAGGGCCCTGACGCGCCTGATTTGCGACGAAGCGGACCGCATTGTGAAGCTCGTCGACCGTATGGAGGTTTTCTCCGACGACCGCCCGATAGAGCGCGCGCCGGTGAATATCCACGGCGTGCTCGAGCATGTGAAGCGCCTGGCCCAATCGGGCTTCGCTCGCGGCGTCAAATTCACCGAGGTCTATGACCCATCCCTGCCGCCGGTCTATGCCAACCGCGATCAGTTGGTTCAGGTCGTCCTCAATCTGGTGAAGAACGCCGCCGAGGCGGTCAGCGGTGATGGCGAGATCCAACTCGCGACTGCCTATCGGCCCGGCGTTCGCCTGTCCGTTCAGGGCAGCGCCGACAAGGTTTCGCTGCCGCTCGAATTCACCATTCGCGACAATGGCCCGGGCGTGCCGCAGGACTTGCTGCCCAATTTGTTTGACCCGTTTGTGACCACCAAACCCAACGGAACTGGCTTAGGTCTTGCTTTGGTTGCCAAGATAATCGGCAACCATGGCGGCGTAATTGAGTGCGATTCTCAGCCGGGCCGAACGACGTTCAGGGTGTTGCTGCCCGCCTATGGCGGCCCCGACACCGAGATTGAGGAGGACTGACCGACATGGCGCTCGGCACCATAGTCGTAGCCGACGATGATGCGGCGATTCGGACCGTGCTCAACCAGGCGCTGTCACGGGCAGGCTATGAGGTCCGCATGACGTCCAATGCCGCCACTCTGTGGCGCTGGGTCAGCCGGGGCGATGGCGACCTTGTCATCACCGACGTCGTCATGCCGGACGAGAACGCCTTCGATCTGCTGCCTCGGATCAAGCGGGCTCGTCCTGATCTGCCGATCATCGTCATGAGCGCCCAGAACACCTTCATGACGGCCATCAAGGCCTCCGAGCGCGGCGCCTATGACTATCTGCCCAAGCCGTTCGACCTGAAGGAGCTGATCGCCATCGTCGGGCGAGCGATGTCGGTGCCGAAATCGCGCCGCCTGGAGCCGGAATCCGACGCTAACGACAACATACCGCTGGTCGGCCGCTCGCCGGCCATGCAGGAGATCTACCGCGTCCTCGCCCGCCTGATGCAGACGGATCTCACGGTGATGATCACCGGCAAATCCGGCACCGGCAAGGAACTCGTTGCCCGTGCGCTCCACGATTACGGCAAGCGACACAACGGCCAGTTCGTCGCCATCAACATGGCTGCGATCCCGCGCGACCTGATCGAGGCCGAGCTTTTCGGCCATGAGAAGGGCGCCTTCACCGGCGCCGCCGCGCGCAGCGCGGGTCGGTTCGAGCAGGCCGACGGCGGCACGCTGTTCCTGGACGAAATCGGCGACATGCCGATGGAAGCGCAGACGCGATTGCTGCGTGTGCTGCAGCAGGGCGAATACACCACCGTGGGCGGCCGCACGCCAATCAAGGCGGACGTTCGCATCATCGCCGCCACCAACAAGGATCTCAGGATCCTGATCAATCAGGGCCTTTTCCGTGAGGACCTGTTCTACCGCCTCAACGTGGTGCCGATCCGGCTCCCGGCGCTCCGCGAACGCACCGAGGATATCCCGGACCTCATCCGCCACTTCTTCGCGCTGGTGGAGAAGGAGGGCCTTCCCGCCAAGCAGATCGAAACGGCCGCCATCGACCGGCTGCGTCGCTACCGTTGGCCGGGCAATGTTCGCGAGCTGGAGAACCTCGTTCGCCGACTCGCCGCGCTCTATCCGCAGGAAGTCATTACCGAAAGCATCATCGACGCCGAACTCGACCAGGCTCCGGCGATGGTGGCCACCGAACCGTCGGGCGAGGAGGAGGGGCTCAGCCGCTCCGTCGAACGGCACCTGGCGGAGTATTTTGCGGGCTTTAACGACGCGCTGCCGCCGCCGGGCCTCTACCACCGCATCCTGCGTGAGGTCGAATATCCCCTGATAAGCGCCGCCTTGGCGGCCACGCGCGGCAACCAGATCAAGGCCGCTGCGCTGCTCGGGGTGAACCGCAATACGCTGCGCAAGAAGATTCAGGATCTCGATATCCAGGTCATCCGCAGCAGCCGCTGACGGGTCCCTTTAGAACTTGTTGCTTTTCGGCCACAATGCTGTTGCAATCCAGACGCGGATTGTCTGGTAGCGATCGGCCGCTGCGGCAATTGGAATGTGACCGGAAGGCAACGTGACGGGGACTGCCACTTCCACGGAGACGATCGCCGGGGCCGGGGCCAGCCCTTCCGAACGTCGAGATAGGCGCCGCCGATGGATTCGGCGCGCCGGCTATTTTGCGACCGTTCTGGCGCTCATTTCGGCGTCCGTGACGTTCTTCATCCTGCTCGGCCTGACGTCGATCGAGCCAACTCAGGAGGTCGTGACCTGGGCGCTCGTCGTCAACGGCGTCCTCTTTTTCCTCGTCGCGGCCGCAATCACCTGGGAAGTCACGCGCCTGTGGCTGGCGCGGCGGCACGGCGAGGCGGGCGCACGCCTTCACGCCCGCATAGTGGCCTTGTTCGCCTTGGTTGCCGTCATCCCGGCCATTCTAGTGGCAGTTGTCGCAAACATCACCTTCGCCCAAGGCGCCGATCACTGGTTCTCGGGAAAGACCCAGCAGGTCGTGGAAGGCGCCCTCAACGTCGCCGAGCAATACATCCAGACACAGCTGTCGTCGCTTCAGGCCGTCGTGACGGCCATCAAGCAGGACATAGAAGGCGTCCATTCGCTCTACGCCTCCGAAAACTGGGAACGCTTCCAGCAGGTGCTCGATCAGATACCTGGCGTCTATGGCGTCGCCGGTGTGGTCCTCATCGACGAGAACGGCGACCCAATCCGCGGCGCCGGCCCGAACGCTGGCGCAGACCTGCCCGCACCCCCGCTTGCCGACGTCCAGCAAGCGGTGGCCAACGCACCGGCCGTCTGGATTCATCCCCCGGCGCCGGCCACGGCAGCGGATGGAACGCAGCGCGCCTTCGCAGCGGGCATCGTCATGCTCGACGGATATGGGGGACTGCTCCTCTACGTCGTCGCCGAGTTCGAGCCGCAAGCCGTCAGCTACATGCAGGTCGCGGCCGAGAACACTGCTGCCTATCAAGAGCTTCTCGACATCCGCACCGGCATGCAGGTCGTGTTCGGCCTGATCTATTTCGGCGTCGCCCTAATGGTTCTCGCGGCGGCAATCTGGATGGGACTAGCCGTCGCTAGTCGTCTCGTCTCGCCCATCGGCCGCCTCATCAAGGCGGCGGACGATGTCGCCGGCGGCGACCTCAGCGTCGAGGTGCCGGTCAATCACGCCGACGGCGAGCTGTCGACATTGAGCACCTCGTTCAACAAGATGACGCATCAGCTTGCCGGACAGCGCAGCGAACTCATTGCCGCCAGCGACCAGATCGACAGCCGCCGACGCTTCATCGAAGCGGTCCTTTCGGGTGTCACGGCCGGCGTTATCGGCGTCGACGGCGACGGCCGGATCACCATCTTCAACCGCTCCGCTTTGGCCATGCTGGACGGCAGCGACGGGCACATCGTCGGCACGCCCATTCGTGACGTGGTACCCGAACTCGGTGCCATCCTCGACACGGCCGCCCGTGACCATCGCCTCGAACATCGCGATCAGATCACGCTGACGCGGAACGGCCGCACCCGCACCATCAATATCCGCGTCACCACGGAACGCGCGTCGGACGACGGGGCGGGTTACGTCATCACGCTTGATGACATCACCGATCTGCTGACGGCGCAGCGCACCTCCGTCTGGGCTGACGTCGCCCGCCGTATCGCGCATGAGATCAAGAACCCGCTGACGCCGATCCAGCTCTCGGCCGAGAGGCTGCGCCGGAAATTCGGCGCGACTATCGAAGACGACCGCGGAATCTTCGATCAATGCGTCGACACGATCATCCGTCAGGTCGGCGACATCGGCCGCATGGTCGACGAGTTCTCATCCTTCGCCCGCATGCCGAAGCCGACGCTGCAGACGGTCGATCTGCGTGAAGGGTTGCGCGACGCGACCTTCCTAATGCAGGTCGGGCACCCGGCCGTCGAAATCACTGTGGAACTGCCGGACGAACCGATGACCGGCCGCTTTGACGTCCGCCTCATGTCCCAGGTCATCACCAACCTGATCAAGAACGGTGTCGAAGCGATCGACGGGCTCGACCCGAAACCAGATAAGGGTCACGTCGAGGTGCGCGGCTCTGTCACGGAGAATTCGTTGATTGTCGATGTCATCGACGACGGCATCGGCCTACCGCAGGAAGATCGCGAATTGCTTCTCGAGCCTTATATGACGACGCGCGAAAAGGGCACCGGCCTTGGCCTCGCGATCGTCCGAAAAATCGTCGAGGAGCATGGCGGCACGATTGAGTTGATGGACGCACCGACGGTCGTCGACGGGCGTCGCGGGGCGATGATGAGACTGACATTTTCGAAGTTCGAATTGAACGAAGACGGCTCGGCTGGAACGCCAATGGCGCAAGAGTTGGACGAGGACACAGAAGTGGACGATTTGGCACCGGTTGCAGAGTAAGTGATGGCGTCTGACATCCTGATCGTTGACGACGAAACAGACATCCGAGACCTCGTGGCGGGCATCCTTGAGGATGAGGGCCATGGCACGCGCTGCGCCGGCGATTTAGACGCGGCACTGGCGGAGGTAGCGCAGCGGCGGCCGTCGCTGATCTTCCTCGACATTTGGCTGCAGGGCAGTCGCCTCGACGGGCTGGCGCTGCTCGACGAGATCAAGCGGCACCACAGCGACTTGCCGGTGGTCATGATCTCCGGCCACGGCAACATCGAAACCGCCGTGTCGGCAATCAAGCGCGGCGCCTATGATTATATCGAGAAGCCATTCAAGGCCGATCGGCTCGTGCTCGTCGCCGAGCGCGCTCTCGAATCCTACCGCCTCAAACGCGAAGTCAAAGACCTTCAGGAACGCACCGGCGAGACGCTGGCGCTCGTCGGCACCTCTGCGGCCATCAACCAGCTTCGGCAGCAGATCGATAAGGTCGCCAAGACCAACAGCCGCATTCTCATTACCGGCCCGTCCGGCGCAGGCAAGGAACTCGCCGCCCGCACGATCCACGCCCAATCGCTGCGACAGGGCGGACCATTTGTTGCTGTCAACGCCGCAACCATCGTGCCGGAACGCATGGAGGAGGAGCTATTCGGCGTCGAGGCGAACGGCACCAAGTCGCGCAAGATCGGGGCGTTGGAAGAGGCGCATAACGGCACGCTTTACATCGACGAGATCGCCGACATGCCGCGCGAAACGCAAAACCGCATCCTCCGCGTTCTCGTTGAGCAAAGTTTCCTGCGCGTCGGCGGCACTCAGCGCGTGAAGGTCGATGTCCGCATCATCTCATCGACGGCGCGCGACCTTGAGTTGGCGATCGAGAAGGGCGCTTTCCGCGAGGATCTTTTCCATCGCCTCGCCGTCGTTCCGCTTCGCGTGCCGGCTCTTTCGGAGCGCCGAGAAGATGTTCCGGCGCTCGTCGAGCATTTCATCCGCACCATCTCCCGCCAGTCGGGACTGCCGGGCCGCATCGTTGCCCCTGACGCCATGGCGGTGCTTCAGGCTCATGACTGGCCTGGCAATGTTCGCCAGCTGCGCAACAATGTGGAGCGTCTGCTTATCCTCGCGCAGGGCGAGACAACCGATCAGATTTCCGCCGACATGTTGCCCGCCGAGATCGGCAAAATGCTGCCGGCGACACCGGGCCGGGAAGGCGGTGAACATCTGATGGCGATGCCGCTCCGCGATGCCCGCGAAGTGTTCGAACGGGAGTATCTTTCGGCCCAAGTGGCGCGATTCGGCGGCAACATCTCCCGGACGGCCGAATTCGTCGGAATGGAGCGATCAGCTTTGCATCGCAAGCTGAAATCGCTCGGTGTCGGCTAGCGGCGGGGCATTCAAGTCATGCGGGTGGTGATCTGTGGCGCGGGCCAGGTCGGGTACGGCATTGCCGAGCGCCTGGCGGCTGAACAGAACGACGTGTCCGTCATCGACACCTCCCCGCAGCTGATCCGCGTCATCCGCGATTTGCTCGATGTGCGCGGGCTCGTTGGCCACGGCGCCCATCCGGACGTACTTGCCCAGGCGGGCGCCGAAGGCGCCGACATGATCATCGCCGTCACTCTCTATGACGAAGTGAACATGGTCGCCTGCCAGGTCGCGCATTCGCTCTTCAAGGTCCCCACCAAGATCGCGCGCATCCGGGCGCAAAGCTATTTGCAGTCGCATTGGAGCGATTTGTTCTCGGCCGATCATCTGCCAATCGACGTCATCATCTCGCCCGAGGTCGAAGTCGGAGAGACCGTGTTGCGCCGCCTTCAGCTACCGGGCGCCATCGACGTCGTCCGCTTTGCCGAGGAGAAGATCGCCGTTATCGGCATCGAGTGCGACGAGAACTGCCCCATCGTCGACACGCCCTTGGCCCAGTTGACCGAGCTCTTCCCGGATCTGAATGCGGTCGTGGTCGGCGTCTTCCGCGACGGCAAGCCGTTCGTTCCGCACTCCGGCGATTCCATGGAGGTCGGCGACATCGCCTATGTTGCCGTCGTGCATGACCAGGTGCAGCGCACGCTCGGTGTCTTCGGGCACGAGGAGAAGGAGGCGACCCGGGTGGTGATCGCCGGCGGCGGCAATATCGGCTTCTACGTCGCCAGCACCTTGGAAGCGCGCAACACGCGGACGCGTGCCAAGGTCATCGAGCTCTCGGAGGAACGCGCGCGCCTTGTCGCCGACCAGCTCAACAGCACCGTCGTCCTTCACGGCAGTTCGCTCGACCCGGCCATCCTGCAGGAGGCCGACATCGAGGACACCGACACGCTCGTCGCCCTCACCAACGAGGACCAGATCAATCTCCTTTCATGCGTCATGGCCAAGCGCCTCGGCGCGCAGCGCACGATGACGCTCATCAACAGCCCGACCTTCGCCGGCCTTGCATCTGATCTGTCCATCGACGCGGTCGTATCGCCCCGTTCAGTTACGGTCTCGCGCGTGCTCCAGCATGTGAGGAGGGGGCGCATCCGCGCCGTCTATTCCATTCAAGCCGGCGAAGCAGAGGCGATCGAGGCGGAAGCTTTGGAGACGTCGCCCCTGGTCGGCCGACCGCTGCGCGAGCTCGATCTGCCGGAAGGCATCCGCATCGGGGCGATCTATCGCAACAACGAAGTCATTATCCCTGACGGCAATACGCGCATCGCCGCGCATGATCGCGTCATCATCTTCGCGCTCGCCGACCGGGTGAAGCAGGTCGAACAGATGTTCCGCGTCAGCCTCGAATTCTTCTAGGCCGAATATGCTCGCCGCCATCCACAACCTCGCCATCGTCCTGGCGGCGGTTGCAATAGCCCTGCTGACAACGGCGCTTGCCGGCTTCGGCTATGGCGAGGACACCTCGGCCAAGAGCTTCCTGACGATCGCCGTCCTCACCGGCTTCATTGCCGGCGGCGTCTTTTTCGCTTCGCGGATCGGCGGCGGCAAGGGAAGCCGTGCCGGCCGCTACCTGTTCATCATTCTCGCCTGGGCAGTGCCGCCATTCTTCGCCGCCATACCCATGATGCGGTACCTGGAAGGCAATTTCGGCTCCGCCCTGTTCGAGGCGGTTTCGGGCCTGACGACGACCGGAGCATCGGCCTTCGACCGCGTCGGATACCTGCCGCACACGATCCTCCTGTGGCGCGCCGAGTTGCACTGGCTCGGAGGCTTCCTGACGTTGTTGCTGCTCGTCACCGTCCTTGCCCCGGCCGGTGTTGGCGGCGTTCCCGCACGCGAAGCGGCGATTGCCCGACGCGCCATCGCGGGCGAGGGTGCGCGCCAGTGGCTGCTCATCCGCAACATCCTGTTTGGCTACAGCGCGATCACCGTCATCGCGGTCGCAGCGCTGATCGCCGCGCGGATACCGGCGTTTGACGCCTTCTGCCTCGCCATGTCGGCCGTCTCCACCGGCGGCTTCTTGCCGGTCGACGGTGGCGTCGCGAGCTTCGGCAATCCGACCGCCGAGGTCATTCTCGGCGTTGCCATGCTCTTGGGGGCGACGAGCATCCTATGGCATCGGATGGTCTTCGCCGGCCGCTGGCATGCACTCCGCGAGCACCGCGAAAGCTATTGGCTCATCGGCACTGCACTCGTCCTCGGTCTCGTCTTTGCGATCATCTTCATGGATGGACAAAAGGAGGCGATCGGCCTCGCGCTACATCGGGGCTTCGCCACCGGAGCGTCACTCATCTCGACCACCGGAATGAACATTGAGCCGTCGGGTTTTTCTTCGCTGCCGATCCCGCTCGTACTGGTCATCGCCCTTGTCGGCGGAGGGGCGTTCTCCACCGCGGGCGGCCTCCGCTTCTTCCGCGTCGGCGGCATGCTCGTAGAATCCTTGAAAGAAACGCAGCGCCTCATCTATCCGCACGGCATACGGCCCAAAATCCTCGGCGCGCGCGAGTTCGACGTCGGGGCCATGAAGGCGATCTGGAGCCTCGTTACCGCCACGCTGGCGCTCCTCGCACTTGTGGCAGTGGCCGTCTCCTTGTCGGGCATGGATTTCGGCAGCTCGCTCGCCGCGACCGTCGCTGCCTTCTCCAATGACGGTGGCGTCTACAGCTCCGCCTGGCCGGAGGCCGCGAACTGGCCCGCCTTCAGCAACATGCCGCTGCCGATCCAGCTCTTGCTCGCCGGGGTGATGATCGTCGGCAGGCTCGAGATCATCGCCATTGTCGTGGCGGTCACCTTGCTGACCTGGAGGTCGTAACCGATGGCGCGCATTGCCTATGTGAACGGCCGCTACGTCCCGCTCCCGGTTGCGGCTGTCCGCATCGAGGACCGCGGTTTTCTGTTCGCCGACGGCGTCTACGAAGTCTGCGAGGTGATGAAGGGGCATCTGATCGATGAGGACCGTCATTGGGCGCGGCTGCAGCGTTCGCTCTTCAAGCTCCGCATCGACATGCCGATGAGTCTGTCCTCGATCCAAACGATCGCGCGGGAGGTCGTTCGTCGCAATCGCATCGCCGACGGACTCCTCTATCTTCAGATCACACGTGGCGCCGCGCCGCGTGGCCACGCCTTTCCCGTTCCTCCCGTACGGCCGACCCTGGTCATCACTGCGCGCCGTATCGACCCTTCCACGCGGAAGCGTGCGGAACAGGGGATCGCCGTTGTCACCGTTCCTGAAACCCGCTGGGCGCGCGTCGACATCAAATCCATAGCGCTTCTGCCGAATGTCCTGGCGAAGCAGACCGCCGTCGAGGCCGGCGCCCAGGAGGCCTGGTTCGTCACGGCGGATGGTTTCGTCAACGAAGGCGCTTCCAGCAACGCCTGGATCGTCAGCCATGATGGCGTCCTGGTCACGGCCCCGACGGACGTACAAATTCTCGAGGGAGTGACGCGCGCGGTCGTGATCGATATCGCCCGTGAACGTGGGCTGGCTATCGAAGAACGCCAATTCACCGTCGAGGAAGCGGAGGCGGCAAAGGAAGCCTTTGTTACGTCCGCGACGGGCTGGGTGACGCCGGTGGTGCAGATCGACGGGGAGCCGGTTGGGGAGGGGGCCCCCGGCCCAATCGCGCGGTCGTTGCGTACCGCCCTGCAGGAACGAGCGGAGAGGGCTGCACAAGCGGCAGTGGCATGAACTGCTTCGATGCGATACAGAACTACTGCCCGAGAGGGGATTCAGACAAAGACCAATAATAAGACTACTCGGGCCAGCGCAGGCGTGCGCCCGATAAGACGTTCAAAACAAAAGACAAAGAGAAGACAACAATGCCGGAACGCACTCAGAATCTCCAGGACACGTTTCTCAATCACGTTCGCAAGAACAAGACCCCTCTGACCGTCTTCCTGGTCAACGGCGTGAAGCTTCAAGGTGTTGTGACCTGGTTCGACAATTTCTGTGTCCTTCTGCGTCGCGACGGTCATTCGCAACTCGTCTACAAGCACGCGATCTCCACCATCATGCCGGGTGCGCCGCTGCAGTTATTCGAGCCGGATGACGACAATTCCGCCGGTGATTGATTGCGCGTGAGTTCCCATGCCTTCGACGGCTAGCGCCAAGGAAGCCGTCAGGACGTTCGTCCTCGTTCCCTATCTTCGTAGCGCCGAGGCCGCCGCGGATGCGGCCGGCCTGCAACGCCGCACGCTGACCGCGCGGGTGGAGGAAACCGCCGGCCTTGCGCGCGCGATTGCCTTGGATGTCGTCAGCGCCTTCTCCGTCCCGATGGGCTCCATGCGTCCGGCAACGCTCATGGGTTCCGGCAAAGTCACCGAGATTGCCGACAAGATTGCCGCCGACGAGATCGGCCTCGTCGTCATCGATCATGCGCTCTCGCCCGTGCAGCAACGCAATCTCGAAAAGGCTTGGAGCACCAAGGTCATCGACCGTACAGGTCTCATTCTCGAGATCTTCGGTGAACGGGCCCAGACGCGGGAAGGGCGCCTGCAAGTCGAGTTGGCCCATCTCAATTATCAGAAGAGCCGGCTGGTTCGATCGTGGACCCACCTCGAACGCCAGCGCGGCGGCTTCGGCTTCCTCGGCGGACCGGGCGAGACGCAGATCGAAGCCGACCGCCGGCACATCCAGGAACGCATCACCCGCATCGAGAAGGATCTCGCCGGCGCCGTCCGCACCCGTCGCTTGCAGCGCAGCAATCGCCGCCGTGTGCCGCATCCGATCGTTGCCCTTGTCGGCTACACCAACGCTGGCAAGACGACGCTGTTCAATGCGCTCACGCAGTCCGAGCAGCGGGCGGAAAACCTCCTCTTCGCAACGCTGGATCCGGCACTGCGCCGTACCACGCTGCCGCACGGCACCGAAATCATCATCTCGGACACCGTCGGCTTCGTCTCCGACCTGCCGACACACCTTATCGCTGCCTTTCGCGCGACGCTGGAGGAGGTGGTCGAGGCCGATCTCATCCTCCACGTCCACGATGCCTCGCATCCCGATCGGGAAGCCCAGGCCTCCGATGTCAGGGCCGTCATGAAGGCACTCGGCATCGAGCCGGAAGAGGCGACCCACATCATTGAGGTCTGGAACAAGATCGACGTCGCCAGCGATGCGCCGTTGCCGCCGTCGCCCGACCGTTCCGTCGCCGTTTCCGCACTGACGGGCGAGGGCGTCGGTCGGCTGCTGCAGGCTATTGAGGATGCGTTGAACGCCCAACGGCCGGTCTACCGCGTCCATCTCGAGGGAAGTCGGCTCGCTGACCTCCACAGGCTCTACGAACTTGGCGAGGTGCTCGAGCGCCACGAGCAGAACGACGGATCGACCGATATCCG
This sequence comes from uncultured Alphaproteobacteria bacterium, assembly GCA_963823045.1. Taxonomy (GTDB): domain Bacteria; phylum Pseudomonadota; class Alphaproteobacteria; order Rhizobiales; family Kaistiaceae; genus JADLGL01. Next base: position 46,358 of record CAWGKA010000003.1, on the reverse strand, counting down.
CGTCCGACTCGCAGAGAAGGTGCTCAGCCGCTTTCAGGCGGCCTTTCCCGAGGCGACGTCGGAAGGACCGCTTCAAGAGGTGGCCTAGTCCGCCAATTCCTGCGCTTTGACGGCTTGCCAAGCCGCTTCCATCCGGTCCAATCCCGCTGATGCCAACGCCGTTCCTTCGTCTTCAAGGATGCCCTCTACAGCATTGAATCGACGTTGGAATTTACGGTTTCCGCGCCGTAGCGCTTCCTCCGGATCGATCCTCAAATGCCGGGCCAGATTGGCCACGGCAAAGAGCAGGTCGCCCAGCTCGTCCTCGACACGCTCGCGCGGCGCCGACGCCTCTATTTCGACCTCCAATTCCGCGATCTCTTCCTTGATCTTGTCCGTTACCTGCGCCGTGTCAGGCCAATCGAAGCCGACCTTGGCCGCTCGTTTCTGCAGCTTCTCGGCGCGCGTCAGCGCCGGCAAGGCATGCGGCACGTCATCGAGAATGCGTGCCGTCACATCGCCGGCCTTGGCTTCGCGTTCAGCCGCCTTGATCGCGTCCCAGCTTTCCGACACCGCGTCGGCGTCCTCGGCGGCCTTGTCACCGAACACATGCGGATGACGCCGGATCATCTTCGCTGTCACGGCTTCAACGACGTCGCCGAACGAGAAGGCGCCGACTTCCTCCGCGAGGCGAGCGTGATAGACGACTTGGAGCAGGAGATCGCCGAGCTCGTCACAAAGGTCGGTCATGTCGTTGCGCTCAATCGCGTCCGCAACTTCGTACGCTTCCTCGATCGTGTAAGGCGCGATCGTCGCGAAGCTCTGCTTCAGATCCCACGGGCAGCCGCCGTCGGGATTGCGGAGGGCGGCCATGATCTCGATCAGCCGATCTACGTCGCGTGACGGCTCCATATCCGTATCTCCGTTATTCGCATAATGTATATTATGGAACTACCATAGCTGGTGAAACGCTAGAAAACCGGCGTTTCCGGCAATTCGAACTCGAACGAAATCCCGTCATAGGCCGGCTCGATCGTCTCCGGCAGCTCGCTGCGCAACGCATTGTAGTCGAGCTCGTTCGTCATATGCGTCAGCACGGCGTGACGCGGCGCGACGCGTTCGATCCAGCGCAGCGCTTCGTCGACCGAGCAATGACTTGGATGCGGCCGGCGGCGCAGCGCATCGAGCACCCAGAGATCGAGGTCGCCGAGCATCGGTATCGTTTCGGCCGGCAGATCGTGGAAGTCGCAGGAATATGCGACGCCGCCGACGCGATAGCCGGTCGAGCGGATGTCGCCATGGAACTGCCCGAAGGGCAGCAGGTCGACGGCGCCGCCGGGACCGTCGATGCGGATCGGCTGGCCGGGTTCGACGCGATGCCGGATCAGGAACGGCGGATAGGGGCTCCCCTCCGGCGCTCGGAAACAATAGCCGAAGCCTTCATCCAGCCGCTGTTGCGTCGTGTCGTCCGAATAGATCGGGATCGGCCGCCGCATCGTCATCCAGAACGTCCGGAGATCGTCGATGCCATGCACATGGTCGGCATGGGCGTGCGTATAGACGACAGCGTCGATGCGCGGGACGCCCGCCGCAATCAGCTGCGTACGAAGATCCGGGCCGGTGTCGATGAGAACCCGCGTCGGCTCAGCTTCGGCGCCGAAACGCTCGATCATCGCCGCCGAGCGTGTGCGCCGATTCCGAGGCTCGTTCGGGTCGCATTCGCCCCAGTCGCCGGTGATGCGCGGAACACCGGGCGATGCCCCACAGCCGAGGATGGTGAAACGAAGACGATCCATGGGTCCGGTCAGACGGGCGGCACTTTGGTGAACAGGCGGAAGAAGTTGGCTGTCGTCGTTTCGGCGATTTCTTCGGGCGAAACGCCCCTGACCTCGGCCAGCACCTTCGCCGTCTCCACGACATAGGACGGCTCGTTGCGGCTGCCGCGATGCGGCGTCGGCGCAAGGTAAGGCGCATCCGTCTCAACGAGAAGACGATCGGCGGGAATGTCCGCGGCGATCGCTTTCAGTTCGTCCGTCCTCTTGAATGTGATGATGCCGGAGAAGGAGACGTAGAGGCCCAACGCGACGCCCGTCATCGCCAAGGCGCGGCCGGATGAGAAGCAGTGCAGGATCGCGGGGAAGGCGCCCTTCCCTGTTTCCTCCGTCAATATCCGCGCCATGTCTTCGTCGGCGTCGCGGGAATGGATGACGAGGGGCAGGCCGGTCTCACGCGCAGCGGCGATATGCCGGCGGAACCCGGTCTCCTGCGCCTCCGGCGCGCTGTTCTCATAGTGGTAGTCGAGGCCGGCCTCGCCGAATGCCACGATCTTCGGATGCCCGGCGAGGTCCACGAGCATCTCGGTCGTGACGTCAGGCTCGTCCGCGGCGTTGTGCGGATGCGTGCCGACCGAGCAGAAGATGTCGGGATGCGCGTCGGCGATGGCGAGCAAGCGGCCGATCTCGCTGACCCGCGTCGAGATCGTCACCATGCGGCCGATGCCGGCCGCACGGGCGCGGTCGATCACCGCCTCGCGGTCCTCGTCATAATCGGGAAAGTCGAGATGGCAGTGACTGTCGACGAGCATCGGTCCGGCTAGCTGGCTGGCGCGGCTTCGGTGGGTCTTTCGACGCGCGGGAAAACCGGCGAAGGCGGCGGCAACTCGGTTCCAGCGGCCAGGCGCTTGCCTGGATCGAGGGCGGCGAAACTCCGCTCGCCCTCGGGAACGCCGAGAAGATCGAGCAGCTTCGCGCCGGCGTCCGGCATCGCCGGCTGCACCAGGATGCCTGCGATGCGAATGATTTCGGCGGTCACATAGAGCACCGTTCCCATGCGTGCCGGATCGGTCTTCCTCAGCGCCCATGGCTCAGCCGCAGCGAAATAGCGATTGGCGTCGCCGATCACGCCCCAGATCGCCGTCAACGCCTGGTGGATTTGCTGGTCGTCCATCGCGGCGCGGCAGGTCGCGAGAAGGTCGTCCGCCGCCGCGAGAATGGCGCCATCTTCCGCGGTGAGGTTCCCGGGCGTCGGCACCCTTCCCTCGCAGTTCTTCGCAATCATCGACAGCGAACGCTGCGCCAGATTGCCGAGATCATTCGCGAGATCGGCGTTGATGCGGTTGACGATGCCCTCGATCGAGTAGCTGCCGTCCTGTCCGAAGGGCACTTCGCGCAGGAAGAAATAGCGCACCTGATCGCGCCCATAGCTGGCGATGAGATCGAACGGGTCGATGACGTTGCCGACCGACTTCGACATCTTCTCACCGCGATTGAACAGGAAGCCATGCGCAAAGACGCGCTCCGGCGGCGCGATGCCGGCCGACATCAGGAAAGCCGGCCAGTAGACCGCATGGAAGCGCACGATGTCCTTGCCGATGACGTGGAGATCGGCCGGCCAATAGCGCGCGAAGAGCCCTTCCTCGTCGGGAAAACCGAGGCCCGTGATGTAGTTCGTCAGGGCATCAACCCAGACATACATCACATGCTTCGAATCGTCCGGCACCGGGATGCCCCAGCTGAAGGTCGTGCGCGACACGGAGAGGTCGCGAAGGCCGCTCGACACGAAGCTGACGACTTCGTTGCGGCGCTCTTCGGGACCGATGAAGCGCGGATTATCGCGATAATAATCCAGCAGCGGCTTCTGATAGGCGCTGAGGCGGAAGAAGTAGCTCTCCTCCTCCACCCACTCGACGGGCGTGCCCTGCGGCCCGTAGCGGACGCCGTCCTCGCGGAGTTCCGTCTCGCCCTCGGCGTAGTAGGCCTCGTCGCGCACGGAATACCAGCCAGCATAGGCGTCCTTGTAGATGTCGCCCTTGGCGGCCATGCGGCGCCAGATTTCCTGCGTCGAGCGGGTGTGGCGCTCCTCCGTGGTGCGGATGAAGTCGTTGTTCGAGCAACCGAGCGCTTTCACCATCTCCTGAAAGCGGGCCACGTTGCGGTCGGCGAGTTCGCTTGGCGAAATCCCCTCCTTCGCCGCCGTCTGCACCATCTTCAGCCCGTGCTCGTCGGTGCCCGTCAGGAAATAGACGTCATGGCCGTCGAGGCGCTTGAACCGCGCCAGGGCGTCGGTGGCCATCGCCTCATAGGCGTGGCCGATATGCGGGACGCCATTCGGGTAGGAGATCGCCGTGGTGATGTAGAATTTCCGCGATGACATCGCTTCTTCTCGCCGGAATTGTCGGTGCTACGCAACAGCGCGCCCGTCGGGCGCGACAGGATGAAACGTCACATTCGGGTGGCGTCGGCGAGGGCCATGAACACCTGTAAGACAACCTGTCTGCGGTCGAGGTTGAGCGTCTCGGCTTGAAGCGAGGCGTCGCGCAGCTTCTCCCACACGCCTGCCCAACTGGCAAGCGAGGCGGCCTCCACCGCGGGCGACAGCGTCCCGGCCGGTTCCGGCCGGCGATTGACCCGCCGCGACAGCCAATCGTCGACCAGCCCGACGAACCCGTCGAAGGCGTCTTCCTGCCCGCGGGCGGTGATTGCATCGGCAAGGTCGTGAACGCGCGCATAGTCGATCTGCGGCAAGCCCTCGGCGAGGCCTGCGAAGGCGCGATAGGTCGTGGTTCCGTCGCCATCGAGATACTGGATCGCGCGCCGGAGACTGCCGCCAGACAGGGCAGCCGCCAGGTCGATATCAGCGGCTGCGGAGTTCCGGCTCATGCGCCGCGAGCGCCTGTCGGACCGCTTGGTCCGACAGCGGTTTCAGATCAAGGCGGTGACAGCGCGACCGGATCGTGGGCAGGAGTTGGCCCGGCCGGTTGGAGATCAGCAGGAACAGTCCATTCTCGGGCGGCTCTTCGAGCATTTTGAGAAGCGCATTGGCGGCGCTGATGTTGAGCTCATCCGCGGTGTCGACAATGCAGATGCGCCAACCCTTCTCGCCGGCTGTCGTACCGAAGAAGGACTGAATGCGCCGCACCTCCCCCACCGTCAGCTCGGTGCGGTAGCGCTTGCCTTGCTCGTCCCAGGGGCGCCGCAGCACCAGGAGGTTCGGATGCGCCCCCGCCGCGACCTGACGGAAAGCGCGGCTCTGAGGGTCGATGGCAAGGCCGGCGGCGGGCGAAACGGCCGATGAGTCCGGATTGGCGAGAACGAAGCGCGCGAAACGGAAAGCGAGTGTCGCCTTACCGATCCCCTTCGCCCCGCTGAGGAGCCAGGCGTGATGCATCCGGCCGCTGCGATAGGAGCGGAGCAAAGCTTCCTCTGCCCCGGGCGCACCATACCAGTCCGTCGCCGTTTCCGGCATCGGCCAGCCTGGCAGTTCGTCTAGTGGCGGAATCTCGCCGGATCAGCCATTGTCGTCGCCGGCCGGTAGCGCGAAATGGTCGGTCACGGCCTGCCAGATCGCCTCGGCGACCTCGCGCTCGGGCCGCGATGCATCAATGACCACGCAGCGCCCCGGCTCCTCCCGCGCGATCTCAAGAAAGATGTCGCGGCGCTTCTTCTGCTCGGCGACGGCATCACGCTCGAACCGGTCCGGCGCGTCTTCGAGCGCCGCGGCGCGAGCATTGGCGCGCACTAGCCCGATCTCGACCGGTACGTCGAGGATGATGGTGAGCTCCGGCTCGGTCGGCCACACCGTGATCCGCTCGAGCGCATCGATCAGCGCCGTGTCAACTCCGGCCGCACCCTGATAGGCGCGCGTCGAATCCGTGAAGCGGTCGCACAACACCCACTCGCCGCGCTTCAGCGCCGGCCGGATCAGCTTGTCGACATGGTCGGCGCGCGCTGCCGCAAAAAGCACGGCCTCCCCCTCCGGTCCCAGCGATTGTGCCGCACCGGAAAGGAGGAACCGCCGGATCGCCTCGGCGTTCGGCGTGCCTCCCGGTTCGCGCGTCGTCATCACATTGATGCCGATATCAGTCAGCCGTCCCGCCAGCCGCAGGAGCTGGCTCGTCTTGCCGCCGCCTTCACCGCCTTCCAGCGTGATGAAATGACCCTTCACCACCCCCTTCTGGGGTGCTGTGGGCGCTTGGTCCGTGGGGTCGGTCAAAGTCACGCTCACTGCCAGCCGAACAAGAGGTCCATGAAGGCGTCCCCCGCACGTTGGAACAAGGTCCCCTCCCCGACATTCGCCGCCGCGACAACCGGCACCGCCGCGATCTCGTCGCCGTCGAGGAGGACGCGTAGGCGCCCAACGCGATCGCCGTCAGCCAGAGGCGCCTGCAGCGGCCCTTGATACACGATCTCCGCCGTGATGCGATCGGCCGCCTCGGTCTCGACAAGGACATTCACAGGCGCGTCCACACGTAGTGGAACGGTGGCCACGGCACCGCCGAACACCTCGGCCTCGCCGACCGTCTGGCCTTGATGAAACAGTGCTAGCTCAGAAAAAGCGTCGAAGCCCCACTGCAGCAACGCCTGCGCCTGATCGGTCCGCACGGCCTCGCTCGCCGCGCCATTGATGACCGCGATCAGCCGCCGCCCGCCTTGCTCGGCTGAGGCAACCAAGCCGAAGCCAGAGTCCTCCGTGTAGCCGGTGGTCAGGCCGTCGGCGCCGATATCCAGCCCGAACAGGGGATTGCGGTTCTGCTGCGTGATGTCGTTCCAGGTGAATTCGCGTTCGCTGTATATGGCGTAATAGCCTGGAAATTCGCGGATAATAGTCGCCGCAAGAGTCGCCAAATCGCGGGCCGTAACATGCTGATCGGCGTCCGGTAGCCCGGTCGGATTCGTGAACACCGAGCCGGTCAAGCCAAGCCGCCCGGCCTCGTCGTTCATCCGTATCGCGAAATCGGCCTCGCTGCCTGCCAGCCCCTCCGCAAGCGTGATCGCCGCGTCATTGCCCGACTGCACGATGACCCCGCGCATGAGGTCCCGCACGGCGATGGAGGAGCCGACATCGGCAAACATGGTCGAGGTGCGCGAAGGCGCCCCGCCCTTCCGCCAAGCGTTCTCCGATACCGTGAATTCGGTGTCGAGCGAGATCTGGCCGTCTCGCAACGCCTCGAAAACGATCAGCATCGTCATGAGCTTAGCCATGCTCGCCGGCTGCATCGCGGCGTCGGCATTGTGCTGATAGAGGACGGTGCCGGTCGCGTAGTCGACGAGGATTGCATAGTCCACATCGACATCGAAGGGCTGAGCGGCGACGGGGCGGCTGACAACGATCGCTAACGCCGCCGCGATGATCGCGAAGCAGAGCCTGATGCCGCGTGATGCCGTGATGGGCGTGGCCATTCTCTAGCTCGGCCTCTCGTCCGGCAACAAACGGCAAGCCGACAATCGCCGCTTCAACCGAGGCTGCGCTAGTTGTTGAGGGCGTAGGCGCCTGCCGCGCCGAAATCATTGGCGGCGTTGATCACAGCCTGTCGATGTGCGGCATCTGTGGTCACATGGACCGACCAGCGGATACCGTCGCCGCTGTCGATCTCCCTTACCGTGACGGTGCCATATTGCGTCAGCGCAACGGCAATGCTGTCGGCATCGTCCTTCACGTCGAACACGCCGATCTGGATGACGGTCGGCGCCGTCATGTCAGCGCCGAGCGCCACCATTTCCGCTGCCTGCTCGGCAGGGGTCAGCGTCGTAGCGGCTGCATAGGCCTGCGCGCCGACGGCGGGATCCTGGCCCGCCGCAAAGGTCGTCGGCTGATAGACCGCGGCAGCGGCCGCATTGGCGAGACGGTCGAACAGCCCCGTACCGTTGCCCGTCGACACAGTCCGCGTCGCCGGGTCGTAGGCGACGGTGACGGCGGGGCCCGTATTGGCTGGCGGCTGATAGGTCGCCATCAGCATGCGATCGTCATTGCCGTCCAGCGAGGCGCGGCCGACATAGTCGACGCGCACATTGGCAACGCCCGCGGCCTTCATGCCCAGAAGGTCGGCGGCACGGGCGGAGAGATCAATGATGCGGTCGCTGTGGAACGGCCCGCGATCATTGACGCGAACGACGATCGAAGCGCCGTTGTCGAGATTGGTGACGCGGACATAGCTCGGCAGCGGCAGCGTCGTATGCGCCGCCGTCAGCCGGTTCATGTCGAAGATTTCGCCATTGGCGGTGTACCGGCCCTGGAAGTCGGCCCCATACCAGGAGGCAAGGCCAACACGCGAGTAGGTCGGATCTTCCTGCGGCACATAGGTGACGCCGGACACTGTGTAGGGCCGGCCGATCATATCATAGCCGCCGCCCGTCGGGATCGTCCCGCCGGCAGCTACGTCGTGGCCGCCATCGCCGAAGGGCAAAGCGGCGCAGGCCGCCAGCATGCTGGCAGCGATGACAACGAGGGCCGCGGAGCCGGCCTGGCGAAGCGAGGGTCGTTTGAGGGGGCGGCCGAATCCCATATCAGCCCGTCAGACCGAGAGACGGTGCCAATTCACAGCAAAGCAGGCCGGACGCAGTCGACCGACAGCACAACATAGGTCCACACTCCGCCCCCCGTCAGCGGCCAACTAACGCGGCCGTCCAACAGCGTCACCAATCATCCAGCGCCCAAGAACCACACCCAGGTCCGGCCGCCAGTCAGACAACAATGACGTTTCGTCTCTTGCCGTCTGAATCGATCGCGATGCTGTGAATAAAGTCTACGGAGCGGACCTTGGTCAAGGCGCAAAAGGCTTGCCGAAGGCGGAATCGTTCAACAGGTCGCGAATCGTTCCTATTTTTAGGAAATGCCGCAATTGCCGGCGCGGATGACCATGACGTCCGGGCAGGGCTCGCCCTCGACCTCGATCTCTAGCGTCGCATGCTCGATGGCAAACGCTGAGGCCAGCATTTCCTTGGCCGAACGCTTGATTTCCCCCGCGGCCACAGCCTCCCCTTCGACCATGACAAGGTGGGCCTCGAGCGCGTTCTGGCGTTCGTCCACCTGCCAGATGTGGAGGTGATGGACGTCGCCGACGCCGCTGAGGCCCTTCAGAGCGGTCAACACCGCGTCCGGCGTGAGGTTTGGCGGCGTCCCCATCATGAGAATGCGGATGACATCGCCGATCTCGCGCAGCACGTGCCACAGAATATATCCCGAGATGCCCAGGGTGATCAGGGCGTCGGCGATGGTCCAGTCGAACAGGATGACCAGCGTGCCGGCGACAATCACCCCCACCGAGCCGAGTGCATCGGCAACGTTGTGGAGGAAAGCCGCCCGGATGTTCACGCTCTCCTTCGAGAGGCGAAAGGTCAGGGCAGCGGTCACGACATCAACCGCCAACGCGATCGCGGCGATGATGACGACAATCCAGCCGTCCACGGGCTGAGGGTCGATCAGTCTCCAGATGCCCTCATAGGCGAGATAGGCGGCTATTAGGACGAGCGCCGTGTAGTTCACCAGCGCGGCGACGACTTCGGCCCTGCCGTAGCCGAAGGTCATCGCCTCGTCAGCCGGCCGCCGCGCGATCCGCCGGGCAAAGAAAGCGAGCCCCAGGGCGATCGCATCCGAGAGATTGTGAATGGCATCGGCAATAAGGGCCAAGCTGCCCGCGAAAATGCCGCCGGCGATCTGGGCAAACGTCAGGCCGACATTGACCACCACCGCCCACACCACTTGCCGGTCGCCGGCCGGAGCGTGATGGTGATGATGCCCATGGCCGTGCGAATGGCCATTGTCGTGCTCGTGGTTGTGGTCGTGATCGGAATGCGCCAAGCGACCGGTCCCTTTCACCTCGTTCCGCCGAGCATAGCCCCCGCCTCCCGCCGTCGCCAGCCGTCGGTCGGCGTGGTGGTTGCATGGCAGTCCGCGGTTTCGAAACAGGACGCTCCCATGATAAGGGAACGCGCCTCAGACCGGCGTCCTCCACCAGCATCGAGCGCAGAATGTCCCCACCCGTCGTTACCCGTTTTGCGCCATCGCCGACCGGCTACCTTCACATTGGCGGCGCCCGCACGGCCCTCTTCAACTGGCTTTACGCGCGCCGTCACGGCGGCAAGATGCTTCTGCGCATCGAGGACACCGACCGTGAGCGTTCTACCGAGGCCGCGATCGTCGCTATCATCGAAGGGCTGGATTGGCTGGGCATTCGCTGGGACGACACACCCATCTTCCAGTCCGCTCGCGCCGACCGCCACAAGGAGGTCGCGGACGAGTTACTCGCCGGGGGCATGGCCTATCGCTGCTATGCCTCGCCTGAAGAGCTGAACGAGATGCGCGCCAAGGCCCGCGCCGAAGGCCGGCCGCCGATCTATGACGGCCGCTGGCGCGATCGCGACCCGTCGGAGGCACCGCCCGGCGTCGATCCCGTCATCCGCATCAAGTCGCCAGCAAGCGGCGAAACCATCTTGGCGGACGGCGTCCAGGGCGAGGTCACGTTCCCCAACAAGGACCTCGACGATTTCATCCTGCTCCGCTCCGACGGAACCCCGACCTACATGCTCTCGGTCGTCGTCGACGACCACGACATGGGGGTCACCCAGATCATCCGCGGCGACGACCACCTCACCAACGCTGCACGCCAGCAATTCATCTATGACGCCATGGGCTGGCAGGCTCCTGCCCTCGCCCACATTCCCCTGATCCACGGACCGGATGGGGCCAAGCTCTCCAAACGCCACGGCGCACTCGGCGTTGATGCCTACCGCGCCATGGGCTACCTGCCGCAGGCCCTGCGAAACTACCTCGTCCGCCTCGGCTGGTCGCATGGCGACGACGAGATCATGTCGCTCGAACAGATGATCGAATGGTTCGGCCTCGAGGGTATCGGTCGTTCCGCCGCGCGTTTCGATTTCGCCAAGCTGGAGAACCTCAACGGCCACTATCTCCGCGAGATGGACGACACGCAGCTCCTGTCGGCTCTGATCAAGGCACTGCCGCATCTGCCGGGCGGGCCGGAATTCGCGGCGGCGTTGACCGCCGATCGGAAGCAGCAGCTCATGCGCGCCCTCCCGGGCCTCAAGACGCGCGCGAAAACCTTGATCGAGCTGATGGAAGGCGCCTCGTTCCTGACTCGCAAGCGTCCGCTCGACATCGACGACAAGGCCGCGGCGATCCTCACAGACGACGCCCGCAATCTCCTTGCCGAAATGGCTGAGGCGCTAGCGGCGCTGCCGGACTGGACGGAGGAAGCGACCGAGGCCGCGGTCAAGGCGATGGCCGAAGCTAAAGGCGCCAAGCTCGGCACCTTGGCGCAGCCGCTCCGCGCCGCACTTACCGGTCGGTCCAGCTCTCCCGGCATCTTCGAGGTCCTTTCCATCCTCGGCAGAGATGAGAGCCTTGGGCGTATCGGCGACCAGGCGAAGGCTGGCGCTTGAGTTCACTTCTCTTTGCGACCCGAGAGCGCTACGCTAGGGCCTCCGAATAAGCCGAAGCGCCGCTGAGACGTTGGCCGGCCGCTGGCGACTGCACCACCAGTCAATCGGGTGAGATATCTGCGAAGGCCCTTGTCATGCCTCCAAGGGACTTTCGCTTTGGAGAAGGGGCGGTTTGTATGAGTGAACTGAAAGCGACCCTCACCGTCGGTGACAAGTCGACGGAACTCGACATCCTGAAAGGGACGATCGGGCCCGACGTCATGGATATCGGAACGCTGGGCTCTCAGCTCGGCATGTTCACCTACGACCCGGGCTACACCTCGACCGCCTCCTGCGATTCCAAGATCACCTATATCGACGGAGAACGCGGCCTCCTCCTCTATCGCGGCTACCCGATCGAGCAGCTGGCCGACGAAGGCGACTTCCTCGAGACCTGCTACCTACTTCTCTATGGCGAGCTGCCGACCGCGGCCCAGAAGGCCGATCTCAATCGCCGTGTGACCTATCACACGATGATCCACGAGCAGATGATCCGCTTCTTCTCGGGGTTCCGGCGCGACGCCCATCCGATGGCTGTCATGGTCGGCGTCGTTGGCGCGATGTCAGCCTTCTATCACGATACGATCGACATCACCGATCCGCGCCAGCGCATGGTGGCCTCGCTGCGTATGATCGCGAAGATGCCGACGATCGCGGCGATGGCCTTCAAATACTATACGGGCCAGCCCTTCGTTTACCCGCTGAACTCGCTCGACTACGCCTCAAATTTCCTGCGCATGTGCTTCGCCGTGCCGACCGAGGATTATGTCGTCAATCCGGTGCTGGCGCGCGCCATCGACCGCATCTTCATCCTCCACGCCGACCACGAGCAGAACGCCTCGACGTCGACGGTGCGCCTCGCCGGCTCTTCCGGCGCCAACCCCTTCGCCTGCATTGCGGCCGGCATCGCTTGCCTATGGGGTCCGGCGCATGGCGGCGCCAACGAGGCGGCGCTCAACATGCTGGCCGAAATCGGCACAGTCGACCGCATTCCCGAATTCATCGAACGGGCGAAATCGAAGGATGATCCGTTCCGCCTGATGGGCTTCGGTCACCGCGTCTACAAGAACTACGATCCGCGCGCCAAGATCATGCAGGACACCTGCCACGAGGTGCTCGACGAACTCGGCATCTCCGACGATCCGCTTCTCGAGGTGGCGCTGGAGCTGGAGCGCATCGCCCTCACCGACGACTATTTCATCTCCAAGAAGCTCTATCCGAACATCGACTTCTATTCCGGCATCACCCTGAAAGCATTGGGCTTTCCCACGACGATGTTCACCGTGCTGTTTGCGGTGGCGCGCACCGTCGGGTGGATCGCTCAGTGGAAGGAGATGGTCGAGGATCCGTCGCAGAAGATCGGCCGGCCACGCCAGCTCTATACCGGCTCGCCGCAACGCAACTACGTGCCGATCGACCAGCGCGGCTAGGCGGCGGCCCGGTACTTCTCGACCAGTTGCAGGATCATCTCGGCGGCGCGCTTGCTCGGCGCGCCTTCATCGAACGCCATGATGTCGTCGAGCTTTGCAAACGCTTGAAGCTGGCGCTCGCGCTCGGGACCGGGACGAAGGAGCGGCACCAGGGCGTCGGCGAGATGTTCCGGCGAGCTGTGGCCGTCGAGGAGTTCGGGGACGACCCGCTCGCTGAGGACGACATTGGCGAGCACGACCGACGGCACGCGCAGCATCCATTTGAACGGACGGATCACCGCTTCGATGCGGTAGGCGACCACCGTCGGGATGCCCGCCAAGGCGAGCTCAAGCGAGACGGTGCCGGACGCCGCCAGCGCCGCGTGAGCGCTCCTGAAGGCGGCATATTTCGCCTCCTCCCCCTCGACCACGGTCGGCTGCACCGGCCAGGATTTCAGCTGATCGCGGATGTCGCTTGCAAGATGCGACACCGCCGGCAGAACCGCGTCCACCGGACCGAACCGCTCATTGATCAACGCCAGCGTTTCGCCGAAAGGCGGCATCAGCCGCTTGATCTCGGCGTTTCGACTGCCAGGCAGAATCAGGAGGCGCGGCTTCGCCGTTTCCTCCAGCGGTATCCGTTCGCCGGGCCCGGGCCGCAGCAACGGCACCTTCTCCAGGAGTGGATGGCCAACATAAGAACAGGGCGGCCCGCCCAGGCGGCGGTAGACCGCCGGCTCGAACGGCAACAGCGCAAGGACGTGATCGACGTAGGGCAGCATGGCTTTCGCCCGCGCGCTTCGCCACGCCCAGACCGAAGGCGACACGTAGTTGATAATCGGGATATTCGGCCGTTCCCGGCGCACAATGCGCGCGACCCGATGAGAGAATTCGGGGCTGTCCACCAGCACCATCACATCGGGCTCGGACGCGATGGCGGCGTTCGCGATCTCCCGGATCCGTCGGAATATCTGAGGCAAGCGCGAGAACAGGCCGGTGAAGCCAATCAGGTCCACCTCGCCGGGGCGCAGCAAGGGGTCGAGCCCTTCAGCCTCCATGCGCGACCCGCCGGTGCCGACAAAGCGAACGTCGCCTCGCCTCAGCTCGGTGAGCGCCCTCATCAGCCGGAACCCAAGCTGGTCCCCCAACTCCTCGGCGACGACGATGAAAACGGTAAATGGCCGGTTGGGTTCAGCCCGGCTGGCTGCCGTCAAGCGTTTGTCTCGCTTTCCTTGGCGAGCAGGAAGAGGCCATGAGCGTTGGCGCTCCTGATCGTCTCTTCGCGCTCGGCGATCATCACGCGGCCGGCTTCGACGACGATGCCTGCAAGGCCCGCCGCAGCGGCCGCAGCCACCGTTTCCGGGCCGATGGTCGGCATATCGACCCGAAGGTCCTGATGCGGCTTGGCGCACTTGCCGAGCGCGCCGGAGCGACGCTGCGTCGGTACCCGACCATTGCTCCGCAATAGCTCGACCCGCTCCAGCATCCCGTCGGTGCCTTCCGCGCCTTCAAGCGCGATCACGCGCCCATCGACCGCAACCGCCGCCTGGCCGACATCCATGGCGCCGATCGCCTTGGCCGCTGTGAAGGCGATATCGCCATCCTTGAGGTCCCGTGCGGTTCCCTGGGCGCGCGTCAGCAGGCCGGGGGGGACGACCAACTCGCGGGCGACCTCGTGGGCGCCCACGATACGAAATCCACGTGACTCGAATAGACGGACGGCGCCGGACAAAACTGAATTATCGCCGCCGTGGAAGATGCCCATGATCGCTTGCCGCGCCAGCATACCGCCACGGTCGAGCGGCAGCGTTTGATAGTCCGGCCGCGCCTTGATGCGGCCGACCAGCACCAGATCCTGGGCGCGATGCCAGCGCAGCGCAGTCAGCAGCCGACCGACGTCTCCCCAATCAACCCAGTGGTGTGGGAACGCCATGATCGACGAATCGGCCTCGCCGCGAATGCCGATCACCTTGATAGGCCGTCCGGCGCGGACCGCGGCCGATGCAACGATCAGCGGCAAAGCCCCGCCGCCGGCCAATACAGCCAGCGGTTCGGCGCTCTCCAAGACCGGGGCAATCGATCCGTCCACCGCCTAGATCTCCACATCCCGAGGTGTGCACAAAGGACGATTACCACCTTTTCGGACGAAATCTATGATGGTCATCACCGGCTTCACTTCGGAATAGCTTTCCGCAGCCCTTTCCACACGCTCATCCAGCGTGCCGTGGCCGAAGAATATCTCCCGATAGGATGCACGCAATGCGTGAATGGTCGGCCGGTCGAAACCCCTCCGCTTCAGGCCGACAATATTGAGGCCACCGAGCTCAGCGCGGTCACCGACGGCGATGGCAAAGGGGATGATCTCCGCGTTCACGCCCGTTAGGCCCCCAACGAAGGAGTAGGCGCCAACCCTAAGCCTTTGCTGTACTGCCGCAAGCCCACCCAAGGTGGCGTAGTCGCCGATCTCGACATGCCCGCCGATCGTCGCCCCGTTGACCATCGTCACGTGCGAACCGAGGACGCAGTCATGAGCGACATGGGACCCAACCATCAGGAAGCAGTGGTCCCCGATCTCCGTGTGCATGTGGCCTTTCTTCGTGCCGCGATGCACCGTGACGTGTTCTCGAATGATGCAATTCTTGCCGATGCGCACCGTGCTTGGCTCGTCGGCATAGCTCGTATCCTGCGGTGGACCGCCAATGCAGGCAAACGACGAAATCCGAGTATCTGCGCCGATTTCCGTGTGCCCCAGGATCTGGGCATGGGCACCGACGATGGTGCGCGGCCCAAGCACGACGTTCGGCCCAACGATGCTGTAGGGGCCGATTTCCGACCCCTTCCCCAGCTTCGCTCCGTCTTCGATAATTGCAGTTGGATGGATTCGGGCGTTCATGTGCTAGCCATGGTCTCGCTCATTACAGCGCTGACCACTGCTTCCGCCACCATAACTCCATCAACTTGTGCTTCAGCCCGAAACTTCCAGAGATTCATCCGCTGCCGCATCTTGGTGACGTGAATGCGTAGCGTGTCGCCCGGCACCACCGGGCGCCTGAATTTTGCGGCATCAATACTGGTGAGATAGACGACCCCGGGTGGGCGGACGCCATTGGCCGCGGCAATACAGATTGCGCCGGCCGTTTGGGCCATCGCCTCGAGGATAAGCACCCCGGGCATCACCGGCCGCGTCGGGAAATGCCCCTGAAAATGGGGCTCGTTGACTGTTACGTTCTTGATACCAATAGCCGAATTGTCGCCGTCGATTTCGACGATGCGGTCGACCATGAGAAACGGATAGCGGTGCGGCAGGTAGTCGAGAATGCGCTGAATATCGACCGCCGCCAGCGTCGCGTGGGCGGCCTCAGTCACCATGGCCCCCCTTCGCCTTGGCACGACGTGATGCTGCCGTGTCGTTCCGGCTTTCGCGCAAGTCGCGCGACTGGGCGCGCAGCCATTCCCGCAGCGGCCTCGCCGGCGATCCGCCCCATTTCTCGCCGGCCGGAACTTCTCGATGCACGGCACTCAGCGCCGCAATCTGCGCCCCCGCACCGATTGTGATGTGCCCATTGATGCCGGCCTGCCCGCCAATCACCACGAAATCTCCGATTGTCGCACTGCCGGATATGCCCACCTGAGCCACGATCAGGCACCGGCGACCGACATTTACGTTGTGCCCGATTTGCACTTGGTTGTCGATCTTGGTGCCCTCCCCGATCGTCGTGTCGCGGCTGGCGCCGCGGTCGATCGTCGTGGCTGCGCCGATCTCGACATTGTCCTAAATCACGACCCGTCCGATCTGCGGCACTTTCAGATGTCCCGCTCCTGACGGCGAGAAGCCGAAGCCGTCCTGCCCGATATGCGCTCCGGCATGGATGATGACATTGTCGCCAACCAGCGAATGGATCACCGTGGCACCCGCGCCGATGGTCGTATTGCGCCCGATCCGCACGGACGAACCGATCACTGCGTTCGGGCCAATGAGGCTGCCTCGCCCGATTTCGGCGCCGATGCCGATGACCGCCCCGGCTTCGACGATGACGTCCTCTTCCAGCCGCGCGGTCGGATGAACCGTCGCCGTCTCGGCGACGCCGCTCGTCGTCACCACCGGTAAGGGGCGCATTGCCGCCGGATAGAGCTTGGCGGTGACCAGCGCCAAAGAGCGGTGCGGATCTGCTGTCAGAAGCGCGACGGTACCGGGAGGAACCCTGGCGAGGCCGCGCTTCGACACAAAGCAGGCCGCTGCGCGCGTCGTCTCCGCCACATCGAGATAGCGTGGGTTGTCGGCGTAGCAGATATCCGTCGGACCGGCACTTTCCACCGGCGCCACCCCGCTGATCATAAGATCCAGGTCGGCGCCGGCGCTCGGCTCGGCACCCGTCAGGGCAACAATCTCACGCAGGCTTATCGGCTGCGGTGCCGGGAAGAAGGCAATATCCGCCATAGACTCCCCCTGGTCCGGCACACCCCCGAGCCAACGGAATTGCTGAACTAGAACTGGGCTCCGGCGCTGAAGCGGAAGGCCTGCTGGTGGTCGTACCCGGCGCTGCTCAAGACCCACGCATAGTCGAAGCGCAGCAACCCGATCGGCGAGGTCCACAGCAACGACACACCAACCGACGAACGCAGGATCGAAATCGCTGACGAAGGTCGTCGGTCCCGGCAACCCGTCGACACCGAAGAGCATACCGGCATCGGCGAAGACGCCGCCGCGGAGCCCGATATCGTCAGGTATGAACGGCAGCGGGAACGTCAGTTCCGCCGTGGCCGCCCAGTAGGTCTTGCCGCCAAGGGCAAGGCCAGTACCGTCCGTGGTGCGCGGGCCGTAACCGGCAGCCGCGAAGCCGCGGATCGTATCGCCGCCCAGCACGAAATGGTCGTACGGATTCACAGCCGTGCCAACCCCGCCGATGTGGCCGGCCTGGAAGCGGACCATGGCCACGAAGGGCGACTGGTAGCCGATCGGCTGATACCACCGCGCGTCGAAGGTCTCGCGGAGATACCGCTCCGTACCGCCAAGGCCGGCATACTCGACCACGCCGCGGGCGAACATGCCCTGCCGCGGATCGCTCATATTGTCGATCGTGCTGAAGGCCAGCGTCAGGCTCAGCGACGAGGTGACCCGCGTGCCGTTGACATAGACGTCGGTCCGCGTCGACCCGCTCACGACATCCTGGGCATACCGATAGGCCAGCTGCGCCGTCAGATTGTCTGTGACCGGCAGGCCGATGCGAATCTGTCCGCCCGTCGACGCCGCATTGTATGGGCGCACCGCATTCGCCGTCGTCGTCCGCCGGTAGACATCGAAGCCAAGCGGCAGCCGCCGGCCGAGGAAATAGGGCTCGGTGAACGAGATCGAGTAGTTGCGGTTCGACACGCCGATCGTGAAGGAGAGGTGCAGTTGCTGGCCGCGGCCAAGGAAGTTGCTCTCCGAGTAGGACACTTCGCCGATAATGCCGTCGGCCGTGGAATAGCCAGCCGTGGCGCTCACCTCGCCGGTGCGCTTCTCCTGCACGAAGACGGTCAGGACAACCTGATCAGGCGACGAACCTTGGCTCGTCTGGATCAAGACGGAATCGAAGATGCCGAGCGATTGCAGTCGCCGCTGCACGCGGTCGACCAGCACGCGATTGTAAGCGTCGCCCTCGGCCATGCTGAATTCACGGCGGATGACATAGTCGCGTGTCCGCGAATTGCCGACGATATCGATCCGCTCGATGTAGGTGCGCGCACCCGGGTCGATGCGGAAGGTGATGTCGATCGTGTTGTTGGCGTAATCGCGGTTCGCCCGCGTCGTGACCGCCGCAAACGGATAGCCGGCATCAGCCAGGGAAACGGCAATGTCTTCGAGCGAGCGCTGCAGATCGAGCGCGTTGAACTCGCGGCCACTGCGAATATGGATGGCGTTGCCGAGCGTATCGGCGGTGACGCCGTCGATGGAAGAATCAACGCCCACCTGGCCGAATGTGTAGTGCGGCCCTTCATTCACCGTGACGGTGATGGTGTAGGCAAAGGCAGCCGGATCGTAGACCACGTTCGACGAAACGATGTCGATGTCGGCGTAGCCGTGCTGCAGGTAGTACCGCCGGATCAAGTCGAGGTCCTGAGCCCATTTGTCGGGGTCATAAACATCGGCCTTGTTGATGAAGGTCATGATGCTCGACTGGCGGGTCTGGAGGACCGACCGCAGAGCCCTGTCGGTGAAGGCCGCGTTGCCCTCGAAATTGATCGCCGCGATCTTAACCCGCTGCCCCTCGGCAATATGAAAGACGAGGACGGCAAGGTTGTTGTCGAGCGGCTGGATCTCCGTCGTCACGACCGCGCCGCCACGTCCCTGCTGGGCGTACCGGTCTTGGATGCGCTGCACGTCTCCAGCGAGCGTCACGGCGTTCACCGGCCCGCGAACCTCGGTCTGGATAACGTTTTGCAGTTCCGTATCGCGAAGGCGTCGATTGCCGTCGAACTGGATTGAGACGACGACCGGGTTCTCGACGACACGGATGTAGATCGTCCCGCCGCTGCTGGTGACTTCGACGCTGGAGAAGAAGCCCGTGGCGACCAGAACGCCCAGCGTCTGAGACAGATCAGCCTGCGTGAAATTACGACCGTAGGACACGGTCACATAGCTGCGGATCGTTGCGGTATCGATGCGCTGATTGCCGGAAACCTGGACGTTGCTGAGCGTCGCGGCCTCGGCCGTGGTTGCCGTTAGAAGCGAAACGCCGCCGAAGGCGACTGGAACGCTCATGAATGCAGCGAAAGCGAGTGCAGCCCTGCGAAGAAATTTAAACCGCAACATTTCTTAGCCGCACCCCCGAGCATTCGACCGCTGCGCAACGGCCTTCAATGCCTTACTTGATCCTAACGTCCAGTTGACGCGGATTTAGAACAGGCTTTGCCCCGCGAGGCAAGCCGAACCAGCCAATTCCCCGGGAATTCAGCGCCCCGTGGCGGCGCCGCAACGCTGCCTAGCTGAGGCGCCCCAGATCCAGCGTAAGTGCAAACAGAATCAACGCCATAACCATGACGAAGCCGATCCGGAATCCGATCTCCTGGGTTCGTTCGGCGAGTGGCTTACGGCGAATTGCCTCCAGCGCGAAGTACAGGAGATGCCCGCCGTCGAGCAAAGGAATCGGTAAAAGGTTCACGAACCCGACGCTCACCGACAAATAGGCGGCCAGGGCCAGCAGCGCGACAAACCCCATGGACGCCGCCTCGCCGGCGGCCCGGGCGACAGTGATCGGCCCGCCGAGCTGATCGGGCGGCTCCTGCGCGGTTATGATTCGGCCGATATAGCCAACGGTCTCGGAGACGACGAACCAGGTTTCTCCAAAACCCTCCCAAATTGCCTGAGGGAATGGCGTGTAAATCGTTGTAATATTGGCTCGATCGGCTGAGGACTGGATGCCGATCTGTCCCACCCGATAGACGCCGCCGAAGCCGTCATCGCGCTCGACTTCCTCGGGCGTCACCGCGAGATCGAGGATCGTGCCATCGCGATCCACCGATACGGTGAGTTGGTCGCCGGGTCGCAGCGACACGATTCGGCGAAAGTCCTCGAATGTCTTGATGGTGCTGCCGTTGACGGCGACGATCTGATCGCCGGGCTCAAATCCCGCCATCGCCGCCGGCGTGTCGGGAAGAACGTCATCGACCACCGCCGGCATCGAGGCCCGGCCGATGACGCCGAACCAGATGGCGAAGATCACCGTGGCGAGGATGAAATTGGCGATGGGACCGGCGGCGACGATCGCAGCGCGGCGCCCCACCGACTGGGTCGCGAAGGCTGTTTGCTTCTCCGTCGCGCTGAGATGCTCGATCGCCTCGCGGCCGGCGGCGCTCGCGACATTCTCGTCGCCCAGGAATCGGACATACCCACCGAGCGGAATCGCCGCAAGCTTCCAGCGGGTTCCCCTCCGGTCTGTGAAGCCGAGGAGTTCTGGGCCGAATCCGATGGAGAAGACCTTCACCGTCACGCCGTTCCAGCGGGCGACAAGGAAGTGTCCGAGCTCGTGGAAGAAGACGATAAGCGTCAGAATGAACAGGAACGGGACGATCGTGCCAATCGTGAAATGGCCAAGACCCTGCAGAAATTCCACGTCAGATCATCTCCTTACGGCGGCGTTTGGCGCCAAAGCGCTCGACACTGTCGCGCGCCAGTCTTCGACCTTCGGCATCAATGGCAAGTGCATCGTCGAGGCTCTGCGGCGACGCCGGCAGGTCGAGGCCGGCCGCTGTCGCCAACACATCCTCCGCCAATGCGACAATATCGAGGAAGCCGATCCGGCCATGAAGGAACGCGTCGACCGCGATCTCGTTGGCCGCGTTGAGGATATTGGTCGCTGCCCCGCCCGCTTCAAGAGCGCTCCTGGCCACCCTAAGGCCAGGGAATCGCTCACGATCCGGTTCCTCGAAGGTCAGCGTATGCAGGGAAACGAGGTCGAGCTTCTTGGCCGGGGCTGAGCGTCGCTGCGGCCACCAAAGGCAATAGCCGAGCGGAACCCGCATGTCGGTGACGCTCATCTGCGAGACGACGGAACCGTCGCGATACGCCACAAGCCCGTGCACGATCGACTGCGGGTGGATCAGGACGTCGAGCCGGTCGCCGGCCACGGCGAAGAGATGATGCGCCTCGATAAGTTCGAGCCCCTTGTTGAGCAGCGTCGCTGAATCGACGCTGATCTTCTTGCCCATGGACCAGTTCGGATGCGCTGCCGCTTGTTCCGGCGTTGCATGCTCGAGTTGCTCGAGGGTCCATCCCCGAAACGGCCCACCCGACGCGGTCAATATGATGCGATCGACGTCCTCGGTTCCGCCGGCGCCTAGCGCCTGGAAGATCGCGTTGTGCTCCGAATCGACCGGCAGCAGCTTCACGCCCTTCCGCCGCACCGCCGACATGAACAGATCGCCCGCCGACACGAGGCATTCCTTGTTGGCGAGGGCGACATTGGCGCCCGCCTCGATGGCGGCCAGCGTCGGTGCAAGGCCCGCCGCTCCGATGATCGCGGCCACGACCAAGTCGACCGGCCGGCTCGCGGCCTCGATCATCGCGTCAGACCCCGCCGCCGTCTCGATGCCGCTGCCGGCGAGCGCCTCACGCAATGCCGGCAGAGCGGCAGGATCGTCGATCACCGCCAGTTTGGCGCTGACTTCAAGCGCCGCTCGGGCGAGCCCCTCCGCGTCACGGGCTGCTGCGACGACCTCGACCTCGAACAACTCCGGATAGCGGCGCAGCAGGTTGAGCGTGCTTGCGCCGATCGAGCCCGTTGCGCCAAACAGGCTGACGCGCCGTCGATTGCCTTCGATCACCGCTTGGTTCACCACAAAAGCAGTCCTTGGCCGAGATCGGCGGCGCCGGAATGGACCCACCCGACGAGCCCCGCGGCTATCGCGGCGAAGGCGAGCGCGTCAACGCGGTCCATCAGCCCACCATGCCCCGGAATGAGGTTGCTGGCATCCTTGACTTCGAAATGGCGCTTCACTGACAATTCGAACAGATCTCCGCCCTGCGAGATGATCGACAAGGCGAACGCGACCAGTGCCAAAAGCATCGTCACCGGCACGTTCATGATCAGGGCGGCAACGAGGCCGCACACAACCGCGGCAAGTGCGCCGCCTATCGCGCCGGACCAGGTCTTGTTGGGTGACACGGCTGGCCAGAGCTTTGGGCCCTTGAACGTACGCCCGGCGACATAGGCTGCGACGTCGGTGCCCCAAACCACCGCGAACACGAAGAACACGGCCTTCATGCCAAGCAGCGGATCTGCCCGCAGCGCCACGAGCGCGATGCCGAGGCCGGAAGCGTAGACGACACCTGAGGCGATCCAGCCCGAGCGCTGCCAGAGGCCGACACCGATCGCGCCGACGACGACCAGACCCACGGCTAGCGCCAATTGGTCGGCGCCTGTGAGAATGACGGCAATCGCGGCAATTGCGGCGATCTCGGCCATGGCGACCGATCCCGTCCGCGTCACACTCGACCATTCCCAGGCAACAATGGCGACAATCACGGCGATGCCGATCGTCATCGGCCAGCCGCCGACGGCGACCCCGCCGATCGCCACCACGGCCATGATCACGCCCCAGACGACGCGCGACCTCAATTCGGACGAAGCGAAGACGCCGCGGGGAGCCGAGGAGGAGCCTTCGGTCAAGCGCCCGCACTCGCCGCGAGCCCGCCATAGCGACGCTTGCGGCTCCGGAAATCCTCCAACGCCTGCTCAAAAGCGCGGCGATCGAAGTCCGGCCAATAAATCGGAAGGAAGACCAGTTCGGAGTAAGCTGACTGCCAAAGCAGGAAGTTCGAAAGGCGCAACTCGCCGCTGGTGCGGATGATGAGATCCGGGTCCGGGATACCGGCCGTATCAAGATGCTGCGAGATGAGCTCTGGCGTGATGTCGGCCGGGCCGGCCACGCCCTCCTCCAGGATCCGGCGCACCGCTCGAGCGATCTCGTCCCGGCCGCCATAGTTGAACGCCACCTGGAAGCGAAGGCCGGTATTATCCGCCGTTAGCCGCTCGGCCTCGTCGAGCAGGGCGCAAATATCGGCCGGCACGCCCTCCCGCGATCCGATAACGGTGATCTTGGCCTGGCGACGATGCAGGTCCGCCAGATCACTGCGGACGAAGAAGCGAAGGAGCGTGAACAGCGCCTGCACCTCGGCCCGAGGCCTCGCCCAGTTCTCCGAGGAAAAGCTGAACAGCGTCAGATAGTCGACGCCGAGTTCCGGGGCGGCGCGCACAGCGGCGCGGACGGCTTCCATGCCACGGCGATGCCCTTCGAAGCGCGGAAGCCCACGCTCCGCAGCCCAGCGGCCATTGCCGTCCATGATGATGCCGACATGGAGGGGCGTCTCGGCCGGCCCGGAGCCTGCCTTCTTCAACGCGCCCTCGCTATTCCACGACGCGCCCATGGGCGGCATCCCTTACACTTGAAGGATTTCGGATTCCTTTGCGGCGAGCATCGAATCGATCTCTGCGATGTGCTCGTCCGTCAGTTTCTGCACTCGGTCGTGGAGCGCGTGGAGCTCGTCCTGGCTGACATCGCCGTCCTTCTCCTCGCGCTTCGCCGCCTCCATGCCGTCACGCCGAACGTGCCTGACGGCAACTCGGGCCTGCTCGGCATATTTGTGCGCCACCTTGACCAATTCGTGACGGCGCTCCTCGTTGAGCTCCGGGATCGGGATGCGCAGCAACTGGCCTTCCGTGATCGGGTTGAGGCCGAGATCCGACTCTCTGATCGCGCGCTCGACGGCCCCGACCGATGACTTGTCCCAGACCTGCACGGAAATCATGCGCGATTCCGGCACGCTGACGGTGGCCAACTGGTTCACTGGCATCATCGTGCCATAGGTCTCGACCATGATCGGATCGAGGAGCGCCGCCGACGCGCGGCCGGTTCTCAGGCCGCCGAATTCGCCTGCCAGCGCCGCGATCGCGCCATGCATGCGGCGCTTGATGTCCTCAAGATCCATTATTCCCTCCCGCGGCAGCTTGTTGCGCCGGCAATGCCCGCGCGGGGCTACCGATCGGCGACGATGGTCGCCCGGCCCGACCCTTTCAGAATATCGACGAAAGCACCGGGCTCATGAATGGAGAAGACGATTACCGGAATACCGTTATCGCGGGCAAGCGCCACGGCGGCGGCATCCATCACCTGGAGCCCCTTGGCCAGGACCTCGTCATGCGTCAGCCGGTCGAACCGCGTCGCATTCGGATCCTTGCGCGGGTCCGCGGAATAGACGCCATCGACCTGTGTTCCCTTGAACAGGGCATCGCACCCCATCTCGGCAGCGCGAAGCGCGGCCCCCGAATCGGTGGTGAAGAACGGGTTGCCCGTGCCGCCGGCGAAGATCGCCACCCTACCCCGCCGCATCGCCTGTTCGGCGCGCTGCTGGGTGAAGGTCTCGCAAATCGTGGGCATGGCGACGGCCGAGAAGATACGGGCCGCAATATCCTGCCGCTGCAGGCCTTCATGGAAGGCGATGGCATTCATCACCGTGGCGAGCATGCCCATGTGATCGGCGGCAACGCGGTTGCCGTCCGCGCCCGCTATCTCCATGCCGCGAAAGATATTTCCGCCGCCGATGACGACGCCAACTTCGATACCGAGGCCGACCGCTTCGCCGACTTCCGCGGCAATCCGGTCGATGACGTTCTTGTCGATGCCGAAGGCCTGATCGCCGAGCAGCGCTTCGCCCGAAACCTTCAGGAGCACCCTACGAAATCGGAGCTCCTGAGCCATCGCCTGCCGCCATCCTTGTTGTGCCTTCGCGGCTGACTACACGAGGCAGCCGCCCTTGTCACCGGCGCGGCCGGCCGCAGCCTCAGCTGAAAGCGGCGGCTAGCGGCCCGCGGCCGCCGCCGCCACTTCGGCGGCGAAATCCGTCTCTTCCTTCTCGACGCCTTCGCCGAGGCGGAAGACGGTGAAACCCGTCACCGTGAGCGGTGCGCCGACATCGCCTTCGGCTTCCTTCACCGCGGCCTCGACCGAGATGTCAGGATTGATGACGAAGGCCTGCGACAGGAGCACGGTCTCCTCGTAGAACTTGCGGAGACGTCCCTCGACCATCTTGTCGATGATCGCTTCCGGCTTGCCGAACTCGCGCGCCTGCTCGGCGAACACCGTCCGCTCTCGCTCGACCACGGTCGGGTCGAGGTCATCGACCGTCAGCGACAGCGGGCTGGCGGCAGCCACATGCATCGCCACCTGGCGGCCGATCTGGGCCGCCTTCTCAGCGTCGCCCGACGTCTTCACGGCGACGAGCACGCCAATCGTGCCGAGGCCGGGCGCCACCTGGCCGTGCACATAGCTGGCGACAACGCCCTCATTGACGTGAAGCTTGGTCGCGCGGCGCAGGTGAATGTTCTCGCCGATGGTCGCAATCGCTTCCTGGATCTCTTCTTCGACGGTGCGGCCGGTGCCCGGGAACGGAGCCGCGCGCACCGAGGCGACATCGCCATCGGTGCCGAGGGCCACTTCCGCCACCTTGGACACGAGCGCCTGGAACTGCTCGTTCCGGGCGACGAAGTCGGTCTCCGAGTTCACCTCGACCAACACCGCATTGTTGCCGTCCACGGCAACACCGATGAGGCCGTCGGCGGCAACGCGGCCCGCCTTCTTGGCGGCCTTCGCGAGGCCCTTCGCGCGCAGCCAGTCGATCGCCGCCTCGACGTCGCCGCCGGTCTCGGTCAGCGCGTTCTTGCAGTCCATCATGCCCGCGCCGGTCTTGTCGCGCAGCTCTTTGACGGTCGCAGCCGAAATGGTCATGGCAATAGCCTTCCGTGAATGTCCGTTTGTCGCCGGCGCCGTAGCGCCGGTACGAGCAGTGCCTAGCTGGATGCCTCGGTCATGGCCTTCGCCTGACCGACCCAATCCTCGCGTTCGACGCGGCCCTTGAAGTTGAGGACCTCGTCGACCTTGGCGACGTCCTCGGCGGTGAACGCCGCAATCTGCGTGAAGCGCGTGATACCCAGCGCGTTCAGCTTCTTCTCAAGCACGGGCCCAACGCCGCTCAGCTTCTTCAGATCGTCCGCCTCGCCCTCAGGCGCGGTGAACAGCACTTCGGTCCCTTCGCCATCCGCCGTCTCTTCAGCCTGGGCCTCTTCGGCCGCTTCCGGCGTCGTTTCCACGCTGGCCGTCACCGTCTCAAGGATCGTCGGCTCGGGGGCCGGCTCCACCGCGGCGCCGACATCAATGCCGGCGGTACCCTGCGCCTTGGAGATGCCTTCGATGGCAGCCTTGGCGATGAGATCGCAATAGAGGTTGATCGCCCGTCCGGCGTCGTCATTGCCCGGGATCGGATAGGTAATGTCGTCGGGGTTGGAATTCGAGTCGAGGATCGCCGCGACCGGAATGCCGAGGCGCTTGGCCTCGCTGACGGCGATCGACTCCTTGTTCGTATCGATGACGAAGATGAGGTCGGGAACGCCGCCCATCTCCTTGATGCCGCCGAGCGCGTTCTCCAGGCGGTCGCGCTCGCGTGTCAGCGACAGCCGCTCCTTCTTGGTGAGGCCGTGCGCCTCGCCGTCGAGAAGCTCGTCGAGCTCACGCAGCCGCGAGATCGAATGCGAAATCGTCTTCCAGTTGGTGAGCATGCCGCCCAGCCAACGCGAATTGACGAAATACTGCGCCGAGCGCTGGGCCGCGAGGGCGACCGGCTCGGACGCCTGCCGCTTGGTGCCGACGAACAGGACGCGGCCGCCGCCGGCGACGACGTCCGTCACCGCCTGCAGGGCGCGGTACAGCAGCGGCACCGTCTGGGCGAGATCGATGATGTGGATGTTGTTGCGGACGCCGTAGATGTACTCCGACATCTTCGGATTCCAGCGGTGCTTCTGGTGACCAAAATGAACCCCAGCTTCCAACAGCTGGCGCATAGAAAAATCAGGCGTAGCCATACGCGTTGCGGCTCCTTTACCGGTTTCGACCTCCGCGGGGGCGCAGCTCTCGCCGCAAGCCAATCAGGCACCGGAAGGATTATCGTCGGCGGTTGCCCGCCGGCGGGAACCCTAAACCCCGCGTGTGGAATGGGCGCCTTATAGGGCCGCCATATTGCAGAAGCAAGCCGCAAAGCGGCGGCACGGACGGCCTAGACGAGTTCGACCTGATCGACCCCGCGAATGGCCCGGACCGCCCCGGCCAGCTCCGGCGACACGGCAAAGCCGCCCCCCAGCCTGATCTCGATTTCCCGCTCCCCCGGCGCCAGAAGGACAAGGCTCACCTCCCCCTTCCCCGACATCGCGGCCAGCTGCTTCTGCAGGTTGGCCAGAGGCTGATCGTCACGAATGAAGACGCGGAGACGCTGCAGCCCGTCGGCGGCTTTCTCAAGCAGTTCAACGGCTTCGCCCCGATCATGGCGGTCCTGGAGGCGAAGATTGATTCCCTCCGGGCGATCTTCGGCGGTGACCAGAACGACGACCGATCGGCCCACCTCCAGCATGTCGCGATATTGCGCCAAGGCTTCGGAAAAGAGGACCACCTCGAACTGCCCGGACGGATCGGACAGCTGGATCACCCCCATCCGGCCCCCGGTCCGCGTCCTCCGCTCCTGCTTGCCCGTCACGGTTCCTGCAAGCCGGCCGGCCGCAGCCCCGCCGCGCACCGCCTCGGCAAAATCGGCCCAGCGCTGCACACGGAGGCGCTGAAGAACCGCCTCATACTCATCGAGCGGATGGGCGCTCAGATAAAAGCCGACCGAGGCATATTCCCGCTGCAGCCGCTCCGCAGGCAGCCAGACCGGCACGTCAGGCAGTTCGATCTTCTCCGCCGCCAAGCCACCAAACAGCTCATCCTGTCCGGCGGCGAGATTGTCGGCAGCGCGCGACGCACGGCCAAGAATGCGATCGAGGCCGGCAAACAGCCTTGCCCGGTTAGGCTCCAACTCATCGAACGCTCCGGCGGCGACCAAGCTTTCCAGGGCCCGCTTGCCCATGATCCGCGGATTGATGCGGTCGGCGAAACCGGCGAGATCGGTGAATGGCTTGTCGCCACGCACCTCCACGAGATGCTCGACCGCCTGATGCCCGACCGCCTTGATGGCCGCCAGCGAATAGAGGATGCGGCCATCTTCGACCGTGAACGTGGCGCCGGAGCGGTTCACCGAGGGCGAATCGACCGCCACGTTGATCCGCAGCGCCTCGCGGCGGAACTCCGCAATCTTGTCGGTGTTCGTCATTTCCAGCGTCATCGACGCCGCGAGGAACTCGGCCGGATAGTTCGCCTTCATGTAGGCGGTCTGGTAGGTCACCAGCGCATAGGGCGCGGAGTGTGACTTGTTGAAGCCGTAGTCGGCGAACTTGGCGCAGGCATCGAAAATCGCCTGCGCGTCCCCCCTCGACAGGCCCCGTTCGATCGCGCCCGAGACGAAGCGCGTCTCCTGCTTCGCCATCTCCGAGCGGATCTTCTTGCCCATGGCGCGGCGCAGGAGATCGGCCTCGCCGAGGCTGTAGCCCGCCAGGTCCTGGGCAATCCGCATCACCTGCTCCTGATAGGTGATGATGCCGTAGGTCGGCTCCAGGATCGGCTTCAGCCGCGGGTGGATGTAGCTCACCTCCTCGCGACCCAGTTTGCGCGAGCAATAGGTCGGGATGTTCGCCATCGGGCCGGGCCGGTAGAGAGCGACGAGAACCACAAGGTCCTCGAAGCGGTCCGGCTGCATATCAACCAGCGCCCTCCGCATGCCCCCGCTTTCCAGCTGGAACACGCCAACCGTCTCGCCGGCCGCCAGCATCGCGAACGTCTTGGCGTCGTCGAGCGGAATATCGGCGAGATTGATGTCGATGCCGCGCTTAGCCACCTCTTTCACGGCGGCGTCGAGCACCGTCAGGGTTTTCAGGCCGAGGAAGTCGAACTTCACCAGGCCCGCTTGTTCGACCCATTTCATGTTGAACTGGGTCACCGGCATGATCGAGCGCGGGTCCGAATAGAGCGGGACCATCTGCTCAAGCGGCCGATCGCCGATGACGATACCGGCGGCGTGGGTCGAGGCGTGGCGGTAGAGCCCCTCGAGCTTCAGACCGATATCGAGCAGACGGCCGACGATCGGCTCGGCCTCGCGCGCCGCCTGCAACCGCGGCTCATCCGCCTCCGCCTGCGCCAGCGTGACCGGATTGGCCGGGTTCTGCGGCACCAGCTTGCACAAACGATCGACCTGACCATACGGCATCTGCAGGACCCGCCCGACATCGCGCAGAACGGCCCGCGCCTGCAACGTCCCGAAGGTGATGATCTGCGCCACGTGGTCGGCGCCGTATTTCCCCTGGACGTAGCGCAGCACCTCGTCGCGCCGGTCCTGGCAGAAATCGACGTCAAAGTCCGGCATCGAGACGCGCTCCGGGTTGAGGAAGCGCTCGAACAGAAGGTCGAAGCGGATCGGGTCGATATCCGTGATCGTCAGCGACCAGGCCACGAGCGAGCCCGCACCTGAGCCGCGCCCCGGCCCAACCGGGATGGCCTGGTTCTTCGCCCACTGGATGAAGTCGGCGACGATCAGGAAATAGCCCTGATATTTCATGCCGATAATGACGGAGAGTTCGTAGTCCAGTCGTTCGTCATAGGTCTCGCGCCCGACACCCGGCGCAAGCCCCTTCGCCGCCAGGCGACGCTCAAGACCTGCCTTCGCCTCGGCCCGAAGTGCCTCGGCCTCAAGCTCGTCAGCGGTCGCCGGATCGGCATCCTTGCCGGCAAAGCGCGGGAGAATCGGCTTTTTGCTCTCCGGCCGGAACGTGCACCGCATCGCGATCTCGACCGTGCTCGCCGTCGCCTCCGGCAAATCGGAGAACAGTTCGACCATCGCCGCACGCGGCTTGAACCAGTGTTCGGGCGTGAGGTGCCGCCGCCCCTCCTCGGCGATCACCGCTCCCTCGGAGATGGCGATCAAGGCGTCATGCGCCTCGTAGTCCTCCTCCGCCGGGAAGAACGGCTCGTTGGTCGCCACCAGAGGGATCCCATGCCGATAGGCGAGATCGATCAGCGCCGGTTCGGCGGTCATCTCCTCCGGCAGCCCATGCCGCTGCAGCTCGACATAAAGGCGGCCGTCGAACATGCCGGCGAGACGGAGCAACCGCTCGCTTGCCGGTCCTTCGTGGCCTGAAAGCAGTGCTTGATCGACAGGGCCGTTGCTACCCCCGGTCAACGCAATCAGGCCCTCGGAGTGATCGCCGAGCGCACCGACAACGACATGCGGCAGACCGCCGGGCTCGGTGTCGATGAAGGAGCGCGATACGAGATGGACGAGGTTCTGATAGCCGGTCTCGTCGGCGGCGAGGAGAACGAGGTTGGCCGTCTGCGGTCCGCCAAAGCGCCCTCGCCGACCGAGTTCCATCCCGTCGGCGAAATCGATGGCGAGTTGGCAGCCGATGATCGGCTGCACCCCTACGCCCGCCATCTTCTCGGAGAATTCAAGCGCGCCGAAGAGGTTGCCGCTGTCGGTAAGCCCCAGCGCAGGCATGTTGTCGGCGACCGCCAGATCGGCGAGCCGCTTCAAAGGCAGCGCGCCTTCCAGCAGCGAATAGGCCGAGTGCACCCGAAGATGCACAAACCCGACCTCCTTGATCACCTCATCCATGCTCGCCTCCGCCGCTCAATGTGGCCGGCCGGGCTGCGATGTCCACCGCCTGGCGGCATCGAGTTGGGGACGAAACGTCAGAGCGCTCCCGTCAGCATTCCAGACCACACGCCGACCACGGCAAGAAAGGCGACAAGCGCAGTAAGGCCGGCGACTTCCCGAACGATCACAGTCATATCCGCATCTCCTGTGTACCTAGTCTGATCCGGCTATATTCCCGTTTTGTTCTCCTGTCAAACTGCACCCACGCTCGCCTGGAGTCACCGGATCCCCCGATACCTCTGAAAGCAAAACCGACACCGAGCGAGCTGGGGCGACGACGAGATGATCGACACGGAATTACCTTCAGCCTCTCGGTGACCTTCTCCGGCGATAATCACCAATTCGGGCCGCCGATCTTGGATCAAGCCGTGAGGAGGCGAACCAGCAGCGGTGCCGGGCGATTTTTCTGCCAAAAGGCATTGCAGGGCCGGCCGTTCTGAGCATAAATCCGTTGTCTCTGATCCCGCGACCCTGACAGGTCTTGCCCGATGGCAGACGGCTATCTCATCCGAGCTGTTCCAAAAGACGAAGCTAGCGCGCGCCGGGCGAGCTGGCGTCAATATTGGTATGCCAACATCGCTGACAGCGGCGTTGCCTTGGCCTCGGTCCTTCTGGCGACGCTCGCGGTCGGTGCCTCTGTCGAGATCGTGAGCCTGATCGGCCAGGAGACGCTTGACTGGCTCGGCGTCCCGCTTGGTCAGATCAAGCGCGACTAGCCGCTAGCGCGCTTCCGCCGCCAGCCTGTCTAGTTCGGCATTCCTCTCATCCTCCGGCAGCTTCGATAGCGCTTCGACGGCGGCGTGAAACGCTGTCCAGTCATCGCCGGTGTCGTGGAGCAATTGATCGAAGGCCAGAGAGCGCGAATTATATGATGCAACAAGAGCTAACTTGGCATTGTTGAGCTCCTGCGCGAAGAAGCCATCATAACCGCCATAGCCACCCCAAAAGGCCTTCAATCGCGCATAGTCCGCCCGAAGCGTGTCGAAGATCGCCGCCTTGCGGGCCAACATGACCGATTGGTCGAGCGGCTGCTGATAAAGCGCCTCAAGATCGGCCTGGGTCCCTAGGAGAAGATTGAGGAATTCTTCCTGGCGATCATTGGCCCGTTCATAGGCGGCACGCATTTCGGCCGTGCCGTTCTCGGCCAGCCATAGCTCCGTTCCGGCGCGCTCGACGGCGACTGCGTAGCTCTCGTTGAAAGTCGTATCGCCGGGAATGAAGACCCGCTGATGCGCGAGCTCGTGGAAGATCGTGCCGGCAAGATCGTAGTCGGGATCGAACAGGATCGTTGACGGCACTGGGTCGTGGAACCAACCGAGCGTCGAGTAGGCCCTGGTTCCGAGGACCGCGACGTCCAACCCCTCGGCCCTCAGCCCGTCAGCGAACGCTTGGGCATCGGCTTCATCTGAAATAGCCGCGATAGGCGACGCAACCGACGACCGGGAAGCACCAAGTCACGGGTGCAAGCGACATTGCCGGGGCCGCGACGACGTTCCAGGTGACGTAGGGGCGGTCGAGCGGAACGAAGCTCGCATAGCTGCCATTGTCCGGCAGCGCCAGCCGGTCATGGGCGAAAGAAACGAGGCTATCGACGAGTTCGAGCTGGCGGCGCAGTTCCGGCGAGATGGCGTCATTCGCCAGCGTTGCGGCGATGTCCTCGCGGCTCCGCAACATGTCGATCTGCCCGGCGACGGCCTGGCGGTAGTATCCGTCGGAAGCGCAGCCGGACAGGACCGACGACAATCCGCCCAGAAGGGCGAGCGTCGCCACGACACGCCGGGAAGCAAAGGTCACCATCGCCTGCGTTCTAGACGATCTGGCGGCAGAGGCTAACGGCTTATCTCTGCCGCAAGCGCTTCGCCCCACGCTTTCGCACGTTCGGCCTCCCCGGGCACCAGCTGCGGGTTCTTGCCGTCGATGCGGAACTGCTCGGGCGCGACCATCACCCGATAGCCCTTCCCGGACAACCCCTTGGCAATTGCCTTTGCCGCCGATCCGGTCGGCACCCAGCGCGGCGCCTTGGCGGAGGTGTCAAACGCGGCCGCGAGCCGGCCGGCCCCGGCCGGCGCGGCGGCCAGCCAATCGCGAACGCCGATCCCCTGCGACACCGGCGTGATGCCGAACCCCTTGGCCTGCTCGCGACCACCCTGGCGAGTGGTCTCCCGGCTCATGCTGAAGGCGTGGGTTGGTCCGCCAATGACAAGGAGGTCGATATCCGCAGGCGGGGCGCCCGCCGCGCCAACCTCGACCGTTTCGACCTCAAGCTTCCTTCGCAGGCCCTCCGCGACGGCCTCCGCGATCTCCCGTGTCGTGCCGAATAACGATTCATAGATCACGAGCGCCTTCATCACCGTCTCCCGCATTGGTAACGGACAACGCGTCCCACATCCGCCGGTCGGCGGCTTTGCGATGCGTCAATCTAGGGGCGCAGTGTCGGCTGGCTCAAACCTGGACGATTTTGCCATCTGCCAGCGTGACGACGCGATCCATACGCTCGGCGAGGGAGTGGTTGTGGGTCGCGATCAGCGCCGCCAGACCCGAAGCGCGGACGAGCCCGGTCAGTGCGTCAAACACGCGCTCGGCGGTTACCGGATCGAGATTGCCCGTCGGCTCGTCGGCAAGCACGACCCGCGGCGCATTGGCGACGGCACGGGCGATGGCGACGCGCTGTTGCTCGCCGCCGGAGAGTTCCGACGGCCGATGGGTGCCGCGCTCGCCAACGCCGAGATAGCCGAGCAGCTCCTGCGCCCGCTTCTTCGCCTCGCCCGGCGCAACGCCGCGGATCAACTGTGGCATGACGACGTTTTCGAGGGCGGTGAACTCGGGCAGCAAATGGTGGAACTGATAGACGAAGCCGATCTCGTTGCGGCGGATCGCGGTGCGTTCGCCATCAGAGAGACTGCCGGCAGCCCGATCGCCGATATGCACCTCGCCATCATCTGGCCGCTCGAGCAGCCCGGCAAGATGGAGAAGGGTCGATTTGCCCGCGCCGGACGGGGCGACCAGAGCAACCATCTCGCCGGGATAAAGGTCGAGATCGGCGCCGGTGAGGACGTCGAGCTGACGGTCCTTGCCTTCCGCAAAATGCCGCGTCAGCCCCACCATGCGAAGGACCGGCGACACCGATCGGCGGTTTGGTGCCTCCGTCATTCGTAGCGCAGCGCCTCGACCGGATCGAGCCGCGCTGCCCTCCAGGACGGGTAAAGCGTCGCCAGATAGGAAAGACCGAGCGCCATCAGCACGACGGCGATCACCTCATGCGGGTTTATCTCCGCCGGCAGGACGCTGAGGTAATAGAGGTCCGGCGAGAAGATCTCGGTGCCGGTGAGCCGCGAAATGAGGCCGCGCAGCGACTCGACGTTCCACGTCACGATGACGCCGAGGACGAGGCCGAGCAGAGTGCCCGCCGTCCCAATCGCCGCGCCGGTAATGAAGAACAGCCGCAGGATGGCGCCACGCGTTGCGCCGAGCGTTCGCAAGACCGCGACATCCCTGCCCTTCTCCTTCACCAGCATGGTGAGGCCGGAGATGATGTTGAGGGCGGCGACGAGGACGATGAGCGCCAATATCAAGAACATCACGTTCCGCTCGACCTCGAGCGCCGAGAAGAAGGTGGTGTTGCGCTGGCGCCAATCGACGAGATAGCCGGGCCGGTTCATCGCCGCTTCGATCGCCGGTCTGAGCGTGCCGACCTGATCGGGATCGTCGATGTAGATCTCGATCGCAGAGGCTTCATTGCCCAGACCAAAGAAGGACTGGGCGGTCGCGAAGGGCATGAAGATGAAGGTAGAATTGTATTCCGACATGCCGATCTGGAACACGGCCACGACCCTGAAGGTCCGCTCCGCCGGCACCTGTCCCATCGGCGTCACCGGCCCGTCCGGGCTGATGAGCGTGACATTGTCTCCCACCGAAACGCCGAGGGCCTGAGCCACGCCTATGCCGAGGGCGACCCCCTCGGCCGCATCGAACGCTGCCAGCGAGCCGAACAGGACATTGTCCCCAAGACCCGGAATCGATGCCAAATCCCGCTCGCGTATGCCGCGAACCAGCGCTCCCGTGGCGCCGTTGGTGGCGCTTGCCAGAACTTCCTTCTCAACCAATGGCACGACGGCCCTGACGCCGTCGACGGCGGCGACCGCGGTGGCAACCGCCTCGTAGTCGTCCAATGGCGTATCCACCGGCTCGATAACAACGTGGCCATTGATGCCCAGGATGCGGTCAATCAACTCGGCGCGGAAGCCGTTCATCACCGACATGACGACAATCAGCGTCGCAACACCGAGCATGATGCCGATCAGCGAGATCAGCGTGATGACGGAGATGAAGCGCTCGCGTCGCCGGGCGCGGAGATAGCGAAATGCCACCACCCACTCGAATTGCGCAAAGGGGCGCGTCCCCGTCGGTTCCGACGTGCTTGTCGTTTGTTCGGCGACAGCCAAGGTGGGATCAGGCCCCCACGAGCCGGTTGACCACGGCATCGAGGCCCATCGCCTCGCGCTCCCCCGTGGCACGGTTCTTCAATTCGACCTCGCCGCGGGCAACGCCCTTGGGTCCAACGATCACCTGCCAGGGCAGTCCGATCAGATCCATGGTGGCAAACTTGGCTCCTGCGCTCGATTCGACGTCGTCGAGAAGCACGTCAATTCCGGCCGCGGTAAGGCGGTCATGAATGGCCCCGGCGGCCTCATTTGTAGCGGCGTCGCTGGGCTTCAGATTGATGACCCCGACTTTGAACGGCGCGACGCTCTCCGGCCAGATGATGCCGGCGTCGTCGTGGCTCGCCTCGATGACGGCGCCCACAAGACGCGACACGCCGATGCCGTAAGACCCCATGACGGCCGGCCGCTCGACGCCGTCGGGGCCGGCGATCGTCGCCTTCATCGGCGCGGAATATTTCGTGCCGAAATGGAAGATGTGGCCAACCTCGATACCGCGCGCCGACACCTGCTCATCGGCCGGCAGTGCGGCGAAGGCGGCCTCGTCATGCTTCTCCTCGGTCGCCGCATAATGCTCCGTCCAGGCGTCGATGATCGGCGACAGGTCGCCAAGGAAGTCCGTGTCTTCCCCGGGGATCGGCAGGTCGAGGACACGCTTCGAGCAAAACACTGCGCTTTCGCCGGTGTCGGCGAGAATCACGAATTCGTGGCTCATCTCGCCACCGATGGGGCCGGATTCGGCCCGCATCGGAATTGCCTTCAGGCCCATGCGGGCGAAGGTTCTGAGATAAGCCACGAACATCCGGTGGTAGGCGGCGCGCGAAGACTCGAAGTCGATATCGAAGGAATAGGCATCCTTCATGAGGAACTCGCGCCCGCGCATGACGCCGAAACGCGGCCGGATCTCGTCGCGGAATTTCCACTGTATGTTGTAGAGGTTCAGCGGCAGATCGCGATACGAGCGAACGAAGCTGCGGAAGATGTCGGTGACGACCTCCTCAGCTGTCGGACCGTAAAGCATTGACCGTTCGTGGCGATCTTCGATGCGGAGCATTTCCTTGCCGTAGTCGTCATAACGGCCGCTCTCGCGCCAGAGTTCGGCGGGTTGGATCGTCGGCATCAGGATCTCAATCGCGCCGGCGCGGTTTTGTTCCTCCCGCACGATATCGGCGATCCGCGACAGAACCCGTTCTCCGAGCGGCAGCCAGGAATAGATGCCCGCCGCCTGCTGGCGGATCAGCCCTGCCCGCAACATCAGACGATGCGAGACAATCTCAGCTTCTTTTGGCGTTTCGCGCAGAGTCGGCAGGAAAAATCGTGACAGTCGCATGGAGACGGTCAACTCGGTGTGAGGATTGAAGGCTTGCCAAACGCCATGGCCGATGACGTTTCGTCAAGCGCGCGAAGCAGCTAGCGCCGATGCCGTCGGCGCGGGACCATCCGGACGACAAAAAAATGGCTCAGACGGTGATATTGTGATGACACAAAGTCGCACATTGCGCTATTGTCGCATCTCCTCGAAAGAAGGAGCTGCGGCTTAAGCCGCAAGGGGAGAAAAACATCGCGGTCTGAAGTCTTGGGAGGAAACCCCTCTGGCGCGGCGCAAGCTGCAGCCGCTGGTCCGGCGAAGGACAACAAAACAAAGTTGCCATTACCGCCTCACAGCAGGAGGGGTTAGGACGCGAAGACTTCTGGCAAGGCCCTTGGGCCTTGCTTTTTGTTTTCAGGCCCACGCTAACAAGCAGGCTCAGTCCAGCGCGTGGCTGACGCTCTCCAGCGACACATCGAAATAATCAAAAGCGAACACCGCGACCGCCACCACAGCGGCCGCTATCACCGTCGCGGCCAGGGCCTTGCGCCCGAGCATCGGACGGTGGGGGGCGCTGCTGTCGGTGCCAAAGGTCGTCTCGCCCTCTTCGGCCTGGGTACGCACCCCGATCGGCAGCACGATGAAGAGGCAGAGCCACCACACTACGAAATAGGTCGCTGCGATCGTGAGCCAGTTCATCGCGGTTCCTTTGCCTGCCCCCTCGCGGTGATACGACCGCAGACAGTTTGAGGCAAACGCAGGCCCCGTGGAATGCCTGCGCCCAATCGCCCTAGATCACCATGATCTGAACGACGCAGACAGGCTTTTTCGCCCAAATCGCAGCCACTTCGGCGCGGACGGCGCGCCTCACCGCGTCCGCAACAAGTTCCTGATCACGACGCCGCGGCCGAGGGATTCCGGTCAGCGCACCGTGAACGGCCTTCGCGACGACCTCAGTCATCGCTCCGCCGGACGGCGTTTCGATGGGGATGCCGGTGAGCGTGGCCTTCGGACTGCCGACAACTTCGCCGCGTTCGTCCAACGCGATGGCCACCGCGATGTGACCCGCGAAAGCCATGCGCTTCCGCTGCCGAATGCCGAGCATGTCATAGTCGCCGACAACCGTACCATCGCGATAGATGCGCCCGGCCGGCACAGAATCCGGGAAGGACGCCGGCTTCGGCGCCAAGCGCACGAGCGCGCCGTCGCCCGCGCCAAGAACGGTTTCGATACCGAACTCGCGGCCGAGTTGTGTCTGCGCCGCCAAATGCGATGCCTCGCCGTGAACCGGCACCAGGATCTTGGGACGGAGCCAGCCATAAAGGCTCTTCAATTCGTCCGCCCGCGGGTGGCCGGAGGCGTGCACCAGCCTCTCGCGGTCCGTGATGATCCTCACGCCTGCAGCGGTAAGCTTGTTCACGATGTCGATCACGGGGCGCTCGTTGCCCGGGATGGTGCGCGCCGAGAACACCATTGTGTCGCCACGACTGAGCCGGATGCGTCTGTCTTCGCCGGCGGCGGCCCTTGCCAGCGCCGCGCGCGATTCCCCCTGACTGCCGGAAAGGATCAACACGACATTCCCCGCCGGAAGGGAGGCGAGCTCCTCGACTTCGCGGAAGGGCGGCGCCCCGGCCAGATAGCCGAGCTCGGTGGCGATATCGATGACGCGGCGAATGGCGCGCCCAGTGACGACAACCTCCCGGCCGGCCGCCTGCGCGGCGAGAGCAATCGAACGAAGCCGCGCGACATTCGATGAGAAGAGCGTGAAAGCCACCCTTCCCGTCGCCTCCGCCACCACAGCCGCGATCTCCTTCGCAACGGCGCCTTCGCTCGGGCTGTGCCCCTCACGTGTGGCACTCGTGGAA
Organism: uncultured Alphaproteobacteria bacterium; assembly: GCA_963823045.1. Classification (GTDB taxonomy): domain Bacteria; phylum Pseudomonadota; class Alphaproteobacteria; order Rhizobiales; family Kaistiaceae; genus JADLGL01. The sequence continues at coordinate 8,038 of CAWGKA010000003.1, read as the reverse complement.
TCGCAGATAAGCGCGAGCACGCCTTCCGCACCCATGGCCTTGAGGCGCTCGACGTCGGTCGGCGGTCCGACGACGGGATCGTCGTCCAGCTTCCAATCACCGGTGTGCAGCACGGTCCCGAGCGGGGTGCGGATCGCCAGCGCCATTGCCTCCGGGATCGAATGCGCCACCGCGATGCACTCGATGTCGAACGGGCCGACGGAGAAGCGGCTGCCCGGATGGACGCGGTTGACCTTAAGCTCCTTCGACGCGGCCTCGACGCCGTGCCGCGCTGCAAGCAGGCCTTCGACGAACGCCGAGGCATAGACACGGACCCGCAGCCGCGGCCAAAGCGCTGCGAGCGCGCCATAGTGATCCTCATGGCCATGCGTGATGACCATGCCGAGAAGGCGCGGACCCAGCGTCTCGAGAAAGCTGATGTCGGGATAAACGAGCTCTACGCCCGGCAAATCAGGCCCCGGAAACGTGACGCCGCAGTCAACGGCGACCCACTTCCGGTCCGACGCCGGACCGAAGCCATAAACGGCGAGGTTCATACCGATCTCGCCGACGCCACCCAGAGCCGCGAAGACGAGTTCGTCGCGGCCCGCCATCTCAGCTGGCCGCCCCAAGCGAGGCGATTGTTCCGAGATGGACTTCGCCGGCTGTGATCCGCCGGTCGCCGCCCGGCGTCGTCACCACCAGGCAGCCCTCGTCGTCGATGGTCTGAAACCGGCCGCGCACGATCTCCGTCCCGATTCTGACTGCCACTTCCTCGCCGATTCCCGTCGCCCGTTCCATCCACAGCTCCCGGATCGCGGCGAGACCGTCGCCATTGTCCCACAGCCGCTCATACCCGATCCAGCTTTCAGCCAGTTCGGTGAAAAGCTCCTCCGCGGTCACCTTGCAGCCGAGCGCAGCCAGAGAGGTCGCCGGATAGTCGACGCCCTCTGGCCCGGCCACCACGTTGACGCCGATACCTGCGACCACCCCCATGATGTCGGGCGACAACCGCTCGGCCTGCAGAAGGATGCCGGCGATCTTGGCGCCGCCGCCATTGACGAGATCGTTCGGCCATTTCAGCGCCAGCTGAGATTTTCGCCCCGCTCGCGCCGTCGAGAGCGGTATCGACTACCAGGGCCGGCGCCAGCTTGCCTAGCGCTTCCATGAGGCTGAGCCCGGCGACGAATCCGAGCGTTGCGGCGACGTTCGGCGTGGCGCTCGTCTGCACGAAGATGCTGGTGGCAAGATTGCCCCGCGGCGTCTGCCACGGCCTCGCTCGCCGACCGACGCCGGCAGTCTGCTCCAGCGCCGCGACCCAGACGTGACCGGCATCGCCGGCGCGCGCCATCGCCATCGCCTCGGTGCTGGTCGACCCGACCGTGTCATAGGAGAAGACGCGATAGCCGGCCGCCAGGGCGTTCGGCCCGAGAATGAATGTCATCGGCGACTAGAAGAACGTGCCGGCGGCAGTCTGGACAAGATCATTCAACGGCCCCGCGAAAACGATGAAGGCGACGGCGAAGATGCCGCTGGCACCAACGACGAGGCGATATTCCCCAACCATGGGCTCGAAGCCTTTCATCGCTTCGTCGAAGAACATCACCTTGACGACGCGGAGATAATAGAAGGCGCCGACGACGCTGGCGAGGACGCCAATCACCGCAAGCGGATATAGGCCGGCCTGGATGGCCGCCGAGAACACGTAGAATTTGGCGAAGAAGCCGGCGAGCGGCGGGATACCGGCAAGCGAGAACATCATAATCGCCAAGGCCGTCGCCATCACCGGATTGGTGCGCGAGATACCTGCAAGGTCGGAGATGTTCTCGACCATGCCGTCGGGCGTCCGCATCGCCAGGATGCAGCCGAAGGTGCCGACCGTCATCGCCAGATAAATGACGAGATAGATGATGACGCCTTGGACGCCCGTCTCGGTTCCGGACGCAAGACCGACCAGCGCAAAGCCGACATGGCCGATCGCCGAATAGGCCATCAGGCGCTTGATGTTGGTCTGGCCGATCGCGGCGAAGGCGCCGAGCACCATCGAGGCGATGGCGAGGAAAGTCAGGATCTGCTGCCACTGGTCGGCGACATTGCCGAACGGCTCGCTGACGACGCGCACGAGAAGCGCCACAGCCGCGAGCTTTGGCGCCGCGGCGAAGAAGGCCGTCACCGGTGTCGGCGCGCCCTGATAGACGTCGGGCGTCCACATATGGAACGGCACCGCAGAAATCTTGAACGCGAGGCCGGCGAGCATGAAGACGAGGCCGAAAATGAGGCCCGTGTCGGCGCCATCCGTCAGCGCAGCAGAGATGCCGTAGAACGACGTCTGCCCGGTGAAACCGTAGACGAGCGATATGCCGTAGAGCAGGAGGCCCGACGACATCGCTCCAAGGACGAAATATTTGATGCCGGCCTCGGTCGATTTCACCGAGTCCCGCTTGATTGCCGCGAGCACGTAGAGCGACAGCGACTGCAGCTCGATGCCGATATAGAGCGCGATCATGTCGTGAGCCGAGATCATCACCATCATGCCGAGCGAGGCGGTGACGATGAGGATCGGATACTCGAAGCGCTCGAAATTCTCGCGCCTGCCGTGGCCGACCGCCAGCAGGATCGCGATACCCGAGCCGATCAGCGTCGCGATCTTCATGAAGCGCGCGAACGGATCGAGGATGAAGGCCCCGTTGAAGACCGGCGCCGACAACGGAATGAAGAACAGCGCGATCGCCGCGCCGGCAACGAGCAGCAGCGACAGCATCGTCACCAGCTTGCCCGCATTCTTGGCGAACACGCCGATGAGCAGCATGACGAGCGCGCCGACGGCGAGCGCGATCTCCGGCAGGATGGTGACGATTTCGTCGGCGGTGGGTGCGGCGGCTTCGATCATTTCAACCCTACGGTCCCGCCGTCGCGATCTGCGCCGCGGCGTCGATCGCCGTCTGCGCATGCACAACGAGGTTGTCGACTGAGACGGCCGTCACATCGAGCAGCGGCAGCGGATAGACGCCGAAGAAGATGACGAGGATGACGAGCGGCGCAAGGATCAGTTGCTCCCGGCGAGACAGATCCTTGATTCCCTTCAGCGCATCTTTCACCAGCGGCCCGAATATGACGCGGCGATAGAGCCATAGCGCATAGGCTGCCGACAAGATCACCCCCGTCGTCGCCAGCACCGCGACCCAGGTGTTGACCTGGAACACGCCGACCAGCGTCAAAAACTCACCGACGAAGCCGCTGGTTCCCGGCAGGCCGACATTGGCGAGCGTGAAGACAAGGAAGGCAACCGAGTACAGCGGCATTCGTTGGACGAGGCCGCCATAGGCGCTGATCTCGCGCGTGTGCATGCGGTCGTAGACGATGCCGACACAGAGGAAGAGCGCGCCGGAGACGAGGCCGTGCGACACCATTTGGAAGATGCCGCCCTGAACGCCCTGCTCTGTCAGCGTGAAGATGCCCATCGTCACGAAGCCCATATGCGCCACGGACGAATAGGCGATGAGCTTCTTCATATCCTCCTGCGCCAGGGCGACGAGCGAGGTGTAGATTATGGCCACCACCGACAGCGTGTAGATCAACGGCGCCAGATCGGCCGAGGCGAGTGGGAACATCGGCAACGAGAAGCGCAGGAAGCCGTATCCGCCCATCTTCAGGAGAATACCGGCCAGGATCACCGAGCCGGCGGTCGGCGCCTCGACATGCGCGTCCGGCAACCAGGTGTGCACCGGCCACATCGGCATCTTCACGGCGAACGAGGCGAAGAAGGCCAGCCATAGCCATGTCTGCATCGATTCCGGGAAATCGTAATTCAGGAGATCGACGATGTTGGTGGTGCCGGCTTCCCAATACATCGCCAGCACGGCCAGCAGCATCAGCACGGAGCCGGCGAGCGTGTAGAGGAAGAACTTGAAGCTGGCATAGACGCGCCGCGCCCCGCCCCACACGCCGATAATCAGGAACATCGGGATGAGGCCGCCCTCGAAGAACACGTAGAAGAGGACGATATCGAGCGCGCAGAAGACGCCGATCATCAGCGTTTCGAGGATCAGGAACGCGATCATATATTCCTTGAAGCGCGCCTTCACCGAGCGCTTCGAGGCGATAATGCAGAACGGCATCAGGAACGCGGTCAGGACGACGAACAGCACCGAGATGCCGTCAACGCCCATGCGGTAGTTGATGCTGCCGCCGAGCCAGGACGCCTCTTCCAGCATCTGGAAGTCTGAGGTGCTGGAATCGAAGCGTCCCCAGACGACGAGCGACAGGACGAAGGTGACGGCCGTCGTCCAAAGCGCGACGTGATAGATATTGCGTCGCGACACCTCGTCGTCGCCGCGAATGGTGAGCACGAACAACACGCCCACCAGAGGCAGGAACGTTACCGTCGAAAGGATCGGCCAGTCACTCACGTGCCCATCCTCACGAGCTGAACAGCATCCACGTGATCAGCACGGCGGCGCCGATCAAAATCGCGAATGCATAATGATAGATGTAGCCGGACTGGAGCCGGACGACCGAGCGCGTGACGTCGAGTACGCGCGCCGAGATACCGTTCGGCCCGAAACCATCGATCAGCCAGCCGTCCCCGCGCTTCCAGAGGAAGCTCGCGAGCCACTTCGCCGGCCGCACGAAGATGGTGTCGTAGATCTCGTCGAAATACCACTTGTTGAGCAAGAACTTGTAGAGCGGCTCCTGATCGGCGGCGAGCCGTACCGGCACCTGCGGCGAGCGGATGTAGAACCAGTAGGCGATGAGGAATCCGAGCACCATCGCGATGGTCGGCGCCCACGGCACCCATGCCGCCACATCGTGCATCTCGTGCAGGATGTGATTGTGCTCGGACATGAAGATAGCGTTCTGCCAGAAGGCCTCATAACCGTCGCCGATGAACGAGCCGGCGAAGGCCACGCCGGCAAACAGCGCGCCCGCGGCCAGCACATAGAGCGGTACCATCATCACCGGCGCCGATTCATGCGCATGCGCGAAGACATGCTCCGAGGCGCGGGTCTTGCCATGGAAGGTCATGAAGATCAGCCGCCATGAATAGAAGGCGGTAAGCGCCGCGGCGATGATCGTCATCCACAGGCCATAGCCGGCCATGCTGCCAGCCCCCGCCGAAGCCGCCTCGATGATGGCGTCCTTGGAATAGTAGCCGGCCGTGAACGGGAAGCCGGTCAGCGCCAGCGTCCCGATCAGCATCATGCCATAGGTCCACGGGATCTTCCGCCACAGCCCGCCCATCTTCCGCATGTCCTGCTCGTCGCTCATCGCATGGATGACCGAGCCGGCGCCGAGGAAGAGGAGCGCCTTGAAGAAGGCATGGGTGAAGAGGTGGAAGATCGCCACCGGATAGGCGCCGATACCCAGCGCCACGAACATGTAGCCGAGCTGCGAGCAGGTGGAATAGGCGATGACGCGCTTGATGTCGTTCTGCACCAGGCCGACCGTCGCCGCGAAGAACGCCGTCGTGGCGCCGATGAAGGTCACGAAGATCATCGTGTCATGGGCGTGCTCGAAGAGCGGCGACATGCGCGCGACGAGGAACACGCCGGCCGTGACCATCGTCGCGGCGTGGATCAGCGCCGAGACCGGCGTCGGGCCCTCCATCGCGTCCGGCAGCCAGGTGTGCAGCAGGAATTGCGCCGATTTGCCCATCGCGCCGATGAAAAGGAGCAGCGTGATGAGGTTGAGCGCGTCGAGGTCCCAACCGAGGAAGTTGACCGTATGGCCGACCATCTCCTCCGCCCCGCCGAAGATATCGGAGAGGTTGACCGAGCCGAACAGGAAGAAGATGGCGAAGATACCGAGCGCGAAGCCGAAATCGCCGATGCGGTTGACGATGAACGCCTTGATCGCAGCGGCATTGGCCGCCGGCCGCTTGTACCAGAAGCCGATCAGCAGATAGGAGGCGAGTCCGACGCCCTCCCAGCCGAGGAAGAGCTGAACGAGGTTGTTCGCCGTCACCAAGAGCAGCATGGCGAAGGTGAACAGCGACAGATAGGCGAAGAAGCGCGCCTGGTGCCGATCGTGCGACATGTAGCCGATCGAGTAGATATGGACGAGCGCCGACACCGTCGTCACCACGACCAACATCACCGCCGTCAGCGTATCGATGCGCAGCGTCCACTCGGCGATCAGCGACCCGGACTGGATCCACGGCAGGACGGTGACTTCCTCGAGGCCGCCTTCGTTGAACCCGACCTGGAAGAAGACGATCCACGACAGCACCGCCGCGAGTACCAGCAATGCCGAGGTGATCAGCTCGGCCGGCCATCCACCCGGCGTCGCCACGTCCATCGCATCGTCGTCGCCATGGCCGTGATCGTCGCCATGACCATGATCGCCTTGCGACGGCGCATGGTGACGCCCGGCGGGCGTCGGGCTGTCTTGCGCCAGCAACGCGCGATGCGAGGCGAACAGGGTGATCAGTCCCGCAATCAGCGCCCCGATCGCGGGGAGGATGACGATGGTTGCGACCATGTGCGGCTCAGCCCTTCATCGCGTTGATGTCTTCCGTCGCGATCGATCCGCGATTGCGGAAGAAGGCGACGAGAATGGCGAGCCCGATCGCTGCCTCTGCGGCGGCGACCGTCAGCACGAGAAGGGCGAAGACCTGACCGACGAGGTCGTGCAGGAAGGACGAGAAGGCGACGAGGTTGAGATTGACGGCGAGCAGGATCAGCTCGACCGACATCAGCATGATGATGATGTTCTTGCGGTTCACCATGATGCCGAAGATGCCGACCGTAAAGAGGATCGCGGCGACCGTCAGATAGTGACCGAGACCGACGCCCATCAGAACTCCCCTCCCCGGTTCGACCTTGCGCACTTCGATCGCCGTCGCCGGCGTCCGCGCCACCTGGTCGGCGATCGACTGGCGCTTGACGCCCGGCTTGTGGCGCAGCGTCAGCACGATGGCGCCGATCATCGCTACGAGCAGCACCATGCCGGCGAGTTGGAAATAGAACAGGTAGTGCGTGTAAAGGACGTCGCCGATCGCCCGCGTGTTCGAGACCTGATCGACGTCCGGGATCGGCACGGCGGCGCCGGCGATCTCACTCGGCGAAATAGCCGCCCCGCCAATGGTGATGAGGATCTCGGCGACGAGAATGCCGGCGATCAGGCCGCCCGTCGGAAGATATGTCAGGAAGCCCTGCTTCAGCTCGGCGAAATCGACGTCGAGCATCATCACCACGAACAGGAACAGCACCGCGACCGCGCCGACATAGACGATGATGAGGATGAGGGCGAGGAACTCGGCCCCCAGCAGCATGAACAGGCCGGCGGCGTTGGCGAAGGCAAGGATCAGGAACAGGACCGAATGCACCGGATTCTTGGCGGCAACGACCATGATCCCCGATACCAGGAGCACCGTGGAGAACAGGTAGAAGAAGAACCCGGGCAGACCCATTACGCCACGGCTCCCAACGGGATGCTGCGAGACAGTCGTTCCGGGGCCGCGCAGCGGAACCCGGAACCTCGTTGGGTCCTGGCTGAGGTTCCGGATCGGCCTTCGGCCGTCCGGAACGACGAAATCATCTGCACTGTCACGCCCCTCCCCATCAGGCGAAAGTCCCGTGTCTTAGTCACTCACCGCATATGCGTCCAGCCAATCAGGCAGGGCGCATTGCCTCAGCGGTAGGGTGCGTCCCGGGCTATGTTTGCGGCGATCTCTCTCTCCCAGCGATCGCCGTTCGCCAGCAATTTGTCCTTGTCGTAGTAAAGCTCCTCGCGCGTTTCCGTCGCGAATTCGAAATTCGGCCCCTCGACGATGGCGTCGACCGGGCAGGCCTCCTGACAGAAGCCGCAATAGATGCACTTCACCATGTCGATGTCGTAGCGGGTCGTCCGGCGCGTGCCGTCGTTCCGCCGTGGCCCGGCCTCGATGGTGATGGCCTGGGCCGGGCAGATCGCCTCGCACAGCTTGCAGGCGATACAGCGCTCCTCGCCATTGGGATACCGGCGGAGCGCATGCTCGCCCCGGAAGCGCGGGCTGAGCGGTCCCTTCTCGTATGGGTAGTTGAGCGTCGCCTTCTTGCCGAAGAAGTAGCGCATCGAC
>CAWGKA010000002.1:0-27634 GCA_963823045.1 uncultured Alphaproteobacteria bacterium | reverse complement strand
CCCGCGGCCCCCGCTGCATGCTTGCCGTGCGCAACCGGCCTCGGCATAGAGGGCGGCGATGGACGTCGCAATCATCATCCCCGCCCGCTACGAATTGAGCCGCTTTCCGGGCAAACCGCTCGCGCCGCTTACCGGCGCCACCGGCCTCGCCAGAAGCCTCATTGCCCGCTGCGTGGACGCCGCCCGCACCGTGCCGGGCAATCCGCGTATCATCGTCGCCACCGACGACGAGCGCATCGCCGAGGAAGCCCGTCGCTACGACGCCGAGGCGGTGATGACGTCAACGTCCTGCCGCAACGGCACCGAGCGCGTCGCCGAGGCGACCCAGACGCTGGGACTGGAGCACGGCATCATCGTCAATCTGCAGGGCGATGCGCCGCTGACCCCGCCCTGGTTCGTCGAAGGGCTGGTCGAGGCGATGGAGAACGACCGCTCGATCGAAGTCGCAACGCCGGTGCTGCCATTCGACGGCGCCCTCCTCGCCGACACCCGGCGCATGCTCGCCGCCGGCAAGAAGGGGCCGACCGCCGCCGTCTTCGGTGAGAACGGCGACGCTCTCTATTTCTCCAAGCAACTGATCCCCTTCGTCGCCGAGGGAGATACGTCTCAGACCCTCTATCACCATGTCGGCATCTATGCCTTTCGGCCCGGAGCGCTCGCGGCCTATGCCGCCTCCAGGCCGACGGCGCTGGAACTGGCCGAGACGCTGGAGCAGTTGCGCTTCCTCGAAATCGGTCACCGCATCCGCATCGTCCAGGTCGACGCACGCGACCGCGTTGCCTGGGAGGTCAACAATCCCGAGGACGTGCCGATGGTCGAGGCACAGCTCGCCGCGCTCGGGATCGCCTGACTTTCTTCCTATTCGAGGGCGAAGGCGATCTTGGCGTTGATGCGATATTTCGTGATCTTGCCGCTCTCGCCGACCGTGGCCTGGAAATTCTCGACGTTGATCGATTTGATGTGGCGCACTGTTTCGGATGCGTGGGCGACCGCGACATGGGCCGCATCCTCCCAACTCTTGTCGGATTCGGCGAGAACCTCGATGACCTTGAGCATCGTCATGGCACTGTCTCCTTGTTCGGGTTTGCTGGAAGATCGATGATCGGCGCCTTGGAACGCAGCAGTCAGAAGCCGCGCGCTCACCGCAGCGCTTTGCGCCGTTCGCTGATTACCAGCCTGCTCTTCCTTTGCGGCACACTTGCGGCCGAGGCTGAGGAGCAGGTCTTCGCCGATGCCGGCTGCGCGCTCAACGACGGCGGCACAGGCGTGGTCGCCGCTATTCTCGATCCGGTCAGCCTCCGCCTCGATAGCGGCATTGTCGTCCGGCTTGCCGGCATTCTGCCATTCGATGGCACCGACGAAATGGCGGCCGAGGCCGTCGCCTTCCTTGAGCAGCTGACTTTGGGCAAGACCATCACAATTGGCCTCGGGAGCATCGCAACGGATCGCTATGAGCGCACCGTGGCGCAGCTGTTCTTGGCCGAATTGGCGGAGACTTGGGTCCAGGCGGAGCTCGTCGGCGCCGGCCTTGCCATTGTCGGTGGCAGCGCCGAGGATCGCACCTGCCTTGGCGACCTCCTCGCCTATGAGCGGAACGCCCGTGCCTCAGACCTCGGCGTCTGGGCGGCGCGCCATGTCTTCACGGCCGAGACGGCCGGCCTGAACAGTGACCTGCCGCGCTTCGAACTGGTCCAGGGCCAAGTCGTTTCGATCGGTCGCACCGAGCGCACGGTCTACCTAAATTTCGGCTATGACTGGTCGACGGACTTCACAGTGACGATCGAGGCGGCTACTGCCACTGCGATTGAATTGGAAGGCGGACCACTCGACCGCCTTATTGGCCGGGATATAAGGATTTGCGGCTGGCTGCAGTGGTGGAACGGCCCGTGGATCGAGGTCGATCACCCTGAGCAGATCGAGGTATTAGACGGGGACAATGGCGGCGTCTGAAGCCAGATTGATTTCGAGGAAGCAGGCACCGGTGGCTGGCTCTGGCTGCCGCGTTGCTGCTCGCGGCCTGCACGCCGTCGTTCAACGCCGGCCCTTCCACCCCCGCTGCCACGACGAACGGCGCTCCGGACGCGCATGCGGCTATCGTCGAGGCCTATGGCGGTGTCTATCGCAACAATCAGCTCGAACGGTCGCTCGCCCGCATCGTCGGCAAGCTCATCGCCGCCTCCGACAATCCGGACCAGCCCTACAGCATCACCATCCTCAACACATCTGCGATCAATGCCTTCGCCATTCCCGGCGGCTATCTCTATGTCACGCGCGGTCTCATCACCCTCGCCAACGACTCCTCGGAGATCGCGGCCGTCATCGCCCACGAAATGGCTCACATCACCGCCGACCATGCCACGGAACGCCGCAACGAGGCTCTCGCCGAGGCGATCCTTGCCGACACGGTGGCCGAAGCGGTTCAGGATCCCGCAGCAGCGCAGGCGGCAGTCACCGCAAGTGAGGGATCGCTCGCCGCCTTCTCGCGTCAGCAGGAGCTCGATGCCGACGCCATCGGCATTCGCACCCTGGCGCGCGCCGGCTATGACCCCTATGCGGGCGCCCGCTTCCTCGCCCGTATGGGCCAATATCAGGCCTATCGCGCCGCCATCGGCGTCCGCCAAGACCAGCAGCCGGACTTCCTCGCCACGCATCCGAGCAATCAGGACAGGATCAACGCTGCGATCGCGGTGGCGCAGCAATATGGCCCACCCGACACCGGCGCGACCGATCGCGACGAGTATCTCGACGGGCTCGCTGGCGTGGTCTTCGGCGACGACGCCGACCAGGGCTATATCCGCGGTCACACCTTCTATCACGCCGGGCTCGGCATCGCTTTCGCGGTCGCCGACAACTACACGCTCGACAACACGCATGAGGCCGTCCTCGCCACCGCTGACGACGGCACGGCGCTTCGCTTCGATACGGTTGGCGTGTCGCCCGGCCAGAGCCTCACCGACTATCTGCGTTCGGGCTGGGTCAACGGTCTCGACGCCGCCAGCGTCACATCGCTGACAATCAACGGCCTGCCGGCGGCCGCGGCCTCCGCCACCGCGGCGGGCTGGTACTTCCGTATCACCGTGGTTTCCGTCGACAATGCCACCTATCGCTTCATCTTTGCCAGCGACCGCAACAGTGCTGCCTTCGATCAGGCGGCTGCCGCCATCGCCGGCAGCTTCCGCCAGCTCACCGCCCAGGAAGTCGCCAATCTGCGGCCATTACAGATCGAGATCGTCACGGTTGGCCCCGGCGACACGATCGAAACGCTGGCGCAACGCATGCGCGGCGTCGATCAGCCGGTGCAGTTGCTGATGATCCTGAACGGCATCGAGCCCGGCACCAATCTGGCACCGGGCTCGCACCTGAAAATCATCACTGACTAGGCGGAGTTAGGCCGCGGCCTGATCCTCGGCCTCGGCCTCCGCGGTCGGTTTGGCGCCGCGCCGCGGGCTCTTGGCGAGGTTCTGCTCGATGCGATGCACCGCCTCGGTCTCGGACTGGCCGGTGACCGCCGCGATTTCGCGCGACATGCGGTCGAGGGCGGCCTCATAGAGCTGCCGCTCGCTGTAGGACTGCTCCGGCTGCGCCTCGGAACGATAAAGGTCACGCACCACTTCGGCGATCGAGAACAGGTCGCCGGAGTTGATCTTGGCTTCATATTCCTGGGCGCGGCGGCTCCACATGGTGCGCTTGATGCGCGCGCGGCCACGCACGATCTCAAGCGACCGGTCGACCGTCGTTGTATCGGCGAGCTTGCGCATGCCGACCGCCTTCGCCTTCGGGACAGGGACGCGCAACGTCATCTTGTCCTTCTCGAACGACACCACGAAGAGCTCGAGCTTGGCACCCGCGACTTCCTGGTTTTCGAGACGGACAATCTTGCCGACGCCATGCGCCGGATAGACGATGTGCTCACCCGCCTTGAACTCAGGCTTTGGGGCGGCGCTCTTCTTTGCTGCAGCCATACGCAATTAGCTCCTGGACGCTTAGAACCTCTCGACCGTCTTTCCATGGCGACGTCGCGAGCCAAGTCTGCCCTGGCGGCCAGTGTGAGCGATAGCCTGCGTCCGGCCGGCGGTTACCCGCACAGACGGCGCCCTTGTTGCCGCATGACGTGGGCCGCGGCTGCTATGCCCAAAATCTGGACGTGGGAGGACAGATTGGTGCCTATATAACACAAAAATAGGCGACTTTCAAAGGGTTGCCGGCATGTCACCGTCGCCGCAGGCCGATCGCGTGCGGCGCCATCGGCCCTTTGGCCGTCGGATCAGTCGCCTTCGCCCGGCTCCGGCGAGAAGAACTGGTTCAGCTTGCCGGGCACGCCCTCATACTGCTTGGCGTCGGCGGGCGGGTTCCGCTTCGCCGTGATATTCGGCCATTTTCCGGCGAATTCGGCGTTGAGGCTGAGCCATTTGTCGGAGCCCGGCTCGGTGTCCGGCTTGATCGCGTCGACAGGACATTCCGGCTCGCAAACGCCGCAATCGATGCACTCATCCGGATGGATGACGAGCATGTTCTCGCCCTCGTAGAAGCAATCCACGGGGCAGACCTCGACGCAGTCCATGTACTTGCAGCGAATGCAGTTTTCGTTGACCACATACGTCAATGCAGTTTCCCCCTCACCCTGAAGCCGAAATCATCCAAAAAGCTCGGAAACTGCCTAACGATTAAGTCTTTCGTCGACAAGACCCGAACGCCCGACGGGGTCTCAATTTGGCGAGAACCCGTGCCCCGGATCATCTTCGGACCGCTTGAGACGCTGCCGCAAGCGCCGATCGCGCTTGTTGGGCGTGGGAGGCCTCTCGAGCGGGAGGGCATTATCGGCATGGCGTTCCGCCCGCACCGGCTCCGCGATCTCTTCATAGAGCAGGCGCGCCTCGGGCGCTGGGCCTCGGCGCTCGGCAAAACCGACAATCCTGACGACGCGCACACCGCTGTGCTGAGCCACGGTGAGCACATCGCCGAGATGCACGATGCGGCTTGCGCTGTCGTTCTTGTCACGGTTGATGCGGATGCCGCCGGATCGGACGAGGGCCTGCGCCGCCGTTCGCGTCTTGGCAAATCGCGCATGCCACAGCCATTTGTCGATCCGCTGGCCGTCGCTCATTCGCTCTTGCGCTCGAGGTCGGCCTTGAGCGCAGCCAGAGCGGCGAACGGCGAATCCGGATCGGCCCTCCGCTCCTTCACCGCAGGCTTACGTTGGTTGTCGCGCGACATCTGACCCGGCCGCGCCTGACCGTCCCGCTGTCGATCCTTGCGCTGCTGTGGCCGTCCGCGGCGCGGTCCCTTTGCACCGCGCTCCTCGCCGGCCTGGCCGTCCGGCTTGGCGTTCGCGCCATGCCGCCGCTGCGGGCGTGGCCCGTTGTGACGGCGCTCGGCCCGTCCCGGCCGCCATATCTCGATGAAGGCAGGTTCGTCGTCGGCCGTCTCCGCGGGTGATTCCGCCGCAACGGCTTCCGCCTTCGGCCCGTCCGCTTCGACCGGCCCGGCAGCGCTCGTCTCGGCCTCGGCCGTGTCATCCGTCGCCGCCCCGGCATCGGTTGTCTCGGCATTGTCCTCGGCCGCGCCATCGGTCGCCTCCGCGGCATCGACGGTCTCAGCTTCGGTGCTCGCCTCCGGCGGCGACACCGGTTCCCCGGCCCCGGCAAGAGCCGCCAAGGCGGCCTCAAGTTCGTCTTGCTGTGTCGGTTCTGGCTGCGTTTCGGGCGTCGGCTCAACGGCCGTTTCGGCCAGAACTTCGGTCTCAGCAGCCGTGGCGTCGGTCGCCTCTGCGACCGCGGCATCCACCGCTTCAGTCTGCACTTGTGGCTCGGCAGCCTCAGTCTGCGCTTCGGGCTCAGCGGCCTCAGTCTGTGCTTCCGGCTCGGCCTGCTTTGGTGGCGCGGGCTTTCGCTCGACGCGATAGCCGAGCGACTTCAGCACCGCTGCGAAGTCGTCGCCCGAGGCGCCAAGCAGCGACGTCATCTGCGGCGTTACCGTGAAACCGCCCGGAGGCGCGACGCCTTCCGGCGGATCAGGCTGCTCGGCCGTCGGCCGCCACGCGATCAGCGGCCGGATGAGGTCGGCGAGCCGTTCGAGGATATCGATGCGCACGGCGCGCTCGCCGCACGGCCGATAGCCGACGACGCGATAGAGTTCCTTCGCCACTGCGTGGTCGACGGGGATCGTCGTCCGCCCAGCGGCTGACAGGCTCGGAAGTTCGACGATGCCCGGCGTGTCGAGCCCGTCATTCTGCAAGCCCCACAGCATTGCCAGGAAGCCGCTCGGACCGGGCTTCAAGAGAGCCGGGACGTAGATGTGGTGCGCGCCGAAGCGAACGCCGAGTTGGCGAAGGCCTGCGCGCATATCCTGTTCGAGCGCCTTGACCTCATCGGCGACGTCCTTGCGCTCGAGTACGCCGAAAGCCTCGGCGAGACGGAAGGCGAGCCCGCGCGCCTCGCCCGGCAGATGCTCGGCGTTCTTGAGGTCAAAGAGCGGTTTGAGGAGCGTCTGGCTGTGCTGGTCGAGCCAGAGGTCGAGCCGCGCCGCCACCGCCTCCTGATCGGGGCCGGTCAGGCCCTCATCGGCAAGGAGCACGAGGCGCGGCTTGAGTGCGTCCGATCCCTTCACCAAACGCGCCACGGCGATGCCGCGCCAGCGCAAGGTGCCGTCGGCGGCCAGGGCAAACTGCTCATTGCCCGCGGCAGCAACGCCATCGGCGCGGCGCTTGATCTCGCCGGCAAGCGCCTTCTGCGCCGCCGTGCGTAACGCCTTCGCGTCGGGACCGCCGGCGCCAGGGTCGGGAACGAAGCGGAATCCGTCGAGTTGGCCGACATGCTGGCCCTCGACAATGACTTCACCGCTTTCGGTGATCTCGGCTTCTAGCATTGCGTTTTCTCTCAGGCGGCGCATCAGCACACTCGTGCGCCGATCGACAAAGCGCTGTGTCAGCCGTTCGTGTAGCGCATCCGACAGACGATCCTCTATCGCCCGCGTCCGCTCCTGCCAATGCGTTTGATCGGCCAACCAGTTGGAACGGTTAGCAGCGTAGTTCCATGTTCGGATATGCGCGATGCGGTTCGACAGCGTATCGATGTCGCCGTCAGTGCGGTCGGCGAAGGCGATCTGCCCGGCAAACCAGTCCTCATTGATGACGCCGTCCCCCACCAGCTGACCATAGACGGTCAGCACCAGATCGGTGTGTTCTGCCGGGGCAATCCGGCGATAGTCGGGCAGTTGGCAAACATCCCAGAGGAGCGTGATGCGTTCGCGGCGATCGGCAAGACGCACCGTTTCGTCGTGGCGCATGGCTGCCTCGAGCACCCTTAGATCCTCGGCCGGTGGCGCCCGCACCAGGCCATCATCGGTGGGCGGCTTCTCAAGGCTGTCATGCAGCGCGGCGAGCGCGGAGAAATCGAGCTTGGCGTTCCGCCATTGCACCGTCTTCACGGCGTCGAAGCGATGGCTCTCGAGCGCCTCGACGAGGGCATCCTCGAGCGGATCGACGCGTCCGGTGACGCCGAAAGTGCCGTCGCGCGTGTGCCGGCCGGCGCGGCCGGCGACCTGGGCAAACTCTGCGGCCGTCAGACGGCGATATTGGTAGCCGTCGAATTTGCGGTCCGAGGCGAAGGCGACATGGTCGAGATCGAGATTGAGCCCCATGCCGATGGCGTCGGTGGCGACGATGTAGTCGACATCGCCGCTCTGATAGAGCTCGACCTGGGCGTTGCGCGTGCGTGGGCTGAGTGCGCCGAGAACGACGGCCACGCCGCCGCGCTGGCGGCGGATGAGTTCGCCGATGGCGTAGACCTCATCGGATGAGAACGCGACGACGGCCGAGCGCCGCGGCAAGCGCGTGATCTTCTTCATGCCGGAATAGGTGAGCACCGACATGCGCGGCCGCGTCACGACATCGACGCCGGGGATGAGCTTCTCGATGACATGGCGCATTGTCGCCGCACCGAGGAGCAGCGTCTCGTCGCGCCCGCGCATGTTGAGGATGCGGTCGGTGAAGACATGGCCGCGTTCGAGATCGGCCGCGAGTTGCACCTCGTCGATCGCCAGGAACGAGGCGTCGGTCGATTTCAGGCAGCGCCTCGACCGTGCAGACGCGATAGCGCGCCGAGGGGGGCGTGATCTTCTCTTCGCCGGTGATAAGCGCGACGGCGTCGGGCCCGACGCGCTCGACAACGCGGTTATAGACCTCGCGTGCGAGAAGCCGGAGCGGCAGGCCGATGACGCCGGAGGAATGCGCCAGCATCCGCTCGATGGCGAGATGCGTCTTGCCGGTGTTGGTGGGACCGAGCACCGCGGTCACGCCGCGGCCTGGCTTGTGGCCGTCACGTCCCAGCGAGGTAGGGATGGTCATGCGTTCCCGGCGAATTCCGTCGGCAGAAGAGGGGCGAAAACCGCGCCTCGAAGCCTGACTATCGACTGTGCCGCCATCCATCGCAACCCGGCGAGCGGCAGGCGGCGATTAAGGTTTGGAACGAGTTTGGAACAAACCCCGCCCGAATCACTGACTCTGTGGCGTTTCACGTTCCGTTCACCACCAGATCAGGGGTGGTGGCGACCGTCCAACCCCAGATATGGATTCGGCTTTTCGCGGTTTCCAGGTGAAGCGTTAACGCCCGGCGACGGCGGCCGGGACGTCGGTCACCCGGATGCTGTCGAGCCGGATGACGAGATCGCCCAGCTCTGTGCCGATGAGCAGCTGATAGGGGATGAGAATGCCGAGGCCGTCGACCGGAATGAGCGAAACCTCAAGCCGGTCATTCTCCGACATATAGGCGACCGCCGTCGTCGTCAGGTCGTGACCGGCGATCGGTGTGTAGCGCGCGGAGCAGACGTAGCTCTGACCGCTATAGCCGTCGCGCGAGCCGAACACGGTCCGCGTCGCGAGGAAGCTCATATCGACGTCGAACCGCTGCCAGCCGTCGAAGATGGAAAGCGTGCGGTTGCAGGCAGTCTCGCCGGTAACGGCGCCCGCCACCGGAATGAACAGCGTCGACACCGGGTCGGTGATGTCGCGGACATGGTCCATCGTGAGCGGGACATGCTCCAGGCTCGGCGCGAGACCCGGATCGACGAAGAGATCCATGACGCGCCGGTCGCGCATGGTCATGCGCCCCCGTGACGGCTCGCCATCCTCGGTCATGTCGACCTGATAATGCGCCGGCAGGACCTCCGTGCCGCGGATATTGCCGTCGGCAGACAGCGTCGCGTTGGCGTCCAGCACGAGCCGGGAGATTCCGCCGGTGTTGCCAGTGAGCGCGATGGCATAGCCGCCATCGGCGAAATGGCCGACCGCATCGGCGCGGCCGACATAGACGCCGGCGACGGTGATCTCATAGGAAACCGAGAGGAGCTTTTCCGCCGCGGCCGCGGGAAACGTCACCACGGCAAGGACGACGAAGGAAATTGCCAGCAACGCCAGCCGGCGGAACCAAGCCGCCGTCTGCAATCCTGACCCGAAATCGCGCCGCCGAAAGGCCTCCATCGCCTTGGAGTGTTGCTTTGCTTATGGTTAACAAATCCTTTCCGGCCGGCGCGGTCCGCTCCAAAAAGCCGCAGAATCGTGCCGCTGGCTTGACGCGCAGCGCCGCGCTTCTTATAGACCCGGCTTCCGCGCGCAAGGCGCGTGCAACAAACTCATTTCGGACAGGATGATCGCGATGTCCCGGCGATGCGAATTGACCGGCAAGGCCGTGCTGGCAGGCAACAATGTGAGCCACGCCAACAATAAGACCCGGCGCCGTTTCCTGCCCAATCTCTGCCAGGTGACGCTGATCTCCGATACGCTCGGCCGTTCGGTGTCGCTGCGCGTTTCGGCCAAGGCCCTGCGCTCGGTCGAGCATATCGGCGGTCTCGACGCGTTCCTCGTCAAGGCGAAGGACGCTGACCTTTCCGATCGCGCCCTCACGCTGAAGCGCCAGATCGCCAAGAAGCAGACCGCCGCCGCGGCTGCCTAGTCGGCGCTTTCCCGCCACAGGAACTGCAACAGCAGCGTCCGCTGCAGCAGGCTGTAATTGTCGTCCGAGACAAGCGTTATCAGCACGTCGCCGGACGGCAGCGACCGCACGGACATCCCTTCCATATTGTCGATCTGGAACAGATGATCGTCTGACAGGACGGTCGGGCCATCGGCAACGGCGCCCGGGCGTATCTCCGCCGCCGGCAGTCGGCGGATGCGCATGCCGATCCCGGTAAGCGACAGGCGGCGTTCGAGAATGAGAAGGTCGCCGTTCGGCAGAAACGCCGCATCGGTGACCGCGAATTGGTCGGACCGTGTCACTGAGAACGCGCCGGCCAGCGGCCCGTCGACGATCCAACCGCGGATATTGCCCGCGCCGTCATCGGCCTCCTCCGAGATGATCACCACGGCACCGGCAAGCGGCGACTCCGCCGGCGCCAGCGCGAGCGCCTCGATGCCGCGATTGCTGCGAAGGCCGGTCAGCGTCGGCAGCGCCACAGCCTCGGGACGCGCGGTGGCGAGATCATCCGCGACGTAACGGCTGACGCGGTGATTGTGCTCGAACGAGACGAACGCCGTTCCCGTCGCAGCATCATAGCGAAGACCCTCGGCATCGGCCGAAATTGTCCGAAATGCCTCCACGCCATCCGGATCGAGGATCGGGGCCATCTGCCAATCCTCAACCCCGACGGGTCGGCCATCCTCCTCAATGAGACGCCCCGTCAGCCAGAAGCCGGTATCGGAGATCGCGAGCAGCCGTCCGTCCGCGGCGATGTCGAGTCCAGAGATTCCGCCGAACTGCCGATTGGAGGAGCTGAGGACGAGGCCGCCGAGGAAGGTGATCTCGCCATCCTCAGCTGCGCCCGGAGCGATCTCGAAGCTGTCGATCGGCGTGGCGGTGACATCGACGGTGACGAAGCCCGGCGCCGCAATCGCCATGGCCGGAAACACCAGCAAAGCCGTGGCGAGCGCGAAACGCCTCATGCAGCCCGGCGCGAGCGCTTGCTGCGGGCGCTGTCTTCCTCGAACAGCTCGGCAAGCTTTTCCGTCATCGCGCCCGCCAACTCCTCCGCGTCGATGATCGTCACGGCACGGCGATAGTAGCGCGTCACGTCATGGCCGATGCCGATGGCGAGGAGTTCGACGGGAGAGTGCATCTCGATCTGCTCGATCATTTGACGCAGATGGCGTTCGAGGAGATTGGCCGGATTGACCGACAGGGTCGAATCGTCGACAGGGGCGCCGTCGGAGATCATCATCAGGATGCGCCGCTGCTCCGGCCGCGCCACGAGGCGCTGATACGCCCAGGCGAGCGCCTCGCCGTCGATGTTCTCTTTCAGCAGCCCCTCGCGCAGCATCAGGCCGAGATTGCGCCGCGACCGCCGCCAGGGCGCGTCCGCCGACTTGTAGATGATGTGGCGAAGGTCGTTGAGCCGGCCCGGATTGACCGGCTTGCCCGCCTGCAGCCAAGCCTCGCGCGACTGCCCGCCCTTCCAGGCGCGCGTGGTGAAGCCGAGGATCTCGACCTTCACGCCGCAGCGCTCCAGCGTCCGGGCAAGGATATCGGCGCATATCGCGGCCACGGTGATCGGCCGCCCGCGCATTGAGCCCGAATTGTCGAGGAGGAGCGTCACCACCGTGTCCCGGAAATCGGTGTCGCGCTCGACCTTGAAGGAGAGCGGATTGGAGGGATCGACGACGACGCGCGACAGCCGCGCCGCGTCGAGCACGCCCTCTTCCTGATCGAAATCCCAGGATCGGTTCTGCTGCGCCATCAGCCGACGCTGCAGCCGATTGGCAAGCCGCGCCACCGCGCCCTGCAACGGCGCCAGCTGCTTGTCGAGAAAGCCGCGCAGCCGTCCCAGCTCTTCCGGATCGCAAAGGTCCTCGGCCTTGATCACCTCGTCGAAGCGGTCGGTGAAGGGTTTATAGGCGGGTCCGCCCTCCTCGCCGCTCCAAGGCTGTTGCTGCCGGCGCACCTCACCGGCCTCCCTCGCCTCGCTGCCGTCGTCGTCGAAGCGCTCGGCGTCGGCCTCCTCGGCCTCCATCTCGGCGCTCGAGGCTTCGTCGGCACCGGCCTCGTTGTCCTGCGAACTCTCGCCGGAATCGCTCTCCAATTCCTCGCCGCCCTCACCTTCCTCGCCGCCTTCCTGCGGCTCGGCCTCGTCGCTCTCGACCTCGTCCGGCTCGTTGTCGCCGCCGAGCTCGTCGCCCATCTCGAGCGAGGTGATGACGTCGCGCACGACGTCGGCAAAGGCCGCCTGATCCTCGACATTCTCCGCCAAGCGGCTGAGGTCGGTGCCCGCCTTCTCTTCAATCCAGGACCGCCACAGATCGGCGACGGCCTTGCCGGCCGCGGGCGGCGGCTGGCCGGTCAGATGTTCGCGCATCACCAGCGCCAGCGCATCTTCCAGCGGCGCCTCGGAACGCTGCGTGACATTGTCGAGATTGGCGCGGCGATAGCGCTCGTCGAGCATGGCGTTGAGGTTGGCGGCAACGCCCGCCATGCGCAACGAGCCGACTGCCTCGATGCGCGCCTGCTCGGCCGCGTCGAACACGGCGCGCGCGTTTTGCCCTTTCGGCGCCAGACGCTGATGCACGGCCTGATCGTGGCAGGCGAGGCGCAGCGCCATCGAATCGCCGAGGCCGCGCGTAACCGCGATGTCATGCGCGCTGAGCTTCCGCGGCGGCTCCGGCAGCCGCGCCTTGAGCCCGCTCATATAAGGCCGGTCGGAACCGAAGCTGACGTCGAGGTCGGGCCGCGCCGCCATCGCCCGCATGCAGCCGGCTACGGCCCGCTTGAAGGGATCAGCAGGAGGAGATGGCGGCCGCGCTTTCGACTGGTTGGATTCGGGCAAGATCAGGGCTCAGGACATGACCACATTGGTCGCCGCTTCCGGCAATTCCTCGCCCAGGCAGCGCTGATAGAACTCCGCCACGATCGGCCGCTCCGCCTCATCGCATTTGTTGAGGAAGGTGACGCGGAAGGCGAAGGCGACGTCGTTGAAGATCTCGGCGTTCTCCGCCCAGATGATCACCGTGCGCGGGCTCATCACCGTCGACAGATCGCCGTTCATGAAGGCGTTCCGCGTGAGGTCCGCGACGCGCACCATCTTCGACAGGAGCTCACGTCCCTTGGCGTCGCGATAGGTCGCGGCCTTGGCGGCGACGATATCGACCTCCTTGTCATGTGGCAGATAATTGAGCGTCACGACGATCGACCAGCGGTCCATCTGGCCTTGGTTGATCTGCTGCGTGCCGTGATAGAGGCCTGACGTATCGCCAAGGCCGACCGTGTTGGCGGTGGAGAACAGGCGGAACGCCGGATGCGGGTGGATGACCCGGTTCTGGTCGAGCAGCGTCAGCTTGCCCGAGACCTCGAGCACGCGCTGAATGACGAACATGACATCGGCGCGGCCGGCGTCATATTCGTCGAACACCAGCGCCGTGTTGGTCTGCAGCGCCCAAGGCAGAATGCCGTCGCGGAACTCGGTCACCTGCTGCCCCTCGCGCAGCACGATCGCATCCTTGCCGATAAGGTCGATGCGCGAGATGTGGCTGTCGAGATTGACGCGCACGCACGGCCAGTTGAGCCGCGCCGCCACCTGCTCGATATGCGTCGACTTGCCCGTGCCGTGATAGCCGGTGACCATCACGCGGCGATTGTGGGCAAAGCCGGCCAGGATCGCGAGCGTCGTCTGCTCGTCGAAAATATAGTCGTCGTCGACCGCAGGGACATGCTCATTGTCCGCGGAGAAGGCCGGCACTTCGAGATCGCTGTCGATCCCGAATACCTGCCGCACGGACACTTTCATGTCCGGAACGCTGGACCAGTCGTGTTCGATAGTCGTCATTTCACCTCCGCGGGGCGCGCCCGCGGCGTCGCCCGTATGGGTTGTTCGGCCTCAGCAGAAGCCGGCGGCCTTGAGATGGTTATAGGCCTGAATGATCTCGCGCAGCTTGTCTTCCGAGCCGCGATCTCCGCCATTAACGTCCGGATGGAGCCGTTTTACCAGCGCCTTGAAGCGGGCCTTGATCTCGTCGCGTTGCTCATGGCCCTCGAGGTCGAGCGCTGCAAAGCACTTGCGTTCGAGATTGCGCAGCGGCCGCTGGCGCTTTTCCGGCTCGAAATCGTGCCCGATGCCCTCGAACAGGCCGAACACGTCCTGCATCGGCCCGGCCTTGCCCTTCCGACCGCCGCGGTCGGGTGAGCCGGAGCCGCTGCCCATCGCCCAGGTTGGCCGGTGGCCGGTCGTCGCCGCCTTGCGATAGGCGTCGATTTCATCGTCCCCCATGCCGGAGAAGTAGTTGTAGGACTTATTGTATTCGCGCACATGGTCGAGGCAGAAACTGAAATACTGGCCCTCGCGCTGGCGTCCCTTCGGTGCTCGATAGCCGCCGCGATGGGTGCAGCCGGCCCAATCGCAGGCCGGCGCTTCCTCGGGCTGCTCTTCCGCGACAGGCTTGATACGGATGCTGTCGAAATATTTGGAATCGAGCTTCATGGCTTGATTATGCTGGGCGCCGCAGATCGCGGCAAGTCACGGACAACGGGGAGCCGACAGCTTTGGACGCCGTCAAGGACCGTATCGCACACACTCTCACGGAAGCCTTCCATCCCGCATCGCTGGAGGTGGTAGACGAGTCCGACCAGCACAAGGGGCATGGCGGCTGGCGCGAGGGCGGAGAAACCCATTTTCGCGTCCGCATCGCCGCCGAAGCCTTTGCCGGCATGAGCCGTGTGGCTATCCATCGCGCCATCAACGAAGCGCTGGCCTCCGAACTGGCAGCGGGGGTTCATGCCCTCGCCATCGAGGCCCGCGCCGCCTAGGCGGCGGATGACTTCGCCCGGTCGCAACGGCCGCCGGGCGACGATGCCGGGCAGCCGGTCAAATCGCCCTGCAGATAGTCGACGCCCCATTCCTTCAGCATTTCGGCCGTGGCTTCGTCGCGCACCCATTCGGCGACGGTTTTCAGGCGGAAATGGCGCGCGAGATCGATCAACGTCCGGACAAAGAAACGGTCATCGCCATTCTCGACCATGTTGCGGATGAACCCGCCGTCGATCTTGATGATATCGACGTTGAGCTGACGGAGAATGCGAAAGGAACTGTAGCCTGCGCCGAAATCGTCGATCGCCACCGAGCAGCCGATTCCCTTGACCGCCGAGACGAACCGGGTGGCTTCCTCGACGTTGCGGACCGCGGTCGACTCCGTGATTTCGACGGTCAGCCGCTGCGCGAGCCCCCGGTCATAGGAGACGGCCTGCTCCAGGCGGGCGAGCCAGGACGGCTCCGTTGCGGTGTCGGCCGTGACATTGACGCTAAGGCTCGCCTCCGGCGTGCGCCGCAACGTATCGATGGCGATATCGAGGGCGCGCTGATCGAGCAGGCGAGCAAGACCGACACGCTCCGACAGGGGCATGAACGAACTGGCCTCCGCTATTGACCCGTCCGACTGCACCAGTCGCAGCAGCGCTTCGTGCATCGCCGGCTTGCGCGTCGTCGCGTCAACGATCGGCTGAAAGGCCAAGCGCAGCCGTCCCTGATCGAGCGCGCTGAGGAGTTCAGTGGAGAGGGCGGCATTGGCGCGCCTCTCGGCCTGGCGGCCAAAGGATTGAACAAAAGGCCGGAAACGGCCGTGGCCGCGCTGGCGCGAGGCGGACAGGGCCTCCTCCGCTCGCGCTGTCGCCTCACCGACATTACGGGCGTTGCGTGGCAGCGTGACGCCGCCGATGGAGATGGTCACAGCGATTGAGCCATTGTCGGTCGTCACCACTTCCTCGCTCGCCACCTCGAGGAAGCGCTCGGCCGCGACCGCCATGATCTCGTCGCCGCAGTCGCGCAGGATGACACCCAGCTTGTTGCCGGAGAAGCGGCCGATCGCATCGCCGCCGCGCAGTCGCGAGGCCACCCGCTTGGCGATCGCCGCCAGCACCTGATCGCCGACTTCAAAGCCATAGGCGTCGTTGATCAGGCGAAATGAGTTGATCGCCAGAAGCAGGAACGCAGAGCTGTTGCGGAACCGCTTGGCGCTCGCCAGCGCCTCTTCGAGAAGCTCGATAAGCCGAGCGCGATTGTAGAAGCCGGTCAGTTCGTCATGCGAGGAGCGAAATGTCAGCTGCTGTTCGCGTTCATGGCGATCGCTGACCACGCGGATGATGCCGACCACGCGCTTCGGCCCCAAACCGCCGTCGCTGTACCAGCGTCCTGTGTCCTCGATCCAGACGAGCGGCTGATCCGCCCCGCCGGGACGAACCCCATATTCCACGCGGAACGGGACGCCGGTGCCGCGATCGGTGGCGCTGTTGTCGAACACCGCGCCATGGCGGCTGGTCCGGCATTCGCCGTCGACCAGGCTGGCATAGCGTCGTCCACTGTCGACCTCCCGCGCCGGAATACCGAGCACGGTCTGGATGTCGCCGTCCCAGTGCAGGCGATCGTCACCGACCGTCCAGCGATAGGCGACTTCGCCCAGAGCCGACAGGAGCTCGAGTGCATTCTCGTAGTTCCCGCCGTCGGCCGGCTCGGCCTTCGGCGCGCTCCTTGTGCCCGGCACCCGTCTTCCCCGCAGAGATGGTCGCCGCCGAGACAATCCCGGCAATCAGCTCTGTTGCCAGGAGATCGCCGATAATCGTTAAGATTCTGCCCGGCAGCCGTTCAAATTGAGTGCGTTGCCTAGCTCCCGGGCGGGTACATGCCGCCGCCATTGCGGTCGATGGAGAAATCGCGCGTTGCCAGGCGGATCGTGACGACGATGCCGCCAAGAACATCGACCAGCGCGATCATCGTCAGAACGAAGAAAGTCGATGTGCCCGCCTCGGCAACGACGACAAATTCAACAACATAGATGAGCACCACGACGACAGAGATGACATGGTTGGTGATCGCGCTCCGCTCGATCGTTGTTGCTCTCAATATCTCAGCGAGAAGCACCAGAAGCCCGGCGAGGATCATCAGGATCCCGGTCGTCAGCGGCCATGCCTCACCCGAGAAGAGATTGAAGGTGACGAGGACGTTGTCCCAGACCCCGGGCCCCGAGAAAACGATGACGATGTTGTAGATTAGGAGCGTGACGATCGTGAATGGAAAGGCGCGCATAGCCGGTTCCTCCGATGGCGACCTTCGCCGATCCTAGCGGGTTCCGCCGCCTGAGCAACGAAAAGGCCGGCGCAGAGGCCGGCCTGTCGATAAGATCGGTGAAAGCGGGGGCTCAGCCTTCCTTCGGCGCCAACACCTGACGGCCGCGATACATGCCCGTCTTGAGGTCGATATGGTGCGGGCGGCGATATTCGCCCAAATCCTTGTCCTCGATATAGGTCGGGCGCTTCAGCGCGTCGGCGGAACGGCGCATGCCGCGCTTTGACGGCGAGGTTTTCTTCTTGGGAACGGCCATGGCTCGGGCTCCGTAAGGATCGACAACCGCGCCGGGGTTCGGCCAGGAACCGCCAATCGACGCCGATGTCGGATGGAATTTGCGCGCTCTATACAGAGTTCGGCGCCGCTTGACCAGAACTCGATACAATTCCGTTGTTGCCGGTCCGCCGTCGCGTTGCCTAGGGTCCCGCCATGATCCACATCCGCAACGTCCCCCTGCTCCTCCTCGCCGCCATCACCCTGACGCAGCCGGCGCTGGCTCAGAAGCAGACCGACGTCCTCGACATCACCCATCTGCCGCTCGGCGACGGCCGCATCAGCACCTCGCCACTGGCCGGCTATACCTATTCGTGCCTGACCTCGTTCCGCGGCGGCGGCGCCCAGGGAACGCCGACCTGGATCCATGGCGACACCTGGGACCTGACCGAGAAGCCAGCCGTCGAAGGCGAAATGACGTGGCCGGAGGCGCAGTTCGCCATCACCACCTCCGGGGAGCGACGCCTCATCACCGGCAATGGGCTGCCGGTCGACACCGAGACAGGCACCTTCCCCATCGGCCGCAACGATCCCGCCTATCAGTTCGACCGCAACCCCAACAGCATCCGCGCCCAGACCATCTCGCTATCGCTGCCGCTCGACCCTCAGCTCGCGGCAACACCCTCTTGCGTCGGCATGGGGATGATCGGCATCGCCCTCAATGGCGTCGCCATCTACAACAGCCTCGACGACGCCGGCCGCGACGCCGTCGCCCATGAGGTGCAGGACCTGTGCAGCGGCCATCCGCAAATGCAGGGCGAATATCACTATCACGGGCCGAGCCCCTGCCTGCCCGACGAGGCCGGCTTCGAGGTACTCATCGGCTACGCCATCGACGGTTTCGGCATCTATTCGATCTACGACGCCGAAGGCGTCGAACTCACCAATGCCGATCTCGATGAATGCCACGGCCGCACCAGCGAAGTGCTGTGGAACGGCGAGATGGTCAGCATCTATCACTATGTGCTGACACGCGAATATCCGTATTTCATCGGCTGCTATCGCGGCACGCCGGCGCAGATCCGGCCGGGCCCGCGCTAGTTAGAGCCCGAGGCAGGAGAAGTCCGGCCCCTGATCGACCCGCGTGACGATACGGTTCGCAATGCTCTGCAGGTTGGCGGATGGATGCGCCGGATCGCGCGTGGAAGGGTTCGGCAACGTCACCGCCAAAAGCGCCGCTTGGCCCATCGTCAGCTGGGATGCGTGAACGCCGAAATGATATTCGGCCGCGGCCTCGGCGCCGTAGATGCCGGGCCCCCATTCGGCGATGTTGAGATAGATCTCCATGAGCCTTCGTTTGCCAAGGACGAGATCGGCGTAATAGGCGAGCGGTACTTCCAGCGCCTTCCTGACATAGCTGTGCGACGGCCACAGGAAGAGGTTGCGCGCCACCTGCATGGCGATCGTCGAGGCGCCGCGATCGGCACCCGTCTCGATCACCTCCTTCACCGCGCCCCAATCGACGCCGTGATGGGTGCAGTAGAAATTGTCCTCCGAAGCGATCACGGCGCGCACGAGGTTGGGCGAGATCTCGTCGAGCGTTACCCAATCGCGCGTCACCTCATGGCCAGTGACGCCGCGCCAGATCATCAGCGTCGAGACCGGCGCAGCCACCCGGTAGAGCGGCGTCAGCACCATCGGGATGGCGACGAGGATCGCGATGACCAGCGCCGCCCAGCGCAGGATGCGCAGCCATAGCGGCCGGGCCTTCCGCTTCTTGGCGGTCCGTCGCCTCCTCCTGTTCGCCCTTGCCGTCGCTTCGGCCATCCGGTCTAGCCCTCGCTACCTAAAGGGAATCGTCACCACCGGGCCTGACCCGGTGGTCCATCGGAGGAGCATTTGTCCGATGGGCGGATGGGTTTACATCATGGCCAATCGATACCGTGGGACGATCTATGTCGGCGTCACCAACGATCTCATTCGCCGGGTCTTTGAGCATCGGGAGCACCTTGTCGATGGTTTCACCAGGAGGCACGGCCTGAGCCGGCTGGTGTATTTCGAAGAGCACGGGACGATGCCCTTGGCGATCCAGCGCGAAAAGAACATCAAGCACTGGTCGCGCCAATGGAAGGTGGCAACCTGCTGAGAGCGGCTTCAGAATAAGGACCCGATGACGAGCTACCTCCTCCACGCCGCGATCACGCTGTTCGTTGCCATCGACCCGCTGTCGCTGGCACCGCTCTTCCTCGCCATCACGGCCGGCTTCGACAAGGCGGGCAAGCGCCGCATCGCCCTCGTCGCCGTCCTCGTCGCCGGCGGCATTCTCATCGCCGCCTCTCTGGGCGGCCGGTGGCTGCTGGAAACCCTCGGCATCTCGATGTCCGCCTTCCGCATCGCCGGCGGCATCCTCCTCTTCATCATCGCCGCCGACATGCTGTTCGATCGTCGCGTGCGGCGCGACACGGCCGTCGCCCAGGACACACCCGACACCACCACCGTCGCGGTTTTCCCGCTCGCCATTCCTTTGATCGCCGGGCCGGCGTCACTGTCGGCCGTGATCCTGCTCGCCGGCAGCGCGCCTGATGCCGGCGGCTTCGCAGGCCTCGATCTCATCGTCGTGGCCATAATCGCTTTGTGCTGGGTCGCCTGTTTCCTCTCCGAGCAGATCGACCGCGTTCTTGGCCACACCGGCCAGATCGTCGTCACCCGCCTGCTCGGCCTCCTCCTTGCCGCTCTCTCGGTGCAGTTCGTCATCAACGGTGTTGAGGCGATCATCAACGGCACGGCTTGACCCGCGCGGCCGGCGCGTCCAATTCACGCCGCCATGGACTTCGCCGCGCGCCTTGCCGAGAACGCTGCCGTCGTTGAGGCGGCGCTGAACGACCTGCTCCGCGTCAGGCAGAGCTGGCCGGAACGGCTGACCGAGGCGATGCGCTACGCCGTGCTCGGTGGCGGCAAGCGGCTCCGCCCTTTCGTGCTGATGGAATCTGCTGCCCTCTTCGGCACGCCACCGGCCGGCGCCGTCTATGCCGCCGCGGCGCTCGAATGCATCCATGCCTACAGCCTCGTCCATGACGATCTTCCGGCGATGGACGATGACGACATCCGCCGCGGCAAGCCAACCGTTCACCGCGAGTTCGGCGAGGCAACGGCGATCCTTGCCGGGGACGCGCTGCTGACGCTCGCCTTCGAGATCCTGGCCGACAAGATCGTCCACCCCGACGCGGAGATCCGCGCCGAGCTTGCCGCCAGCCTTGCCCGGGCCGCGGGCGCAGGCGGCATGGCCGGCGGTCAGGCGCTCGACCTTGCCGGCGAAGGCGAGACGCTGTTGGAGGACGACATCGCCACCTTGCAGGCGATGAAGACAGGAGCCCTCTTCCGCTACGCCGCGGAAGCCGGCGCCATCATCGCCGGCGCCGAGCAGCGCGACCGCGAGAGGCTCGCCGGATTCGGCGCTGCCCTCGGCGCCGCCTTCCAGCTTGCCGACGACCTTCTCGATCATACCGGCGACGCCGTCTCGCTCGGCAAGGTTACCCATCGCGACGCCGAGCGGGCCAAGCCGACACTGGTCGCCCTGCTCGGCGAACATGAGGCGCGCTCAGCCCTTGCCACGCGCATCGCTGCGGCCGAGGCGGCGCTCGCCTCCTATGGCGACAAGGCAGCGCCGCTCATCGCCGCCGTGCGTTTCGTCGGCAAGCGCAGCTAGCCGTTCGGCGGCTGGATGCTCTACTGTCTTGCCTCGACGCGCCAATTATCGAACGCCGTGCCGGCTGTGCCGTCGGCGCCGGTGCCGAGGATCAGACCGACGGCGCCGCCGGTCCAGCGCGTGACGGCAACGGTCGCCACCTGCTCGCCATTGACGAAATAGTTCATCGACGATCCGGACGCCGTGACGGTGACAACGTTCGGCTCGTCCGTCTTGAACAGGCCATCGCGGAGAAACAGGTCGCTCCGTCCGTCGGCGACATAGACGCCGTCGACGAAGTGGAACATGCCGATCGAGCCGTCCGAGCCGAGCACGAAGGCGTAGAAATTGGCGCTATCCTGGGCACGCACGAAAATGCCGGCGGCATGGACCGCCGAGTCCGGCAGATCCTGCATCTCGACCGAGACCGCGCCGTCATTGAAGGTGACGCCGCTGGCGGCGATGATGATGCCGACCGGCCCGGTCGCGTACATCCAATACTGCCCGTCGACATAGTCGATCGTCACGGGTCCGCCATCGGCGCGCACCGTCCAGCCGGAATTGCGGTCGGAGAAATCGTCCGTGATCACTTGCTGCGCCAGAACGGCGACCGGCGCCGCCACGGCCAGCGCTACGGCCACTGCGGCAACGCGGCTCCCGCGCGTCAATCTCCAACCCATTTGCATCACTCCCTCGACTTTGCGCCGGACCTTAGCCCGGCTCCCGTGCTGCCGCCAATGCTCGGCGGCGGCCGGGGCATGCGCCGAAATTCTCCTTGGGGCCCCGGCGAACGTGTAGGGTCCGGCACCGGCGAACCGACCGCTGCGGTCGGAACCGCGAACAAGGGGAAAGCCATGGGCTTCCGTTCGACATTCGGCATCGGCATTTTGGGTTTGGCTCTGGCGGCGACGCCGGCGGTCGTGCCCCTCGCGTCCGCGCAAGGGGAAGAGGCAACCAACTGCCTTGACCTGATCGAGGCGACGGGCGGCCTGGTTCCCAATACCTGGCACAACGCCTGCGACTATGCCGTCACGGTGAAATGGTTCGACCAAGGGAGTTGCTCCGGCGGATGCGCTGCCACGGTGGGGACAATGGACGTTCGCATCGCGGATCCTTCCGGCGCCTTCGATTATTTCGCATGCCGCGGCAATGCTGGGCCGACCGGCTACGACGCCTTTGGCGACCGGACCTGGACCTGTCCGACCTTCTGACACTGGCGCCATCGCGGCGTCGACCTTAGAAAGAGGCATGCGCTTCCGCTCGACTTTCGCCATCGGCATTCTCGGTATCGGCCTTTTGGCGCTGCCGGCCGCGGCGCCCGGCGCGCTGGCTCAAGAGCCCGAGCGGACGACCTGCGTCACCCCCGCGCCCTATCCGGACGGCACGCTCGTCTGGTTCAACAAATGCGCCTTTCCGGTCACCGTGAAATGGATCGACCAGGGCGCCTGCGCCGGGGGCTGCATCGAGGTCATCTCGACCCGGCCGGTCGCCTTCTCGCCGCGGGGCTCATACTCATATGCCGCCTGTGACGGCACCGAACCGCCGGCCGGCTACGACGCGCTTCGCGACGCCGAATGGACCTGCCCGGCCTAGCCGCCGAGCCCGAGCAATATGCTTCGCTAATCCGCGCCGGCCGTGCGATAAGGAAATCGATATTGGCGCGGGCCTTGGGGGTTCTTGATGCGCATTCGTAACGTTTTGCTCGGCCTTGCCGGCTCGCTCCTCTTCGCGACCGGCGCCGCCGCTGCCGACCTGCCGATGACGCCGCCCCCACCGCCGCCGATGGCGCCGCCGGCGCCCAGCTTCGACTGGGCCGGCCCCTATGTCGGCGCCTACGCCGGCGTCTCGAACTATACGCCGTGGTTCGAGGGCGGCACCGTCGCCGGCTACAACGCCGTGTTCGGCCATGTCCTCGTCGGCTTCGATCTCCGCCTCGGCATCTATCTGCCCGGCCCAGCCTCGTCCTTCGCCTGGCAGATCGGCCCCGGCGTCCGCGCCGGCGTCCTGCTTGGCGATCGGGCGCTCCTCTATGGCCGGCTCGCTGGCCACTACATTCCGGGCTGGGGCGTTTCCTGGTCTGCTGCCGGCGGTGCGGAGTTCTTTGTCTCGCATTCGATCTCGCTCTTCGCCGAAGTGCAGACCTTGCTCCCCGTCTATGGCGTGAACGTCCTCGGCGGCCTCGTCTGGCACCCGACCTACTAGCGGCCTTCGTTTCACCGCCACGCCGGGCGACCAGCCGGTGACGGCGAGCCTCAACCAGGCGGCGCTGATGGGCTGGGCCTATGTCGATCTCGGCACGGGTGCGGGCTGGCCGGTGACGCCCTTCATCGGCATCGGCGCCGGCGTGTCGCGGAACGTCCTCTCGCCGGTCCATTTCGAATTTCCGGGGCTCACCCAGCCGTCCTGGTCGGACACGCCGGGCGGCACGCGATGGTCGCCCGCCTTCGGCGTGGCGCTCGGCGCCTCACGCCAGCTGACCGACAACCTCTCCGTCGAGCTGACCTATCGGCTTGTCAGCTATGGCCGCGTCGCCACCGATGTCGGCGACCTCGTCTCCCGGCGCGGCGGACCGGTGTTCCTCATCCCGATCGACGAGACCTGGGCCCGCCTCACCACCAACGCCGTGATGCTGTCGCTGCGCTGGGGGTTGGGGGATTAGGCGCGCACGTCCCACAGTTGTGCGGTGATGCGCCGCCCGGCTATACACAACGTAGTTTGTCGGAGGAGACAAAATGACCGTCAAAGTTGCACCAGGAACAACGTCCGCAAAGGAGGCCATCTTCGCGGCAACGGACGCCGCTGTGCACGCGATCTTTGGCGACATTCCGGGCGCGTTTTCGTCGGTGCTGACCACAATTCGGGCCCTGGGAAATCCAGAAGACAGCCTGGATCAACGTGCTTGAAGTCTGTTTCGACACGCGACAATTATCTCCCTCGCCCGCTTGACCACCAGTGACCTGCTTTTCCGTTCTCCTGACAAACGCGCTAGGACCAAGCTCGTGCGCAGTATCTCGAAAAATTGGAAAGCAATTCCAGTGATATCTCGGAGCCTCTAACTCCCGATCAGTTAAGCAATCCGACAACAGTTTGGCTATATCAGTCTATTGAAGATGTTCTATGCGAGGCACTGGAGCCATATCTCGCGGATAAACACTCCATCTCAACACTCCGCGGGTAGAATTGCCGAAGAGTTCACTGCATCAATACCTGCGGCGTGGGCAAACAACTTAGCATACTTTTCCCCGCTGGAGAGCTGGCTTCGTACCACAGCATTTCAGTCGCAGTATTCTGATATCCAATGGGAGCAACATCACGCATCTATACTAGCACAATACTATGCTACTCCCGTATTTGGACAGAGTTTACGGGCATAAGCTTATCACGACTTTACGTCGCCCTGCGAGCAAGCTGGAGCCGCCGGAAACACGGCCAGGCCGATCTAGGTAAGTCTGGTCCAGAGCGTCTGACGGTTGTCGATCTATTCGGCCACATAGAAGAATGGGCAACTAACGCCACCCATTCCGACGCCCTACGCCTTGTCGTGGGGGACCCGGAAGCGGAAAATCAAGTTTTGCAAAATTCATATCGTCACAATTCGCCCAACGTCACGGATGGCGTGTAATATACGTTCCTCTTCAGAAACTTCATGGTAATGGAAAGCTTTCTGACCGGATCGGTGAACACTTGACTGATCATCGTGATAGTGGGTTTAAGGAAAACCCGTTAGACAGAATACGGCACGGCATACCATATCGCACTTTGATTGTTCTCGATGGATTAGATGAACTGGCAGTTCCAGGCTCCTTATTCGAGGAAATCGTTGACGATTTCATCCGGGGATTACTGTCGGGTGCTTTATTACGCGACCTAAACTCGAGCGACGAACTTCGGGCCGTCGCTGTTATTCTTGGGAGGCCCCGGCGCCACAGCTCGTGCTCAGCGGAAGGGACGCCTAACCGGACCGCAGATACTCGACATCCTCCCCCTAACTCCTCTTCACGACGCGCACTACAAGGTACCAAAAACAACTCGCTGCAGATCAGCGTCCGGAGTTCTGGAACAAATGGGCCGATGCAGCTGGTGGCGACAAGAAGGTGCCGGAAGCCATGCTTTCCGAAAGGCTCGAAGACCTCACGGCCGAACCTTTGTTAGCTTACCTTCTTATCGTGTCCGGTTACGCATCGGATCGCTGGGAGGTTGCTGCAACGAACCGAAACGTAATTTACAGGAAGCTATTGGGCAGGAATCTATGAAAGGGAATGGGGTGAAGCTGCCCACCCCAGATAAGCTGGATTTAGCGATGTAGAGTATGCGTTGCTGATGGAATGCTTAGCCATCTCGGCATGGAGTGGGGGCGGGCGCATTGCAACCCCGGCCGAATTCGAGGCGCGAAGAGTGCTCACATACCAACAAATATGAAACTCGCGTTGGACGAGCAGCCACTGAGCGCGTTGGCGAATATTGCTCTTCAGTTTTACACGAGGCCGGACACCGACCAAGGGACCGGGCGCTGGAATGCGTTCACAAAACCTTTGGCGAGTATCTGGTCGCGCGCGCGCTGCTGAGGGATACTTTGCGTTGGCTTTCGCAATGGGAGGCTGACGACGTTGATTTCAATTCAGACGACTTTTTGAGAAAGATTTCTGACCTGACTGGACCGCCGCTCACCAACGATATTCTGGCCTTCCTGGAAACGAGTGTGAGTTGCTGTATTTTGATCCGGAAGGGCAGAATTCCTGGGGTCAGCATCCACGAGCCGAAGATGCGTGTCGAATGTTAGCCGAAATTTGTGGGCGCGCTATTAGGAATGGGATGATCGAGCTATCGATGAAGAGCGCCTTTAACTCGTGGCGATCAGCGGAGGAACGGCAAGAAGACCAGAGTTGGTTTTGTATGCCATCTTGAACTCTTTCGCCTTCATCGCGTGTATCCGGCCCCGACGAGGAAAGACGGCTTTCACTTAGATGCTGCGGGGCCGATTAAAATCAGATGGCACAACTCTCTAAGCGCTGGAAATCTGATCATGCGGCTGAAAGGACAACGCGACGGGCCAGAAGTAGGCCCTGTTTCGCGAATTTGGTCTCGGATAGATTTTTCATTTCAGTCATTTGACGTTGCGGATTTGTATGGGTTTGATTTTACTCTGTGCAACTTCATGAGATGCGGATTTACTAAGGCAAACTTGGAAACCTCCTCGTTGGTATTCTGCAACTTGTCGGAAGCTTCGCTTAACGAGACTGTCCTTAGACATGCGACGCTAAAAGGCAGCAACTTGGGCGCGGCGTCGCTTCGTCGAGCAGATTTGTCTAGTGCACTGCTAGAAGGGGCGGACTTGAGCAAATTCGACGTTGAACTGTATCTTGTTCGGTCTCCTTCCGGCATCGCCAACTCGGAGCTTCCACTTGGCTGGACCTGGCACGAGGATGATCAGGGTAGAGGCCGGATCGAGGTCAAGAACTCGCAATAGCTTTCTTAGACAGAACATCAACGAAATAGACCGCGCGGAGCACGTCAGCGAAGTCACGATAACGGCCGTGACGGATCTGACATGTGACAAGCAAGCGCTTCCACCGGCTCGGCCACGAATGCCCCGAGCGCGCCGGGCAGAGCCGGCCTGCAATTCGCGGAGGATCGCCATTCTCCGCTTCCTGAGAAAATGCACGCCGACAAAGGTCATGGCCCGGGTGACCATACTCGACCTGTCGGGCTCGAATGTGAACCGCGTTCATCTAACCCCACCGTCTCTCGACATACTCCGCGACCAGCGTCCGGAACTCGTCGGCGATCGCCGGGCCGCGGAGGGTGACGGCCTTCTTGCCGTCGATGAAGACCGGTGCCGCCCGGCTGCTCGCCCGTCCCCGGCGGCAAGATGCCGATATCGGCGTGCTTGATTTGCCGGGGCCGTTGACGACGCAGCCCATGACGGCGACATGGAGCGCCTCGACGCCGGGATATTTCTCGCGCCAGACGGCATCGCGGCGGCGATATCCGCCTCGATCCGCTGCGCCAGCTCCTGGAACACGGTCGACGTCGTCCGCCCGCAGCCGGGACACGCGGCGACCACCGGCGTGAACGTCCGGAACCCCATCACCTGCAACAGCTCCTGGGCCACCTTGACCTCGCGGGTCCGGTCGCCGCCGGGCTCGGGCGTCAGCGAGATGCGGATCGTGTCGCCGATCCCCTGCTGCAGGAGGATGCCGAGCGCCGCCGTCGAGGCGACGACGCCCTTCGTGCCCATCCCGGCCTCGGTGAGGCCGAGATGCAGCGCATGGTCGGAGCGGCGGGCAGTCGGAATAGACGGCGATGAGATCCTGCACCTCGGCTGACCTTAGCCGAGAGGATGATGCGGTCGCGGGGGAGGCCGAGCCGCTCCGCCTCGGCGGCCGACAGAACGCCGACTGGACGATCGCCTCGCGCATCACCGCACCGCCGTTCGGCGCGGCGCTGGCCGCGTTCTCGTCCATCAGCTTGGTCAAGAGCGCCTGGTCGAGCGAGCCCCAGTTGACGCCGATCCGTACCGGTTTGCCGTAGCTGAAGCGCATCGATCAGCGCGCGAACTGCCTGTCGCGCTTTCAGCGAAACCGACATTGCCGGGATTGATGCGGTATTTCGCCAGCGCCTCCGCCGCCGCCGGATGCTCGGCGAGGA
>CAWGKA010000001.1:0-33448 GCA_963823045.1 uncultured Alphaproteobacteria bacterium | reverse complement strand
CAGGTCCAACGGAACAGTCTGGTCGCGAGCACGAGTGAAGCGACGGTCCACACCACCATGACGACGAACTGCAGCGCCGGGAATCCCGTTTCGAACCAGCCCGTCGTCAGCGCCTGCGCGACCGCGCCAAGCGGCACGAAGGTGGAGATCGTCTGGAGGGTATCCGACATGGCGGGACCCGGAATCGAGATGCCGGCGAAAAAGAGCATCGGGAAATAGGCGATCATCCCAATGCCGGTGGCGGCGCCGCTGCTTGGGGCCAGCGCGGCGATCAGCGCGCCGAGTCCCATCATCTGCACCGCACCGATGAGAAACGCCGCGATGACGACAAGGGGCTGTTCGGGAGCGGGAATGTCGAGCAGGACGAAGCCCGCCACAAGCGCCGAAATCACGCCGCCGATGAGCGCGGCGAGGTTCGCGATGATTTCCGCGACGATGAGCAGAGACGCCGGCATCGGCGTGAGCGCCAGCCGCCTCAAAACGCCCTTCTCCCGATACACCCCGAAGTTCGGCGGGAACGTCACCAGGGAAACGGTGCCGATGGAGAGCCCGAGCACCGCCGGCAGGTAAATGTCGATCGGGCGGAGCCCCGTGTAAATTGGCCCGGCGTCGACCATCGGCTCGCTCATGCCGGGCATCACATAGCCGACGACGACCAGGAGCATCGCCGGAAACACCAGAGCGAAGAAGACGCGCGCAGGCTCGCGAAGGAAAAGCCGGCCATGCGTGCGGATGACGATCGCGGTTGCTGACATGTCAGACCTCCGTCGCGGTGGCGTGGCTGGTGAGGTCGACAAACGCGTCCTCGAGGTTCGAACGTTCCACCGTCACGTCGACGGGCGTGATGCC
Source organism: uncultured Alphaproteobacteria bacterium (assembly GCA_963823045.1). Classification (GTDB taxonomy): domain Bacteria; phylum Pseudomonadota; class Alphaproteobacteria; order Rhizobiales; family Kaistiaceae; genus JADLGL01. The sequence continues at coordinate 32,599 of CAWGKA010000001.1, read as the reverse complement.
ATTCTCGGCAAGCGCCCGCACGACGGTGACGACGGCATCTTTCTCGCCGTGAACGATCACCTCGCCGCCAACAAGCTCGACGGCCTTCACAGAAGGCAACGGATCGAGGATAGCGTGCAGCCGCTCCGGCACGACTGGCTCCGCAGTGCGGAAACGCAGTTCGTGCCCGCCACGGGCGCGGCCGATGAGCCCGGCGGGCGTGTCGATCGCCACCACCTTGCCGCGATCGATCAGCGCGATCCGGTCGCAGAGGCGCTCGGCCTCTTCCATGAAATGGGTGACGAGGACGATGGTGACGCCGGAATCGCGCACGCCTTCGATGAGGTCCCAGACTTCGCGCCGCGCCTGCGGATCGAGGCCTGTCGTCAGCTCGTCCAGCACGGCGACCTTGGGATTACCGATGAGCGCCAAGGCGATCGCGAGCCGCTGCTTTTGCCCACCCGAGAGATGGCGATATTGGGTGGAAAGCTTCTCGCCGAGCCCAAGGTCATTCGCCAAGGCGCGTCCGTCCGCAGGGTCCGGGTAGAACGCGGCGAACATCTCGAGCGCCTCGGCGACCGTGATCTTCGGATGCAGTTCGCTTTCCTGAAGCTGCACGCCGACAAGCTGGCGAAGACGGTCGCGGTCGGCCTGCGGATCGAGGTCCAGGACGCGCACCGTGCCGGCGTCGGCGACGCGCAGGCCGGTGACGATCTCAACCGTCGTTGTCTTCCCCGCGCCGTTTGGCCCGAGCACGCCGAAGATTTCGCCACGCCGCACGTCGAAGCTCACGCCGTCCACGGCGGCCTTGCCGCCGTAGCGCTTATGCAGGTCGTTCACGGCAATGACGATGTCCGTCGCTGCACTCGTCATAGGCTGATCCCGAGTTTGGAGGTTCGGTGAAAGCGCGCCGTACGAGCGGCTGATGGGACAGGATCAGGGTTCCTATCCGCGTCTGGCCCAAGGATCAACGCGGAGTTGTCAAAAGAGGCCTCGGTGGAACGATCAAGCCGTCCCACGCACCCGGCAAACTGGTCACGTTCTATGCGGGATTAGACGTCGGGCCTTTTCTGCGGTGTGCGGTCCCAGGCTATCAGGCGATCGCACCTGAGGAGAGCGGGCCGACCGAGAATATGTTCACAGGTTCGGGCATGCCTTTTAGCTGCACGCTGCCGAGGCTTGCGATTTCGATCGCCTCGTCGCGCAGCAAATCTGCGACCTCTTCGCTGGCGATGACCTGGCCGGGATCGGCTGCCGTGAGGAGCCGCGAGGCTCGGTTGACCGTGCGGCCGAAATAGTCACCGTCCTGCGAGATCACCGGCCCGGCCGTTACTCCAGCCCGGACCGGTGGCAACCCGGACAAGCGCGCAGCAGCGAGGATGCGGCAGGTGGTTTGCACCGCATCAACGGCGTCGTCGAAGAGCACCATCGCGCCGTCTCCCAGCGCTTTCACAACGTCGCCGCCGGAGACACTCGCCTCGTTCTGGACGATTGTCAGGAGCGTGGAGCTGACGGAAGCTGCATCCATGTCACCGACAGTCTCGGTTCTCTCGGTGAAACCGGAGATGTCGACAAAACACACCACTCGCCTGACAAACGGCTCCGCTTCGGCAGCACTGCGTCGCGCCAAGGCTTCTTCGAACCGCGTGATAATGCTCGCGAAGAGCACCTGCTCATACATTCGCCTTTGGAGGATGAAGACAGCGCGATAGCCGAGACGGCGAAGTTCGCGCCGAATTGGAGCGCCCCGACGCAGCATCTCCTGGTACGAAAGGCCTTCGCGCAGAAACGGCATTTCGACATGGTCGCGCACCAGCGCTCGCGAGGCGTCGGCAATGCGACGGACACTCATCGCAAAGGACTGCAGCGTTCCACGCATCACGTCGGCCGGCAGGCCGAGATCGACGGATGCTGCGTAGAGCCGGAGGAGTTCCCACATGTCTTCGCGAATGAAGAAATCTCCGGCTGCGGAGCAAAGCCGATCGCCAGCATCAATTTCGTGAAGGTCTCGTAGTCCACGCCGGCCTGTGCGCAGGCGTCCTGGACGGTAACCGGGGAAAGGGCCACCGGCCCCTCCAGCATCCTTCCGGCAAAGTCGAAGTTGACGAGGCCCAAAGAGACAGCCTCGAAAAGGGCTTCTTCCGCCATGCCGGAATCAATCATCGCACGGATCAGCCGAAGCCTGACGAGGTCCGCCTCGTCATAGGTCCCGCTTGCGTTGGGCCCCGCGATGAGGCCGCGTTCGGCGTATCGCTCGATCCGTTCCGCCGGAACGCCACTTTGTTGCGCCAAGCTTTCGATATCGAGTGGCAATAGATCGGCTAACTCTTCGATCACGAGCGGCCCTCCCAGCGGCCCATTTCGGCCTACCGCGCGGCGCCAGTTCTACAGCCGATTTTGAGAGCATCCAATGGCGGCGGCGCTGCCGTCAGGCAGAACGGCCGAGTCGCTCACAGATCGAGCTCACTCCCACTCGATCGTGCCGGGGGGCTTCGAGGTCACGTCATAGACGACGCGGTTGATGCCGCGGACCTCGTTGACGATGCGGTTGGCGGCGCGGCCGAGGAAGGCCATGTCGAAATGGTAGAAGTCGGCGGTCATGCCGTCGACCGAGGTGACGGCTCTGAGGGCGCAGACGATAATCATAGGTGCGGCTGTCGCCCATGACGCCGACGGTGCGGACCGGCAGGAGCACGGCGAAGGCCTGCCAGATGGCGTCGTAGAGGCCGGCCTTCCGTATCTCGTCGAGATAGATGGCGTCGGCCTTCCTGAGGATCGCGAGCTTCTCGGCGGTGACCTCGCCGGGGCAGCGGATGGCAAGGCCCGGGCCCGGGAACGGGTGGCGGTCGACGAAATGCGCCGGCAGGCCGAGCTCGCGGCCGAGCTCGCGCACCTCGTCCTTGAACAGCTCGCGGAGCGGCTCGACCAGCTTCATCTTCATGCGCTCGGGCAGGCCGCCGACATTGTGGTGCGACTTGATCGTCACCGACGGGCCGCCGGTGAAGGAGACGCTTTCGATGACGTCGGGTAGAGCGTCCCCTGCGCCAGGAAATCGGCGCCGCCGAGCTTCGCCGCTTCGGCGTCGAACATGTCGATGAAGAGGCGGCCGATCGTCTTCCGCTTCTGCTCGGGGTCGGTGACGCCGGCGAGTTCCTTGAGGAACGTCGTCCTCCGCCTCGACATGGACGAGCGGGATGTTGAACGAGCCGCGGAAGAGCTCGACGACGTCCTTCGCCTCATTGAGACGCATCAGACCGTGATCGACGAGGACGCAGGTGAGCTGATCGCCGATCGCCTCATGGATGAGGACGGCGGCGACGGCGGAATCGACGCCGCCGGAAAGGCCGCAGATCACCCGCCCCTTGCCGACCTGCTCGCGGATCTGCGCGATCGCGCGATCCTTGAAGGCGGCCATGGTCCAGTCACCGGCAAGGCCCGCAACGCGGTGGACGAAATTGGCGAGGAGCCGCGCGCCATCCGGCGTATGGGCGACTTCGGGGTGGAACTGAACGCCGTAGAATTTCCGGCCCTCATCGGCGATGGCGGCGAAGGGCGCGCCCTCCGAGGTGCCGATGACGGAGAAGCCCGGCGGCAGCGCCGGTGACGCGGTCGCCATGGCTCATCCACACCTGGTGCCGGCTCGCCGCCTGCCAGATGCCGTCGAAGAGCGGCGACTGCGACCCGACGTCGAGATAGGCGCGGCCGAACTCCTGATGGTCCGAGGTCTCGACCGTGCCGCCCAGCGCCTCGACCATCGCCTGCTGGCCATAGCAGATGCCGAGGACGGGGACGCCGGCGGCGAAGATCGCCTTCGACGCGCGCGGCGTATCGATGCCGGTGACGCTCGCCGGCCCGCCGGAGAGGATCACCGCCCTCGGCCGGCGTTCGGCGATCGCGGCGTCAGCCTGGCTGAAGGGCACGACCTCGGAATAGACGCCGGCCTCGCGCACCCGGCGCGCGATCAGCTGCGTCACCTGGCTGCCGAAGTCGACGATGAGAACGAGGTCGTGGGCAGGGTCCGTCATGGCGGGGGTCTAGAGAAATCCCCGAGTCGGTGCAACGGATTGCCGGGCCTTGTTGAACGCCTGATTCAACCCGGCCGCACCTCGCAGCGACGATAGATCGTGGTGAAGCCGTCGGCGAGGTAGATGACCGCCAGCTGATCGGGCACGTCGTCGAAGCCTTCGGACAGGCCGAAGATCGCTTTCGTCGTCCAGGTCTCGCCCTCGCCGGAGCAGGCGAGCGTCGCCGTCCAAACGCCGCCATAGGTGCCGACCGCGTTCCAACTCGTGATGTCGCAGCCGGATTCGTAGAAGCCGATCTGACCGGCGACGGTGTCGAGGGTCATGATGTCGTCGGCATATTCATTGTTGCAGGACATGCCGAAGATCGACCAGCGGCCGTCGGCCGATCTGCGCCGACGCCAAGGTCGTGCCGGCGATCAGCGCGACGCCGGCAAGCAAAGATGCGTTTCATCTCGGTGCCTCCTTGGTTCTTGGCCAAAGCCGAGCCTAGCCGGGACGAAGCGGGGCGTATAGGCGGCTGCTAGTCGAAGGCGAGATGCCCGTCGGCGATCGCCCCTTCGATGAGATCGATGGCGCCGGCGAGCTTCTCGTCGATGATGTGGAGATATTCGGTCCAGTCGTGGAGGCCGGTGAGATCGCTCCTGCCGTCGGAGATGCCGCGGATGCCGATCATCGGCAGGTCGAAGCGGTCGGCGGCGCGCAGGACCGCGAAGGATTCCATGTCGACCATTTCGGCGGCGATGCCGTCATAGGCGGCGCCGGAAACGATATTGGCGCCGGTGGAGATCGAGGCGGCGGGAATGCCCGGCACGCGCTGCTCGATCTCGACGACGATCGGCAGATCGGCGAACGGCGTCAGGCCCTTTTCGAAGCCGAGCGCCGAGGCGTCCATGTCGCGATAGGAGACGCTCTCGACCTGGTAGATATGGGCGTGTTCGAGCGTGCGCGAACCGGCCGAGCCGAGCGAGACGACGAGGTCCGGCAGCGCATCCTCGGCCGCCAGCGCCGCGAGCGCCGCGGAGGTGGTGACGGCCGCCTCGACCGGGCCGACGCCGCAGATCAGCGGCAGGATGCGCTTCCGCAAATGCTCGCCATATTCGTTGTGCGTCGCCATGACGAAGAAGACGCGGCGGCCTCCGAGTTCCAGGATATGGCGCGCGGGATGCTCGGTGCTCATGCGGCCTTCCTGAGCGCCGCGATGAAGAAGCCGTCGGTTCCCGTGCGCATCGGCGTCAGCTGGAGGCCGTGCGGCGTCGCCAAGGCGGCCGCCGTGAGCGCTCCGGCGGCGTCGGGCGCAAGCCCAGCATTAGCGACCATCTCGCCCACCGGCAGCGCGGCAAAGCCGGACATCTCGGCGAGGAAGGCGGCCATCTGCTCCTCGTTCTCCTCCGGCAGAAGCGAACAGGTGACGTAGACTAGCAGACCGCCCGGCTTGACGAAGCCCGCCGCCTGGCGAAGCAGCGCCGCCTGCTCGCCGACGCGGTCGGCAAGTGCTCGCTCGCTGAGGCGCCATTTGGCGTCGGGGTGGCGGCGCCAGGTTCCGGAACCGCTGCAGGGCGCGTCGATGAGAACGCGGTCCATCGTGCCAGTCGAGGCCGGCGAGATCGGAGCCGGCCGGGTGGACCTGGACGTTGCGGGTGCCAGCGCGGCGGAGGCGGTCGAAGATCGGCGCGAGGCGATGCTTGTCGTTGTCGGTGGCGTGGATCTGGCCCTTGTTCTCCATCGCCGCAGCGAGTGCCAGCGTCTTGCCGCCACCGCCGGCACAAAGGTCGAGGATCTGCTCGCCCGCCTTCGCGCCGACCATCAGCGCCGTGAGTTGGCTGCCCTCGTCCTGGATCTCGAACCAGCCCTTCTGGAAGCCGGGCTCTGCCTGAACGTTGGGGTGGCGTCGGTCGTCACCCGTCGGAGGAACGCGGACGCCATCGGGCGAAAATGGCGTTTCGACCGCGCCCTTGCGAGGCGAGCGCACGGAGGACCTTGGCGCGGTCGGCCTTGAGGCGGTTGGCGCGGAGGTCGAGCGGCGGGCGTGTCGTCATCGCCTCGAGTTCGGCAACCCAGCCATCGCCGAAGGCACGCGCCAGCGATCGCACCAGCCAATCCGGCACGTCGGCGCGGACGGGCTCCGGCGCCTTGCTCAGATCCGCGGCGTCGAGGCGCGTGCGCTCGTCGTCTGTCAATGGCGACGGCGAATGCGGCGCTTCGAGTTGCGCGGCCAGTGGCTCTGCTCCCACGCCCCAACCGAACGCCACGGCACCAAGCGCCAGCGCCCGCGGCGTTTCCTCGCCCATGATCCAGGCGAGCGAACGGCGGCGGCGCTCTGCGTCATAGACGATGTTGCCGATGGCGGCGCGGTCGCGCGAACCGGCAAAGCGATGCGACAGGCCCCAATCCTTCAACGCCTCGGCGACCGGCCGGCGACGCGCGGCCATGTCCTCCAGCACTTCGATCGCCGCTGCGATCCGCGCGCCCGGCGTCATCGCGGGTGACGATCCACGCTGTGCCGTCCCTCAGGTGTTGTTCGGATAATTGGGGCTTTCGCGGGTGATGACGACGTCGTGGACGTGGCTCTCGCGCAGGCTGGCATTGGAGATGCGCACGAATCGGGCGCGCTCCTTGAACTCGGCGAGATTGGCGGCGCCGACATAGCCCATTGCGGCGCGGACGCCGCCGACGAGCTGATGAAGCACGCCCGAGACCGGCCCCTTGAACGGTACCTGGCCCTCGATGCCTTCCGGCACAAGCTTCAACGTGTCGGTGACCTCGGCCTGGAAATAGCGGTCGGCCGAGCCGCGCGCCATGGCGCCGACCGAGCCCATGCCGCGATAGGCTTTGTAGGAGCGGCCTTGATGCAGATAGACCTCGCCGGGGCTCTCCTCGGTGCCGGCCAGCAGCGAGCCGACCATCGCCGCGGAAGCGCCTGCCGCCAGTGCCTTGGCAAGATCGCCTGAGAACTTGATTCCGCCGTCGGCGATGATCGGGATGCCGGCCTTCTCGCCGACCGAGACGGCATCCAAGATCGCCGTCAGCTGCGGCACGCCGACACCGGCGACGATCCGCGTGGTGCAGATCGAGCCCGGGCCGATACCGATCTTCACCGCATCGGCGCCGGCATCGATAAGGGCCTTGGTGCCGTCGGCGGTGGCGACATTGCCGGCAATCACCTCGACCTGATTGGAAAGGCGCTTGACGGCCTCCACCTGCTCAAGCACCCGCGAGGAATGGCCATGGGCGGTGTCGACGACGATAACGTCGACGCCGGCGTCGATGAGATGCTCCGAACGGGCATAGCCCTCCTGGCCGACGCTGGTGGCGGCGGCGACGCGAAGGCGACCCTGCTCGTCCTTCACCGCGGAGGGATTGAGCTGGCTCTTCTCGATGTCCTTCACGGTGATGAGGCCGACGCAACGATAGGCTTCATCGACGACGACAAGCTTCTCGATGCGGTTCTGGTGGAGCAGTCGCTTGGCCTCATCCTGATTGACCGACTCGGTCACGGTGATGAGGTCGTCCTTGGTCATCAGTTCGGAGACGCGCTGCCGCGGGTCCGAGGCAAAACGGACGTCGCGGTTGGTGAGGATGCCGACGAGCCGGCCCGGGCCGTTCCCGTCGCCTTCGACGACCGGGATGCCGGAGATGCGGTACCGCTCCATCAGCGCCAGCGCGTCGGCGAGCGTGGCGCCCGGGCCGATCGTCACCGGATTGACGACCATGCCGGATTCGAACTTCTTCACCTGCCGCACCGCCTCGGCCTGGGCCTCCGGCGTCATGTTGCGGTGGATGACGCCGATGCCGCCGGCCTGGGCCATGGCGATGGCAAGGCGGCCTTCGGTGACGGTGTCCATCGCCGCCGACATGATCGGCAGATTGAGTTCAATTGATCGTGTCAGGCGGGTGCGAAGGTCGGCCTGAGCCGGCATCACCCGTGACGGTCCGGGCAAAAGGAGCACGTCGTCGAAGGTGAGCGCGTTGCCGCCGGTGGAGGCTTCAATGATGGTGGCCATGCCAAGCTCCGGTAAAACCTGCCATTCCGTCGGCTTTGCGGCCGCGGCGCAGGGTGCATCATGCGAAGGTTGGCGGCGGTGATTACCACGCGGGCACGAATTCGTGAAAGCCTCCCGCCCGCGACATCGATGCGTGCCGCCGGCCTGCCCGGGCCGCGCAACCTAGCGGCGACCCGTGCGGCTGGGCTATGCCAAGCCCATGATCCCCGATCGCATCCTGCTGCCGCTGATCGTCGCCAGCGCGCTCTTCATGGAGACGCTGGATTCGACGGTCCTGTCGACGTCGCTGCCGGCGATCGCGGCCGATTTCGGCGAAAGCCCGATCGCCCTCAAGCTGGCGCTCACCAGCTATCTCCTGTCGCTGGCGGTGTTCATCCCTGCCTCCGGCTGGGTCGCGGACCGGTTCGGGGCGCGGCTCGTCTTCCGCCTCGCGCTCTTCATCTTCATCGCCGCGTCGGTCGCCTGCGGCCTTTCCAACTCGATCGGCGAGATCGTCGCCGCCCGGGTGGCACAGGGGATCGGCGGCGCGATGATGGTGCCGGTCGGGCGCATGGTCATCCTCCGCTCGGTCAAGAAGTCCGAACTCGTCGGCGCCCTCGCCTGGCTCACCGTGCCGGCGCTCATCGGGCCGATGCTCGGCCCGCCACTGGGCGGCTTCATCACCACCTATTGGGACTGGCGCTGGATCTTCTGGATCAACGTGCCGGTCGGAATTCTCGGCATCGTTCTCGCCACGCTGTACTTCCCCGACATCCGGGGCGAGAAGCGGGAGCGTTTCGACACGCGCGGCTTCTTCCTCGCCGGCGTGGGGCTCGCGGCCTTCGTCACCGGGTCGACGACGATCGGCCTCGACGTCGTGCCGTTGCCATGGGTTGCGGCCCTGCTGGTGATCGGCGTTGCGCTACTGGCCGCCTATGTCCGGCACAGCCGGCGCGTTGCCAATCCGATCCTCGATCTCCGGCTGCTGCGGCTGACGACATTCCGCATCGGGATCAGCGGGGGACTGCTCTTTCGCATCGGCGTGGGTGCGCTGCCGTTTCTGCTGCCGCTGCTGCTGCAACTTGCCTTCGGAATGACCGCGTTCCAGTCGGGCCTCATCACCTTGGCCAGCGCGGCCGGCGCCATGGCCATGAAATTCATCGCAGCGCCCATCCTTCGCCGCTTCGGCTTCAAGCGCGTGCTGATCGCTTCGGCCTTGATCGGCGCCGGCTTCTCCCTCGTCCTCACCAGCTTCAGCGCCGCGACGCCGGTGGCGGTGATGGTCGCGGTGCTGCTGGTAGGCGGCTTCTTCCGCTCGCTGCAATTCACCAGCGTCAATTCGATGGCCTATGACGAGGTCCCGGCCGAACGCATGGGCCGCGCTTCGGCGATGGCGTCGATGGCCCAGCAACTGGGCCTCAGCATCGGCATCAGCGTCGCAGCGATGACGCTGAACGCGACATCGGGCGGCGGGGACATTGTCCGCGCCGACTTCGTCATCCCGTTCGTCGTCATCGCCCTCATCGCAGCGTCAGCAATACTGATCTATCGGCGGCTGCCGGCAGACGCCGGGGAGGAAATGTCCGGCCATCGCCGGGCGGTGATCACCGATCCAGAGGTGATCGAGATGCCCGCGCCGCGCTAGCTGCCTTTGAAATCGCGGGCCAACAGATAAAGCTCGACCGACTCCGGGCGGCTCGCCTTCGGCTTCACATGCGCGACGGTGCCGAAGTTGCGCTTCAGTTCGGCAAGGAACGAAGCCTCCGCGCCGCCGCGGAAAACCTTGGCAAGGAAATGCCCGCCAGGCGCTAGCGCTTCCATGGCGAAGGTCGTTGCGGCTTCATAGAGATGGGCCGTGCGGAGCGCGTCCGTCTGCTTGTGGCCGATCGTCGGCGCCGCCATGTCGGACATCACGACGTCCGCCTTCGCCCCGCCCAACGCCGCGAGGATCGCTTCAGGCGCATCCTCGGCGAGGAAATCCTTCTCGAGGAAGACAACGCCGGGGATCGGGTCCATCGGCAGGACGTCAATGGCGACAACGAGCGGCGCCTCCGGTGTCGATTTCACGCGCTGCGCCGCGACCTGCGACCAGCCGCCCGGCGCGGCGCCGAGATCGATGACGCGCTTGCCGACGCCCAGGATTTCGAAACGGTCGTCGATCTCGATCAGCTTGAAGGCCGAGCGCGATCGAAAGCCTTCTCGTTTGGCGCGGGCGACGTAGGGATCGTTGAGCTGACGCTCGAGCCAGCGCGTCGAAGATGCACGCCGGCCCTTGGCGGTCTTGACGCGGACCGAGAGCGAGCGGGCGCCCGTTCCGCGCTTAGCCATTGGCGCCGTCCGCCACGACAGGGCTCTTCGCCCCACCGCTCTTCCGCCGACGGCGGCGACGGCGTTTCCGCCATACGTGGTCGGCGCTCATCAACTCGTCGAGGATACCCTCGCGCAGGCCACGGTCGGCGACGCGCATGCGTTCGCAATGCCATCGGCGGCGCACCGCTTCGAGGATGGCGCAACCGGCGAGGACGAGATCGGCGCGGTCGCGGCCGATGCAGGGATTGGCGACGCGGGTCTCGTAGTCGGCGGCGCGCAATTGATCGATCATCTCGCCGATCTGCGTGTCGCTCATCCACAAGCCGTCGACACGCCGGCGGTCGTAGCGCTCGAGCCCGAGGTGGATGCCGGCAAGCGTCGTCACCGTGCCCGATGTTCCGATCATGTGCATGCGGCCGGCGGCAACGGCAGCGTCGAGTTCTTCTACGCCGGGAAAGTTGTCGAGCAGCGCCGACACTTCGGTCACCATCGCTTCGAAGACCGCCGCATCGATATGATGGCCGCCATGGCGCTCGGAGAGGCTGACGACGCCCAGGGGCAACGACTGCCAACCCCTGATGGCATCCGAAACGCGGCGCGACTGCGATGCCTTCATGCGGGCGAAGTCGAGCCAGACCAACTCGCTCGAACCGCCGCCGATGTCGAACAGGATGGCGCCATCGGCCGAGGCATCGATGAGCGAAGCGCAACCGGCGGCGGCAAGGCGCGCCTCTGTCTCCTGCGAAACGATCTCGAGATCGAGCCCGGTCTCCTCGCGAACGCGGGCGATGAACTCCGGACCGTTCTCGGCGAGACGGCATGCCTCCGTCGCGATCAGGCGAGAGCGATGAACGTCACGGCGTTGCAGTTTGGCGTGACAAACCTTGAGCGCGGCAATGGCGCGTTCCATCGCGGCTTCCGAAAGGCGGCGGGTGTGTCCGATCCCCTCCCCCAGGCGCACGATGCGGGAGAAGGAGTTCGACGACGCGAAAGCCGTGCTCGGCAGGAACGGCGACGAGCAGACGGCAATTGTTGGTCCCGAGATCGAGGGCGGCGTAGGTGCGCTGCTTTACCGGAAGCGCGGGGCGCGCCTTGGGGGCGGGAGTCGCCTGCGCCGAGACCGCTGAGGCCAGGACACCGCCAGCCGAGCCATTCGCGCCGGGTTGGGATGCGCCGTTCTTGCGGCGCCGCCGGCGACGCTTGCCTTTGGGCGCGGTCGGCCGAGGCAATACATCACCGCCCGCGGCCTGAGTATCGGCCACGGCGGACGGTTCCTGCCCTGTCCCCGACAGGGCTTCGTCCGTGTTCACCAGCGGTAACCCCCGGCCGCGCTGCTCTGAGGACGAGTGCCCTTGGCGCGCAGCTCATTCGTTCAAGTTGGGGCCACTGTAGCAAAGCTGCGGGCGCGCGACAAAGCGGGGCGAAAGGGCCCGATTTGGCCGACCGTGGCGACTTGTCGCGGCAGGCCGTCCCAAAACTTGATCCAGCGCAAATCGGGATTCGGAGGGGTGCGTAAACTCCCACTCATAGAAACGCTGACCGTTCCAACGCGGAGCCACGAAAATGAACGCCGTTGTCACCACTGATTTCGAAGTCTTCACCACCGCCACCAAGGTCGAGCGCGCGGCTGTTGCCAACCCGCCGATGACCCAACTTCATCCGGCCGTCTTCGGCCTCGCGATCGGTGCCTATGCGCTGATGGTCGCGGCCTTCTGGGTCGGCTTCCTTGCCACCGAGCCCACCTTCGGCATCTCGATGGCTATCGTCGTCGCTTGCTTCGTCGGCTACTTCGGTGTGCCGCTGATGATGCTTCGCGACAGCAACAAGTTCTGGCGCCGCCACGGCAAGAGCCCAGCGCCCTACGGCACGTTCCGGCACTTCCTGAACAGCGGCATCGAGACGGCTTCCGGCCGCGTCTCGGGGATTGGTGCCGTGGCCCTGGTCACCACCGTTCCGCTGTGCCTCGCTGCCGGCGCGATTGTCTTCGCCATCATCCGGCATGTCGTTTAACGGCGATCAGTTCGGGGGCGTCGTCTCCAACGTCTTCAAGTAGGCGATGACGTCCTCGATCTGAGCCGGTTGAAATACGAATTCGGGCATGGCCGGGTGCCCCGTTGTAATCCCCTCGGCCAAGGCTTCGGCCAAATCCTCCACCGGATAACGTTGATGGAGTTCCCTGAAGGGCGGCGCCGCGGGAAGCGGGCTCAGCCCTTCTTGGCCGATAGCATGGCATCGGCTGCAATTCTCCTCAACGAGCGCCAGCCCCCTGACCGCACTCTCATTGTTCTGGCTGACCTCGGGCCGACTGCAGGCGGCGCATAGCATCACGGCGCCCAACAGCGCCCATTTCGTGGCTTTCACTCGCCCCTCCATTTCCATGGGTTGCCCCGAACATATGCGATCCGGGGCGGAAGCTCGCCCCAGTCATTTTCGATTTCCCCCATTTACGCCCGCTTTCGAGCGGCCCGGTTAGGACATTGGTTACGCCGGTCCAGGAAGGATCGTCCGTGCATTCATTCGCGCGGGAACGAGATTCTTGGCCACCGTCATCGCTTTCGACAAAGGCCGGCGTGCACGCCATCGATCACGGCGAAAGGCGGCGCGCTTCCGGCCGTCATCGTTGTTCGCGCTGTTCTTCATGGCGGTCCTGTTCGGAGGCAGCTATCTGCTGCTGCCGACCGGCAACGTCGAGGGCGCGACGGTGTCCGGCGCGCGCTTCACGCTGTGCAGCGACGGGCCCTTCACCAACTGCGTCGTCGATGGGGACACGTTCTATCTCGGCACGCAGTCCGTCCGCGTCGCCGATATCGACGCGCCGGAAACCCATCCCTCCCGCTGTTCCTATGAAGCCGCCCTCGGCAACCAGGCAACCGTCCGCCTCTACCAGTTGCTGAACCAAGGGGCGTTCACCCTGGCTCCGTGGACCGATGGTCGCGACACGGATCAATATGGGCGTCTGCTGCGCATCGTCGTTCGCGACGGCCAATCGCTTGGCGAAATGCTCGTGCAGGAAGGGCTGGCGCGGGAATGGACGGGATCGCGGCAGCCCTGGTGCTGAGCCTCGTCAGGCGTTGACGCGGTCGATGAACCAACGCGTCAACTCGACCCAGACGCGGTCCTTCTCGGCAGCATCTTCGACGCCATGCTCGATATTCGGATTGTCGTTGATCTCGACGACGAAGATGCCGTCGGGCGTTTCCTTGATATCGACGCCATAGAGGCCGTCGCCAATCATCTGGGCAGCGCGGAGGCCGATATCGATCACCGCGGGCGGAGCCTCCGCAAGGCTCATTGAGGTGAAGCCGCCTTCGGTCGCCTTGCCGTCCTGGCCGTGCTTCACGATCTGCCAATGGCCGCGCGCCATACGATACTGCACGACGAAAAGAGGCTTGCCGCCGAGGACGCCGACACGCCAATCGAAGCTCGTCGGTGCGAAGGACTGGGCGAGGATCAGGTCGGTGTCCGCAAGCCAGCGCTTGCCGAGCGTTTCGAGTTCAGCCGGCGTTTGCACTTTGCTGACGCCGCGGCTGAAGGATGAATCGGGAATCTTCAGGACGAGCGGGAAGCCGAGTTCGTCGGCGGCGCGGCCAAGATCGCCGGCCGAGCCGATGATCATTGTCGGTAGGACCGGGATGCCGTTCGCCGACATCAGCTCATGCAGGTAGATCTTGTTGGTGCAGCGGATCATCGAGATTGGATCGTCGATGACGGGCATTCCTTCCTGCATCGCGCGGCGGGCGAAGCGGTAGGTGTGATTGTCGATCGACGTCGTCTCTCGGATGAACAGCGCATCGAACTCGGCAAGGCGCGCCAGATCCTTGCGCGTGATCGGCTCGACCTCGGCGCCAAGCTTCTCGGCGACGCGCGCCCAATGCTTGAGCGTCTTGAAGGTCGAAGGCGGCATCTTCTCCGCCGGGTCGTAGAGAGTGGCGATGGAGTAGCGCGCCGGCGTCGGCTGTTTGCGCGAACGCCATTCGCGCGTGGTGTGGCTGTGCAGGGCTTGATGGAAGAAGCGAAGGTCCTGGTCCTTGAGCCGCGGTACCGGGACGGGCGCCAGGCGACGCAGGGCCGGGCGGTCCGTCTTGTCGATCGTCACCTCGAGCGCAGGGCAACGGAACCAGTCGAACAGCAGGCGGCCGAAACGGTCGAAGCGCTTGTCGCCTTCGATCCTGCCGAAGGCAACAAACATGCGGCTCGGCAATTCCTCCGTGTCGCCGCCGACGGCACGGAGGAGTGCATCTTCGAGTTCCGGCAAGGCCTGGGCGTAGAGCGAGCGGCTGAGAGGTCGATCATCGCCTCAACGGTCGGGATGACGCGATGGCCCCGCGCTTCGGCCAGCAGTGAGCAGTAATAACCGCGGCTCTGATAGGCGAAGGAGCGCGAGAGGTTGATGATCTTCGGCCGGCTGCCCTGGAACAGCTGCGGCCGGGCGAGATAGTCGCGCGTCGTGATCAGCTTATGCGGCGTTGCCGCATTGTCGAAGTCGCGCAGGGAATCGACGAGGATCAGCCAGTCCGACATGGCGCCTAGTGGGCGCGTTGCGCCGGGCGGGCATCGCTGCCGCTCTCGGCCGGGCCGAAATCTCTGACCATTCGGATCGCGCCGGCGCCGTCGCTGTAATAGCCGGGGACGTTGGCGAAGACGCGATAGCCGTCGCGGCGGTAGCGGGCGAGGAGCCGCGTATTGTCGTCTCTGATTTCCAGCCTCACCCCGCGATAGCCATGCTCGCGGGCGGCGGCCTCAATGGCGTCGAACAGACGCCAGGCCGCGCCGCGTCCGCCATGCTCCGGCAGGACGGCGAGCGAGACGAAGCGAACATAGGGAGAATCGCGGCGGACGAAGCCGAGCGCATAGCCGCAAACCTCGGCTCCCGGCTCGTTCGGGACCGCCACGAACAGAAAGTTGTGGCCGAGGACGTGGCGGCGAAAGGCGCTCGCATCCATCAGCATGCCGCCATAGGTCGTTGGATCGAACGAGGCCTGCTCGATTGCTGCCAACCGGGCCACATCGCCGATCTTGGCCGGTCGCACCAGATAGGGCGCAGGCCGGTCCGAAGTCGTGGTGGACATCCCTCAATAATACCGGCCGAGAGTCACATGCGTTGGCGGCAACTCGGCATTGCCCGGGCAACGGCGTAGGTCGCTATTGAACACCAGAATCTGGTGTCTGTCTCGTGGCCTGCAAGACGATCGAAACAGCTTTTTTCATGCGCGGGGGAGCATCGCGATGGCACCCTGAGCCGCCGGGCGATGGTGTTGCGTCCGTTGCGATCGATGTCGGCGAAATGGGCGGATCGTCATATGCCAAGTGCGGCGGTTCCGCCGCCGAATGCACCCGATCCGACGCTGCCATGAACCAAAAAAAAGCGGGCCGCCTCAGAGGCGGCCCGCTCAAGTTTTCGCGGAGCTGCAGGCTAGGCAACCGCGACGTATGAGATGACGCCCGCCCATCCGCCGTAAAGGATGGGGAGGCTTTCGGTGACAATCGTGCACTCGCCGGACCTGCCGGCGCCGCTGCAAACCTCGACGGACATTCCGGCGGGCACCAGGATGGAGGCGATGCGGCCGTCCCAAGCGCCGAGCGTGTTCACGACTGCGCCGCTGCCGACGCAGAAGGACGAGCCCTGATAGTTCGCTTCCGAGAAGAAGCAGACCTGCGGGCCACCAATGGCGCCGAGTTGGCCATTGCCACCGCCAACTCCGGCGATCGGGCCGAATCCGCCGCCGCCATTGCCGCCGCCGCCGTTGCCACCGCCGCCATTGCCGCCGCCACCATTGCCGCCGCCACCAGGCGTTCCGGGGCTGCCGGGGGTTCCAGGGCTGCCGGGCGTTGTCGCGTCTTGGGTGCAGTCTCCGATACCGACGGTGAGGCCGCCAACGCCAACGCAGGCGTCGCCGCCGACTCCGCCATCACTGGTCGTGAGACCGAGCGTTGTCGTCAGACCGCCGTCACCGCCAACATCCAGGCCAACATCCGTGTTGTCGCCACCGACATTGGTGTCGGTATTGGTTTCGGCGCCGGTGCCGCCCGTCGCGTTGTCGAGCGTGTCACCAATGGTGTCCAGGGGATCGTTGAGAAGGTCTCCCGCGGTGTCGAGGGTGTCATTCACAATCCCGCCCAGGCCGCCGAGCTGAGCGAACGCCAATGTGGGCGCCAACGAAGTGGCCGCCGCAACGGCCAGTACTTTCAGGATACGCATTGCAAAACTCTCCTTACGCGAACCTTTTCACCTGTTCTTGATGCCCCCCGCAGGGCATTTTCTAGTTTCGCCTTCTAATGACTTTTCCTGTTGTTGTTTGTCTGTTCATCGCCTCTGCTTGTCGTCCAATGATCGACATGAGCATCTATTCTCGGGTCGTCGCCATTGCCGACCCCAATGACCGCCGTTCCACTGCGATCCCGGCTCCTATTCACCGTGCAACGGTCGCCCGCGCTGGTTGTCATGTGGTAGCGCGGGCCCGTTACAATTGTTTTTTCGATTTCCGTCGCATTGAACGTAATCCGGGCGTCCGCATCTTGTGCATCTAGTAGTTGTGCATCGGGTTGTGTGCCGTCGTGGCGACCGATGGATTTCGTCGGGAAGCGATTGACGCCCTTGCCGCTTGCCAGCTAGTCGCAATGGGGTGGGGCGACGAAACGGGGCCGACGTCCATGACTGGCGCAAAGCCTGATCGCGGCGAACGATCGTCCAGCCTGTCCGCCCCCATCCTCGCAGTCGCCTACAGCCTGATCCTTGCCGCACCGCTGGCCATTGCCTGGGTCAGCGGCATGCAGCCGTTCAGCAGCTGGTGGGAAGCAACCAGCGCCACCGGCCTCGTCGGCCTGACGATGCTGATGCTGCAATTCGTCACCAGCGGGCGCTACGAGACGATGTCGGGCCGCGTCGGCATCGACGTGACGATGGCGTTCCACAAATGGGCCGCGCGCATCCTGCTGGTGGTCGTGATCGCCCACCCGCTGCTGCCGCACTTTCCTTTCTCGTTCGATCAGATGGGCGCGTTCTTCGGCGATGTCGGCGCGATGATGGTGCGGCCGCGCTATCTGTCCGGCACGGTGGCGCTCGGCTTCGTCATCATCATCGTCGTGCTGGCGCTGCTACGGAACCGCCTGCCGATCCCGCATGAGATCTGGCGGGCAAGTCACGGATTGATGGTGCTTGCCACGGTGTGGATCGTGGCGATGCATGCGATCGGCGTCGGCACCTATTCGCGCGACGGCCTCCTACGTCTGCTCTGGCCGGCGCTGGCGGTGGTCGCGACCGCGCTCCTTCTCGGCGTCCATCTCATCAAGACATACCGGATGCGCCATTTGCCCTGGCGGGTCGTCTCCAACCGCAAAGCGGCCAACAGATTGTGGGAGGTGAAGATAAGTCCGGAGGGCAGCCATCGCCTCCATTTCACCGCCGGCCAGTTTGCCTGGATCACCTTCGCGCCGCGGCGACTGCTGCTCCTCGACCATCCGTTTTCGATCGCCTCCTCCCCGCTCGGCGGCGAGACGCTGACCTTCCTCATCAAGGAGTTGGGCGACTTCACCCGGCATATCGGCGAGATCGAGCCGGGCCGCCTCGTCGGCCTCGACGCACCGCACGGGTCCTTCACGCTCGCCGATCGCGACGCAGACGCCGTGGTTCTGATTGCCGGCGGGGTCGGCGTAGCGCCGATCATGGGTCTCCTTCGCGATCTCCAGGCACGCGCCGACAAGCGGCCGGTGCGGTTGATCTACGCTGCCGGTTCGCCCGCCTCGATGATCGATCCGAAGGCGATCCTCGCCGAGGCGCCGGACCTGGACCTCAAGGCGCAATTCGTCGTCGAGCAGCCGGACGATCATTGGCCCTATCAGACCGGTCTCGTCGACGACAATGTTCTCACAGTGGCGTTCGATGGGCTCGATCCTGGCCGCATAGCTGTGATGATGTGCGGGCCGCCGGCGATGACGGCGGCGCTGGCGGACAAGGTGCAAGGCAAGGGCGTGCCGCTGCATCTCATCCATTATGAGCGCTTCGACTATTCGGGCGGTCACCGCTCGCGCAAGGACTGGCTGATCACGGCGTCGTTCTGGGCGATGGCCGTGTCGGTGCTCGCCGTGGGCACGCTGTTCGCGTTGCGCGGCTGAGCCCCGGGCCCAGGCGATGCCGGCAGTTGCCCAACCTGCCGAGCGAAATTTCTTCGGCGATTTCGAAAACGCAGCAAGCATTTCTGAACCAAATGTCGGCCCATGGTCCTCGCCGACAGTGTCATCTGATCCAGATCAAAACGCGCCATCACCTACCCGGGCAATCTGCGGAAACTTGGAGGACGGACCATCATGAGTGTATTGCGCGCGCCGCGAGCGACAGCGGCAGGTATCATCGGTGCGATCGCATTCGTCGCCATCGCGGGCGGCGTCACCGCTTTGGCGCAGGGATCGACCGCGATGGACCCGGCGGCCATCGCCGACCTCATGGATGAAGGATCGCGCGTCTATGCCAACAACTGCGCCGCCTGCCACGGCGCCGACGGCAACGGCGTCAACGCCCCTGTGCTCGCCGGCGACACGCGCCTCGCTTCGGTCCGGGTGATCGTCAATCAGGTTGCCTTCGGCGGTGCGGACATGCCGGCCTTCGAGGGCCTCTCCAACGGGCAGATCGCCGCCGTCGCCACCTATGTCCGCCGCTCGTGGGGCAACGCGTTCGATCCGGTCAGCGAAGAAGCGGTCGCCGCCTACCGTTAGGCGTTGCCGAGGAACGGGCGGCCTGACCATGCGCAGCCTACGGTGCTCGCCGTGGGCACGCTGTTTGCGTTGCGCGGCTGATCGCGCTCAAACAATGAAGTCATCGGCTCGCCTACAAAACCGCCAAATTCGAAGATTCTATTTGGGTCAGGGCGTCGTGAGGCGGCATCCGACGATCGGAGGCCGCCGGGCAGCAGGATGGTCGACATGACGTCATCAAATTCGGACGCGCTCGTACTGTTTGGCGTTACGGGCGATCTCGCCCACAAGAAGATCTTCCCTGCTCTCTACGCCATCGCTCTGCGAGGAGACCTCCGCGTTCCGGTGATCGGCGTCGCCCTGCCCGACTGGAGCCTCGACCGCCTGCGCCAGCGGGTCACGACCAGCGTGAAGCGGTCGGGCCTGGAGCAAAACGAGAAGGCGCTCGATCGGCTCCTGTCCCTGCTGCGTTATGTCAGCGGCGACTACAACGACGCCGGGACGTTCGCCGCCATCAAAAGCGCGCTGGCCGGCGCAAAGCGTCCGACGCACTATCTCGCGATCCCGCCCTCGCTCTTCGAGACGGTCATCGACGGCCTTCGCGCGGCCAATCTGACTGACGGGGCGCGCGTAGTCGTGGAGAAACCCTTCGGCCGCGACCTCGCTTCGGCGCGGAAATTGAACGAAGCGGCACGCGCGGTATTCCCCGACGATTCGATTTTCCGCATCGACCATTTTCTCGGAAGGGAGGCGATCATGAACATCCTCTACTTCCGCTTCGCCAATACGTTTCTGGAGCCGATCTGGAACCGCAACTATGTGGCCAGCGTCCAGATCACGATGTCGGAACGCTTTGGCGTGGATCACCGTGGCGCCTTCTACGAAACCGCGGGCTGTCTACGCGATGTGGTGCAAAATCACTTGTTCCAGATCGTCGCCCTGCTTGCGATGGAGCCGCCGTCGGGGAGGAGCTTCGGGGCGGTGCATACCGAAAAGGCCAAGGTGCTCCAGGCCATGCGACCGCTCACATCGCGCGATCTGATACGCGGCCAGTATGAAGGATACCGGACCGAGCCTGGCGTGGCGTCGGACTCCGATGTCGAGACCTTTTGTGCGCTGCGGCTCTTTATCGATTCTTGGCGGTGGGACGGCGTGCCCTGGTACTTGCGCTCGGGGAAGTGCCTACCGACGACGGCCACCGAGGTCCTGATCCAGCTGCGCCGCCCGCCGCAAAGGCTTTTTGCCGACGCGACGGCGGCGGATGCACGACCGAACTATTTGCGTTTCCGTATTTCTCCAAACCCAGCTATCGCGCTCGCCGCGCGCGTGAAACGCGACGGCAAGGAATTCGTCGGGGACCAGCGGGAACTCTATCTGCTCGAACAACGGGACGGCGAGAGAGAGCCCTATGACCGCTTGCTGGGCGATGCCATGGCCGGCGACGGCGCCCTGTTTACCCGCGAGGACGCGATCGAGGCGGCATGGGCGGTCGTCGATCCCGTCCTCAAGAAGCACGGGAAGGCGCATCCCTATCGGCGATACAGCTGGGGCCCGAAAGAAGCTGACGCGATCATCGCCGCCGATGGCGGCTGGCACGTCCCGAAACAAAGCAAGTCTGGGAAAGCTGACCGCTGAAACCGAAAATACTGAATGAAAAGAAGAAGGGCGGGCCGGGCCCGCCCTTCGCTTTTTCGTTGTCGCGTCCGCTACATCGCCGCGGCACGAGCGTCGGCAAGCCAGCCGTCGACGAGGTCGCGATGCGCCTCGATCCAGTCGGTCGCCTGCTGCTCGATCTCATCCTCGCTGTCGGCGCCTTCGAACATCTGGCGATTCTGAGCAAAGATGTCGGTCAGCGGGATCTGGATCTCGTTGAGCAACACCTCGACGGCCGGATTGGCCTCGATGAAGGCGGTGTTGGCAACCGGGCGAATATCGTTCGCCGGGAAGCCGAGATTGCACGGATTGGCAACGCAGCCAGTGACGTCGGCCATCGTCGTTGCGTCTTCCATGTCCTTCTGATCGTCGGGCAGCGAGGAGAACGGCACCGTGATCCAGACGACTTCGTCACCCGGCGTCAGGGCGTCAACGGTCCAGTTCGGCGTCCAGGTGTAGAACAGGATGTGCTCGCCTGCCTGATACGCCGCGATCGCGTCCGCCATTGCCGGGGTATAGCCGGCCTTGATCGGGTTGATGTGGTCGCGAAGGTCATAGGCATCGAGCTGATGCTCGATGATGAGCTCGCAGCCCCAGCCAGGCGGGCACGCCACCATATCGGCTTTGCCGTCACCATCACGATCATAGGCCGCCTGAACCTCGGGGCGCTTGAAGTCGTCGAGGGTCTGGATGTTGAATTCCTCGGCGCCCGCGCGGTCGACGAGATAACCCTGCAGGGCGCCGCCCTGGGCGACATAGCCGACGATCTCGGCGCCCTGGCTGAAGACGTCCTGATAGACGTTGTGGGTCGGGAACCAGCCATTGACCCAGAGATCGACGTCGCCCTGAGCGACTGCCGCGTAGAATGGCGGATTGTCGACGGTCACCGGTTGATCGACGGAATAGCCGAGTTCTTCAAATATCTGACGGTACACTTCGGCCTGAAACCAGCCGGTGTCCCAGGTCGCGCGAGCCATGGTGATGGTCCTGCCTTCTCCCGGCATCTCCTGCGCGATCGCACCGCCGAACGGCACGGCCAACAGCGCACAGAGGGCGCCGGCTGTCAGCACTTTCGGCATAAGGTTTCTCAAGATGAATCTCCCTGTCTTGAGGTTTCTTCAGGTCCCACGATTGGTGGGGCGAAAGCCTCCGCGCTTTGGCGCCGAGGCTGCACGAGCCGTTCAGCTCGCGCGTTCCGTAGATTCTTTGGTTCCGCGGAAACGGAAGATCGACGCCAGGGTCTTGACGAAAGACGGGCTGCGCATCCCGCCGCCCTGGCCGAGGCCTTGCGTGATGCGGTCGAGGATGATGGCGATCAGAACAATGCCGACGCCGCCGGCTGTCGCCGTTCCGACATCGAGCCGGCCGAGGCCTGTATTGACCGTGAAGCCGAGCCCGCCGGCTCCGATCAACGCGGCAATGACGACCATCGACAAGGCCAACATGAGCGTCTGGTTGATACCGGCCATGATGGTGCGCATAGCGAGCGGCAGTTGCACTTCCCACAAGGTTTGCCATGCATTGGCGCCGAAGGCGTTGGCCGCCTCGACGAGATCGGCACGTACGTTGCGAATGCCGAGATTGGTGAGACGCACCACGGGCGGCAGGGCAAAGATGATCGTGGCGATGACGCCGGGCACGGTGCCGATGCCGAACAGCATCACGATCGGAACGAGATAAACGAAGGACGGGATCGTCTGCATGATGTCGAGGATCGGCCGCAGGATCGACATGAAGCGGTCGCTGCGCGAGCTGCTGCGATGCCGATGGGCACACCGACGACGACGCAGAATATGACTGCGGTAACGACCATGGCGAAGGTCGTGATGGTCTCCGACCACAAGTCGATCATGTCGATGAAGGACAGCGAGACGATGGTGAAGATTGCGACGCCAACCCCCGCTGTGATCCAGGCGATGATCGCCAGGCCGCCGGCAAAAACCAGCATCGGGATGGCGTCGAGGATGTCGTTGAGACCGTTCAGAACCGATTGAATCGGGAGGCGCAGGGCGTGAAAGAACGGCCGGAAATTCGGCGCCAACCAGTCCTTGACGAAGCTGTCGACCCAGTCGGCCAGCGGTATGGAGACGATATCGCCGGGGCTGATCACTGCACAGGCTCCGCTGTGTTGGCCTTGGCGGCCTTCTCAGATGCGCCCACCTCCTGACCGGTGGCGGTCAACCGCGCGAACAAGTCCTGCGCTTCCACCGTCCCGATGAGATGATCGCGGCGGTCGGTCAAAGCGATCGGCAGACACTGCTGCGCCAGCGGGTAGAGTTCGTTCAATTGCGTGTCAGTGGTTGCCTTGGGAAAGTCGGTGATCAGCGCCGACTGCAACCCGCCATGCTTGTCGTCGAGCATAGACAGATCGCGATAGGTGACGGCGCCGGCAATCTTCGCCCCGTCCAGCACATAGAGCGCGTCGCGGTTGAGTTCCTCCATCCGCGTCATGGCAACGGCGACGTCGTCCTCGGCCAACTGCACGGCTTCAGGGTCGGAGCGAACGCTGCCAGCGGTGAACACCCGCGAACGATCGACGTCCTGCGTGAAGGCGGCGACGTAGTCGTTGGCGGGCTTGTCGACGATCTCTTCGCCGGTTCCGATCTGGGCGATGGCGCCGTCCTTCATGATCGCGATGCGGTCGCCGAGCGTCAGCGCCTCGTTGAGATCATGGGAAATGAAGACGATGGTCTTCTTCATCTGCTGCTGCAGATCGAGGAGGTCGTCCTGCATGTCGCGCCGGATCAGCGGATCGAGCGCGGAGAACGGCTCGTCCATCAGCAATATCTGCGGATCGGATGCGAGGCACCGGGCCAGGCCGACCCGCTGCTGCATGCCGCCGGAGAGCTCGTCGGGACGGGCGTCCGCATAGGCTGCGAGGCCAACCTGCTCCAGAGCAGCGATGGCCTTCTTCCGTCGTTCCTTTGTTCCGATGCCGCGCACGCGGAGGCCGAACGCTGTGTTCTCTGCAACCGTCTTGTGCGGGAACAGCGCGAAATGTTGGAACACCATCGCCACTACGTCCCGGCGGATGTGACGTAGGTCGCGCTTGTCAGCCGCGGCGATGTCCCGGCCGTCGACGATTACTTTGCCCGATGTCGGCTTGATCAGCCCATTGATCATGCGCACGAGCGTCGACTTGCCTGAGCCCGACAGCCCCATGACGACGAAGATCTCGCCGGAATTGATGGTCAGATTAGCGTCCTTGACGGCGATTGTGCATCCCGTCGCGTCGAGGATCTCTTCCTTGCTAAGGCCGTCCTTGAGCAGTTGAAGCGCCTGGTCCTGGTTCGGACCAAACAGCTTGTTCACGTGTTCCAGGACGATTTTCGGCGAAGTCTGGAGCATCCAAACCCTTGTTGAGGATGGGCGCGGCGGCGAGGCGTCACGCGGGTCGGATCTCAACGAACATCCCGGCCATGCTGGAAGGTCCAGCCGACATTGGGGATTCTCATGACGAGGCAGTTGAGACCGTTCGAGGTAGGTTATCTTGGCATATCAAGCGCCAAAGGCCAAATTTCGGGTCTTCCGGTGACCGTTTCGGGGGCGAAACACCACGGAATTGCGCCCGCGTCCGACTTCTGAGTGCCACGCGGAATTGGCCCATCGCTCGTCGAGGCGAGACAAAGCCAAAGCGGTAGACACACTGCGTTCGATGCGGGGTCGATGGAGCCGGCGCGCCGCCGTTCACTTCCAGCGATGGCTCACGCGCGTCGAGGAGATTACCTCAGAAGGCGCGGCCATTTCTGAATTCGTTCTCCACCTTCTCGCGCTCGCGCTGCAGTTTGCTCTCGAGATCGCTGACCCAGGCGTTCACTTCCATATATTGCCGGAACGCAGCCAGGCCCTGGAAACGGTACAGCCGCGGACGTCGTGGGCCGGTCAGCTGGTTTGCCACCGACAGCGCAACGGCGGGAAAGAGGTCGCCCGTGTTTTCCGGCGTCCCGCCGTTGGCTTGGATGTGGCGCGCCAGCTGATGCAGGAGAGCCGTGTAGGCCTCCAACAACACCCTCGCCTCTTCCGCATGTTGGTCGCTGTCGGATCGACCTTCGGCGCTCATCGCGGACGACAAACGTTCGGTCTCAGCATCGCATTTGGCGACGCAGTCTCGCCCCAGCGAAACCAGACCGGTTTTGAGGGCGGTCAATTGCCGTTCAGTCAGCGGTTCCATTGAAACCCATTTGTCTTCGCCGGGCTTCGCGCCGTTGTCGGCGGCCGGGGACCTGTGAAGGCAGATGTTTTCCACCCCCCTTTCCCATCGAGTCAAATCGCGACGCGAAGGCACCCATGAGCGAAACGGGCATTGCCGCGCGCTCGCCCGAGACGCAAGGGCGGCCTCTTGAGAGGCCGCATGGCAATTCTGCAGGAAAATCAGATGGCTGGGGGACTAGGATTTGAACCTAGACTGACGGAGTCAGAGTTCGTAGTTCTACCGTTAAACTATCCCCCAACGGGATCAGCACTTTAGCATGGGCGTCAGCGCCCGGGCCAGAAATGCCGTGGCCATCTGCTAGCCGCCCGCGGGACGAAGTGTCAACCGCGGAGAACCGCCTCAGTCCTTGGCTCGTTCGGCGTAGGAGCCGTCGGCAGTCATGACGACGATCTTGGTGCCGGCGGCGATGTGCGGCGGCACCATCGTCTTCACACCGTTCGACAGCGTCGCCGGCTTGTAGGAGGACGACGCAGTCTGGCCCTTCACGGTCGGCTCGGTCTCGGTGACCTCAAGGGTCACACGCTGCGGCAGCTCCGCGGCAACCGGCACGCCCTCATGCATCGACAGGCGGATCGTCATGCTCTCCTGGAGATAGACGGCCTGATCGCCCAGGATATCGGCCGGAACGTTGACCTGGTCGTAGCTCTCCGGGTTCATGAAGACGTAGCTGCCATCGCCGTCCTGGTAGAGATAGGTGAAGTCGACGTCCTCGACGAAGGCCCGGTCCACCTGCTCGGTCGTGCGATAACGCTGCGACACCTTGGTCCCGTCGGACAGGCGGCGCATGTCGATCTGCGTCGTCGGCGTGCCCTTGCCGGGGAAAAAGCTTTCCGCGGTCAGAACGACATAAAGCTGCCCGTCAACCTCAAGGATGTTGCCTTTGCGGACGTTGCTGGCAATGACTTTGGCCACGATGGATAACACCCCTTCACACGGCAAAATCGCGATTCTTGGCGCGGAACATAGCGTCAGCAGCGAAAATAGAAAGGCATCGCTTCGCCGGGCCGCGGCCGGAGCGTGCTGGTGACGGGTGGTTCGCCCTGGTGGGAGCCTCAGCGCCATGCGGCGCGGCGTCCCGGGCTGATGCAGCGAAACCGCATCAAGGCGGCGCTGAGCGCGTGGTTCTGGGCGCAAGGCTTCGTCGAGGTCGAGACGGCGGCTCTGCAGGTCTCGCCCGGCAATGAGACGCATCTGCACGCCTTCGCCACCGAACTGATCTCCGGCGATGGGCGGCGGGCGCCGATGTATCTTCACACCTCGCCCGAATTCGCGATGAAGAAGCTGCTTGCGGCGGGCGAGCGGCAGATCTTCACCTTCGCCCCGGCCTTCCGCAATCGCGAACAAACCGCTCTCAACGCTCCGGAATTCACGATGCTGGAATGGTATCGCGCCGACACGGGCTATGAGGAGGCGATGGAAGACGCGGCGGCAATCCTTCGCGTTGCCGCTGGCGCTATCCGCGCGCGTCGGCTTCGGCATCGCGGCACCGAGATCGATCCGCGCGCCAAGCCGGAGCGGCTCAGCGTCGCCTCGGCCTTCGCCGAGCGTGCCGGGATCGATCTTGCCGCGACGATGCAATCGGATGGGACGCCGATCCACGAGGCGATCGCGGAGGCAGCACGCTCTGCCGGCATTCGCGTCGCCGATGACGACACATGGTCCGACATCTTCAGCCGGGTGATGGCCGAACGGATCGAGCCACATCTCGGCATGGAGCGCGCGACGCTGCTCCATGACTATCCGGCGCCAGAGGCGGCCTTGGCGCGGCGGCGGGATGACGACCTGCGCTTTGCCAAGCGCTTCGAGCTGTTCGCCTGCGGCGTCGAACTCGCCAATGGCTTCGGCGAACTCACCGACGCCGAGGAGCAGCGCCGCCGCTTCGTTGCCGACATGGCAGAGAAGGAGCGGCTTTATGGCGAGCGCTATCCGATCGACGAGGATTTCCTGGCGGCGCTGGAGCACATGCCGGAGGCCGCTGGTGTCGCGCTCGGCTTCGACCGGTTGGTGATGCTGTGCGTCGGCGCCGATCGTGTCGACGACGTGCAGTGGACGCCGGTCGCCGATCCGTTCGGGCAGTAGCGCCGCACGGTGCTGGTGCGCTAGGAGCCGTTGATGGCCGCTGCCCACCGATCCATTGCCGAGCTCGCCGCTGCGAAGCTGATCGAAGCTTCGCCCGAGCTGGACGCAGTGGCGGCGCGCTATGCAATCGGCATCACCCCCGAGATGGCGGCGCTGATCGACCGCGGTGATCCGGACGATCCGATCGGCCTGCAGTTCCTGCCCGATCCGCGGGAACTCGATGTCCGGCCCGAGGAACGCGCCGACCCGATCGGCGACATCGCGCATTCGCCGGTCAAGGGCATCGTCCACCGCTATCCCGACCGCGTGCTGCTGAAGCCGATCCACACCTGCCCCGTCTATTGCCGCTTCTGCTTTCGGAGGGAGACCGTTGGCCCCGGCGGCGAAGCGCTCTCGGCCGCGGACCTATCGGCGGCGCTTGCCTATATCCGGGAACATCCGGAAATCTGGGAGGTGATCGTCACCGGCGGCGATCCGCTGATGCTGTCTCCGCGCCGCATTCGCGAGATCGTTTCGGCGCTTGAGCCGATCGAGCACGTCAAGGTTCTGCGCTGGCATAGCCGCGTGCCCATCGTGGACCCGGAGCGGGTGACGCAGGAACTCGCCGACGCGCTGGGGAACGCATCGAAATCGGTGTGGCTCGCGGTCCACTGCAATCGTCGGCGCGAGCTGACCCCGGCGGCCGAAAAGGCGCTCAAGCGGCTCGCCCGGGCGGGCGTTACGCTCGTCAGCCAGACCGTGCTCCTCAAAGGCGTCAATGACAGCGTGGCTGCGCTGGAAACTCTGATGCGCCGTTTCGTCGAGCTAGGCGTGCGTCCGTACTATCTGCACCAACTCGACCTTGCGCCGGGCACGTCCCATTTCCGAGTGCCGATCGAGGAAGGCCGGGCGATCTTGCGCAGCCTGCGCGGCCGGCTGTCGGGCATCGCCCAGCCGACCTATGTGCTCGATATTCCCGGCGGGTTCGGCAAGGTGCCTGTGGGGCCGCGTTTCGTCGAGGACATGCTCGGAGACGGCTATGCCGTCACCGACCCGAATGGCGCCGTCCACACTTACCCACCGCCGCCGCCATTCGACTAAATTGCGCGCCGGCGCGGTAAGGCGGGCTTAACTGCCGCCGGTCAGGGTCGAGGGATCTGCTGCTTCCGATTGGCGGGAGGGACCATGCCGCAGCCGTCCATTGCTACGAGGGAAGCCGCGAGGGTCGCCCTCGACAGCCAGATCGCCGATCTGCGCTACGCCCTTCATTTGATGCAGGAGCCGAACGCGTCGGCAGCGCTGAATGCGCTATGGGACGCTTTTCCGGCTCTCGCCGCGACCGACCGGACGGGGTCTTAGCGGCAGCGGCTCGACGTTCGCGCTTTCAGTTGCTGGCGCCGAAGCCGCCAGCATGTGGTCGTGCCAGGCACGCCATGAGAGCGGCAGCGCCGCCAGATAGATCAGCGAAGCGATCGTCAGCGCCAGCCAGGTGAAGCTGAACAACAAACCGACGATCATCACCACGACGATCAGCAGCGGCGCGACAAGGTCGCGCGGAACTACCCTGCCGATCAGCTTTCCCGACCAAGTCGGGATGCGGCTGATCATCAGGGCGCCGACCGTAACGAGGTAGATCAGCGTTATCGGCGCGGTCCAACCGCCATGCGGTGCGCCGAGGAACTCGATGTAGAGGGGCAGCATGGCGATGATGGCGCCAGCCGGCGCAGGGACCCCGACGAAATAGGCCGCCTGCCAGAAGGGCCGCCGCGGGCCCTCCAGCGCGGCGTTGTAGCGCGCCAGGCGAAGCGCGACGCAACTCGCGAAGATGAGGCCTGCGATCCAGCCGATGGAATTGAGATCGTGCAGAGCCCAAGTGTAGAGCATCAGCGCCGGTGCGACGCCGAAATTGACGAAGTCCGCAAGCGAATTGAGCTGTGCGCCGAAGCGCGACGTCGAGCGCAGCAGACGAGCGACGCGGCCGTCGAGCCCGTCCAGAGTGGCAGCGAACAGCACCGCATATATGGCAACGTCATACCGCCCCTCGAAGGCGTAGCGAATGGCGGTGAGCCCGGCGCAGAGCGCCAGCAGCGTGACCATGTTGGGAATGAGGTGGCGGACGGGCACCTGCCGAAACTGGGGCGGGCGCGGCGATTGCGGGCGCCGTTCGTTCGGAAAGGGCGTCGCGGATCGGGCCATCAATCGGTCCTCACGGTCCAGCCGGCGACGCCGCCGAACCAGGCGATCGTCGTCTCACCGGCCACCGCCGTCTGGCCGACGCTGACGGTGATCGCCGCCTCGCTCGGCAGATAGACATCCAGCCGCGAGCCAAAGCGGATCATGCCGAAGCGCTGACCGGCAAGCAGTTCGTCGCCCTCGCTCGACCAGCACAGAATGCGGCGCGCGACGAGACCGGCGATCTGCACCACGCCGACCGCGCCATGAGTGGTCTCGACGACGACACAGTTGCGCTCGTTGTCCTCGCTCGACTTGTCGAGGTCGGCGTTGACGAATTTGCCCGGCTTGTAGGCGACGCGGGTGACCCGTCCGGCCACCGGGGCCCGGTTCACATGGCAATTGAAGACGCTCATGAACACCGAGACGCGAAGCAGCGGCTCGGTGCCGAGGTCGAGCTCAGGCGGTGGGATCGCCGGCCCGACGGAAGAAACGGTGCCATCGGCGGGACTGAGAACGAGATTGGCGTCCTGCGGGGAAACGCGGGGCGGGTCGCGGAAGAAATAGGCGATCCACCCGGTGATGACTGCGCCGATCCAGAAGAAGGGCTGCCATAGCAGGCCAAGAAGGATGGCAATGATGGCCGCGATGACAATGAACGGCAGCCCTTCATACCGCACCGGCACGAAGGCCTTCCGAATCGAGTTGATCACTGAGTTCATCCGCTACCCGATCGCCGGCGCTGAACCGTCACATTTGTGTTGCGAAGCGATGATCAAGCACGAATGACCGCCGCTGTGAAGGGATTGCCGGGGATACTGCCTGTGGTCATTCCGCCGCTGGCACCGATTCTTCTGTCGCGACAAGGAGGCCGTCGCCATCCGCCTCGCGGGCGATGCGCAGCCGTTCCGCCGCCGCGGCCGCCTCCTGCTGACGATTTCACATGGAGGCGTAGAGACCGCCCTCATCGAGCAACGCCCCATGGGTGCCGCGCTCGACGATCTCGCCATCCTTGAGGACAAGGATCTGGTCGGCGTGGATGACGGTGGACAAGCGGTGGGCAATGATCAGCGTGGTTCGTTCGGCGGCAACGCGATCGAGCGCACCTTGGATCTCGCGCTCGGTGTGGGTGTCGAGGGCAGAGGTCGCCTCGTCGAGGACGAGGATCTGCGGTCCCTTGAGAATGGTGCGGGCGATGGCGACCCGCTGCTTCTCGCCGCCGGAGAGCTTCAGCCCGCGCTCGCCCACCTCGGTATCGTAGCCGTCCGGTAGGGCGGCAACGAAATCGGCGATTTGCGCCGCGGCAGCGGCAGCATGAACCTCGTCCTCGCTGGCCGACGGGCGTCCGTAGCGGATGTTGTAGGCGATGGTGTCGTTGAAGAGCACGGTATCCTGCGGCACCATGCCGATCGCGGCGCGCACCGATTTCTGCGTGACGTCCCGGATATCCTGGCCGTCGATGGTGATGCGCCCGCCGGTGACGTCGTAGAAGCGGAACAAGAGTCGCGAGATGGTCGACTTGCCGGCGCCCGACGGCCCGACGATGGCGACGCTGTGCCCGGCCGGAACCTCGAAGCTGACATGCTTCAGGATCTCGCGATCGGGATTGTAGTGGAAGCTGACATCCTCGAAGCGGACTGCGCCCTCGCGGACGACGAGCGGCGGTGCCGCCGGACCTGTCGACGATCTCGCCCGGCACCGCGAGGAGCTCGAACATCGCCTCGATGTCGGCGAGGCCCTGTCGGAGTTCGCGGTAGATCATGCCGATGAAGTTGAGCGGGCTGGCGAGCTGGATCAGCAGCGCGTTGACGAGGACGAAGTCACCGACCGTCTTGTTGCCGGCGACGACGTCCGAGGCGGCCATGGCCATCACGATCGTCATGCCAAGCGTGAAGATCATGGCCTGGCCGAGATTGAGCCAGGCGAGCGAGGTGCCGGTCTTGATCGCGGCGGTCTGATAGCGCTCCATCGCCGCGTCGTAGCGCTCGGCCTCCATGCGCCTCATTGCCGAAATATTTGACGGTCTCGTAGTTGAGGAGCGCGTCGATCGCCTTGGTGTTGGCGTCGGCGTCGGACTGGTTCATTTCGCGGCGGATGGTGATGCGCCGGTCCGACGTCTTCACCGTGAACCAGACGTAGATCACGATCATCACCAGGACGACGGCGAGATAGCTGAGGCCGAAATGGTAGCCGATGATGCCGGCGGCGAAGACGAATTCGAGGATCGTCGGCAGCGTCGTCAGGATGGTGTGGCGCACCATCGATTTCATGCCGTTGACGCCGCGCGTGATCAGCCGTGCCAGCCCGCCGGTCTGGCGCTGGAGGTGGTAGCGCAGCGAAAGCGCGTGGACGTGAGCAAAGACGCGGGCGGCAAGCTGGCGAACGGCGTGCTGGCTGATGCGCACGAAGAGCGCATCGCGCAGCTGGGTGAAGGCCGTGTTGAGCGTGCGGCCGAGACCGTAGGCGACAACCAGCATGACCGGCGTCGCCACCGCGAGCGCGACGGCAGCATCGGGCCCGCTATTGGTCGGCACCAGCGCATTGGTCGCCCAACTGTAGAGGAACGGCACAAAGACCGTCGCGATCTTCGCCGCCACCAGCGCGGCGATCGACATCGCCACGCGGCGCTTCAGGTCCGGCCTGTCATGAGGCCAGATGTAGGGCCACAGATTGCGCATGGCGGCGAGCGTCGCACCACGGTCGGCCGAGATCGGCCGTGGTGGCAGGTCCGAAACGGGCATGGCTCGGCGCATGGCTAGGAATGACTCGGAGCTGGGGCATTGCCGCCCCATGTCGGGTGAAGCGCCGGCAAGTGCAAGCGCAGACTGCCAAGACGTCTGTCACCTCAGCGCCCCGCGGGATCGGGAATGAGCAGCGTCATGCCGGGCAAGATCGTTCCGGCGCGGCGGATGGCGTCGCGATTGGCGTCGAGGATCAGCTGATAGAGCGTGCCAGTGCCGTAGTAGCGCTCGGCGAGCCGCCACGGGGAATTGCCGGGGAGCACGACGGCAAGCTGCGGATAACCGATCGCCCCTTCGATCGTGGCGCCGGAACCGGCGCTGACGTCGATGGTGATCGCGAAGTCGGCGATCGTGAGGGCCTGGCCCGATGGCGTTGGTGCCGATGGGGACGCGGGCGGCGGAAGGGGAGCGAAGCCGCGGCCCCCGAAGGGGCGCTCTCCTCTGCAATGTCCAGCCTGACCCCTTCCCGCGCCGCGATCTGGTAGTGGCCGTTAGCGGAAATGGTGCGGACGGTCAGTGCGTGCGTTCCCGGCGCCAGGCCGTCGGGCGCGACGATCCACTCGCCGCGATCGTTCGCCTCGGCGCGGGCGACCACGACATCGCCCTCCAGCAGTTCAATGATCGCTCCGGGCTCGGCAGTGCCGACAATCACGGCCCGGCCGTTCGTCTGCATCAGCTCGAACGTCGTCGGAGTGAAGCCGGAAGCCGTATCCTGCGCCGAGGCGGGATCCGTGGCCGCCAGGGCCACAGCCAGCGCGGCAAATGCCAGAGCGCGTGTCA